>JBAZSU010000008.1:0-3179 GCA_041662325.1 Sulfurimonas sp. | reverse complement strand
ATTTTCATTTGGCATGAAAGACGCGCTTTCGGGCTTGTTTCATTTAACATTTTCATAACCTTTACTTCTTTGTCAGTCACATCGCTTAAAAACTCCATTCCCGATTCGATACTTACTATACAAGTACCGCATTCACCGTCACGGCAGCCAAATGGAAGTGCACTTCCGGAAGCTTCTACTATATCTTGAATCGTTTTACCTGGTGTTACATTGATTGCCAAAAAGTCATTTATAATCTCTACGCGTGTTGTCATTGTTTTTTCCTTTTTTTTATTAGAGTTCATTTTGAACTCAATTTATACGCGAAATGAACAAAGTCCATTTCACTACGCTAGCCGCTGTGGCACTAAAGCTTACCTCTACGAGGCAGAGAATTTCTTGTAAAACTACAAGAAATCTAGTTTAGTCATACGGCTGACTAAACATTACTTAAGCGTGCTATTTGACGCTTGTTCCTCTCTTTAGCAAAACTGCAAAAGATAACCCCTACACATTTGAATCAAAACTCATAATCACAAAAATCCGGTTATTCTCCTTCTTCTTGAGATTGTATTCGCTGAGCCTTTTGAGATTCTTTTTGTGCTTTATGTTCACGAATCCATCTAAGTTCTTCTTCGACTTCATCATATCCGTCAAGGTCATCCATAGCTTCAAGCTCCGCTTCACGACACCCGTAAGTGTCGCCCTCTTCTATAAAATGAACCTCATAGATGCGAATCACTTGAAGCCAATCGCCTATAAATTTTACATACCCTTCAGCGCCCTCAGGAACTAAAACCGCATTGGGTTCATGAAACGGATTTGAGCCGTCATTTTTTATAGGTTTTGTTATACGAACTCTCTGTCCTAAACGAAAGACAGGAAGAATTTCGTCTTTAGTGGAAGCTGAGACTTGATTGACTTGTGCATGCGTGAACTCCACTTGAAACCTCCTCAACGGAATTGCAACTCGTAGCCGTAGAACAGCTTCCGCATGCAGACGGATTATCAAACATCGACCATATATCAGCGGCAGACGGAGCGTAACCGTTTTCAAAATTTTTATAGACGCTAATGAGGGCAAATTTATAAAAATTGAGTTTTATCTCGTCACTTGCAAAATTCTGTTCTTTCGCTTTAAGAAGCATTTCACCATATTTTTTCATAATATGGAAGCGTTTGACATAGACCAATTTCTCATCATATTCCACATCAAAAAAATCAAAAAAATCTTCCGTATCCGTGAGTGTTTCAAACTCTTGTAATCTAGTCATCTTCAATCCCCATCTCATTTTTAACCTGCTCTGCCCAAGAGCTAAGTCTCTCTTGCGTCAAATCTTCCTGATTTATATCATCTATCGGAAGACCGCAAAACCTACCGGCTTTTTCTGCTAAAGAAAATTTATAATCGTAACCATCTGTCGGCCAATGTCCAAAACCTGTTTTTGCACCGCATTTATGAAAAGTTTCTTCCATCTTTGCCAAAGCGCTCACAAAATGTTCACCATGCGTTTTCTGGTCACCTGCACCAAAAAATGCGACTTTCTTACCGCTCAAATCCGGTTCATCATTCTGCATTTCGTATAAGACATCGACCCAGTCTCTCTGCGGGTCGCCCTGCCCCCAAGTGGAGCTTCCGATAAGCAAAATATCAAAATCATCAAACTGCTCTAAACCGTCATAATCTTCTTCCATATTAATTAATTCTGAACCCTCAAATAACTCTTGTAATTTCTCTGCCGCTGAAAGCGTAACACCTCCGCTGCTGCCTACAAAAATTCCTACATTTGCCATCTTCTTCTCCTTTTAGTTATTTTCATTTGTACATGGTTTGTACTGTTCATACACTTCATGCGATTTATCAAGATAGTTTTGACCCTCTTCATAGAGTTTCTCTAAGGTACGAAACCCAAAACGGTGCGCATCTTTGAAATATTTGTCCACCAAAATAATACGACCTGCAAAAATAATACAACGCCCAAAACCCTCATGACTCATCTCCATGACTACATTGCACATCACACCTGTTTGGCGTTCAAACTGCAAAGCTATAGCTTTAAACATCATCTTAATCTCACTAATGAGCATTTCATCAATGTCTGCAATAATAGGGATTTTTTTTAAATCTTCTTTGGTTTTGACAAACTTTTTTATAAGTATCTCTTCATCACTCATTTTAGACCAGTTGCCGAACTGATCCGCAGCTCGGAGCTGACGAATCAGCTCTCCGGTAAATGCATTCATTTTAAGATTCTCGCTCACTGTTTTTTCCTTATGCCCAACGCGCTAAACGCACATCATCTGTTGTTTCTATGTTCATTATTTTTTTTATCCAAGGCGGAGGATTGCCGTTTATCATGGTTACAAGTTCTTGTAAAACATCTTCGATTTTGCTCTCCTCTTGCACTTTCATAGGGTTGATGCCCCCACGAATCACTTTTGCAGCAGCTGTTCCGCCTATAGATTCGCAATACATAATACCTACGCCTTTGAGTGCTTTTACTTTAAAATCTGATTTGTCATCGCCCTCTAAATTTTCCGTATCTGTTTTTATGACAGAGTCCAAATCAAAACCCTCTTTTGAAACTCTATACACCGCGAACTCTTTTGCTCCGCCAAAGTGTGCGTTAACGGTTTTCATATCTTTTGTTGCAAAGGCTACTTTAATTGAATTATTCATGATGTTTCACTTCCCTAAGTTTATTTGCAACTTCAAAAAGAAAGTAGGTGCTTCCCTCATAAAGTTGATCATTTTTAAGCTGATTTCCTAACTCTTCATAATTTGGAAATCCTCTAAGGACTAATTCCGTATATTTCTTTTGTGAGTGCAATAATCGTTCTGCATGGTAATTACTGATGACTAAATCTGTATTTTCAAAGTAACTCTGGGCATCTTCGAGGTCTCCGACAAAGACATTTTGGGCACTTATTTTTTCTAAAACACTACTGTAAACTGTTGCAATTACCGCATCAATCACTCCTCCTACGCTTTGCAGAAGTTCACACATGCCGACACACATGTCGGGCTCACCCGTTATGACAAAATGGGAGGAACCGATAAGAAAATGAGTGTCAAGCATCGCATCTTGAAGTCTTCCTCGCCATCTTTTTATGGATGGTTTTGGCTGAGTTTGTCGTATTTTCATCAGAGCTGCTACAAAATTGTCGCTATTTTCTTGTCCTAAGAGGTGGTCAAAATG
>JBAZSU010000007.1:0-118534 GCA_041662325.1 Sulfurimonas sp. | reverse complement strand
AAACGACGACTTGGTGTTGTTGGTTTATAAGTTTTTATTGCCATATTACACCGCCAAACTTTCTATTTGTGCACCTTCTGGCAATTTAACATAAAACTTTTTAAAGTTATTTTGTTTACCAGCTACACCACGGAATTTTTTAACTTTTCCGCTTTGATTAAGTGAGTTAATATTTGTTGGAATAATTCCAAAATACTCACGAAAAACTTCTTTAAGACCCATCTTAGTCATACGAGGAGATGTTTGAACAACGATTACGCCGTCTTCTTGCATAGCAAGAGTCTTCTCTGTATATATTATTGACTTTATATCTGTAATATCTGCCATTATTTAGCCTCACTTACAAGATTTTCCCAAACCGCTTTTTCGATCACAACTGAACGATAATTAGCAGCTAAGAAAGCATTTAATTCATTAGACTCAATTACATATGAAGCAGCGATATTTTCAAACGCTAAATATGTTGGTTCATCTAAAACAGACTTTACTAAAAGTACATCTCTCTGATTAAGAAGTTTAAACATCGCGAATGCATCTTTAGTCTTACCAGATGCGATTTCAATGCTGTCAACTATAAAAAGCGTGCCGTTTTGTGCATGCTCATTCAAAGCGAAATGTAAAGCAAGTTTTTTTTGCTTTTTATTTACTTTTAAATCATAATTGCGGTTGTTAGTAGGACCAAAAGCCTTACCACCACCAACAAAAACAGGAGAACGACGAGAACCTGCACGAGCACGTCCGCCACCTTTTTGAGCCCATGGTTTTTTACCACCGCCTCTTACACCTGCACGAGTTAAAGCAGATGCACTGTTAGCACGCTGTGCTGCCTGAGCTGACTTAACATACAAGTAAAGGTTATGCGGGTTGATACCTGCAAAACTCTCTGGCAACGCTAATTCAGAAGCTCTTTGCATTTTTTCATTTAGAACAATTGCACTCATTATCTAGCTACCTTTAAACGACCTAAAGCACCATTAGCACCTGAAACAGAACCAGCTACTACTAAGATTTTATTCTCAGCATCGTAAGAGATTATTTCATTTTTAACACTATTTTTTGTGTTACCGTATTGTCCAGGCATTTTTTTACCCTTCATTACACGACCTGGCCACTCAGCATTACCGATTGAACCTGTTCTACGACCAAATCTATGACCGTGTTCAGCAGGACCACCACTAAAATTCCAACGCTTCATAGCACCTGTAAAACCGCGACCTTTCGTATTGAAAGCCACTTGAATTACTTTTGCTTCGATTAATGGAGCTAGCTCTAAATCACCAGCTTCACTATTAGCTACACTCATTGTAGCAAAACGATTAAACTCCGTTGATAGGCTATACTTTTTCTGTTGACCTTCAACTGCTTTATTCATTCTTTTACCACTATTGTAAGCTACAATCGCAGTACCTTCATTCACTTCACATACCTTAGCATCTAATACTCTTAAAAGAGTAACAGCTTTACTCGGAACTGTGATAGTACGGCTCATACCGATTTTTTCAACTATATATTCCACGCCCAACTCCTTACTTATCCATAGAGCGGACTTCAACATCCACTTCCGGTGCAAGATCTAGTTTCATTAGAGAATCAACAGTTTCTGGCGTAGCAGAAATAATATCGATAACTCTAGCGTGCATACGGATTTCAAACTGCTCACGAGAACTTTTGTTAATGTGTGGAGATTTTAATACCGTATATTTACGAATCTTTGTTGGCAAAGGGATTGGACCACGAATTACCGCGCCTGTACGCTTTACAGCCTCAACTATTGATGCAACTGATCTATCAAGAACACGATGATCGTACGCTTTCAATTTTAAACGAATTTTTTCCATGTATTTCCTTCTAAAGAACTCGTCAGGTCTAGCCTAACTATTTTAAGGGACGCGAATTGTAGCAAAAGAAAGAGTAATATTCAAGGTTTTAGGGAGCAAAAAGTGAAATTATATATAATTTACTTCCTTTTAATAAGGAAATGATAAAATAGCAGATATTTTTTTAAGGAGTAATTATGGAAATATTATTGGAAGAGTTTTATAAAACAGATATGTATTTAGAAAAATTCCATTATAGAAAAGTTTTTCTTGAAGAACCTATTTATAACTTGGATGCTGCTAACAAGAATAAAACAATTATTTCGGCAAAAAGTTATCAGATAAATGGAATTACTCAAAGCGGAAAAACTAAGCTCATAAAAAACTATTTATTGTCACTCAAAAAAAGCTCCTATCTCTATATTGATTGCAGTGATACAAGAATTCATATAGAAGAGTTAAATAGAACTCTTGCAAACTTTTGTAATGAAAACAAAATAGAGGTACTTGCACTTGACAACTACTCAAAGGAGGTTGAATTTGTAAATGTATCTCAACTTATCATAGGCTCACAAACTCATCTAGATATAGATTTTTTGGAGTCACTGTGGCTCTATCCGCTTGATTATGAGGAGTTTTTGGCATATGAACATAAATATGATTCCAGTGCTTTGAATCACTTCTTCAAACTTGGAGGATTCCCATCTATGCACAAAATTCACTCAGATGAGAGAATACTGTACATACAAAAAGCACTCAGATATGCCCTTGATGAACTGGAATTTGATATCATCTGCTTTTGTGCGAAGATGATGTCACAGAAAATCTCTCCATTTACAATTTACGAAAGACTCAAAAGCAGTAGAAAAATATCCAAAGATAAACTCTATAAATCTTATGAGAATTTGGTTGAAAAAAAGTACATTCATCTGCTAGAGAAGGTTGATTATCCAAAGGCTACAAAAAAACTCTATCTTTGCGATATCTCTTTAAAGACAGCACTAACCATTGACAAGCATTTTGGGAGACTCTTTGAAAATATGATATATCTTGAGTTGTTAAAATCAAATAGAGCGAGTTATTACGATGACGGGATTGACTTTTACCTTCCTGATACTGAGGAGATTGTGCTTTGCATGCCCTTTACGGATGAACGGGCACTTTTTAAAAAAATTGAGCAGATTGAGGCATTTATATTTAGTTACCATGTAAAAAAAATAACAGCTGTAACTATGAATCTTGAAGGAAGAGTTTCACATCCACTCTCAAAAGTGGAAATGATACCCTTTGATTTATGGGCTTTAGGGGATTGATAAAAATTATTCAGCTTTGAGACCAAAATGAGAATGATTTTTGCTACAATTGCTAAAATATCTAACAAAGGGCTTTACTTCATGTTTTTTTCAAGTAAAAATGATAACCATAAGACAAAAGAGTTAGAGGATAGAATTGAATCTCTTCAACAGGAGTTGAATTTTTATAAAGAGGCTGCAACTTTTTCTCAAGAAGAGATGCTGGTTGCGTTTGACAGCAGGGGGGAATTAAAATTTCAAAATGAAAAAGCGTCTATTGCTATAAAAAATCCGGATGCTCTCTCGTCTGAACTCAAACGGGGCGGCAATGTAGTTGAACTGAATGATTGTACCGGTAGAGTTGTATCACGCAGAACCAAAGACGGCACGATGCTCTACAGAATAACCAAGACTGACATGAGAGATACAAGAGACAGTAATATTTTAACTCTTCACCAGAATGCTATAACATCGGCCTTATCTGATACGCAAAAAACTTTTTCACAGATGCTTGATGAGTTAAAGGTTATGAAAAATGAATCTGTATCCATTGCTGAAGAGTCTAAACAAGGTCTTGTGTTGATAGAGCAGTCAGAACATGCTATGGATTTGTTAAGCCAACATATGGAAGAGAATATGCAGGGCATGCACTCCCTCAATCAGAGAAGCGGTGAAATATCTACGGTTATATCGCTAATTCAAGGCATCGCCGACCAAACAAATCTGCTTGCACTCAATGCTGCAATCGAGGCAGCCCGAGCCGGTGAACATGGAAGAGGCTTTGCCGTTGTTGCAGATGAAGTTCGAAAACTTGCAGAAAAAACCGGAACTGCCACAAAAGATATATCTTTAGTCGTTAAAGCTATGCAGCAAGAGACAATTCAGGCAGAGACAAACACAACCGAAGTAAACTCAATTGTATTAGAGACAAAAGAGAAGATAGAAGATTTAAATATTAAAATTAAATCATTCGAAGCAAACGCTTCTCGCAGTCAATATGAAGTGGAACACATTAGTGATAAAATCTTTACCTCTTTGGCAAAGATTGACCATGTAATCTATAAACACAATGTATATGCGCTTATCTTCGGCGAAGAGAATAGCTTTAAATCAACAGCTCACACCGAGTGCCGTCTTGGAAAATGGTACTCTCAGGGAGTAGGTAAAGAAAATTTCTCAAACATGCCATCCTATCCTAAACTCGATGCTCCGCATGCAATTGTTCATAATCAAGCAAATTTGCTTGCAAGTGAGTGCGGCGGCGACAAAGTTTTATGCTCGAAAGAGATTATAGAAGAACGTATCAATGCAATAGAAGTTGCAAGCAAAGATGTATTCAAATATCTCGATGCACTCGTAGAAGAAAGAGCCAATGAAACAATGCACAAAGCTGCAAAAAATCTATTTAAATAGGGAGTATTACAATGAGCCAAACACAAAAAACAGTAGTGATTATAGATGATGAAAATGATATTTTGCTGATGCTAGAGAAATATTTAACTCGTGAATGCGGCTACAAAGTTCAAACATTTAGCAACCCAGTAATAGCAATCTCTTCTCTTTCTGCAGAAACAGATTTAATACTGCTGGATATTATGATGCCGCAGATGAACGGCTTGGATGCCCTTCCCAAACTGCTCGAAAAAAATCCAAAAACAAAAGTGCTTATGATGACGGCCTACTCTACGCTCGATAAAGTTCTTAACGCACACAGACATGGTGCTACCGATTATGTCATGAAGCCTTTCTCTTCACTTAATGCTCTTGGCAAAAAAATAGAAGAAGTTTTAGCAAAGTAGATGAATTCAAAAGAGATATCTATTTTATTTGTTGAAGATGATGAAGAGGTTAGAATTGAAATATCCGACTTTTTGGAGAAGCAATTTTTCAAAAACATTTATATAGCAAAAGATGGCAGAGAGGGACTGAAAAAGTACTATAAATATAAACCTGACATTGTCCTGACAGACCTGACTATGCCTATTTTAAATGGGCTTGAGATGTCAAGGGAGATTAAAAAATCCGATATAACTACTCCTATACTTTTAATAACCTCTCATTTTGAAAAAGAGATAACAGAAACAATTGTGGACATAGGAATAGATGCTTCCCTTTTTAAACCAATCTCTTTTTCAAGATTGGAAAAAATCTTAGATAAATATATCAACCGTATTCTGCAGCAAAGAAAATTCCAAAAAGAGCATAAACTTTTAGAGGAGTACAAGGGCGCGATAGATGTAAGTGCCTCTGTTACAAAGACAGATATTATTGGTACAATAACCTATGTAAATGATGCATTTTGCAACATGTCTGGCTACTCCAGAGAAGAGTTGATTGGAAAAAAACATAATATTGTAAGACATCCGGATACTGAAAAAAGTACATTTTCAGAGATGTGGGAAACTATCACAAGTAAAAAAGTGTGGCGGGGCAGGATAAAAAATCTTAAAAAAAGTGGAGAAACATTCTACGAATATTCTGTTATTGTTCCTATTCTGAATGAAGAGGATGAGATAGAGGAGTTTATTGCTCTGAGACAAGATATTACAGACTTGTTTAATCAGGAGCAATACCTAAAAAAACGGATAAAAGAAGAGGTGAATAAAAATCTTAAACTTCATAGAGAACGAGAGGATGCGAGACTCCAAGAAGAGAAGTTTTCGACTATAGGAAAAATGGCAGCCGGAATTACACATGAGATAAACACCCCTCTTACCTATGTGAGAGGAAACCTAGAGATGATGATACAAGATATCAATAAGCTCGATGAGAGCATTAAACAAAAAGCATACCTGCAAGAAGATAGCAAAACTATACTTGATGGAGTCAATAGAATCGCTTCTATAGTTGAATCTATGCGAGAGATGGCGTCGCAAACAAATGAGCTTCCGCAGCCAAACAATGTATATGCTTCTTTAATCACGGCATTGACACTCTCTCATAATAAAGCAAAATTTATCTCAAACATATTTATCCAAGATGAGCTGTTTAAGATAGGTGTCGATAAAGATAGCTACAGCTTTATAGCACCCATTCAAAAACAGAGAGTAGAACAGGTTTTTATTATTATCATAAACAATGCTCTTGATGTACTAAAACTCACAAAGAATTTTGAAGAGAGGTTTCTTAAAATCTTGATAAAAGAGAGCGATTCGTTTATTTTCATAAGCTTTCAAGATAATGGTGGTGGAATTGATGAATCGATGCTTCCAAAAATATTTGCTCCATTTCAAAGCAACAAAGAGGAGGGAGGAATGGGCATCGGTTTGAATGTTGCAAAACGAATCATTGATGACCATGGCGGGAAAATAATCCCTTCCAATTTCGAGGATGGAGCACTTTTTCAAGTTTATCTTCCTAAAAACATTCATAAGAGTAAAAAATAAGTATGTTGTGCGGAATAGACGAAGCAGGAAGAGGTCCGATTGCCGGAGATTTGGTAATTGCCGGCTGTATTTTAAATACATGTGTTGATGGATTGAATGACTCAAAAAAACTGAGTGAGAAAAGAAGAGAGTTCCTCTATGAAATAATTATTCAAAATTCAAAGTACCACATAGTTCAATTTTCTCCGAGCGAGATAGACACCCTTGGAATTTCAACATGCCTCAAGAGAGGACTGACCGAGATTATGAAAAATTTAATATGTGAAAGTTATCTCTTTGACGGAAATTCCAGTTATGGCGTAAAAGGGTTAGAGACCATGATAAAAGCGGATGGCAAAGTGCCGGAGGTAAGTGCCGCATCCATTTTGGCAAAAGTCACACATGACAGAAATATAATAGAATCAGCCAAAAAATATCCGGAGTATGGATTTCATAAACATAAAGGGTATGGAACAGCCCTTCATGTGGAGATGATAAAAAAATATGGCTATTGTAAAATTCACAGAAGAAGTTATAAGATAAAAGAGCTGAGAGAACCGACACTGTTTTAATCTGATGTTACGCACTAAAACGAACTCGTCCGTTTTAGTGGCAGGGACAGATGTCCCTACAACCCCCTAAAGCTACAAAACAAGAGAATCGCTTTTCGCATAGCGAAAATGTTTCTTTAGAAAAAACTCTGTTTTTTGAGAATAATAAGGTTGTTACGCGCTTTTTTATGGGGTAGCTAAAAAGTTGCTATAACTCTAAACAATCGCCGATTGTGTAGAGTTTAGCTTCTTTGCCAACGAGCCAACTACCTGCTCTAAGGGCGCCTTTGGAGAATGTGCTTCTTGAAGTTGCCGTGTGGTTGAGCTCTAAAAACTCACCCTCGTTGTAAAAGCCGACAGTGTGACGACCAACTATGTCGCCGCCTCTCAGCGCCATAACGCCGATTTCATCTTTTGTTCTCTCTCCGATATTACCGTCTCTGCCGCTTACTCGAACTTTATCTAAACCAACTCCGCGACCCTTCGCCGCAGACTCACCCAGAGTAAGAGCTGTTCCGCTAGGAGCATCTTTTTTGTGCTTGTGGTGCATTTCTACAATCTCAATATCAAAGCCCTCAAGAGCTGCCGAGGCTTGAAAAACAAGCTTATTTAAAAGTGCAACACCAAGAGACATGTTTGTGGCATAAAGAATCGGCATAACTTCACTTGCTTGTTTGAGAAGATTAAGCTGATGCGTGTTGAGCCCAGTTGTCCCGATAACCAGAGGTTTCGGTGTTTTTATAGCGGACTCCAAAAGAGACTCGCATGCCTCAGGGAGTGAAAAGTCTATTACAACATCACATGCATTTAAAAAAGATTTCATATCAGAGGAGACCAAAACAGAAGGGTCAATCGAAAAATCTAAGCTATTACGAACATAAACAGAGCTAAGACTCATGTTTGGAGTAGATTTTAAATCATCTATCAAAAGTTTGCCAACTCTACCATTGGCACCGAATACACCGACTTTTATCATATACTTTTCCTTTAGTGGCTTAATAATTCATCAACATAAGAGATAGCCTGAAGGGCTGCAACAGCACCGTCTCCTGCCGCACTTATGACTTGTTTCGGAGCTTCAACTCTCATGTCTCCTGTCGCAAAAAGACCTGAGACCGAAGTTCTCATGCAAATGTCTACAACTACCTGACCAGATTTTGTCATATCACATAAAAAACTGCCATCTTCTTGAATGAGGGTTTGGTTGTTCACATCATTTCCTACAAATGTAAATACACCGGGAACATCTATGCTGCGAACTTCGCCGGAGCTGTTTTTTACTCTTATTCCGGTTACGCCCATAGCATCGCCGTAAACTTCTTCGGGAGTTGAGTTTAGAACAAGCTCAATATTTGTTGTTCTTTTTACTCTCTCTACTGTATTTGGAGCCGAGCGGAATGTGTCCCGTCTGTGAATCAGATAAACTTTTTTACATATTTTTGCAAGATAAAGCGCCTCTTCCAGAGCCGTATCGCCGCCGCCAACAACAGCAACTTCTTTTCCTTTGTAAAAAAAGCCGTCACATGTAGCGCAGGTGCTTACACC
Source organism: Sulfurimonas sp. (assembly GCA_041662325.1). Taxonomy (GTDB): domain Bacteria; phylum Campylobacterota; class Campylobacteria; order Campylobacterales; family Sulfurimonadaceae; genus Sulfurimonas. The sequence continues at coordinate 109,964 of JBAZSU010000007.1, read as the reverse complement.
GCGACCAAAATATTGCTCTTCTCCAGCAAATCCGGCATGACGAGGGCGAGAGCCTGTTGCCATGATTACGCTATGAGCTTCTTCTACGGTTCCATCACCCTTGTAGATTTTAAAAACAGCACCCTCTTTGCTCACTCGCGTGACTTCTATCATCTCATGTTTTAGACCAAATTTTTGGCACTGCTCCGGCCACGGCATCATCAAATCCATGCCGCTGATTTCACCGGTTACACCGGGGTAGTTTTCTATCTCGGAGCTTGAGGTAATCTGCCCTCCGGGCATCCCTTTTTCAAACATGGTAACACTCTCTAATCCACCGCGTGTAGTATAAAGTCCGGCAGTAAGACCAGCCGGTCCACCGCCTATGATTGCACAATCCAACATAGCCAATCCTTAATAATTAGTATAAAGTTAATTTACGAATGTGCGTATAGTACTATCTTGTTTATAAAGAGTCTCTTTGGATTTATTTATAAAAAAATAAATTAGAAATAGAAGTAACATATTTTGTAGTTAAAGCAGATAAAAAGTGGAGTTGTAAGGCGGTAAAAATAGGTGAGTTGAAGGATAAAAGGAAGGATATACCCCCCCTCTATTCGTTAAATATTATAAATGTGCGTCGATTTTTTGTGCAAGAGCTTGTTTTGACTGAGCTCCAACAACTTGATCTACCATCTTGCCATCTTTAAAAAACATGATAGTAGGAATAGAGCGGATACCGAATTTAACAGCAATATCCTGCTCTTCATCCGTATTCACCTTACAGATTTTAGCTTTTCCTTCATAATCATTTGCCAACTCTTCTATTACAGGAGCTATCATACGACAAGGTCCACACCAAGGAGCCCAAAAATCTACAAGAGACACGCCCTCAGCAAGAGTAGCTTCAAAATTTGCACCAGTTAATTCTATGTATTTTCCCATCTAATTTTTCCTTGTATATTTTAATGTGCGGGTATTATACAAATCTAACCTTTAAATAAATCTTTATAGTTTTGTTTTTAAAATTTTATTAATAGTTATGATAAATATAAGCGCGCCCGCTGTCAAAAGTGTAACTCCACTGTAATAAAAGTATAAGTTTTGCGAAGCTATTCCTACTGAAGATAATAGAAGTCCACATGTAGAAAAAATCCATTGCATGTTCGTTGATTTTTCAGGAATTATTTCATGCAACATCGGCACAGTTCTCTCTTCTATGAGTGGTGCATAGATTTGAAACCAGACTAAAAAGGGGGTAATTTTATAGAAATTGCCGATTACTATAAATCCAAAAAATCCAACTAATAAAATCCACATGCCAATCTTTAAAATGAGTTCATTTCCACTCAGTAGAAAGGAGACTAACAAAATAAAAGCGATTATAAAAGAGGAAAATCCGACATACATAGATTTCGTCCAGATATCGTATCTGATTTTAGCTCTTGAAATGGTCATTTTAAAGAGTTGGTAAAGATATAAAAGAGTCGCAATAATTGTTACGGCATATGCAATATTTTTAAGATAGGGAGTTGCAAACAGTGGCGAAAGCATCATTACCATGACGCCAAAACTAAGAGTAAAAAAACTGCCGGAAAATTCGTTGTCGCTTATTCGTTTTGCACTTCCAAACATAGGAATAAGAATGATGGAGATGCCCATTATCAGCAGTAGTACAAAACCGACAACAAGTCCGAAAGTGTGAGCTAAAAGTATGGTGTGAAAATTGATGTCTAATACGCCGTTCAATCCAAAAGCCATCACAATTCCGCTGATAACGCCAAGCAGTAAAAAGAGATTGCTCATTTTCATAGCTTTTGTTATGCTTGTTTTTCTTTTGGCAGATTTTAGAGTAAGCAGAAATTCTATTGAGTAGATGCTCATAGCGATAAGGACAAGAACTCCGCCAAATAGCAGAAAAACAACATCTGCATAAAAGCCAAGAAGAATGAAAATAAGCCCAAAAATCAGAAACATCCATAAATATTTAAATATGTTTACATTGTAATGTTTTGTCTCTGCAACAATCGCCCCAAGCTGTGCCATGGCAGAAAAAATTGCAAACATTACAAAGCCTAGCATGTAGAGATGCACCCAGCCGACTATTTGAAAATTATCGAGTGCGGCATAGGGATTTATAAAAAAAAGCCATAACATGCTAAGCAAATAAAAAAAAGCAGAAAATAAGAAATAGGGCTTCATAAGCTTTATAGAGGGAGACAAGTCTGGAGAAACATTCATTTTTACGAGTACCTTATGGTTAAAGATAAAACTATTTTATAGGAATATAACAAATTTTTCTATAAAATCTGTAAAATTTTTCTTAAGGTGTGCAGATGAAACTTACTATTACAGATGGAGAAATCGGAGTTAGACCGCCGGTTACCAAGCCGCACCCGGGTTTTTTACATGAGGTTGGAGAAGAGAGATTTAAAAAATTGGTTTATGACCATTACGATTTAATAGAAAAAAGTGACATAGCTTTTTTGTTTCCTGTAAATGACGAAGAGGATTTTGCAGAGGCAAAAAAACATGCTTTCGATTTTCTTATTCAGATATCAGGCGGACCGGATTATTTTAATCAAACGCGCGGCGCACCTCAAATGGTGGGAAGACATGCACCTTTTCGTATTGATGAAGCAGGGCGAAAGAGTTGGCTGGCACTTTATGCACCACTTTTAGAATCTCTCGTTGATGAGGGCATAACACCTCAATATATACAATCATTTTGGGATTATTTAGATGTATTTTCAATGTGGCTTGTAAATACTAAAAGTTAACAAACTCTCTTTTTCTGTTTCGAAAAATGGCGCATTGTGTATATCCTACACTTTTTGCCAGCTCCTCTACCTCTCTGCCAAAGAGCCCGACCTGTTCTGGTTTGTGAGCATCTGAGCCAAAAGTGATTGGAATTCCTAACAAGTAAGCCTCTTTTAAAAGTGAGGGTGACGGGTATGCCTCGGCAACAGGTTTTCTGTACCCTGACATATTTATCTCCAAAACCATATCCGCTTCTTTTATCGCTAAGAGGGCATTCTTTGCTATCAAATTTATCTCTTTTTTTGGCATAAATTTAAAAACTTTTATTAAATCCAGATGTCCGACGATATCAAATAATTTGCTTTTTGCCATCTCTTCTATAGCATCAAAATATTTTTGCCAAATTTCATCTATATCTTCATGTTCATATCTCCCTATAAACTCGGGATTATCAAACCCCCACTCATCTATAAAGTGAACAGAGCCTATTAAATAATCGACATGTGGAGTTAAAACTCTCTCATCCATATGCCCCTTTAGAAAGTCAACTTCGTAACCTAAAAGTATCTCAATTTTGTCTTTGTATTTTTCTTTTGCCTCTAAGATTACACTTTCATACTTTTTCATTTGCTCAAAACCCATTCTATATTTAGGGTCAAAATCCATCGGTGCATGATCTGAAAAGCCAAAATATTTCGTTTTGTTTTCTATCGCTTTTTCTATATACTGCTCTATCTCACCCTCTGCATGTTTGCATAAAACAGTGTGATTATGTAGGTCTGCTATCATTGAAAATTCTCTCATATTTATATTATTTATGTTATTATAGTGCCAAATTATTAATTTAGCGAATTATACGAATTGGAGAAGTTTTTATGACTCAAGAAGAATTAGATGCTTTAATGAACGGCGACATGGATGATATTGAGTCGCTAGAGGATGGGGCAGAGATTGAAGCTGAGGAAGATTTTGATGAGGAACCTGAACCTAAAAATTCATCAAAATATGAAAATGCACCTTTAGGCTATAGTGATGAAACTGCACATCAGTGGCCGCTTCCTGCAACAGATGAAAATAAAATGGTGCATCAGCTTGATGATGTAACAAAAGAGAGTGAAGAAAAAGCGAGTGAAATTTTTGATATTATTGAAGGTATCAGTAGTGAGTTGATGGAGAAAGAGAACAATCTACAAAATATAATAGAAGTTTTAACAAGCAATATTCAACTTTTTACAACTTTAAGCACAAAATTTCCGGATGTGAAAGTGTTTAGCGAGCAACTTCAAAAAAATGAAGATGCTCTCAATGATGCGAATGAGACAGTTGAAACTCTTCAAACTAGCGGAGATTCCATCATGAACGTTATGGACATTATGCAGTACCAAGATATTCATCGTCAAAAAATAGAGCGTGTTATCAATGTCATGCGTGCACTTTCTAAATATATGAATACGCTTTTTGAAGGCAGAATTGATGATAGCAAACGCGTTTCTTCTGCGACTCATATTGCAGGTGACACGCATAATGATGTGGCTTCAACGGATGACATTGAAGCACTGCTCGCTCAGTTCGGGCAGTAGCCTTTAAAACATATGCCAATTCTGTTTGGCTAAAATCCCAACAAATTCACTTTAAGCATTTTTGCTTAAAGTATTAAAATGAGAAAATAGATGCAAAAAGTAGAACTTCTCTCCCCAGCAGGAACTTTAGAAAAATTAAAAATAGCACTTGATTTTGGAGCGGATGCCGTTTATGGCGGAGTCAGCCACTTTTCACTTCGTATTCGCTCCGGCAAGGAGTTTAGCATGGAGGAGTTTAAAGAGGGAATCGAGTATGCCCATGCTAGAGGCAAAAAAGTCTATGCAACGATAAACGGTTTTCCTTTTAACTCTCAACTGAATCTCCTTAAAAAACATATCTTGGCAATGGCAGAATTAGAACCTGATGCTTTTATAGTCGCAACTCCAGGTGTGCTTAAACTCGCGCATGATTTAGCTCCGCAAATTCCTCTTCACCTTTCAACTCAAGCAAATGTTATGAATGTTTTGGATGCTCAGGTGTACTATGACATGGGCGCAACCCGCATAATTACAGCGAGAGAGATTTCACTCAAAGACCTCAAAGAGATAAAAAAAGAGCTTCCGGATTTGGAGTTAGAAGTTTTTGTGCATGGCTCCATGTGTTTTGCCTACAGTGGCAGATGTCTTATCTCAACGCTTCAGAGCGGACGCGTTCCAAACCGTGGTTCTTGCGCGAATGATTGCAGATTTCCCTATGAGATTTATGCAGCAAATCCTGACACGGGAACACTTTTCAGACTCGAAGAGGATGAGGGCGTTGGAACGTATATTATGAATTCAAAAGATTTAAACCTTGCTTCACACCTCAAAGAGATTTTGGACAGCGGTGCAGTGGATTCTATAAAAATCGAGGGACGCACAAAAACAGCTTATTATGCCGCAACGACCGCAAAAGCTTATCGCATGGCGATTGATGATTATTATGCAGATAAAGTGGATGTCAGCAGATACCAATATGAGCTGCAATCTCTTCAAAACCGCGGATATACTGATGCCTATTTGGTTTCTCGCCCGTTTGAAAAACATGATACGCAGAGCTTAGATTTTACTATGCAGCTAGGAACACATCAAGTAAGTGGTGTGGTAAATGAGGAAGGAACACATTTTTTATGCAAGTACAAAACACTTCCACATGATGAACTTGAAATCGTAGCACCGCTGAATTCAAAAATAGAATTAGTTGATAACGAAATAGGCTCAACTTATGAGAGAGATGGAAGAGTTTATTTGAAGCTCAAACAGCTATTAGCTGAAAATAATAAAGTGTGGGATGAGGTGCATAGCGGAAATGTAAATCCTATAACATTGCCTACAAAACTTCCGCCTTATACTTTTTTGCGGATACCTTCCTCCCCAGATATGGAAAACTATCCAAAGAGTTAAAGAAAAGAAATGTATAATTTAAAAAATAAAATCAGGAAGATTAGATGAAGTTTGTATCAATTGTTATTGGAAGTAAAAGCGATTATGAAGTTATGAAACATTGTTCAGACACGTTCGAAGCTTTTGGTGTGAGTTATGAGTTGATTATTTCATCCGCGCACCGTTCACCTGAGAGAACCAAAGAGTACATAGAAACGGCAGAGAAAAAAGGGGCGCAGGTTTTCATTGCTGCTGCCGGTATGGCTGCACATTTAGCCGGTGTTTTGTCTTCTAAAACAGTAAAACCTATTATCGGTGTGCCTATGAGTGCTTCGGCACTTAGCGGAATCGATGCACTCCTCTCAACTGTTCAAATGCCGGCTGGAATGCCGGTTGCTACAGTGGCAATAGGAAAAGCAGGAGCGATCAACTCGGCATATTTAGCTATGCAGATATTGGCATTGGATAATGACGAGTTGTCTATGAAGTTAAAAGAAGACCGTATATCAAAAGCTAAACAGGTTGAGATGGATTCTTTAGAAATTGAGACAATAATCGGCAAATAGTTTTTGATTGCATGAATTAACAATAAGAGGGGATTGGGCATGAAGTGGATGAGTGATGAAGAGTATAGTGAGTTAACGGGTTTAGATATTTCAGAGATAGATGATTTGTGCGACCGTGGAAAGCTCACTATTAGAGTGGAGGATGGCATACGAATGATAGACCCATCCAAGGGCACGCAGTCGGTAGTTCCGGCACAGCTAAGAACTCTCTCAACTCATAACACGGCAGATATGGTAGTTAATCCTCAGTTTGTAGAAAAGACTATCGGCACAATCATCAACCTTCATGAAAAAGTTTTGGATGCCAAAGATGAGACTATTGTTTCCGTTAAGAATGAAAATGCGTTTTTGAGAGAGGCTCTCGGCTCACTTCAAGAACTTTACGATGAAGATAGAAAAACGATAGCAACACTCACTGAACAGCTCAAACTCTCCCAACAAGAAGTTGAGTTTATGAGAAGAAAATATAAGCTTATGTGGAATAAAGCAATCGAAGAACATACCAATTGATGTTACGCACTAAAACGAACGCGTCCGTTTTAGTGGCAGGGACAATTTGTCCCTACAACCCCCTAAAGCTACGAAAAACTTTATTTTTCGAGAGATGTTAATCAATGCTCATAGATGAGGCATGTGTGGGTTGTATCATCAACCAGAGCGTCAAAGTAGCAAACGCAATACATGCTTCTGTTTCTCTCTCTCATGAACTCACTTCTACAGTTGAGTCCATGAGCAAAGAGTTCTCATTTTCTCAAACCCCTCCGGAAATTGCCTCCTATGTTTATGAAAAAATGGCACAAATTGCAAATAAAACCGACCTTTACGATGAGGTGAAAGAACTCTCAACCGCAAAAGCACTCTCATTTATTCCCCTTTTGAAAGAAAAACTTTTATGCTCTGATAACAAACTTCTCACTGCTACAAAAATCGCAGTTGCTGGAAATGTTATCGACTTGGCGGCAGAGGTGGAGTTTGACCTGAAAGAGGAGCTTGAAAAAATATTTTATACTGAGTTTGCATGCAATGATTTTGAAAAACTAGCCTTAGAGCTTTCACATGCCAAGAGTGTAGTCATTATCGGCGATAATGTAGGTGAACATATTTTTGATTACATGTTTCTTGAAACCTTAAAAGAGCAATTTCCGCATATCAGCTATTACTACATGGTGCGAGGCAATCCAATTATAAATGATGTAACAATGAAAGAAGCTCTTTCTGCCGGATTTGAGAAACTCTGCGAAGTTGTGGACAGCGGAGTAAACACTCCAGGATTTGCTTACTCTCGTGCAAATTTACATGCCAAGCAACTCTTTGATAACGCAGACTTGGTACTATCAAAAGGGATGGGAAATTACGAATGTATGACCCAATCTCATAGAAAAAACATCTGCTTCTTGCTTAAAGTTAAATGCCATGTCGTAGCGAACTCTTTAAACAAAGAAGTCGGTGACATTATTTGTAAGCTGATTTAAGTTCCAGCCACCATCATCTAAGGTATAATTTCGCAATTATTCAGCGTATAATGAAATAAAATTAAGGTAATAAATATGATAACTTTTAGCGAAATGTTACTAAAACTACAAGAATTTTGGATGAAACAAGGGTGCAATATTGTTCAGCCCTATGACATCGCGGCAGGTGCAGGAACCTTCCATCCGGCTACATTTCTTCGTTCACTCGATTCAACTCCATGGTCGGTTGCCTATGTTGCACCGAGCCGCCGTCCAACCGATGGAAGATATGGGGAAAATCCAAACAGACTCGGAAGCTATTACCAGTTTCAAGCGCTTATAAAACCTTCACCGGATAACATTCAAGAGCTTTACTTGAAATCGTTAGAGTATTTAGGGCTTGATGTTTCACAACATGATATCCGCTTTGTAGAAGACAACTGGGAGTCGCCGACGCTCGGTGCATGGGGACTTGGCTGGGAAGTTTGGCTCAATGGAATGGAAGTGACACAGTTTACCTACTTTCAACAAGTAGGCGGAATTGAGTGCAATCCAGTAGCCGTTGAAATCACTTACGGAACAGAGCGACTTGCGATGTACTTGCAAGGCGTGGACACAGTTTTTGACATAGTTTGGGGTGAGAATGCACATGGCAAAACGCTTTACCGCGATGTTCACAAAGAGGCTGAAATAGAGTTCTCAAAATACAACTTTGAGATTGCCGACACAGCGATGCTCTTTGCAGAATTCAACGCAAAAAGCAATGAATGTTTACGTACGATAGAAGCAGGTTTGCCTCTTCCGGCTTATGATTTATGTATGGCTGCCGCAAATACATTCAACGTACTAGATGCAAGAAAAGCCATAAGTCAAACAGAGAGACAAAACTACATCCTAAAAATTAGAGAGCTCTCAAAAGGGTGCGCAGAACTTTATAAATCGCAAGAAGAAGATAGAAATAAGAGAGTGAGAGCATAAAATATATTCTCTCGCTTAATCAATAAGAGAGATCTAATTTTGTTAAAATCACATCTTCAAAAAGCACAAAATGAACTCTTGTCTTGGTATGATTTACATGGACGCAATGAGCTTCCTTGGCGTAATACTCCCGATGTTTACCATGTCTATGTGAGTGAAGTGATGTTGCAACAAACACAGGTGAAACGTGTTTTGGAAGAGTATTATTTTCAGTTTTTAGAGAAGTTCCCCTCTTTTTTTGCACTCGCTCATTCACCGCTTGAGGAAGTCTTTGGCATGTGGAGCGGGCTTGGATATTACAGACGCGCTAAAAATCTGCATGAATGTGCAAAGCTTTGTTTAGAGGGACTTCCGCAAGATTTGAAATCCTTGCAAAAACTTCCTGGGGTTGGTCGCTATACGGCGAGTGCGATTTGCAGTTTTGGGTATCATCAGAGCGTAAGCGTGGTTGACACAAATATCGCTCGGGTTTTGGCTCGTTATTTTGGAGTGGAAGATGCGAAAGAGGCTTTTTTGTGGGAGTTGGCGGATGGATTTTTAAATAGTTCAAATCCCACTTCTCACAATCTTGCCCTGATGGATTTGGGTGCGATGGTTTGTTTGCCTAAAAGCCCTACATGCCAAGTTTGCCCTTTAAACGAGACGTGTCAAGGTTCAAGTGAGCCTGATAAATACTACAAAACACAAAAGAAAAACTATGAGAACAAAAAACTTCACTTCGGTATCTGTGTGCTAGATGGCAAAATCGCTATGAAGCGCTCAAAAGATGGCATGTACAAAGATATGCTTGAGCTTCCAAACATTGAAACTTCATTTTGTGAGAAAAATTTATTGGGTACATTTGCACATGCCGTAACGAAATATCGCCTTGAGGTGTATATCTACAGTTTGGATTCTATCGTGGATGATGTTATTTGGGTAGCACATGAAACACTCCATAAAGCCGGAATCTCCTCAATGACAAAAAAAGCTTTAAAACTCTATAATGGCGTCAAAATTTCTGCCGAGGGCGTACAAAATTGAGCGAAACTCTCATAGGTCAAATCGATAAAATCCTGTTTGAAGAGGATGGTTTTTTTATCGCCGTGCTTAAGGGCGGCGAGAAGATTAGCGGAACCTATTTTGAGAGCGATGTTTCGCATCTCAAAGGCTCTGCCATAACACTTAAGGGTGTTTGGCAAGAGCATAAAAAACATGGTAAAACCTTTAAATTTGACTCGATAAAAGTAAACCAAAATCAACTCTTTTTCTTTCTAAACAAAATCATCAAAGGGTTTACAAAAAGCCTGAGTGCCGAACTTATTGAGCATTTTGGAAGTGAAAAACTGATTGAGATTTTGGATAACGACATTGAGAGACTTTTAGAATTTAACGGCATAAAAGAGAAGCGGCTTAAAAAGATTCAAGCTTCTTGGAAACAGTTTCGTTCCATGCGGGAGTTTGGAGAGTTTTTAAGCCCCTACGATGTCTCTCCTGCACTTCTTACTACAATCGCAACCGCCATGAAAGATGTGGACGACGCATGTCTGAAGATAAAAAACAATCCCTATATTTTGACCTCAATAAACTCTATAGGATTCAAACGGGCGGATGAGTTGGCACTTAAAATGGGGATTGAGAGAGAAAATGAGGGTCGCATAAGTTCTGCTATGGATTTTGTGCTTTTGAACTATTGCGAACAGCAGGGCAACAGTTGTGTGGCAAAAGAGGTGCTTTTTTCTGGGCTGAATGAGTTATTAGGTTTTGGCGGTAAGAATCATCTTTATGAAGCGGCACTTATTGAGAGAGTGGCGGAGCAAAGCATCGTTATTATGAAAAATGAGAGAGTCTCTCCGGCTCGTCTTTATGATGCAGAAAAGTTTTTGTATGATAGTTTTAAATCCCGTACAAAGCTTGACAGCGGTGGATTTGTAAAAGATTTGGATGCCTTTTTGGCAAATGGAAATCTGAAACTGGGCGAACAGCAAAAAGAGGCTGTGGCAATTATAAATAACGGTGCGTCTCTGCTCTTTTTGGTCGGTTATGCCGGAACAGGTAAAAGTACGACATCCAAAACAATACTCGACCTTTTAAATACAAGATATGAGAAGCAGGAGATTATGACATGTGCTCTAAGCGGCATAGCCTCACAGCGTATAGCAGATACGACGGGATATGAAAGTGCTACTATACAATCGCTCTTGGTAAAACATGAAGCGCGTGACACATTTCCGTATGCAGTTTTGCTCATAGATGAAGCTTCCATGATAAACTCATCCCTTTTTGCACGACTTTTGGCAAAGGTAAATAAAAACGCCATACTTATAATTGTCGGAGACGATGCACAACTTCCGCCAATCGGTGCCGGAAATGTACTGAGTGATGCTCTGACCCTGCAAATTGCACCCACGGTAAAGCTCACAAAGATTTATAGACAGAGCGAAGAGCAGGCGATAACACTTATTGCAAACGAGATAAGAGTCGGAGCGGTTCCGGAATATAAAAAAATATATGAGGATTTTGAGTTTATAGATATCTCTATTCAAAACTACTATGGACTTAAAAATCAGCTCTCCTCAAGCGAGCTGCAAGGACTAAGAGAAGAGAACTCAAATGCAATAGTCGCAGAGATTATGCACAAAGTTTTAGAGAATATTGAAAAAGCGAGATACAGACTTAAAAACAAAGAGATAAAAGAGTATCTGAATTATTTTCAGGTGATAACGCCCATGAAAGGTGGAATCTTAGGCTCAAATAATCTCAACATTGTTTTGCAAGAGTATTTTAATCCAAACCCAAAAAAGTTTGTAAAGAAAGGCGGTTCAGAGTTTCGGCTTATGGATAAAGTTGTTCATACAAAAAATGAGAACATGACGTCATGGAGCGGTGAGGGGTTTAAAATGGGTGAAGAGTCGGCACAAAGACGTATTTTTAACGGTATGAGCGGACTGCTTTTTAAGATTGAAGAGGAAGATGAACAGGTTTTTGTTTTTTATCCTAGCGAAGACATTGTTGTGGTCTATGAGTATGAAGAAGTAAAATCTTATCTTATGCTGTCATATGCTCTGACAATACATAAAGTTCAGGGGATGGAGTATGACATCGTTGTCATTCCTATGAGTTTTACCCACTTTATCATGCACAACACAAAGCTTATTTACACAGCAATCACAAGGGCAAAACATAAGTGTATTCTTATAGGCGAGGGGAGTGCTTTTGAGGGCGCATGCAGAAAGTTTGAAGTCACACGGCGAGATACCGTGCTTCTTGAGTTGTAGGTTTAGTAACTCTCTCCAACCTCTTTGTTTTCTATCATCGATTCGTTGAAGGCAACAACTTTGTTCCTTCCGCTCTCTTTTGCGGCATAGAGGGAGATATCGGCAAATTTTATGCATTTCCAAATGCTATCACTATCTTGAGGAAAATGTGAGCAGCCAACACTGAGTGTTTTGCTGAATGTTTCACCCTTTGCAGAAATTTTTTGTTTGCCAAAGTCAATGCGAATAGCCTCTGCAATCTGCATAATTTTTTCATGTTCACAGTTATAAAGAAGTACCAAAAACTCCTCTCCGCCGTAGCGGATTGCTATATCAGCTTTGCGTATCTGTTTTTTGATAACGCCGGAGATTATGCGAATAGCCTCATCACCTACATCATGTCCATAGGTGTCATTAATCATCTTAAAGTAGTCAATATCCACCATTAAAACACCGTAGCTTGTGTTTGCACGAATCGCCTGAGGGATTGAAACATCAGCAAATTCATCCAAAAATTTACGGTTGTACATTCCCGTTAACTGATCTACTCTTGCCATTTGATTGAGCGTCTGCATCAGTTTTTTGCTTACAATAGCAGGGCGTGCCGTGGTGATATAATCTTCCACATCACTCATAATAGAGCGGACATATTTTGTTTGTTCTTCGTTTGTTGTTACTATTGTCAAAATCAAGGTTAAGTCATTTGAAATAGTATAAGGTGTACAAATATGCTCGTTATCTTCAGTCGCATATAAAGCGCATGATTTAGTAAATATGCTTGAATCAACACTCGATTGGATACGTTCTGCACGACATTCTCCATTCAAAATAGAGCAATGTGCTTCTTTCTCGCTATGTACAATTTTTTTAATTTTGTTCATAGTATCTATTTCGGTCATGGTAAAATCATCTAAGTGAAAGTGATGCTTTAGAACATAGGCAATTCTGTTGTAGATATCTTCTAACTCTTTATCGTTTTCTATAGTTTGCTTAAATTTGTAAATATCAGAGAGCCTCTCTATCGTGTTGTTTATGTTTTTAAGGGGATCTGTCTCTTTGACATAATTTTTATTTTTTATAAACACATATACTTTTTTATCAAGCTCTTCAAAAGTGTGTTGCAGTTTTTCCAGCATGGTATTTAAAAGTTTAGCTACGGACTCATTATCTGTATTGTTTACACATTTAACTCTTCCGGAATAATCTCCACGATAAGCGCTTTGCATTACATCTTTGATAGAGTAAAATATACTTACATAAGGTCTCACAAATCTATTCATAACAATAAGTATAAGAACTGCTGCAAATATTGTTAGCCCCATGTTGTAGAGAACACTTTTTATACTGCTCATACGGATCTCGGTAATATCCATAACCATACTCACAACACCTAAAACCTCACCCTCTTTTGCTTCATGGCACAGCATACAACTAGGTGCACCAAATTCTGATGCAGCAAATGGAATGGTAACTCGGAGCAAACTTTTGCTTGCTGTTTCAGTTGTTACGGATTTTGTAATGCCTGCCTGAAGAACCTCTGTATCAATCTTATCTCTTGGTATTTCATTATTGTGCCCTTCACCAAACTGCTTGATAACTGTTGGAGATCTTGCTATCCAAAGCTCGCTAATCTTCTCAACTTTTCCGATCTTATCGAGAAAATAGTCTCTGTGATCCATTGTTCCGTTAACCATGTGTGAGATTAATCCAATTTTAACTATCTCTGCAGTTAAGCTTGCTTTTCCTTCGGCTGTGCTTAGACCATAATTTCTAAAATTTATTGTTGTGCTAACTACCATCAATATAAAAAATAATGTAAAAATTATTGATAAAGCCGCGATTATTTTTTGTTTTGATTCCATTACCATAGACCTTTTTAAATTTTTTGTATTTTAGCACAAAAGTAATAAAGAGGCAGAATCTAAGCAGATAATTTACTCCTGAAAGTCTATATAAAACCCGTAGTCTCTTGCGATTTTAGTTAGTTTTAATATAAAAAATAGATGTAACCATAATTAAGTCTTTAATAAAGAGGAAGGGGTTTTAGCAATTGCTGTTTTTCAAGTACTTTTTAAAATCAGATTAAAATCAAAGGTTAGCTGATTATTTTTTCACGATTGTGAACATCAAGACAAGTGTAGAAACTTTTCATTTTATGGATTTGGATAAGTTTTATCACTTTTTTGTGATAGATTTATATTTAATATGATAGCATGCTATAAACATTAAGTAGGAGTTAAAATGAAAAAAACAATAGTAATGAGTGCTGCAACTTTGATGCTTGCATTTATGATGAGTGGTTGTACTGCAATGAAGTTGGGTGTAAAGTTTATGGGCTTTTCGCCAGAAACACAGGAAGCTTATGCTGGAATGATGGATGTAGTTTCAGAAACGGGTGACCCGGCTCAAGCTATGATGAAAGAATGGGAAATTGTTGATAAAGACCTGACGGAAGAGGCTATTTTTGACGACATGAAGTCATTAGCCGGTGACTACAACATGAGATTTGTTGGTGAGAAAAATATGTTTAGGCTTACAGCAGAAGAAAACCCTACACCTGAAAAAGTTGTACATGCAAGAATTGCTGAATTTTGTTCTTTAAGTGTTGCTAAAAAAATGTTAAATCACTCTCGTTTTTATGGCGGATTCATGCCATGTCGTGTACTCTATGTTGAGTATGGCAATGGTAAAAGATACTTAATCTCAATGAATATGACTCTAGCTTTATACGGCGGAACAGATAAAAAGCCAATTAATGCAGAACTTATGGAAGATATGAAAAATGTTAAAAAAGCAATGGAAGAGATTCCTGCAATTGCAGCTGGTTACGATATAGAAGAAAAAGCAGAAAAAAAAGACTAATAAATTACTCTCTATTCCCATCATATATGATGGGAATAAATACTCCTCTCTATTTCACAAATTTCAATTATTCGACTTTTTATAGTTTGTTATAAAACATCCATTTTCTATTTTAGTTTAAATATTCAACTAAAATTAGAGTAAAATTGCAACATAAAATTAATGCATGTGGAGAATTATTATGGTTAAAGTATCTGCTATTCAGATGAGCATGGACGAAGATAAGAGTGCTAATATCTCAAAGGCAGAGCGACTTGTACGAGAGGCGGCAAAAAATGGCGCTAATATTGTGCTTTTGCCGGAGCTTTTTGAAGGCTTATATTTTTGTAAAGATATGGACAGCAAATATTTTTCATGGGCAAACGAAAAAGAGAATAACTCTCTAATAAAACAGTTTGCATCTTTGGCTAAAGAGCTTGAAATTGTGCTTTTGGTGAGCTACTTTGAAAAAGCGGAGAGAGAGTATTTTAACTCGCTTGTAATTGTAAACAGCGATGGCACAATTATGGATAACTACCGAAAAACACACATACCTTGCGGAGCGGGATATGAGGAGAAATTCTATTTTAAACCGGGTGATACAGGATTTAAAGTTTGGGATACTTCATACGGAAGAATTGGTGTGGGTATCTGCTGGGATCAGTGGTTTTGTGAAACCGCAAGAGCTTTGACTCTCATGGGCGCTGAGATTATTTTCTATCCGACTGCTATCGGAAGTGAGCCTGAGATTGGTTTGGATTCAAAAGAGCACTGGCAAAGGGTTCAGATGGGTCATGCGGCAACAAATACAGTTCCGGTTGTGGTTGCAAACAGATACGGCGAAGAGGTCGGCGAGACATGTACTTTGAATTTTTACGGCTCATCTTTTATAACAGACTACACAGGTACTAAAATCGCTGAAGCGAGCAGGAACAATGAAGAGATAATCTACGCAGAGTTTGACCTTGAAGAGAATGCGAAGCAGAGAGAGTATTGGGGACTTCTTAAAGACAGAAGAGAGGAGTGTTATGGGGTTGTTTGTAAAAAAGGTGTTGTAAATATCTAAAAGCAGATGGTCATAGAGTTGAACGGCAATGGGGGTTATCTTCTGAAAATTTAATCGATACATGTTTTATAAAATAAAGTGAGCTATTTTTATATGTGATGGAGGAATTAAATTTGGGTTCACCAGCATTGCGGTACTCCAAACTCCGGCATCCGTCGCAGTCGGTGCCGTCACACTAATTTGAGAATAATATTTTTGTTTTGTTGTGATTATATGAGATTTTTTCTCTGTCTCTATCTGATAAAAACGCTTCGAGTGTCCCGAGGTGCAGAGTGCATTTTCACTCAGTGTAATTTCACAAAGATTTTGCTCTAAAATCTCAGGATTTTGTACTCCTACACACCATAAAAATGAGTTATATGTTCCATATGCCGCTACGTCACCGCCAAAATTGACTAAAGCAGATGAAGCCCCAGCCTTTTTCAGCATGAGAATTGATTCATCAACCGCATACTCTTTTACTAAACCACCCAAATCAATTTTTGTAAAATTATTTGAAAATGTAACTTCATTTTCACTGATTTTCAAATGTGAAGAAGAAGCAAAGGGGAGCAATTTTTCTATTTTTTTATTGTATTCTTGAAGTGTTGAAGTCAAAGAGGCTTCATTAAGTGTGCCTGCAACCGCTATATCGAAGGCGCCATTCGTTTTGTCAGTGTAAAAAAGTGAGAGCTGAATTAAACCTGCCAACTCATTGCTGACTAGTTGTCTATTTTGTGTCCTATGATTTAATGAGTAGAGTTGTGAAGATGTTTTGAAAAAGCCATATTCGTTTTCCAATCTTTTCGTATTTAGGTAGATTGCGTGAGCTACAGAGTCAGAGACAGTTCTATCTGCAATCTCTATATGTAGTTCACATGGTGAAGTAAAGGCTTCGAAATTATAAAAAAACACCTCTCTCGCTCTTTTTAACTGCCATAAGCAGATAGTATATTTTTCATTAAAATTGATTGCAGATTATTTGTATTTGACGCTTTATACAACGGCGGCATCTGATTCGAATCTGCATTCTGATTCTGAGCAAGCTTCATAGCCATTTCGCTGAACTGAACTTTATCCATAGAACTGCTTTTCGATGCCGAAGCCATGCTGCTCGCACTGCTTTGACTTTGAACCTTTGAACTGCTTTGCATCTGAGCTAAATTGCCAGACTGAGTCATACTGTTGATATTCATAATAACCTCCCAGAGATTTTTTTAAAATGTAAAAAGAATAGACAGAGATAACAGGCAACTCTAGTTTTTCTTTTACGTTTTAGAACTATATAGCTTAAAAATGAAGATTTCGTGAAGATTATATAAATATTATTAAGAAATCGGGATTTATTTTAGTTTAGGTTGATTATAATTTATTATAAAGAGTATAGATAGTAAAATGAACGAAATTCTAAAGAGGGGTGGTTTGTACACAAAATATTACTCTTAATCACTATTTTTGTAACGGCTGTTCTTGCTGAAGAAGCGCATGGTATTATGAAAAAAAGAGTTAAGAAAAATTGAACAATCTTAGCAAAATCATTCAGATGGCTCGATATTGAAAATTAGTTTTTTTTAATCAATTGCTGAAATATAGCTAATATGTGATATTTATGTGATACAATTTACGGAATAAATTTTATTTATAATATAAAGGTATTTTTTGAGTAAAAATATTTATAATTTTAAAATTGTTAATGGCACGAAAACTATGCTGTTTATTCTTTGCGGAATTATCGCTTTCATAACAATACTGTTTCTTTACATGGGGCATTTGCATCATCAATTTGTATTAGAAACAATTGTACAAGAAGAACAAAATATGGCATCTAAAATTTACTCTAATACATTAAAAAATATTGATGAAAAATATGAATCCATTGCAATAAATTTATTAATGAATAAAGAAATCATAGATGCATTTGAGAAGAAAGACAGAAATCAGCTTTTACTCTTAACAGAACCTATTTATAAAAAGATGACTGAAAAAAATCCATATTTAAAAGTGATGCACTTTCTCACCAAAGACACGAAAAGTTTCTTACGAGTGCATCAACCTCAAAATTTCGGAGATAATCTTGGTTCTATTAGGCATCTCATTAATCAAGTCAACAATCTGAAAATAAAACAAAAAGAGATGGAAGTCGGAAAATATGGACTTTCTTATAGATTAGCCTTTCCAATTTTTAATGATAGCGGCGACTACCTTGGCGCATTTGAATTTGGCATTGATATCAACTATATTTTAGATATATTCAGTAAAGATTACAATCTTAAAAGCATACTGCTTTTAAAAAAACATAGTTTTGACATTCTTTATGAAAACAATAAAAATATAACGTACAATATATATTCTGATGATTATTATTCAGTAGATTCAAATTTCAGCTGTACTGCATCAAAGAAAGGTATTTGCATTGAATCTGCTATATCCTCCAGCGCACCTTACATGATTGAGGACAATAATGCTGACAGCGTAATGTTTACTGTTAACACTATTAAAGATATTGCTGATAATGAGATAGGTAAAATTTTATTTGTTAAAGATATAAGTTTTTATACACATAAAGTTGAAATAATAAAATATTTATCAATTGCTTCAGCAATTATCCTTTTAATAATTTCCATCTATTTAATAAAAAAAATCTCAAATAATTATCTCAATATGATAAGCAGTTATCAAAGTAAAATAGATATTAAACACCGTACACTTTTAAAACTTAGCAATATAGACCATCTTACTAAAATAAATAATAGAAAATCAATAGAGACTATTCTTATTAAGGAGCTAAGAAGAGTTGAACGCTACAATCAGCAACTCTCACTTATAATCTTTGATATTGATAATTTTAAAAAAATCAATGATACATACGGTCATAATGTCGGGGATAATGTTTTAAAAAATATTGCAAAAATTGTCTCATCAACTATTAGAGAGAGTGACTATTTTGGAAGATGGGGTGGGGAAGAGTTTATTATTGTCTCAACAGAAACCTCTTTAGATAATGCAATTATAGTTGCTGAAAAAGTAAGAAAAAATATTTATGCATACGATTTTGAAGAAGTTGAAAATGTCAGTTGCAGTATTGGTGTTGCAGAATACGGTAAAGGAGATACTAACTTAACAATAGTAAACAATGCCGACGCTGCACTTTACGAAGCTAAACATAGCGGGAAAAATAGAGTTGTTGTATATACAGATAAAATAAAATCATTATAACTGACCTTACGCATAAAGATTAAAAGGGTAGTTCATGCACAAAATAGTACTTTTACTCACTGTTTTTGTAACAGCTCTTTTTGCCGATGAGGCGCATGATATTATGAAGAAATTGGATGAGAACATGCGAGGTCAGAATATTTATATTCAGATGCGCATGCGGGTAGTTTCTCTGGGGCATGAGAGAACTATGCAGATGCAGAGCTATTCGCAGGGAACTAAAAAGAGCTTTGTAAAAGTTTTGTACCCTCCAAAAGACAGCGGAATTACTTTTTTAAGTCTGGACAATCAGATGTGGCAGTATGTTCCCCAAATTGAGCGTATCATAAAAATACCGCCCTCCATGATGCTTCAAAACTGGATGGGAAGCAATATAACAAATGACGATATGGTCAAACAGAGCTCGATTGTGGAAGATTACGAACCCCGTATTCTCAAAAAAGAGGGAACAGTTGTCACGATAGAGCTTCTGCCTAAAGAGGATGCGGCTGTTGTTTGGGGAAAAATCATAACCAACATTGACACCTCTACCTACACCTCAAGCAAAGATCTGTTTTATGACGAAGAGGGCAAAGAGGTAAGAGTCTTCTTTTATGAGAAGGTAAAAAAAGTCGGAAAATATTTTATCCCTACCTATTGGAAAATCCAGCCAACTGACAAGCAGGAAAATTTTACGGAGATAGTGCTAGAGGATGTGCAGTATGATACAAATATTTCAGATGAGTATTTTCAGAAGAGTGCATTGAAGAGGTTTTCGAGATAATGTTTCGACTCGCCCTCAAAAACACTCTTTTTTACAAAGGTCGCTCTGTCACTACGGCAATTCTCACTTTTATATCGACAATGCTTTTTATAGTTTTTGTATCCATTCAGGATGGTTCGCATGGTGCCATGCTTGAAAATTCACTCAAAATTTATACGGGTGCCATTGAGATTTACCGTAAAGAGTATCGCGATATCGGAGGTCATGAGTACTTGATAGAGGATGTGAAATCCATCACGGACAAACTCTCTCGTATTGATGACATAGAGGCTATGAGTGCCAGATATGAGACTTATGGACTCCTCTCAAGTAAAGAGTACTCAGCCGCTTCTATGATTGGAGGGATTGATCCCTCAAAAGAGAGCGTTTTAAGTTCTCTTGAGGAGGCACGCAAAGAGGGGGAGTTCCTCTCTGAGAACTCCGGAAACTGCCTTTACATGGGTTCAGAACTGGTTAAAAAGCTTCACCTGAAAATGGGCGACGAGGTTGCCTTTGTCGGTTCGGCGAGTGACAACTCTTTTGCTTCCGATATTTTTAGGCTCTGCGGGGTTTTTAAAACAGGTCTGTTTGAGTTTGACAGCAGCTCCTCTTTTGTAAATAGAAGCTATTTCGATACTCTGATGTTTGCACAAAACAAAGCCTCCTATATCATTCTGAAGTTGAAAAATTTGGAGGATGCCGAGAGGGTAAACGGTGAAATTATAAAACTGCTAAATGATGATAGTTTAGAGAGTCTCACATGGAAAACTTTGATGAAAACATTGGTGGAGGCTATGGAGGTGGACAGCATCTTTGGGTATGTTTCTCTCTCTTTATTTTTTGTCGTTATCTTTTTCGTCATCATGATTTACGGCTTTGTTAATGTCAGCTCCCGCATAAAAGAGTTCGGGGTTTTACGCTGCATCGGGCTCTCTGGCGCAAACATCTTTCGGCTTCTTTTTTTTGAGATATTTATTCTCTCCTCTATTGCGGTTGTTTTGGCTGCACCTATCGCCGGCTTCATCTGCTACTATTTTCAACTTCACCCTATCGTCATTGAGGGGATGGCAGAAATGTATCAAGATTACGGGGTCGTCTCCGATGAGATTCCTTTTCGTTTTGATATTTTTACAATTGCCTGGAACCTCGGCGCTATCTACACTCTCAACTTTTTGAGCATTCTCTACCCCTACTTTTATATCAACGCATTTAAGCCCATAGAAGCGAGCAGACATGTTTAGTCTTATCGTGAAGATGGCTTGGAAGAACTCATTTTTGAGGTTCTCCCGCACACTTCTTGTTATAACTATGATTGCCGTAAGCATGAGCATGATGATAGGGATTCAGGGGCTTTATGACGGAATGACCGCCAACATGATAGACAAAAACAAAAGAAGCGACAGCGGTGATGTAGCCCTCTATGCAAAAGAGTATAGAGTTGAAAAAGATCTCAAACATAGGATAAGAGACGCGAAAGAGATAAAAGAGGAGATAGCAAGAATAGCCGGAGTGGAAGCTGTTGTTTTGAGGCTCCGCGCGGACGGTCTTGCTTCGACCGCAAGAAAATCATCTTTTGCTACAATAAACGGGATAGAGTTGAGCGATGAGGAGCGTTTTGGAGCATTTAGCGACTTTTTAAAATCCGGTGAACTGAGTTTGGAGAAGAGGGATGCGCTCATCGGGATAGAGCTTGCCAAAACACTTAAGCTTCATGTAGGTTCGAAGATAATTTTTTCTGCTCAGGATAGCTCAGGGGAGATAAACTCTTTGGCTCTCAAAGTAAGCGGCATTGTGCAGACTACAAATATTTCACTCGACAACAGTGCTATTTTTGTAGATAGTAAGAGGCTTCATGACTTTTTGGGAACTTCACCGACAGAAGCCACGCAGATTGCAGTAAAATCTCAAGATGAGGGGCTGCATGCGAGGCTAAAACTGAAATATCCCGACCTTGATGTGAAGAGCTTTTTGGAGTTGCAGCCCATGATAAAACAGATGCAGGAGATGATGGTACTCTTTAACTCCATCACTTTTTTTATAGTAATGAGTGTCGTTTTTGTAGGGATTTTGGGAGTTATGTATGTCTCAATTCTGGATAGAATCCGCGAATTCGGCATAATGCTCTCTATCGGTATGCAATACAAATATATAAGAGTGCAGCTATTTTTGGAAGCCATGTTCGTAGGCTTCATCGGTTATATGGGCGGAGCGGTTTTGGGATTGGTTTTACTTCTTTATCTGCGGGATTACGGGCTTGATTTGAGTGCCTTTGCCGATGCTATGCAGAGCTTTGGGTATGAGACAACCGTGCATGGAGTGATTAAAATCTCCTATTTCACTACTACCCTTTTGGCAATCATGAGCGCATCGTTTTTAAGCGTATTGATTCCCCTGAGAAAGATAAAAAAATTAAACCCTATCGAAGTTATAAAGGCTGAGAAATGATAAAACTTCAAAATGTGAATAAGTACTTTTACAGAGGTGAGCCAAGAGAGGTACATGCGCTTCGTGATATAAATCTCACAATAGAAAATGGGGAGTTTACTCTCTTTAGCGGAGCATCCGGATGCGGAAAAACTACACTCTTGAATGCGATAGGTGCGCTTGACACTATTGACAGCGGAGAGATTTACCTTGATGAGAAGGAGATAGGTTCTCTGAGCGAGGAGGCACGGACTCAGCTGAGACTGAACGAACTAGGTTTTGTATTTCAAGCCTACAATCTTGTTCCGGTTCTGAGCGTGGAGGAGAATATCGGTTTTATCATGCGGCTTCGAGGTTTTAGTGACAGAGAGATAAAAGAGAGGGTGCTGGAGGTCGCTTCCATATTGGAGATAGATAACAAGCTCTCATCTCTTCCAAATGCCCTCAGCGGCGGACAGCAACAGCGGGTGGCGGTTGCAAGAGCGGTTGCCGCAAAACCGAAAATTATTTTGGCGGATGAGCCGACAGCAAATCTGGACTCTAAAAATTCAAAAGCCTTGATGGATATGATGCGGGAGCTCAACGAGAAAGAGGGCGTAAGCATTCTGTTTGCTTCGCATGATGACTATATTTTAGAGAGTGTACGGCGCGTTATAAAGATGAATGACGGTGAAATTGTAGATGCTTAAAAAGCTTTTTCTGCTCAGTGCTCTTTTGCCGCATGCCTTATTTGGAGCTTTTGATTATAAAGTGAATAATACCAATTTTACAATCTCGCAAGGCTCGGAAGTTCCCAACAGTAATAAAAGTTACCTCTATAACTATGACAGGCTAAGAGTTCAGACAGAGTATAAAGAGGATGGTTTCTTTGCAACTGCCATTGCGGACGGCGTCAACTATCTGGGACATGACTATGTCGGCTCAACACCCTTTGCGTATCAAAAAGAGATGCATGCCGATACACCTTTTAAAGCGCAGACAGAGTTTAGCGACTACCATGACGGAAGCGCCTATGCAAAACTTTATAGACTCTACGGCGGTTACGAAGATAAGCAAAACAGAGTTGTTGCGGGAGTTCAGAATATTCAGATGGGGGTAGGGCGAATCTGGACACCGACAAATCTCTTTAATCCTAAAAATATCTATGCACTTGAGAGCGATGAGGTTTTTGGAGTGGCTGCACTCTCCTATGTCAGACACATGAACGAAACATCCGACCTTGGAGTTGTAACGAGCCAAAAAAAAGATTACACGCAGAAATACGGTGCGAGATATAAGACATTTGCAGGATTTGCGGATTTTGCCTTGAATATCGTAAGTTCGGATGAGACAAAGATGGTGGGGTTTGAGATAGAGGGAAACTTGGCCGACACGGGAGTAGAGCTGAGAAGCGAGGGCGGATATATAAAAAACAGCCTCAATACGAGTTTTATAACAAAAGAGGAGAGAGACTTTTTTCAGGGAATAGTCGGGGCTGACTATGGATTTGTAAACGGAGTAACAGTGGTGGGCGAGATGCTCTACAGTTCAAAGAAATTCTCTTATGCCGATAAACTTTTGAACTTAAACTCCGAGATTCTGCCAAACATGGTCTCTTCCAATCTCTATACTGGGCTTACCCTCTCTTACAGTTTCAATCTCTTTTTGGAAGGCTCACTGCTTTATATAGAGAGTTTCAATGAGAAAAATTCCCGTTTTATCTCTCCGACTCTAACCTATACGCTCAACGATTACAACGCCTTTTCCGTAGGTGCCATGATTCTTAGCGGCGCAAAAGAGAGTGAATTCGGAAGTTTGCAAAACAGCTACTATCTGAAGTGGAGTCTATCGTTTTAGAGGTATATCTAAAAAAAATACCATATTACTGTCGTCCGCGACTTTGCGGATATTCACTATGGCAATAATCTACTCCGTTTATAACGCCCAAAGAGCAACATCCCTCAGTTACTCCCATATTTTTAAGTCCACTGTCAAACGCCCAGTAGTGCGAGTAGCTTCCGTCTCGTAAAAAGCTAAAAACAGTGCTGATGTCTACAGCATTTGATTGGTTGGCAAGAGTGATGTCGCCGTCCAAATCATTAATATCGGTTACTTCAATCATACAGCCCACTTCCAGAGCATCTTGAGCGGATTGTTCCCCTTTTGCAATCAGTGCATTATAGAGATTTTGAATGGCTGAAATATCGTAAGTTCCGGCACTCATTTGCGTTAGATTAGTATCTTTATATCCAAACTCTCCCATGTCGATATTGCTGAATTCGGAGTAGTTTGCGATATATTTTCGTACCAAGAGTTGAACAGCCTCAATATGCTGAGATTCTCCGTTTGTGGCTATATTTTTGAGCTGTGTGAGCGGATATGTTTCGTAAAGTTTGTTGTAAACATCATACGCCAACCTCTCCTCGTTGCCCATGTAGGAGAGCGTGTTTTTCAGCTCCTGCGTTAAGTCAGAGTTAGGAAGTGAGAGAGCGTCAGTTACGGCAGTTGATAGAGTAGATGTTGATTGAGCCGTACTGTTTGAAGCACCATTATTACTTGCACTATTGCAACCTACGAGCACTACATTTACGGCAATGAATGAGATAAACAGCGGCAGAACTTTTGAAATTTTCATAAACACTCCTTATATATATTATTTGTATTGTAATATAAAATTGTTAGGTGAGTGTTAAGAGAGGTGAGATTCTTTTGAGGATACAAACTTCATCTTTTTTATCTTCATATTTTTATAAATAACTCGATAAGAACGAAGTTTAAAACGATATAAAATCTCTGTTTGTCCTTGGAGCTTTTTGATTTTGCCGGAGTGCATCAAAGAAGTTCCATAATCGGAAGAGAATTTTTTAGCAAATTCATATAAAGCATCATAAATAAATTGTATGCCAGTTCTATTTATTTTTTTAAAATCTTTTTTAGAATTGCTTAAAAAAAATTAAATAGACACCTAAGATGAAAAGTTATCTTGATTTTTTAAGCCGTTATACTTTATCGTTGTTGTGAATAGTAGGTTTGATGGTGCTGCATGCTAATAAAAGATTAGCATGCAGCACTAAGATAAAGAGAGCTTAGAATTTAAAGTCTAAATTTGTATAAACATATCTTCCCGGTTCGTTGAGAAGCATAGTGTTTGCTCCTGCAGTTAGAAGTGTCAGGTCAACATAAGTGTTTGACTGTGCGTAGGCTTCATCTAAAAGGTTATTTACGCCAAGAGTAAAGTCAAAGCTTTTGCTTACTGCATGTTTTACTTTCATATTTATAATTCCCCATGCGCCAAGCTCCTGCTCACCGTTGTTCAGATCGTAGCTACTCCATTTGTCTGAGAGTTGCGTCTCAAGAGTGGCGATTGAGTTGTTTGCATACTCGTAGTTTGCAGCCAATCTTCCTCTGATTGGAGCCATGTCCGCTAAGTCTTTGTCTGTGTTTGTTGCCGAAATCGCTTCATCCTTTTGCCCTTTTTTGTAAGAGGCACTTGCGTCAAGAGTTAGAGTGTCCGTTGCATAGATAGAAGAGCTGAGTTCCGCTCCATAGACTGTTGCATCGATGTTTACAAAGTTGTGTGTCATAACAGTCTTGTCATAGTAAATATAATCTTTTAGTTTTGAGTAGAAAGTTTTTACTTTAAATTTCATCAGAGTGTTTTTTGACTCGTACCCTAAGTCAACCTCTCTATTTGTTGTTTGGTCTAGATTTGGAGTTCCAACCTCTTTGTTTGCAGAACTCATAAAATAGAGCTCTCTTGCATCAGGAACACGAGAAGCTTGACCTGCGCCTAAAAAGATTTTATTCTGCTTGTCTAAATTGTAGGCAGTTAAAATATTTGCGTTGGCTCCCGTGTAGTCGTTATCTTGCTGGGTTGCTTTATCATTTTGTATATTTGTAGAGTCATATCTTCCCCCAAGCGTCAAATCAATATTGCCAAAAGATTTGTCAAGCTTTGCAAAGAGTGCCGCATTTTTTGTTACTGCATTATCAATGCTTACTGGGCTAGAGGCTAATAAAGTGCCATTTTTGTAATAACTTCCATCCCATGTTCTTTTGCTTCCATCTAAACCAACCAAAAGTTTATTGCCCTCTATATCAAAACTATTTTTAAGTTTAAGACCCTGCATAGTTGTTTTAAGCTGGCTTGTCATCTCCATGGCTGGATTCGCTGCTGCCATTCTGTATGCTGTGCTCATAGGATGGTCAACATCTGAGTAGTAATATTGCAAATTTATATCTTTATAAATCTTGCTGATATCTTTAATGTCATATGCGATATTGTAGAGATTGGAGTAGTCATACATAGCATCCATGGCAGAGTTTGGATATAAAACATCATCACTTTTATTTTTTGTTATGCCTAACTGAAGCTCTTGGTTATCTGCAACAGTTACAAATGCTTTTGCCATTAAGCTCTTCTTTTTGTAGGCTTGCATATCTTCATACTTTGTTTGGTATTTGGCACCTTGGACTTTTGCATTATTAGGATCAGTCATGGGTGTTGAAGCCGCATAGTTTTTTACTTGCTCACTCAAAGTATTGCCGTTTCCATCCACATATTGACCGCCTGTTTCGCTTGAACCGCTCACTAAAACTCTTACAATATCATTTCCGCCGCTCGCAGTTGCACCCACTTTTGAGTAGTTAAAGCTTCCGTAACCAAAGTTTACTTCGCCGTGGGTATCTTTTGTAGGTTTTTTAGTGGTGATTTTGACACCGCCGCTCATTGTTCCGAAACTTTCAACATCGTAAGGTCCCTCGATGACTTCTACTTCATCGATTTGACTTGCCAAAATGTGAGAAACGGGCGGGTCCATTCTGTTTGGACATGCTCCGCAGATTTTTGTTCCATCCACTTCTACAGAGATATTGTCTCTCTTTTGCCCGCGGATATAGATGTCGTTTGCGATACCGCTACGGCGGCTCATGTCGATACTAGGAACGCTTGAACTTAAAGCCTGTGCTAAGTCTGCTGAAGTCTTTGCATTTTGGCTTACCTCTGTTACAACCGTTGATTCAACGCTAATCGGTGCTAGAGTAACTTCTGCCGCATATATGGATGCTACAGCCATTAAAGATAGAGAAATTGTTTTTTTCATTTACTGCCCTTTTTTATTGATGGACAATAATATAAAACTTTTGTTACAAAAGTGTTAAGAAGTTTGCTAAAATTCTGGGATGAGTAAAATAGAGAAAATAAAAAGATTGGTTTTAGTGGTTTTAGGTTTTGGCTTCTCCGCCTATTTGATGTACAGCGGAGTTGCTATTTTGAGTCAGGAAGATGGGAATGCAACTCAGGTGCAAGAGACAACTAAGAGATGAAATCAACTCAATGTTAAAAACGTGATGCGATTCCAAATCCTACAAAATTAGGTGAGGAGTCGTTTAGCCCGATACCTATGTTAAAGTCGAGCTGAACATCTTGACTGAACAGGTATGTCACTCCCCCGTCTATTACATGCATACTCTCCAAGGTTGATTTTGACGGCACTATGGTGTAAATCTCAACAAAAGTACCTATGGAATCTGTATGGCTGAATGAAGCACCGACGGCAGCTTGAGCATCGTAGATTCTGCTGCTGTCAGCTTCGTATGAACTTGCCTGAACGGTACCAAAGAGAGATGTGTTGTCAGACAGTGAATAGTCCCAAAGAACGCCAAACAGCGGGTCAACATGATTCGATTTTGATGGCGAACTTCCGGTTGGAAGCGATAGTATCCCAAGAGCGGTAAGATTGTATTGTGCGCTCTCATAAATTCTATATTTACCTCCTACGGATACATCGGCTTTAGAAGTGGTTGTGGGCTGATTTTTTTCTTTATCAATGTTTAATCCATCCCAAAGTAAATCAAATTCAATCTTTTCTGATAGACCGGTTCGCAGTACCATGAGTGGAAGGGATTGAGAAGATTGTTCGGAGCCATTGTTGCTAAATGCATATTGATAACCAAGCTCTACATTAAAAACATGCGGCTTAACCGTAGATGTTCCGGTACTAAATCCCGGACGGTCAGCCATAATCGAATCTTCACCGGCTAGGCAAGTGGCAGCCAATAACAAAAAGAGTAATATATTTTTCATGGTGATTCTCTGGTATAAAATATCTAAAAGTATAGTGAATTTTAGCTTTACATCGTTCGTAAAAATCTTATTATTCTCGAAAAACAGAGTTTTTGCTAAAGAAACATTTTCGCTTTAGTGTGTAACATAATAGTATAATTCGAAAATTTTTGATTGAGAGGCGCTGATATTGCGAAATACCTTTTACGATGCTAGAGAAAAATGTTACAAATGTTATAGACCAAAAAGTTCATGCATGTGTGAATTTATAAACAGTATAGAAACGAAGAGCAAATTCATAATACTGATGCACCCAAAAGAGTTTAAAAAAGTAAAAAATAATACAGGTTTTTTTACGCACCAAAGCCTAAGCAACTCCGAACTTTTTATAGGGATAGATTTTACAAACAACAGCCGTATCAATGAGATTATAGAGACACATGAAAGTTTTATACTCTTCCCATCCAAAGATGCCATAAATCTGACTAAACAAAACCCTGAGAGATTATTTTCAAACTCCAAAAGTATGGCAATATTTCTAATGGACTCCACATGGGCTTGTACAAACAAGATGTTTCAGGAGAGCAAAAATCTACAAAAGCTTCAGCACATGAGCTTTGAGAGTTTGCGCACTTCGGAGTACAAAATAAAAGAGCAGCCCCGTAGCAATTATCTCTCCACCATTGAATCGACTTTGGAAGTTTTAGAACTGCTCAACTTTTGGCATGTGGAGAAGATAGAGCAAAAAAGTTTAGATCTGTTTTTGAACCCTTTTCATAAAATGGTAGAGTATCAGCTGGGGTGCATAAAAGATTCAGCGGACAAAAGCGTTAGATTTAGAAAAAATGCTCTTAGGGAGTGCCAGATTAAATAATCTCCACGCCCTTCGCAAAGTTCATAGTCACGCAGTGGAGCGAGCCATGTTGACGGACCAGCACAGAACAATCCACGCCTACAATCTCTCTTCCAACAAAAGTTTTTCTGAAAATATCTAATGCCTCTTCGTCTTGACTTACTCCATAGGTAGGCACGATAACCGCACCGTTTACGATAAGGAAGTTGGCATAGGTTGCCGGAAGTCTTTCGTCATCATAAATCATTTCGTCTGTCATTGGGAGTGCAACGAGTTTGAAACCATGTGATTTTTCTAGCTCTTGAAGCTCCTCTTCCATAAGTTTGAGCTCTTTGTAGTGCTCATCGCTCTCATCTTCGCATTTCACATACATGATGGTTTTTGCATCACAAAATCTTGCAAGTGTGTCGATGTGTGAGTCCGTGTCATCCCCTGCAAGATAGCCATGATTGAGGTAGAGAACCTCAGTTGCTCCGAGGTAAGCGGAGAGTTTTTGGGTGATTTCTATGGAGTCGAGGGTATGGTTTCTGTTTTTGTTTAGAACGCACTCCGAAGTTGTTAAAACTATGCCATTGCCGTTACTCTCAACTCCGCCACCCTCTAAAATAAAGTTGTAGCTCTCCATTGTGGCAGAGTAGCGGTTTGCGATGGCTCTGCTCATCTCGTTGTCAAGATGTGCATCAAATTTACCGCCCCAGCCTGTAAAAATAAAATCAAGAAGCTTCACTTCTCCATTCTCTTCAACACATAAAGCCGAGCTGTCTCTTGCCCATGTGTCGTTCGTCTCATACTCTACAAAGTATAGATTCTCGTTTTGCGCAAAACGGCTTTTCACATCTTCTAAATCATGGCAGACCACCAGACACTTCTGGTACCTGATGATTGCATTGATTATATTTGTAAATGTCTCCTCTGCTTCATCCAAATACTCTACCCAATCACTCTTGGCATGCGGAAATATAATTTGTGTAAAACTTTGCTCTTCAAACTCTGCGATAAATCTTCTCATTTGGTATAATTCCTTTATGGCTAAAATAACTTTAAATAAAAATAATTTTTTTAATAATCTTGACATTATCGCTAAAGCTACCAAAAGTGTAGATAAAATTGCGGTGGTTTTAAAAGATAATGCGTATGGGCACGGTTTAGTTGAGATGGCTGGTATGGCACAAGAGTATGGCGTGAAAAAAGCGGTTGTTCAAACGGATGCAGAGGCAAAAGTAATTGAAGATATTTTTGATTATATTTTGGTTTTGGCAGAGATTCCTTGTGAAGCAAGCGAGAAAATCCGCTACACGATAAATGACCTGAACTCCATAAATAAATTCCCACAAGCCACTCTTGTCGAATTGAAAGTAGATACCGGAATGCACCGAAACGGCGTGAGCATGCATGAACTAAAAGAGGCATTCACAAAGATAAAAGAGCAAGGGCTTCTTTTGGAGGGAGTTTTTACCCACCATAGAAGCGCCGATGAGCTGAACAGCGAGTGGTTTTGGCAAAAAGATAACTTCAAAAAAGTTAAAAAAGAGGCAAAAGAACTTGCAAAAGAGTTTGGTTTTGGAACACTTCGATTTCACTCCTCAAATTCTGCGGCACTATTTCGAAACAGTGATTTTGATGAAGACATGGCAAGAGTCGGAATTGCTGCCTACGGGTGCATGCAACTTCCGGATGCCATTAAAATAGAGGGTTTGAAACCGGTGTTGTCTCTTTATGCAAATAAAATCTCATCAAGAAAGCTGGCAAAAGGCGAGAGAGTAGGCTATGGCGGAACTTATGAGATGTGCGAAGATACGGTCGTGGGTAACTATAATTTTGGTTATGGAGACGGGTTTTTGAGAATCTGCTCAAACAACTATACAACTCCGCATGCAAAGCAGTTGGTTGGCAGAATCTCTATGGATAACAGTTCGTTTATTTGTGAAGATGAAGAGATTTTGATTTTTGATGATGCTTCTAAGATAGCAATATCTGCTAAAACTATCAGTTATGAAGTTTTAACTTCGTTGAAGTCCTCAATTAAAAGAGAGATAATTTAAAGTATCTCTCTTTGTGGCTTCCCGATATAGTACCCCTGAGCGTAATTAACACCCATTTTTTTCAGCATCTCCAGTGAATCTTTATCTTCGACAAACTCTGCTATTGTTTCAAGCCCAAGGTTTAGCGCAAAATTTATGATGGTTTGCGTAATTTTTCTTGAATTCTCATCTGATGTAACATTCTTGACCAATGAAGAGTCTATTTTTAGATAATCAATATTAAGTTCAAGAATATGGGCAAAGTTGGAATAACCGCTTCCAAAGTCATCAATAGCAATTTTACATCCAAATTTTTTGACACTTTCTATAAACTCTTTTATCTCTTCATAGTTTTCAATTTTGTCACTCTCAAGTATCTCAAAAACTACTCTATGCGCGGCATTAAAGGAGCTTAGCTTCTTCATGATGAACGCAAAAGTCTTTTTATTGAGAACATCATTTATTGAAAGATTTATTGAGAATTCATAATCTTTATCTTGAAAATAATTGAATGATTTTGTTATCATGGCTTTTGTTATATTTGGATATTGCTTAGATTTTATGGCGATATCCAAAAAATTCAGAGGAGGAATAACCTCTCCATCCTCTTTGATTATTCGGGCAAGGCACTCATATTTTTCTATTTTTTTTGTTTGTACATTATAGATTGGCTGGTAATAGGGAGTGATGAGATTTTTGTTTATGGTATCTTTTAAAAATGAGGCACCTTCAATATTCTGAACGATTTTTGATGTCATGTCCAGACTGCCATCATATATTACAATGTCTTTTTTTGTGTTTTTAGCATTTTGCAGAGCCATGTTTGCTTTGGACATCAAAGCTTGTTCACTCGAAGCCAATCCGCAGCTCATCGTTATGAATATCTGATTGCCATCTATCTCAATCTCTTTTTTATTGACACGCTTTAGCATTTCTTTTATGTTTGATAAAAATATCCCTTTTGAAACATTCTTTGTACTCAGCAGCGCATATTCATCACTAGGCAGTTTATAAAAAATATTTTCATTGCTTTGGCATGTTTCTTCAATGGTTTGTGCTATCTCTTTTAAGATTTTATCTCCGATTTCATAGCCATAAAAATCATTAAGCTCTTTAAAGCTGTCAATATTAAAGAGTGCCAAATGCAAAAATTTAGAATTTTTGTATCGTTGTATATCTTCTATAAGTTTTATTCTGTTTGGCAAGTGCGTTAAAGAGTCGTATATAAAAGAGTTTTTCAACTCTGCTGTTTTTTCTTCTATTGTTGTTTCTAAAAAGTTATTAATATTTTTAACTTTTTTTATAATATAAAATATAGTAAAAAATAGAAAAAGAAAGAGTACTGAATCATACAGTATGGAATGGATAAAGTTTCTGTAAAAATAATCATTCAGTGCTTTGACCGGTATTTTTATGCTAATGATTCCTCTGATTTCTCCAAGTTTGTAGTCATATGCGTTTTCATAACTATCTCTTATAAGTTTGGGAGCATCTTGTTTTGCTCCATGGCATAATAGACATTTCTGCTCAATTTTTAAAGCATGAGCAAATTGAAAAAATCCGCTATTGCTTTCACTAAAGTAATTTTCTTTATCTGAATTTTGTCGTAAATATTCTATTGCTTTGAGCTCATCGCTATCAGCCGAATTTTTTATATTTCTTGCTCTGTCAGAAACAGTTTTAATGGTAATATTAAGAGGATTTTGTTGTGAAAAAGTTTCTGATATTATACTCGAGCTAAATGCAGGCAGAGCAGAAAGTGTCTCTTTGTTGAGAGGTATTATTTTATTTATAAAAAAATTCTGGTAATACTCTCTGTGTGTCATGGCATAGCTATTTAAAACTTCCGCCTCTTTTTTTGCAAACTCGTATCTTCGCTCTTTAGTGTCATTGTAGGCATAAACAACCTTCAAAAGTATCACTATTATAAAAACAATTGGAATAATATAGAGAATTCTGTTATTAAATAATTTTACCGACACAAAATACCTTTCTAAAATAAAGAATCTTTAGCGCGATTATTATAATTTATATATACTTAATATTGTATTGCATATCTATTGATTAGATTTTTGCAAAACTGCAAGAACTTCGTTAAGGTAAAACTCGTCTCGTTTGCCAATAAGCATTTTTCCAGTAGGGGTTGTTGAGCTGTGAGATTGTGACCCCATCAGTAGTTGAAGAGTGTAAAAACTGCCCTTTATCTATAATGATGCCTGCATGTCTGGTTTTTCTACCTGTTTTGAAGAAGATTAAATCACCCTCTTTTGAAGAGTTGAGAGGAATTTCGTAGCCGACTTTTACCTGTTCATCTGTGGCGCGCGGCAATTTTATTCCAAAAGCATCGTAATAAACATTCTGTACCAGAGAAGAACAATCTATCCCTCTGCTGCCATGACCGCCCAGTTTATAGGGTGTTTCGCACCATTTATCATACTCTTTGTAGAGAGCCTGCTTTACCCAATCAGGGTTTTCTTCTTCCTCTATGGCAGTAACATTTGGTTCTGGAGGAGGCTGAACCTCTTTTGTAGAACATCCTGCAAATATAAAAAGAGCGATTATAAGAATTAAGATATTTTTTAACATGTTATGAGTTTATCTTTACTATTGCGTTTGCGAAAATTACACCGTCAACACCTAGAAGTGCCAACTCTTCTATCTCACTCTCTTCTTCTGCTCGAACCAATATTTTCGCATCAAAAAGGTAGTTATTTGCTATACTTTGAGCATTCAAAGCCAGTTCGGACGGTACTAAAATATAAGAAGCACTAAGAGATGAGGCATATATAATCTCTGTAATATTGCTCACACCAAGAGCAAGAGAGATTTGATTCTCATTTATAAAATCTATAATATCCAGATTCTCCTCGCTAAATTCTAAATACAAAACAGAAGAGGAGGGCGTATTTTTGATTGCTTCTATACATGCAATGTGGTAAAAAGAGTCACTTTTTATAAATCTATGTCCAAAAATATACATTATCTCTTCTCCACACACTCTTTTGAGCAGTAGTATTTATTACCGCTTATAATCGCATCTTCTATTTGCGTATAGACTCCACACTTAGAGCACTCCACCATGTCACTTACATCGGATTTATCACTGTTTTTTAAAGGTTTCTTCTTAAAGAAGACGAAATAAATTATCACTGCAACAGCGATAACAAGTAAAATCTTTAGTAGCATAAATTAATTTTCCCCTATGAGTAAGTAGTGTCTGTTTTTAGTTTTTATGATTTTGTGTTTGAGACTTCTATCCACTTCATCATAAACATTTTCGCCCTTATAAAAAAGAAGTTTTGAGTTTTCATCTCTAAACCCCTCGCTCAGTTTTAAAAGCATGGCAGTATCTGTAACGGCTCTTGAAGTTATAAGATCAAAAATCTCTTTTGGTATCTCTTCGACTCTTTTTTTGACAACGGTTACATTGCCCAGCCCCAAATCACCCTTTATAAACTGTAAAAAACTTGCTCTCTTGGCAAGAGGTTCTACAAGCGTGACTTGTGTATCCGGTAGAGCAAAAGCCAAAATCATACCCGGAAAGCCGGCTCCTGTTCCAATGTCTAAAAGATTTTTGATTTTTGGCAAAAAGCTAACAGGAAAAACAGCGTCATAAATGAAGTTATCTACAGTTTTTTCATCTTTCGCACCGGTCAGGTTGTGGATTTTATTCCACTTGAAAAGGTGCTCTTTGTACTTTTGAATGTTATGAAAAAAATCATCCGGTAACTCTATTTTATCGCTGATAAGCGTGGCTTTTAAATTCAATAACTCTCCTTTTAAGGTTTAGAAAAAGTGTCCCATTTCATCTTTTTTCGTATTAATATAATCTTCATTATATTTGTTGGACTGCATAATAATAGGTACTCGTTCAACTATTTCTATATCACTAATTGAGTTTACCTTGTCCGGGTTATTTGTGAGCAGTTTTATTTTGCGAATGTTGAAGTGGTGCAAAATAAAAGTAACCATTTCATATGTTCGCTCATCCGCTTTAAAGCCCAGTTGATGATTTGCCTCAATAGTATTGTACCCTTTGTCTTGGAGAGCGTAGGCGTTTATCTTATTTAAAAGACCAATGTTACGCCCCTCTTGACGAAGGTAAATAACCATTCCGTTCGTTGAAGATGCTAAGTTTAGGGCATACTCCAACTGGTCTCTGCAATCACATTTCAGGCTTCCCATGGCATCGCCTGTCAGACACTCTGAGTGAACCCTCACTATGGGTATTTCATCTATGTCTTCTGTGTAAACTACTAAATGCTCTTTTGAGCCCTCTTTGAAAGCTTTGACTTTGAAGTTGCCAAATCTGGTTGGCAAGTTGGCAATTTGAGAAATTTCTATATTCATTAATTTAATCTTTAAAACGGTAAAATATTTTCAATAAAAAAATATTATAGCAAAAAAAAGGTTTAAAATGTTTCAAAGATTTCGTAGAACTCGTTTAAATAAACATCTTCGCGCACTTGTTCGTGAAACAAGCGTAAGCGTAAATGATTTTATCTACCCTCTTTTTATCCGCAGCGGTAAGCAAATTAAAACAGAAATAGCCTCCATGCCGGGTGTTTTTCAGATGAGCATTGATGAGGTTTTAAAAGAGTGTGAGGAGCTGAAATCGCTCGGAATTTACTCCATACTTCTTTTTGGAATTCCTGATGTAAAGGACTCTATCGGCTCAGACTCCTTGTGTGAACATGGAATAATCGCCTCTAGCATTCGTGCAATAAAAGAGGCGCATCCCGACATGTTTGTTGTAACCGACTTGTGTTTTTGCGAATACACAGACCATGGACATTGCGGAATAATTGACATGAAAACCCAGAGCGTAAACAATGATGCGACACTGGAAATTTCAGGCAAACAAGCGGTAATTCATGCAAAGGCTGGGGCAGATATGATAGCACCCTCAGGAATGATGGACGGGATTATAGAAACTCTCAGAACTGCTTTGGACACGGCAGGATTTGAAAACTTACCGATTATGAGTTACTCAACAAAATTTGCAAGCGGATATTATGGACCGTTTCGTGATGTGGCAGAATCAGCTCCAAGTTTTGGCGACCGCGCCTCGTATCAAATGGATCCTGCAAACCGCCGTGAAGCAATAAATGAGAGTATTTCAGATGAGATGCAAGGAGCAGATATCTTGATGGTAAAACCGGCTCTCGCATATCTTGACATAGTGCGAGAGATAAAAGATAACACTTCCCTTCCAATGGCGGTTTACAATGTAAGCGGTGAATATGCCATGTTAAAACTTGCACAAAAACATAATCTGATTGATTACGAGAGAGTTATGATGGAAAATATGATTGCTTTTAAAAGAGCAGGTGCGGATATAATTATCTCCTATCATGCAAAAGAAGTTGCAAAACTGTTAAATAGTAAGTAGTTTTTGTTAATTTAAAGAAAACTATGATTAGAATAACCGATATTTTATTTTAGGAAAAGAATTTGAGACATTTTTTAACATTGAAAGATTTTACAAAAGAGGAGATTTTAGAGATTATTGCTCTAGGTCTTGAGATAAAAAAAGATTTAAAAGCGGGTATCTACAAAGAGGAGCTCAAAAATCAGACTTTAGCGATGATTTTTGAAAAGAGTTCCACACGAACTAGAGTGAGCTTTGAGGTTGGAATGTATCAGCTAGGAGGTCATGCTCTCTTCTTGTCTAACCGTGATATTCATTTGGGTCGCGGTGAACCCGTGAAAGACACCTCCCGAGTAATTTCAAGCATGTGCGACATGGTTATGATACGAACGTTTGAGCAATCCATGATAGAGGAGTTTGCAAAATACTCTAAAGTTCCTGTTATTAATGGCTTGACAGACTCTTATCATCCGGTGCAGCTCTTGGCAGATTATATGACCATGGTCGAGTACGGCGTAGCAGAAAATTCAATTGTTGCCTACATCGGCGATGGAAATAATATGACGCATTCATGGATGATGTTAGCTGCAAAACTGGGCTTTGAACTTAGAATCGCAACACCAAAAGGGTATGAGGTTGACGGCAAAATTCTTGAAGAAGCTCTCAAAATCGCTAAAGAGAGCGGTGCAGTAATAAAGGTTTCAAACGACCCAAAAGAGGCGGTTCACGGTGCAACAATAGTTACAACGGATACTTGGGCTTCCATGGGTCAAGAGTCAGAAAAAGAGGAGAGAATCAAAGCGTTTAAAGGGTACATGGTCGATGATTTGATGATGTGTTTGGCAAAAAAAGATGCGAAATTCTTGCACTGCCTCCCAGCCTACCGAGGGCAAGAGGTCTCCGCTGAGGTTTTAGAGAACCACTGCGAGATAGTTTTTAACGAAGCGGAAAATAGACTTCACGCCCAAAAAGGGTTAATGGTTTGGTTAAACAATCATAAATGACGCTCCTTGATGCACTCATTCTTGGAACGCTTGAGGGTTTAACGGAGTTTTTACCTATCTCAAGCACCGGACACCTTATATTGGCTTCTCATCTTTTGGGGATTGAACAAACAGTTGCCCATAAAACATTCGAAGTTGTTATTCAGCTCGGAAGCATTTTGGCAGTTCTGTTTTTGTTTGCACAAAGGCTTCTTACAAACAGAATGCTTTGGCTTAAAATAGCAGTTGCATTTTTGCCGACAGCCCTCTTTGGCTTTTTATTTTACAAAACCATCAAATCACTTTTTGGGATAGAAACTGTCTCTGTTATGCTTATCGCCGGGGGTCTGATTTTTTTGATTATTGAATATTTCAGAAGAAATCATGATGAGAGCAGAGATAAAAGTGTAGATGATTTGAGCATAAAAGAGTCCTTTATGATAGGACTATTTCAAAGCCTCTCCATGGTGCCGGGAACAAGCCGTTCAGGTGCCACAATGATAGGCGGACTCTTTGCAGGACTCTCTCGCAAAAGTGCGGCTGAATTCTCTTTTTTACTCGCGATTCCTACTATGTTCGCGGCAACTGCTTATGATTTATATAAAAACAGAGCAACGATGGTTATCGATGATTACACGCTTTTGGTAGTTGGATTTATAACGGCTTTTGTTGTTGCATTTTTTACCGTAAAAGCTATGATGAAGTTTCTTACAACGCATACATTTGTAGTTTTTGGGGTTTATAGAATTTTAGTCGGTCTTGCTTTTTGGTTTTTTGTGGTTTAAATACTAAAGATTTTACTCTTTAGTATTTGATCCCCGTTACTCTTCTTATTTTCTCAATCATTGGCATTGCAGCTTCTTTGGCTTTTATGCTTCCCATTTTTAAAATTTCTCTCACTTCGTTTTGATTTGCTTTAAAATACTCTCTTTTTTCTCTAAAATCTCCAAAATATTCCCACATGACATCCGCAAGATAGAGTTTAAAGTGACCATGCCCCTCTCCGCCTTTTTTGTATCTCTCTTGAAGTTCTCTAAGCTCATTCTCATTTAAAAAAAGTTTTGCCATGTTATAAACATTGCAGTTTTCAAACTCTTTTGGCTCTTCCATCGCGACATTCTCAGTGACTATTTTTTTGATGGTTTTGAGTTGAGCCTTCTCATCGCCGAAAATATTTACAGTATTTCCATAGCTTTTTGACATCTTCTGTCCGTCAGTTCCCGGAACAGTTGCAACATGCTCTTCAACTTTGAATTCCGGGATTTTCAGCACATCGCCATATTGGTTATTGAATTTTATTGCTATGTCCCTTGCTATTTCTACATGCTGAATCTGGTCTTTTCCGACAGGGACAATATCCGGAGAGAAGAGCAGTATATCTGCTGCCATGAGAACCGGATAGGAGAAGAGAGAGTGGTTTGTTGCGAATCCTCTTGCAGTTTTATCTTTGTAGCTGTGCGCGCGCTCTAAAAGTCCCATCGGTGTAAAAGAGGAGAGTACCCAGTAAAGTTCCAAAACCTCTTTAACATCGGATTGAACCCAAAATGTTGACTTATGCGGGTCTATACCGAGCGATAAAAAGTCGGTTGCTGTTTGCATAGTAAGTTCTGATAATCTTTTTCCGTCATTTACGCTGGTTTGTGCATGGTAGTTTGCTATAAACGCGAAGGTTTCACTGCTTTTTTGAGCCTCCACCATCTGCTTTATAGAACCAAAATAGTTTCCAATATGTAAATCGCCTGAGGGCTGAATTCCTGTTAAAAGTCTCATAAAATTTTCCTGATTTTTTTGTGCCATTATAGCAAAAGCACCTTTCATAAATGACATTTTCAGCTTTATTTTGTTATTATCGCCCTAAAATATAGGGCATGAGAAGTGCTCATAAAAGGATTCGTTATGAATGTAAAGATTCACGCAAAAGGTGTTACGCTCCATGAACATGCAAAAGCTCACATTGAGGCTGCTGTTGAGGGTTTTAGAAAATTTCAGTTGGATATAACAACTGTAAACGTGAATGTAAGCACAGAGAAAAAAGGTGTTGCGATAGAGTTTGATATTCATATCGCCCATTCGCAGCCGGTTGTGATTAGTCAAGGAGACAGCGATTTGGATACGGCAATTGATTTGGCAATTGAGAGAGCTTCAAAAGCACTTCGTCGTCTGCATGATAAAGTAATTGACAAACATGCCGTATCGGTAAAAGATTTAGAAACACTGGATGCATAAAATATGAAGAGACTGCTTCTTTCTGCTGTGCTGCTTTTTTCTACTCTTGCGCACGCAGAGGATGACTATTCGTTCAGGGCCGCATACGGGCAGGTTACAAAAAATGATTTTCTTGAAATCTTAGTCGGTCAAATTCAGCCGCACCGATATGATTTAAAAGTTCTCGCTTTTGACGGCGGTTATCTTTTGAAGCAAAATGCATTTGATTTGCCGCTGGATTTGTACGCGAAAGCAGGGGTGGCTCATTTTGATGAGAGAGGTCTGCAGGATGATATCTATGAAGGTACACTCTATTTAAAACTTTACTGGAATATAGATTTCTTAGATAATAGAGCAAGGCTTGGGCTTGGAGAAGGTGGTTCATATACCACTGATATTCTTTATGCGGAGTATCTCGAAGCAATAGAAAAAAATGGTAAAAACTCAAAATATCTGAACTACATGGATGTCAGTATAGATTTAGATATTGGAAAATTGGTTCAGTACGAGCCGTTACATGGTACTTCCATAGGTTTTGCTCTTAAACACAGATCAGGTATCTATGGATTAGTCAATAATGTGAGAAGGGGTGGGTCAAACTACTACACCGTTTATTTAGAAACAAATTTTTAGGAGGATGTTCAATGTATAACTGGATAATTTGGTTTCATATTTTATCTTTAATATCTTGGTTTGCAGTTCTATTTTACCTGCCGAGACTCTTTGTTTACCATGCAGAAAATAGAGAAAATGCAGGGTTTGTTGAAGTTGTAAAAGTTATGGAGTTTAAAATTTTTCAGTACATCGGTGTTCCCGCCATGTGGGCAACAGTTATAAGCGGTATAGCTTTAATCTTCTTATCATCCTCTCATTATAATGGAGTAAATATACTCTCAACCGGCGGATGGTTACATGCTAAAATAGTTTTTGTTCTTTTTTTAATGGTTTATTTTTTCTCTTTGGGAGTTTTTAGAAAAAAACTTTTAGAAGATAAGTGTGTTAAAAGTGGAAAATTTTTTAGAATTTATAATGAAGTTCCGACACTGCTTTTGATGATTATTGTTGCGATGGTAATTGTAAGACCATTTTAAAGATGTTACACACCAAAACGAACACGTCCGTTTTGGTGGCAGGGACATTTTATGTCCCTACAACCCCCTAAAGCTACGAAAAATAAATTTTTCGAGATTCCAAGCCAAGTTGTGAAAGAAAAGTATTTACTTTTCCCCTCGTTTTTTTGCCTTAAAGAGTACAGGCGTTCCGGTAAAATTAAAAGCTTCTCTTAGTTTGTTTGTCAGGTATCTTCTATATGTAAAGTGAAGACCTCTTGGTTTGTTCATAACTATAGCAATTTTAGGCGGTCTTGTTTCATACTGTGTTGCATAGTAAATTCTAATAACCTGACCACGCATGCTCGGAAGTTGGTGACGTCTGAGAGCCTTTTCCATCGCTTCATTGAGCTTAGAAGTTGTAATTCTCTGAGAGTAATTCTCATTTATCTCTAAAATCATATCATGCAACT
Source organism: Sulfurimonas sp. (assembly GCA_041662325.1). Lineage (GTDB taxonomy): Bacteria > Campylobacterota > Campylobacteria > Campylobacterales > Sulfurimonadaceae > Sulfurimonas. Next base: position 68,786 of record JBAZSU010000007.1, on the reverse strand, counting down.
TTTCAACTCTTTGGTGCGTGCTTGCAGAGAGAGTGATGATTGGTGCATAGGCTAAAAACTTAAATCTGTCTCTAACCTCTTTGATAATCTTGTCGTAATCATCTCTTGCTGCAATATCCCATTTGTTGAGAACGATGATACATGCAAGTCTGTTTTGATCTACAAGTCCCGCTATCTTCTCATCAAGGTCTAAAAATGGCTGGCTTGCGTCAAGAACAACAAGTGCCATGTTCGCACTCTCTAGCATCTCTGTTGTTCGCATAAGAGCAAATTTCTCAATGCCCGTGATTTTTCCTCTTCTTCTGATTCCGGCAGTGTCTACAAATGTTAACTGCTTTCCTTTGTAGTCTATGCTCTCATCAATCGGGTCGATTGTAGTTCCTGCAACATCACTTACAACGGAACGCTCCTCTTTTAAAAGTGCATTTAAAAGTGAGCTTTTTCCGACATTAACACGACCGATAATAGCGATTTTAATATGGTTGATATCATTTTCATCAAACTCTTTGATTCTGTCATTCTGAGCATAGATAGAGTCATCTTCTATATCCTCTATCTCCTCTTCATCGGTGTAGAAAAAGCCGTCATCCTCTTCGTCTTCTTCTTCTTCATCTTCGCCAAAGAAATCATACTCTTCGTCCTCATCGACTATCTCATCACTTCTCTCTTCGTCGCTCTCTTCTTCTTCCACAATGATGTCGCTATCGGGGATAAGCACATAGAGCCAATCAAAAAGTGCAGAAACACCTCTGTTGTGAGAAACAGAGATACCGAAAATAGCATCCGTTCCAAACTCGTAGAAATCCCAAAGCTTATCTTTCATTTTGTCGTTGTCTATTTTATTTACGACAAGTGCAACATCTTTACCCAGAGATTGAAGTTCGTAAAAAAGTTTTTTATCTTCATCTTCAGGCAAACCTTTACCGTCCACCATAAATAAAATTATGTCCGCTTTGTATGCGGCTTGAAGAGATTTCTCTTTGATTTTGTCAAATAGTTCGCACCCTTTATCGAGTCCGCCCGTGTCTAAAAGCTCAACCTGCTTATTGATGATAATGGCGTTTCTTCTCTTAACATCTCTTGTTGTTCCGGCTTGTTCGGATGTGATTGCATCTCTTTTTTTAAGAAGTCTGTTAAAGAGTGAACTTTTGCCAACATTCGGGCGACCTATAATAGCGATTTTTTTAAGACTCGGCATTTAGTGCCTCGCTGTACTGAATTTTAATTCTTGTCATGTGATACCTTGTAGCGAAGTTATATAGTTTTAAGAAGTGTGGCTAATAAAATATATTTTTGAAGTGAAATTATATCTAAATAATCATATTAGAGGATAATCCCCCAAAAAGAGGGGGAAGTTAGTTTGTTGGAAACTCTTTTTCAAGACCTTCTAGTGCCTGTTGAGACTGAAACTGCTGCCATAGGGCATCATCTTTTTTAAAGCTTGAACGAACAGCATCTTTAATCTCACCGTTTACGGAAGCCTCAGGAACAGCGACTAACATGTAAAGGGCACCCGATGGAGCGCTCCACATGTCAACAGCATTGGAATTTTGCAAATTAATTTTTGCAACTTGTTTAGATACGGCAGTTGAAACCGCATCAACAGTCTCTTTGTCGCCGTTGCCGGTCGCTCTTGTAAAAACTTCTACTTTATCTTTGACTAAAGTATTTATCTGCTGTGCTAAATCGGAACGACCATTTGCAAGCGCAACACGGCGCATGTGACCCATTCCGGCATTGCTTTTTGGAGCGATTCCAACACCCGCATAGGCAGATTTTACCTTAGGAATACATGTCCATTGTGGAGCATCCACGCCCTCTTGTTTACACTTAAAATTTGAATCTTGCTCATACTCAATAGTTGTCGGGCTAGGCTTGTCTCCACACCCTATAAATAACATAGAAATCAAGCCGGTAAAGAGAATCGATGAGAGAGTTTTTATCATTTTAAATCCTTTAAAATATTTGGAGAATGGTATCATAATTTTAAATAATCGATATAATTCCGCCTATGAAATATTACGCATATGAAAATTTTAAAAACGACACAAATGAGTTGATAAATCAACTCAAAGATTTTTGTCCTGAGGCAATTATAGGAGTTGCAAGAGGTGGGTTAACGGTTGCACATGCTATGGCTGAGGGCTTAAATATAAGGGATGTTCAAACCATACGAACAGAACTCTATGATGAAGCACTTAAACGAGAAGAGATAACCATCTTTGGTGCATGTAAATTTAGTAATATAAAAAGAGTTTTAGTGGTCGATGACATAGCTGACAGCGGAGATACGCTCAAAGCCGTTATGAGTCATTTGGAATCTGAATTTGGTGAGATTGAGTTCAAATCCGCCACGCTTTTTTACAAAAAAACATCCGTCTATGAGCCTCACTTCTGGGTCAATGAGGCGGATGATTGGATAGACTTTTTTTGGGAGAGGGATTTTAAGCTTAATGCTGAGGCTTAATCCCTTCCTCCTCCATTTTTTTTAGAAAAGTCTGTCTCATATATATAGGCTGAGATAGTTCGCAGCGTGTCGAGGTCAAAGCCGAGTTCCGGCATCAGTCCATGCTTGTTTACGGCTTCTAGCATTATTGATGTCTCTTCTTTTGGTTTGTGAACCCATGCAGACATATACTCTACGAAATCCTCTTTTTTAGCAAAAGCAGTGATATATTTTTGTTTAAAATTAACAACAGAAGGCGCGGAGACAGTTTTTGTTTCAAAATGGCATGTTGCACAGTTGCCTTGAAACAATAAAGACCCCTTTTCGTCTGCGTTAGCATTGAAAGAGAGTATCAAAAAAGAGGTTAATAATATAGAGGTTTTTTTAAGTGCCATAACTACTTTTTAGCCTTTTTTATCATCTCATACGCCTGATTTATCTCTTGTGTTTTTTCAGTTGCCTCTTTCATGTAGTCCTCACTTTTTCCCTGCGATTTTATAATGTCCGGATGATACTGCTTCACAAGGGCTCTATACGCTTTTTTTATTGTATCCAAATCATCGCTCTCATTTACACCCAAAACTTTATAAGCATCTGCTATGTTGGCTTTTGGATGAATGTTTTTTATCATCTGCTCAAACTGCTCAAAAATCGCATGGTAGGCACTCGGATCAAAATTAAAAGCTTCCGCGATTGTCTGCAGAACTTCATCCTCATTTGCACTGACTTCGCCGTCAACAAAAGCGAGTTGGATTAAGAACCCCATGAACTGCTGCTGTTTTGCTCTGTCTCTTCGTATCGCTTGCCCTAAAGTTTGTGCTATCTCTTGAAGATTGTCATATCTCTCTTTTTGTTGGCTGAATATCTCTTTTAAAATATTTTTGGTTTTCTCCGGCTCAGGAAAAACTGCTGAGATGTCGTCAAACATGATGCCGATAAGCTCCGCCTCAAGGACATCCACTTTGCCGTCCGCCTTAGCAACTTTTGCCACAAGCGCTACAAAAAGACCAAGTTCACTTTGTGCCAAAGACTCTTTTGTAATGCTCATATTTTTAAAAGCTTCTTTTGAATATTCGCTTGTGTAGGTAGAATAACTCTTGAATATCCAGTAAAAAACAGCTCCCAAAATCGCAAATAAAATTATATTGCCCATATCAATCCTTGTTAAACCCAAACTATTTTGGATAATATTTTTGGGATTATACAACACAAATATGAATGGGTATAATTGCACCCATGAAACAGATAAATCAATTAAATCTCGGTGTCAAATATATGCTCATTTCCTCCTTTTTGTTTGCACTTATGGCTGCTTTTGCAAAGCTTTCAAGTGGGCACATGAGTTCGTTAGAAGTTGTCTTTTTCAGAAATATTTTTGGAGTTGCAATTATCGGTTTTGCTATCTGGAAATCCCCTCTGAAAAATATTGGCGGAAAGCCGCTTTTACTCTTTTTTAGAGGATTTATGGGCTTTGTCTCACTTCTTGCCTATTTTTATAATGTAGCGCATATCAGCCTTGGCGATGCTGCAACTTATTCAAAAACAGCACCAATTTTTACGGCAATTTTTGCTTGGGCTTTTTTAAAAGAGAAGCTGACTCTGAGTTCTTGGTTTGCAGTAATTGTCGGCTTTGGCGGAATACTTTTAATAACGCAGCCTAGCGGAATAGGATTTAGCAAGTATGATATTCTGGGCATCTTTAGCGGAATCGGTGCGGCACTTGCATACACCTCTGTGAGAGAGCTAAAAAACTATTACGATACCAGAACCATTGTAATGTCGTTTATGTTGATTGGAACAATCGGACCGATTCTATTATTGATTCTCTCAGAATATTTCCATATTCCAGAGTTAGATTTCATGTTAGGAGAGTTTATTATGCCTAAAGGAATTGTCTGGTTCTATGTGACAGGAATGGGCGTTTTAGCGACCCTTTCCCAATACTACATGACAAAAGCGTATGGCGAAACGAAGGCTGGAATTGTAGGTGCGGTGAGTTATACAAATATAGTTTTTGCAATTATTGTCGGTCTCTTTTTGGGCGATTCCCTTCCTACTTTTATCACTGTCTGCGGAATTGTTTTGATTGTTTTTGCGGGTATAATCGTAGCAAAGCAGAAGTGAAATAACCTTTGTTTAAAGCCAATATGCTATAATCTTTTTCTATTTTTTGAGAGGTAAACATAATGATATTATTAGCAGGTCCTTGCGTTATTGAGAGTGAAGAAAATATTTTTAAAATTGCCAAATCCTTAGAAATATATCAAAATGACCCGACAATCGATTTTTATTTCAAATCTAGTTTTGATAAAGCAAACAGAACATCACTTGACAGCTTTCGAGGTCTTGGTCTTGAAGAGGGATTAAGAATTTTAGAAAAAGTAAAAAGTGATTTTGGGTATAAAGTTGTAACGGATGTGCATGAGTCACATCAGGTTCCTGCTGTTGCCGAGGTTGTAGATATGCTTCAGATTCCAGCCTTTTTGTGCCGTCAGACAGATTTACTTGTGGCATGTGCAAAAACCACAAAAGAGGTCAATATCAAAAAAGGGCAGTTTATTAATCCGCCTGACATGCGATACTCGGTAGCAAAAGTGCTTAAAACTCGTGGATGCGATGAGGTAAGTTATGAAGCTTCTAAAAAGCACGGAGTTTTTCTGTGTGAAAGAGGCTCTTCTTTTGGGTACGGAAATATAGTTGTTGATATGCGCTCTTTAGTAATTATGAGAGAGTTTGCACCCACTATTTTTGACGCAACACACTCGGTTCAAATGCCTGGAGCTTTGGGCGGGAAAACGGGCGGAGACAGTTCTATGGTTCCCTATTTGGCAAGTGCTGCAGCAGCTGTTGGAGTGGACGGTTTCTTTTTTGAAACGCACTTTGACCCAAGTATAGCACTTAGTGATGGACCCAACATGATAAAACTTGATGCGCTGGAAGCTCTTGTTGCAAAAATTAAAAAAATTCAAAATATATAAAGGAAGATAAATGAAGTTGATAGAAGGCAAATTAAAAGTAATCAACGGCAAAAAAATTGCTATTGTAAGTACAAGATGGAACCATTTTATAGTGGATAGACTGGTAGAGGGTGCAAAAGATGCATTTTTCCGCCATGGCGGAAACGAGGAAGATATTGTTCATGTTTTGGCACCGGGGGCATTTGAACTTCCAATGGTAATCGATCAGCTGCTTGCAAGCGGCAAATATGACGGAATTTGCGCTTTAGGTGCAGTTATCCGAGGTTCAACTCCGCACTTTGATTATGTCTCAGCAGAGGCTACTAAGGGTATCTCCATGATGAGTCTTAAGTACCAAAAACCCGTCTCTTTCGGTCTTTTAACAACGGATACAATCGAGCAGGCAATCGAGAGAGCCGGAACAAAAGCCGGAAACAAAGGTTTTGAAGCTATGACTGTTGTGATAGAGATGTTAGACCTTTACGAAGCGATGGGAGCATAATTTGGCGACAAGACAACAAGCCAGAATGGCAGTGGTAAGCCTTCTTTACGCCTTCGATTTGGGGAACGGAAATATTGCCGAGCATACGGATGAGATTTTAGAAGAGAAAAAAATCCGTAATAAACAGAAAGATTTTGCGCTGGAACTATACGAGGGCGTTTTAAAAAATATTGAACCGGTTGATAAAGCGATTATTGAGCACCTCAAAGAGTGGGATTTTGAGAGACTTGGGGCTATCGAGAGAGCAACTCTTAGGCTTGCATGTTATGAGATACTTTTTGGTGAACTTGACTCGGCTGTTGTTATAAATGAGGCTGTAGAGATTACAAAAGCTTTTGGAACTGAGCAATCACCAAAATTTATAAATGGCGTATTAGACGCAATTTCAAGAGATAAACAAGCTTAATCAATGATAAAAACACTCATATTTTTTCTGTTTCTGACTCAAGCACTCTTTGGAGCAAATGAGTGTTTAGGTTGTCACAAAGAGACTGAAAAAATCCGTGACGAATCTTCAGGCATGATGAAAGCAATTCTGGAATTATCTCAAAAAGCTGGGCATTCGGGTAATGATTGCATAGTTTGTCATGGCGGTAATCCAAATCTTAAAAAGAAAAATAAGGCGCATGAAGGAACTGTCGAATATTTTAAAACCAATAAAGGTCCAAAAGAGTTTTATCCTTTGCCCTCCGCTGCTTCAGTAAACAAAAATACATGCGGAGTGTGTCATGAAAATCAGGTGGCATCTCAGCCGAACTCTCTTATGATGAATAATCAAGAAAAAATTGGGGAAACGTTCAAAAGCTTTGGAACAAAAAACAGCACTGCAACAGGAATGCACAAAACGCAAAATCCTGATGATGCTCATATGCGACTCGGAAGCGAGGCGTATCAAAAATATATGCAAAGTCTCCAAACTTTGGAGCCACATGCATTTGTTAAAGAGCTAAGCAAACTCCCCTCTGCTCCAACCGCCAAAGATGTTAAAGAAAAGCCTTCGTTAGCCGCTTTTACATATCTGAACAAAGAGAAAGGCAGCAAAGAGATGAGGTGTGCATCATGTCATCTTCCGCATGCAAATGATGGAAAACTTGTTCACTCCATACAATCTTCAAGAGAAACCAAAGTTAAAGTGGATGGGAAAGAGTATTCCGGAGTTTCGGTTGAAACATGTGCAACTTGTCATAAGGGTGAAAAAAGTATCGGCACCTCTTACCAGGGTTTGATGGAAAAAGAGAATACATCTCCTAAAAAATATATTCACATGCAAGAGGATATTCACTTTTTAAAAGGAATGTTGTGTCAGGATTGTCACACCTCAAATGATTTGCATGGTGACGGTTTTTTAAATGGAACGAATGCAACTGCTGTTGAGGTAGAGTGTCAAGATTGCCATGGAACAACAACATCTTATCCATGGGAGCTGCCTCTTGGATACAGTGATGAGTTTAACACAACCGTTGCAAAGGGTAAGGCAAGAGGAACGGCAACTACTGTAGCAGAGTATCTGAAGCAGGGAAGTGTAGGCGAAGCAAAAGACGGCTATCTTCTGAGTGCAAGAGGAAATCCACTTACGCATGCCCTAAGAGACGGCGATAAAATAATAATGCAGTTAGCAAACGGCAACGATATAGAACTTCAGCCTCTAAAAAAACTAAAAAAAGAGAAGAAGTTATCCCAAAAAGCAATTTTAGCCATGGAGAGCATAAAAACACATACTGATACTATGGAGTGCTACACCTGTCATGCAACTTGGGCTCCGCAACAGTATGACAATTACCTGAAAATTGACTACTCTAATAAAAGCGCGGGCGACAGAAATGTGGTTGAGAGTTCAGCTTTTATGCGATGGGAAGAACCTGCACTGCTTCAAAATGGTGAGGGAAGAGTTGCTCCGGGTATTCCAAAACTTCAATCAAGAGTAATGGTTGTCGGAGAGGACTCTAGTGTCCTGCTTTACAATATAGGTCATGCCGCAACCCCGATTCAGCCGCATACTGTGCAAAAAGAGGCAAGAAGCTGTGAGAGTTGTCATTCAACTCCTAAGGCCATGGGCATGGGAATAAGTGGTTTAAGAGTAAATAAAAATATATCAGAGGACTTTGATGAAAACAAAACTCAAACAGAAGAGTTTAAACTTTTAGCGCCTCTCACTGTCTCACAGCTGAATAAGCTCGATAGAAGCGGTGTTTGTCTTTCTTGTCACCTTAATATTCCAAAAGGAAATTTAGCAACTTCTACTATCTCTCACATGCGAGAGATGGCAGAGGTGAAAATAGACAAAAATACGCACAATGAGATAGTAAGCAATACAATAAATATCAGTGCTTGGACACAGTTTATAGGTGCAATTTTTGTAGGACTGCTCATTATGCTTGGAATTTATGTAGCTTTTATTAAAAAACAACCGATTAATCCAAGAAACGAGGGATGGAAATAGTTAGAGATGAAAAGATTAACAAAAGAAGAAGCACTCTCCCTTATAAAAAATGGTGACCTAAAAGAGTTAGGGCGCATGGCGAGTGCAAGAAAGAAAGAGCTCCATCCGGATGGCATTACCACTTTTGTGGTTGACAGAAATATCAACTACACAAATATCTGCTGGGTTGACTGCAAATTTTGCGCCTTTTACAGACATGAGAAGGATGCGGATGCGTATGTCCTCACTTATGATGAGATTGATGCAAAGATAGATGAGCTCCTAGAAATCGGCGGAACACAGATACTTTTTCAAGGCGGTGTTCATCCAAAGCTGCAAATTGAGTGGTATGAAGAGTTAGTGGAGCATATTCATGTGAAATATCCGCAAATAACAATTCATGGCTTCTCTTCCATCGAGATAGATTTTATTGCCAAAGTGTCACGCATAAGTGTTGAAGAAGTCTTAATTCGTCTTAAAAATAAAGGTCTTGCGTCTATTCCGGGAGCCGGAGCGGAGATACTCTCTGATAAAGTGCGTGATATTATCGCACCCAAAAAGATTGATTCAGAGGTATGGGTGGACATTCATAGAAAAGCGCATAAGCTGGATATAAAATCAACGGCGACCATGATGTACGGAACAATTGAGAGAGATGAAGATATAGTGGAACATTTTGATATGATAAGAAAGTTACAAGATGAAACGGGTGGATTTCGTGCTTTCATCATGTGGAGTTTTCAGGGAAAAAATACAGAGCTTTTAAGGTTGATTCCAGAGATGGAAAAGCCCTCTTCAAACCGTTACTTAAGACTTTTGGCAGTTGCAAGACTCTATCTTGACAATGTGCCCAATATTCAAAGTTCATGGGTAACGCAAGGTGCCTATATCGGACAGATGGCACTGAAATTCGGAGCGAATGATTTGGGTTCAACCATGATGGAAGAGAATGTGGTCAGCAGTGCAGGAGCAGCGTACACTATGGCAAAAGAGGAAATGGTGCAGCTCATACGGGATATTGGTGAGACACCTGCGGTCAGAAATACGGCGTATGAGATTTTGGAGAAATTTGAATGAAATATATAGTGACACTTTTAATTTTAGGACAGATAATAATGGCAGCAACGATAGAATATATTGAAACAAATTCGTCAAAAGTACCGGTTGTTTACGAAAGCGATACAAGGCTTCCTCTTGTGACAATGCAGTTTACATTCACAAACAGCGGAAGCGTGACGGATCTTAAAAAAGCGGGATTGGCACGATTCAGTGCAAAGGTTATGAGCGAGGGGACCAAAACACTCGGAAGCGCAGCTTTTGCAGAGGCTCTTGAAGCTAAAGCAATACACATCTCCGCTTCAAGCGGTGGTGAGACTTTTGTGATTGAAATGAGTTGTCTCAAAGAGGAGTTTGATGAGGCGCTTCAATATTTTGACTCACTTATAAAAGAGCCGAATTTGAGTGATGAAACTCTAAATAAAGTTAAAACCATGACTTTAGGCTCTCTTAGTTCAAAAGAGAATGACTTTGATTATGTGGCTTCAAATGAGTTAAAGGCTATTTTATTTAAGGGCACTGTTTTAGGGCAGCCCTCTCTGGGAACAGTAGAGAGTGTAAAAAGCATAGAGCTTAGTGATGTGGAGGAGTTTGTAAAATCGAACCTTGTCAGTAAAAAACTTATAGTAGTTATTGGCGGAGATGTTGATTTTGAGAGTGCAAAAGCTAAAATAGCAAAAGTCATAAAAACAATGCCAGAGGGCAACTCAAGCGAAGTTGTGAACTACTCAGTTACCAAAGAGCCAAAAGAGAGCATCCTCAAAAAAGAGACGGAACAGGCATATATCTATTTTGGCTCGCCATATAACATTGAGGAGAACTCCCCTGAGTATTACAAAGCGAGAGTCGCCACATTTATACTCGGAACCGGTGGATTTGGCTCAAGACTTATGGAAGAAATAAGGGTAAAAAGAGGTCTGGCTTACTCTGCATACGCGAAAATCGATGTCAGCAAATCCAGCAGTTATTTTAACGGCTATCTGCAGACAAAGTTGGATGCACTTGAAGTTGCAAAGAAAACAGTCAATGAAGTAATAGCCGATTTTGTAAAAAATGGCGTTACAAAGGATGAATTGGAGCAGACAAAGAAGTTTTTGCTGGGAAGCGAACCGCTTAGAGTTGAGACCATGAGCCAAAGACTTAACCGCACTTTTATGGAGTTTTATAAAGGTCAAGAACTTGGTTACTCCCAAAAAGAATTAGATATGATTAAATCGCTGAAATTAGAAGATTTGAATACATTTATAAAATCTCATACAGAGATAAACAATTTAAGTTATGCAATAGTCACGAAATAATTATTGCAATTTGTCATTTTTTGAGTATTTTTTTAAAAAATAGTATAGTATTTTGTACTAAGGAATTAAAATGAATCTCTCTAAAGAGCAAGAACTAAAGTTCAAAAAATTGGGCATCCATAGTTGGTGTGAACTTGCTCTGCTCATCCCGCATGCTTACGAAGATTTCAGGATTCATAGTCAACTCCAAAACGGTATGCCGCAACTCATAGATGCTACCGTTGAGTCGGTGCATCGCTCCCCAAACTCCATTCAAATAACTTTTTTTGCCCACAATTTCGGATACTCCGTGACCGGTGTAATTTTTCGTCCAAAGCCCTATATGCTCCATCAGTTTAAGGTAGGGGAGAGAGACTGCTACTACGGCATGGTTGAGTGTAAAATGGGGCAATGCTCAATAGCAATGCCTAAAAAAATAGGTGCTGTCGGTGCGATAACTCCAAAGTATAAATCGGCTCTGAGAAGTGATGTGATGCAACGTTTTGTGCAAAACAGTCTTACAAAAGAGAAGTTATTAGGTGAGGGCTTAGGCGAAAAAGTTATTGATGAAGTTCTGAAACTCCATTTTCCTACAGATGAGATTTTGCATAATAAGGAGCTTTCACAAGAGGCTGTCAATGCTCTTAAACATGTAGAGCTCTTTGCATATATGAAACTTTTGGCAGGCAAGAGAAGGTATTTCGATGCTATTGCATGCTTAGTTGATGGTGAAAACAACAGTTATAAAGCTTGGGCATCAACGCTTCCCTTTGTCTTGACGAATGAACAGATAAACGCTATTGAAGACATAAAAAGTGATTTTTCAAAAAGCGTTGCGGCGAAGCGAATGATTGTCGGCGATGTCGGGTGTGGCAAGACTATGGTTATTTTAGCTGCATGCGTTATGATGTCACCTCACCGCTCAATCCTTATGGCACCGACAACCATTCTCGCAAATCAGCTTTTTGAGGAAGCTTGCCAGTATCTTCCGAATGTAAAAACTATTTTGGTAACAAACAAAACCAAAAAAGTAGATTTAGAAGAGTTTGATTTTATTATAGGAACGCATTCTCTTCTTTATCGAGAACTCCCAACAGCAGGCCTTGTTATGGTGGATGAACAGCATCGTTTTGGAACGCAACAGAGAAATATGTTAGAAAAACTGGTAAGCAGCGGAGATAAGAAGCCCCACTTTTTGCAGTTCAGCGCAACTCCGATTCCAAGAACACAAGCCATGATTGAGACAGCGCACATTGATGTCAGCCTCATCACTACAACACCTTTTGAAAAGAATATAACAAGCAGAGTTATTCATAAAAATGATTTTAAAGATTTGCTTTCACATATAAAAGAGGAGCTGCAAAAAAAGAATCAGGTTTTACTTGTCTATCCTTTAGTTGAACAGAGTGAGACGATAGAATATCAAAGCATAGAGGAAGCCCGAAGTTACTGGGAGAAAAACTTTGAGAGTGTTTATGTAACACATGGAAAGGATAAAGAAAAGGAGGAGGTACTTTTGAAGTTTCGTGAATCTGGAAGTATCTTGATTGCAACGACGGTTGTAGAAGTCGGCATCTCTCTACCGCGGCTGAGCACGGTTGTGATTGTCGGCGCCGAGAGATTGGGCTTATCAACTCTGCATCAACTAAGAGGCAGAGTGAGCAGAACAGGGTTGAAGGGATATTGTTTTTTATATACAAATCAAGAAAAATCAAAAAGATTAGAGGAGTTTGTAAACACTTCAAGCGGTTTTGATATAGCAAACATGGATTTAAAGTACAGAAAAAGTGGTGATCTGCTTAAAGGCACAAACCAGAGCGGAAGCCAGTTTAGATGGGTCGATTTGGCGGAAGATGCGGAGATAGTTCAGAGCGTAAAAGAGGAATTAAATCTCACTAATTGATGCAGAGACAAATTGTCCCTGCCACTAAAACGAACGCGTTCGTTTTAGTGTGTTACATTAGTATAAACCGAAACTTCCATTGCTTTTTTTATAAAGAACGCGAGTTTTGCCTTCATTGTCTAAGAAAATTTCAAAAACCTTAGCACTCTCTTTTAAATCTTGAAGTACATCTTCAACTTCACGAGGTTTGTAGAGGGAGAGTTCAACAGGAACAATCTCATCTTCTAATGCTTCAGCAATCTCTTTTACATCCACATGGTTATTTGCCTCAATTTTTGCTACATTTAGACCATCTTTATGGTGTTCTGTATCACGGTCATGCATACGGCGCATAGCTTTTTGAGCTCTTCCTGCCGCAAGGTCGATGGCTGCATATAAATCATCATCACTTTGTTTAATGACAATAGAGTTTTTATGAGCAAGATTTATAACAAATTCTACGCATGAATGCTCTTTACCCTTTTTTGTTTGAGCAGTTGCAATGACATTAACAGAGATAATGTCTAAGTGAAATTTACTAAGTGTTTCGATAGATGTGCTCATATGAGCTTTTATTGCGTCGGTCAGCTCAAGGTGTCTGCCTGTTAGAGAGATATTCATTTGTAATCCTTTAATAGTTTGATATTTAATTATAGCATTAAATTGCATATATAAATTTGCATAACTACAATTTTTGAATACTTCTTCTAAAATATCTTATTGGTTCACTTGTGATATTTTCGTCAGTCACAGATACGGTTATATCCATAAGAACGGAGCCATTTTGTTCGGGCGTGGCTATGTCGAAGTATTTATCATTTATATCTGCACATGGAGAAGGTGCTGTGTAAATATATTTCATAGTAATATCAATATTATAAATTCCATCTTGTCTAAAATTTAAGTTATTATGACTACATGCACCATCTTGTGAAATTCTAAGCAGTGCATACTCCGCCGCACTTTTTGAGAGTAAAACCGCCTGCTCGTAAAGATATAAATCCGTTGTTCTTTTTGTTGTTTCAGCCGTCATAGCTAAAGAGAGTGCCATGATGGTAGAGATTATAACAATCACAGCAATTGCCATTATCATGGCGAAGGCAGATTTTCTTAGTAGATAGTTTTTTCTTTGCATAATGAGTACTCCTCCACTAAATCACTTTTGGTGCAAACTTGAATCTTTACGAGGGAACCAATTGCCATAAATTGAAAAGAGCTTACATTTTCCATTATTGTTGCTGATTTTCCATTTGTATACTTTTCCCCATTCCAAGGTTGATAATCATAATACAAAATTAAAGTGCCCATCTTTGTGGTGGCATCATAGTTCTCCATGACTACGGCATAGGCACTCCATGCTAGTTGGTAGTATTCGTAGATTTCACTAAAATTTCCATCTGCAGGCGAGGATGCAAATGTTGCTCCTCCAACTATGGGGTGCATGGTTCTATTTTGGTCACTTATCGCAATACCATTCCAGCCATACCCAGTTTTAATATCACTATTTGAACCTACAAAATAGAGGGCTGCATCATCAATTGAACTCCCTCCGTCGGAGAGAATATTAATAAGTTCATCTATCTCAGTTGTGTTTGTTTCGGGCGAGAATATGGTTGTTTTATTGCTTAAATCCAAATCTATAACCCCGCTCCATGCAGGAAGCGAAGAGTCAGAATTTCCGCGCAAACCGTCAATATCAGCGCCCACCCACTCTAAAATGGTGTAATTTTCGCCACTAGCACTTCCCAATGCTACAAAATTGGTTGTAAAATCAGGGTCTGATGTCCTAGCAATAATCGAATCTTTTATTCGGTGTTGCAGTCTTGTAGAGATAAATTCAACTGCTGTTGCACTATTTGTTTGCAGAGTGTTATTCACATTTGTGAAGATAAAACCTTTGTAAGCCTCAGCCAAAAACTCAACCCCAAATTTGCCGATAATCCCCATCACGACTATAACAAAAACAAGTTCAATAAGAGTAAAGGCGTTACGAAATCTCATTGGTAACTTCTTTTGTAGTAATCAATTTCACCTATATTCGCACTGTATGTTTTTAAAAGAGTAATTACCTTTGCATCATTGTCTTTGATAGTTACCGTAACTTTTTTTATATTTGGATTTACTGCGATGGAAGTTCCAAAAATTGCATCATTCTCGACAGTAACAGTGCTGTTATAGGTTTGTTTATACCCTTCTTGAGTGATTGTACTATCAGTAAAAACTATTTGTGCGGCATGCGCGGCATCATCAATATCATTTAAACCATCTATAGCAATTGTGGGTCTTAAAATTTCATTATCGATACACTTTCTATGAAGCGGCTGATTTACATGTCCTGTTCTTAGTTTTGTAGTAGAGTTACAATCGGTGGCACTTGTCCATACAACTTTTGAGAGTAGATTAGAACCATCCATAGCATTTTCATCCCACTGATAGGAGAGAACTTGATTTAGTTCTGTTGAGGCCGCAAAAATAGCCTCTTGTACGAGGTTTCTCTCAACTCCTTTAGATGTAGCCTGTGTCATCATAGGGAGAGAGATTACAGAAATCCCAATGATGACAATGGCAAAAATAAGCTCTATCATAGAAAAAGCTGATTTTTTTAAGAGGTGCATTTTACTTACCACATCGTTCTTCTATTGGTTTTATCCGTACCGCTTTTATTGGTTGTGGTATTTGTCTCATGTTTTCCTGACCAGCTGCTGCCGCTTCCTTCAAACTCAACTTCAAACTCATTTTTTGTAGCTGCTGAATTGTATTTATTATAAATCAGCCAGCTTGAGGCGCTGTTTTCCATAGTAGTTTTATATGGATAACCTTTAGTTGCAGATGCTGTGTAATTGAGAGTGGTCTGAGCAGGGTTAGCATTGCTCGGTGCCGTTGCTGTAACAATATCGGTACCATTTTTTTGGGAAACAATCTCAGCCGTACCGGAGACACTTGTGTGGCTAGTGTTTATAAACCATCTTGGGTCATCCATGCTAAGGGAGCTAGTTCCGTTTGGAAGTAAAGCTTTGTTGCATACCGTACCGCTGCTATCGGTGCTATCACAAAATGATTCATAATATATAAACGCTGTGTCTGTGTCAGTGGAGAATCTGTATCTTGGCGCATGTGTACGACCATAAGTAAATGTGGCATTTTGGTCAGATATGCTTGAACCTGCCACTATTTTAGCGGTTCCGGAATCTGTATATGTAGATGTTGCCCCAAGTGTAACTTCAGAGCCATTGATTAAAAATGGATTTTTTGCATCATTTACGCTTCTATTGAAGTTGAACATCAGTTTTTTCGTGGCATTCGTCTCATTCCAAGGTATTATGATTGCTCCCAAATTGAATCCAAGATTTTGAGTTTCGTTGATATCGTCTTTAATCATTGGAGGAGTGGATGCGGCACTGACAACACTCATATTGACATCCACAGGGTTTTCCCAAGAGCCTGATTTGAAGTTTTGTGTAGTGTTATTATCAAAATTTTTAGCAGAAACAGTAACATCTAAGTGGGCAGACATGTTTAGGTCATTCGAGAGGTAAGTGAATGTTTGAGCACCGTTATTGTTTAGATGAACCGCACTGAGGGTAAAGTGGTCGGGTATAAAAGTGGCATTGATGTCTCCACACACATATCTTCCCGTCGTATTGCAATCACCGGAAGTGTCATCGCTGTCAACAGAAGCCCAAGTCGTATCTCTGAGTTGAATATTCACCTTTCCAACATCATCAAACTTAATAAGTGCATTGGCAACTCCATCGGTTATATCAAATGGCGTAGCTGAAAAAGAGGGTGTACCATGGAGAGCATCATCAACTGTGTTAGATGGTTGATACATGGTTCTTGCAAGGCTTAAGACTAAATTTGCAGCTGTGATATTATAGTCATTTGTTGCAGTAGCACTACCGTATTGTTTTGCCGTTGTCGGAAAACTGTAATCTTGAGCAGATGTTAAAAGATTTATATTTTGACCGCTGGGAGCACTTAAAGCGAAACTATCAGGACGAATAGCAAAATCATCTGTGCTAAACTGCTCACGGTAACATGGAGTATTGTTAGTAACTAAGGTAGGATGACATACATTTTGCGATAAACATGTGATATCCTGCTTCACATCATACGCTGTTCCGTTATAATCCGCACAAAATTTAAACTGTACTTTCATATCTTTCGTGGCTGATGAGATATTGAATGCAGGCGACGTAATCGATGCACTTGCATTGGCATCAAAAAATATATAAGGAGTTTTGTAAGCGTTAGCTGTAGAATCCCACAAACGATAATAGGCTCCTCTACCCAATGGCTTGGCTTGAACACCATTATTTGCACTATTTAAACTTGCAATTGTAAGATTAAAATCTTGACTGGCAATTTTGGTCGAAATATTACGATCACTTATAGAGCGAGATGTATCCCAAGCATCAAATACACCTACTGTAGTCGCTGTTGTAAAGGGTCCACAAATACCCGATACAATTAGATCATCGATTTCATGAATATTAGTCGATCCCCCTGTTGATCCCGTAAATGCGAGACGAACATATGCGGGGCTTGCCCCTTGAGAGGCAATAGCATCGAACTTATTAACTACAACTTGATAGCCGCTTCCAGTGTCTCGCTCAAGAGTAATATAAAGGTGAGTAGGGTCGCGTGCATCGACCGTCATTTTAAATTTATCTCCGGGATTAGCGGTAGCTCCTGAATTCCACAATATAGGTGTCAACGCTCCCGTTCCCCCCAAGTAGCTATAGCCACTCTGTCCGCTTCCTTTTCCACGTATTGCGACAGAATTAAGAATTTTGCCGGTTCCACCAATTCTTCCCTCTGTAGGATTAGAGTAGTTTCCGAACTCATCAATCCCTAAACCAATCCAACCTCCCTGAAATCCTGGGCATCCCCCTACGACCGTACAGTCACTTCCCGGATTACTTTTTTGTGCATATCCAAGTGATCCGCCAAATGCCCCCACCGTGGGATTGGCTCCGACCATCGTATCATACAAAACAAGCGAAATACCATCCGCACCACTGCCTCCATATGCATAGTGGGTAAATTCAGCGATAATTATGTTTTGAGAGGCACGGAACTGATAATCTTTAGTAATTGCAGTTGCTCGATTACCTACTGCATCGGTTAATTGCATTCGTCCACCAACGTAGCCTGGATTATAAGTTCCGCTACTTTTTAATACACGCCAGCTATTATCTATTGCTGTTCCTGTATTAAAATTATCAGCGTAACACACCGGCGCTGTAACCTGTCCCAGTATCGTCACAGTTGCCGTAGAATTTGTATCCAACTGCACTGTCGAAGAGGGCTGAGGATTCGTAAGAACCACCGTAAAGTTCTCATCCAACTCAATCGGTTCATCATGAATAATCGCTATTGGAATGATTTTACTTGTTTCCCCTATAGCAAAGGTCACTAAGCTATTTTGAGAGTAATAATCCGTCCCATCACCGGAGGTTGCAATAGCCGTTCCATCATGTGTTGCACAATTTACAGTTATGGGGTAATCGACTGCTTGGGAAAGATTTACCGTTAGAGATACCAAACTCGATGTATCATACCCTGAAGCGGTATCCTCGAATGTTTGGTAAACGAGTTTGTCAAAGCCTACCTTAACCGGCTGCACAGTGAAAGTAAAACTATTGCTATTGGTTGAGCCGTCATTATCGGTAGCCGTTATAATTATATTGCTGTATGTTCCGATTGTGGTTGGAGTGCCGCTTAAAACTCCTGTGGTTGAGTTAAGCGTTACCCCAGCAGGTAAAGTTCCGCTATTTGAATAGGTGATGGCATCACCATTTGTTTGTGTAAAATAGGTTGATGCGTTGAAGGTGAAAGCACTGCTAATAGTTGCCGTTTGTGAAGGAATTGTTCCGGTAAAAGTAGGTGGAGTTTCAGCGGCTACTACAGTAAACAATCCTGATAGTGTATAATCTGTTGAATGTGAAGAATTGTTTCCTACAAGCCAAAGGCTATATGTCTGCGCATTTGCAACTGGGTTAATGGTTATTGTCTGAGTATTTCCATGATTTACATTTACACTTTGCAAAGCAGCACCTGAACAAGTTGAACCTGAGTACACGTTTGCAACGAGATTGTAAGTACTATCATTATTATTTATTGAAATACTAATACCACCATTTCCTGCTACGGTTATTGTGTAGTTATCCGTATCTGAATCGCCACTGCGGACTTTTGGAGTTCCGCTTGTTGAATAATTTGCACTACTTGTATTCCAATTTGCAATATTATCACCAAGACAAGCAGCCCAACTAGAAGCTTGCAGCAGTAAAAATAAAACAAAAATAGACAAAACGCTTTTTTCCAACGATTTTCCTTTTTGTGCATGGAGACTCATAATCACTTCCTAAAGATAAACTTAGAGCATACAACAAGACGGTTTACCGAGAAATCTATATATTCTCGTGTTATTATACTTGTATAGGGGCTTAATAGTTACTGAGTAAGCAGAAGTAGTTTCCACATGGCATGTGAAAATTTATTTATTTAAATACGAAGATATTCTTTCTGCTACACCATATTCTCGTGATTCGCTTAATATGATTTGGGCGGCTTTATTGTTGTCTGTGTTAAATATAATCGGACCGACAAAGTTGATTATAGAGTCTTCTATCGGTGTTTGAATTAAAATAATATTAAAAATAAGCAGATTCGATTTTTCATTAATCTCTAAAATATTTTTAGCACTTGAAGGAACTTGAAAATCATACTCCCTCAACACAAAAGGGTTTATCAGTGTAAAAGCGATATGTTCATTGTTTACGGCTTTCATCTTCATAAAAATATCATCTATCTTTTCCAATTCTATCTCTTTTAGCTCTTCAAAACCTAGAATGGGCACACATATATCAAATTTCATAGAAAACCTTTGGTTAAAATTGCTTGATTCTATCACTTTAAGCATAAAATGTACCTACTTTAAAGAGATATATATCTCTTTTTGATAGAATAAGAATCTATTTTAATTAGGATTATAATATATGAGTGTTAAAACAAAACTTACTAAAACAAAACTTGCGATGATGATAGTTGTGACCGCTCTGTTCTTTGGCGGATGCACAAAAGACGCAGAAGAGTATAACAAACCGGCTGCTTATTGGTACGCAAAAGTTATAGCGTCAATCTCTAGTAATAATTTGGAAAAAGCAGACGATTATTACAGTTCCCTTCAGGGTGAGCATGTCGGTTCTCCTCTTCTGCCTGAAGCTACAATGATTTTGGCTATCGCTCATATGCACTATGAAGAGTATGTTTTAGGTGAATATTTTTTAAATGAATATGTGACAAGATATGCAAATCCAAACGAGAGAGAGTTTGCAGAGTATTTAAAAATTAAAGCAAAATATTTGGCTCTGCCAAATCCGAGACGCGATCAGGTACTTATAAATGAAGCGATTACAGAGGGTGAAAAGTTTAAAAGCAACTATCCAAACTCTATGTATTACGGTATTGTTGACACTATGCTAACAAATCTATACATGGCGGCGGCATCTCTCAATGAGTCTATTTCAGACCTATATACGAGACTCGATAAACCAAAAAGTGCGAAATATTACAAAACTATTCAGAACCAATCATGGATAAGATGGGAAAATATTGATAGAGACAATACTCCTTGGTACCGTGAATGGTTTGAGGGAGACGGAACTTCTAGCTGGTACGGCTTTTTGATTCCTCATACAAGAAGCGTTGTCTCTAGAAATTCTGTGAGTGAAACAGAGACAAATAGCACGAGCGGAGAGAAGTTATGAAACTGAGTAATTATGGTCAATTTCCTGCAGATATACCAGTAATAGCGGAGGATGAGCTTTTTTTATACCCATTTATGATTTCGCCGCTCTTTTTGAGCGATGAAAGCAACATAGAAGCAGCAACAAAAGCAATAAACGAGAACTCTTTAATAATCGTATGTTCAACCAAGCCTTCGCATGAGGGTGAAAGAAAATTTGATTCTCTCTATGACGCCGGTGTTGTCGGTTCAATTATGAGAAAAGTATCACTTCCCGATGGAAGAATAAAAGTTCTCTTTCAAGGCTTGGCAAGAGCTCAAATGCTTTATGAAATGCAAGAACATCCACTTGTTGCACATGTTAAAATCTTGGAAGCTACAAATACAAGCTCTCTAAAAATTGATGCAATTTTAGAGATAGTTCGTGAAAAAGTGAGAACACTCTCGGGTGTGAGCAACTATTTTCCTCCGGATCTGCTCAGAACAATAGAAGAAAATCATGACTATAACCGTATTATTGATTTAATCTGCAGCACAGTGAAGCTCAAAAAAGAGCAGGCGTATAAACTCTTTGTAGAGACGGATACAGAGAAGAGATTTTTACTTCTAATCGATTATCTTATAGAGGAGATAGAGGCGAATAAACTTCAAAAAGAGATTCGCTCAAAAGTTCATACGCATATAGAAAAAGTGAATAAAGAGTACTTCCTAAAAGAGCAGTTGAAGCAGATTCAAAAAGAGTTGGGTGCAGATACGGCTAGAGAAGAGGAGCTTGACGAGTATAGAAAAAAATTAGAAGCAAAAAAAGAGAAGATGGGCAAGGATGCCTATAAAGAGATAGCAAAACAGGTAGAGAGATTTTCACGCATGCACCCCGACTCTTCAGATGCTTCTATGACGCAAACCTATCTCGACTGGGTTTTAGAGATTCCTTTTGGAGATAAATCTAAAAAGGCTCTGAAAATTTCTGATGTTGAGACGCAGCTCGATAAAGACCACTTCTCACTTGAAAAAGCAAAAAAAAGAATAGTGGAGTATTTTGCTGTTAAAGAGCTTCTTGAGCTAAGAGGAGTGAGTAATCAACAGACGGCGGGAGCAATCCTCTGCTTTTATGGACCTCCAGGGGTCGGTAAAACTTCTCTTGCTAACTCTATCGCTGCGGCACTCAAACGCCCGCTCATCAGAATAGCACTCGGTGGACTTGAAGATGTAAATGAACTGAGAGGGCACAGGCGAACTTATGTCGGAGCGATGCCGGGGCGAATCACGCAAGGGCTGATTGATGCTAAAAAGATGAATCCTGTAATTGTTTTGGATGAGATAGACAAAGTAAGCCGCTCACAAAGGGGAGACCCGACTGCGGCACTTTTGGAGATTCTTGACCCAGAACAAAACAAGGAGTTTAGAGATTATTATCTTAACTTTAATATTGATTTGAGCAGTGTGATTTTTATTGCAACAGCAAATGATATAGGCAATATCCCGACTCCTCTTCGCGATAGAATGGAGTTTATTGCGGTGAGCTCATATACTCCTCAGGAAAAGTTTGAAATTGCTAAGAGATATCTGATTCCTCAAGAGTTGAAAAAACATGGTCTAAAAAATTCTGAAGTCAGTATCTCTCAACCTGCTTTAAAAGAACTTATCCACAGCTATACTCGCGAAGCAGGTGTGAGAAATCTCCGCCGCCGTATAGCTGACATGTGTAGAAAAGTGGCTAAAGATATACTGCAAAATCCAAAACTTGATAAAGTTTCTGTAAGCTTGAAGAATCTAAAAGAGTTCTTTGACAAAAGCGTTTTTGAGATAGAAAAAACAGATAAAATCCCTGTTGTCGGTGTTGTGAACGGGCTTGCATGGACAGCGGTCGGAGGCGATGTTCTCAAAATAGAGAGTATCCGAATCAAAGGCAAAGGCAATCTGCAGTTAACGGGTAGTCTGGGCGATGTTATGAAAGAGTCGGCAAGGATTGCCATGAGCGTTGTTAAAACTCTCATTGATACAAAAAAGATAAAAATAGCACCTGAAAATATTCCTCTTACATTTGAGGAGACTAAAGATAATGCAGTGGTTGATCCGAGTGAAGTGTATAAAAGATATGATTTACACATACATGTCCCAGATGGAGCAACACCAAAAGATGGACCGAGCGCAGGCATCGCCATGGTGAGCGTCATTGCATCTATCTTGAGTTCACAGAAGATTCGTTCAGAGATAGCCATGACAGGCGAAGTCTCTTTAAGCGGAGATGTTTTGCCTATCGGCGGATTAAAAGAGAAGCTCATTGCTGCTCATAAAGCAGGCATGTCAAAAGTTCTGATTCCTGCAAAAAATTATGAGAGGGATTTAGAAGATATTCCAAAAGAGGTCAGAGAAACTTTAGAGATTATAGGAGTCAGCAGAATAGAAGAAGTTTTAAAACAGATTTTAATCTAAAAAAGTGTAAAGATAGCTCAAGTAATTGAGGCTATCTTCTAATCAATCTTTCAAACAAGACTTTCATTGAATCTTTATTAATTACATTGTGAATAATTTCATCAAAAGAGGCATCCAGCAGAGGGTCCTCCTGCGTTGACGGGTTGTATATTAAAACAAGTTTTGTGTCTAGGATTAAACTCTCACTCAACTCCTTTGCTCTATGGGCAAAAAGAGCCACATCAACATTCTCAAACTCTTTGTCAAAGAGAACAATTTTGTAGACAGAGGATGCCATAAGCTCATCAAGCTCATCCTTCGTGCCGGCAACATCATATGAGTAATCTAAAGATTTTAGTATCTGAATATAAAGCTTTGATTCAAAAGAGCTTTTTTTAACAAGAAGAACATCCGCTTTGTATTTTGGTTTCTCATCTTTGACGCGTGCCTCCTGTGGCGTTGCAATCTCTTTTGGTTCAGCCTGCGCTTCATGAAAGCTCTCTTCCGTAATTATCTGTATATCATCAAAGTTCTCTTCTTTCTCTATGTCTAGCATGTCATCAGGATTTTTCGATTTTACAGGAGCCTCTTCAAGTTTTGCAACCTCTTTTTCAATCACTTCTGAAACTATTTTTGCTGCTTCTTTTAGTTCCGGTGCTATTTCAGTTATCTCTTCAATTTCTTTATTTTGCTCTTCTATTTCTTCATCAACGATATGTTCTGGTAAGTAGTGACTAAGAAGAGAGATTATTTCTTTGCG
This sequence comes from Sulfurimonas sp., assembly GCA_041662325.1. GTDB lineage: Bacteria > Campylobacterota > Campylobacteria > Campylobacterales > Sulfurimonadaceae > Sulfurimonas. Next base: position 45,319 of record JBAZSU010000007.1, on the reverse strand, counting down.
AATCAGCGGTTTTGTTGTATATTCATCTAATCCCGCTTCTAAAAATCTATCTCTGTCGTCTTTGAGTGCATTGGCTGTTAATGCAACAATAGTCACATGAGGCAGTCCATTGTCTTTTTCGTACTTTAAAATCTCTTTTGTAGCTTCAAGTCCGTCAAGAAGCGGCATCTGAATATCCATAAAAATCATATCAAAATTTTCATCTTTTCTTTTTTGAACTGCTTCAAGACCATTTTTAGCAATTGTTATGGTTAAACCCAAATCTTCGAGTGTTCTTTTGATTAATTTCTGATTTATCACATTGTCTTCCGCAACTAAAACATCTGCTTTAAATTTTGATATCGCTGCATTAAGATTCTTAGGAGTTTGTGTCATATCTTTGAGAGCTATTTCACCAATTACATGTTGCTGCTTATAATTTGAAAGAATGCTTTTTATTTTTGAAGCATTTAACGGCTCATATATTGTTTTAAATATATTTAAATTTAAAGAGTCTATTTTCTTCATATATGAAGATTTTGCGAGCAGAATAAGTTTCTGAGGCTGAGATGAATAGAAAGAGAGCATATCTTCAGCAGTATAATCATAGTCAACAAATAGAAGGTCATAGCTCTTCTCCTTTTGAATATGTATTAACTCATCCATGTCTTTAAACATTGCATAAGTCACCCCGTAGTAAGTTAAATAATCATGAAGATAGCTCTCTTGCTGTTTCGTTTTATTGGCATCTTTGAAAATTAAAGCCTTTATTCCACTAAAATCATTTTCTTTATCATCAGTAGTCGTATTGAGCTCTTTAAAATCAATTTGAAAGGAGAAGGTTGCTCCATGTCCGCTCACGCTGTAAATGTGCAGTTTACCGCCCATAAGTTCAACAAATTTACTTGAAATTGTTAGCCCAAGACCTATCCCACTATATTTACGAGTTATAGAGTTATCAGCTTGTGTGAATGCCTCAAATATTGTAGATTTTTTCTCCTCAGTTACACCAATACCGTTATCTAGAACTTCAAATTTAACTCTGGCGATTCCATCTTTTGCCTCAAGTCTGTGAATGTTTACATTAATTGCACCTGTGGAAGGTGTGAATTTGACAGCATTGGAGAGCAGATTTATCAAGACCTCTTTAATTTTTGTCGAGTCACCTTTGAGCGGGTACTTTAATTTAGGGTCAATAAAGAATCCTAAATCAATATGCTTCTCTGCGGCTCTAACTGCATAGATTTCTACCGTTTTCTCGAACTCTTCAATAGGGTTGAATACTACCTCTTCAAGTTCAAGATTATTGTTCTCAATTTTTGAAAAATCAAGAACATTGTCTATTATTTCAAGAAGGTTTTCTGAACTTCTTTCAATAATATCAACAAATTCAAGTTGCTCTTCCCTTAGTCCTGTATTTCTTAAAAGCTCTGCAAAACCAACTATTCCATTAAGTGGTGTTCTTATTTCATGAGACATATTGGCTAAAAATATAGATTTTGCTTCATTGGCTTCTTGAGCTGCCTCTTTATCTTCGCAGGATTGGGCAATAATTGTTTTTAATAAGGTGTACGCAAGAAACATGCCGTTTTGGGAATTAAGGTTTATGTCTGCAATATCATCATAATTTTCTATTTTATCTTCATCAATTGTATTTAAAACAGCTTGCAGACTTTCTTTGTTTAATGAAATTTCTTCTGATATGAAATATCCGACAACTCCCAAAACAACTGTTGTAAACCAAGCAACTAATGAAAGTATAAAAAAATCTAAAGCCTGTTTTTGAATATCAACTATCAAAACTTTATCAACAATCTTTATCTGATTGCCAATCGATTTGAGTATCGAATAAGACTCGTAGACGTAATAAGATGTGATTAAAAGCAGGATAGTTAAAAGTAGCATGCCTACAAATTGCAGTCTGTTTTGTTGCCATAGTTTCATGTGTTAGCTCTCTATTTTTGAAATTTCTGAAATTAATATATCTATTTTCTCTATAGCTTTTTTGGCTACTTCCATTTTGTCCGTATCAACAAGCGTCTCTAGTTCGGTGGTTAAATCGCCAACTCTCATATTATCGCTCATTCCTTTTAGTTTGATGGCATTTAGCTTGCACATACTAAGATTATTTGATTCTATTGCGCTGTGGATAGAGTTGCAGAGAACTTTGCTTTCTAAAATATAATCTTCAAAAAGCTCACAAAAAGTTTCGTCGTCCAAGCCTATTTCAGCCGCAGCCTGTTTTTTATTGTATGTTATTTCTTTTGGTACTTCTTCGAGTGTTAGTTCGATTTTGGGGCTGTCAACAATTTTTGGAACCTCTACAACATCCTCTTTGAAGCTGATAATTAAATCATCATCATCATTATCTATTTTTATTTCAGTAGATGGCATTATTTCTGCTGGAACATCATATTTAAAATCTACAACGAAATCATCATCGCTGCTCTCTTGAACTTTTATCTCTTGTATCGGTTCTAATCTAATCTGTTCTTCTTTTTTTAGTTCTTCATTTTTTGGAAGAGATGGCACACTGCTTTTATGTACGAAATGTTCCTCACCCGAAAGTTTTGCAATTATTTTATAGAATATTTCTATATTTGATTTGATTTCACTTAGGTTATCCGATGTGTTTATCGTTGTTAAAACATCAAAAGCATCTTCTATTCTTAAGTTTCCGGCAACGCCTTTTAGTTTGTGAGATAATATTTTAATATGGTCTATATCACCATTTTCCAATGCGTTGTAAAGCTCACCTTTAAACTCTTTTGTCTGGACGATAAAATCTTCAATAAACTCTTCGATTAAATCAACCGGCAATCCTAACTCGCTAGATGCGATTTTAGGGTCATAACTGTAGCTTTCATTAAATTCATTTTCGATTTTTATGACAACTTCTTTTTTTTCTTCATTGTAAATTAGCTCATCTGTATTTTTTGAATCAATATCTATCTTTTCTGCAATTTCTATTTTTTCAGAAGAAACCTGAATAGGAGCTGGTTCTATTCCAATTTCTTCGAATGTTTTGTCTTCTAAGTTTTCAACGACTACAGGAGCCGTATCAGCTTCAATATTTGGAATTTCTTCAACTATGAGTTCGGGAGTTTTTGAAATTGTAATCTCTTGTATCTCATCAGGAATTTTTGGAGTATTTAATATGTTAGGAGTTTTATTTTGTACAATAGTGGCAGTTTTATTGGAACTGCCACTGGAAATATCTTCTTGATTGCTTAATTCTCTTAAATTTTGCAAAGTAACTAAATATGCTTTAGAAGATGGTTTGTCGCTCAGATAGATGGTTTTTATAATTAAATTGCATCTGAAAGTTTTAGAGTTTACACAAATAAGAGCTTTTTGGCTTTCAGAGTCATCCGCACACTCCACAAAGTCTATCCAGTGGACATGTTTAAAGTTATGCACAAATCCAGGCTCTTTAACAAAAAAGTCAGCAAAATCATTTGTTTGGCTCAAAAGGGCGGATAGGTCTAAGAAACCAAGAGTTTTTAAATCTTGTTCGTCCATGCCAACGAACTCTTTTTTGTAGTTATAAAGCAACATTAATTCTTCCTAATTTTTATCAATTGTGAGGAAAATATATCATAATAGAATGAAAATCAAACTTAGTTATAAATTTTTTTGATTGCATTTGCATCATTTAGGTTTAAAATTGTGGCTATCTCTTGAACGCTTAAACTTTTTAGAGCTTCAAATGTGCCAAAGTAGTTGAGCAGTTTTTTTACCTTTGCCTCCGAGATGCCGTGAAGCGTTAAAAGCCGACTCTCATGGTCAAGTTTGAGTTTTGTTTTTTTATGAAATCCTATGGCACACCTATGCGCCTCATCTCTGAGATTTTGCACAAATTGGAGTCTTTTATCGCTGTTTTTGAGCTCAAAACTTTTCTCTTTTGTGTGCAGAATATCGTTTGCTTTGCCTTTTGCACGGTGGGATTTCGCATCTATCTTCTCTTTAGATATGGCGATAACATCGATAAAAACTCCATGAGAGGCTATGATTTCACATGCCAATTTCAAAAGCGTTGTTCCGCCATCAATTATCCATAAATCAGGCGGTTGATTTTTTAAAAAACTCTCCACTCTTCGCGTAAGAGTCTCTCGCATCTGGGCATACTCATCTTTTGCTTCAAGATGATACGTTCTGTAACTCTTCTTGTCAAACTGCCCATTTTCATATACTGCCATTGCTCCGACTGTTGCGACTCCTGACATGTGGGAATTATCAAAAACCTCAATTCTTGATGGGATCCTCTCCAGTGATAAAAGCTCTTTCAGTTCCCCTAAAATAGAAGTGCTGTCTTTTTTTGTATCATTTTTTAAAAGCTCATTCGCATTTAAAATCGCCAAATCAATAAGATGTTTTTTATCTCCTCTTTGAGGTACTCTTATCTCTGCATTTTTTTCAAACAGGGTGCTTAAGTGCTCCTCAATAATCTCTAGCGATTCAAACTTTTTTGCTACCAGAATAGGTGCAATAATCGGCGGTTTTCCATTTGAATAGAACTCCATCAATACTCTTTGGTAAAACTCATCTTCGTCGTAGCCCTCATGAAGCTGAACAAAGTCATGTGAAGAGGAAATAATTTTTCCGCCTCTCATAAATATTCTCACTACAACAGCTCTTGTCTGGCTGTTTTGAACTACAAAAATATCATAGTTTTCATCACTTGCAAAATCTATTTCGCTCTTTATCTCTGAACGGGAGATTCTCTCGCATCTGTCTCGAAGCTCTGCCGCCTCCTCAAAACGCAAATTCTCAGCATAAAATTCCATCTTCTCCTGAAGCGTTTTTATTAGAAATTTTTTATTTACAATAAGCTCTTTTGCTAAATCCAACTCTTTTTTGTATTTTTCTTGAGGAACATTCAGCTCACATGGAGCAAAGCACTTGTCTATTTGATGGTAAAGGCACATTTTTTTTGATTTTAGGCAGCTCTTTTTTTGGACAAGTTTGCATATCTCGTAAATGGAGTCCAGAATATCTCTGGCACCAACAGAATAAGGCCCAAAATAGGTGATGTCAGAGCTTTTAATCACCTTTCTAGTTATCTCAAATCTTGGAAACTCTGCAGAGTAGTCTATGTAGATGTAGGGGTAGGTTTTATCATCACGAAGCAGAATATTGTACTTTGGATGGAGCTGTTTAATTAGTGAATTTTCTAAAATAAGAGCGTCATGTTCGGAATTTACAACAATGTAATTGAGAGAGACAGTTTGATGTATCATTTTTGTAATTCTGAGAGAGAGGTTAGAATTTGCTTTTATTTCAGGGGTGAATACGAAATAACTTTTTACGCGTTTATAAAGATTTTTTGCTTTTCCAACATAGAGAAGATGCTCATCTTTGTCAAAATATTGGTAAATTCCAGCACTCTGGGGAAGCTGTTTTATTGTTTCTTCTAAAGTCATTTCATAGCTTTTATTATGTTTTGAATTGAGAGTACGAGGGTTCGCAGCTTTTCGTCTGTTATGTCAACACTAAACTCTCCTGTAGCTCTCTCTTGGTAGCGCATCACTTTTATTGGTGCTTCAACTGTTTTTTTTATGGGTGTATGGGTTACAAAGGCCTTTATATCATTTATGAGAGTATCTTTGCACTCCTCAGGCATGTGGAACTTTAAAGCACTTTTAATACTTTGTATATTATTATCGAATTCTTGTTTACCGGCGGGATGTGAGAGAACGAAAAAAAGTGTATCGTTTTTGATGTATGCAAACTTTATCATCCTTTGCAAAGCGGGTATAAAAACAGACTCGATTCTCTTTATACATTTGTATTTTGAGAGTTTAGAAAATTGAGGTTTATTTTGAATAGAATTAATAATTTGACTAGCATTTTTCATCTAGCAATTATAGCAATGTTTTTGTTAAGTTTGAATGGCTGCGGATATAAAAAAGCACCCTACTATTTAGAAGATGCCCCAAAAGCAGATGAAAACGTCAAGTTTACTATAAAACAGCCGGTTGAAAAATGATGCAGTATGATGTAATTATTATAGGTGCAGGAGTTTCAGGACTTTACGCTGCCCTCAAACTTCCAAAAGAGAAAAAAGTACTTATTATTAACAAAAGAGAGACCTTTAAGTGTAACAGCTTTTATGCTCAGGGTGGTGTCGCTCTTGCCCGCGATGAATCAGATGTTCCGGCACATATAAAGGATACACTCGAAGCAGGCTCAGGGCTTTGCTGTGAAAATGCCGTGGATGTTTTATCTAAAAATTCGAGATTGGTTATTGATGATTTAATCAATAGAGGCTTTGAGTTTGATAAAGACAAAGACGGAAATCTGCTCTATACAAAAGAGGCAGCCCACTCAACCGAAAGAATCTTGCATGCAGGCGGCGATGCGACTGGGAGATACATGCACCTCTTTTTGCTTGAGCAGAATCCGCACGCCATGTTGAGTGATGCGAGGGTCGTTGATCTGCTTATCAAAGATGGAGAATGCTACGGTGTGAGTGTACTTGATCACAGAGAGCGAAGAAATATCTATGCTAAAGATGTGATTATTGCCAGCGGCGGAGTCGGTTCGCTCTTTGAGTTTCATACAAATGCCCCATGCATCAGTGCAGACATGCAGGGTCTATGCGTTTTGAAAGGGATTGAGCTAGAAAGAATGGAAATGTTGCAGTTTCATCCGACCGTCTTTGTAGATAGCAACAATGCACAAAAAATGTTACTCACAGAAGCACTCAGAGGCGAGGGTGCGACTATAGAAGATGAGAGCGGGCGAAGATTTTTGTTTGATTATGATGAGCGGGGAGAACTTGCTTCACGCGATATTGTGAGTAAAGCCATCTATGAACATAGCAAAAAAACAGGCATGCAAGTTTATTTATCCCTTGAAAACTTTGACCATGTTTACTTTACACAAAGATTTCCAAATATTTATAAAAATTTACAAATTTTAGGTTTTGATGTTCCACGTCAACGAGTGCCTATTTCTCCTGCTTTTCACTATGCCATAGGCGGAATTAAGACCGATTTACATGGGAGAATTCCGAGTGTGAAATCTCTCTATGCCATAGGCGAGGTGGCTTCAACCAAAGTGCATGGGGCAAACAGACTTGCTTCAAACTCACTCTTAGAGGGTCTGGTTTTTGCAAAAGAAGCGGTTGAGAATATTCTGAATCATCCGCATACCAAGGAATTTGTGGAGTTTCCCGTGGGTGATGAGGTTATGAGCCTTAAAGAAGATAAAGAGAAAAAGAATCTACTTCGTAAAATAATGTGGGAGAATGTCTCAATAGTGCGTACAAAAAAAGGTTTAAATAGAGCTTTGGAACAAATTAATGCTATGTTGGGCGAAGAAATTGGCAAATTGTTAAAATTTCGTCTCCTCACCGCAAAAGAGATTGTGCTTTCAGCGCTTGGGCGAGAAGAGTCAATCGGAGTGCATTTTATAAAAAAGGACGATAATGATACGATTATTGATGGTGTTACTACTCAGTACTAGTCTGGCATTTGCGAGTTCGGAGACTGAGGTAAGCTCTGATTTAACTTTTACATGGATTGGTCTCGTATCTATTATAATTTTTGTTGCATCCTACTATTTTGTTGCAACTGAGGAAAAATATCAAATAGACAAAGCAAAGCCTGCTCTTTTTGCAGGTACTCTTATGTTTATCCTAATTGCCGTTTATTACGCTTTGAATCATCTAAATATGGAGTTGGTAAACAGCGAGGTAAAGCATCTCATTTTAGAGATAGCTGAAATATTTTTCTTCCTTTTTGTCGCTATGACATACATTGAAACACTAATTCACATGAATGTATTTGAGAAGCTGAAATATAACCTTATCTCAAAGGGATATAACTATAGAAAACTTTTCTGGATTACCGGATTTTTAGCTTTTTTTATCTCTCCAATCGCAGATAACCTTACAACTGCACTTATCCTCTCTACAGTTTTAATAACAATAGAGAGAGAAAATAGAGCGTTTTTGGTTCCCGGTGCAATAAATATTGTTGTTGCAGCAAATGCAGGCGGTGCATGGTCTCCTTTTGGTGATATTACAACTCTTATGGCTTGGACAGCCGGTAAAGGTATTTTTTCTGACTTTTTATTTCTGTTTCCTTCCACCACGGGGGGGTATCTTATTACTGCATACTTACTCAGCAGATTTGTACCTCAAACACATCCAAAGTTTGATGCTTCAAAAGAAAAGGTGCCGATGTTGATGGATGGTGCGATGAATGTTGTCTATCTTGGTCTTTTTACAATTGTCGCCGCCGTAATTTCTCACCAAATCCTTCATCTGCCGGCTATGTGGGGAATGATGTTTGGGCTTGCGGTTTTAAAGCTCTACTCAAACTGGCTCAAAAAAAGACATAACTCCAAACTCAATATTTTTGAGTCCATGTCAAAGGTAGAGAATAATACACTTCTTTTTTTCTTTGGTATTTTAGCTGCGGTAGGAGCTTTGTATTTTGTTGGGTGGTTAGCAATTGCCGTAATCGTCTATGACCCCGCAATTCTTGGAGCGACTTGGGCAAATATAGGGGTTGGTTTTATTTCCGCCATCATAGACAATGTCCCTGTAATGAGTGCAATACTAAAAGCAAACCCTGACATGGGCGTTGACCAATGGATGCTCGTCACTATGACAGCCGGTATCGGCGGTTCGCTCATAAGTTTTGGAAGTGCTGCCGGTGTGGGTGTCATGGGAAAACTCCATGGTATTTACACTTTCGGTTCTCATATGAAATTTGCGTGGACAATTTTAGTTGGCTATATTGTATCTGTAGTTATTTGGTATCTTCAGTATCATATTTTAGGCATCTACTAAATAGATTCTTAATTTATTTTATTGTATCCTTTCGCTATTGAAAGGATGCAATCCTTCTTAACGCCATATTCGGCACTACAAAACACTTTTAAAGGCACTCAAAATGACAAATGTTAGCATCATAGTTTTAGATTTTGGTTCTCAATATACGCAACTTATAGCGCGTCGTCTGCGTGAAGATAAAATATACTGTGAAATTCTTCCTTACCACACAAAAGTAGCGGATATAAAAGCAAAAAATCCACAAGGAATTATCCTCAGCGGTGGTCCGTCTTCGGTTTATAATAAAGATGCGTATGAGGTTGACAAGGGTGTTTATGAACTTGGTCTTCCGATTTTGGGAATATGCTATGGCATGCAGAGGATTGCTGTTGATTTTGGCGGAAGTGTTATTCGCTCAAGCCACCATGAGTACGGAAAAGCGGAACTCACAATCAATAATCTTGAGGGAGGATGTTCTCCTCTTTTAAAAGATTGTGATGACGGGCGCATTGTTTGGATGAGCCATAGTGATAAAGTAGATGTGCTTCCGGAGGGTTTTTCACCGATTGCAACTTCGGCAAATTCTCCTTATGCAGCCATTGCAAATGAGGAAAAACGTGTCTATGCGATGCAGTACCATCCAGAGGTTCAGCACTCGGAAGAGGGTTATTTGATGCTTAGAAACTTCGCAAGAAATATTTGCGGAGTGACTGAGAAGTGGAAAATGGAACATTTCCTAAAAGAGCAGATTAAAAGCATTCGTGAAAGAGTAGGAACCGGAAAGGTTCTTTGCGGACTCAGCGGAGGAGTGGATAGTTCTGTTGTAGCCGCAATTTTGTATGAAGCAATTGGCGACCAGCTTATTCCTGTTTTTGTTGACAACGGACTTCTAAGAAAGGGTGAGAGAGAGCAGGTGGAAGAGGTTTTCAAAATCAACCTCAAAGTGCCTCTTGTTACCGTTGATGCAAGAGAGAGTTTTTTAAGCAAGTTGGCTGGTGTAAGCGACCCTGAGACAAAAAGAAAAATTATTGGACACACATTTATAGAAGAGTTTGAAAAAGAGGCTAAAAAACATGACGGCATCAAATTTTTGGCTCAAGGAACACTCTATCCTGATGTTATTGAATCAATAAGCGTAAATGGACCTTCTGAAGTTATAAAATCGCACCACAACGTCGGCGGTTTGCCAGATTGGATGGATTTTGAACTTATCGAACCGTTAAGAGAACTTTTCAAAGATGAAGTGCGTAAAATAGGACTTGAACTGGGCTTACCGGAGAGCATGATAAACCGTCATCCATTCCCTGGACCGGGACTTGCGATAAGAATTATGGGTGATGTGAACGAGGCAGATTTGACGCTTCTTCGTGAAGCCGATGTGATTTTGCTTGATGAGTTAAAAGCGAGCGGATATTACGCAAAAACTTGGCAGGCTTTTGTAGTTCTGCTCAATGTAAAATCTGTAGGAGTCATGGGTGATAACCGCACTTACGATAATACGGTCTGTGTAAGAGTTGTTGAAGCTGTGGATGGAATGACGGCAACATTTGCACATCTTCCGCATGATTTATTAGAGAGAATTTCTCGCCGTATTATAAATGAGGTGAATGGAATAAACAGAGTAGTTTATGATATTTCTTCTAAACCACCTGCTACAATCGAATGGGAGTAGAGATTTAATCTCTATTCGCATGCCAAAAAAAATCTACCTCTTTTCAATCTCCTCACATCCACAAGCCATAAGTATAAATTCTCTTGATATTCAATTTTTAAAACCTGAGATAGATTTTTCTAAATATGATTATCTGATTATTACCTCCAAACAGGCGAGTGAGGCTCTCAAACAGTATGATAAAGAAGAGTATCTTAACATGCCAGCATTGTGTGTGTCAGTGCAAAGTGCCCTTTCATACGAAAATATCGGCGGCAAAATTTTAGCTGTCGGCGGAGGATACGGCGATAACTTGGCTAACAAAATAAAAACATTTTCAAAAGAGACAAAGTGGCTCTATCTGCGGGCAAAAGAGGTTGCGTCTAACTTTGTATCTACATGTAATAATGAGGGTTATCTCATAAAGGAGGCTATCGTTTACGAAAGCGAATGTTCAAAAGGGATGCAAGATGTGGAGGTTGAAGAGGATGCAGTTTTGATTTTTACCTCCCCATCCAGCGTGGAGTGTTTTTTAAAAAACCATGCAATCTCCTCCTCAAACAAAATAATTGTCATAGGCAAAACGACAGCCTCCGCTTTGCCAAAAGGGATAGCTTGTATTATCTCTGAGGAGACATCTATTGAAAGTTGTATAAATCTGGGTATTCATCTGTGATTTTTTTCAGATTATTCTGCATCTCAATACTTTTGAGCTTTAATTTTTTAGTAGCAGCAGAGATAGTCGCACATGACAAGGCATATTACAAATACAAAAAAGATGACGTAGAGGTACTCTACACGGAGGATAATCTTCCTTTCGCGCAACAAGTAGTCGGTATTCAAAAGGCGCTCCATAAGGATTATGAGGAATTTTTTGGTTGGAAATTGGATGAGACGCTTTACATCGGACTGCTCTCCTCTTACAATCAAATCGCAAATGGAGAATCTTCACAGTTTTCCGGTAATAGGCAGATTAACTATGTTGGCGGAACGCAGTTAATCGACTATTTTGCATCTACCTCATGGCTTTATGCTTTGTGTTACCATGAAACAGCACACAATTATCAGCAAAATATGAAAAATAGCGGAGTTTCAAAAACTTTGCACTCCTTCTTTGGGAGCGGCTCATTTTTACTTCCATTTGTAATTGTCCCAAATATTATGGAAAATCCATTTATGCTTGAAGGAAATGCAGTCTTAAACGAGTCTTGGCATGGCAACGGCGGCAGGCTCTACAGCGGTAGATTTAAAGCTGAAACCATGATTCAGGCAAAAGCCGGAAATATCAAGGCAGGCGATGTTTATAATGTAAAAAGCTCTTTTCCGTATAGCGGCGGTGTTTGGTATATTCAGGGCGGTTTTTACAATCTCTATCTGGCTCAGAAGTATGGATTAGAGAAGGTTAACAGTTATTTTAGACACCACTCAGAGGATTTTTTTTGGCCGGAATTTACGGATAAGAGTATGAAAAATGCCGTCGGAGTTGATTTTGAAACATCATTGGCGGATTTCAGCAAAGAATATACAAAGATGGCTGAGCACATGGTTTTGGCTAGTGGCGAACCCATCGCAGCATCGCAGTTTTTTTACTCTTTGGGAAACAGCGAAGATGAGCTTTTTTTTATAACAAATGAGAGCGGAGTCGCCGCTCCTGAGTTAGTCGTGCTCAATAAGACAACTTTGAATATAAGCAAGAAAAGTGATAGCTGGCTAAGCGGCAAGGTCATAAAAACAGATAAAACCTATTATACACAAGGAAGCAGTTATGTCTCTCCAACTAGGATATATCAAGGCCTTTTTGACAGCAACGGCTTTATAAAAAAGGGCAGTGAATCCAAGATGATTCAAGGATATTTAAGCAGCGGCAAAGAGGTCTATTTTGATGTGGCAAGCTCCTATTCGGAGGCACAACTTTTTGTCGGCAGTGAGTTTTATGCGCAGGTAAACTCCTCAGTTATAATTGATAAAGAGGACAACATTTACTACTTTGTTCAAAAAGGCAAAAAGAGAACCCTCTACAAAAACAAAACTCCTCTCTATACGTACAATGGATTCTACGGAATAGTTAGTGATATTGATAGTAAGGGCACTGTCTATTTTGTTGCCAATTCTGAGTATGGTTCAACACTTTACAGCTTTAAAGACGGCACAGTAAGCCGTGCATCTGAAGCGGATAACATTGTAGAGGCCAGACTCATTAATGACAGTGAAGTTTTGATAGCGGCAGTTAGCGAAAAGGATTACTACTATGTTAAAAATGAGCTCAAAAACAGAGAAGAAACTCCCTATGAAACAAAACTGTTTTTCGAAGAGAAAGAGTACTATGGAGAGCATAAAGATGCAAATCGCTCTGAGCATCTGAAATTGGATTTGTCAAATCCTTACTACTCTCTTTTAGATATAAATTATCACGGGACTGACCTTTCTGTAACACTTGGAGATGCTAAACCGACATGGGCAATAAATGCAAATTTTGGTGATCCATTGTCTCAGAACTATGGAACACTCCTTATTAACAAAGATGAGTCGAACACCACAATTGCGGGTGCTTCTTACTCAAACGCCCAATATCTGCTTAAGTATTCAATTGAAGGATATAGAGTAGTTGAGAGTGGTAAGAATGAGGATGTTCGGGAGAATGGATTTATCATTAGTTCAGAGTTACCATTTTATAAAAGAGGGTATTATACAGGCGTGTTGGGTGCCAGTTACTATCAAGATTACAACGCAAAACGGCGAGAGCCTCTGAGTGCAACGCTTAATTTTGCCAGAGAAGAGAAGTATGGCGTATCTATGTATGAAAATTACTTGAATAGCCTGAGTTTGTACGGAGCCAGAGAGAGAGATGACAAAATTTATGGTGCAAAATATAGCTTTAAACATGATGCGGCATATGAACTTTATTTTGGAGTAGAAGCAAAATATTCTGCAACAAATAGTGACATAGCAGAGCCAGAAGCTATTGACAATAGTAGGGGAGTAAAGATAACAAATTCCTCTTATCAGCAAGATATGGATCCATCAACAATATATATACCAAGTTTAGATGCCCCCTACTATCTGAAAACTGCTTCGTACAGAGAAGCTAATTTGGCTAAGGTCATAAACTTTTCCAGTTATTGGTTCACCTTTCCTCTCTCTTTGCAAAAAGAGGCAATATATACAAAGTATAGACAGTATGAACTGGAAACTTTTGGAGATACAAAAGTAAATTTCAGTGAAATAACAGCAGGATTAACATTCTCTACAGTTTTTTTAAATAAATTTGTGCTTCCTGTCAATTTTGAGTATATAACTAATGATGCTTATTTTATAAAAGATAAAGCTAAGTTTAGATTTATAATTGGCAGTAAATTTTAGAGTAGAGTTCCTGAGTAACCCTTTTTTCAAATTGACATACTTTTTCTAAAAATCATATTTTAAAGATATTCCTACCCGTCTAGGTTCACCAAAATTATATGCATTAAATCCTTCTGCTGCAATAATGTAATTTAGGTATCGTTTGTCAAACAGATTATGAATGTAAACATTCCATGAGAATTTTTTAGATTTATACCCCATCTTCGTATCAACATAGGTGTAGGATGATTCGGATACCATATTTGCCTTGTCAAAATAGGTTTTTCCGTTTGATTTTAAGGCTAAATCTAGATAGTAGTTTTTACTAAAACTGTATTGTGAACCAAATTGAAAAGTATGTTGGGGAACATTTATCAGTTGATTTCCGGAGTAATTATTAGAGTTGGATATATAGTCATCAAATTTGGAGTGAATAAATCCTACACCGCTATGTACACCAAAATTATTGGTAAACAGATAGCGCAACTCGCTTTCAATGCCGTAAATATCAGCTTTTGCCGCATTATCTATATAACTGCTTAAGTCAGAGCGTATGGTCTCTACTTGAAGTTTATCAACATGTGTTGCATAAAGTGTTGCGCTAAGGTTTAATGAGTTTTTCCATTTTGTGTTAAATCCCAACTCCAAAGTTTTTGATTCCTCAGGGTCATAACTCAATGTTTTAATATCGTAATCATCATAACTGTATCCACCGTTTTTAAACGCTTCTGCATATTGTAAAAAAATCAAATTTGCATCATCTTGTTTATAAGCTATTTTTAATTTTGGTAAAACTTTTTGCCAGTGTTTTGTTGCTATGATGTGAGGATAACCCGTATTTAAAAATCCATACTCGGCTACTTCTATCGGGAAAGATTGATTGATATTGTTGTTAAAATCTTTTTCGTTCCATGTATATCTCAGAGCCGCGGTAAGTATAATATTCTTATTTATACTTTTTGAATATTCGCTAAAGAGGGCAAAACTTTTTTCAGGCTGTGATGTTTGCCATGTTCTATAACCGTTAGTATCAAGATATTCATAATGATGGTTTTCGGTATAAGTATGTTCATAGCGTGAGGTAAAAAACACACCGCTTGTCAGTTCCCAACTACTCTTTTGTGTCTGCATGCTAAGTTCTTCGGTAAACTCTTTATAATTTTCATCGCTATCAATTGTTAAAAAATTCTCCGGTGTGCGGTCTCCGTCTAGCAGCTCTTTTGACCTATAGTTATGCAAGGAACTTACAGATTTGAGTACATAATCATTTATAAAATATTCTAGTTTTATTGAACTAAGCAAATTATTTTGCCGTATATATCCATGTATGTTTTGGTTCATGATAAATGGCGTTTGAAGATTGTCATGATAAGGGGTTCCGCCGTCATTGTTAAAATCTTGAAGCCCCAAGAAAGTCAGTTTTAAATTATCAATATTCTTAATCATCCTAACACTCAAAGCTTTTGTCTCTTCATCATCTAAACTTTTATTGTCATAAAGATTTTTTGTAAATCCATCTCGCTGTTTATAAAGAGTATCAATAGCAATAGTTCCCTCTTCTATAGGAGTTTTTGAGTGCAGAACCAAACTTTTTTCAGCATAATTAGCCATCTTAACTTCACTGCTAAATTCTGCTTCTTTTACAAGTTTATCATCCATCTTGAGCTGAACGATACCTGCTTGTGCGCCTAAGCCCGTTGTAAATCCTTGAGGACCTTTTAAAATGTTTACATCCGATATGTTGTATAACTCATGTGTTAAAAAAGTATTTACATAAGCAAGAGGAATATCATCTATATATATGGCTATCGGTGAGGTAGTAGTCATAAAGTTTGCTTGTCCTCTGTATGATACAAAAGCCACATTTCTTGAGCCGTAGTTTGAGACAGAAAATGAAGGTACGACAGCACTCAAATCATCTAGCGAATTAATATCTCTAGCCTCTAAATCATGTTTTGACAGATTGTTTTTTTCTTGTTCGAGATGTTCCGCTTCAACAATTATAGGCTCAATAGTAACACTCCTTTCATCTGCAAAAAGCAGTTGAAAAAATATTGCGATAATTATGATAAGTTTCAAAATTATTTCCTTCTTTAAGGCATATAAAAAGTGTAATGAACACCACTTTGTGTTTCAACTTTCATCTTGCCTTTAAGTTCATTCTCTATCAGACTTTTTATCATCTCTGTACCAAAAGAGTCTTTCTTCTCTTCACCCATCCCTTTTCCGTTATCTGAGAGTTCCAAAACAGTCTGATTCCGGTGTTTATAAAGATTCAAAGATATTACTCCCTCTCTCTCATCATCAAACGCATATTTCAGAGCATTGATAATCACTTCATTTACAATCAAACCGCAGTAGAGAATCTGGTCACTGCTCAGGTGTGCATCAACTTTAATGTCAAATCTTATATGTTTGGTTTCATAACCGTTTTTTAACTCATTGATAAGTTGGGTAAAATATTTGCCGGTGTCAATACTCTCGAGTGACTTTTGAACATAAAGAATATCTTGTGCTCTTGCCATCCCTTTAATCTTATAGGTAATCTCACTTATGACTCTATTTATATTCGAGGTCATAAAAGGATCAAGCCTGAGTTCAAAGAGAGAAATAATAAACTGCATGTTATTTTTTACTCTGTGGTGAAGTTCTTTTCTTAAAACATTTTCACGCTCAAGTGCGACATGTAACTCTTTTGTGCGTTTTTCTACCGTAGATTCCAGTTCTGAACTGTATTCTTTCTCTTTTTCTAAAAGCTTTACAGCCAGAGTTTTGAGCTTTGATGCCAAAACAATCGAGAAGAGAGTCGCTTCAAATAAAATCGTAACTTCAAAAATATAGTAAAAAGAGTGGTACTGAACGCTGTAAATTCCAGTGCATTGTAAAAGTATTCCGATTACTCCGCTCAACATGACGCCCCAGCCGATAATATAATATTTTGCCTGAGCGTTTTTTTTGTAATAGAGATAAAACCCTATGAATAAAAGTGTGGCTAGTAAGAAGTACTCCTCATACATCGCTATATCCAGAAGTGAATTCTCATCCGTATTAAAAAGTGAAAGTGCGATGTTGAGAACAATCATAAACTTTAAAAAGAGGTCAATTTTTTTGTATCGGTAGGTCTCTAAAAAAGAGCGGGTAAAAAGAATCATGGCAAGAGAGAAAACAGTCATGTAGTAAATACCAAAATGGGATTCATATTGGATAACATATTGAATCATATCATTTGGCCACATGTATAGACCCATGCTGGTATAAGTCTGATGATGCGCGAGAGAAGCAATCATATAAAGAACATAATAGAGATAGGTTTTATCTCTGGAAAACAGAAAGAGTGAGAAGTTGTAGAGTATGAGGATTCCCATGGCACCGATAAAAAGAGTGTAAAAAAGCTGTCTGCTAATGTCCTCTTTATAAAAATCTCTCTCATTGTAGAGGTAAGATTTAAAAAAGAGTGCGGAGGTTGTAGAGGTAACTTTGAGATAGTAACTCTGTGACTCCGATGGTTTTAGCTCTACGGGGAAGTTAAAGTACAGGATATTATCAAATCTTTCTCTCTGAAAGACACCGCTCAGCTCCTTTGTGTAGTTCCCGTCTTCTGTCGGTTTATAGAGTTCTATCGTGTCGAGCATGGTGTTATCAACAGTTATATAACGCTTTTGAGTCTCGTTTGAATCATTGCTGATAGTAAAACGAACCCATGTTACGCTCTTAAATGCGTACCCCAAGTTGATAAACTCTTCACTCATTTTTGAAAACTTACTGCTATTGTAAAGTGTTTCAAATTTTTCAACACCTTCATGGTCAATATAAACTTCACCTGATTGCAAAAGATTAATCGGCGGCTGATACTTCTGCGTTAAAGAAACTGTTTGAGAAAAAAGCGGTACAACTGAGAGAAAAGCGAGGAGTAGAATATTGAATAGTATGTTAAAGTTGTGCATGACACTCTTTTAAAATAAATTTAGTTAACATGTGGTAACTAAATAAATTTTATATAACAATAGTAGGTATTCTTTGAGCAAAGTGAATATTTTAATCGTAGAAGACAATTCTATTATGGCAAAAGCATTAAAAAAAAAGCTAAAAGATGGCGGCTACAATGTGTTAGTCGCAAATTCTGCAGATGTTGCACTCAAATATATTGAGAGCCACCCTTTTGATTTGATGATTACGGATATAAATTTGGAAGATGAACATGTAAACGGAATTGATTTGGTAAAAAAGCTCAACAAAACAAAAAGCAAACCTGTCATCTATTTGACTGCGTATGGGGATGATGAAACACTCAAAAGTGTTTCGGATACGAATCACTGCTATTTTCTAAGCAAACCGTACGACAGTAATCAGTTGCTCCAAATCGTCAAACTTACCGTTTACAAATATAAACTCAATAATATAGAAAAAGTCTATTTAAGTGAAAATATTATCTTTGATATCAACAATAACATTTTGTATAAAGAGGACAAAGAGATACAACTCACTACAAAAGAAAATCTCATTTTGACTCTGCTGGTTTATAGAAAAAATCAAATTGTAAGCAACGATGATATACTGCAGTTTGTATGGCAAGATGAACTTATTTCGCCAGCCACCATGCGTAAACTTATCTCAAGAATGCGAGAAAAATTAGACGACATAACAATCGAAACGCACCACGGTCTAGGTTACAGGCTAAAAGTTTAACATGTGTAGATAATAAATATAAAAAAACACTCACATCTTTTGTTGTGTTACCAAACTAAACAAATCAAATAAATTTCAAAATTTTATATTTTTTTATAAAGACTCAATAAAGTCTCTAAAAAAACTTTCACCCCCTCCCATTTATAGCCACACATGAAAGATAATCCAATCCAACTTTGTCTTAAAATCATAAAAAAAATATAAAAATACCACAACTCTGTCACAACTTGATTGTACATTATCGCATCTTAAAACAAAAAGGGTGCCTGACACCCTTTTTCTTTTAAGGCATAAGTTTTCTAATAGTGAATTGCAATAGGTATATTCAAAAGTTTACGGCATATACACTGAAACACCATCTGAGTGGTAGATTGTTTTATATGCTTGAATATTTGGATATACCTATTTTACACATGGGTAAATATTAAAGGAGTAATATGAAAACAAAACTTAGTATAACGCTTAGTGCGTTATTAATCGGCTCGGCGCTTTTAACTGGATGTGGAGACAGCGGTAGCAGCACTCCTACGGCAGATACAAACGCAACAAACACAAACACTACTACGCCTGAAGCTAATACGACAACTGAAGTAAACAACACAGTTGCAGTAGCACAAGGACCTCAGTTCACAACAGCGATGCTGGCAGGAAAAACTTTTTACACGAGTTGGCCAAATTATCAAATAGATTATAATGCAAACACTGTAACTAGCGTAACATATAACGAGGATATGCAGTTCAACTTCTCTGCGAATGCTTCTACATTTGAAGCCATCAGCCTTGCAGAGAATCAAAATTACGGCATATTTCCAATCGCAATTGATAAAGACTTATTGATAATTACTGGACATGGTGGAGATATTTTAATCAAAGAGCAAAACGGCAACATGCTTATTAGTAACGGTGGAGACATAGCTGTTTGGACACCGACTCAAGGCGCTTATAAAACTGCTTATGAGGCGCTGCTTGCGGATGAACAGCTCACGGTTGCAAAACTTACGGCTAATCCTTGGTATAAACTTTATATTCTCTCTGATAACGGCAGTCGTGCTTATGCATGTCAAGCAATGTTAACATACGATAGCAATGGAACCGTGACTTCTACTTACATGAAAGATGGAGCATTAACAACAGAGACTAGCCTTGATGATAAAGTTGCCAACGCTGTAGATGGTGTAGTACATGATGTGGCATTTGCAGCTGCAACTCCAACTGCAATTTTTGGTCATGATTATACTATTAAGTTTAAAAACAAGGCAGATGTTGCACGATATATTAGTACTGACGAATCTGTTATCCCTTCTAATATTGACGCTTGTTTGGCGAACTACCCTAACTAAAGAATACACTGCCTTTTGGCAGTGCTAAAATGGTGTCAAAGATAAAAACATCAGACACTTTTTTGCTCTTTTGAAACTTTTATTATTTTTTTCTTAACAACTACTGCTTTACATAAATACCGATTCCTTGACAGTATTGCTATTTGTATGTACAATATGGAATATCGAAAGAGGAGTGAAAATGCAAGTATTAAAAGCGACATTTACTTTGCCTGATTATATATTGACAGAACTCAGTGAATTTGCGGAAGAGCTTGGTGAAAAAAAAAGCCACATGGTTGCAGAAGCTTTAAATCAGTATTTTGATGCATTAGATCTTAAACTTGCATTAAAACGCTCAAAAGAGGTTCGCCAAGGGAGTGTTGAGACAATAAGTTTTGATGCAATTAAAGAAGAGCTTGGACTTTAATGTCAAAATATTCTTTACAATTTCATCCAGCTGCGAAAAAAGAGTTGGATAAACTTGATAATCAAATAAAAGTTTTTATTGTCAAGTCTTTATCTTTGTTTATCGAAGAGTATGATATTCATTACGAAACTGAGATGATGAAGCAATCAAAGATAAAAAAACTTCAAGGTGAGTGGAGTGGTTTTTATCGATTACGATTTAGAGGTTACAGAGTGATTTATGAAAAAATTGATAATCAACTTGTAATTCACATTATTAGAATCGCTCATCGCAAAGAAGCTTATTAAAATCCAAAAAATCATCATTTGCTCTTTATTACAGGTAAGATTGTTAATTATTTCAATCTCTTTACCTTTTTGTAAAATTTGATGAAGCATACTCATGACAGCTTCAATGGTCTTATATTTCACTCTTAAATGAAGTGCCTGCATTCTAAATTTCCCTCCAAATAGGGATCTTTATCGCTTACAATTACACACAACCACCCAAAATAAACCAATACTGTAACAAAACAGGGGTCAAAAAAAAGAAAAATCAAGTATCATTTTTGTATAATACAAATAGTCTGGGTAGTTCGACATATCGTAATATGAGGGTTCTACATATTCAAATTGTGAACAAGTAGGGTTTTGGAGTGCCGGTGATTTCGTTTGAGGTATGTTCATTCAGCCGAGAAATTGCCGCCGTATAAAACGCTCGCTTCACCTAAATACGGCTTTCTAGAACCGAGCCAAATGCGTAGCGGCTACCCGGGCTATTCAAAATATTTAATTACTATATTTGGATATGTTGATTAAATATTTTAAAAAAATTATGACGGAGATGTAAATGAAGATTTTGATAATAGGAAGTGGCGGCAGAGAGTACTCTATCGCTCTGGCGATTTTAAATGAAGAAAATGGCAGCGAACTTTTTTTTATGCCTGGAAATGGCGCTACATCCTCGCTAGGAACAAATCTAAACATCAAAGATTATGATAAGTTGGCAGAGTTTGCAAAAGAAAACAGTATTGAACTCACTATTGTAGGCCCTGAAGGACCGCTTGTTGACGGAGTTGTTGATATTTTTAAATCTCATGGGCTTACAATTTTCGGTCCCTCAAAAGAAGCTGCACAGCTTGAAGGCTCAAAAGTTTACATGAAAAATTTTTTGGCAAAATATAACATTCCAACTGCACGATATATAGAGACTGATTCAATTGAAGATGCTTTTAAATTTACAAACACTTTAACCGCTCCAATCGTTATAAAAGCAGATGGACTTTGCGGTGGCAAGGGCGTAATTATTGCACAAAATCATGACGAAGCAAAGATTGCAATCAGCGAAATGCTTAGCGGAAAAAGTTTCGGTGATGCCGGTTTAAAAGTGGTTGTAGAAGAGTTTTTGGACGGGTACGAACTTTCCATGTTTGCTGTTTGTGACGGAGAGAACTATATTCTTCTTCCAGCAGCACAAGATCACAAGAGACTGTTAGATAATGACCAAGGTCCAAATACAGGGGGAATGGGTGCATATGCTCCGACTCCTCTGGTGGATGAAGAGTTATATCAAAAGGTAAAAGACAGAATAATCCGTCCGACGCTTGATGGCATGAAAAAAGAGGGCGCTCCATTTGAGGGTGTACTTTTTATCGGTATTATGGTTGTAAAAGGCGAGCCGATTACACTTGAATTTAATGTTCGTTTCGGTGACCCTGAGTGTGAAATTCTGATGCCTCTGATGACATCAAGCGTGAGCGACATGTTTTACAAAGCTGCAACAAACAGATTGGCTGAGATAAAAGTAGAGTTCTCAAAGCAGTTTGCTGTGGGCGTTGTTATGGCAAGTGAGAACTATCCATACAAAAATTCGACTCCTGCAGAGATAATCGTGGATGAAGTGCACCATGGGGAGATAGAAAAATATACCCACATCTCCTACGCGGGTGTGAGCATGGAAGAGGGTAAACTTTATGCCGATGGCGGAAGAGTTTTGGTCTGTGTCGGATTGGGAAATAGCATAAAAGAAGCAAGAGACAGAGCCTACATGCGTTGTGGACAAGTCCATTTCGCAGGGAAAAAACTCCGAACCGATATAGCCTATCAGGCACTCTAGCCATGAATGAAGAGATAGAAAATGTTCTTCATCGTGAAGGGATAACTCTAGCGGAAATCAAAAAAAGAGGCGTAGCTTTTTTTATAGATGAGACCCTTCTCTCTTTTTTGCTTATATTTGCTCTCTGGGACTCATTTACAGCCGCTAAAAATATAGAAGAGATAATCAATTTAACGAATACTTTTGTTTTAGAGTATATGGTTATGAAGATAGTCTATCAAGCTTTTTTTACCATGCAGTACGGTGCAACACTGGGCAAAATCGTGATGAAAATAAAGGTTATCGAAATAGCAACGCTTCAGAAGCCGACTGTTTTAAGTTCACTCAATCGTGCAATATTCCGTATAATCAGTGAAACATTTTTTTATCTCGGTTTTTTATGGGGTATCTTTGACCCATCCCGCCAGACACTCCATGATAAAACTGCAAAAACACTGGTTGTAAATGCTTAGGCTACTCTCTCTCTTTATTCTACTTTTGTCGTTTGTATATGCTGACGACACGGTAGAAATCTTTGCAACTTCTATGGATTCAAAAGATAATATTGTAAATGCCTACGGGGATGTTGTAGTCGTTTACAAAGATTATCACTTAAGCGCCAAAAGTGCTCTCTATGATAGAGACAGCGGTGATCTCGAGCTCTATGATAATATTCGTGCAACTCAGGGAAATGAGCTACAGCTCTTAGGAAATTATGCAAAATTAAATATTAAAAATAAAGAGAAAACCTTTAAACCATTTTTTATGCTTGAAAAAAGATCAGAAGTGTGGCTTAGTGCCGACGAGGGGTTTATGAGAGATGAGAAGTTAGATATAAACTCAGGTTCTGTAAGCGGCTGTAACCCAAATGACCCGCTCTGGACGATGGAATTCAGCTCATCCGACTATAATTCCGACACAAAATGGCTCAATCTTTATAATACTGTAGTCTATATTTATGATATACCTGTCATGTACACTCCATATGTTGGATTTTCGCTCGATAAAACCCGTAGAACAGGACTTTTAACACCTGCTCTCGGTCTCTCTGACAAAGAGGGTTTCTATTTTGAGCAGCCAATTTACATAGCCGAACAAAATTGGTGGGATTTGGAATTAAAACCGCAAGTAAGAACAAATCGCGGCTATGGCGCATATTCAACTTTTAGATTTAAAGATAGTGCAATCTCCGGCGGTGAACTGACCGGTGGCTATTTTAAAGAGAATGATAGCTATTTTATAGAACATGAGCTGGCAAACAATACTCACAGTGGATTTAACTTTAAATATGAGAATAGCGATGTGCTAAATCAGTGGCTTAATCAAAATTTCGAAGGACAATCCGGGCTATTTGTTGATATAAACAGAATGAATGATGTTGACTATATTAACTTATCAACGAATGACCCAATAAAAAATGCTACAGCCACCCAGGTTCTTTCAAGAGCCAATATGTTTTACAATACTGATGAGAACTATTTTGGAACCTATCTTAAATACTATCAGGATTTGACAAAGCAGAACAATGATAACACTCTGCAAAAACTGCCTACACTTCAGTATCATAACTATTTAAATAGCCTCTTGCAAGGTCACCTTTTTTATAGTCTGGACATGCAAAGCAGTAATCTTTACAGAGATATGAATAAAAAAGTAGTTCAAACTGATCTCAATATCCCTGTCACTCTGCAAACATCTGCATTAGATGAGCAGTTAAATCTTTCCTATAAAACTACTCTTTATGCACAGCACTCAAACTTTTCAGGGGTAGAAGAGGTTCCGACCGATGCCAAATATCAAAATGGCTATTTGGCTAAAAACTATAATCGGCTTTCTGCTTCCACGGAGCTTACCAAGGCGTATGAAGAGTACGCGCATGTTGTCAGTTTTGGCTCTAACTACTCCTTTGCCGGCGGTGAGAGAAGAGAGGGTTTTTACGATTATAATAAAGAGTTTTGTGCTGATTTGATTAACCAAAGTGATCCAAGGTGTGAATTTTATACACTCTCTCAGATGGAGGATGTGCTAAAATTTGATTTTTCTCAATATGTTTATGACAGTTTGGGAAAACAGATTCTTTATCATAAGCTGGCTCAGGCATTTTTTTATGAAGTGTATGGAACTAAAACAGGGGAGCTTGAAAACGAGCTTGACTATCTTATTGTAGATGGTTTAAGTTATTACAATGACTCATTTTTTAATTATAAGGAGCAATCATTTTCTAAACTCACGAATCAACTCTCCTACGGCGTGGGCGATGTAACGCTCTCTATGGCGCACCTATACAAAGATACATTTTTAGATGCAAGTACGGGTTATACCCCCTATGCAAGTTATCTGACATCAAGTGCTAAGTATGCCTATAATACGCACTACTCCTACCATGTGGATTATGCTTACGACTTAGAGAGAAGCAAAAAAAAGAAGTCGGAAGTAGGTATGATGTATAAAAAAAGATGCTGGGATTTTGGGCTGAGATATGTTGAAAATAATAGACCTGTTCTTTCAAAAATCGGCGTGGCAGATAACTCGGTTTTTGACAGATACATTTTTTTCACAGTAGCTTTGACACCCATAATGTCTTCCGGAAGAGGCTCATCTGAGTTTGGCATGACTCTTCCAAAGAGCTTTTAAAGGAGAAGTAAAAAGAGAGTTGGTTTTTGGTTTGGTTCAAAACTTAAGATTTAGTAAAATAATATAAGATTAAACAACAAGGAGTATAAATTGAAATATGATATGAGAATAGAGTTAGAAAATAGGGTTGAAGAGTATTCGTTTGGAGAAGTTGCAAAACAAGCAAACGGTGCAGCATGGATAAAATCAGGTGATACAGTTATTTTGGCAACAGTTGTAATAGACGAGACAGAGATTGTAAAAGATGATTTCTTACCACTTACGGTTCAGTATATAGAAAAATCATATGCATCAGGAAAAATTCCCGGTGGATTTTTTAAAAGAGAAACAAAGCCTAGTGATTTCGAAACACTGACATCACGCATTGTTGACAGATCACTTCGTCCACTTTTTCCAAAAGGTTTTGGACATCCGACTCAGATTACAATTCTGGTGTTTAGTGCGGACAAGGAGTCAGATTTACAACTCTTAGCGCTTAATGCAGCTTCTGCTGCACTCTATATATCTGATATAGATATTAATACCTCAGTAAGTGCAGTAAGAGCTGCTAAAATTGGCGGAGCATTAGTTTTAAATCCTACTCTCTCACAACTGAAAAGTTCTACACTTGATTTGTTCCTCTCAGGAACTAAAAATGAGCTTCTTATGATTGAGATGCGCTCAATTGGTGGTGAGCATGTGGAAGTAAATGACGCCTTTATAGACCCAATGATTGATCCAAGCATGGCTATGACAATACTCTCGACACATACTTCAAATGCTATACCTGAAGAGGAATTAATAGAAATTTTTCAAAAAACAGAGACAGCCCTTTTTGCTTCAAATCTAAAATATGAAGAAAATTTTGCTTTTTACAAAAAACCGACACAAGCCATAGAATATAAGGCACATCTGGTAAATGAAGTGATGGTTGATTATGTAAGAAAAACACATATGGATGATATTAAATCTGCTATGAATCAAATGGCAAAATCAGAGCGCTCGACTGCACTTAGACAACTTAGAAAAAAAATACTTTTAACAGAAGAACATTGGGATGAGCTAGAGCTAAAAGAAGCAATTGAGAAGGTAAAAAAAGAGCAGGTAAGAGGACAGATTTTAAACGAGAGAGTTCGTGCCGATGGAAGAGGATTGAAAGAAGTTAGAGCTATCTCAATAAGCACAAATGTGCTTCCAAGCGCTCACTCTTCATGTCTCTTTACTAGAGGTCAAACTCAAGCTTTAGTTGTTTTAACAATGGGTGGAGCTAAAGACGGGCAGATGTTTGAGAACTTAACCGATGAAGGCACTCAAAACGAAAACTTTATGGTTCACTACAATTTTCCAGGATTTAGTGTAGGCGAAGCTTCTCCAATTATGGGTACAAAAAGAAGAGAGTTGGGTCATGGAAACTTAGCAAAAAGAGCACTAGAGCCAATTGTTGACATGGGTGGTCAGACAATTCGTTTGGTTTCAGAGATACTTGAATCAAACGGCTCATCCTCCATGGCTACTGTTTGCGGCGGATATATGGCACTTAAAGCTGCTGATATTGAAACAAGCGACACAATTGCCGGAATTGCCATGGGCATGGTAAGCGAAGGCGATAAATATGCAATTTTGTCGGATATTATGGGGCTAGAAGACCATGATGGAGATTTGGATTTTAAAGTGACCGGTTCTAAAGATGGAATTACAGCCATGCAGATGGACATTAAATTGGGCGGAATCAGTCTTCAAATTCTGAAAGAGGCACTCTATCAGGCAAAAGAGGGCAGATGTCATATTATTGACATTATGCTCGAAGCTGAGAAAAAAATTGAATTTAATGACGGTGTTTTGCCAAGCACTGACTTTTTCCACATTGATCCGAGTTTTATCGGCGATATAATCGGGCAAGCAGGAAAAACTATTCGCGAGATTATAGAGAAGTTTGAAGTTGCAATCGATATTGATAAAAAAGATGGAAAAGTAAAAGTAACCGGTAAAAATAAAACAGGTGTGGCGGATGCGAGAAAGCATATCGAGGGGATAGTTAATACGCCAAAGCAGCCTAAAATCAAGTACGAAGTCGGGCAAAAGTATGAGGGAACAGTTAAAAAGATAGTTGAATTCGGAGCATTTATAGAGCTTCCGGATGGAACAGACGGTTTGTTGCATATCTCAAAAATTTCTGAAAAAAGAGTAGAAAAAATATCAGATATTTTTAAAGAGGGTGATAAAGTTATGGTAGAAATATTGGAGTTTAAAGGGAATAAAATCTCTTTAGGCATCGCATAGGCAATCTCATTCGTCGAAACATGTGAAAATATTTTTACATGTCGAGATTTTTTAATCTAATATTTAGCAGAATTTATATACAATTCCGCCAGTCAGATTTTAGTAGGGAAATCTTTGCATTTATGTTGAGATTGCTATATTCTTTTAGATGTAGTTACGCTAGCCGAAAAATTTTGAAAACAAAAAATGGAGATAAACATGAAAAAAATTCTTTTCTTAATGGTAGCATTCGCTGCTGCTGCATTTGCTGCTGATGGTGAAGTAGCAAACCAAACTCTTAAAGCATACTCAATGATTGCGGCTGGTCTTGGTCTTGGTCTTGCTGCATTAGGTGGAGCTATCGGTATGGGTCATACTGCTGCTGCAACTATCGCTGGTACTGCTCGTAACCCAGGCTTAGGTGCTAAACTTATGACTACGATGTTCATCGCTCTTGCAATGATCGAAGCTCAAGTTATTTATGCACTAGTAATTGCTCTTATAGCACTTTACGCAAATCCATACTTAGCTTAATCAACTAAGTCATAAAGCACCTCTTCGGTGCTTTAACCTCTAAATGCGACCGTGGTGGAACGGTAGACACACTACCTTGAGGTGGTAGCGCCCTACGGGTGTGGGAGTTCAAATCTCCCCGGTCGCACCAATTTTTAAATCCCCAAAACCCACTTCTTCAAACAATCAATTTCCATAAATTAAGTAGAATATATAACTTTAAAGTGTAAAATCAGCTCTTAAATTAGGAGTTTTTATGAAAATTGCACAAAATATTACAGAGTTAATCGGCAATACCCCACTTGTTCGATTAAATAAGCCGTCGGCGCTCACGGGGGCTACTATTCTTGGAAAATGTGAATTTATGAATCCAACCAGTTCAGTCAAAGACAGAATAGGTTTTAACATGATTAGAAGAGCGATGGAAGCAGGTGAGATACAGCCGGATACTATTGTAATCGAGCCAACAAGTGGAAATACAGGCATCGCCCTTGCCGCAGTATGTGCAGCACAAAATCTAAAACTCATTTTAACTATGCCTGAATCTATGAGCATAGAGAGAAGAAATCTGCTTAAAGCTCTGGGGGCGGAACTTGTTTTAACTCCGGCTTCCAAAGGGATGAGCGGAGCTATTTCTGAGGCAGTGGAGCTTCAAAAAAATACTCCAAACAGTATTATTCTCCAGCAATTTCAAAACAAATCGAATCCGGAAATTCACATGTTAACAACCGCAGTTGAGATACTTCGAGATACAGACAAAAATATTGATGCTTTCGTTGCGGCTGTTGGAACTGGCGGAACACTAACTGGAACTTCAAGAGTTTTAAAAGAAGAAATACAAAATATTGCTATATTCGCAGTTGAGCCTGCTGCATCTGCCGTTCTATCAGGGGAAGCAGCAGCTTCTCATATGATTCAAGGAATCGGCGCAGGATTTGTTCCAGATATTTTGGACACAGCTATTTATGGGGAAATTATAAAAGTAAGCAACCAAGATGCTATAAATACGGCAAAAATGTTAGCCAAAGAAGAGGGGTTGCTCGTTGGAATTTCAGCCGGTGCTAATGTTTGGGCGACCATGCAGGTAGCATCAAGAGCAGAATTTCAAGGGAAGACTTTAGTAACGATTTTATGTGACACAGGCGAAAGATATTTAAGCACAGCGCTCTTTAATGAAGAGTAACAGCTATTTTGAGACCATCAAGGTTGTGGATGGAGAAGTCTTGCATCTGCCCTATCATCAAAGAAGATATGAGAGCGTTTTAAACGCTCTAGGCATAAAAGAGGTTGAGAACCTTGAAGAGTATATAAAACCCCCTCAAGCAGGACTTTACAGATGTCGTCTCGTTTATACCCCACTTATAAGTAACTCGATCGCAATTTCATATCATTTGTATGAAAAAAAAGAGATAAACTCATTGAAATTAATTTTTAACAATGATATAAACTATTCGCGCAAATCTACTTTCAGAGAAGAGTTGGATACATTATATTCAAAAAAAAATGAGTGCGACGATGTCCTTATAATAAAAAATTTATTGGTTACCGATACATCAATTGCAAATATAGCTTTTTATAGCAATGGCATGTGCGGTGAGGAACGAGGAAGTACTTCTGGGGTGTGGATAACTCCAAAGGAGCCTCTTCTAAAGGGTACGACAAGAGAGAGACTTTTGGATGAAGGAAAAATAATAGAAGCGGATATTAAAGTAAGCCAGTTAAGAAGCTATTCAAAAGTAGCTCTTTTAAATGCGATGATAGATTTTGATATACGAGAAAGATGTGAGTTTTTGATATAATAGCGGCAATAAAGACAAGGAATGTAAGTTGTTAGAAAATGTAATAGAAGATAAGCAATTTGTTGCTTTGATGCAAAAAAATATCCGTGATATGATAATTTATTTTTTTGAAAAGGAACAAAATTTTGGGATTTTGTGTAAGATAGAAGAGATTAGTTTTGAGCCTGAATTGCCAACTAAAATTAATTCTGAGTTTCGCCCTTTAACACTTTTTTTCTTGGCTGGATACACATTTGAAACGGCGGTCATTCAAGGAGATTTTTTAGTATTTGAGGCTGGTTTTGGAGTGGAAAATATTGGTAGTTTTGTGACCGTGCCACTCTTAAGCATCATGCAGATTATTATAGATGAAACGCCTGTTTTAATAAATTTAGCTAGCTATGAAGAGAATAATCATGTTCATAAAGAGATAGATGAGAAGGGAGTTGAAAATTCTATGGCCTCTTTCTTGTCAAATCCGGAAAATTCAAAGTTTCTCAAAAAATAAGGGCATAGCCCTTAATTTATATTTTTGTCAGAGAGAGCAGGAAGTTCACAACGTTATCAACAAAAGCATCATGTTTTCTCTCTTTTGAGTAAGCAATATAAAACTTTCTCTCTATTTTATAATTTTTAAGTCTTGCCTCAAAAAGTTTCCCCTCTGCTATTTCGCTTTGAATTACATGTCTTGACATGACAGAAACCAAAGGTCTTTCAGAATTTTTGTCAGCATGAAGGATAGACTCTTTTATGGAAGTTGGACCGCTAAGAACAGCAAGCACATTGAAGCTTCCGCACTGAACGCCCATCTCTTCAAATATTTCTGAAGTGAGTTTTCTTGTATGTGAATTTTCATCACGACAGATCCAATCAAAGCCCATTAAATCTTCAACTTTGAGATGTTTTGGAATTTGTTGATTTGAAAATACTACAAGCTCATCCTCAACCCACTCTCTATAGACAATTCCATCTCTGAATACAGGTGATTCTATAAGAGCTACATCTATTTTTTTATCTTCAAGCTGATCTATCATCTCAGCTGATGAACCGACTAACATATGGACTTCGTTGCCAATTCGTTTTTTAATGTCACAAAGATAATTTGGAAGTATATAATTACCAATCGCATAGGACGAACCCATGATAAAAGTAAACTCTTTGTTAATTATCTTTAAAAGCTCTTTTTCACTATTCGCAATAGCTTTGTCGAGCCTTTGAGCTATTCTATATAAATCTTCACCCTCTTTTGTAAGGATAATTCCATTTTTCTTTCGCTCAACAATTTTTGTATCAAGATAATCTTCAATAAATTTAATTTGTTGTGTAACTGCGGGTTGAGAAATACCTAATTTTGCTGACGCCTTAGAAAAACTTTTCTCTTTTATAACCATCAAGAATGTCTGCAATTTAGCAAAATCTTTTAACATAATAATTCCTATAAGTAATATTGATAATAAAATTATAACTCATAATTATAATTATTGCAATAGTCCTGTAATAATTTACTGGTATTTAGTTATAATAAAAATAATTAACAGATACTGATGTCATAATAGTGGAAAACATGGAAAAAATATTTAAAAAATTAAACGAACAGCAGACAAAAGCCGTTAAGCAGACGGAGGGTCCCGTTTTGATTTTAGCAGGGGCTGGAAGCGGTAAGACTACTACGATAGTTTCAAGACTAGCTTATTTGATTGAAGAAGTTGGTATTCCAGCTTCAAATACTCTAACGCTTACTTTCACAAATAAAGCTGCGAAAGAGATGCGTGAACGCTCTTTAGAAATGATAAGAGAAGTTGCATATCCTCCGCTTTTATGCACATTTCATAAGTTTGGCTTACTTTTTTTAAAATTTAATATACATCTTTTGAATAGGCAAAACAACTTTGTAGTAATTGACACGGATGATAAAAAAAGAATTATAAAAACTATCAATTCAGAACTTCCGACTCCTTTGATAGCAAGTGAGATTTCAAGATATAAAAATTCTCTTATGACTCCTGATGATACTTACAAACAGGCAGAACTCTTTAATTACCAGCAGATAGCAAAAGTTTATGAAGATTATGAGAACTACTTAAGAGAAAATAATCTTGTAGATTTTGATGATTTGATAGCACTGACATACAGACTGTTGGAAGAAAATCCAGAGTTGGCACAAAAAACATCAGAGAAATATCAATATATAATGATTGATGAGTATCAGGATACTAATGAGTTGCAACTAAAACTTTTGCAAAAATTATGTACGGCACACTCAAACATCTGTGTAGTTGGCGATGATGATCAGAGTATTTATGGATGGCGCGGTGCGCATATCAGAAATATTATGGAGTTTCATGAAGATTTTGCCGGCACAAATGTTTTTAAACTAGAAGAGAATTATCGCTCAAAAGAGCCAATCTTAAAGGTTGCAAATGCACTTATAGAGCATAACCGTTCAAGATTGGGCAAAAAACTCGTCGGTACTCGTGGTGGCGGTGATGATGTGGCAATCATAAACTCAAATGATGAGGGTGAAGAGGCCAGAAAAATAGCACAGAAGATAAATAAGCTTTTAAATGCAGGTGTTCGCGGGGTGGATATAGCTATTTTATATAGAGTTAATGTTTTAAGCCGCTCTATTGAAGAAGGTTTAAACCGTGCTGGAATAGCTTATAAATTAGTTGGCGGTCTTCGCTTCTACGATAGAGCAGAGATAAAAGATTTGATAAGCTACATAAGAGTCATAACAAACTTTCATGATGATTTTTCTTTCAAGAGAATAGTAAATAAACCAAAAAGAGGGTTTGGAAAAGCAAGTATTGACAAGGTGGAATTAGCAGCTCATGCGAATGAGACATCAATTTTTGAATATGTAACGAATACTTCTCTAGAAGCGCTCGAAGTATTGGTAAAGAAAAAGAATGCACAAACACTTAAAAAATTTATAAAAGATATTGCTGATGTAGCTCAGATTGCCAAAGAGTCAACATATGACTTTATTGATGTGCTTGAAGATACTTTTCATCTAAAAAATATTTATGCAGGAATGCAGGATGAAGCAGAAAGAACTCTGAATATGGATGAATTTTATGGTCTGTTCCGCGATTTTGTAAAAAAATCACCGGAGTCCAGCCTTGATGAATTTTTAAATGAGTTGACTCTCCAGAGTGAACAGGATCAGATGGAGGGTGAAAGCATCTATATGATGAGCATTCATGCTTCAAAAGGTTTGGAGTTTGACCATGTTTTTGTAATAGGAATAGAGGAGGGCTTTTTGCCTCTCACGGGTGATGGAAGTGATTTAGAAGAGGAGAGACGACTCGGCTATGTTGCTTTTACAAGAGCTAAAGAGACACTCACTCTCTCACACGCCGGAAGTAGATTCTATAAGGGCAGAAGAAGCGATTTGCAAAAGAGCAGATTTTTTAACGAAGCCGGACTTTGTGAGGGTTCGCTCATAGTTGAAAAAAATACAGCCTTTAAAAAAGGGGATTTAGTTCGCCATAAAATATTTGGTACAGGACGAATCGTCGGCGTTAGTAAATCGGGCAGAGAGTTTAAGCTCAATATAAATTTTGCAGGTACTAAAAGAGATATTTTGGCATCGT
Organism: Sulfurimonas sp.; assembly: GCA_041662325.1. Lineage (GTDB taxonomy): Bacteria > Campylobacterota > Campylobacteria > Campylobacterales > Sulfurimonadaceae > Sulfurimonas. The sequence continues at coordinate 12,298 of JBAZSU010000007.1, read as the reverse complement.
TTGTTGAGAGATTATGAACAGGCTTTTTGTTGCATATAAACCATCAGGAATCGGCTCGAATCTCTTTTTATCTAAGTTGAAAAGAAAATACAATAACAAAAAAGCAGGTTTTTCAGGAACGCTTGACCCTTTTGCTAAGGGAGTGTTACTCATTGGTTTTGGAAGCCATACAAAACTTTTTCGTTTTTTAGATAAAACACCTAAAACCTATAGGGCGACTTTGTGGCTCGGCGCTGTGAGTGAGAGTTTAGATACTGAATCGATAAAGCATGTAGAGATAATAAAAGAGCTTCCACATGCCGTTATTGAGACTGCTGTTCAATCATTAGCGGGTGAAATTGAGTACGAACCACCTATCTTTTGTGCAAAAAAAATTAACGGTGAAAGAGCGTATGATTTGGCTCGTGCAGGCAAAGAGGTAGTGCTTAACAAAATAAACTCAACTATCTATGAGAGTAAACTTTTAAACTATTCGCACCCATTCGTTACCTTTGAAGCGACTGTTTCTGAGGGAACATATATCCGCTCTTTAGGTCTTATAATTGCAAAAAAGGTTGGAGTTGAGCATGGTAGCTTGAGTGCCTTAGAGAGGTTATCTGAGGGAGCTTTTAAATACGATAATGAAAAACCGTTAGATATTAAAAAATCACTTAATATCCCTCAAAATTACTATTTGGGTGAGAGTGACAATCTGAAATATGGAAGAGTTCTTGCTTTATTAGATTTACAGATGAAAGATGATGGTTATTATTGGCTAGATAATGGCGAAAATATCTCAATTATTAAGATAGAAAATGAAGAAGTAAAATATGAGTTAGGTAGGGTATATACATGTTAGTTTTAGCTCGAAAAATTGAAGAGTCTATAATAATTGGTGATGATATAGTAATAAAAGTCATATCAATTGAGAAGGGCGTTGTAAAACTTGGAATTGAAGCACCAAAAAGTGTCTCAATTGTTAGAAGTGAGCTGCTCAGCGATGTAAAAGATTTAAATATAGCTGCTTCTAAGGAAGTTAAATCAGATGCTCTTAGCCTGCTTAGCAAACTGATAGGAAAATAAAAGAATGAAAATTTATAGGGCATATGCTAAAGTAAACATATATCTTAAAATAACAGGAAAGAGAGATAGCTATCACGAGATAATCTCTAGGTTTATGAGACTGAACTCCTTGTATGATGAACTCTCTTTTATACCAAAAGAAGAGAGAGAGTTTAAGATAATCGGTGATTTTTCTTGCAATACAGAACAAAATACAATTTATAAAGCATATTTGGCGCTAAAAGAGGCAACAGCATCAAAGGCTTTGGAAGAGTTAATGGTTTCACATGCGGTACAAGTAAAGAAGCAAATTCCGGCATTTGCAGGTCTTGGAGGTGGAAGCAGTGACGCTGCTACATTTTTAAAAATGTGCAATGAACTCCTTGATATGAGACTTAGTTTGGATGAACTAGCACATATCGGTTCACATGTCGGTGCTGATGTTGCATTTTTTATCTATGGATATGAGAGCGCAAATGTTAGCGGTATAGGTGAAATTGTAGAGGAGTTTAAAGAGGAGATTTTAGATTTTGAGATTTATACTCCAAAATTAGAGATAAGCACACCCAAAGTTTATGGAATTTATAGAGATAATTTTTACAATCCAATAAGTGAAGCTGATGCTGACATGTTGAAAAAAACAGGCTCTTTAGAGATTTTAAAAAACATGAGTGTTGAAGAGGCAAATGACCTTTACAAACCGGCTTTGCAAGGGTATCCTGAGCTACAAAATCATTGCAAAGAGGGATGGCACTTCAGCGGCAGCGGAAGCAGCTTTTTTAGAAGTGCTGATAAAATATATAAACAAGCAGGAGAAATTAGATAATGGGCGAAACGATAGCCAAAAATAAAAAAGCCTATTTCGATTACTTTTTAGAAGAGAAATTTGAAGCAGGCATTGTCCTTTTAGGAAGCGAAGTAAAAGGTATAAGAGCTAAGAAAGTGAATTTAAAAGATAGTTTTATCCGTATTGTCGGCGAAGAGGCTTTTTTATTTAATGCTCATATAGGAAGGCTAGAGACGACACACCATTTTTACGGGCATGAAGAGAGAGGCAGCAGAAAACTGTTACTTCACAAAAAACAGATTTTGACCATGCTCAAAGCTATAACAAGAGATGGATATACGATCGTCCCTCTTCAACTCTATTTTAATGATAGAAATATAATAAAAATTCAGATTGCAATTGCCAAAGGCAAACAGCTTCATGACAAAAGAAATGATCTCAAAGAGAAAGATATGAAGCGAGATATTCAAAGAGCTATGAAGGATAAAGAGTGAAAACAGTAGTCTTAATATTGCTTTTTATCTCCTCTCTGGCTGCCTATAATGTACATGTTTCTGATTTGAATATCTCAAATGGAAGAACGCTTTTTGTAGAGTTTAAGAAAGAGAAAGATGTTGTTTATGAAAAAATTTTAGTGGACAAAAAGAGCTACAAAGTTTTTACGCATCCTCTTGATAAAGAAAAAATGTATGCTCTAGTTGCGATAAACTATGATGAAAAACCGAGCAGCAAAAAAATTGAAATTTGCTATAAAGAAAAAAATTCTAATCTGACTAAAAACATGTTTATAAAAATAGAAGACGGAAATTATGAAAAAGAGCAGATAGAGGTAGAGAAGTCAAAAGTAAATCCAAGTGGTGTAAATCAAAAACGAGCGGAAAAAGAGTATAAAGAGGCTATGGATATATACAATAACACGACAGAACAAAGTTATATAAAGTCAGAATTTATACTTCCTATGGAGAGCAAAATCACAAGTGCATTCGGTAAAGCCAGAGTCTATAACGGCTCGTTGAAGGGTTACCATGGCGGAACAGATTTTCGTGCAAATGTCGGAAGCCCGATATATGCCTGTAATGACGGAGTTGTAGTGTTGGCAAAAGATAGATTTTATTCCGGAGGCACAGTCATTATAGATCATGGACAGGGAGTTTATACATGTTATTTCCATATGAGTAAATTTGATGTAAAAAATGGTCAAAAAATTAAAAAGTCGGCACCTATCGGACTCTCTGGAGTAAGTGGCAGAGTCACAGGTCCTCATTTGCATTTTGGGGTTCGTGTTGCCGGAATTCAGGTTGACCCCCTACAATTCATCGCAACTCTAAATAAAAATTTATATAAAGGTACAAAATGACAGTTTTTCAGTTACTCATGTTAGGAGCATCCGCTTTTTTTGCATTTAAAATTTATGAGCATATTCAGACACTCAAGGATATTGAACAAAAGCCGGAGAATACAGATGAAGAAAGAAGTGCAAAAACATTTTCACCTTTTTCTCCAGAGGCTTTAATAGAAAAAGCTGATATCGCGTATGAAGAGAAAGATTTTCAAAAGGCTGTGGCACTTCTAGTAGAAGCAAATGCGAAAGAGCCAAATAATCCGGATATTGTCTTCAAAACGGGTTACATGCTGCAACAATCAGGTGATGATGCGGAGGCACTAAAATATTATAAAGAAGCTTTAGAATTAGATAACGAGAATGAGTATATTCATAACTCGCTTGCCTCCGTTTATAGAAAAAATGGTGAGTTTGCATCTGCAAAGATGCACCTGCATGCTTCTTTGGAAATCAATGATGAAAATCCGATTACTTACTATAACTTTGGAAATTTGTTGGCAGATATGCAAAAAAAAGATGAGGCGATAGAGATGTATCAAAAAGCGGTTGAGATAAATCCGGAGTTCATTGAAGCAAAAGAAGAGTTAGAAAAATTAAAAGTGAAATAAAGAGATGAAACTTCTAGAAATATATAACTATTTGGACAATCTATCACCTTTTTCACTTCAAGAAGCGTGGGACAATTCAGGTCTTTTAATTGGAGATTTTTCGCAGGAAATATCAAAAATAGTTTTAAGTATAGATGTGGATGAAGCACTTATTGATTCGCTTGAAGATGACACTCTTTTAATTACCCATCACCCTCTCATTTTTGGAGGGTTGAAACAGCTTGATTTTAGTAAATATCCTGCAAATTTAATTCAAAAGATGATAAGAAAAAATATTTCGAATATAGCGATGCATACAAATTTTGACCAAACGCATCTGAACGAGTTTGTTGCAAAAGAGATTTTGGGTGTAGAGATTCTGAAGAAAGAGGGTTTTGTTGCCTATTTTGAGGTGGATGAGAATTTTGATTATTTTTCTAAAAAAGTTGTATCCGCTTTTGGACTTCCACATGCTAAATGTGTTAAGAGCCATGAGAGAGTAAAAAGGGTTGCACTTACAACAGGTTCCGGATGTTCGCTTATAAGTTCAATAGAAGCAGACTGTTTTTTGACAGGCGATATAAAATACCATGATGCAATGCATGCAAAAAGTATAAAATTATCCTTAATTGATATAGGTCATTATGAAAGTGAACGCTTTTTTGCAGAAATTTTGGCAAAGTATTTGAAAAATTTAGGTTTAGCAGTTATAATTTCATCATCAGAAAATCCATTTACATATAATTAGTAATATTTATAGAAGATATGGCATATACGAAACACCTCAAAGGAGCCCAATGAACCAGCATCTTAAGCAGTTAATCGACCTCTCAAAAGTAGATAAAGAGATCGATGCATTTGAACCTCAGATAGAAGAAGCAAATTACAATTATGAAGCAGCTCTTGCTAAAACAAAGAGTATTGAATCAGATATTGAGAATTTAACGAACGAAATTAGAGATGAGGAAGTTAAAAAGCAAAAAAATAATTTGCACTTGGCAGAACTCTCAAAAAAATTAGAAGACAATTCTAGAAAAAGCTCTGAAGTAAAAACTGAAAGAGAGATGAAATCTTTACAATTAGAAGAAGAGATAGCAAAAGAACAAGTAGCTTTTGCAAATGAAGAGATAGAAAGATTAGAGAGAATTATAGAAAATAAAAAAGAGCAAGTTGAGATTGCAAAAACATCTTTATTGGGCTTACAAGCAAACCTAGAATCAGTCAAAGCTGAAGTTGATAAAAAGTTAGAAGTTATCAATCAAGAGAGACAAGAGGTATTTGTTGCAAAAGAGAAACTTCTTGGAACAATAAATCAAAAAGGTTTGGCTTTTTATCAAAAGATTCGTCGCTGGGCTAAAAACAGTACTGTTGTTCCTGTGGAAGAGCAGGCTTGTATGGGTTGTCACATGCTATTGAGTGATAAAATTTATGCTGATGTTATTAGAGCCGATGAGATTATTACATGTCCACATTGTGGTCGTATTATACATGTGGAAATTAACGAAGAATAGGGCTTTTTAAGCCGTGTTCACGCTACTTTATTACACTTTAAGCGTTATGCTATATATTCTAGCACTTCCGCTTTTAGTCTCCCTCTTTTTCAAGCAAAAATATAGACAATCAATTCCTGCTCGTTTTTTTCTTTTTAAAAATCCAAGATTCAAACAAGCAGATAAAATTTGGTTTCATGTGTGTTCGCTAGGCGAGGCAAGAGCAATTAAGCCGATTCTGGATTTGATGGATAACAAAAAGATAAATATAACCACTATAACGCATACAGGGTTTTCTGAAGCAATAAAGTATAAAGCGGATGTTCGCTATCTTCCTTATGAAATGTTTCTACCGCTTTGGATGAAAAAGCAGAGAGTTCTCGTGGTGCTAGAAGCAGAACTTTGGTACATGCTGATAGTTGCGGCGGCCGCAAAAGGGAGTAGAGTAATACTGCTCAATGCTCGAATTTCTGAGAAAAGTGCGAAAAAGTATCTGCAATTTGCTTGGTTTTATCAAAAGATGTTGCGACATGTGGAGATAATATATGCACAAAGCGAAGCGGATAAAAATCGCTTTTTAGCTTTGGGTGCTAAAAATATTGAAGTAGTGGGAAATATAAAATTAGCCGCAAAAGTCACAAAAACTAAAGAGTATAAAAAGCCAAAACAAGAGTGTATTGTTGCTGGAAGTACGCATGAAGGCGAAGAAGAGGCTATTTTAAAATCATTTGTAGAGTATAAAAAGCAGAGTGACGCAAAGCTTATAATGGTGCCAAGACATCCGGAGCGATTCGAGAGTGTTTACGAGTTGATGAAAAGTTATGCTGATAAAAACTCTTTAACACTCTCGAAATTTTCACAAAACTGTGAATTTGATACAGATATGGTTTTAGTTGACGCGATGGGCGAGCTGAATAATATCTATGCCATAAGTGATATAGCAATTTTAGGCGGAGCTTTTAGAGAGGATGTTGGTGGGCATAACCCGCTAGAACCTGCTCATTTTGGATGTAAAATAATTACAGGTAAGCACTTTTTTCATCAAAAAGAACTCTTTAAATATGTTCACCATGTGCAGTATGTAGAACCAAGCCAGATACATAAAGCACTCTTAGCGTGTAAAAATTTACCATGCTCAATGGTAGAAGAGAAGATAAGTCTAGAGCCTATAGTAGAAAAAATATTAAGATAAGGAGCCTTACATGGCGACAGATAAAGCGTATAAGCTTGTATCACTACAAGAGGATGTTTCAAATACCCAAGCTAAATCTATGATAGATAGAGGTTTAGTTTATGTTGGAAATAAAAAAGTAATGATAGCTCGCGGTGAGCTTGACGAAAAAACTATATTTATTGTTCAAAAAGTTCAAAAGATTAAGCCGATATTTGAAAACAGTGATTTAATCGTTGTAGATAAACCGGCATTTGTAAATTCGGATGAGATAGAAAGACAATACAAAGGTGCTCAACTTTTACATAGACTTGACCGAGAAACAAGCGGTGTCTTGATGCTTGTAAAAAATGAAGAGTTTCGTGAAAAGGCTATTGAAGAGTTCAAAAAGGACAGAGTTTACAAAGAGTATATAGCTTGGGTTGAGGGAATAATATCAGAACCTATTGATATTGATAAGCCTATTGTTACACAAAAGAAAAATAACAGAGCGTATTCAAATGTTTCCGGCAAAGGAAAACCTGCAAGAACAGAAGTTTTTCCTGATATTGTAAGTGCTAAAAAAACAAAAATAAAGTGTATTATCCATAACGGAAGAACGCATCAAATAAGAACGCACCTTCGTTATATTGACCATCCGATTGTTGGAGATGAACAGTACGGAGGAAGACGTGCAAAGCGAGTAATGTTGCATGCATATAAGGTTAGACTTCTTGGCATGGAGTTTATTGCACCTGAGCCTAGAGAGTTTGTTAATTTTGAATAGACTTAAAGAAAAATAAAAGTAAGCTTTAGATACAATTCGCAACTTTTTACATCCAAAACGTTTTTGAGATTTTATAAATAGGAGAGGCTATGTTTAACACTTTAACTGAATCATTTACAAGCGCAATTAAAAAAATTCGTTTTCATGACGATGACAAAGCCCTCTCTAAAGCGCTTAATGAGCTTAAAAAAAATCTCTTAAAAGCAGATGTAAATCATAAAGTTGTAAAAGATTTAATAGAAACAGTGCAAATAGAGACTAAAGCGAATGGCATCGGAAAAGACCAATTTTTGGATGCTTTGAGAAAAACTCTTTATGAGCTATTAGAAATCGGAGGAAATAGAGGTTTTATCTTCGCTCCGAACCCTCCAACTGTTATTTTAATGACAGGTCTTCAAGGTTCCGGTAAAACAACTACAACAGGTAAACTAGCACTCTATCTAAAAAATAAACAGAAAAAAGTTTTAATCGTAGCAGCCGATTTACAGCGTTTAGCGGCGGTTGAGCAGCTTCGTCAAATATCAGCAAAAATAGAGGTTGAACTTTTTGACGATGTTAACTCTAAAAATCCTGTTGAAGTTGTTATGGCAGCACTGAAAAAAGCTAGAAATGCTATTTATGATGTTGTACTAATAGATACGGCAGGTCGTTTAGCAATAGATTATGAACTTATGAATGAGCTTCAAGAAGTTAAAAAAGTGGCAAACCCTAGTGAAATATTTTACGTAGCTGATTCCATGACAGGTCAAGATGCAGTTAAAACAGCCATAACATTTAAAGAAAAAATCGGCATAGACGGTATAATTCTAAGCAAATATGATGGTGATTCAAGAGGCGGAGTTGCTCTTGGTCTGTCATCACAGGTTCAGGTGCCACTTCGTTTTATAGGTGCCGGAGAGAAGATGGAAGACCTGGAAATATTCTTACCTGACCGCATTGTAAATCGCCTTATGGGCTTTGGCGACATAGAAGGGCTTGCTGAAAAAACCGCATCTTTAATAGATGAAAAACAGGCAAAAAAACTTACTAAAAAGATTCAAAAAGGTGAGTTCAACTTCAATGACTTTTTAGAGCAGATGGAAAGCATGAAGAAAATGGGCAGTATGAGTTCTTTGATTGGAATGATGCCTGGCATGGGCAATATGTCAAAAGCTATTAAAGATTTTGATTTTGAAAACTCAGGCGAACTTAAAAATATTAAAGCCATGGTTTCTTCTATGACTCTAAAAGAGAGAGAAAATCCGGAATTGTTGAATAATTCTCGAAAACTTAGAATCGCTGCAGGCTGCGGACTTACTCAAGTAGAAATAAATAGAATGATAAAGCAGTTTAAAAATGCAGGTAAAATGGCAAAACGATTTTCAGGAAAAAGCGGGATGAAAGACCTTCAATCTATGATGGGTCAAATGGGCGGAGCAGGAGCTCTTCGAAGATAAATCATAAGGCATGTGAAAATAAAGTTATGAACTTTTAGAGTTTATAACTTTGCATTCAAAATGCAAAATTTAACATATACAGCAAGTTGAAATATAACTTGCGCAGAGAAGGACCAAAAATGGCAACAGTAATTCGCCTCACTAGAATGGGCAGAAAAAAGCAACCTTTTTACCGTATTGCGGTAACAGATAGTCGTAAAAGAAGAGATGGTGGTTGGATAGAACTAATTGGTCACTACAACCCAATGGTTGCAGAAAAAACTATGGTAGTTGATAGTGAAAGACTAGATTATTGGTTGAGCGTAGGTGCTAAAATGAGTGACCGCGTTAAAAAAATAACAGGTCGTTAATTATGATAGCTGATTTTGTCGCACAATTTGCAAGACTTATAGCATCACATCCCGATGATATAAGAGTTGAAGTTAAAGAGGGCGATGAAGTTACAGAGATTGTTCTTTACGCTAATCAAACTGACATTGGCAAGTTGATTGGTAAAGAGGGTAAAATGATAGGCGCAATAAAAACAGTTATTTCTGGCTGTAAAGCTAAAGATGGCGTAAGTTACCGTATCAATGTCGAACCAGTTTAAAGAAAGTAGCCTCATTCATATTGCTACTATCGGCAAAACAGTCGGTATAAAAGGCGATATGAAATTTCATATCAAATGTGATTTCCCAGAGCAATTTAAGAGTGGTGCAACTTTTTTGATTAACAAGAAAGATGCTATTACTCTAAGTGAGGTAAATCATGAGAGAGGCATTATAAAAATAGCTGGAATTAACACAGTTGAAGATGCTAAAAAGTTTACTAACGCAAGTTTGTACTCTACCTACGAAGATACGAAAAAAAATTGCCATTTAGATGAAGGACAGTTCTTTTGGTTTGACATTGTAGGTTGTGCTGTTTTTGAAGAAGGAAAACTTTTGGGCAGTGTTAGTGAGGTTGAAAGAATAAGTGTAAGTGATTATTTAAATGTAAAAACAAGTGATGATTTAGTAGAAACTGGATTGTCGAAAAGTTTTTTAATTCCTTATCACAAACCATTTATAATAAGCACAGATATTGATAAAAAAATTATCACCGTTATCGGTGCTGTGGATATTTTAGAAGCTTCATAATGACTTTTACTTTTGTTACTCTGTTCGCTAACCTTATAGAGGGTTATTTTCAAGACTCTATTCTTAAGCGTGCGATTGACAAAAATTTGATTCATATTAATTATCTAAACCCTAGAGAATTTAGTGGTTCAAAGCATAGTAAAGTTGATGATACTGCAGTTGGTGGTGGTGCTGGGATGGTTATGTATCCTCAGCCCCTCTATGATGCTTTAAGAAATTTGAAACTGAGTGATAAAAATATTCATATAGTTTTTTTAACTCCTGTAGCAAAACCTTTTAAACAAAATGATGCAAAAAGATTAGCTAAGAAATCTCATATTGCTTTCGTGAGTGGAAGATATGAGGGCATTGACGAAAGAGTTGTTGAAGAGTTCGCAGATGAAGTTTTTAGTATTGGTGATTATATATTAACCGGTGGCGAGTTGGCCTCTTTGGTAATGTGTGACGCTATAAGTAGAAATATTGAGGGTGTTCTTGGTAATAGTGATTCTTTGAGCGTTGAAAGTTTTGAAACATCGCTTTTAGAAGCGCCATCTTTTTCTAAGCCACAAAACTATGAGCAAAGAAGTGTTCCATCAGAATACTTAAAGGGAAATCATAGTAAAATTCGCTCACTAAAATTAGCCCTGTCCGAATGTAAGACTAAGTTCTTCAGGCCAGAGCAGCTTTTAAAGCATAGAATAAGGAAATCTTATGAGAAATAAGTACATAGAAAACTTTGAAAAAGCACAAATAGCTGAGAAAACACTTCCAGAATTTCGTGCTGGTGATACTGTTCGTTTAGCAGTAACAATTAAAGAAGGTGACAAAACTCGTGTGCAAAGTTACGAGGGTGTTTGTATTGCAAAAAGAGGTCAAGGAACTGGTAAAACAATAACAGTTCGTAAAATTGGCGCAAATGGTATTGGCATAGAGAGAATCTTCCCAATATATACTGACTCTATCAGTGAGATAACGGTTATTCGTCGCGGTCGTGTTCGTCGTGCTAAATTATTTTATCTTCGTGAACTTGCTGGTAAAAAAGCTCGTATTAAAGAACTTAGAAGAAAATAATCTTCTGAGTTTACCCTCATTCTCGTCAATTCTAAAAATAAGTATATTTGTCTAAGATAGCCGAAATGAGTGGTTAATATTAAAATGATCCCACTATTATAAACACTTATTTATTCAGTAAAAACCTAATTTACTGAAACCTTAGTGTTATATCATTTTTCAAACACATTAGGTGAAATATATCTAAGATGCTATGTCTTCTTTTTAAGAGTTTTGATAAAGCTTTCTGCGACTGCACGTGATAACAGTTGCTTTTTCTGCTGTACTAGGAATTATATAAAACTCCATTTTCTTTGGAAAATATGAGCTTTTAAAAATATTTTGTATGTATTAGTTTCCTTGATATATATCATCCTATATTTGAAGCACATCCTGCAATTTACGGTTAGACAAATCTATAACTATCACCAAATAAAGCCAACCTTTATAAGTTTTGACTATAGATTACATCACACACCAAACTCTCATTGTATAGCTTGCAATCAAGCATTGTTCAAAATGATTAAAACATACTTTGTGAATTGCATCAGATTTATGATTAGATTTGTGTTAAATGTATTGCACAATAAAATCTAGCTTCTCTCATAAGCCTCGAAACCCTTTTTATATTTACTTGTATCCAAGATGCAAGCAAATTTTTATTATAAATATTTCTATAGTATAAATATCGTTCGACTTTTTGAATACATTTTTTATATGTATTATCAATTTTGGTTTGCTTTTTCTCAGTTTTGAGATAAGCATTCTTAGGCGTACTGGGTATCTATTATTATGGACTTGCATTACTTTACACAATATTCTTACTAAGTAAAATACACTATACTTTTTATTAAAGCATACTTTAGCTTGAGTTGCTTGCAAAATATGCTACGACCTTTTTATTCTAAACCTTGTTATGGCTTAGAACACACTAAGACTGTCACACTCGGCTGTAACTGTCTTAAGATCTTCTGAGGTGCTTTATTCCTGAGTTGCTAGCCATTTGCAAATCTATTTTTTTCAATAGACGGTGGCGATTTTTTTATTCAGTTTTTTAGCGACTCATTATGTGCACCTAATCTCACAGCCATTTGTTACCTGTCTAACTGCTTCTATCATAAACTCATCTGTATAAATTGGTTGCATATTCAACTCTTGTAAAAAAATGTATTTAGTTATAGGGGGGGGAGCATATTATATAACGCTGTCGTATTAATATCAGCGCTGTATACCTTTGACTCAAAGTTTTTCTTTGTATATATCTGTAATTTATAAGGACTCTTCGGAACGATTGCAACACCGTAGTGTCTTTCAATGTCCTTATAACTGTTATTTGAATTTATTGATACTTTTTTCTTTGATCAGATTTTAAAAGTTTCACTGTATATTTAAATTTTTGGAATATTTCAAATCCCAACAAATTTTAAGAATCCTTTAAGCAACAACCCCCTATAATTCCCGTCCACAAACACAGAGACCTAAAGTTTAGGCCTAGAGGGACTTCAAGTAGAAGCCGTCGAATGGGTTT
>JBAZSU010000006.1:0-273435 GCA_041662325.1 Sulfurimonas sp. | reverse complement strand
TTCCGTCAAATTAACTTCTTACTTATTTTCTACTCATTTATAATAACCCATTTATCTTCTATTTTTTGCTTATTATCTTTCTTTAATCTATATAAAAAATACTCTCTTGTTACTTCTTTTGCACCTACATCTTCTTGACTAAAAAATATGAATATGTATGAAAGATACTTTATCAATAATCAACAGAGAAATTTCTTATGGTTATATGATTATGCTGTCCTACGATGCTCTTTCACGAATTCATAGGCGTTTTGAATAACTTGGAATCTTCTTGTGTATAGTTTTACTAAATCATCATTTTGGTTATATACTATATCCGGATGATATTTTTTTAGCATATTTCTATAGTTCTTTTTCATCTCTATAGCAGTGCTTTCATCTGAAATACTTAAAATCATATATGATTTATGTAATTTTTCTTTATAGAGATATTCAGCTGTGTAGGTATCCTCTGGATGCATACGCTTAAAACTTAATCCATGTGCTACAAAAGTTATAGGAATGTTTAAAATTTCCCTTCTTGATAAAATACTTTTTAAAAGAGATAAGTGTACTTTTGTATTAATGATAATATTAAATGTTGATTTTTTACTACTTAGCACCATAGAGTCTTTAAAAATTAATTTAAAATATTGAGTTATTCTTTCTTGATTCTGATTACATGATACGGAAATTTCATATGAATTAATTTGATCAATGGTTATGGTTGCCATCTTGCTAATGGAATTATTATTAGAAATAATCACATGTATCGGCAGAGTATAAGATGTGATTAGCCGCTGAAAAAACACATTGTCTTTGTATTGACTGTTTTTTTCATATATTTTATATGCCCATTTTAAAAGATATTTTTTCTTTATCTCTTCGCTGGTTTCATTTAAAATTACAACACTATTTGAAAAGTGTTTTACTCTTTGAAAGCTGTTATCTATATAGTGCAAGAGAGGCTTTAAATTAATTGAATTATTTTTAGGTGTAAGCACAATTGCATTTTTTTCTAAAGTGATAATCATATAATACTCCTTTACATAGCGATTTAACGCAATAGAAGCAAAATATGTGCCATAAAAATATGCTTATATCTTAATTGCAATTAAAACATTTCAAAGTCATCTTCATCCTCAATAGTATCTGTTTTATTAAAAATAAGTTCAAATTGTAAAATCGTACTAAACAAGGAGCTATCTAAGTAGTGAATATCATTTGTTGTTTGTTCAACAAACACATTGCGTCTCCAGTTAGACAAATCAAGCATAATATTTGATAGATAGAGTTCTGTTTTTTTGTGTTTTGTCTCATCTAAGTCATCCGTTGTAATTATTTGTAACAACTCAGCCAGAGAATTTATTGCATAGGATAAATCTTCAAATTCAACCAATAAAGCGACACATGCAGCATAGTTGAAAAGCTTCGTTGCTATTTGACTGAGTGCGCCAAAATTATTTTCTTCATTGAATTCTCTTATAAGTTCATTTACTTCATATTCTATTTCAGAGAGGTCTTCATTTTTTTCTAATGCGTAATCATCTATATCAGCACTATAATCTTCTGAGCTCACGGCTACATTTTCACGCGATTTTTTTAAAACTCTTTTCTCTTTATGGTTTAGAACTCTTTTTATTGTCGATTTTTCGTCGTCGTCTTCTTCTTTTTCTTTCGTGGCATATACTGTTTCTTCTTGGAAAGGTTTTTCAAAGAGAACTTCATCTCCTTCCTTTTCTTTACGAATTTTTTTAATAAAACCTTCTAAACGCATACTGTAATGACTGATTTTCAGCTTCTGATACTCGATTAAAGTAATATTATTTAATGTGTACATTTTTAAAGATGCATTATCTAAAAATGGTATATCGTTAACAAAAATGTTAAAAATATTTACTCCCTTTCCTGTTAAAAGGGAGACTTTATTTTCTTTGCTTTGCGAATTAATCTCTATGATAGTGCTAATACAGCCTGCTTTAGCATGAAAAATCGAGTCGATTTTAAATTCACTCCCACAAAGTTCCGCTCTTTCTTTATTTGCCAGCTTCAAAAATTTTGAGTTTGCATATTGAACATTTTCACCATTATAGACAACAATAGGGTTAGGACTGTTTTCTAAAAATGCAGTTAAAGTTGCAATGCTCTGTTCATCTTTTTTTCTATTTTTTTCTACCTCTTCAGCTACTCGTTTTTCTAAAAAATTATTTAACTCTTCAAGCTCTGTTACATCTTGTCGCAAAGCAAGATACTCAACTACATTGTCCTTATCATCCAAAATAGGTATTATAATTGCTGTGACATAATAGGCTGAACCATCTTTCGCACGGTTTTTTATCTTTCCTTTCCAACACGCTTTGCTTTTTATGGTGTTCCATAAATCTTCATATATTTCAGCCGGAACATCCGAATGTCTGACAATGTTATGATTGCTTCCAATCAACTCCTCTCTTGTGTAACCGGATATTTTACAAAATTGGTCATTTACATAAGTAATCTTGCCGTTTAAATCGGTTTTGGAGACAATGGCGCCAGCATCTACAACTCTTTTGTACTCTTCTAAGAGCTTTGCGTTATTTTTCAACTCTTGTTCGTTCATAAAAAAACCTTTATTTTTTTTAAAAAAATTCTAAATTATCCTCTTCTTCGCTAGCCTTCTCTTCCGCAAAGATGGACTCAATCTGCAAACATGAGCTAAGGAGAGAGGAGTCAAGATAGTGAATATCATTTGCTTCTTGCTTCACAAATAAATTCACCCTCCAACTGCTTAAATCCGATACAAGGCTAAGCATTAGAGTGATTAATTTTTTGACTTTTTTTTCATCCAACTGAGACTCTTCCAGATTTGCTAAAAAATTAGCAAGTGAAACAATAGCATAGGCGAGATGTTCAAACTCGACAAGCTCTTCTATCACCTCTACATAATCCAAAAAGAGTTCAGATACATTTTGTAAATTTGTAACCGTGTTCTCTCTTTCAAAATCAAGCAGAGAGACATCCAATCGGTCTTCAATACTCTCTAACGATTCAATCTTATCCATAAGAGCTATTGCCGTTGTCTCTACATACTCTGCAGCAGTTATTTTATTGAAATGGGTTTTTGAAAGAATCTCCTGATCTTGTGCTGTAACTTTTATGTCATCAGCTGTATAAGCCGAAGCTTTGCCTTGTCGTGTTTGTAATGATTTCTTTAATCTAAACGACAAAACACCGTCTTTTAGTATAAATGGTGTATTCTGACAATGTTTTAGCAATATGTGACGAATAACTATTTCACTAATCGAAACGAGTGATGTTTGTGTAAGATAGAGATTGCTGTCATTCTCTTCAGAAGCAATTGTAAAGGCATGATTTGTTTTTAAAAGCCATAAACCGATACCATAAATGACTCTTACTACGTCACTTATATTTTCTGCCATGCAAGTGCTGTTATTAAGGTAATAATCCCAGAAATATGCAAGGGATGCTTCCGAATCGATAGTAAATATTTTAGATAACGGATATACGGTATCACTGAAAAGTGAAGCTGCTTTTGTTGTATGTATCGGTTTGGCGCGCATCGATATAATCGTCATATAATTTTTTACGCGTTGTATAAAGAGTTCTGAATTTATAGGCTTAGTAATATAATCTTCAGCACCGTTTTGCAACATAAGGTTTTTAGATTTTTCATCATCAAGCGCACTCAGCGCAATTATCATGGTTGAAGGAGAAAAAGCTTTAATCGCTTTGGTTGCCTCAATGCCATCTACATTCGGCATCATAATATCCATAAAAATTAAATCAAACTTGCTTTCTCTGCACATAGAGATTGCCTCGGCGCCATCGACTGCCTCTTTAATAATTACTTCATCAATATCTTCAAGCAGAAGTTCAATAGCCATTCTATTGTCTTGATAATCATCTACGATTAAAATATTCATCTATCAACCTCCTTATTTTTATTATTCATTTCAAATAGTAATCCAAAACGGGTACCACCTAGCCGCTTGGAATCTTCAAGAGTATACTTTATGTTTAAATCGTTACATACAAGTTTTACAAAGTATAGACCGATTCCGGTCCCCTGTGTCTCTCTTTTTATTAGCGATGTATTTCCTTGTTCGTAGAGGTTGAAAACAGACTCCTTGTTCGCAATACCTTTTCCGTTATCTTCAATATAAATTTCAATAGTACCATTCGACTTTTTTATTTCTATGCTTATCTTATTGTTACCATATTTTATCGCATTCGAGAGAATATTACTAAGAATTTGTTTTACTCTGTACTCATCAGAGTGGATCTCAAACTCTTCATCAATCAATAGTTCAATCTCAATATGCTTTGCATTAATCAACGAATCAAATTGTTCCAAAAGAGAGATAATCAGTTTGTTAAGGCTGAATAATCTTTTAGCATAGCTGAGTTTATTGGCTTGAAGCTTCGATATATCAAGAATATTATTTACATTATCTAACATGTCATAAGCATTGGAGATAATAGATTTTAAAAGTTTAGCAGTTTTGAGGGGTTCAAGATATTGTGAATTGATTAATTTGGTATGAATATATTTTGAAAAATTTATAATAGCATTGAGCGGTGTTTTAAGCTCATGGGTAAACAATATCAAAAATGCTTCCTTTGCTTCGTTTATCCGTTGCTCCTCCTCTTTTTTTAACATCTCTGCATTCATTTTTCTTTTTAAATTTACATACTCCGTAACATCTTGGCGTATGGCGATAAATTCAGAAATTATTCCTTTGTTATCTTCAAGGGGGATAATAATCGTATCTGCCAGAAATGAGTTTCCATTTTTATTTAAATTTTCCATACGGCCACTCCACACTTCACCGCGCAAAATAGTGTTCCATATCTCCTTATAAATGGTTGTTGGAGTGTTCGGGTGTTTAAAGATATTGTGTGATCTTCCTATTAGCTCTTCTCGGGTATATCCAGAGATTTTGCATAAATTATCATTCACATAAGTGATTATTCCTTTTGTGTCCGATTTTGAAACAATAGAAGCCTCTGTTAACACTCTGAAATAGTGACTGTCATCATGCAGACTTTTAACCGCTTTGATGTTGTAAACAATTCTGCTTAGTGTGTTCAATAACATTTTTTGTTCTATAGGCTTGAGAAGATAAGCATCTATTCCTATTTCAATTGATTCTATAAAAAATTTATTCTCTATATGTGCTGTCATAACGATAATCGGCACATCATGCCTTTGTTTTCTAATAATACGAGCCATCTCTAGCCCACTCATTTTTGGCATCTCAATATCAGTTATAACAATATCTATATAATTTGTGCTAAAAAGATTTAAACCCTCATCTGCATCTTTTGCAACATAGACTACAGAAAAGAGTTCTTCAAATATTTTGTGAAATATTTTTCTAGTTGAGGTGTCATCCTCGACATAAAGCAGATTAAGTTTTTTGGAGTAAGGTAAAAGCTTATTTATTGCATTTATTTTCATCTTTATGATCGAATCGGTCCCTCAGCAGGCGCTCCCGTACCTACAATCCCAACCATAGCCGCTATTACCGCAACCATGTCCTGCATAGCAACAGCTTGAGCATTCAATTCTTCGGATGCTGCCGCAGCTTCTTCTGATGTTGCAGCGTTTTGCTGCGTGACTTGGTCGATGTTGCCCATAGCTTGAGCTATTTGGCTCATACCCTCACTCTGCTCTTTAGTAGAGATAGAGATTTCACTGATAAGATTTGAAGTCTTTTTAATCTTATCATCAATATTTCCAAATGCTTCATTTGTCTTCTTCGCTACGTCCAGACCATTTTTAATCTGTTTGATAGACTGCTCAATTATCTCTGATGTCTCAGTCGCAGCATTTGCAGAACGCTGAGCAAGCCCTTTAACTTCATCCGCAACAACTGCAAATCCTAAACCATGTTCACCTGCACGAGCAGCTTCAACTGCAGCGTTAAGGGCTAGAAGTTTTGTTTGTGATGCAATCTCATCAATTGTTTTAATAATCTTAGCGATTCTTTCACTCGAGTTATTAATCTCTTCCATGGCAGCCATAAGTTCCGTACCGCGTGCGAAACCTTCAGATGCCGCTTCTTTGGTATCTTTTGCCAAGATGTCCGCTTCACGCGAGTTGTCGGCGTTTTGATTATTGATGGCTGTTGCTTCTTCTACGGTCGCACTTACCTCTTCGATAGAGCTTGCTTGTTGTGAAGCACCCTCTGCAAGTGCTTGTGAAGATTCTGAAATCTCACCTGCCGCACTTACTACCTGTGAGTTTGCGCTTGTGATTGATTCTACTGCGCGGATGATTGGATTTGATATAAAACGACCTAAAAAGAGAGCCAATGCAGTAATAACAGCTAGAAAAACTACTCCTATAGCTATGGTATTGTTACGCAAGCTGATTACCGATGCAAACACCTCTGATTCATCAATCTCAGCTATAAGTGACCACTTAACACCAAATACATCCACCGTCGTATAGGATGAAAGAACAGGATTTCCATTGTAGTCGGTAATAATTTTCGTATCACTCTGTCCTGCCATAGAAGCAGTTGTTGCTTCAGTTTTTACGGATCCTGTAGATGAATTTTTAAAAGAGGCTTTAATAGAGTGATTTGTCGGATCAAGATAACTGTCACTACGCATTAATTTATCTGCACCTACAAGATAAGTCTCACCCGATTTACCCATGCCGGTTCTTTCCTGCATAATCTCATTAATTGCTTTTTCGCTTATCTGGACAATAACGACACCCTTCATCTCACCTGCTTTATCAAGAATAGGTGTTCCCATAAACATAGCCGGTTCTCCGTTGCTGGGCGCATATGGGCGCATATCTACAAATACGGTTTGACGCTTAGATACTACATCTGTCCATGCTTGGGCTAAACCGCTATCACGCAAACTGCCGGTTTTTAAATTTTGTCCCAAATCGGATTCTCTCGCAACGGTGTACATAACATGCCCATGCGGTTTACAGACTATAAAAAGATCATAGAGACCGTAACTATCCATAAAACGCTTAAAGTAGCCATCATACTCTTTGTAGAGCGCTTGAACTTCCGGTTCGGTTGTAATATGAAACGGCTCCTCTGCTCCTACATTATGTTTACGATGTTGTGCTACAAGAGCATCAAACATAACGTTCACATCCGCACTGCTTCCCAATACTCCAATAGCACCGTTTATTAACTTAACATAGGTTTCAAGCTGAGCTTTTTTCAGCTCTCTTGCCATCTCCATCTTGGCAGTTGCTTCTTTGCTTAGCGCGCTGCTCGATTCAATATAGGAAGTGATACCCATTACAAGAAAGGGCATAATCCCTACAATTAGAAGTGCTATAACCAGTTGTTTTTTAATTGTCATTCTAGTTTTCATTTTTATTCCTTTTATGGATTAAACACAACGGAGAAAACCGTAGTGCCATTTTTGCTTTGAACATTTAAAGATGCTCCGGCTACATTTTCTACCATTAATTTTGACATGTAGAGCCCAATTCCTGTACCTTTGCCTTTGGCTTTGGTGGTAAAGTAGGGATCAAAAATTTTATTTATAATCTCTTCAGGAATTCCTCCGGCATTGTCCTCAACATTTAATCGGATATTTTTTACATCCTGTTGAGTCGAAATTTTTATCTTTTTCTCTGCTGTCTCATCTTTGCCATCAAAAGCATCTTTTGCATTTGTTATGATATTTAATAAGACATGCTCAATACTTTTGATGTTGTGAAACACTTTCAGCTCTTTATCTATCTCTGTTTCAAGCAAAATTGATCTGTTTCTCAGCTGCGGGGTAATCATTTTTATTACTTCGTTTACGGCTTCATAAAGAAAAAATTCCCTGTTTATGTCACTCTTATTAAACTCCATAAAATCATCTATAATCCCTGACATCGTCAGTGTCTCTTTTTGAATAAATTTGCTTGTCTCCTCGATGGATTCGCTAGTGAGCAGATTCAGTTCATTCTTAAAAGAGAGATTTATAGCTGAGGCACTGAGAGCATTCAGCGGCTGTCTCCACTGATGAGCAATCATGTTGAGCATCTCCCCCATTTGTGCCAGTTTAGCTTGTTCTATAAGTAGACACTCCCTTTCATGAAGCTCTTTATTCTTCTCTTGTATTGAGGCTTGTAAAGATTGAATCATCTCTTTTAGACGATTCTCTTCGCTATTTTTATTGTTAAACAGTGACATGAATTCTCCTTAACCTAAAATAACTCTAGACTGTCCTCTTCAGACTCCATCTCATTGATATCAGAAGATAGAATCAGTTCAATCTGTAGACATGCACTAAATAGTGAGCTGTCAAGATAGTGAATATCCTGAGCACTTTTCTTTATAAAAATAAGTTGATACCAGTCAGCAAGATCAGATTCTATGGTTGAAAGAAAGAGTGCAATCTTTTTCATATCTTTATCATCTAGTTTTTTATCTTTTACAGAGCTCAACAATTCTGAAAGAGAACGCACAGCATAAGAGAGATCCTCAAATTCAAATAAAAGACTGATTACATGGGCATATTTGGATAAATAAATTACTATTTCATCAATGATTGTTACTTCTTTGTCATCTTGAAACACTTTGGCAGTATATTTAAACTCTTGTCCTAACTGCTCAAGCTCTTGAAGTTCATTTAATATTTCATCATCAAGTTCTTTCACATATTCGGCAGCCGATGTTTTGTAAAGATGAGAGCGTCGCAGCAGTGCATTTTCTTGGTCGCTGATTTTCATTTTAGAAGTTGTGGAGGCTGAAGTTGATTTCGAGTTATTTTCTACCGCCACAATCTCTTTTTTTGAACCTACAACATGGTATCTGTTGTTAAAGATAATCTCTTCTAAAAGCTCAGAGTAGTTCTTAATTTTTATCTTTTGATACTCTTCCCATGTAATATCATTGAGCGTGTACATTTGACTCAAATGAGAATCCATGCCAATATCAATCTCGCGTTTAATGACACTGTAAATTTTACGCCCTTTTTTTCCCTCTATCGTAACCCTGTTTTTTACTTTATCTTTCTCATCATAATTCTCAAGAGAATCCATAAAGCCCTCTCTCTTGCTAAAGAGATTATTTACGCTTATTGTCTTTTGTAAAAATTTCTCAAACTCATCATCATGAAACAGGTTGCAGAACGCATCATTAATGTACCGCACATCTTCGCCGTTAAAAATAATGCAAGGGTTAGGAAAACCATCTGCAATTTTCGTAATAAGCTGGTCAGAAATACGATTTATTTTCTCTTTTATCTGTAAAATTTCCAGCTCTTTCGCTCGCGCTCTATCAAATAAAAGTTTAGAAATATCATAAAGAACTTCTTTTATATGTTCCAAACTCATGGGCTTGAGTATATATTTATCGACCTTTAAATCAATCGATTTTATAAAAAAATCCTGTTCATTAAAAGCTGTTGTGATTACAATTGGAATATCGCTTGAATGTTCTCGTATTACTTTAACCATGTCAAGACCATTCATATTCGGCATTTGAATGTCACTTATAATAAAATCAATCTTGTTTTTATGAAATTTTTCCAATCCATCCAATCCATCGACTGCTACAAATACCTGATTGAATATTTTTTCAAAAAAATCTATCATATTGGTTCTGATACTCTCTTCATCTTCCACATAAAGCACATTGTATTTTTTTGTAAGACCCATTATTTCTGTAAATGATTTCATCTTAAGCTCTTTCCTCTTCCCCGATTAATTCAAGAATTTTTTTAGGAATATTTTGGAGTGAAGTTTGTATATCCACCCCGCCCAATTCATAAGCGACCCTTGGCATGCCGTAAACAACGCAGCTCTTCTCATCCTGCCCTATAGTTCGTGCACCGGCATTGTGCATGTTTAACATTCCCTTCGCGCCATCGCTTCCCATTCCTGTCAAAATAACACCTACAGCATTTGAACCGGCACTCTTGGCAACAGAGTTAAAAAGTACATCCACCGATGGTCTATGACCGCTCACTTTTTCACCGCTTCCCAGCTGCACGTAATAACGGTGTCCGGAACGGCGCAGTACCATGTGCATATCACCGGGAGCTAAAAGTACTTGACCAATACCTATGGTGTCACCGTTTCTTGCCTCTTTTACCTCTACTGCACAGAGTGAATTAAGTCGCTCTGCAAACTGTCCTGTAAAATTGGCAGGCATGTGCTGTACTATGATAATCCCGGGACTGTTTCTAGGGAGCTGAACTAAAACATCCTTGAGAGCTTCGGTTCCGCCTGTGGATGCACCAATCGCAACAATCTTCTGGGTTGTTTCTGAAAGTGCACCGTGATAGGTCAGGGGTTGAATTTTTGTGGTGTCAACATGTGTCAGCTGCATTTTCGCGCGTGCAGCTGCTTTTACTTTTGCTAGCAATTCCACGCGAATCTCATCTGAGCCGTCATAAATATTTGAGTGCGGTTTTGCTACAAAATCAATGGCACCTGCTTCAAGGGCATCGAGAGTTGTTCTTGCCCCTTTTTGTGTTAAGGATGAGACCATAACAACAGGGGTGGGCATGTATTGCATCAGTTTTCTTAAAAAGGTTATGCCGTCCATTCTAGGCATCTCTACATCGAGACAGATAACATCAGGTTTAAATTTAAGAATTTTATCTCGTGCTACATAGGCATCAACAGCTGTTTCAACACTGCTTATGTCAGGGTCTCTTGACAATATGTCCGTCAGAACCGCCCTGGCTGTAGCGCTGTCATCTACTATTAATACCTTGATGCCCATTACTCACTCTCTTTTATATACTTTAACATTATCTTGCCTGAATCACTCAGCATAAGAATGCGTCTGCCTTGACCGCCACCGACATCCTGTGCGACAATAGGAATCTTATACTCATTGAGTATTTCTTTGGCAATAATAATATTTTTGCGTCCAACCATCATGTTTTCCTGTGCAATAGTATCTATTACATTTCCGCCGCCAAATATCTTCGCCTCCATATTATCAAGTTTGCAGCCGATATTGAGCATTCCCTCAATCAGTCTATGAATGGCTATGTTCCCATATTTCGGGCTTTGAAGACCGTTGCCGTTCCACAGAGGTACAAGATAGTGGTTCATTCCGCCAATCATCTCTACTTTGTCATAAATACATACGGAAACACATGAACCTAAAATTGTACTTATTTCAGTCGGTCTTACTCCGATGTAAAACTCACCGACATGAATAAATTTTTTAATCAGCATCAAAATTCCATTAATCCACTATCTGATGCCTCAGCAAAGAACTCATCCGACCCAAGCCCCTCTGAAAGTGAGAGACTCGCCTCATCTTTGTGAGCGAGTTTTACCAAAAAGACTGTTTTGTCATCTTCACTAAAATGGTCAATTGAGCCATCGAGTGACTCTGCCAGCTCTTTTACAACACTCAGACCAAGACCGAGACCTTGCCCTGGGCGTGTTTTCCCAGTATTGTGTTTATAAAAGCGGTTATATATATTTTTGCTATGCGCTTCATAAACTCCCTCTCCAAAATCTTCAACCCGCAATGTATAAAAACCGTTTTCTGAAGCAAAGATAATATTGATATCCGCATCAGGGTAGGAGTATTCACAAGCGTTCGAGAGAAGGTTAAGAAGTATAAGATAGAGCTTCTGTCCATCGGTAACCATCTTCTCCTCAAGCATGTTTTTCACTCGAACCGTAAGTGATTTTTCTTTAATAAGATGCTCAAAATACTCTATAGTTTCGTCTGCAACATCTTCCGGAGAAACACGTGCAAAATCATTCCCCATCTCACCGTATTCTATCTCAGAAGCCGCAAAAATATTTTTCAGACTGAAATCAAGATAGGTGAGTTCACTGCGCATCATCGAACCTATGGCATCGAGCCGCTCAACGTCCACATCTTTTTTAATCTTTTTTGCAAGACTGAGAAGTGAAGAGAGAGGATTGTTAAACTCATTTTTTATCAGTGATAAAAAGTAGCTTTTTGCCGCCTCAACCTCTTTGCTTCTCTCATTCATCTCAAGAAGCTTTTTTGTCATAAACTCCATCTCTGCAATGGAGGCACTCTTCTCCTCAAATCTTCGTCCTATCTCTTTTAAGAGTTCCTTATCACTGATATTTATAATTTCCATTGTGCTTCCTTATTGTTTCATATAGATGGATGACTTGACTAGCTTTAGATTTTTAACGCTCGGCGGAATAGATTCAGAGTGACCGATAAACATTAGTCCTCCATTTTGTAAAAGTGATGCGAGATGCATATTAATCTGTGTTTGCACTACTTTATCAAAATAAATCATTACATTACGACAAAAAATTATATCAATGGGGTTGGAAAACATGCCATAGTTTCCGTACACCAGATTAAATTTTCTAAATGTAATCATTTTTTTTATAGAGTCATTCACCGCAAACTCTTTGGATGTTCCGCTCTTTTTGAAAGTAAAATATTTTTGTATGATATTGTGAGACAAGCCCTCCATAGACTTTTCAGAATAAACTCCAAGCATCGCTTTTTTTAAAATCTCTTCAGAGATATCCGTCGCCAATATTTTAATATCCCATGTCTCAATATTTGGTATATTCTCATACAAGAAGATTGCAATACTGTATGGCTCTTCACCGCTTGATGAGGCACTTGACCAGATACGCAACTTCTTTTTCTCTTTTTTTAGGAGAGTGTTTTTTATATACTCTTTAAAATAGACCCATTGCTCTTTTTCACGAAAAAAAGAGGTCACATTAGTAGTGATGGCATCTTCAAGTTCATGGTCTATGATGCTTCCGCTATGATGCACAAAGTAGTCATAAAGTTCCATGTAGCTGTTTAACCGTTTTTTAGTGAGCAGTTTGCTGAGCCTTGATTGCATCATTGAAACTTTCTGGTCACTCAGGGAAATGCCTAATCTGTTATAGACAAGCTCCCTGAAGAGGTCAAACTCTTTTTTCTTCAATTGAAGCATAATTTAATTCACTTTTATCTTAAAGAGCGCATCTACATTTAATATAAGAGCGATATCGCCATTGCCCATAACTGCGCCGCCCGTAATACCTTCGAGTTTTGCAAGTGCTTTGCCCAATGGTTTAATAACAACCTGTTGACGTCCGACCAAGTCATCAATTAAAAGTGCATATTTACCATCTTCACTTTCTACACAAATCAAGGTTGACTCCCATATTTCAGGTCGTTTAGCATTGATTCCAAGTATCTCATTGAGGCGCATAACAGGAATCATTTCACCGCGAAGGTCAACAAACTCTCCCTTGTTCCTCGCTGTGTGAACAATGTCTTTTGACGGTATGAATGATTCTACAACGCTAAGTGTAGGAATAATAAACATGTCTCCCGCACTCTTGACTATCATTCCGTCAATAATCGCCAAAGTCAGTGGCAGCAAAATCGTAAATACAGAACCTTCGCCTACTTTGGAATCTATCTCTACTTTCCCCTGCAGCTTCTCAATGGAAGATCTCACAACATCCAAACCAACTCCGCGACCGGAGATGTCACTGATAACATCCGCAGTAGAAAAACCCGCCTGCATGATAAGCCCGTATATCTGCTGATCACTCAGTACATCATCTTTGGCGATGATTCCTCTCTCCAGTGCTTTGGCATAAACTTTATCTCTGTTTATACCGCGTCCGTCATCACGCACCTCGATAGCGATATTGCCGGCTTTGTGATAGGCACGTAGAAGAACGCGCCCTTTTGGGTTTTTACCTTGTGCTATACGCTCTTCGGAGGTCGCTTCTATTCCATGGTCTATCGCATTTCTGATAATGTGAATTAAAGGGTCGGAGAGTGAATCCACCATGGTTTTATCTACCTCGGTCTCTTCTCCTTCTATTCTTAATTCTATATCTTTATCCACTTTGCGAGAAGCATCTCTTGCTACTCGTTTCATCTTGTCAAACGTGTCATGCACCGGCACCATTCTCAGAGCCATAACACGGTTCTGAATAAGACGGGTGATTTTGCTGAGGTTTTCGATTGTTCTTGTTAGTTTCGGGCTATTGAGATTTTTAATCTCATCATTCTCAGCTACAAAGTTTTGAGTAATTACCATTTCACCTACAGAATCAAAGAGTTCATCGAGTTTCTGTGTATCTATTTTTACAAAAGAGCGTTTGTCGTCTTTGCGGCGCTGCAACTCTGCTTCCGGCGCTTCTCTAAATTTTTCACCCTCAACTTTTTCACTCTCAATCGGTTTGCTTTCAACTTTTTTACTTTCTATATTTTCATTCTTAACAGGCTGTTTTTCTATTGCCAAAATTTGTGCACTAGGGGTAGCCTCTGTCTGTGCAACTGTTTGTACATCCAGTGAAGTTCTTGTTTCTACAAGGGCAGGAGAAGCC
The DNA here is from genome assembly GCA_041662325.1 of Sulfurimonas sp. Taxonomy (GTDB): domain Bacteria; phylum Campylobacterota; class Campylobacteria; order Campylobacterales; family Sulfurimonadaceae; genus Sulfurimonas. The sequence continues at coordinate 259,163 of JBAZSU010000006.1, read as the reverse complement.
GCATTGTTCTCATTGCTCACTAGAGTAATAGAGAACTCTTCCGGTTCAACAAATAAAAAGACCTCTTCAATCGAAGCAATACTCTCATGGCTCTCTAAATAGAGCTCCACTTCACCCCAGTAATTTACCTCTGCATCAAAATTTTCTATTTTTGCAATTTTAGGAAGCGTCCATCGAGACTGAAGTATATTTCCTTTCTCGCTTAGGAGTTGAAAAAAGCGTCCATGGTCATATCCTCTGTGATAAATATCATTATCAAGCTTTAAAATAATTTTATATAAGAGTTTTCCATCAGTAGCTGCAGGTATCTCTAACGCTGCTTTTGGTGCTGTCGCTTCTTCGACAATTTGGCTTACGCTCTCTGTTTGCATGGGTGTTGCATCTATCTCACCAAACTCCTCTGCAAGATTAACCATCTCTACAAAATCCTCTACAACCTCTTTATTTTCCAGAAGCTTTTTAATAGATTCCAGAGTAGAGTCATAGTTTGGCGGTACGCCTTCATCACCGTTTACCTCAAGCCATAGCGTCTCTTTAATAACATCTACGGCATTTAGAAATATATCAATTACATGTGCGGGAACAACCACATCACTATCGCGGTAATGGTCAAGCACATCTTCAAAAAGATGCACAAACCCGCCAAGACGGGTAAATCCAAAAGAATTCGCACTTCCTTTTAGAGTATGGACACCGCGAAACAACTCATTCAGCAACTCTTTATTCTCTGAATCTTCTTCGTAATTGATAATATCAATATCAAGTTTCTCGATTATCTCTGTCGCTTCTTCAATAAATATCGAACGAATCTCTTCTTTAGTCATGATATATCCAATGCATGCTGCCATAATGAGCAAGCTTAAGCACTCCCTCATCAATCATGGGGATGCGAATCTCAGGCTTACTTTTTTTAATACTAAACAAAAGAGCAAAAAGAGAAGAGGAAGCGAACAGTTCCCTTTCTCCTACTATTTCTATAGATTCAATATACTCCAAACGGGGTTCAACAAACTTCTTAAGTTCAATTACTTCACCCAAATCCATGTCCAGTTCTATTTCAAGAACATCGCCGTCTATCGTCATTTAGAACTCCTTCAAGTCCTCATCATCCAGAGGAAAGACATCGTTACTGCCGCCTTTAGAGGCTTTTTTAGGAGCAATAGTTGCTCTTTTTGGCTGGTTGTATGCTAGGTTCTTTGGAGCGGATTTTTGTGAGCGAGCAGGCTGTCTTACAGGCGCTCCCGTACCTACAATCCCAACCATAGCCGCTATTACCGCAACCATGTCCTGCATAGCAACAGCTTGAGCATTCAATTCTTCGGATGCTGCCGCAGCTTCTTCTGATGTTGCAGCGTTTTGCTGCGTGACTTGGTCGATGTTGCCCATAGCTTGAGCTATTTGGCTCATACCCTCACTCTGCTCTTTAGTAGAGATAGAGATTTCACTGATAAGATTTGAAGTCTTTTTAATCTTATCATCAATATTTCCAAATGCTTCATTTGTCTTCTTCGCTACGTCCAGACCATTTTTAATCTGTTTGATAGACTGCTCAATTATCTCTGATGTCTCAGTCGCAGCATTTGCAGAACGCTGAGCAAGCCCTTTAACTTCATCCGCAACAACTGCAAATCCTAAACCATGTTCACCTGCACGAGCAGCTTCAACTGCAGCGTTAAGGGCTAGAAGTTTTGTTTGTGATGCAATCTCATCAATTGTTTTAATAATCTTAGCGATTCTTTCACTCGAGTTATTAATCTCTTCCATGGCAGCCATAAGTTCCGTACCGCGTGCGAAACCTTCAGATGCCGCTTCTTTGGTATCTTTTGCCAAGATGTCCGCTTCACGCGAGTTGTCGGCGTTTTGATTATTGATGGCTGTTGCTTCTTCTACGGTCGCACTTACCTCTTCGATAGAGCTTGCTTGTTGTGAAGCACCCTCTGCAAGTGCTTGTGAAGATTCTGAAATCTCACCTGCCGCACTTACTACCTGTGAGTTTGCGCTTGTGATTGATTCTACTGCGCGGATGATTGGACCTGTAATACTTCTAATTAAGTAGATAGCTAAAGAGATACCGATTACAAGAGCTGCGATCAGACCTATAATCATGATAAATGCTGAAGAAGACAAGGCAGCCGCCGACTCTTTTGAGATAGTAGAAGTTTGATCCATAGCAACTTTAGCTACTGCTTCTGATGCTTCTAATACTGCATCTCCTGTTGCTCCACGTCTTTTTCCGACTTCTTGCAGCTCAGTTGAAGTCTTACTAAAACCGTTTACAGCATCTTGATATTGGCTAGCAGCAAGTTTAATCTCTTCAACTTGCTTAATATTCTCAGCTTTTCGGGTTATTTTAGCAAGCTTAACAAACATAGGCTCCATTTTAGGAAAGTTTTTTTGAGCATCAACCATATATGCCGAATCTCTTAAAGCTTGTGACTTAAATGTCTTAATTCTCGTATCATTTCCTAGGTCGATAATATCATTAATAAGTGTAATCTTTTCAAGTCTTTCAGCTAATTTTTCCGGAGCCGCTTTAGAAGCGATATCATTTTTCATATCCTCATTCTGACCAGTCAAATAGTCGTTACAGTTCGTCATATATTTTTTAGCACCAGTGTCCAGCTGACCTCTATAAGTGTTTAATCCGTTTATAAGAGTTTCAGTATCCTTCACAAGGGCTTCATACTCTACGGTTTTTGCTCTGGCTTGCTTTTCAAGTTCTGTAAGTTTAGCGAGTGAATATTTTTCTGCAAGCGCTTTTGCTTCATCTAGGTAATGGAGTACATCTCCTAAATCTTTACGACCCTGTTCAAGAAAAGTTTTATCTTCACTCAAGGAGTAACCTCTTATAGCATACATGGTCAAAAGAGCGTTTCTCTCTACATTATTTCCCACTCCCAATTCCGGAACATATATATTTGCAAGACTTTGAGAACCCCCCTCAACACTCTTCATGTTCACTATAGCCATCGAACCCAAAATCAGGGTAATCAACAGCAGTAAAATAAACCCCAAACTAATCTTATATGTTAATGTTAAATTTTTCATCTCTACTCTCCTGCCTTTTCGGTTTTATTATTTGGTTTGCTCTCTTCAAACGAACTCATTTGCGTCAGTTCGTCATCTTCAAAAATCTTCTCCATGTCAAGGATTAAGATAACATCCGACCCAACTTCTGCAACACTCTGAATAAAAGAAGTGTCTATGTGTGAACCGAATTTCGGCGGTTCGCTTAAATCTTTATCTGCAAATGTGAGTACATCCTCTACTCTGTCCACAATAAAACCGATATTTACACCGCTCACTTCATTTATAATAATGGCGGTATTCATATCATGCTCTTTTTTTTCAAGACCAAACTTTCCTCGGATATCCACTATCGGAATGATAGAACCCCGAAGATTCACAACACCTTCCACAAAAGAGGGAGTTCTCGGTACATGTGTAATCTTCATCATCGCAATGATTTCATTAATATGCGATATCTCTATCCCATACTGCTCATCTTGGACAAAGAAACTTAAATAACGGTGTCTATGACCGGCTTCTTCACTTTCTAAATCTTTTGTTCTCATTAAATCCCCAATACCATTTTTACAGCCTTTGTAAGCTTTTCGTCACTAAAGGGCTTAACCATCCATCCTGTGACGCCTATCTCCTTACCTCTCTCTTTCATGGCAGGAGAACTCTCTGTTGTCAGAATCAAAATAGGTTTGTTTTTAAAGCGCTCATCCGCTTTTAATTTCGCTGCCAAATCTAATCCATTCATCTGTGGCATATTTATATCACTGATCAGCATGTCAAAATTTTCGCTTCCTCCCATTAATAAATCAAGCAACTCCGCCGGATTTTGATATGTAACCAAAGTAACACTCCCGCTACTTTCCATCTCTTCTAAAGCCATTTGAGCCGTAGCCAGAATAGTTTTTGAATCATCTACCAAAATAACTCTTTTTGCCAAGACAAATCCTTTTTTATAATGTAACCATCTATTTTGAGCCACTTGCATGCCCCAATAAACGGTCCGGAAATTTAAATTTTTGAAACAAAAATCTAATAAAAAACAATAATTAAAAATAAATTATATCCAAAAAATTGAATATATTATAAGAAAATTATATCTGATTTTTTCAAAAAACTATTCAAAATTATTACAATTAGGAAACAATTTAATTTAAAGCGAGGATGCATTGAAAATTAATATGCGATATAAGTTCTTAAAGATAATTTATGTTATCCTCTCATGCATTAGAATCGGAATGAAATAGGGAGTTGGTAATGGTTGATATTAAGAAGCTGAAAGTGTTGTCTAAAAACTTCAGAGTCTTGTATGTTGAAGATGATAGCGCTATAAGAAATTTCACTACGACTTATCTTGGAAAAATATTTTTGAGTGTCACGACAGCCATTGATGGAGTTGACGGTTTAGAAAAATACAGCGCAGAAAAATTTAATATAGTCATAACCGATTTGTCCATGCCTAAAATGAACGGTATAAATATGATAGCTAAGATAAAAGAGATAGATGAGAATCAGGCAATATTGATTACGACCGCACATGCCGATTCAGATAACATGCTTAAAGCTATAAGGTTAGGGGTGGACGGCTACATTATAAAACCTTTTGAATATGAACAGTTAAATATTGAACTTTATAAGATAGTAGAAAAATTAAATATTTTTGCCCAAAATGAGCAGTACAAAAAAAATTTAAAACAGATGGTCGAGAAAAAAACATTAGAAATAACCCAAATGATGCTTTTTAAAAACGACAATTATGAAAAAACACTTCTCTCTATGGTAGAGATGATAGAAGACAGAGACACATACACGGCGGGTCATAGCAAAAGAGTTGCACACTATTGCAAAGCAATAGCAGAGCAGATGGGGCATAGCGAGGAAGAGTGCACAAAACTTTACCAAGCAGCAATCTTGCATGATGTAGGAAAAATTGCTACTCCCGATGCAGTTCTTTTAAATCCAAAAAATCTAAATGAGATAGAATACACGCTCATTAAGGAGCATGTCGAAGTCGGCTTTAAACTTCTTGACCATATACCGATGTTTGAGTCTTTGGCAGATATTGTACACTCGCATCATGAGAGGTATGACGGAAGAGGGTATCCTAGGGGACTAAGAGCTGATGAAATACATCCGCTTGCAAGAGTGATGATAGTGGCAGATGCTTTTGATGCCATGACAACGAATAGAATTTATAAAACGAGAAAAAGTGTTCAAGAGGCTTTAGAAGAGCTGGTGAGATTTAAGTTGCATCAGTTTCACCCAGAAGTTGTAGATAGCGCATTAATAGCTCTTCGTGATGTAAAAATTGATGAAAACATAAGCCAAATTCCGCGAACGAAGTTAGAGCAGGAGAGGTTCGCATATTTTTATAAAGATAGACTCACCGATGCCTATAATCAAAACTACTTAGAGATAATTTTGAAAAAAAACAGCTATGAAAAAGAGTTCAATCATATAGATGTTTTTTTATTAAATAATTTCTCAAAATATAATAAAGAGGTCGGCTGGAACAGGGGCGATGAATTTTTGCATGCCCTTGGTGCATTCTTAAGTGATTATTTTAAAGAGTCCCTTGTGTTCAGAGTTTTTGGAGATGATTTTGCCATTCTTAGTAAAGAGGGGATGGAGTTGAGTGATTTAAAAATGAAGCTTGACGAAATGATGGCAGAGAGCTGCCTTGAGTATGCGGTAAAAAGTATTGAGATAGAAGCAAACAATATTCACTCCGTTTCTCAACTTGAGGAACTTGTTACTTGAAAAACCTAAACCTTACCAAAATAGATGATATTCACATGCCGGAGCTTGCAATTTATCATAGCCTGAGAGAGAGTGCCTTTAGGGAGGATAACAGCTTTGTGGCCGACAGCCCAAAGGTGGCGAATATACTTTTGAAAACCTCTATGGAGATTAAAAGCATCTTGGCAACCAGAGAGTATTATGAGGAGTTTGAAGAGCTGCTTGTGCAAAAGAGTATTCCTAAACTCTTCATTACAGATAAAAACGAGATGCAAAAAATTGTCGGACATAAGATACACCACAATGTAATGATGCATGGAATTCGCCCGGAGGATACCCCTTTGGAGGGGTTGGGCGATAACATAATCATGGTGGACAACATCTCCTCAAGCGAAAATATCGGCTCACTCGCAAGAAGTGCCGCAGCGCTTGGAGTGCACTCTTTTGTTGTGCCAAGAGAGGCTCCGCACCCTTACAACAGACGCGCACTCAGGGTTTCGATGGGGTATGTGAGCATGTTGAATGTTCATGTTTATGAGAATATATTTTCTACATGTCAGGCCCTAAAAACTATGGGATATAAAATTTTTGCAGCTGAGGTGAGTGAAAATTCAACACCTTTATGGCATGTGCAGGTTCCGAAAAAGTGGGTGCTGCTCATGGGAAATGAAGGAAGAGGGCTGAGCAGGGAAATTTTAGAGATCTGCGATGAAGTTGTGACGATAGAGATGCAAGAGGGCGTAAAAAGTTTTAATGTAAGTGTGGCGGCATCGATTATGATGTATCAGTTTAAAAATAGATAAGGCAAGAAAATGGACGGAACGAAACGAATCAACATAAAACATGGAATGAGTGTGGCAATAGTCCTTAAACAGGATCAACAGAGTGGAAGGCTGACAGACGGGATAGTACGAGATATTTTAACAAATTCTCCAACGCATCATCATGGCATAAAAGTTCGCTTAATGAGCGGTGAGGTAGGACGGGTTAAAGAGATATACTGATTGATGTTACGCATCAAAACGAACGTGTCCGTTTTGATGGCAGGGACAAAATGTCCCTGCAACCCCCTAAAGCTACGAAAAAGCAAGTTTTTCGAGATTCATATGGTATGTTACTAAGCTGGATTGCTGAGCATCCTACCTCTTAGAGATTCAAGGATTTTTAAGAAATCTGTAAACATAACAGGTTTATTCATATAGGCATCACAGACTGTAGTTGTTATATCTACGTTGCTGTCGGACGCGCTCATGACAATTAAGACAGCTTTTTTATCTATTTCGCGAATCTTAAGCAACATATCGCGACCATTCATCTTTGGCATTTTCAAATCGGCTATAACAAGCCTGTACCCTTTTTCTTTAAAAAGTTTCAATCCCTCTTCCCCGTTTGAAGCACTATCTACATGTGTAAAAATTTTCTTTAAAAATTTTAGTGTTTCATCACGTATCTTCTCTTCATCTTCAACATACAGCACACAGATAGAGTTTAGGTCCTCACGAAGTTGTTTAAAGTCACTCATTATTTTTTCCTTTTTTTGGAAGAGCTATAATAAAACACACCCCGCCCTTTTCAATATTTTCTGCACGAAGAGAGCCAAGCAGATGTTTTTCTACGATTATTTTACTCATATAAAGCCCTAAACCCGTACCTGTTTTTTCATCTTTTGTAGAAAAATAGGGTTCGTATATCTTAGCAATTATTGCTTTATCAATTCCTTTACCATTGTCACAAATTGAAATATAGACCTGTTCTTCATCTTCTCTAGTTGTAATAGAGATAACAGGATTCTCAATATTTGCACCAAGAAGGGCTTCTTTTGCATTTTTGATTATGTTAATAAAAACCTGCAGTAACTCTCTTGAGAAGAGGGAGACAGGCGTTTTTGAACCGTAATTTCTTTTTACGACAATGTTGTGATTCTCAAGGCTCTTTTCGATTATAATTAATGTCTCCTCAAGAACATCGTTTACTAAAACTGTCTCTCTCTGTTTGTTAGGTCTGAAAAAGTTTTTAAAATCATCAATTGTCTTAGAGAGATGTATTGCCTGCTCTAGTATGAGGGTTGCACCTTCTTTTACGCTCTTTGGCTCCAATTCCTCGAGTTCAATATCTAAAAGCATATTATTCGCACCCATGGCAATCGCTGCGATTGGCTGACGCCACTGGTGGGCAATCATACTAATCATTTCACCCATGGCGGCATGTCGTGATTGTGCGAGCATCATCTCCTCTTTCTCCTGCACGCTCTGCATCATATTGTTAAAACCTTGCGCCAATTCACCTATCTCATCATTATGAATAACTTCAGCCTTTTGCGTGAAGTCACCTTTTGCTACTGCCTTTACGGTCTTTGAAATTGAGTCAATTGGGCTGAGCACAAAAAAATCCAAAATCAAATACAAAGCTAAAATTACAAATATTAACAATATTATGCCGCTTCCAAAATAGAAAACCCTCTGGCTAAGCAGATATGCTTCAAAATATTTTTTGGTAACATAGATTGTTACATCTCCAATAATTTCATCATCATGTGTAATAGTAGCGTAGCGTTTGATGTCTTCTCCCTCTACTTGCTTGTCGAGTTCCTTTAATATGTTAATATCACCTTTACCGGTTACTGCAATTGCACAAAACTGTTTATATTCCATCTCTGTGTAAATAATCTTCTTAATCCACTTTTCATCAAGCTCCCACAGAGGTACTTCCAAATTTTGTGCTAATCGCTTTATAGCACTATCTGCAAAAAGCTCCAACCTCTGCTCTTCGTATTCTTTTTGTACATGGTACCTGTATATAAAAAAGAGGCTGAATATAATCGTAGTACCTAAGATTAGAACTAGAGTGACTTTTGCCTTGATATTTTTGGTTAGTATGCTTCGCATAGGCGGTTACTCCTCCTCTACTTTATAGAGCTGTTCAAATCGCTCCAACTCTTTAAACCAGCCATCAGGAAGCGTTCCTCTAAGGTAGTATTTGCCAAGTATCTTTTCATACGTGCCATTTTGAATAATCTTTTTTAATCCTTGACGGTATTTTTTGGCAATATTTTTGGCATCAGGATACTCATTTGCAAGCATAATCGCAATAGGGCTAGAAGCCGTGGAGATGTCAACTTGTATAAAATTATCTATCTCTTGAGGATAGAGTTGTTTTAGAGTCTTCTGAATTACCAAATCTATCTCTATGAGCATGTCAAGCCGTCCCAGTTTAAGTTTTTTGAAAAGTGATTCATGCGAATAGCTCTCTTCAAAGGAAATTCCCTCTTGCTGAAAATAGAAGTTGTCAATCAGAGTCCCCTTAAGTACGCCTATTCTTTTTCCCTTCAAATCGGCTAGTGATTTGAGCACGAAGTTATCTTTATGTTTTGGATCATAGTAGCACAGAGAGACATGATAGAGCGCAATAGGAATAATCGCTGCAAAATCCTGATTAGCTATAAAAAAGGCTGGATTCCCAAGATCGTTATTTGTCTCATCTTCTATAATTCTTGAGAGCGGCTTAAATACTATCTCAGACTTTATGCCGCATGCTTTTGAAATGGCATAGACAATCTCTCCAGCTATGCCGTCATCAGGTAGTGTTTTTGACCAATAAGGCGGAGCTTCGTTTGCCCATAATATCACCGCACCAACCTCTTTCTCTTGAGAGTAGAGCGGAAATTGCAGGATTAACAATAGTATAAACAAGAAATTACGAAGCATTTTCAACCATTTATTTCAAAAATTTTTGAACATACTGAACCTGTAGCTTCACTGCTTCAGAATCTTTAATATATTTACCTAAGATTCTAGCATATTCTCCATTGCTCACAATTATTCTCAAACCATTTTTAAAGCTTTCTGCACTTGTATTTGCATTTGGGTTGTTGAGATTGAAATATATTGAGATATCAGCCGTACTGCTGCTTGTTCGCATGACTGCAAAATCATTTTTATGTTCTGCAAACTTGTTTTGCGAAAACCATTGTGTGCTCTCCACGGGCACACGCATAAAGTCAATTGTACCACCTTGAAGTTTTTTGAAAAGTGAGAGAGTTCGCCCTTTTACAACGGTTATGTCGGCATCTTTATATTTACCGGTCTCCTCACCCTCTACCGCACCATAAGTAAGCCCCTTTAGAGCTGAGAGTTCTCCTTTGTATTCAAGCCCTTGAGGATGTTTTGGTTTATAGTAGAGATAACTCTCCTCTGCCGAGTAGAGCGGTATAGCAACAACTGATTTTTCATCTTCTGTGCTCAGCCCTAAGTATCGTCCTATAATTACCGTCGCTTTTTCTTGAGTAAGGTAATATTTAACCATGCTGTGCAGCGGTAATACGGTAATTACGGCATCTATTTTTGCCTCTTTAAAAGCAGCAAGGGCAACCTCGCTTAGCATGCCGCTATTTTCCATTTCGGTTGAGATAAATGGCGGAGCATCGAGGGCAAACACCTCTTTTTTATCTGGAGATACTACACTTTTTGTGATACGCGGCCCAGTTGCCATAAGTTGAAGGCTAAAAAACAATATTATTAAAATTACTAGTTTCATTTTTTACTCCTTAATCATTAATTGCGCAACTAGACAATATTAGCAGTTTGTCCCACAATTCAAAATGCATGCCAAATGGTGATGTCTGACTCATAAAGATGGTGATTTTATCCTCTTTTGGGTCAATACTAAAACGGGTTGAGTAGATGCCTGCCCATTCGTAGGTTCCAATATCTCCACTGTCCACATCGTGACTTCTGTCTTCTTGAATGGCAAATCCGAGTCCGAATTTCCAGCCGTGACTGTGCAAAAATGTGGCATCAAAATCGCCGATATGGTTTGTTGCGGTCATAAGCTCAACTGTTTTTCTGCTTAACACGCGTACCCCGTCCAACTCTCCTTTATTAAGTAGCATCTGTGCAAATCGGTAGTAATCATAGACCGTGGAGAGCATACTTCCGCCACCTGCAAGATATTTGCCGGAGGTTGCATAAGCATCTGTCGGGCAGAGTGCTAGATTGTTGTCTATCAGCGGTTCATTTCCGACTCTCTTGAGTGAACCCTTCCAGTCGCTCAACCAAACTGCCGAGATTCTGCTCTGCTTCTCTTTAGGAACATAAAAGTAGCTGTCTTTCATTTTTAAAGGTTTAAAGATGCGCTCATCCATAAACTTGTCAAATTTCATGCCGGAAACCACTTCAACCAAGTAGCCCAAAATATCGCTGTTGAGCCCATACTCCCAGACTTCACCCGGATTTTCATAGAGAGGAAGTCGTGCAAGACGCTTCACCATGTCCCCTATCTCTTCATCGGGACGGCAAAAACCGTCAGTTATATCTGCCTCTTTGTAAAGGTCAACAAGCATGAGACGCTTTTTGTCAGGATAGTAATTTGCCGGAAAAAGGTAGAGAATGCCCGACGAATGGCTGAGAAGGTCACGCACCGTAACTTCACGTTTTGCATCCACAAGTTTATATTTAAACTCTGAACCCTCCGGCTGGGGAGCTATCACCTTTGGATTTTTAAATTCAGGGATATATTTTGATACGGGGTCTGAAAGCAGAAGTTTCCCCTCCTCATAAAGCATCATAATCGCAACGCTTGTGAGCGGTTTTGTCATGGAGACTACGCGAAAAATAGTATCTTTTTGCATGGGTTTACCGACATCCGCACTGCCCGCCGCACGAAAGTACTCAATTTTCCCTTTTCGTGCGACTAAAACAACTGCACCTGCTATTTTTTTATCTTCAATATGTTTGTTAATAAGTGTATCAATCCGTTTTAAACGTTCAGAAGACAGCCCCACCTTTTCTGGGTTATACTGAGCACTCAGCACAGACGGTATTAGAACGGTTAAAATCGCAATTAACATAAAATGCACTATCATCATAGAGCTCCTTAAGTGTTTAAACACATTGTATCATATTCTATTATGTTACTATACGAAATAAAAATCTTATACCATTTAAGATGCTATACTTTCATAAAAAGAATGAACATGAACTCAAAAAAATTCTCAACTCTTCCTCTTCCACATGCTATGATAAATAACCTGAATGAAATAGGTTACACAGAGATGACGCCGGTTCAAGCTGAAGCACTTCCATTTATTTTGGATGGCAGGGATGTTATTGCTCAGGCAAAAACGGGAAGCGGTAAAACAGCTGCTTTTGGAATCGGACTACTCAGCAAACTTGATGTAAAAAAGTTCAGAGTGCAGGCGCTTGTGCTCTGTCCTACCCGTGAACTCGCCGACCAAGTTGCAAAAGAGCTTCGCACACTTGCACGATTTACACACAACATTAAGATTCTAACCCTCTGCGGAGGAGCTGCTTTTGGACCTCAACTCGGCTCACTCAGTCATGGTGCGCACATCATAGTCGGAACTCCGGGGCGAATTTTAAAACACCTTAATAAAGAGACTTTGAGTTTAGAAAACTTAGAAACACTTGTGCTCGATGAAGCGGACAGAATGCTTGACATGGGGTTTATTGAAGAGATTGATAAAGTCTTAGAATATGCTCCAAAAGAGAAGCAGACTCTTCTTTTTTCGGCGACTTACACGGACGAGATAATCGGAATCAGTAACAAACTCCAAAAAGATGCCGTGAGTGTAAAAACTGTTTCTACCGAGGTGGCGAACAAGATAAGTGAACGATTTTATGAAGCACAAAAGGGCAATAAATTAGAGACGCTCATCAAGATTTTCAGCACTTACAAACCTGAAAATGTTATAGTTTTTACTAACACAAAACTCGATGCAAAAGAGATTGCAGAGAACCTGCAAAAAAACAAAATCGATGCACTCGCAATTCACGGCGATTTGGAGCAGTATGAGCGAAACGATGTGTTAGTTCAGTTTGCTAACAAAAGCTGCCCCGTGTTAGTCGCCACAGACGTAGCGGCAAGAGGACTTGACATAAAAGAGCTCTCCATGGTTGTAAATTATGACATTCCGCATGGAGCAGAAACGTATACGCACCGTATAGGAAGAACAGGAAGAGCAGGGCAAGAGGGTATCGCAATAACACTTTACAGTGAATATGAGGTGCAAAATGCTCTTGAATACAAAAACGAAATCCGCATTTTTGAAGAGTCACAGAGTTTAAAAAAAGAGAACGGGTTTGAGATGAAACCGCAATTTATTACTCTTGTAATAGAGGGCGGAAAAAAAGATAAAGTGCGTGCTGGAGATTTGTTAGGTGCACTTACTGGAGATGCAGGACTCTCGGGCGAGAGCATAGGAAAAATTGATATCTACGAGAAGCAGAGTTATGTTGCAATTGCATCCAAGTTTATAGATCAAGCGCATAAAAAACTCCAGCATGGAAAGATTAAGGGCAAGAAATTTTCTGTATGGGTGCTTTGAAAGAATAGATTTATCACCATATTTTTCACAGTTTTGAGGATAAGAAGATCCTCTTTTTCGCCGTTTAAGCTATTTTATTTTTTAACTAGTATAAAATGGGTGTTGAATTACAACTGGGTTGGTTATTAATGAATAAAAATTATTCTATCTTTAAAAAAGTTTTCGAAGTTACAAAAGAGGGATTCTGGATAATCGACAACAACAGAAGAATAACCTATGTGAATAGTGCTCTTTGTAAAATGCTGGATTATTCATTTGATGAGTTTATAGGTAAAACTCCTTCAGACTTTGTTGATGATAAAAATAAAATAATCTTCCAAGAGCAATTCTCAAAAATAAATATCACAAGCCATAGCACATATAGTATTGAGCTTCAAGCTAAAGATGGAAAGAGTATCCCTACAATATTTGCAGCTACAACTGTTTATGATCAAAACAATCAATTCTCCTGCTCGTTTGCCATGGTAACGGATATGCGAGAAATAAATGCCATGAAAGGGGCTTTATGTGAAGCAAATGAAAAACTTAAAATTTCTGAAAATCTAATTAGAACTATTCTTGATACGCAAGAAAATCTTGTTGTTGTTACAGATGGCAAAAGAATATACCATGGAAACAGTGCATTTTTAAACTTTTTCAATCTCGCATCCCTTGAAGAGTTAGTTCAAACCGAATGTTTGTGTATCTGGTCTATATTAAAACCATCTTTGCATAAGAAAGAGTATAGATGCAGTAACTGGCTAAAAGAGATAGAAGAGAGTGGATGGCGAGTAGACGGCATGGGAAAAGATGGCAAAATGCATAATTTTATCGTTGTTTCTAACCCTTACCCAAATCAAGATGGAATGCATGTAGTAACTTTTAATGATATTACGAAGTTACAAGAAGAGAAAGAGTTCTTTGTACATTTAGCTTCTACCGATACTCTGACATCTTTGCATAATAGAGCAAAACTCAATGAAATACTCGATTTTATGGTCAAAAAATCGAGCCGTTACCCAGAGATGCCATTTTGTGCAATCATGTATGATGTGGATTATTTTAAAAATGTGAATGACACATATGGTCATCTAGCAGGTGATTTTGTTTTAAAAGAATTATCACAGCTGATATCAAAAAATATACGAACAAGCGACTTCATTGCAAGATATGGCGGTGAAGAATTTATAATATTATTATCAAATACAAATTTAGAATATGCTATAGAAGTTACTGAAAAACTTCGTAATTTAGTTGAAAAAAACACTTTTCAAGACCTTAAAATCACATGCAGTTTTGGTATATATCAATTTAAACAAGGCGATACTTTCTCTAGCATCATAGACGAGGTCGATAAACTATTATACAGAGCGAAACAAAACGGAAGAAACCGAATTGAATATTAAAAAATATGTGCTGCGGTAATATTGACAAAACATGAAACCACTCAAATACCTTAACCACTACAATGAGCAGACAAAAGCAGGAGTTCATAGACTTATCAACGAAGATAAGCTGGGGCTTCATCTTCTAAACAAATATAAAACGTCACATGGCATCAAAAATGATAAAGCACTCTTTGCGTATGTCAATGAACTCAAAAATGAGTATCTCAAAAAATCGCCGCCCCTGAGCAAAGTCCTCTATGACGGAAAAATTAATGTCATCCACAACGCTCTCGGCACGCATAATTTCATCTCAAGAGTGCAGGGAAACAAGTTAAAAGCAAAAAACGAGATTAGAATTTCTTCCATGTTTAAGAGTGTTCCGGAGGAGTTTTTGAAGATGATTGTTGTGCATGAACTTGCCCATTTTAAAGAAAAAGAGCACAATAAAGCTTTCTATCAGCTTTGCCAATTCATGCAGCCCTCCTACCATCAGACAGAGTTTGATTTGAGACTCTACCTGACGCACATGGAAATTAACGAAAAAATTGAAGAGTGGGCTTAATGTAACCAATAATAAAAAAAGATAGTGCTATACTTATCAAATTCAAAGTTTATATTTGTGAGATAGAGTGAGGGGAGGGGGTCTGATTTGAGAGAAACAATAAAACATGAATTTTTTAGGGCTTCAACGATTCCTTTTATATTTATATTTGCTATAGTTGTGGCGCGCTCCTTTGGTGGGCACCTCCTTTTTCACAGTTTGGCTGAAATTTTTTCTGTTTTGGTCGGTTTTATGATGATTGCAATCTCCTACTACACATACCAATTCACAAAAAATAGTTTTTTGCTCTATCTTGGAATCGGCTATTTTTGGATTGCGCTTCTTGATCTTTTTCATATGCTTACATTTAAAGGTATGATGATTTACTCGATAGATAATCCAAATATAACACTCACCTTTTGGGTGCTCTCCCGCTTTTTGGAAGCTTTGCTGTTGATAAGTGCGCCGTTTGTCTCTTTTACATATATTCCAAAAATCAGAATTTTCATTTTATTCGGTTTTGTCTCAATCGTTGGATACTGGATTGCATTTTCAGAATATGCACCTGTCTTATTTGTAGAGAATGAGGGTTTGACATCTTTAAAAATCGGATTCGAGTATATTATTATTGCTTTGCTTATAATCGCAGTATTCATCTATAATAAATTAAAAAACAGACTTGAAACAGCAATTTACCACTATATCATTGCATCTATTTTATTTACAATTTGTTCCGAATTTACACTTACTTTTTATGTTGATTTTTATGATTCCAGCAGTATGCTGGGCCATATATTCAAATTTTTGTCTTATTGGATGATATTCTTATCTATTGCCCAGATATCATTAGAAAAGCCGTTTAAGCTTTTGGCGCATGAGGTCAGTACATATAATGCAGTTCCGGTTCCGGTAGTTGTAGTTGACGCAGAGGGGATTATTCGTCAAGCCAATCGTGCGGCAAAATCGTTTTTGAATCTATCTAAATATGAGATAATAAATCACTCCAATCATGTTCTGTTTCATAATAAAAAGATAGAAGAGAATCAGTGTGAACTTTGTACCTTTATAAAAAATATGAGAACGGTTTCGTCGTATGAATTTCATAATGATTCACATGTGTACAGCTTTACAATCAGTCCTATTGTTTTGGCAAACCATACAGAAGGAACCGTTCAGGTGTGCACTGATATATCTGAACTGAAAAATATTGAGAAACAGCTAAAGCGTGAAAGTACTTTATTGAAAACAATTATTAATGCAGTTCCTATATCGATTTTTTGGAAAGACAGTGAGTCTAAATATTTAGGGTGTAATAAAATATTTGCAAATGAATTAAATTTAACTTTTGAAAAGGATATAGTAGGTAAGTCTGATTTCGATATGCCATGGGCGGCGGAAGCGGAGTATTATTTAGCAGATGATAGAGAAGTTATGGAGTCAAAAAGAAGCAAGATAAACTATGAAGAACCTCAAACAAAATCAGATGGCTCAAAAATATGGCTCAACAGTTCGAAAGTGCCTTTGATAGATGAGAATGGGGTAACGCATGGCGTGATTGTTGCACACTTTGATATTACTGATAGAAAGAATTATGAAAAAAAACTTAATTCTGCATATAAGATGCTTAATGATGCAGAGCGCATAGGCCATATCGGTAGTTGGGAGATGAACTTAGAGACAAAAGAAGTGATTCTGTCTGATGAAGTTTTTAGAATATTCGGTGAAAAAATAACTTCTTTTATCCCTGAATATGAAGTTTTAATGAGCTACTTCTCGCAAAAGGATCAGAATAAAATAAACATCTTAATTGCAAGGATTAGAGAAGGAAAAACAGAAAAAGAAGAGATAGAGTGCGTGCTCAAAAGAAGAGACAGCAGTGAGCGTAATGTTAAAATAAAAAATGAGGTTGTTAAGTCTGCTCAGGGTATCCCTGTAAAAATTACAGGCATTATCATAGACACAACAGAGCAGTTGGCTTCAGAACAAGAGCTAAAAAAACTTAAAACAGCTATTGAGCAGAGTCCGGTATCTATCGTCATTACCGATATATATGGAAATCTTGAATATGTGAATCCATTTTTTACAAAAACTACAGGATACTCTCCGGAGGAAGTCCTTGGAAACAATCCGAGAATACTTGCATCGGGTGCTACAACAAAAGAAGAGTATGAAGAGCTATGGAATAAGCTAGCTAATGAACAAACATGGTCAGGCACTTTTAAAAATATTAAAAAAAGCGGAGAAGAGTATTGGGAATCAGCAATTATCTCTCCTATAAAAAACAAAAACGGGAAGATTGTAAACTATATAGGAATTAAGCAGGATATCTCAAATAGAATGATTATGGAGCAGGAGTTAAAACAAAAAGATGAACTGATGATAGCACAGTCACGCTCGGCGGCCATGGGGGAGATGATAAGCATGATAGCGCATCAGTGGCGCCAACCTATAAGCGTTATATCTATGAGTGCAAATAATATGCTGCTTGACCTAGAGTTGGGGAATTTAAATGATGATGAAGTACAGCAAGAGGCAAACGATATTTTAGAACAAACAAGATATTTGTCAAATACGATAGATGATTTTAGAGACTTTTTTAAACCAAGCAAAGAGTTAGAAGAGGTAAATATAGAAGAGCTGTTAGAGAATTCATTAAATATGATGTCCAAAAGCTTGGAAAACAGCAGCATAGTTTATAAAATAAATATTGCTCCTACTCCTAAGATAAAAGTCTATTCACGCGAGTTGGTGCAAGTATTTATAAATATACTAAAAAATGCTAAAGAAGCTTTGGTAGAAAACAGGAATGAAGAAGAAAGAGAGATAGTTGTAAGCATAAAAGATACTGAAAATAGTATAATTATAGATATGTGCAATAATGGAGGATCAATAGAGGAGCATAATCTTGCTAAAATATTTGATCCGTACTTTTCAACCAAAAATAGTAAAAGCGGCACGGGGATAGGTTTGTATATGTCAAAGATGATTATAGAAAAACATATTAATGGCACATTGAGTGTCATAAACACAAAAGACGGCGTATGTTTTTGCATTGAATTGCAAAAAAAAACAGAGAGTAGCATGAGATGAGAAGTGTGCAAGAGTTAAAAAATATTTCTAAAAATATTTCTATTATCTATGCAGAAGATGAAGATAAATTAAGAGAGAAATTTGAAAAGTATTTGAGTAATTTTTTTGAAGATATAAGAGCCGTCTCAGATGGGCAAAAGGCTTTGGATGCGTACAAAGAAAGAGCTTGTGACATTGTTATTACAGATATCAGGATGCCTAATTTAAACGGTATTGATTTGATAAGAAATATTAAGGAAATCAACTCTGCACAAGATATTATCATTACATCGGCATACACGGAAAGCGATTATTTGATTGAGTCGATAAAGCTTGGTGTTGGCTCTTATATTGTAAAACCTTTTCAAAATGATCAAATGTTAGATACTATTTTTCAATCAGTCAGTAAAATAAATGAAACAAAAGAAAACAAACTTTATCATCAACATTTAGAAGAGTTGGTAGAAAAAGAGATACAAAAACGTGAAGCCATGCAGATGGAACAGATTGACAACTATGAACAGACGCTCATTGCACTTATTGACTTAATCGAGCGTCGTGACAGCTACACGGCAGGGCATTCCCAACGCGTTGCCGATTATTCTAGAATGATAGCCAAAGAGATGAAATGTAGCGATGAGGATTGTAACCTGATTTACAGAGCCGGAATACTTCACGACATAGGAAAAGTTGCCACTCCGGATTCAATACTTTTAAAACCGGGTAAACTGAATGAAATTGAGTACAAATTAATTCAGGAGCATGTAAGCGTAGGCTTTGATATGTTAAATAAAATTCCTATGTTTAAAATAATATCAAATATTATAAATGCTCACCATGAGCGCTACGACGGAAAAGGGTATCCAAAAGGGCTAAAAGGCGAAGAGATTAACGAACTTTCGCAAATTATGATTGTTGCGGATTCTTTTGATGCCATGACTACTAGCAGAATCTACAAAAGCAGAAAGAATCTTAGCGAAGCATTGGAAGAGTTGCAGAAGCTCTCCAATATACAGTTTCATGAAAAAGTAGTAGAGAGCGCGCTAAAAGTGCTTTCAAAGGTGGTTTTAAAAGAGAGTGCTACGCAATTGCCGGAGAGTGAGCTAGAACATGAGCGCTTTGTCTATTTTTTTAATGACAGAGTCACGGAGCTCTTTAATCAGGATTATTTGAATATTGTCTTTTTAAAGAACAGCATTAGTAATATTTATAAATATGTAGATATAGTTTTTTTACATAATTTTAAAGAGTACAACGCTAAATATGGATGGGAGATGGGAAATCAGTTACTTTTTGATTTTGCCAAGCTTTTAAAAGAGATGTTTCCAAACTCACTTCTTTTTAGAATACATGCAAATGATTTTGTGATTTTAAGCAGTGATTCTCAAGAGATAGATCTGGCTTCAATTCCATATCATGACGTTTTCAGCAAAGAGAATATAACAACATCCGTAAAGCATTTGGACGTTGAAGATGGGCAAATGTTAAATATTGCCATGATGGAAAAGAACTAATTTTTAGAGCCTTACGCACTTTATTAAAAAAGTGGGTAAAGTCAGATACTAAAACCTATAATTTACACCTACAAACATATTCGTAAGCGTATCTACTTTTGCTGTTTCTTTTAAAGTTGCCGGATAACCATAGGCGGTATCACTATATGTTGCAGATTGTTCCATGTTTGATTTCATAAAACGGTAACCCGCTTCCAAAGAGATATTTGCATTTAATATATAACTTACTCCAACTTGTGAACCATAATTTATAGCAGAAGCATCTAAATTATTTTTAGAATCATTGACACTGCTGCGTCCCGCAAAAACTCCCACAAACGGCTGAAATGAACTCTCACCTATTAAATAATCGTACCCGACACCGTACATGGAAACTTTTACATCTTCGGCACTACTGTTTTGATAAAATACCATAGCACGGTTGTTTGCATTAAACATGTATCCTAGTTTCAGTGTTTGAGAAAAACCGCTACTTGTATCACTGAGACTGCTAGAATTACTTTTTGCTAAAGTGGGTACATTTACATTATTCGTAACTTTGGTTTCTAACTGCGTACTCCCAATATCCACTCCAATATATAATTTATCGATGAGTGTATTTGAGTCCGTTTGTGTTTCTGAAGCGATTAATCCAGCGTTTAAAGCAATAACCATGGCGAATGTAACTATTTTCATGTTCTTCATATTTTTCCTTTTTTTATCTTAATTTTGTTTTCATAATATGGGGCAGAACCCATTTTAACCTATAATCGCATCCATCGGATAATGGCTTCCGACAAGTGAAATCAGATTATCAATTATCACAATATCGCTACCGTCACTAAAAATAATTGATTCAAAGTTTTTGAGTTCGTTCATGGTTCCGTTGATGAGAGATGTGATTTCTACTCCCGTCTGCGTTTGCTCAATTCTAAAGTCGTTAAAGTTTCCGGTAACATTTAAAATATCGTTTCCGCCTTTTGCATCTACGCTTAAGCCGTATAAATTATCAGATAACTGATATGTATTGTCTGCATCTGTTCCTGCAATTGTTTGCACTAAAGGCACATACAAAATCTCTGCCTTAGCATGTCCGAGTGCCAACAACATCTTTTGCTGTACATCATTATTCGCAACATACAAAATTTCGCCACTCTCAAAGTGAATTTCATTCATATCTTTGAGTGTGTCCACACTATTATTGGTTGTATTGGTTAGAGTAATAGTTCCGTTTGCTATTTGTAAGGTGTAATCTGATTTGCTTCCCTCTTGCAGTGCCGTGTCATATCCAAGTCCTCCGTTGAGAGTATCGCTTCCCTCTCCGCCTGATAAAGTATCCCAGCCGGATCCTCCAAATACAGTGTCATTCCCTATTTCGCCATGAACCGTATCGTTACCACTCACAGAGCCGACAATATCATCTCCCGCGCCTGCGTAGAGTTGGTCATCATCTTTTCCGAGAACGATGTTTTGAGAACCTACTCCTGAGAAGAAGATATTGGCGCCTGCTCCGCCTCTCACAGTGATACCATCGCCTACAAGAACTGCAAACTCAATGTTTTGAAGATTGAGATAGCTCCCATGTGGAAGAGTGCTAGAATCTATTACGATTGCTTCGACCGGAGCGCTAGTGCCGGTTGTAGTTGTAATCGAATTTGCAGTTCCGTTTATAGTTACGGGAGTAGTTGAAGCAATTCCGCTGTCGTCTGTGAGAGTTATTTTATTAACGATAAGGGTGGAGACATTGCTTAATAAATCGAGAAAGCTTGACCCTCCTCCTAGTTGATTTGATTTACTCGGATCTGTACCTGGGGTCGTCGTATCAATATAATAGAGTAAATCTCCCAATGCCGATGATACCGTTTGCTCTGCTACCGGCGCGCGAGAACCCTCGGAGACTAAACCGATTCCCGTTGGAATATTGGCTGTAGTCGCCCATTCTGTTTTAGAACTCTCGCCCCAGAATAGTGGAATATCTGCAGTAGTTGTTGTTCCTGTTGAGTCTGTTCGTGTTGTACTTACCGGTAGAATTGTGAATTGTTCAGCTGTTACAGTTGTTGTTGTAGTATGACCGTTTGTATCGGTAGTTATTCTTGTTTCTATAGTCGTCCCTGTATGTACTTGCGCTCCATCTATAACTGTTGGCGTCGGTGTCGGAACAACCGGTGTTGGCGTTGGCGTTGGCGTTGGCGTTGGCGTTGGCGTTGGTGTCGGAACAACCGGTGTTGGCGTTGGCGTTGGTGTCGGAACAATTGGTGTTGGCGTTGGCGTTGTTTCGCCTCCCGTGCTTCCACCACCAGATGAACCGCCTCCACTGTTTGAAGTGCTACTGCTATTCAATTCAGAATAGTTGCCGTTTGTGCTGTCTTCATAACCTATTACTACATAAATTTGTTTACCATTTTCGTTAGATGTTACCTCAAAAGTCGAATCAGTAGCCCCGTCAATATTAACCCAACTTCCGTTGATGTAAACTTGCCATTGGAATGACATGTCATTTTCGGATACATAGCCGTTAGGATTATCTGCTGTAACCAAATCTGGGTCTTTGATGGTATTAAGTCCTGCTGCACTGAGTGTAGAGCCGGTTGTCGGCGTACCGGAAACAGTAACTGTACCGCTGATGTCGCCATCATTTGCCCCTTCGATTTTGATGTAAGTGGTTGAAGCCACTTCTTCATCATCTCCGTCGTTATAAGTCCATGCGAGATTGACTTCGCCTGCATCATAACCAGGATTAATATTGTTTGTGTCCTTGTAAGAAATGCTAGCGGTAACGGCATCCACGAGTACTTGAGTAGCATCTGAACTTGTAAAATGGATAACTAATTGTCCCTCAGTACTTGTATCGAATGTTGCAAATGTTTGATCTGCGTGCTTAATATTGCCGGTTGTAGCCGATGTCCCTTCCAGTGTGATTCCAGCCGTAGTCATCGCTGAAGAGTTTGAAGTATCAAAACGAATAAGGTCTTCACTATTTGCACCGCCGTCTCTAAGAATCGTGAGCGTTCCGCCCGAGTAATTATCTAGTGCATTTTGCTCTACATCGTAAATAGTCGGAAGAAAATACGAATAACCGGAGCCGCCAATGGTTACCGCATCACCGCCCTCTACAAAAGCAGTAGTATTTGTTCTCTCCACAGTATCGTTTGCATCACCGAATTGAGAATCTGGCACACCTGTTGTGCTATCCAAGCGTGTTACTTCGAACTGATTAGAATATGTTTCAGACCAAGAGACATAGTAATTATCTCCGCCCGTGACGACAACTTTGCCATCCGGCTGGACAAGTATATTTTGCCCATACGCACTATCTCTATCGTACAAATTACCACTCGCGACATAATCAGGCATATAAATACCGCCATTGCAAAAGTTTGCATCCAATACACCACTGCTGTTATACTTGGCTACTGCCATGAAGCTCGCAGTTATCGAATCTCCGGCGAAGTTCTCTCCGATATAACTGAATTGTCCGCTGACATAGATATTGCTCTCTTTATCCAGTGTCACACCGTAGCCTATGTCGTCACCGTTTGTAGCCGACGCATCAAAAGCAAAATCACCAAGTAGCGTGTGAATCTGGCTAAGTATAACTTTGCCGCCGGTTCCAAAATTAATATCTAACGAACCGTCCGTATTAAAACGCGCCAATGCAACATCATAATTGCCGTCGGCAGTATTATTGGATATACCCACAGCTACAATTTTGCCATCCGACTGTATAGCCAATCCATTTGCGCCGGTTTCAGTTCCAAAATCGACTGTTTTGATACCTGTAGTGTTAAAAGAAGTATCGAGCGTTCCATCGGCATTGAAGCGAGAGACAGCGAAATCACCTGCGACACTGCCGGCGATTACAATCTTGCCATTGGTATCAATAGCTATGGCTGCCGCATCGTCAGCATTATTACTACCCATATCCTGAATCACTACACCATTGCTTCCAAAGCCAGTATCCAAAGTTCCATCGGCGTTGTAGCGCACCAGTGCAACATCACCGCCATCTCCATTTTCAGGATTTTGGGTACCTGCGACGAGAATCTTGCCATCGGATTGCAACGCTACTTGTGTCACATATAGAGAATCAAGTTCGGTATCATTGGCAACATTAACCCATCCACTATTGTTAAAACCATTATCTTCACGACCATCTTCATGAAAACGTGCAACAAAGGCATGACCATTAACATCTATTCCGGCAATCACAATATTACCATCGGGCTGTATTGCGACTGATGTAGCACCGTAATAACCAGAGAGTGCAAGTTCACCGTCATCACCAAAACTCGCATCCAGTGTACCGTCAGGATGAGTGCGAGTTATTGCTAAATAAGGATCGCCTCCGTCCATCTCTGCATAACCAACCGACACAAGTTTGCCATCAGGTTGTAAAGCACTGGCATAAGCTTCAGCGTAAGCATCGGCATTGTCATAATAATGACCGTATGAAAAATCATCTGCAAAGGTTCCAAATGAATGATTAAAGGTCGGTGCATCGTTGATGATGGTAATATTAACTGCTGCGCTATCAACCACAGCGTCGGCTATGCCGTCGGATGTTGTCATGGTTAATGTCGCGGCGTTATCGCCGTTAGCATTTGCTACAGCATAATAATCTACGCCATCCGCCAACATTGCATTAATAGAATCTACGCTACCACTAAAACTAATGCTTCCATCCAGACCATTAGCGTCTAAAACTGTAATATTCTCGTTGTTATCAATGGTTGGCATGTTAAGCGTGCCGTGATTTACACTTAGCGTTACAGTAAGTGTGTTGTTATCCGCATCGGCAACAGCAAGGTCAGTTATAGATTTAACCGTATCTTCGCTAGTGCTATAACTTTCAGAAATGGTGTTTACAGGGACTGTATTGCCGCTTCCAACCCCTAGACCTTGAATTGAAAAGTTGAATGGGTTTTCATCGCTATCATTATTGGCGATAGAAATTTCAGCACTACGATTACCGGTGGCTGATGGCGTAAAAAGTATCTCAAGACGAGCTTCTACTCCAGATGGTACAACAGTTACGCCAACACCATCTATGGTCAGAGAGACTACGGAAAAGTCAGAAGCATGAGCGCCAGTAATGGTGATATCGCCGATGTTGAGATCAGCATTGCCGTTGTTAACAATAATATATCTATTCGTAGTTGTTTCACCAAGATCCGTCTCGAAGAATTCGGTACCGTCATCAGCAGAAGGAGTATTATCGCTATCTGTGATATCTGTCCCGAAATAATTGACTGCTATTTCCGGAGCAGCCGGTGCTGCCGGTGCTGTCAGAGTAACATCATTACCATCGCCACCCATATAACTAATGGTCATGCCAACATCATTCAATGTAACCGTAGCGCCTTCGCTTAGTCCGTTAAAAGTACCGACGACGGCGTCACTGCCATCATTGGTAACGATGGTGAAGACATTGCCGGACTGAGGTGTGTAGTTTCCATCTAGTGTCAGTGTGGTTCCCGATATATCTACTGCACCGACTACCTTAAACTGGTCGTACTGTGTGCCGGCTGTTGCGCCCTTAAGGGTGAAGTCCAGCGTACAGCCAGCTTCCGCCGTTAGTCCGCCATTGAAGTCGATATCTGCAACCGAGGTAGCATAACCACTTATATTACCAGCTCCCAGCGTACCGCCGCTTTTAACCGTAACCAAACCCAATGCCGTACCATCACCGGTCAAAAGTCCAGTGTCATCGACTATGATAGCACCACTGAGATTCCCACCGGATCCAAGAAGAAGATCTCCGTGGTTGTTCACGGTTGTCGTACCGCTGAAATTGCTCATCGAAGCTGCATTTGAGTTCACGGTAAAGGTATGATTTGAGTTGCCTTGAATGACTAGATTACCGCTACCAACCAAACTGACATCAAAAATACTATCACAGCTGCCACTCACTGTCAGTGTGTTGCTACCGATTTCAAGGCTGCCACCGTTTGAATACAGGTTGCCGATGGTTTCGCTGTCTTGGTTAAGAATGACTGTCCCCAACAAAATCCCAAGATTAGCGGTATCTGCAATTGCGCTGTTAGTTGTGCTAGAGAGAGTCAATGTAGCATTTTCACTGACAGACACCCCTCCGGCATTGGTATTGGTGCCGCTGAAAATAACTTGCGAATCAGTGCCATCTGAATAGATAGAAAAACTAGTATCGCCACTCATATCGCCTGAGAACTCCACGGACTTTCCACTACCGATAACCAAATCGTGATTACTGTTCTTCAAGATGACTGCATTGTCGATGGTGGTGTCATTCGTAATAATCAGACCACCTGAAGTCAACTCCAGTGCGCCCGTACCGAGATTGCTATCACCGGCGATCATGACATAACCCATGTTCTGTGAATTAGTGTGCGCCATATCGACAATAGTTTTGCCGTCAAAAGTATTGGTACCGGAGAGTTGGATGATTGGCATCACTGAATTATCAGAGCCACCTTCGCTTCGCAGTGTCAAATTGCCGGATGCGGTGCCGGAAATTACGCCGCTAATTATGGTGGCGACACCGCTGTCGCCCGCAACCTGTATGACCCCGCCATTCAGATTATTTATAGTAATAGCGCTAGTGATGGTGGTATTAGCGGTATTGGTAAGAGATAGCGTTGCAGGCGTTTGGTCAGAAGTAGAAACAAAGTTTATATTGCCTGAACCTATGTTGGACTGCCCGGCAATCTCTAGCGTACCGGAGAAAAGAGATGTGCCTCCGCTGTAGGTGTTTGTACCGCCGAGTTGTACCGTGCCATTGCCTCCGTTGATAATACCGCCTGCGCCGGTAAGCACACCGTTGAAATTCAGGATTTTATCGACATGGTTGTCGCTAAAGGAAAGATATTTGTTGTTACTAATCGACAGCGTTCCCCCACTCACAGTGGTGCTATCGGCGTAGTTATAGAGCGTCAATGATTCATCCAGTGTGGTAGCGGCAGACATGGAAACCGTTTGCCCATCTAAGCTGCTATCGAGATAAAGTTTGTTACTGATTATACCATCCGGTGCCGCTATTGCGATTGCTTCGCTGAAACTCACTTTGTCGGTTTTGTTGATGGTGGTGGTATCGGTGGTGTTATCGATATACACTTTCTCGGAAGTGACCGTTACATCCGCCGTTGTACTGCCGCCTTGACCATCACTCAGCGTAAAACGCAAATTGTCAGAACCATAAGGTTTGGCATTTTCATAATAAACGCCGTTGATAATTTGCTGAACGACATCGTTATCGGGGATTCCGCCATTTTCACCTGTGAAGTTCACTGTCAGCGTGCCGTTAATGCTGGTATAAGTGCCGACAACATGTCCGCTATAAGAGAGTTTATGCGTAATTTCATTTACAGCAACAGTCGCAGGTGCAATAGTGATAACATCGCTTGCCACAGCACCGCCGACACGCTCTACAGTGAGGATAGCACCTGTCCAGTCACTCGTATAGTCGTTGTTGCCTGCCTCATCGTCCAGTTCATAGTCGGAAACGGTGGCATTCTGAGTTACATCCATATAAATACCGCTAGAGGATAAGGCAAATGTATCGCCATCGAGGCCAGTGATGACGGGGGCTGTATTAGGTGTTCCAACAACAACGGTAAAAGTAGCTACATTTGACAAGTCGGTACCATTATCGCTAACCGTAGCCTCAAAGGTTCTTGTTCCAGCGGTATTAGAGCTATATTGAAGGGTTTCAAGAATTGCACTTATACAATTCGGCGTAGCACCAGCGTTTAAACCAATACGCAAATCAGCACCGTTTTGACCATCTAACTGATCAAACCCATCCACCACACCAATTTTTACCCAGCCAGCCATCGTCATTACATATACATCGTTTCCATGTGCAGGAGTTCCGCTGGCAGAGACGGGGGTAGAGTTGCCGTCTAAACCTGCACCTGACGCATTGAACAATACGACAGAGTCAATAGCACTAAAATTACCGTCCGTAGTACCCGTCGCCTGATGGATTAATAAATAACCGTTATTAAAGTTTGCAGAATCGCTGTCCGTAACCCACGCATCGTTAGGCATTTGATCGGCATCGATTATACCGACTTCGCCTGGTGCAATCGAAACGCTATCGCCGTTGAGGTTGGTAATGACCGGTGCAGCATTTGTCACAGGAAAATCCACCGTAAAATCATCGAGATATAAACCAGAAATCGCACCTCCACTCCAACCTTCGATATAAAGATCGGTTGCCCCTACAAACATACTTAAATCGATAGTTGCAAAGCTGGATCCAGATAATGCAGTGTTCCAAACATACTTTTCTTGGTTGCTTGAAGCATCATTCATCCAATTTAAGTTAGCTCTATTCGTTAGATTTGAAGTTATCATCAGATTGACACTATCTTCATCATTGAATTTTTCAAGCTTAATTGACGAAGCATCAAATGTTGCACCATCCGTAAAATGCAAATGTATTGTTCCTGTAGCGGATGTTCTTGCGTCTAAATAGTGACCTATATTGGTTACGGTTCCGTTTGATGAGCTTGTATCTAGTGTATGACCATTCGCTGCAAAAGTGACTTCGTTAGTATCAACTTGCGTTGCGAGACCTTCAAAATCGTAAACCGGGCTACCGCTAGGTGCCAATACCCATTCAAATTCATTTGCACTTATCGCTTGAGCTTCTACGCTTCCAGTATGCGCCTCCAGCACCCAATCCCCGCCTTTATCACTGGCTCCGCTCAAATCATCCGATGCGGCGATATCTGCCCCCGTAACTTGAGAGAGTTTCGAGATAAATTCAACTCCTGCTTGCCCCTCTGCAACGTTACACCCATAAAGCAATATGTCACCGCTTTGGCTGAGTGATGAACCGATTTGTGCTAAAATGGTGGCATGATTGTTTAGATTTGAACTATCGAGCGTTATAGAACCGAGATTGAGGGCTCCGTCGGAACCATGGGAGTAGAGATGGATTGCGTCTAGATTCGAATAACCGGACGTAATCGTTGCCATTTGCGCGAGGACGTCGCCGCTGCTCTTTAGTACATAAACGGGGGTTTCGGAGGGGATTCCCGCAACGAGGGTCTGGTTATCGGCAACATTGTCGAGGACAAAGGCGATTTGTTGGTGTGTAGTAGTATTCATTATTAACTACTCCTTGTAAGATGCTTTCTACCTCAAATCTTACAAAAGACAAATCATTTCCCCATCACATCCATATCATATTGGCGTCACATTTATTGAGTGATTTTG
This sequence comes from Sulfurimonas sp., assembly GCA_041662325.1. Classification (GTDB taxonomy): domain Bacteria; phylum Campylobacterota; class Campylobacteria; order Campylobacterales; family Sulfurimonadaceae; genus Sulfurimonas. The sequence continues at coordinate 230,390 of JBAZSU010000006.1, read as the reverse complement.
GAATATGATGTAGAAATGATGTTAAAGCTTTATAATGTCGCATAAATTTATACGGAGCGGATATGCAGTCTACATCTGAGATATTAAAAACTTTAAATATACTTTATGCTGAGGATGACGAATCGACTCGTAAAAATACCATTAAAACACTCTCTCTCTTTGCAGGCCATGTTTTTGAAGCGGACAACGGTGCCGATGCATTGAGAATGTTTCAGAAAAAAAATATCCATATCGTTATACTCGATTATGTGATGCCCTTCATCGACGGATATGCCGTCGCACTGGAGATACGCAAAACCGATCCGGATATCCCGATTATTATCACGAGCAGTTTCACCGAAAAAGAAAAGCTCCTCGGCGTCATCGGTTTTAATCTCGTCAGCTATCTCGAAAAACCCCTCCAGTTCAACGATCTGATGAAATCGCTGAAACAATCGGTTGAGCGGCTGAGCCATAAAGGGAAACTGAAAATTGCTCTTTCGGAAGAGATCGTCTATGACTCAATCCGCAAACAGCTCCTCATCAACGGAGCAGAAGAGCCACTTACCAAAAACGAATATCTGTTTCTTGAAATTCTCCTTGCCAAACGCTCGATGCTCGTAATGACCGAATATATCGAAGAATGTATCTATGAAGGGAGCGTTGCCCCGAATACCCTGCGAAATATGGTCTATCGGCTACGCAAAAAACTCCCCGTTGATTTGATTGTAACGATTAAAGAGATCGGCTATATGTTGAAACCCCTATGAAAACAGTAATTCTGTTTTTATTTCTACTCTCTCTGCGTCTAGCAGCCGACCCTATCGTCTTGCATGAAAATTTCGCCCCCATTATGACCCGTACGTATCAAATAGCAATCGAAGATGCTAACGCTACCCTCACCTCCCAAGATGTACTGGAAGGGAGATATGCCTCGACATATTCCAAATATTTTACAAGTTACACCCGCTCCGTATTTTGGACAAAAGTAACGGTAAAAAACGGCTCCGACAAACCGCAAAATTTATTTTTTAGAAATCCTAGGACGGGAACCAACATTGATGCTACTATTTATCAAGGAAAAACCATCAAAGCTTCGTACGCATTAGGAGGTTTACGGAATCAAAAATTTCATTCCATCGCCTCCACTAAAAGCGTATTTGAATTAAGCCTCAATCCGGGCGAAGAGGTAAACGTCATTACACGCTTCGAATCCTTAGGTGCTATGAATCTGGAGTGGGAAATATTAACGCCACAAAAATACTCCTACAGCACTATCATGGAGATCTCCCTCTATGCATTCTTCGGCGGAGTAATGCTCGCTCTCGTCATTTACAACATGTCGATGTTTCTGAGTTTAAAGGAGCCGGTTTATCTGATGTATATTTTACATGGGATAACTCTGATATGGTATCAATATTCAATTAACGGGATGTTTTACTTTTTAGACATCGGTATAAATTTCTATTTCATCATGATCAGCACGTGGATAAGCCCTTTTTTAACGACCGTCTTTTTTGTTTTGTTGACGATCACCTTTTTCAAATTCCATGATAGAAACAAAAAAATATTCTCTGCGTTGATTTTTTTTGGATCGGTCAATTTCGTCATTTTTTTACTTATGGTTTATCAGTTAATCAATCCGAGCCTACTCCTGTACACAGCCTATTTTATACCTATACCGTTGATCACAGGCTTTTTTATTATCCTCGTCAATCTCTATGCCCTTACTAAAAAATATGTGGGTGCATTCTATTTTCTTATCGGCGAAGGACTCTATATGTTGGCTGTAGTATATGTTGCACTTGGCACCGGCGGTTATTCCAGCTCATTTGCTTTACCGGCGTACATCATTGTCCCCTTTGCCGTTCTCATTGAAATGATTTTGTTGTCCATGGCGCTTGCACAACGTGTTGCGCAAATCAAATCCGATAACGATCTGAAAAGCAGTCTCCTGATTGAAGAGGAAAAATTCGTATCGGTCGGAAAAACAATTGGGAACGTCACTCATCAGTGGAAAGAACCCATATCGCAACTGAGCTCGTACCTGATGTATTTTGAAAGCCTCTACCGCCTCAAAAAACATGATACGCTGTTAGCCGAATTCGGCTCCAACATCGAAAAAATGAATACTGCTTTAGTCTATATGAAAGGTATGGTCGATGATCTGTACGATTTTTACAGCAACAGTGATCATCAGAATAGCTTCAATCTCAAAAAACAGATCGACATGGCGTGCAAACTTCAGCGAGACAATCTAATCCTCTATCATATAGACGTTGTTATGAATTGTCCTGAAAATATTATAGTATCGGGGGCGAAACATGCTTTTGCCAATATTTTGATGATATTGTTTGACAACAGTATCTATCAGCTTACCTATGCCGCAATCAACTGTCCTGTAATCACCATTACCGTAACAAAAACGGATGATACCGTAGAAATTTGCTTCGGTGATAACGGAAGCGGCATCGATCCTAAAGTAATCACTAAAATATTTACATCTCCCTACACGACTAAAGGGGAGAACGGGTGTGGAATTGGTCTCCCTTTAGCAAAAAAACTGATTAATGAACGGCTGAATGGATCGATAAATGTTACCAACGACACGTATGGGGCACTATTTACCATGACACTCAAACAGCCATATATTAGTCATTAAAACTAAAAAATATAAATAAAAGGAACCCAGATTATGAAACATTTTTTACCGCTTTTGAGAGTTATATAACAGACAAACATGGCGGAACAGGAATCAGGCTTTTTATTGCAAAAATGATTATTGAATAGAAATTTATAATACTAAAGATGGAGCAGTTTCTAGCCCTCAAGCTCCTCTAATTTTTTATCATAACTCTCTAAAATCTCATCTAGCTTGTTTTGAGTAATCTCTAAAAGTTCAAACTTGCTCTCTATCTCTTTCTCCGACTTTGCAATAAGCTGTGAAATTTCCATAATTTTGGAGTTGTCCGATTTATTTGAAGCCTGTATTAAATCTGCATGATAAATCTCCAGCATCTCCTCACTCTCAATGATGAACTTCTCCAGTTTTTCAACCTCTTTTTTAAGGGAGGAGGTTGCTTTACTTCGCTCTTGAACAAGAGAAGCTCTTAGCTTTTTATTCTCCTGTCTGTTCCCTTTTGGAACAGATTTTACCTTCTCTTCTGCTTCTTCCTCTTCCCAGCCTATTTTTTCTAAAAAGAGATCATATCCGCCGTCAAAATATTCAGCTCCCTCTTTTGCGAAGATTATCAGCCTATCGCAAACTCTTCGGAGCAGCTCCTCGGAGTGGGTTACAATGATAACCGAGCCTTTGAAATTTTGGATTGCAACTGTCAGAGCCTCTATGGAGTCCATGTCGAGGTGGTTTGTAGGTTCATCCAAAAAGAGTAGATTGACATTGCGAGCCAAAATCTGCCCTAGCATGACACGGCTTTTTTCGCCTCCTGAGAGAAGTGAAATTTTCTTTTTTGCACTCTCGCCGCTAAACATCATGCCGCCGCAGATGCTTCTTACATTGGACTCCGAGAGGTTAGGATTTCCCACATAAATTTCATCCATGACCGTATTTTTTGGGTTGAGATGGGAAATATTTGTTTGTCCGAAGTGGGCGTATGCAGTTGTAGTGTGAAATTTCACCTCTCCGCTGAGCGGCTTTAACTCTCCGGCAATCGTATTTAAAAGAGTCGATTTTCCTTTACCGTTTTTTCCGATGATTCCTAAACACTCTCCTTTTTCAAGAGCAAATGAGATGTTTTTAAACAAAATATTTTCGGGTGTATAACCGAAGCTTAAATCTTTGACCTCAAGCAGAACTTTTGCAGGAGTGTCTTTGAAGTTAAAATCAAACTTCAGAGTCGAGTCAAAGCCTAAATCTTCCAGTAAATCCATTTTCTCTAGCTGTTTTACTTTTGACTGGGCAAGAGCTGCCGTGGAAGCTCGGGCTTTATTTTTGGCTATAAACTCCTCAAGCTCTTTTACCTTCTTGTCCTGAGATATTTTTTGCTTCTCGTAAAGTTCCTCATTTGCTTTGAGCTGGGCATAAAATTTATGTGTGTCGCCTTGAATCAGGCTAAGAGATTTGCGGATGATTCCCATGGTGTGGGTTGTGATGCTGTCCATGAAGTCCCTGTCATGGGTCACTAAAATAATCTCTCCTTCAAAGGCCTTCAAAAAAGCCCTAAGCCAGCGAAGAGAGACAATGTCAAGGTAGTTGGTAGGCTCATCCAAAAGAAGGAGGTTTGGTTCAGTTACAAGAAGCTTTGCAAGGTTTATCCGTATCTGATAGCCGCCGGAGAATGAGAGCGGATTTTTTTCTAAATCCTCATGTGTAAACCCTAAACCAAAAAGAATCTTTTCCACTTTATAGAGGCTAAACTTATCGTCCTCCGCCAAAGCCAAAGCGGCTTCTTCTCTAAGTGTCGGCTCACTGAACTCAAGGTGCTGTTTAAGCGCTCCGATTTTATACCCTTTTGGTATTATTATTTCACCGCTATCGGGGGTGTCTTCACCCAAAATCAGTTTAAAAAGTGTTGACTTTCCGCTTCCGTTTCTTCCAACCAAACCTATCTTATTGCCAGAGTTCAGCTTAAAGTTGAGGTCAGAAAAAAGCTCTTGCGAGGTAAAGCTTTTAGAAATATTAATAAGTTGTATCATCTGAATCTTCTTGTGGATTTAAAATTTTCGTATTATATCACGGATGCTATGCGCCTTGTAATTCTCGAAAAACAAAGTTTTTCGTAGCTTTAGGGGGTTGTAGGGACAATTTGTCCCTGCCACTAAAACGGACTTGCTCGTTTTAGTGCGTAATTTAGTTAAAAACTACGCAGTTTCTGCCGGATGCTTTTGCTTTGTAGAGTTTTTGGTCGGCTTCATCTATTATCTCTTCAACATTTTCGCAATTTTCTTTATTTGACAAAGCAATGCCAAAAGAGGCGGCTACATTAAATACTAAATCAGAATCTCCGACTATTACAGGAATGCTCTCAATAATTTTTCTAATTCTTTGAGTAAAATGTACCAACTCTTCAATGTTTGTATTAGGCACAAGAATCAAAAACTCTTCTCCGCCCCATCTGCAAGCTATATCGGACTCTCTTGCACTCTCTTTTATAATTGTTGCTACAGATTTAAGTGCTATGTCACCAACCTCATGTCCATAGCTATCATTCACTTTTTTGAAAAAATCAATATCTCCCATTACAATTCCATAGGGTTGATTGTGTCTTTTTGCCTGAGCTTGAATAATCTTAATAGTTGAGTAGAAGTAGTTTCTGTTGTAAAGTTTTGTGAGAAAATCCGTAGTTGCAGTTGTTTGTAACTCTTCTATGAGCTCTTTATTTTGTTTAAAGAGTCTGGAGTGGTCTAGCAGCATATTCATCCGCGTTAAAAACTCTTCGTTTTTTATGGGTTTGTCAACATAATCATTTGCTCCTGTTTTTAGGAGCTGTGCAACGAGGGAGTGCTTATTAGAACCGGAGAGCGCCAAAATAGGGAGCTCGCTTGCATTATATCTGTGTCGTATGTGGCGAATAAGATTGATTCCGTCCATGTTTGGCATGATAACATCCGTGATGAGCAAATCTATTTTTAGACCCTTGTTTATGATACATTCATAAGCCTGCTGCCCATCCTCCAGCTCAATATAAGCAAGGTTTTGGCTCACTACCTCTTGCTTAATCAGCACTCTGGAAGTTTTAGAATCATCACAGATTATTACGGTTGCATTTGCGTTCGCCTGAAGTCTAATGATGGAGTTTATTAGATAGCTAATTATGCTTCTCTCATCGGTTTTATAAAGATAGTCAACTATTTGCAAGGAGACAAGTTTTTCACGATTTTCTTCGTTTTCTGAGGCTGTGATTACAATAATACGATGATTTTCACGAACCAGATAAGCTATTAAGTTTCCGCCGCTATCGGAAAGATGAAGGTCTGCAATAATTAAATCATACCTGTTTTTTAGGAGCAGCTCCATCGCCTCTTTTTCAGTGTCTGCCGTGTCGCAAGAAATCTCTATTCTGTCTCTTATACTCTTTTTTATATTATCTCGAAGGAGGGCAGAGCTTTCAATGACCAATATGCTATTTATATTAGAACAATGCTCACTTTGGATTTTAACATCAGCACAATTAAACAAGATGCTCACTCTCCTAAACTTTTTTTTGTATCATGTAACTCATATCATACCATAGAGTTATTTTTTAAAAAATATAAATTAGCTCTCAACGAGACTTAAGCCGACTTTACCTTTTTCATTATCGATAGAGATAACCTCTATTTGAGGTAGATATTGGTTGAGCGAGAGCACTTCAAGCGGGTGAGAGATGCGCGAAGCACTCATCTTTGAGATATGTATCATCCCGTCATTTTTCAGCCCTATATCCACAAAAGCTCCAAAATCTGCAATATTTCGTACAACGCCGGAGACAAAACTGCCTACACTCAACATTTTTATGTCCGTGATGCCATCTTTAAACGGAATTGCAGGAAGCTCCTCTCTTGGGTCAAATCCCGGTTTTTTCAGCTCTTTTACAATATCTTTGAGCGTTTCAACTCCCACATGCCAAGCCCCTGCTTTTTCTTCAACATTCAGAGTTGCCAAATCTATGCCCTCAAGTTTTTTTGCTATTTCGTAACTCTCAGGGTGGATTCCGCTGTTGTCAAAGATGCTTTTGCCATCTTTAATGCGGATAAATCCCGCTGCCTGCTCATACGCTTTTTTGCCCAAACCTTTTACTTTTAGAAGCTGTTCTTTGCTTATAAAGTTGCCGTTGGTCTCTCTATGTGCGATAATATTTTGAGCCACTTTTGCACCCACTCCGGCAACATAGGAGAGAAGCGAAGCGGAGGCGGAGTTTATGTCAACGCCTACGCGATTTACGAGGTCTTGCGTAACATCCGTCAGTTTTTTCTCTAGAAGTTTTTGGTCAACATCATGCTGGTACTGCCCGATTCCAAGAGATTTCGGGTCAATCTTCACAAGTGCCGCCATCGGGTCTCTGAGTCTCGCAGCGATTGATATTGCACCTCTGATTGTCACATCAAGGTTCGGATACTCCTCGGATGCGATTTTGGAAGCGGAATAGACCGAAGCACCCGCCTCTGAAACAACGGTGTAGTTGAGTTTTGCACCCTCTTCTTTGTTGATACGGGCAAAAAACTCCTGCGTCTCTCTTGAGCCTGTTCCGTTTCCTATGGCAATACCTGTAATGTTATATTTGCCCACGAGTTGCAGAATCTTCTTTTTAGAGTTTTCATAATCTTTTTGCGGCTCTGTCGGGTAGATTACTGCAGATTCCAGATAGTTGCCGTTTTCATCAATCACAGCCAGTTTACATCCGGATCTAAAAGCAGGGTCGACACCCAGAAGAACTCTTTTTGTGACGGGAGGAGTCATGAGAAGCTGGTTGAGATTTTTTCCAAAAACAGCGATTGCAGAGATGTCGGCTTTCTCTTTGAGCTCCGCTTGAACTTCTCTCTCTATTGATGGAAGCAGAAGCCGCTTCAGTCCATCTTTGTATGCTTCAAAAAGAAGCTCTTTTGAGCTTGAGGCGTTACGCGGAATTTTATACTGCTTGATGTTCTCTTCCACATACTCCGTATCAATAGTTATTTTTACAGAGAGCTCTTTCTCTTTTACTCCGCGCATGATGGCTAAGTAACGGTGGGAAGGCATGTAAGCAACTTTTTCACTCTTTGCATCTTTGGCACCGAAGTTTTTGAAAGTTCCGTTCTCATCAAAGGTTTTTGTTCTTTTTATCTCCAGCACTCCATGGCGCATCATCGTATTTCGCAAAGCTTCACGCTCTTTTGGCAGGTCGGCGTATCTCTCCGCCAAAATATCCTGCGCCCCTTTTATTGCCTCATCCGCTGAAGTCACACCACCTTTTACAAAACTCTTCGCATGTAAAAGCAGCTCTTGAAGTGAGAGTTTCGCACTCTCTAAAGTATCGGCGAGAGGAGTTAAACCGTTTTCTATGGCAGTTGCCGCACGGGAACTTTTTTTCTCTTTATATGGACGGTAAATATCCTCTAAAGCTCTCAAACTCTCCGCTTCTTCTATGCTCTTTTTGATTGCCTCACTGAGGGTTGCTCTCTCTGAGATAAGTCTTAAAACTTCCTCTTTGCGTTCTAAAAGTTTTTTAGAGCTCATGTAAATAGTCTCAAAATCACGAAGCACTTCATCGTCCGCTCCACCTGTCATCTCTTTGCGGTAACGGGCTATGAATGGAATGGTCGAACCCTCTTCTAAAAGCTTTAAAATATTTTCTATATACTCTTTCTTAAGGGCTGTTTTTTTTACTAATAGGTCTGTTAAATTATTCATATCTCTTCTTTTGTAAATTGGAGGCACACTGAGTGCAGTAACTTGATTCCGGAAGTATAAGAAGGCGTTGATAGGGAATATCCTCTTCGCATTCTAAGCATATTCCGTACTCTTCTCTGTCTATTCTGTTTATGCTATATTTTAGTTTTGTGATTCGTATTTTTGCTTCATGCAGGATGCGTTCAAAAACCTCTTGTTCGCTCATCATCTCGAAGCGCTCATCACTCCCGATGCAGCAGTCCGGAATTATAGGCTTCGTCTTCTCTTCAAGCTCAATTACTTCACGCTCAAGGGAGTCCAAATCTTCTGAAATTTTCTTTTTCAGCTCATCTTTTTGTGCTAAAGTCATAGTTTTTAGTATCTCTTTCCGATGCAATCTATAAAATCTTTTTCGCTTAAATCTTCTACAAGCGTTTTGAAGTTTTTGAGCGCATAGAGTTTCAGCTCCTCTCCCTTCTCATTTTTAAGCTCGTTTGAAAAACCGCTTTTAGAAAAGAGTACAAAAATATCGGGAGTAAGCTCGGCTGCCTCACACTTCTCTTTGAGTTTTGTGAGGTCGCTTTTGTTTGCTTTAGAGTTTGAGTATTTGCAGGCTCCTGCTACGATTTTGCCAGACTTTGTTTTTGCCAAAATATCTATCTCGACATCTCTGTCCCAATAGCTTCCAATCTCAACAATGCGGTCTTCCTTGAAGCTTTTTTTGAGCAGCTCTTTTGAAAGTCTCTCAAAAATAAGATTAGAAAATCCGCTCTCACGGTTGGCAAATTTTTCTTTAACCTCTTTAAAATCTCCCTCTTTAATGCTCTTAAAATAGGGTGAGATAAAGGCAAACCAAAAACGCATAAAAGGTACGGAGAAGTTAAGTTTGTCTGCTATCTCTTCGCCGTTTGGAGGAGTTTCTAGTGACTTTTCAATACTCATAAATCCCATCGCACAGAGGGAGTCAATTACACTCTCCCCCTCAGCTTTTGTGATGCGAGCTCTCTTAAAGGCAGAGTGCGTACGGCGGTCTCCCGAAGCCACACCGCTAAGAAGCGCATGGCTTGCTTTGTCGCTCTTTGTAACCTTGGTAATGTCACCATGAATGTAGGTGTAGTTTTTCAAAAGCTTACTTTCGATGAGGTTAATCGGCGGTACCGATGTATCAACATCCCATCCCATTCCGCCAAAAATAGAAAAATATTCAATCGCCTCTTCGAGGTCTTTAGGGTTATTTTGATAATAAAATGAGCGGAACTGTTCTAAAAGCGTAGGGTATTTTGCCATGGAGAAGCCTTTTTTGTTTTTATAATTATACTTGAATTATGTTAAAAGACTGGTTTACGTGCTTCATGCAAACGCATTCATGAGTAGATAAAATTTTAAAGATTTTTGAATAGCACTCGTAGCAAGCGGCGAAATTTTGGAGATAGAACATCTCTCGGATGAGGCTGTAGAAGAGTTACTTGAGGCGGAGCATTGGATGGTTTGGTATATGGAAATAGTCATATATTTTGTCACTCCCGTTTTTTTTGCTACGATATTCGTAATTATTTGATTTTTTGGGATATGCTAATGATGAAAAAACTTATAATTAAAGAGTAAGGATAAAAATATGAACAAAATATTATTTACAAGAATGTCTACCGACACTATTATTATGATGTTAAGAAGCTTTGCTTTAATTTTAATAGTTGTAATTTCATATTTAATATATCAAAATTGGCAAGAAAATTTATCTTTAATTGGTGCACTCGGTATACTTATATCTGCACTAATTGCTTCTTTTTCTGTTATTTTAAACATTGATAGCACAATTAATTTAAAAAATCGTGAAATTTCAAATCAAATAAGAAATACATTTTTTCAATTATGTTTAATTAAAACTAGCTTAATTTCATTAGAAAATGAAAAAGTAAGAGAAAAAATTACTTATCTTGATCTTGATAGAATTTTTGATAGTGTAGAGGATATTTATAAACTGTTGAGTGAATTAAAAAGTCAAGATATTGTATCAATAGCTCACAATGACATATTAACAAATGTTCATAATGTATATTTTCATATTAGTACATTGCATACACATTTAAGAGCAACTCGTAAAAATATAATTAAACCATTACCGGCAAAAGACAGTACTCCAATCTATCCAAATCCTATGATTAAAATGGATTTTAAAGTCGATGATATGATTAAAGAGCTCACAAAAATTTTGACATATCTAAAAGATAGTTATGATAAAGATTTTAAAAAAGACGAAAAAGGTATAGAAGCATGCGCTGGTTATTGGTATGGCATGACAAAAATGCTAGATAAAGAAAAAAATAATGAATAACTTAAATATCACTAATCAACTACAAAACATACCGAATTTTGTCATATTTAAAATCGATAGTTCCAAAGTAAATATTGATGCTGTATTTGTTGATGAAACTTTGTGGCTAACACAAAAACAACTTGCCGAGCTTTTTTAGGTCAATGTTCTGCTGTATCAAAACACCTAAAAAATATATTTGAAACGGGAGAGCTAGAAGAAAACTCAGTTGTTTCCAAAATGGAAACAACTGCATTAGACGGCAAAAAATATAAAACAAATTTTTCCTCGTTCCCACGGTCTCCGTGGGAATGCATACTGCAACAATAGCTTGAAATATACACTCCCACGTAGGAGCATGGGAGCGAGGGAAAGAAAAAGCAAACACTACAATCGGGTCAAGATATTTCAGACCATTTTGCCGATATCGGGAAAATGGTTGAAATAAGCTCAGGCGCGACAAAAGAGGTGGATAACATTATGCTTACTTTATCTCATAGCTCAAAATGGTGATAGCAAAAAAGAGCAGATTGCTTCACTCCGTTCGCAATGACGGTCATGCGTCAATCAGGAACGACGAAGCAATACGAGTTTTGCAAGAAGTTAAATGCAAATTTTCAACTTAAAAGCCGTATAATATATTTTCACCAAAAAGAGGGGAAATTATGCAGTTTAATGAAAAAATTACTCTTGATGAACGGTGGCTTCTCACTATTCTTATCGTCGCTGTTGCTGCCTTTATTGCTTTAACTCTCTCCATGCGTAACGGTTATTTGGCACAGTTCGACCAAAATATATTGCACTGGTTTCATAAAAGAAAAAATCGGGTTCTGGACAGTTTCTTTTCTTCCATTACATGGCTGGGTTCTTTGTGGATACTGTTGCCTCTGTATATCGTTCTTATACTCACTTTTTCACACTATTTTGAAAATGTTGAAAAACTTTTAGGGATTGGATTTTGGGGTGCATTTTTAACAACATATGTTCTCAAATACCAGCTCAATCGAAAACGACCCTATTTTTTTCCTATCATTAACGAACTTCCGATTGACCCCTCCTTTCCGAGTGCGCATACTTCTCAAATTGTTACCTTTACTCTTTTGTTTTGGTTCATGGACTATAGCGGAAGTTCTCTATTTGATGCTCTCTTTACGGGAATATTGCTCTTTATTGCATCGGGGGTTGCACTCTCGCGAATGTATCTGCAAGTTCATTTCCCAACCGATGTCCTTGCCGGAGCTCTTGTTGCGATTGCTTGGAGTTGCATAGCCATATTGGTGATAAAATCAGGGGGATTAGCATGAAAAACAAATTTTTAGATACGGGTGAACATGGGTATCATCCCCTGAAAAAATTTAAAATCATCCTTTCGGGTTTACGCTTTGCCGTACTGTATGATTTCAGCGTCATGTATAAAATCGTGGTATCGGTCGCAATACTCATACCTGTTTTTATTTTTAATGAGTGGGTAGATGCTTCATTAATCATCCTCTCTACGGGAGTCATGCTAACAGCGGAACTCTTCAACACCGCGATTGAGGCAGTTTGTGATTTTATGGAAACCCGTTACGATGAAAAAATCGGTATTATAAAAGACATTGCGGCTGCGGCTGCGGGAATTGCCATTTTTGTGTGGATACTCATCATCTCTCTGGAGGTGATGAAAGTAATAAAAATTTTTATGTAATGACACCTCTCTCCATAAACTCAAAAGAGAGATGATTTACTTTTAGATTTAAACTACCTCTAACGGATGGTACCGGAAGAGCGTCAGTGGCTTAAAGATGGGGCAAAAGCTTTTGTGTTTACATGGACACTCTGTCCGATTTTAAATGTTTTTGCTTCTTCTTCATCCATGACCACTTCGACGATATTTTGCCCAATCGCGATAATGCCGATATAAATTACATCCGCTTTTAGGATGTCTAGCAGTTCGCCTCTTAAAGAGAATTTTTGACTTCCCTTTGTTTGTAATAAAACCTCTTTCGGTGTCCCGTCTTGTACTATTTTTCCATGGCTTAGCATAATGACTCTGCTTGCAAGTCTGTAAATTTCGCTTGGGTCGTGGCTTACCATGATTGTGGTTGTTCCAAACTCCTTGTGAAGCTTTAAAATATCATTTTGGAGTTTGTTCCGCATCTCCATGTCAAGCGCTGAGAGCGGTTCATCCATAAGCAGTATTTTAGGTCGTTTCATAAGAGAGCGACAGAGTGCGACACGCTGTTTTTGTCCGCCGCTGAGCATGTTTGGAAGACGGTTTTGCAACTCTGTAAGTTCTGTGAGCTCGAGCAGATGCGAAGCCAGTTTTTTATCTTTTGCAACAAAGAGAAGATTTTCTAAAACGCTCATATTTGCAAAGAGTGCATAATCCTGAAAAACAAAACCTATCTCTCTTTTTTGGGTCGGCAGATGGATTTTGTCATTTTGCCAAATAGCATCTGAGACATTTATCTTTCCATGCGCCTCTTCCAACCCTGCCAAAATACGAAGAAGTGTAGTTTTCCCGCTTCCGCTTTTTCCTGAAAGTGCTACAAAGTCATGCTCTTTTATCTCTAAATTCACATCAAGTTGCATCGCACCCATGCTCCCTTGAAGTTTTTTTTGCAGTGAGAGTTGTATCATACTCCTATCCTTTTGTTATGACGGCGGTTAAAGAGATAGACACCCAAAAGTACCAAAAAACTCAGTGAGAGCATAATCAAACTATAAATATGTGCCGTTTTGTAATCCATAATCTCAACTGCCTCATAGATAGCGACGGAGGCTACTTTGGTCTCATTTGGGATTGAACCGCCCACCATGAGAACCACTCCGAATTCGCCTACGGTGTGGGCAAAAGTAATAATCGTAGCTGTGATAAGTGCAGGTTTTATATTTGGAAGTGCTACAAAATAGAGTGTCTGTATCTTGCTCTTTCCTGCAATGTAGGAGGCTTCGAGCATGTTTTTGTTAAGCGTTTCAAATCCGCCTTGAAGCGGCTGAACCATAAAGGGAAAAGAGTAAAAACAGCTGGCAACTACAAGCCCCGTAAAGTTGAAAACCAGTTTAATTCCGAACATTTCATAAAAAAAGGTACCGATTGGCGAATTTTGAGAGAGAGCAAAGAGAATGTAAAACCCCAAAACCGAAGGTGGAAGAACAATCGGAAGAGAAGCGATGGCTTCGGCAAAAGGCTTACACCTGCACTTTGTCTGAGAGAGCCACCATGCAACGGGGAGAGCAATTATAAAAAGTATTAAGGTTGTTATAGCTGCGAGCTTAAACGAGAGAAGAAACGGAGCAAAGTCTAATTCGTTCATTTGGCAAGTTCCAAAATAGATAAATCACTTGATTTTATAAGTGCAACGATTGTATCACCCTCATGTAAACTTAATCGCTTTGAAGATTCTAGTGTGATGATGCTCTCTAAAATAAAATCTTCAAAACGAAGCTTGATGCTTGCGAGCAGAGTTCCGTTATTGACGGATATAATGGTGGTTTGGAGCTGGTTTGAGATACTCAGCCCGGTGCTGAGATTTTTGGCTAGAGATATGCTTGAGGCTTTGACCCCAAGCGTAACATCTGCGCCGATTTTGATATTTTTGTTAAGCTCTAAAGACATCATTTTGAGTGGTTGACCGAATGAGGAGAATGAAACAACACTGATGTTGTCAATACTCTCAATAGTCTCAACCCTCGCGCTTATTTTATTCAAACTTTATATCCGTATTTTTCCAAAATCTCTTTTCCTTTTGGACCTAAAATAAAGTCATAAAAGGCTTTGTACTCTTTATTTTCTGCACCGTTCTTTAAGATAACGATTCCCTGTTTTATAGGCGTATAGAGTTTTGCGTCAACGCTTGCCCAGTTTACACCCTCTTTATACTCTTTCATATTTGAACCAAAAAGGGAAGATTTCGCAACAAATCCGATGTCTGCGGCAGTTGTAGCGTAGGTTACGGCTTGAGAGATAGACTCTGCGTAAACAAGTTTGTTCTCTGCCTTGTCGTAAACCTTGCCGTTTGTCATAGCCTCAACAGCCGCTTTTCCGTAGGGAGCAGTTTTGGGATTTGCGATTGCGATTTTTGTAATTGAAGGCTCCGCAACAAGTGCGATTCCTTTAGAAAAATCTACTGCTTTAACGCTCAAATAGGCAAGTTCTCCTTGTGCATAAACAACAGGTTCGGTAATTGCCGTTTTCTCTTCATAAAGAGCTTGCGGAAACTTCATGTCAGCCGAGAGAAAAACGCCAAAGGGGGCACCATTTTTAATCTGGGCAACAAGTTTTCCGCTGCTTCCCAAAGTTACTTGAACATCCGTGCCGGAATTGCTCTTTTGAAACTCTGTCATTAGCTCATCCATGGCATCAGCAACATTTGCTGCTACTGCGATGTTAATTGTTCCGGCAAAAAGAGAGAGCGTTGCCAGAAGCAGTGAGATAATTATCTTTTTCATATTTTTCCTTAAAAGAGATAGTTGAGTTCAAATCGAGTATCAACAGTATCGGCATCCACTTTTTTTGTATCTTGGTAGCCGAGTCTAAAACGCCACTGCAACTCTGGCATCATTGGAAGATTTTGGGTAAATCCTGCATAGTAGTAGTTTTCGTCAAACTGACCTTTTGTCTCATCCGCATCCGTATGCAGAGCAGAGATTTGCATCAATACATCTTTGTAAACGCCTTTTTTATTGTCGTTAATCATAATTTCTGCACGGTAACTTTTTGTATTTGCTATCCAGTTTGTTCGAGCCATTGAGCGCGTGTAGCCGTCAGTAGGAAATGCTCTCCATGGAGTTACCAAGTCGGCTTCATCTAAAACTTGAGAGTAACCTAGATTGAGTTTATAGATGCTGTATGTTCCAACTACTCGGGCTGCTACCATTTGAGAATCGAGAGAATCTGCATTTTTATATCCTCCGCTTACTCCTGTTTTGCCGGCGAGTTTACCTGTAATTGCAGCTCCCCCAATTGCACCGGCACCGTCGTCGAATTGTTTAATGTATCTAGCTCCCGGTGTTACCGAGAAACTGCCCATTTTGACATTGTAGTTTGCCTCTGCCATGCCTTCTGAAAGGAGAGAAGGAACATTATAGAATGAAGCATCAAGAGAGAGATTCTCAACGGATTTATTATTGAAATCACCAACAATAAGCGGTGCATCCGTGCTTACTCCTGCCGCTTTGAGTCTAAGATACGTGAGCCCTTGGTGCATGCCTGAATCATCATTTCCGTTCCAGATACTTTTGTTTGCACTGTCACTATTGTCATACACAAAGAGGGAGTGGTTGTCGGTGTGCGAACGGAGCTTTTCATCTGTTAAATATGCAACTTGTAGAGCACTGTCCGGTATGGCTTTTGTTTGAACGCTCAAACCGTCAAAAGTGTTTGGAATCATCTTTGTGTCGTTTGATTTTGTATAGAAACTCTCAACCAGTTGACGACCGACTTTAACTCCAGTTTTTGGAATAGTTGTGTAGTTCAGATACGCTTGACCCAAAACCGCCATATTCTGAGAACCTGTATTTATATAATCATATCTGCTGAATACATCCGTACCTGATTTTAGAAGTGCGACATTGTTGTCTGCAATAGTGAAATATCCATGACTATAATAAAGACCTGCACCAAAATCAAACCCGTTATAAGAAGCACTCTGATAAACTGCCGAACCGCCAAGACCGCTTATTATGTGATTTTCTTGTGCAGCCGACTCTTTTTCCCAATTGTACATAAATGTATTGGAACGGAGTCTTCCGTAGAACACTCCATCTTTAAACATGTCTGTAAAGCTATCAACCGTTGCAGGTGCTTTTGAGTAGATAAGTTGATAGTTGCCGAGCAGCGCCTGTTTTGGAGCTTCTTCAGTCGCAGAGACAATGGTTGTTGCCAGCGTTGCAGCAATTGCAACAATACTTAATTTAATACTTCTTTTCATTTTTTCCCCTTATTTTTATCTATTATACTTTTACTTCTTTGTTTTTAAAGTAATCCGTTCTGATTTATTATCTGTTTCTCCTTTTTGCTTTACGATCCATATCGTTATGTTTTATATTATATAACGATATCTTGTAAAATTGCAACTTCTGTTCTTCTGAATTTTTACAATATTGTTTGTGTGTTTATAAATGAAACAGTTATTAGCAGCCGGAGCCATCTACTCTGAACCATCCGGCTATGGAGTATCTTCTTTTATTGGCTTTTAAAACCTCATGTGGGAATTTGTCGCTTAAAAAAACTACCAAAGTGTCCGCATGTGGAGCTACGCTTTTTAAATAGTTATTCTCTTCATCATAAACTATAAGCTCTCCGCCATCACAATCTACCCAGTTTTCATTCAAATAATAAACTGCTGTAACAACACGGTTTTTCGAATCTTTGAAAGCATCTATGTGTGTCTCGTAAAAATCGCCCTCTTCATAAATGGCAAAATGGCTCTCGAAGTATCGTATCCCCATAAACAGCTCTTTGTTTATATACTCTTTAAGCCCATCGGCAAAATTTAAAAACTTACTTTGTGCGCCATGGTCATGGTCTAACCAGCAGATGCTATCTTTTCTTTTCTCGCTATCTATTTGTTTATTTAAAGCTCTTGATATACTCGCTTTTTTGTAATTTGTTGTTTGTGAAGCCAAGGCTAAAAGTTCATGTGCAAGAGAATTTTGCATAGCATGCGGAATGATTAAATACCCATCCTTCACTAATGCGTCAGTGATTTGTTCGTACAGCTCTATACTCATATTTTTAAAAAAATTCCATCTCTGTGTCTGAACACTCGCTGTCATTTATCAAAATGTCTATTTGCGCCACATTCGCATAAAAAGAGTTGTCTATGTAGTTTATATCCTCTGCATCTTCTCTTATGAAAACGGCATTTTTCCACTCTATGAGGTCATCAATTACCTTATTTAAAAAAATAATTAACATGTTATTGGACTCTTTTTCGAGTTTATAGTGAAATAAAGTAACAGTTAATAGAGAGATAGAGTATGAAAGTTCTTTAAATGCATAGAATGTACTGAGTGTTCGAGAATATTTTTCTAAAAATTCTATGGCTGTTCGTTTTGACTCTGAATCCATTTTTTCTTTATAGAGTGCATCTTTTATCTCATCTTCGAGTTCTGCCAACTCTTCTAAAACACTGTAATCCAGCTCAATATCTTCTAAAAACTTGCTCGCTGATATTTTATTACGCACATTGAGATTCGATATTTTTTCTGCTTTATCCTCTTTTTGCTCTTGCTGTTCTTGTTTTGCTTCTAGAGCATCCGAAAATTTATGCTCACTGTAAAACTTCAAATACGCCTGTATGTAATATCTGAGTGCATTATACAAATCAAGCGAACACGCACTGAAGTTTTGCAAATTATTCTCTTCAATGGAAGCATTAAAGAGTGTAAGTGTCTCAAGCAAAAAGAGTGAAATATCTTTAATGTCGTTATCATTTTTGTCTAGAAGATAGGATATCTTGCCGTCTCTTATAAAGATTTGGATAGTTTTTAAAAAAGAGGCTATTTCGCTAAAGAGATCCTCTTTTTGTAATAAATTCGCAAATTTGGACATGGCATCCGCTAAATGATAGGTGGTTTCAACATCCGAAGGATTACGCAGCAGCTCCATCCCTTCGCTTATAATATTGAAGTAGTGTGTCTCTAAATCTTTGTGCTTGTGTTGTAAACTTTTATATGTTATCTCATTTAAAAATGTATTGTTTGTGAGTATTGAATTTTTGATGGTATCAAAAGCTTTTTTGACAATTGCTTCCGGTTCAATGCATTGCTCGGGAAAATAGTTTGCGGTAAGCGGTTTTGACATAAAGTAAATTTTTCCGATAACATTGAAAATAAATTCAATTTTAAGCTCGCTCGTTCTAAATCTCAGGAGTTTCTCATATTCTGCGCCGGTCAGTTGAACCAAAAAAGTTTTTTCAAAAGTTTTTCTGCTAGAGATATTTGTCTGCTTGAGAGTAACAAAATATTTATCTTCAGAAGCAAAAGTGTTGGCTTCGTATTTATTTGTATTATGTGTTATTAGCTCATGCTGTATGGGCTGCTGAATGTTTTTAACCAGGTTATGTTTTATATCTTCAAATCGTATCTCATCTGTCAGGTAAAGGTCGATTTTATTGTCATTCAAACCAAAACATCTTTTGCCGACCACGGTAAAGAGCCTTTTCCTTCTCTCCTCATCGTCTATCGCGGCGTTGGCAACTTCCAAAAAGTAGAGCCTGTCAAGATTTATGCTTATCTGTCTTGAATGCATATTATGTTCGTCAATTTGCCGATACTGAATGTAGTTTATATGATGTTTTTTGTTGTCTTCTTCAATAATTGATATTATGTTGCTAAAGCTTTTGTCGTCTGTATTATCTTGTGTACTGAATTTAAATGTGTGAGAATGCGTATATATCATATTTTAAGCCTTCAGAATATTTAATTTTACTTCGCTTGACAAGAAGTATAAAACAATCTACTTGAAATCAAATCACATGATTGTACCAAGTTGTATCTGAGTAAAAATATAATGGTCTCAATATGGTTACAATTTATCGATTCGGTTTTAAAATTCCATCGCCAAATGGCATATTCGATAAGAATTTAACTTTGTTTGTAACTAGATTGTTTAACATGTCGGCAAACATGCTCTCACAAAGTTCATCAGACATTTTATCTATGTCCATAAATCCGTCAATTACAAGGGAAGATAAACCATGCAGGGACGACCAAATCAAAATAGTTCTCATAAAACTATCCTCTTTTTTAAGAACACCGTTTTTTTGTCCCTCTTCTATGGCGAGCTTGAGTGAGGCAAAACCGCTGCAGTCATCATCTTTGATATTTATAGAGCTCTCCCTGATTTTTGCATATTTGTTTCCGAAAAGGAGCCTGTAGAGGTTGGGGTTTTGTTTTGCGAACTCTAAATATGCTTTTGCACTGAGATAAAATCTATCTATTAGCGATTTTTCTTTATCTTTTAGCGAGGGAGAAACAAAATTGTCAAAGTCATCAAAACCTTTTTGAATCATAGTCTCAATCAGTTCCTCTTTTGAACTAAAATGTCTATAAATTGCAGACCTTGAAGTGCCTGTTGCATCGGAGAGTATTTTTAGAGTCAATTTTTCTACATCTTCTTTTGCTATAAAATCAAAAGCTATCTTCAAAAAATCATCTTTTAAATTTCCATGGTGGTAATCATTTTTTATCATAAACGTATTTTATCATAAAAGCTATGTAAACAATGTTTACATTTACAAAATATTATGTTAACATTGTTCACATAAAACTTAAGGAGTGAAGAAATGAAAAAGTTACTACTGCTGACTACCCTTGCAATAGCCATATTTGGGGAGAGTTCGATGGAAATTGCTAAGAAATCCTATGAGATTATGTCCGGTTACAAAGATAGTGTCTCTGTAAATACGATGACTTTAAAAAATGCACAAGGTGCAGAAAATATTAGAAAACTAGAGATAAAAAAACTGGAATCAAGCCATGGAGATAAAACATTAATCGGATTTTTGTATCCCTTAGATATTAAAGATACAAAACTTCTTAGTTATGAGGAGGTAGGCGAGGATGATAAACAGTGGCTCTATCTGCCGGCGTTAAAGAGAGTAAAAAGAATAAGCTCCGGCGATAAGTCGGGCTCATTTATGGCGAGTGAATTCAGCTATGAAGATATTTCATCACAAAATTATGAAAAATACTCCTATTTGGAAGAAGTACAGAAAGTTATAAAAAATGAAGCGGAGTGTTTTGCAATTACAAGAATCCCAAAAGAGAGCAATAGCGGGTATTCTAAGCAGATTCTCTACATTGATACGCAAAGCTATTTAGCAAAATTCGGGGAGTATTTTGATAAGCAAAACAGATTACTTAAAGAGGTTTCTTTTTTGGAATATATCAAACTTGAAGGTGTTTATAGAATTAAAAAGATGGAGATGTTCAATGTTCAAACAAAAAAAAGCAGTATATTGAACTGGGATGAGGATAAGGTCAAAGTAGGACTGAGTGAAGAGGATTTCTCAAAAAGGGTATTGCAATGATTCGATTCATACTCCTTTTTGTCTTTGTTACATTTGCACATGCCATGGAACAAAAATCTAATATCTCAGCGAAATATATTGGTTACAGTGATTTTGCTGATGATAAAACGGTTGAAGGAGATACAAAACTAAAATTTGAAAATGACTTTTTTGCAACAAATATAGCATTAGAATATTTGTATAGCTATGAGTATGATGAAAAAAGATATATCAATGTGAATGAATTATATCTGATGCAGCGGCATGTGGATTATAGCCTTACATTTGGCAAAGTAGTTAAATATTGGGGTGAGATGGAGGGTTATAATGTAACGGATGTGTTTAACCAAAAGAACTACCTGTCAAATCCGTTTGATAAAAGTGCGAAATTAGGGGCTTGGAGCTTTTTAGTCTCAAAATATTTTGATGACAACACTCTTGAATTTGGAATTAAGTTGTATGAAGAAAATCAAAAATATCCAAAAAACAGCTCTCCATACTATCCGTTCGGTATAGATTACAATGAAGATTTAAAGCTAAGCGACAAGGCATACACTTCAACGGTTTATATTGCATACAGTTTTATGACCGATGAACTGTTCGACGGCGAAACAAAGCTTATTCTGCTTCATGGGTATGACAATAAGCGATATTTTATACAAACAGCTCCATCTGAACTTTCCCAGTATGCGTATAGAGTAAATAAATTTTTATTTCTCTCAAACATTGTTTATAAAGAGGCAATTTTTAAGTGCGAGACAAGTTACACGGATGTGATTAACGACCAAAGGATAAGTGATTATACGCAGCTCACTTTTGGAGTAGAAAAAAGTTTACACGAAGTTTTTGGTGTTGGGGTGAATTTATATCTGGAATATTACAGATATGTTTACATGCGGGACAAACTTCAAAATGTGGATATATCCGAAATATATGACAACGATGTTTTTTTGGCACTGCGATTCAATTTTAACGATGTAAGAAACAGCGAGGTAAAAAGCGGAGTTTTGTACGACATGAAAAATGAAGAAAAAGTTTTTAAAATCGAGGCAAAATCAAGAGTTAGAGACAATTTGGTTTTCAGTGGCGAATATCTGCGTGTTTTACCCTCACAAAGAACTTTGCTATCTCAAATAGAGGAGTCCGACAGAGTTATGGTTGGGCTTACTTATTCATTTTGAAGGTTGACATGTGCAAAGATATATAGATTTTCTCGACAGATATAAATACATAATTTTAGTTTTGACAACACTTATGGTTGCCCTGTTTTCAATAGCCTTAAAAGATTTGGCGTATGAGGGAAGCTACAAAATATGGTTTGATAAAGAGTCTAAAATCTTAAAAGATTATGAGCATTTCAGAACTACTTTTAGCGGTGACGACACTTTTATAGTGGCTTTTAAAGATGAGAACGGAATATTCAATCAAAAAGCGGTTACTACAATTTTGGCTCTAACAGATGCTTTTAAACAAATTGACGGTGTCAGAAAAGTTAACAGCCTAACAAATTATCAGTATATAAGTTCGCAGGATGATGAAATAATTGTAGAGGATTTTATAAAAGATTTCAATAATTTAGAAAAGAAAAGAGTATTTGCCGTAAATGACAAACTTATACTCAATCAGCTGATAGATAAAGAGGGTTTAAGCACCGCGATTGCAGTTCAACTCTCAAATGAGAGCGGGGCGAATGAAGAGGTAAATATCTATGTCATGCGAGCGATACAAGATATAACTGACGCTTTGAGCAAAAAGAGCGGATACAAGTTTTATATTACGGGTGCACCTGCAATTACAGCCTCGTTGGTGACAATCTCACAAAGTGATGCGATGGTGCTTATGCCACTTGCGGTAATTATGGTTATGGCATTACTGTTTACACTTTTTAGAACTTATTTAGGTGTTTTAGTCCCTTCGATTGTAATAGTTTTTACTTTTTTATTGGTACTTAGCATACAGGTATTGCTTGGATATAAACTCAATAATTTTACGGTAAATATTCCTTCTTTTGTAACAGCTATTGCCATCGCAGATGCAATGCACCTTTACCTCGCATGGGTATTTTACAGAAGTAAAAATATAAACAATAAAGAAGCATTAATCACAGCATTTCAAAACAATATCAAGCCAGTTGCTTTGACCTCTTTTACCACTGCATCTGGATTTGCGTCTCTTGGACTAAGTGCAATAGAACCAATTGCAACATTAGGTATAGCCATAACAGCTGCCGCTGTTATAGCATTTGTCTTAACTGTTACACTAATACCTGTGCTTTTATTGATATTTGGAGAAAAACACAAGGTAAAACCATTAAAGTTTTTAAATCTTTTTCACACAAAAGGGTATGGTGCTTTTATAGTAAAACATGATAAAAAAATAGTTTACAGCTTTGGTTTCTTATTTCTCTTTTTTGCTTATGGGCTTAGTTTTATCAAAGTAGATAGTAACAGTATAAAATATTTCTCTGTAGATACAGCAGTAAGAAGTGGAAGTGATTTTATAGAGAAGAATTTAACAGGCTCTATGGTTTACGAGATAGTTTTAGATTCCAAACAAAAAGAGGGCGTAAAAAATTCAGAGTTTTTAAACACAGTCGTTAGGTTTGAGAATGATTTAAGAGCAGAGTATAAAAATATAAGATTTACAACCTCTTTAAAAGATATAGTTGTCCGGATGCAAGAAGTCTTAGATGAAAAATCTTTACATGCCATACCGCAAGATAAAAATCTTGTTGCACAATATCTCTTACTTTACTCCATGAGTTTGCCACAAGGGATGGAGATAAACGACAAAATAGATACAAGTGAACAGTTTTTAAGACTTTCTATCAATACGAATCTTGTAAACACATCCAAAGATTTAGAGATGATTGCATGGATTAAAAAATGGTGGGAGACAAATAGCTCATTCAGTGCGGATGTACAAGGTCAAACTGCCATTTTTGCCTACATGCAGTCAAGTCTCACAAATACGCTCGTGCTCTCCATAACTACCACTTTATTTACCATAGCTCCTTTTATGTATCTGATATTTAGGAATTTTAAAATTTTATTGATTTTTATAGTTCCAAATATTGCTCCGATTATTTTTGTTTCAGGAGTTATGGGATATTTGAACATTAATATAGATTTGGGAATAGCTATTTCTGCTTCCATTATTTTGGGTATAGCAGTCGATGATACAATTCATTTTTTTAGTAAATTTTTTGACGCTATAAAAATAAAAACATTTGAGGATAGTATAGATTATGTTATTAGCCATAGTGGAAATGCCATGATACTTACGACTTTTATATTGTCTTTTACTTTTGCACTTTTTGGCTTGAGCAGTTTTATACCAAATGTGAATTTTGCCATAGTAACAGTTGTGGCTTTAAATATGGCGGTGTTATTTGATTTAGTGCTTTTGCCTGCATTACTAAGTGTTTTTTATGAGAAGATAAAGTATTAATAGCAGAAAATTCTGCTATTAAATAGGAAGAACGCGGATTCTTTTGGAGAGTTTCTCTTTTAATGTTGCTTCTATTGCATAAAGCGTACCTGTTGAAGAAGAAGCACAGCCGTTACATGCACCTAAATAGCGGATGTAAATATCTATGTATTCATCGCCTTTTTTGATGTCGATGACTTCCATATTTCCGCCGTCCATAACTAAAAATTGGCGGACATTTTCATCTACGACTGCATCCACCGCTTTGATTTGCTGAACTAGAGTCATATTCTCGAAATCACCCGTTGAACCGGCATCTGCCGCTGCTTTCATCTTTTCTTCATCCATCTCACGGCGTGTGTCCGCCAAAATATCTACAAGGTAGTACTCTCTGGCTTCATGTCCGCCCGGTTTGATACATGACTTACAAAAACCGCCGGCTTTTGTGTAGTCTGTGATTTGCTCAATCGTCTTAAGGTCATTGAGTCTGATAACCTCTTTGAGTGTGCCTAAACTTACACGCGCACATTCACAAACGATGATTTCTGTCTCAAAACTAGAAGCATCCACCCCTTTGTAAAGTCCTGCCGCTTTTTTGATAACATCATACGCCATGACCGAACAGTGCATTTTTTGAGGCGGAACAGCCGGAATCTCTGGGCTGTCACGAAGAGCAAACTCAACATCAATGTTTGTGATTTTTACAGCCTGATCCACAGTCTTGCCGATACAGAGTTCAGTCATAACATCGGAGCTTGCAATTGCAGTTCCGCATCCAAAACTTTTAAATTTTGAGTTTACAATTGTGTCTGTTTTCGGGTCAATCTCCCAGTACAAACGCACCGCATCCCCACAACTCTCCGCACCAAAATCGGCAACAATAAGTTTGTTTCCGCGAGACTCTGCATCTGCTTCAAAAATCTCGCCTTGATGTTGTGGGTTATTCATTAAAGTTGTTACTTTGTTAGAGTACGCATCCCATAATGACGCCCCTAATAAATCATTTTTTGCCATAGTCGTTTTTCCTTTTTATCTAAATTTTATTTTTATATTCTGTTTCGTCAGAAACTAGCTTCAGTGGCATAGTGCCTAGCGTAGCTACTTGGACTAGTTCAAGTAGCGTTCTAAATAAATAGAGGTTCCATTAATTGCAAAGCAATTAATGGTGAAGTTCACACTCTTGAACTTCGCCGCCTTTTGTCGGTTTTTGTATTGCAAATGAACTGGAAATTGCTCTAAGTCTTGCAACTGCACTTTTAAAATGACTGATAGTATAGTCAATTTCTGCATCCGTTGTAAAACGGCTAAGACTGAGACGTATTCCTGTATGTGCCAGTTCATTATCGGCACCTATTGCTAACATCACCGTATTTGCTTCAAGCTCTTCACTCGCACATGCAGAGCCTGTCGAAGCACCGATTTGCCCATTGTTCAGATCCCAAAGCATTCCCTCACCCTCAACACCTCTAATCGAAATTAAAATTGTATTTGGTGTTCGGCTCTCTCTTGGGCCGACTACTAAGGTATCACTTAGCTCTAAAAGCGCATCTTCTAAACGGTCTCTTTTGGCACGAATGGCTGTCATCTTCTCTTGCATGTTTGTTGTTGCAAGCTCTATTGCTTTGCCCATTCCGACAATGTAGGGAACATTAAGCGTGCCTGAACGGCGACCGCCCATGTGCGCACCGCCATGAAGAAGCGGAGTAAGTTTTTGAGAATTTTTGATATATAAAGCGCCGACACCTTTTGGCCCATGAAACTTATGCGCCGACATACTTACAAAATCCACGTGTACGGCTTGCAGGTCAACAGGAATCTTACCAACAGCCTGAACACCGTCCGAGTGAAACAAAACACCTTTTGCCTTACAAATCTCACCGATCTCTTGAATAGGAAAGATCATACCGGTTTCATTGTTCGCCCACATAATCGAAACCAGAGCAGTTTTTTCTGTAATAAAACTTTTAACCGTATGTGCTTCTACAATTCCATTTTCATTGACAGGAAGGTAAGTAACTTTTACCCCTTCCTCCTCTAAAAATCTGCATGTAGCGAGGATTGAAGGGTGTTCAACCTCAGTTGTTACGATGTGGTTTTTGTCTCCATTGACGATTAAATCTGTAAAAACTGATTTTAAAACCCAGTTATTTGATTCGGTGGCACATGAAGTAAAAACTATATCATCGTTATCACCGGCATTAAGTGCCGTATAAACTTGGTTTATCGCATTACTAAGAGCGGGATGCGCGGCGGTACCGAATTTATGGAGGGAGTTAGGATTACCGTATATTTCACTAAAAAACGGCATCATGACCTCCACAACTTGCGGATCAACCATTGTTGTAGCGTTATTATCTAAATAAACTTTCATTGTTTTACCTTAGTTTTTAAATAAGACAGATTTTGTCTGATTTGAGTTTTGATATGATAATGGCTTTGTTATTTGATAAAGCTTAAATGGAGCTGACCTACTATTTGATTTAAGAAATTAAGAAGCATTTATTGATGTTATGCACAATAATGAGCAAGCCCATCATTGTGGCTGGGACCAAAGTCCCTACATAGGAAAAAACAAGTTTTTGCGAGAATTCTAATATAATGTCAACAATATAAGTGTACATTAAAGGAAAAATATGTGTAATTTTAACAAACAGAGTGAAGAGACAAAGGCACTGATTCATCTATTTATGACAAAAAGTGCAGAGACCATCGGTGGTGCTAACTTTCTTTTAGCTCTCATAGAGGCTATGAAAAGCAAAAAACCGAATCCGCTCATGTTCTCGGCAAAACAAATAGCTTCTGAAAATACTATTATCAAATGGAATAAAGTGGTATTTAAAGATAAAGTAACTGTCTTAGAAGAGATATTATACGCTCACAAAGGCTCAGAAGAGCCAAATTTTAATATTTTGGCTAATGCGGGCGAGAAGAAGAAAAAAATTATTATCAACATGGTAAGAGCTTTAGCGCCCATAGAGTTTGTAGTAACTCCGCAAAATCATAAAGATGGCGGCGGATTTAGTTTTAAGGTTTTTGAAACCATAGAAGATGATTTTGTAAAAATAAATCCTATCTTTGTTGCGATGTTTTTTTGCTCGGCAGAATTTACAAAAAAAGCTTTAAACTACGAAATAATATAGCAATTTTTAAAAAGTAAGACCAAAAAGAGACTTCGTTTTGATACTATAACCGTTCATTATTCATATCAGGGGTCTCTAATGAGTTCATTATCGGTTAGTAAAAAGTTAAATATCGCCATTATTGGGATCTCTTTAGCCTCCCTTGTCTCCTCCTTTTTAATTCTCTCTTGGTATGCAGAAAAAATTAAAATTGATGTTTATAAATCGACAACTAAAGAGCTTATAGAGAGTTCGAATGACAAGATAGAGTCAAAAAACAGAGTTGGGATAACAAATGCGATTTCAATAGCAAATGATGAAAGAATAAAAACTGCTTTGAGCGCAAATGAGCGAAAATATGCAATCGATTCTCTTGCAAATATTTCAGCAAAAATGAAAGAATATACAGAATTCCAGAATATTAAAATTCACATTCATACAAAAGATAACAGAGCATTTTTGCGAAATTGGGAACTTAAAAAATATGGAGATGATTTAAGCTCATTCAGGGCGGCAGTTGTCGCTGTCAACAAGACTCTCAAACCTATCGTCACTTTTGAACCGGGGAGGGCAGGTCTAAATTTAAGAGCTATTATCCCAATAATTGGCACGAATGGAGAGCATTTAGGTTCTTTGGAGTTTATTCAAGGTATTGACTCTGTTGCAAAAGATTTTGATAAAAATGCAACAGGTTTTTTGCTTTTAATGGATAGTAAAATTAATGAGATCATAAAAACAGATGAAAATTTTCTCTTTGCCGAGAGCGATAAGTTTCAAAATTATATTATTTCTCAAAAATTTGTAAATAAAGATTTTTTAAGTGATGCAAAAACTATTAACATGCAAAGGCTACTTAAAGATAAATATCTCATTAGTTCAAAATATTTTTATACCTACGCAAAAATAAAAGATTTCCAAGATAAAGAGTTAGGTCTTGTACTTTTAGCAAAGCCTCTTTCAATCGTAAATAGTGTTATTGACAAGTCTCAAACCCTGATTTATCTCGCTCTCTTTGGTGTCTTGATTATGGCAATAGCTATAGCTTTTGTGATAATGCTGGCTGTAAAAAGATTGGTTACAAATCCGCTTAAAATATTTGAAGAGGGGCTCTCGAGCTTTTTCTTATTTTTACAAGGCAGGAAAGATTATACAAATAATATTGAGATAAATACGGAGGATGAGTTTGGAAAAATGGCAAACTCTTTAAAAGAGAATATTGCAGTGAGTGCAAAGCTTCATGAAGAGATAAATGAGTTAAATACAAATTTAGAAGGCAAAGTCGAAGAAAAGACCAAAAAAATTGGTACGCTTTTAGATAACGCAGGTCAGGGATTTTTATCTTTTGGCTGTGATTTTATTGTTGATGATGAATATTCCGCAGAATGCAATAGATTTTTGGGTGAAAATATAGCCGGTAAGAATATAGCCGAACTGCTTTTTTTGGACACAAACAAAAGAGAGTTTTTCAAAAATACGGTTTTAGACATTCATGATATGAGCAGTGAGATAATCAAAAGCTCTCTTCTTTCTCTGTTGCCGAGTGAGATAATTTTAAACAAAAGAGCTCTGAAATTGGAGTACAAATTTCTCGAAGACAGTAAATTAATGATGATTATTACAAATGTATCAGCACAAAAGAAACTTGAAAACAAGGTCAAAAAAGAGCAAGGGACTCTAAAAATGATTGTTGAGGTTGTGACGCAAAACAACATTTTTTCTGATACAAAAAGAGAGTATGAAAATTTTATAGCCACATGCAAAAGCGGATTGGACAGAACAAAAACTTCGCTTCATAATATAAATGAGATTTACAGAACAATTCATACATTTAAAGGTGCGTTTGCTCAGCTCTATATGAGTGATGTAGTTCTGTTTTTACACTCAATAGAGAGTGAATTATCTGGCATGATAAAAGAGAATAAACATACAAATGAGAAGCTGCTCTCTCTTTTAATACAATCTGACTTCAAGTCTAACTTTGAAGCGGAGTTGGATATTATTAAAAATATTTTGGGTGATGATTTTTTCAATTCTCATGCTTTTGTGAAGATAGATCTCTCGACAATTAAAACTCTTGAAGCAAAAATTAATAACCTGTTTCAGCAAAAAAATCTGACAACGCAAGAGGCAAAAGAGATAATCAATCAAGTTGCAAGCCTCTCCAACCAAAGTCTATTGCAACTGTTAAAACAATATCCAACCTTGGTTGATCAGTTAGCACAAAAGCTGGAAAAGGATATTTACGAACTTGAAATTATCGGTGATGCCAATCTGCTTATTCCAGATGAGATAAAACCGTTTGTAAAATCTCTTATCCACGTATTTAGAAA
The DNA here is from genome assembly GCA_041662325.1 of Sulfurimonas sp. Taxonomy (GTDB): domain Bacteria; phylum Campylobacterota; class Campylobacteria; order Campylobacterales; family Sulfurimonadaceae; genus Sulfurimonas. The sequence goes on along the minus strand of JBAZSU010000006.1, from coordinate 200,910 downwards.
CGCTGTTGATCACGGCATAGAAGACCCAGATACAAGGGACGAAAACGGCAAGGATCTACAGGGAACAATCTCCTGCAGTTTTAAAGAGATTGGCGATATTATCGAAATAATAATTTCGGATGACGGTGCCGGAATAAATAAAGAAGAGGTCAAAGCAAAAGCCTTAGAAAAAGGGTTGATTACAAAAGAGCAGATGAGTACACTGAGCGATGATGAAATATATAGTTTTATTTTTAGTGAGCAATTTTCTACAAAACAGAGCATTACCGATATTTCAGGGCGAGGTGTTGGAATGAATGCTGTTAAAGTAGAATTGGAAAAAATCGGCGGAACAATAAAAATAAATAGCCAAGAGAATAGCGGAACAACATTTATCTTTACAATACCAACACAAAAAGGAGAAATATAATATGAAAGAGAAAAAAGCCGGCGAGATAGAAACAGAGATTCTATTGCCGATGCTAGAGAGAGCTGTTAGCTTTTTAACGGATGACATGCAGATAAAAGTAACTTCTAATAGCGCAGAGGTTGTTTGTCCAAATCAGGTTGAGCTCAAAAAAAATACTGCAATGATTGGCACAGGCGGAAGTATTCAAGTTATTATTACTATGAGTTATGACGACCAACTGCTTGAAAAATTGGTAGAGGCATTTTTAGAGGGCGAGGAAGCCGGTGAAGATGAATTGGATGAAATCAGAGAGAGTGTCTCTTCTGAAATTGTAAATACAGTAGTGGGAAATGCCTTAACTAACCCGCTAGATGGCACAACGCTGACAATAACACCTCCTATTTTAATATATGAAGCAAAATCTCTTTTTAAACACAAAAGCTCTAGAATTGCGACCGCAATTGTAACCACAGAATTCGGCGACATGCTTTTAACCGTTATCGGACCAAAAGAATCTTTTGCTGATGCATTAAACTTCAAGGAACTATAGAATGCTAAATGTTTTAATTGTTGATGATTCTCTAATCATTAGAAAGAATGTAAAAAAATATATTACTTCTCTCGGACATAATGTTGTCGGTGAAGCTCAAAACGGTGCACAGGCAATAGAATCTTGCAGAAAACTCAAGCCAGACCTTATTACCATGGATATAACGATGCCGGATATGGATGGTATAACGGCTGTAAAAAATATAAGAGTGTTTGACAAAGATGTAAATGTTATTATGGTAACTTCCCATGGGCAGGAAGAGATGATTGTTTCTTCACTTAAAGCCGGTGCAAAAGGGTATATCTTAAAGCCAGTAAGTGAAGAAAAACTTGCTAAATCAATTGGAACTATATATAAAGAGTACAATAAAGAGATAGGCGAGTCTGATGATGACCTTATGGATGATTTGGATGAATAACTGACCCTGCGCACTTTTTATAAAAGTGTGAAAAATACCTTGTAATTCTCGAAAAACAGAGTTTTTCGTAGCTTTAGGGGGTTGTAGGGACTTTAATCCTTGCCACTAAAACGGACTCATTCGTTTTAGTGTGTTTTAATCTATAGAATAATTGATAATTCTGTACTCTGAGGGATTCAAATCTTCAACGCTGAACGCTCCAAAATTGAGACGATGAAGCTTTAAAACTTTGTTTCCAACCGCTCCAAACATCCTTTTGACCTGATGGTATCTTCCTTCGCAAATTTCAAGTCGTATGAGTGTCGGATTTATAATCTCCATTTTGGCAGGCAGAAGCGGTTTTTTCTCCCCGTTCAACATGAGCGTACCGCTTAAAAATATCTCTGCTTCATCCCCCCTCAGTGGTTGTGCAAGAGTAGCTTCATATATTTTAAAGATTTCGCTCTTTGGACTTGTAAGCTTGTGGTTTAACGCACCATCATCCGTAAGCAATATGGCACCGGTCGTGTCCATGTCGAGCCTGCCGATTGTAGAAATTTTTGAACTCCTCCTCTGCCACCTTTGGGGCAAAAGCGAGTAAATTAGCACTCCGGCATCCTCATGTGAACAGATTACGCCACTTGGTTTATTCATAAGAATCAGTAAACTCTCTGGGTCAAGCGGCTCATCATCTACCCTTATATCACTATGATACGCTTTTTTTGTCGCATCAAAAACCCTAACGCCGTCAATAGAAACTCTAAATTTATTTAAAAACTTTTTGGATTCGCTTCTCGTGCAGTAGCCTAAGCTGGAGAGGTGGGCATCGATTCTTTTGTAGCTATTTTGCATTTTTTTTATTTATCTCTTTCAAGTCATTATTTTGAGAAATATTATCATTTTAAAATTATTTTACTCTTAACTCCAGAATGGTATAATTCCAGAATCAAAAATCAAAAAAACTCTGACACGCAAGTATCAAGCTTTGTAGCCTCCACGGCTTTAGCAAAATAAAATTAAGGAATTTAACCTATGGGACAAACTATAACTGAAAAAATATTTTCCGAGCATGTTGGAAAAAAAGTGTATGCCGGTGAAATTATCCGCTCACATATTGACATGGTTATCGGTAATGATATTACAACGCCGATTTCTATCCATGCATTCGAAGAGAGCGGTGCCACTGCCCTTGCAAATCCGGACGGTTTTTCTATAGTTCTTGACCACTTTATCCCAGCAAAAGATATAGCCTCTGCAAATCAGGCTAGAATCAGCCGTGATTTTGCTAAAAAATATAATCTCAAAAACTTTTTTGATGAGAAGGATATGGGGATCGAACATGCTCTTTTACCTGAGAAAGGACTTGTTGTTCCGGGAGATGTAATCATCGGTGCGGACAGCCACACATGCACACACGGAGCATTAGGGGCGTTCTCAACCGGTATGGGTTCAACTGACTTAGCATTTGCCATGGTGACAGGTGGAAACTGGTTTAAAGTTCCAGAGTCTATCAAGGTTAATCTGAGCGGAAAGCCCGGTAAATATACAACCGGAAAAGATATTATCTTGGAAATTATCCGTATGATCGGTGTTGATGGAGCTCTGTATAAAACTTTAGAGTTCACCGGAAGCACAATTGAATATTTAACAATGGACGATAGATTTTCTATGTGTAACATGGCGATAGAAGCAGGTGCAAAAAGTGGAATAGTTGCTTATGATGAAACTACAAAAGAGTTTTTGAGTGATAAAAATTTGGCAAGAAAGCCAAAAATTCACTACTCTGACGCAGATGCAAAGTATGATATGGTTTTGAAAATAGATGTTGCGAAACTTGACCCTGTTATCGCCTATCCATTCTTGCCGTCCAACGGACATAGCGTTGTGCAGGCACAAATTGACCATATCAAAATAGATCAGGCATTTATAGGAAGCTGTACTAACGGAAGACTGAGCGATTTGAAAGTTGCCGCGGAGATTCTAAAAGGCAAAAGAGTGCATCAGGATGTTCGCTTAATCGTTACTCCGGGTACACAGATGATTCTTAGAGAAGCAAACAAACTTGGGTACATTGACATTATTGTGGATGCAGGAGGAGTAGTGAGTAATCCTACATGTGGAGCCTGTCTCGGAGGATATATGGGAATTTTAGGGGATAACGAAGTAGCAGTCTCTACCACAAACCGTAACTTTGTAGGTCGTATGGGGAGCAGAAGTTCTAAAGTATATTTGGCAAATTCGGCGGTAGCAGCTATCTCTGCAATAACGGGATACATTACAGACCCTAGATAATTATCATATAATTGAAGGAATTCTTGCTATAATTCCACCAATATTTTTAAATAAAGGAACAAAATGAAAAAATCAATTGTTTTATCAGCAGTTTTGCTTGGTACTTTGGCTATGGCATCTACACACGACTTCGAGATTAGTCCTGTTGCAGGATATAACTTTTCTGAAGGTAATACTAATATAGAAAATCACGCAGTATATGGCGCAGAAGTTCAATATAATGGTTTCAACACTATGATTAAACCTGAGCTTTCAGTACTTCAATCGAACGCAGCTAGCGAGAAGATAGTTCCAAGTATTATAAACAATGAAATATACCGCACAGCTTTAAATGGAGTGTATGAGTATAATAAAATAGGAATGTTTATTCCATCGACAAAAGCCGGCCTTGGTTATGAGACTATGAGTAAGCACTACTCTGAAAATAAAGACGGTATCTTTTTTGATGCCGGTGCTAGCACAAAAGTTTCATTAACTGAAGCAGTAGCTTTAAAACTTGAAGCTGTTTACATGGCAAAACCAAATCATACAAGATGGGATAGTGATACTGCTGTATTAGCCGGTGTAACTATTGCACTTGGCGCTCAAGAAAAAGCTAAGCCGGTTGCAGCAACACCAGCTCCGGTAGTTGTTAAAGCTCCAGCACCTGCTCCGGTTGTTAAAAAAGTAGTTGAAGTAAAAGCTGAAAAAGTAAATTTACATATTAACTTTGAAACTGATTCTGCAAAAATTGCAAAAGAGTCAATTCCTCGTGTAGAGAAATTTTCAACTTTCTTGAAAAAATCTCCAGAGTATAAAGCAGAAATCATTGGTCATACAGATAGCACTGGTTCTGATGCTCACAATGATGTACTTTCAGCTAACCGTGCAACTGCCGTAAAAGATATGATTATCAAAAACGGTGTTGCAGCTGATAGAGTTAGAGCAGTAGGCAAGGGTGAAAAAGAGCCTGTAGCTTCAAACAAAACTAAAGATGGTCGTGCAGCAAATAGAAGAATTGAAGCGCAACTTATAGAGACTAAATAAAAGTTAAATGATAGAAACTCCTTGCGTCATCTTTGCAGGTGGCAAAAGTAGCAGAATGGGGGAAGATAAATCTCTTCTTCCGTTTGGTGGCTTCGAAACTCTCACACAATTCCAACTCTCCCGTCTTAGTAAAATTTTCAAAACAGTCTATATCTCATGCAAAAGCAAAGATAAGTTTGCCTTTGATGCAAATTTTATTGAAGACGCTTTAACTGACTCCGTTTTTGCTCCAACAGCAGGATTTGTTGCTGTTTTTAAAGAGTTGCAAGATGAAAGTTTCTTTGCACTGAGTGTGGATGCTCCTTTTATAAGCGAGAAGATAATCGTTAAACTCTTGGAAGAGGACGCTGTAAACCCGAATGTCGATGCTTCAATCGCAACTTCATCTCATGGAATAGAGCCCATGTGTGGAATCTACCATCGTTCGCTAGAGAGTGGATTTGTTAACATGTTAGAGACAAATAACCATAAACTTGGAATTTTGCTAAAAAATGCAAATACACTCTTTGTTCATTTTGAAGATGCGCAGCCGTTTTTGAATGTAAACAGCCCTGATGAGTATAAAGAGGCATTAAAGCTTATTTAAAAAATTAAAATAGTAAAATCTCTTCTCCAAATATTTTGGGGCATTAGCTCATCTGGGAGAGCGCTTCGCTGGCAGTGAAGAGGTGAGCGGTTCGAGCCCGCTATGCTCCACCACAATAGAGGGCTTTTAAGCCTCTTTCAAACTCTTAAACTTCAAAGTATCACTAAAATAAAGACTCATTCCTGCTTTTCAACACTGCTTTTGATACAGAACTCTAAATGAGACTAAAAGAAGACCTCAATCATGTATAATATTGTCAGATACTAAAATATTATAATAGGTTTGTTCATGTTCAAAGAAAAGACTTTTTTAAATTTAATTACATACGCTCCTTTGGTGGTTATCCCTCTATTTTTTCTTGTTGTTACAATTTTATCTTATCAGATGTATCTGCAAAGTTTTGAGTCCAGCATAAATAATTTGGGGAAAGATATATTAAACAGTGAAAAAAAAGCTGTTGAGGATAAAGTTCTTAATTTAACAGACATTATTATTCATAAAAAAGCAGAGATAAAAAGTGAGCTTACCTCTCGTGTAAAAAATAGAGTTGAAATAGCATACACTATGGCAGAAAATATCTATAATGAGTATAAAGAGACAAAATCAGAAGCAGAGATTAAAAACATTATCAAGACCACACTCAAGACTTTTGTTTGGAATGATGGCGAAAGTTTTATATGGATTGTAGATTATGAAGGGATATTTAATCTTACCCCTAAATACTTAAAGGATTTAGAGGGCACTTCAATAATTAACTTTCAAGACTCCACCGGAAGACATGTTATTCAAGAGGAGATCGCAATCGCCAAAGAAAAAGGTGAGGGATTTATATGGGATACTTTCACTAAGCCAAATGAAGATAAAAATAAGCAATATGAACAAGTTGCTTTTGTCAAAGCTTTTGGGCACTATAACTGGTATTTTGGTTCTGCAGAGTACTTAGACACAGCAACTAAAAAAACGGATAGGGAGTTGTTTTCTCTCATTGATACGGTAGATAGTACCGGAAAAAACTATGTATTTTTACTCAATACAAAAGGGAAGCTTCTGCTTCACAAATATTTACCTCAATTTATTGGTGAAGATAGAAACATAACGAATAAATTAGTAACCGACACTCTTCATAACATAATAGATACTCTCAAAGATAAAGATAAAATCGGTTATGTGTATGACTGGTATAACCAAGAGAGTGACAAAATGGATAAGAAATATGCATTTATACAGAAAATTCCTAATAGTAATTGGATAATAGGAAGTGGATTTTATCTCTCTGATATTGAAAAAATGTTAATGAAACAAGAGGTGAGCATGTATAAAACATACAATTTAAAATCTCAATATATCTTTTATATCGTCATGTTTATTATTTTATTGGCACTTATCTTCTCTTATTATGTATCTAATATGGTTAAAAATAGTTTTTTTAAATATAATGAGAAGATAAGCGATAAAACTAAGCAACTCGTAGAGTTAAACCAATCATTAGAACAGAAAGTAGCAGAGAGAACGGACGAGCTTAATAAAATCAAAGATAACTTTGAAAAGTTAGCTACAACGGATGCTCTTACATCCATGCATAACCGCTACTTTATTATGAAGATTCTTTCATCCGAGATAAGCCGTTCAAACAGATATAAAACCCCTCTCTCCCTCATAATGTATGATATTGATTTTTTCAAAAATGTGAATGATACCTATGGACATGATGTTGGTGATACTGTATTGTTTTCACTCTCTACTTTTGTCATGGAGAATTTACGGGAGGTGGATATTGTTGGACGATACGGTGGGGAGGAGTTTTTAATTATATTGCCAAATACTATGCTTGTCCATGCCAAGGAGTATGCCCAAAGACTAAGAAAGAAAGTAGAGGAACACTCTTTTGAAGCAGTTGGCAAGGTTACGATAAGCATGGGCATAGTTGAGATTGAGCCTGCTGAAAATATAAATGAAATATTCAAAAGAGTTGATAACCTATTATATACTTCAAAAAATAGTGGACGAAATAGAATTAGTTTCTAACTCTCACAAATGATTTCAAATAAAAAGTGTTATGACCACAGCTTTACGATCTGCTATCTACCCAAGCACCCAGAGGCGTTGTGATTTTTTGTAACAGCCAGCCGATAACGATAAATGATAGCAACCATAGAAACAATGCCAGCCATGCAGGGAGTGTATGGAGGAAAAGATCATAACGCGCCATGAGCGGCCAATGCACCAGATAGATTTCGTAAGAGTAAACTCCAAATATGTAGAGAAACTTATTGTCTAGTTTTTTCAGGGAAAAGGCGATAATCAGAGCGAACATCACTAATAAATTACTGCCTTGATTAATAAAAGTACGACTGCTGATATTAAGCGTTTCGACTAGCGTTGAAAGCCAAGGCCAATTGTCTGGAGTAGCATGTGAGACCATGTAGGCAGCCAAAATGAGCATTGAGACAATGATTGCATAGCGCAGGAGAGTTGATTCACTACGAAACAACTCCAGTTTCTCTGTCAAGTTTTTTCTATCGCTCAAGAACCAGGCCAATAGTATGCCTAGAGAAAAAGCAAAGGTGTGCAGACTGTGTAGCCAGTTAGCTTGCAGGTTAAAAGGATTAAATATCGCGATAGAATTGGCGATAACCGCAAGTATAATTGCTGCTATCCAAGGTCGCCGTGGATTAAACAACAATGGAAAGAGCATATAAAACATTAACATCCAAGTGATATACCAAAAGGGGGAGTTAACATCTGTTTCTGCATTGGCATGAGGGAACAAGCCAATCATCGATTGAGCCATATAGGGAAGTGAATAATTGATATGTAACAAACCTGCATCCGCAATAAAAAGTAGAAGCAACACTATCCAAAACGGAATAAATACCTTAATCAGGCGGCGTTTATAAAATTCTGCGGCAGGTAATGTTTTTTTCATCATTCCTACTGTCAGCCCAAAGCCGGACATAAAAAGAAATAAATCCACTCCTGTTCCGGCCGCAATTGAAAGCGGATAAAGAAACTGGCTGTCACTCACTAGCACATAAGCGATATGTGCAAAGACAACACTTAAAATGCCAAAGCCCTTTAGCTCCTGTGTCACTCTAATTGGAAACAAATTGCTATGCTCTGTCTTGCGCAAGCTAAGAAAAAAAATCGCCAGCAAAACAATAATAACAATAGTGGTTGATTGAGCAACATTTGTAATAAAGATGGTCATGATTGTATGCCTTTTATTTTTTATATAAATTTCCGAACTATTGCTTTTCATATCTAAATAGTTGTTGACTTGTTTTATAAACGAAATAATAACTGACTTTACGCATTTTTGATAAAAGTGTGTAAAATCTTTGCAAATCCTCTCATTCTATTCGATAAGCTCTAAAATATTTAAAATAAGTAGTAAATAAACTTAGAAAAACAGGTGACGAAGTTTTGCAGTGCTGGATAACTATTTAACACCATTGGATATAATATAAAAATATTAACAAAGATGAGGAATCATGAACTTAACACATCTTGATGAAAAAGATAGACCTAAAATGGTGGATGTCTCCGATAAAATCCAAACAACAAGAGTTGCTGTTGCAAGCGGAATGATTGAAATGAGCAGAGATGCTTATAACGCAATTGTCACTGAAAAGACCAAGAAGGGTCCAGTACTTCAAACGGCAGTCATAGCGGCGATTATGGGTGCTAAAAAGACAAGTGAGCTTATTCCCATGTGCCATCCGTTAAATCTTAGTGGAATTAACTGTGATGTTGAAGAGCTTCCAGAACTCCCGGGATTTAAACTTACTTTGACTGCAAAGCTAACGGGTCAAACCGGAGTTGAGATGGAAGCGCTTACCGGAACAAGCATAGGTCTTTTGACAATTTACGATATGGTTAAAGCGATAGACAAAAGCATGATTATTAGAAATGTACAGCTTGAAACTAAATCAGGAGGCAAAAGTGGAGATTATCAACGATAGTGCTCAGAAATTGGAGTTAACTTATCCATGTACTTGGTCTTATAAACTTATAGGTCATGAAAAAGAGGCCATACAAAAGGCAATTCATGAGGTTATTTTGGAAAGAGAGCATAATCTAAACCATTCAAATGTCAGTAAAACAAATAAATATATCAGCATGAATCTTGATTTACTTGTCCATAATGAAGATGATAGAAACTTTATTTATGAAGCTTTAAAAAGCCACCAAAATATTAAAATGGTACTCTAAGGAGATCAATATGGATTTAGAAAAACTACAAAGAGACTTAAAAAACTCGTATAAGAGAGAACTTCCGACAGTGAATGAAAGAGTTGAGGACATTGTAAAACACTTAGTGACAGAGTGGAATGTTGATGCAAATGCTCTCAATCTGCATGAAATAAAAACATTGGCAACTGCAATTTTGGACATCGAAACCAAAACTCTTCAGGATGAAGTTGAAATACTTCTAGCCAAGAAAGAGCAGATAGAGCGAAATCTTGATAGAAAATCTGAAGTACTCCAAGAGTTAAAATATCGTGTTTTTAACGCTATGGAGATGCAAGTGAATCCTGATGATACTCAAATCTTATCAAAACTGCATCAGGTCAAACTGCAATCCATTGATTTATTTGATTTACTTGGTGAAATGGTTGAATCTGCGATTATTACGGCTCTTGAAAAGGATACAGACGGTGATATAAAGGAAGCAACAGAGGAGATGATTAAGGAGTTAACTTTTGAAGCTATTAAAGAAGGTTCCCTTAATACAATTAGAATCAGAAAAATCCTCTCTACTATTTTGCAATCGGCAATAGATGTTGCAGAAGCGACTCCAACAAGAGCAGAGGAGATACTAAATGCGACCCTTAAGGGCATGAGAAGCGGTCTTGTTCGCTCAATAGACAGATTTAAAAAACGTCTTGCATACATGCCAATTGAAGCGAAACATATTCTAATTGAGGATTATGACACTATAATCGAAGATTTAAACCAAACGGACATTCTCTTCTCACAAGTTGTTCAAACGCAAGCCACTCAGAGTTTATCCAGTACTGAAAAAATACTTTTAGAGATAAATCAAAATATGTCATATGATCTTGAAGAGTTGGTTCATATTTCAAAAGAAGCTGCTGAAATAATGAGAGAGAGATTTTCATCTCTTGCTAAATCGGCTGTTAGAAAAGCTGATAATGCTCTAAAATCTCAGACAGCACAAGAGGCAAAAAGAATGGGTAAACAGGCATGGGGAATAGCAAAAACGGCTCTTGAGAGTGCTATAAAATCTGCAAAATCCGCTACTGAACCAAAAGAGAAGTAGTAGCAGTCTTCAAACATGCTAATATTTACTATTAGCATGATGAAATAAATTTCACATGCTATATAACATTGTTAACAGTAATAATTTTAAAATTCGCCTTTAGCGCCTAAATCCATCATTTTATACATAGTTGATCTTACATGGTTAGCTTTTTCTAGCATCTCAGGTGGTAATGTATGTCCGCCAAAAAGCATAAGTTCCATTGCCATTGTAACTAGCCATCTATCCCCTTTATCATCTTCTACGATAAGAATTCTACAAGGCATAAATGCACCATATGCAACCGAATAATCAATAAATGTTTTTGCTATACCAGGACTACAGTAGTGAAGAATTCTGATATATCTCTGTCTCTTACCTTCATAATCCTTCTCTTCAGCCATATGTGAATCTCCAACTTGAAGCATATTGGCATCAGTTGCTATACTTTTCATTGCTTCTACAACTTCTTCGGTAGAAACTTTCGGGTCGATTTTAACTTTTCTAATCATAGCTTCTGCAGAGTTACCTGTAGTAAGAACACCGTCAGCCATTTGCATATAAGCACCAATTGCTTGAGGGTCTAATTTTGATGCTTGTTTTATTCTTGTACCTAAGTCAAACTTTACGAATGCAAAAAGCACACCCACTATAACTACAGCGCCAATAACAGCTAAAATATTTTTTATTGGATTCATTTTTTTCCCTTTTTTTCTTTAATTTTTTTTATTTGTCAAACATGTCTGAATATAGGGTATTAGCCCAAGCATAAATAGAATTTGCATTTGCAATTCCATCTTTTTTCCAGTCCTCACTGCTGCTCGTAGACGCAAAATCAAATGTTTCATCTGTTTTGTTATAAGCATATTGAGTATAGATGTATATGGCTCTTTCAGGATTTATAGAAATAGCAGAAAAACAAGTGGTTGTTGGTGGATACCATTTAATTTCTTCTGTTTTATTTATTTTTTGTGCTATTAATTGAGCTACATGATGACCTTCAGAGTTTGAAGTATTTCCTGACTTAGAAAAGCCCATTGGTCTAGAATCTCCAGTCACATATATATTTTTTTCATCTTTTACTTCGTATGTTAAAGGATTTATATTTCCTTCTAGTTTATTTTGCCCATCTTTGGCAATACCAACTTTTTCTAAAATTTTTGCTCCTCTAACATGCGGATAAAATGCAGCTTCTTCGAAGTGAATATCTTCAAATTCAGTTTCAACTATTTTCTTGTCTAGGTCAAATTTCTTGATAGCTGTGTTTGGTCGATAGTCAATATAATCACTATAGAGTTCATCAAAAGCAGATTGAAAGCCTTTTTTCTTAATAGTTATAGCATTATTTTCATCAAGTAATATAACTTTTCCTTTTATTCCCTTTTGTTTGAAATAATCTGCGATAACGCAAGCTCTCTCATACGGCGCAGGAAGGCATCTATAGTTCCCGCTTGGGACAGTTAGTATGAAGTTTCCACCTTTAAAGTTTAGAACCTTGTTTCTTAGACTAATATGTTCAGATCCAGGTATAAAACCAGCTGGATACTCCTGTCTTAGTCTAGTTTCAAAAGCAATATCTTTTGTCCAACGAGAGTAATCATAATCAATACCAGGTGCAAAAACAAGATAGTCAAAATTAATATCTCCATCACTAGTCTGTAAAAGGCGATTTTTTCTATCTAAACCAATAGCAGTTGCATGAAAGTATGTATAGTTGTTCTCTCTTGCAGCCTGAAGATAATCATGTGTTAGATATTCTAACTTTATCTTATCTACCAGCCATAAGTTACTCAGTGGACAAGAAATAAATTCATGTCTTTGCTCAACCAAAATCACATCAGCATTTGGAGCAAATATTTTTGTATATTTCGCAATTGATAGTCCAGACCATCCACCACCAACAACAACAACTCTAGGACCTTTTGCATCTGCAATTGGTGCATTATTAGTTACTTTAGTTTTAGGTTCTTGATTTGATTTTAGCTTGTCTGCTTCGCTATATCCACTTACTGCAGTTGTTGCGACAAATAGACCTGAAAGTTGTAAGGCCTTTCTTCTTGATATAGCCATTAGGACATCCTTTGTTTTTAATTACTCTGTTACTTCTTTAATTACTTTTACCATAAGTTCCTGAGCATCTTTTAGTACCTTTATAGATTGTTTGTCTTTAATTGCTAAAGAGCTTATCCAGTTATATACTGACGGATATGCCATATTTACAACTGAAGAGCCTTTCTCTTTATACATATAGAGAGTACAGGGAGCATATGCACCAGCTTCAGGATGGTTTTTTGCTACTTCAAATATAACTGGAAGTTTACAAATAGAGTATGCATCAAAAAAATCATATTTGTCATAACCAGCCTGTTTAAACTCATCTCCGAGTTTATTATATCCAGCAATAACAAATCCAACAGTTTCAAGTGAACCCTCTAGCTCTGTCTGAAGACCCTCTAGCTTGTCTTGAACAGCATCACCTTGAACTTCCATTTCTGTTGTGAAGGTTGTAACTAATTCACCTTCAGCTTTCAACGGCATATTTGCTATTTTTTCAAAGTGCCCATTTGGTAAAGCTTTTGCAAGAGTATCTATAACAAGCTTACTGTACTCTTTCATATATTTATTATCAGCAGATATGCCAGTTATTTTTGCCATACCATCTATTGATAGAGATGAAATTGAGATATTATTTGAATCTTTACCCATGTATATTGACATACTTAGAGGTGTAAATAATGCAGCTTTAGGAGATACTTTAACTAATTCTAAAACTAAATCTTTTTTATAAAGAGTAAAAAGATGATACATCTTATGATTTGTTTTTTGAAACTTTGATTCAAAGGCTTTATTCATGTCATTGTTTCCAGAAATAGTAAACCCTGCTTCTGCAAAAGTCTTTTGAATTGTTGCTCCTGTAATATTACCCTTAGAGTTATCAGTCGTGTAAATATGAATGTCTTGCGCTGCGCTCGCAGTAACTCCAGTCACAAGCAAGAGTGCCGCGACTAAACATTTTATAATTGATTTCATATCTTTTCCTTTCCTTTTCTGATATTAAGAAACTTTTACTACTCATCTAAAAGATAAACAGAATCATTTTTTTTAATAGTTGCGCCGTTAATCACCTTTGCAAAAATTCCTCTATCATCTTTAAGTATATTTGGTAATTTGGCATCTACTTTCGCAAGACTTTCACAGAGTGTACAATTTTGGCTAATCTCTAGCGTAAGCTCACCTATCATGATTTTTGCACCTGGTTTTAAATGGTATGGATTGAAATCAATTAGTATATTCTCACCCAACGAGTTGTAAGGTGCATCTATGCCATGTGTTTTTGCCAAATTATAGCTATCTTGTGAAGTTATCAGAACTGATCTTTGTATATTCTTATTGTAATATTTATCTTTAATAACGCCCTTATTATCAAGAGCAAGCTCTGTTGCATTTATTCTACCATCATTTGTAGAATAAAACAGTTCTAAAACTTTTCCAACTATTAACATATAAACCCTTATTTATTTAAAGTCTTCTATACCCATCTCTTCATAAGAGTGGCTACTTATATAGCTCAAAATTTTAAAATATTTATTTTCTTCTTGATATCCTGGTTGAGAATATACAATTTCTTTATCTTTGTTCATAAATATAGTACTTGGGTAAAAATCATAACCTAAAAACTTTGCAAAGTCGCGTCTGCTCCCTTTAAAGTTTTTAAAACTAACTTCTCCAGCATCTGCAATATTAATATCAACAAAAATAAAGTCTTTTTTTATCTTGAGGTCTATTTTCTCACTTTCAAGTGTGAAATCAATCATCCTTTCACAATATCCGCAATTTGGCTTATGCAAAAAAATCAACACATGCCTATGTGACTTTTTTGCTTCACCAAAAATTGTATCTATTTTAATGTTATCAGCATAATTAATGCTAATAATAAGAACCAGTAAAATAAAAAATTTAATCATTTAGAGATTATCACTCTTCTTTAGCATTTGATTTAACTTTAACGCTATCTTTAGGATCTGCATCTTCATCATACATCTCAAGCTCTTCATAAGCTCTAAATACATTTTGTGCACTAAGAATGTAGTACAAATCTTTATCTCTAAACTCTTCAAGAGTAACAGTTTTTGTAATGTCATCTGCTGCCACACCATCTTCAATAGCTTGCAAAACTCTTGTCTTAGTTAGATCGAAATATTGAACAGATTCATCAGCAGCTGTTTTATCAGTAATAAAACCATGTCCTGGAACTAAATGATTCCAATCTCTAGATTTTATTGCCTTAAGCGCTTCAATTTGACCGATAATAATTCCATCTCTGTTTGAAGTAACCCTTCCATTCATAACCACATCAGCAACTAAAACAACTTTATCATCCGGTAAATACAGGAACCAATCATCTTCAGAGTGTGCATACCCGACATGTACATATTCCAAGTTTACACCAGAGATAGTGAAATTTGTTGTATCTTCGAATGACTCATCAACAGGCACCAGTTGAGTTTTTCTGAGAGCATCTTGATATAAGGTTTTAACCATTCTTGTTTGCATACCTGGATATTTTGTTCCATTAATATCTTTTGGGCCATAGTAGTTTACATTTATAGATTTTGTACCTATAATCTTAGCACCATGCACTTCTTTATAGTAGTTATTTCCTAACCAATGATCATCATGCTCATGACTCACTATAACCGTCTTAACAGGAAGATTTGCAATTTTACTCATAGCTGCATATGCCTGTTCGGCAAATTTATATGAAGGACCACTATCCCATGCTATCCAACTATCATCACCTTTAATGTAACAACTATTTGACATATCTCCAGCATTTTCTTTTGTAGGCATTTCTAATGCACCAAAGAAACACCAGACCCTATCACTGACTTTTACTGGCTTTAAATTATAATTCCAATCAGGAGCCGCGCTTTCGCGCGACTCCACCCATTCGTTAATTATAAAATTACCGTCAGCATCAAGTTTATGCGAGTCTGTAATTGTAACACTTTTATTAAATATAAACGGCATCGACACAACAAATGCCAATATTGAGAATAAAAGAATTAATTTGATTTTCATAAGTATCCTTATTTAACTGCTTCAGTCTCTGTCTCTGTTTTTCCACTGTTGTCTGTTGTTGTTATTTCTAATTTATCGCCTACCTTGCCCTTATACGAAAACTTAAAAAGGGGGTTTTCAGCCATAAATCCACTTGTTGTTACTTCAAATACAACCGCTCCATTGTTTTTAGCAACGATTTGAGTAATGAACTCCGATGCTATTTTCTTTTTTTCTGCTTCTTCTTTGTCTGCCATCAAGCTTGTAAACATCGCTTTTACACCTACAACGCCATCTTTTTCTTTTGCTTTAATTTTCATATTTCCCATTTTATTTACCTTTTTGTTTTATTTTATTTTTTTGCTTATATTGTGTTATAACTGATGGAGATAAATCAACCACCACATCCGCCGATAGAAACATCTATCTCTTTCGCTGTTGTATATAATACGCCATCTCTTCCTTTAGCTACGATTGTGACTACTGCTGTTTTTCTCAATTTGATTCTAAATTCATAATCGATAATCGCATTAGCTGGAATTGTAAACACCGCCGTTGTACTTCTTGGGTTTGCATCTTGAAAGATTGCAATAGACTCAAGGTCTAAATCACTTTGAATTGTAAGTGGGATTGATCCACCGTTTTCAGCAAGTTTTGGTGCTGTAAACTTGATTTTATCAGTTTCTTTCAATCCAGCTGTACCGAACATCTCTTTAATAGCTTCAGGAACATGCTCTGCAGCAAACGCTTTTGGTGTAGTAGCTCTAAAGTCTACCGCTTTTAACTCTGTTACTGGGGCAATAAGTGCAGCAGCTGCTACAATACTTACGCCTAAAAATTTTCTTCTATCCATTTTGTTTTCCTTTTTGTTTATTGTTTTTTCTTACTTGAGTCTATCATAAATTCAACTATCATTTGAACTTCACTGTTTGTAAAGTTTTCATAGCCACCTTTAGGAGGCATTCCACCTACACCGTCTATTGCATTATGCACTACATTTTCAAAGCCTTTTTCTGTAACTTTACGCCAAGCTTCTATGTCTCCAACAACCGGAGCACCCATTTTATCACTGCCATGGCAAAGTTTACAAGACTCATTATACATTTTTTCAGCTTTTGATTCAAGCTTATTTTCTACTTCAGGTGGCAAATCTCTAACCATTGAGTATGGAGGTACAACATCTGTAATTTCATTATCTATTCTCATTACAGTTGGTTCATTTCCCTTTGCACTTAGATCTTTGCAATCTTTCATACAGCGAGTACCGGCACCGATATTTTTAGCACGATCAGAGAAGAATTTTCTTACATTCTCAACTCCATTTGGACCATCTATATTTGGATAAAAACCATTTTCATTTGGCATTTTTATCTTCATTAATTTTTCTTTATTTAACACAGTATCATCTTCCATTTCTTTGCCATCGAGAAGAATCTGATCTTGCTTTAACAAATATGCAGTAATCGCATAAATATTATTGTTCGTTAAGCTTTTTGGATGTGCATACGGCATAGCATCTCTAATATACCAAATGAGCGTAGTAGCCTTTGGCCAATATGTACCAATGGTTCTTTTTGGAGCTTCCATTCCTGGCTCTGTTCTTTGATTAGTAAGAGTTTTAATCACTCCATTTGGCAATTTTTCTTGGTTCCCACCTGTTAATGTCGGATAACCTTTACCACCTGCACCAAACTCACCATGACAAGAAGAACACTGTTTCTCGTAAAGCTCATCACCCTCTTCAACAGAACCTTCACCATCAGGCAAACCAGTACCGTCCGGCATTATATCTGCGTCCCAAGCTTTCAACTCATTGGCAGTTGGGATTCGACCAAAATTTACACCTTTAGTGCTTTGTTCATTGTAACGATAAGCAGTGTAAGTACCATTTTTTCTTGGATATATAACACCACCATCAACAGCTCCCATCTTGGAAACATATTTTCCAGGAAGAACGCTTGTGTCACTTCCTCCATAAAGAAGAGTTGAGCTTAATACCAAAGCAACGCTAGTTGTAATTAACTTAAATAGATCTAACTTGAACATTATTCACCTCCCCTTTCTTAGTAACTTCCCAAGTACAAATTGAGTTCCTGTGATAAACGCCCTCAACACCCATAACCGCTTTTTCTTGATTTACCGTAGGCTGAACATTTTTACTGTCATCAACCGCGCGACTTTGAAGCAATAATGGTTCCCCTGTAAATTTATGCATATAAGAGAATCTAGTCCAAGCTTTTGGAAGAATTAAACCTTTTAGTTTTGCTTCAACCCAGTTCTTTCCACCATCTAAACTAATATCAACATTTGTAATCGTTCCATGACCACTCCAAGCGATACCCTCTATTTCAACTAACTCACCTCCTGAAAGGTCAGTCCATGGTCGTTCAGGACAAGGTGATGTAATAATAGAGTTTACTTCGAGCGCATAAAAGTGCTGTATTGCTCTTCCGCTTGCCGTTAATGCAGTGTATTTAGAAGTCTCTTCTTTTGCATACCACGGTTTGTCACTGAATTCCAATCTCTTAAGCCATTTAACACAAAGATTTGCTTCCCAGCCTGGAAGAAGTAAACGAACAGGATAGCCTTGCTCTGGACGAAGAGCTTCCCCATTTTGACCCCAAACTATCATAGCATCATCTAAAACTTTTTCAACAGGAACACTTCTTCCCATTTCTGAACCATCACTACCCTCAGCCAGCATCCATTTAGCTGTTGGCTTAAGACCAAGTTCATCAAGAATTGTTTTTAAACGAACTCCTGTCCACTCTGACGCACTCATCATTCCTTTTAGAAATTGTAAAGAGTTAAACTGTGGACCTTTCCACTCGCCAGCTCCATTTGAAGGACATTCTAAAAAGTGAATTCTACTTTCGCTTGGATATCTCTTTAGCTGCTCTAAAGTAAGAACTATTGGCTTGTCAACTAGCCCATGAATCATGAGTCTATACTTATTTGGATCAATTTGAGCTATACCATTGTGCGTTCGAGTAAAATGTAAACCGTTAGGAGTTATTATACCCTTAAGCTCATGTATTGGTGACATAGATACCGCAGCATGCATGTCTCCAGCAGATGACATAAGACTTGATGTTCTTCTTACAACATTGTGCTCATATTTTGACGGCAATCCATAGGGATTCTCATTTAGTTCATTCCCTAAAGTAGTCCCCCATTGCGTATGGTGTATGATATTTTCATCATCTGCAAATAATGCGCCTGGCGACAAAATTGCCGCGGCCGCTACAGCACTCACAGATGCAGTTTTCTTAAAGAAATCTCTTCTGCTAAAAGAGTTTAATTCTTCAGTTTTGAATGTTTTATCCACATCTTCTCCTTTGTAATTTACTTTGTTTTTTCAATATTTTAACTTTGGATAAATTTTATCACAAAGTTGGCACGATTTGAATTATACACTTTTTACTATAAAATTTATGTGCTGTTTTAAATAATAAGGTAATAAACAAATATATTGATTGATTCGCGACAAATGTGTTACTTATTGGTACATTCGTATTAAAATTTAAATCAGATTTATAGTATTTTTTAACAAATTAAATGATGTTATAGTAATAACGTATTTAATGAAATTTTGGGTGCGGAAAATAATCATTTTTGGCTTAATGAAAATTTTGTACGTGAATAATTTTACAACTCACTAGATGGTAAAACATATTAAATTTTATTCTTCTACAAATATAATGTATTCTTTATTGTAATAGAATGCTTCTCTCCTATGATATTTATAGTGTTGTAAATTTTAAAAATTTATTCTATAAGCCAAAATTTTCATCACGCTATTTTATCAATTGCTTATGCATTCTCAATTCTTCTTTAACAGGAAAAAAGTGTTTATTCTTTTAGTTTTACAAAAGGACTAAAGAGCTTTTTTTTCAAATAGGCCTATTATAAAATCTATAGTTTTTCTAAGAATGAGAATTGTGCCATAAATGACTAAAGAGTACAAAAAGGGGTGAGAAAAGTTTCCTTTTTCACTCATATTGTGAAACCTTAGAAATGGATCGTTCAATAGGTCGCTATGCATTATTAAAGCCAATGCTAAAAGAGTTAATAAGTAATAAACGACCTCTTTTTTAATTGCATGTTTAAATTTTTTTACCATTTTGCCTTCCTTTTTACTGCTTTGTAGTTTAATTTTACATTTTTGTAAAGAAATATTTGATTATACAATTGAGTGGGGGGGGTATTAACGCGTTGAAATTTAAACATTTGGGCAAAAAAAAGTAATTTTTATTGCCTGTAACAATGTTTGAAAATAAACGTCTACTTGGATATTTCTGTATTATTTTCATTAAGTTGAGAATCACTCTCTTTAGTAGCATTTTCTTTTAGCTCAATTATGAGTTCTAGTCTCTTAACTACAAGGCGTTCCAAAATTTGTTCACCAACTTCTTCTCTGTCCTGCCAATTAGCTTCATGAAAAATATCAAAAAGCTTCTTGAAATATTCATAATGAGTATCACCACTTGTGACTTTAAAAAAATAAAATCTTAAAAAAAGAATATCATTAATTACGCTAATTGCTATCTTTTTGCCTATACTTTGAGGATATACTTTTTCTTTTATCCAAGTTGTAAAAAATTCAGACTCTTGGAACCAATTGTACAAATATAAATCTCTATCTTTTAAAAGATTATAGGTCTGTGTTTGTTCGTCGTTTAGCTCTAAAAAATATATATTATCATCTTGTTCAAATTTATCAAGAGTCTCATCATAGATAACAAACTCAAATTTTACTTGCATATAAAATC
The DNA here is from genome assembly GCA_041662325.1 of Sulfurimonas sp. Taxonomy (GTDB): domain Bacteria; phylum Campylobacterota; class Campylobacteria; order Campylobacterales; family Sulfurimonadaceae; genus Sulfurimonas. The sequence continues at coordinate 180,575 of JBAZSU010000006.1, read as the reverse complement.
CTGAATATAAAATTTTTTTGTTTAAAATTTTCTAAAGAAATACTTTTGCTAATGCAAAAAGCAATCTTCATGTCTTGTGAAAGAATAAAAAAGGGGAGAGAAAGAAAAGGAAATCTTTTCTTCTCTTATAAATTATGCTCTACCAGAAAGCATTCCGTACATTGTCATAGGCTTAAGAGCATATACTTTCATCAACCAAAATACCCATCTTTCAACTAGTGGATCAAGTGGAAATGAAGGTGTTGGCTTAACTGTCCAATCAAACTCAGCTAACATAACAGTCCCAATGCTTGTTATCAATGGACAAACCGTGTAACCAGCATATTTAGATGGCATCTTTTTCCCTTCCATTTTAGCTATCAAGTTATCTACAAGAACCTTATATTGCTTTCTTACAGAACCACCGGTTTTACCCATTGGTACCTGAGCAATATCGCCAATAGCGAATATATTCGGAAATTTGATATGTTGAAGAGTTTCTTTGTTTACCGGTATCCAACCTGCAGCTGAACCTATATCAGACTCTGCAATTTCTCTTGGAGCTATTTGAGGAGGTGTGATATGTAAAAAATCATAGGGAACTCTTAGCTTTTCATGCTTTCCAATAACTTCAAAATCTCTCATCATTGGATCCCATCTGCCTTTTTCTTGCCATTTAGAATCGAAAACAGCAATTTTATTCTCAAGCTCTACTTCTACCAAGTTGTGTCTATAATGCCATTTAAAACCTTCTCTTTTAAATTGTTCTAAAATAGCATCATGGTATTCTGGAATACCAAACATTAGTCCACCATTTGGATAATATGTAAGTTCAGCATTTTCTCTCGCACCAGCTTCTTTAAGTCTAGAATTTGTAAGATACACAATCTTTTTAGGAGCTCCACCACATTTAACAGGTGTATCTGGATCCGTAAATACAAATTGAGTTTTCTTGCCAGATTTCGCCTGAGCTACATACTTTTGCATTTGCTCCCAAGTTTTAGTAGCGCCTTCGGCAGTATATATTGAGCATACACCACTGTCGCCTAAAACTTTAAGAAGTTTTGAATTGTCTCCAGAAGAATAAGCTCTGCCAGCTGCTTCTAAGCCTTTGATTCTTTCAAAATCAAGCTGTAAACCAGTTGCTACAATTAAATAGTCATAAGAAACTACTTCTCCACTAGCCGTAGTTACTTTGTTGTTATTAGGATCAAATCCTATTACTTTGTCTTTAATAAGTTTGACACCACTTGGAACAAAGTCATCTCTTTTGTAAGCAATATCACTCTCTTTCCAAATGCCACCGGCGACTAAAGTTTGCCCCGGTTGGTATGATACCGATAAAGCTTGAGGCTCAATAACGGTTATATCAGGGTTTGCAAGATTAAGCGTTAATCTTGCAGCAGTTGACATACCGGCAAGTCCACCACCAACAATTACTATTTTACCTTTAGCAGCAGAAACGGCCTGAGGTGCTTCTGTAGATGCTTCAGCGCTAGAAGCACCGCCCATTATGAGACTTGCACCAGAAATACCCGCCAACTTCATAGCATCTCTTCTGCTGAGACCTTTTGAAGATAAATCTTTGTCCATCTCTGCTAACATTTTATTAATATATTTATAATCCATGTTTATCCTTTTGTACTTTAATTAACTTACAATATCTGAGTGTACACTATCGTAAAATATTTAATTTAAGACTTAAATAAAAGTATTTAAAAATAAAAAAACTAAATATATAGCGATTATACACATCTTTTATGGATGGCACAACTTTAAACTTAAATAAGTCTATGCCAAAATTCTGATTATTACTTTACTATATAGGTGTTTAATAAGCCTAAAAGAACATAAACTTTCTTTTTATCATCAATATAAAATGGCACAACGTAACCTTGATTTTCTATATCTTTTATATTTTCATCATTAAAATAAATTGATTGTTTATATTTTTTAACCTTAGTTTGCATGTTAACTATAACAGTATCAAGATACAACTCAAAACTTTTTGCATTAGACGCGTTTTCTTCTTCTAAAAGTTTTAAAATTTCTTTTAGTTGCTCTTTGTAGAGATTTGAAACAAGAATACTCATACCAGGATAATAAGGTGAAAATTCAACCTTAGAATCAATATAGTTTTCTAATTCTTTTTGTAATTGTAATTTTATATTTTGCATGTTTTAATGAGCAAGACTACTCTTTTTCCTTGGTTTGTACTTCTTGTGCTAATGGGTTTCCATAAATATTATCTACTTTTTTTGATAATGCATCTATTTCAAACATAGCGTCTTCATAAAACTCTACTTTTTCATCGGAGCTTTCAGCTTGTCCTGCACCTTCAGAAGCTTTTTTTAGCGTCTTTTCTATCGTATAAGATTTAAATGGCATACCGTAATTATAAACTAATTCTCCACCCATTTTGCCCTGAGCAAAAGTAGTTGCTGTAACTACAAAAAGTAAAATCACAGCAAGTGCCTCAAGCCCAAATTTTTTCATTTTGCAACCAGCTATTTTTAAAAGAGCAATTACACCCATAGCTATTGCTAAATAAAGTCCGAGTGTCTTGTGTTCAACTAGCTCATGCTGTCCTTGCGCACTTAAAAAATCATAAATTTGTGGACCTGCCTCATTTCCCGTGTACCAAACGCCAATCATCGCAAGTGCTGCAACAAGTGTGGTTCGAGATGAAATTTTAGACATCCCCTCACTTTTTGTAAAAAGGTAGATAAGTCCGAAAACTGAAGCAACAATTGGTAAAACCATTGCAAAGTGTGCTGTAGCTGGATGTAACATCATAATGAATCCCCGTGCGTTATAAATTTGCCAAATTATAACATTCAATTCAAAAAGTTTATTTAAATATATTTGAGCACTTGCAAATTCAAGCACATAAAAATCTTTTATTAGCTTATATTGTAAATTATTAATAGTAATGGTAAACGCTCATGTATATAAAAATGTTTACTGGTCGTCTATTTAATATAATAAGCAAGAATATATTTAATGTTTTTTGCTTATCTTTAACTGTATTGGCACCGCACTTAAGTTATAAAGTAACATTTTGTAAAAAATAAATTCAAAGAAAGATATTTTTTTAGTTTATTAAAGATTTTGTGATTATAATAATAGATAAATTCAATTATTTGAGGTTTCAAAATGAAAAAGATTATTCTTTCTGCATTAGTAGCGAGTGTTACATTAATTGCAGCAGACAGCGCGGCAGTGTATAAACCAGGTTTGTTGTTGCCAGTAAATGGTGCAGCAATTTATAAGAAACAATGTGCGTCATGTCATGGTGAGAAAGGCGAAAAGATTGCTTTTGAGGGCTCTATCGCAATTGCCGGAATGGACAAAGTTAAACATGCAAAAGAGTTAAAAGAGTATAGATACGGAAGTATTAATAAATATGGTTATGGTGCTCAGATGAAAGGCAAGCTCGTTGACCTTTCTTGGGATGAAATTGATGCTGTTGCTGAGTATGTTCAAGGTTTAAAATAATTTAAATACATATGCTGAATTTTCGGCATATGTACTTGATATCGACGACTATTCCTTGTAAATAAATATTCAGATAGGGGAGATACTATCAGATGAGCACCTACTAATCCTGCCTTTAAAAAATATAACCAGTTAAGTTTTAATTCCACATTGGCATAGTGCATTCTCTTTCTGTTTTTATATACCTACTTAATTCCAATTTTAAAATGCAGAGTGAGAGTTAAATTCCATCCACTCTAAGAAGTTTTACTTTTCCAACCATAAGTTCTACGGTCATATACGCTCTTTTAAAAACGCTCTCTTGGCGATATTCTAAATTGTGTTTTCTGCAAATTTCTTTTACAATTGGTTGCATTTTTTGATACTGAGAAAGTGGTAGATTTGGAAAAAGGTGGTGTTCTACTTGGTAGTTTAGCCAGCCATGTGCAAAATCTATAAGATCAGAACCTGTATTGTAGTTAACACTTCCCATAATTTGTCTTAGATAAAACTCACCTTGACTTTTATGCGGCTCGTTAAACATGTAGATATCTTCTGCAGAGTGATTTGGTACTATCACTAAAAAAGAGTGAAGATTTGCTATATACTCAGCCATTAAAATGATAATAAAAGCATTAAAAATAGCCTCCATACCAAGAGGAAAAAATAGAAATGGGATGAGTATGAATTTGATAAGAGTGTATGGCATGTAGTAATTCTTCCACAATTCAAAACCATTTTTGCTAAAAGGACTCCAAGCATAGTCTGATACCTCAGCTTCTTTTCTCTTTCGTCTCTCTTTATTTTCTAGAATTCTCAGTGTGTTTGGGGCATAGTAAGTAAATTTCCAGGTTCCTGCAAACGCGTAGATAAAGATATATCTTAACCACATTGGCATGCTGGATTGAATCAGCCACTGGAGGTTATTTTCAACGTTATCTGGGTCATCAACTTCGCCCAAATGGTAATGATGCATAATGTTATGTTCATACTCCCAAGCTTCAGGTTTTATCCAATCGAGCCAATGAAAATATCTGTTTATTCCTCTTGAGTAGCCACCTTTTGTATATTTGAGAGGGATATTAGGAACTTTGTCATATGCTCCATGTAAAATTGGATGCGTTGTATTCGCCCATCTCGAAACATTTCCGACACCAATGAGAGTAGCTGCCAAAATTGCAATACCCCAAAAGCCAAAGGATGATAATCCATATTGTGACATTTCTAAATAACTAATTAATAGTATCAGTAAAAAGCCAACTATTGTAGAGCCTCTTCCCCATCTCTCTAATTTGAGGAGATGTTGAAAATCCTCTTCAGTCGGTAAACCGATGGTTTCTTTTATTTTTTCTATATCTATTTGAAGCTGTTCTTTATCAATATCTTCGTATCTTGCATATTTTTGTGTCAAATTTTTTCCTTTGTTTGAAAATCCAGAGAAGAGATTTGAATTATATATAATTTAACTTAAGAATTAACAAATACAGAATTGATTAAGTTTAAAAAGAGTATTTATTAATGCAATGTAAATATCAATTTAGATAGAATGCCCAACTTTATAAATATAATAAATTGCTTGGAGATTTCTATGGATGCTGCTAAATATATTTGGATGAATGGTGAGTTTAAGGGTTGGTTTGATGCTCAAACACATGTTTTATCACATACTCTTCATTATGGAAATGGTGTAATTGAAGGAACTAAGGCTTATAAAACTGCAAAGGGGTATGCTATTTTTCGTCTAAATGACCATACTGTGAGACTTAAAGAGTCTGCAAAAATGACTCTTATGGATATTCCATACAGCGTTGAAGAGCTAAACACTGCTCAAATTGAACTCATCAGAAAAAATGAGTTTCAAGGTGATAATGTATATCTTCGTCCTTTGGCATTTTTAGGCTATGGAGTTATGGGTGTTTATCACAAAGGCGCTCCTGTCGAGACTGTTGTAGCCGCATGGGAGTGGGGTGCTTATCTTGGTGAAGAGGGTATGAAAAAAGGTATAAAACTCAAAATAGCTTCAATGACACGCCCAGCAAATACTTCAAATATGGGTAAAGCAAAAGCAACTGCAAATTATTTAAATTCTCAAATGGCAAAATTTGAAGCGATTGACTGCGGGTATGATGAAGCACTCCTTTTAGACGATCAAGGATATGTGGCAGAAGCAAGCGGTGCTAGTTTTTTTATGGTTAAAAATGGAAAACTTATAACGCCTCCAAATGATAATTCACTCGAATCTATAACGCAAAAAACAGTGATAGAGATGGCTGAAAATCTTGGAATAGTGGTTGAACGCCGCCGTATTACAAGAGAAGAAGTTTACATCGCAGATGAAGCATTTTTAACAGGAACTGCGGCTGAAATTACACCTGTTCGCATCGTCGATGCAAGAGAAATAGGTTGTGGCTCTCGGGGTGCAATGACAAAAAAGTTACAAGCGCTTTACTTTGATATAGTGTTTGGGCGTAATAAAGAGTATGAGCACTATTTGACATACGTCAATTAATCAATAAAATATAAAACAAAAGGAAAGTTATGGCATCGGATATGAACGATTATTTTAACAAGAAAAAAAGTGAAAGCACAGGATCTGAAAAAAAGTCTAGCGGCGGTTCTGGCGGCGGCGGTATGCCACAAATGCCAAAAATAGATTTAAATCTTGGTGGAGCGAAAGCTGGCATAGCCTATTTTATTATTGCAGTAATCGTACTTTTAGCGCTATCAAAACCTTTTACCATTATAGAAGAAGGAGAGAGAGGAATCTTAAGCACAAACGGCAAATATCAGGATCAAGCACTCCTCCCAGGGCTTCATTTTATCATTCCTGTGATTCAGAAAGTTTATGTTGTAGATACAAAAGTTCGTATAATTAACTATGCAGCTCAATCGGAGCTTGGCACGGGAACAGCGGCAGGCATAGCTGTAAAACCGGCAATTACTGTTCTTGATAAAAGAGGTCTTCCTGTTTCAATTGAGCTTACAGTTCAGTACCGACTAAACTCTCAGTTTGCAGCTCAAACCATATCAAACTGGGGATTTAGCTGGGAAGATAAAATTATAAACCCTGTTGTGAGAGATGTTGTTCGTAATGTTGTCGGTAAATATGATGCAGAGTCGCTTCCGCAACAGCGAAATACAATTGCAGTTGCTATTGAAGCGGGTGTTAGAGATAGTGTTGCTGGGCTTGCAAATGCACCTGCAGAGCTTCAGTCAGTGCAACTTCGAGAGATACTATTGCCTCAAAAAGTAAAAGAGCAGATTGAGAGCGTTCAGATAGCAAAGCAACAAGTTCAAAAAGCAGAACAAGAAGTTGAAAAAGCAAAACAAGAGGCATTTCAAAGAGCCGCAGAAGCTGAAGGTATGGCTCAAAAAGCTAGAATAGAAGCACAGGGTATTGCAGATGCAGTTACGATTGAAGCAGATGCAAAATCAAAAGCGAACTACTTAATTGCAAAATCATTAACAACTGAATTATTGCAGTTAGAGCAGATGAAGGTACAAGGGCAATTTAATGATGCACTTAGAGAAAATAAAGATGCTAAAATTTTCTTAACACCTGGTGGCTCAACTCCGAATATCTGGGTTGACATGAAAGATGCTAAACAAAGAACTTCTACCTCAGAAAAATAAGTAAAAGTATGCAAAAAATAATAGATAAAATAGACTGGCAAAAGTGTGAACTTCTGCCGGTAATTGTTCAAGATATTCAAAGCAATGAAGTTCTGATGATGGCTTACATGGACAGAGAAGCACTTGAACTCTCTCTTTCAACAAAAATAGCACACTACTTCTCCCGTTCAAAACAGCGTATCTGGAAAAAGGGTGAAAGCAGCGGGCACACACAAGAAATTCACTCATTTAGCATCGACTGCGATAGTGATACACTTCTTATCAAGGTAACCCAAAATGGTGTTGCATGCCACACGGGCAGACATTCATGTTTTTTTACTGAACTTGAGAGTGGTGAAATAAACTCTAATATTGAAGTGAATTCTGAAGCTATGTACGGAGTTATTGACACACTCTATCACACGATTCAAGAGAGAAAAAATGCTGACCCTGACACTTCTTGGACTGCAAAACTCTTTGCAAAAGGCGACAATACAATTTTGAAAAAGGTTGTAGAAGAAGCTGGTGAGTTTACATTCGCTTTCAAAGATAATAATGAAAAAGAGATGATTTATGAAGCGGCTGACTTAACTTATCACATGCTTGTAGCCCTCGCAAGTAAAAATATATCACCAGACAGAGTTAAACAAGAACTTTCACGAAGGTTTAACATGAGTGGCATAGCAGAGAAGGGTGCCAGAGAGTCATGATGAAAGAAAAAGTCGTTGCCTTTATCCATGAATTAATTATTTATGATTATATTCTTTTTGGCAGCTCTTTTATACTTTTTATACTTTTTATTACACTTGCCATAATTGTACGAAAAAGAGTTGGATTCTCCCTGTTTTTAATGCTTTTCTCGTTTATTGTACTATTAGCATTACCAACCCTCGGATATGTAAAAATGCATGAGTATCTTTTCAAAAACAACATCCAAGTAATATCTGAGAAAAAACTTGTTTTTACTGAGGCGATTGTAGTTAAAGGCACTCTGACAAATGAGTCAAAATTTGATTTTAAGACATGCTATGTCACAGCAAAGGTTTGTAAAGCTACAGGAAACAGATATAAAGATTTCATATTCACATTTAAGCCAATTATGAAGATGTCTATTCTTGCAGAAGATGTAAAAATTGGGGAGACTAGAGAGTTCAAAATAATTGTTGAACCTTTTACATATACAAATGATTATAATGTTTCTGTAAAGGCCGACTGTAGCGCTTTTCATTAATCCTGCCTATAGTCAGCTATTCTTTAACAAAATAGAATGCAAGGCATCCACTTTAAAAATTTTACTCAGCGCTCTTTAATTTGTCATATAGCTCTATACAAGTTTCAACATCTTTTCTGTTTGGAACTCTTCTTATTGAAAGGTATGTTACTTCGCCTTTGGCATTTATCTTTCTTAGAACTGTGGCATGCACCCAGTAATAACCGCCATCTTTTCGGTGATTTTTTACTATACCTGTCCAAAATCCTTTTGATTGTATATCATCCCATAGATCTTTGAAGGCAATTCTAGGCATATCGCTGTGTCTGACAATATTGTGAGGCTCTCCTATGAGTTCTTCTATTTTATAGCCAGCCATTTCGCAAAAAAGATCATTCGCATAAAGGATAAGACCCTTCGAATCCGTTTCACTTAATATATATTTATCTGCAGGAAAAAACCACTCCGCTGTTTTTGCGTCTTTATATACTTCAGATGACATCGCTACTCCTTAATTATAATATTTGCTAACGCCATCCATATTCGAACCCATGTTTAAAAGCAACATATCAGCTATCACCAAAGCAGCCATAGCTTCACAAACGATAGTTCCTCGAATTGCTACACATGGGTCGTGTCTTCCTTTGAGTGAAAAATCAACTTCTTCATTTGAACAAGTGATAGTCCTTTGCTCTTTAAAGATGGACGGGGTCGGCTTAAAATATACATTCATTATTATATCATCACCATTGCTAATTCCGCCCAAAATTCCGCCGGAATGGTTAGTTACAAATCCATTCTCTCGTATCTCATCATTGTTCTCTGAGCCAAAAGAAGATGCACTCAAAATGCCATCACCAATCTCAACTGCCTTGACGGCATTTATGCCCATCATCGCGTCGGCTAAAACTCCATCAAGCTTATAGTAAAGAGGCTGACCCAAACCAACAGGAGCACCTTTAATAAGAACTCTTGAAACACCGCCAACTGAGTCGTGAGAGTTTTTAGCAGTTAAAATTGCTTCTTTTTGAGCTTCTTCTTTATCTGTATCAAGAGCGTAAATTATGCTGCTTTTAGCATAGGAATAATCGAATCTTTCTGATTTTATTCCATGCACTTCACTGATTCCGCTAAGAATCTCAATGTTGAGAGTTTTTAGCATCAGTTTTGCAATAGCTCCTGCTGCAACTCTAGCGGCAGTTTCTCTTGCGGATGAGCGACCTCCGCCACGATAATCTCTTATTCCGTACTTATGAAAATAGGTAAAATCTGCATGTCCAGGTCGGAACACATCTTTTATATTAGAATAATCTTTTGATTTCTGATTTGTATTGTAAATTACCATGGCTATAGGAGTGCCAGTACTTTGACCTTCAAAAATACCGCTAAGTATCTCTACAATATCTTCTTCTTTTCTGGCTGTTTCAAACTCACTTTTACCAGGTTTTCTACGGTCCAATTCACTTTGTATGAACGCTTCATCTATAAAGAGCCCAGCGGGAACTCCATCTAGTATGCAGCCGATTGCCCTTCCATGGGATTCTCCAAAAGTGCTAAATCTTAACTTTTGTCCAAAACTATTCACTATTTTTCCTTTTTGAGCATCTCGAGAGCCATTTGTGCTGCCTCTTGCTGCGCAATTTTTTTACTCTTTCCGCTGGCTCTTGCATACTCTTTACCTTCAATCACAACTGCTAGTTCAAACTCTTTTTTATGGTCCGGCCCACGGCTTGCTATAACATTGTACTCAGGAGTAATACCGAATCTAGCTTGCGTCAGCTCTTGAAGCGTTGTTTTATAGTCTCTAAAAAGAGAGTCTAAAGAGATATCATCGTAATTCTTCTCTAGTAAATCTATTGCAATTTTGTTTACAGCTTCAAGCCCCGATTCAAGATAAATTGCTCCCATTATCGCTTCAAAAGCATTTGACAAAAGTGATGCCTTGTCTCTGCCGCCATTGTTCTCTTCGGCATTTGAGAGAAAAATGTATTCACCCAGATTTATCGACCTTGCCAATTTGTCAAAGCCTGCTTCATTTACAATAGAGGCTCTGATTTTGGAGAGCTTTCCCTCATCTGATTTTGAAAACTTTTTAAAAAGATACTCTCCGACAATAAGGTCTAAAACCGCATCCCCTAAAAATTCTAATCGCTCATTATCGTAGGGCTGTTTGAAACTTTTATGTGTCAGCGCTTCGATAATGAGCTTTTTATCTTTAAAACTATAATTTAGAATTTCTTCTAAAATTTCTATGTTGCTACTCATTTTTTCCTCTTGTTAACTCTTTTATTTTTTCTGCCGCATCACGAGCCAGCTTATCGCATCGCTCATTCTCGACATGTCCATTATGCCCTCTTACCCAGATACCGTTTACTTTGTGCGTAACTGAAACCTCTATGTACAATCTCCACAAGTCAGGGTTCTTAACTTTAGCAAAATCTCTTTTTATCCATGCGCTAAGCCACTCATTTATTCCCTTTATCACATAAGAAGAGTCAGAGATAATATCCACCATGCAGGGCTCTTTTAAAGCTTTTAATCCCTCAATTACACCCAACAGTTCCATTCTGTTATTGGTTGTGTGCGCCTCAGAGCCTACGATTATTTTCTCAGTATCCCCAAATTTTAGAATAGTTCCGAATCCGCCTGGACCAGGGTTTCCGAGTGCACTTCCATCACTGAAAAGAGTTATTTTCTTCACTAAAATCCCTGTGATAATTTTTACTCAAAATGAGTTCAATTTCTTGTGTATTTATAGAGTGGCAACTACTGCATCTATTGAATGCAAACGGATAAACTTGCTTACAACTGTTGCAAATATACTCAAAATTTAGTGTAGCACAACACTCTTTTTTTAGATTTATTAAAACATCAAACTCAAAAACAGAACTTTTCGTTGCAAAATCGACATCGCCTCTGGCAGTGTATAATTCACTTAAATAGCCATTTTGACGAATTATATCCAAATCTAAATCTTCTTTCTTAAGTTGCCATAGCACATCGCTTATCAGGTGGGCATTTGCACTATTAAAATTTTCCCATGCAAGTTTTGGGTTGACTCTAAAAAGATAGTCATAAACAAGATATGTAAGCTGATATGAATGTTTATAAATTTCAAGTAATTTATCTGCTTTGTGCTGGAGTGTATCATTTGTATTATATATAATTGCCAATGATTTCAGATAAGCGCTATCACTGAGAATATCTTTTTTTAACTCATCAAGGGAATCTAAAACCTCTAACGCTGACTTATAATCCTTCATGTACTCATAAACCAAAAGAAGATAAACCAGAGCTTGAGGTGTTCGTGGACTTTTTTTTAAAATTTCCAAAAAAATATTTTTGGCTCTCTCTAAAAATCCTGCTTTAAAATAGGTTCGACCAAGCAAAAAAAGAGTCTCTTTGGAATTTGTTTTATCTCCAACATTCAGCATCTCATTATAAATCTCTATGCTCTTCTCATAATCACCGTTTTTAGAGTATGAGTGGGCCAGAAGTAACCAAGATTTTTCAGGTAGTTCGCCCTTACTTATCAGCCCTTTTAACTCTTTTTGAGAGGGAAGAGAGCGGAACTGCTTTAAAAAAGTGTCAAGATGTCTATAATCCTCTTTTCGTTTATATCTTCCCCACCAGTAGGAGAAGAAAGTTACTATAAAAATCAGGGTAAAAAAGATAATAATCGAAAAGAGCGGGTCGCGAAATTCTATAAAAAAAGTATTCAAAACATTACTCGTACACAACTATGCCGTAGTCATTTTTAAGATTGTAAAATGTAGAGTTTGCCGTTATCTCTAAATCTTTCATCTTGCCAAGTTGAATTATGGAGTTTTGCCCGACCCTTATGCCGTTTTCTATAAAAAACTTTTTAATATTTACAAACTTCACATCCTCTACAAATTTATACTCAAATTCTTTATAAAGTCTCATCTTTTCATACGAAAATACATGCTCATTCACATGAAGTCTATCTGAGGCATACTTGATTGGAAGATGTCCTGAGAGGTCTGTTAGAGAGTTCTCAACAAATGCATATTTTTCAGGCAGAGTCTCTTTTTGGATAAAAACATATTTGTTATTTAGCTTTAAACTTGGCGTATTCTTCCAATATCTGTAAACCGGATTTGAGACACCAAGCTTCGAAGAGACTTCTCTCCAGAGCCAAAATGCGTTCAATGTATTTGGAAGATAAGACATCTGTTTTGGCTCCTTTTTGAAATTTTCACAGTAATTAATGAGTAATTGTATAATTTTTTTATTAATAGTCTTATTAAGTGTCTAGGCGGAGCTTACAGTATTTTTGTCCTTAAAAATTTAAAGAAATGTTGTGATACAATTTACTTATGGATTTAAATAGCATAGATGATGAAATTGACGATTTTGATAATCTTTTTTTTGAGGATATCGGGGTAATTCTTGAAGAAGAAATGGAATTTATAGAGGCGAACAATTTGATTCAGCCCAAAGATAATTTTATATTTCTTCTTGATTATTTGAATACCTTAACGAACCATACAGTAAAAGCTTAGATAAACTTTTAAGTGTTCAGGATAAAATTTCTATTTTTAAAAACATTGATCCATTGGAGTTAAAAGCAATAGTCTCTGATTTGAAATTTGTAAAGTATAAATTTAAAGACTATGTAGTTAAACAAAGCTCTCTTTTTGTATAGATGAAGAGAACATAGAATTTTGTGCTCCGGCTCTAGCTATCTTTTATAAGAACTTAGCATCCCAAATAAATGATAAACTGGAAAGCCTTAATCAAGCATTCGCTGCTAAAACGTAGCTACTACAAATTTAGTAACTAAAAATCCGCCTACAATCAGCCAAATAAACATCGCACCTCCGGTATAAAGCGGTGCTAAACCTAAGCCTTTGAACTTTGCGAATATAGTGCCCATTCCGAGCGCTGTCATGGCCATAGTTAATAAAAATGTATCTATCTCATTTATCACAGAGACTATATTTTGTGGAACTAAACCAAGTGAATTAAAGCCTGCCATACCTATGAAATATACTGCAAACCAAGGAATAACAAGTTTAACTGCACTTCCCGCACCACCTGTTTTTTTAGCGGTATAGGAAAGGTAAAGACCTAAAACAATCAGCATAGGAGCTATCATAATAACTCTAGTCATCTTAACGATAACAGCAGAGTTCGCCATCTCTTGCGGAGCACCTAAAATAGAGGCAGGAACAGCTACAACCTGAGCAACTTCATGGATAGTTCCACCTACATAGATACCAAATACTTCAGGAGTCATGTGTAAAAATCCAACGGCAGGTTCGATAATAGATGCATATAAAACCGGATACAAAAACATTGAAATAGTTCCAAAAAGAACAACCATTGAGACAGCAACCGCAGTTTTATGTCCTTCTGCCTTTAAAACAGGCTCCGTTGCAAGAACAGCGGCTGCACCGCAAACAGCTGCACCTGCGGCGGTAAGCATAGATGTGTCTCTATCCATTTTGAATGCTTTTACGCCAAGGTAGGTGCCAAGTAAAAAAGTTGTACTTAGCATGATGAGAGAAACCATGAAGCCGTCAATCCCTACATCTGCAATCTGTTGAAAAGTTATACGAAAGCCATAAAAAACTATTGCAAATCTTAATATCTTTTTACCGGAGAAAGTTATACCGGTTCCCCACGCACTTGGAATGTGGTTGTGAAGAGTATTCGCATAGAAGATACCCATAACGATACCGATAACAAGCGGTGAAATACCTAATGATTTTACAAACTGGATATCTGCTATCATTGTGGCTGCCGCTGCAAAAATGGCTACAAAGAGTATTCCACTCATTGTGCCCTTACGATTTTGTGCTGAAAATGCCATTTAAATCCTTTAATTTTAAAAAAAGCAATTATATCAAAACTTATTTTACTTCTACTTGCAACCTAGTTTTAACTAATTTATCCTCATTTTCTTCTGCCCTTCCAGCATTAAGAATCATAACCCTTGAAGGGTTGATGCCATGGTTATGAACCAAATATAGTCTAATTTCTTCGGCTCTTTTGTTTGCCACAACTGTCATCTCATCCTCAGTCGCTTCCTGAAACTTTACACACTCTTCAAAAACTGCACTTGAATATGCTCTATCCAACCCTTCACCCTTATATTTTTTCTTTAACTCATTTTTTATAATGCTAAGTTTGTTGTCATTTGAAAATTCTCTATAGATATCTTCAAATAAATCTACATTTGCAATATTTGGCAAATTTTCTCTATTGTTGGCTCCGCTTTTTTTAATGAGCATCTTTGAGAGCTTCTCTTTTTTTATGGCTCTTGCGTCGACTTTAGTATCATATCTTCCGCCAATTTCTATCGACAATTTTGTTCTTTTGGTTAAAAGTTTTGCCATGTTGTCTAGTTTTTCCTGTTCTGGAGGCAAAATATTTGCAGAGCCTCCCTCAAATTCGATATACTCCATTTTATCACCTTCAATGCCCATTATTGAGCCTAAGACACTAAGCGGTGAGGATAGCGTTTTTAATATCACATTTCCAAATGTTTTCCACAAAAGCGCCTTGTATTCAAAATCAGGCGTATCCACATTTCCTTTTACGGGCATATCTATATCTATTACTTTATTATTATCTTCAAGCAGAGCTATTACAAATTCAAGAGGAATAGAGCTTTGATTTGTCTCTTTTACTTTGCTCCCCAGTTTTATATCATTTATCACTATTTTGTTTTTGCCTTGCATCTCTGAGTTTAAAATGTCATACTCCAAATCAAGAAAGAGCTTCCCTTTGTCAATCTTATATCCTGCCAAAGAGGCACTGTAACCGCTCATGGCTTCAAGGTTTAAGTTTTTAAAGTTCAAATCCAAATCCGCATACGCTTTTGGATTTCCGCTGTTTATACTCCCCTTTAGCTTTGCAGAGCCGTATCTGTCAATTTCGCCCGACATGTCGATATAGCTTGTATCATTGGGGACATTTGAGACACCGTATATTGCGCCGTTGAGGTCATGTATATTTGTTTGAAACTTTATCGGCAGAGAGAGGTCTGAAAAATCGGCACTCCCGAAGGCAACATTTACCTTTACTATTTTTAAAGGGAAACTCTCTCCTGCCTCTTTTGTTTTATTGGCATCTGTCGGATTTTTCATTAAGGAGGAGAGATTCATCTTTTTTTGCTCATCAATAAGGGCATTGAGATAAAATGAATTTACATCCGCCTCTTCCACAAAAAACTTGTTTGGAAGCATCTCATAGGTAAGGGGGTTCAACTTGAGCTTACTGATAGTGAGTATCGGTGTTTTGTCTCTGCTGTCAGTCACAAAAAGCTCTTCAATCGTGAGAGAGCCAATTGCTTTTAAATCGGCATTCGTTGAAGATTCTGCATAAGTTGTATCTGTTTTGAGACTTAAATAACCATCATCGATTGTCAGAAATGCCATCTCCTCAAGATAGGGAGTAAACTCTTTGAGCGAAATTTTTTGTAACTCTAGTAAGCCTTTCTGTTTTAAGGGAGCATAACTTAATTTTCCGTCAGAATTGAGAGATCCGCCCTCATTGACTCTTAGTGAAAGATTATATTTGAACCAACTCTCTTTTTTAGAGCTTATATTATTAGCAGTGAGATTGATTGTGTCAATTTTAGTTTTGACGCTAGGAGTAATTGTTGCATCATCAAAAGTCACTTCACTGTCACTTAGCTCTACATGTTGGAGTAAATAGGTGTAATCCTTCTTTTTTTCTGATTTCTTCGGTTCACTTTTTAGATATTTACTCCAACTCATTACACCGTTTTTATCTCTGCCTAGCGTAACATGCAGAGATTTCAAGCTTATCTTTTCAAGAGTGATATCTTCAGCCATCGGCTTAATTACTGCATTGCTGACATAAAATGAATCAAGAGTGAGAATTTTTTTAGCCGTTGCATCAATAAGTGAGACTTTTTCGATAATAAACTCTTTTGCGAGAAGTTCCAAATGAAGGAGGGAAGTTGCTTCCAAATTGAGTGTTACTGATTTTATAGAGAGAATCTCATCGGAGGAGTTTAATTTAATCCCATCTATGTCCAAATAAAAAGTAAAAGGGTTGAAAGAGAAACTCTCAATTGTTGTTTTGGCAGCTGTCTCTTTGGATATAGTCTCAATAATCAGTGATTTTAAAACAAAAGGTAAAGCTATAAATCCTAAAAAGGCATAAATAGCCAATGAAATTAGTATGATTTTAAGAATTTTTTTAAGCATGATAAGCTCCGGGATATTAATTTTTGAGTTTATCTAGTTCTCTATTAAATGTTTATAAGAGGAGGCGGGAGAGTGCTTAAGATTGGCATGTGGAAGAGTTTCCACATGCTGTTTTTTATAAATTGTCAGGAAAACCTGCTGGTTTTGTTAAATACCAAGTACTTGGTCCATCGTTACCAGTAAGATTCCATGTAGTAGCAGTAGTGCTGTTGAGTGTTAAAGTCATGTCACTTCCAATCGTTATTATTCCATTTGGAAGGGTATAGCTCATTGTATCTGTAAACTCAGAGTCGCCCACAATCCTGCCCATCGAATCAAATCCTACTTCATGATAGGCTAAAGTGTTATCTGCGTTAAAAGTAATTTTTCCATACAAAGTATTACCGAATCTATAATCATTATTTACATTGTAGAAAACTTTACCGACAAGCATCTCTGGAGTGACTTGGATAGTTGGAAGAACTGGCAGCTCACTTGGAGTGAATTTGCTTAAATTTAAAGATGAATCTTGTAGAAGCTGATTCTCATATATCATAGCACTCGCTTTTGATGTCATATTTGCATCAACATTCATATTCTTATACATATTGATTCTTGCCAAGATATTATTTTGATTTATGTCGGCAGGATTTTGTATCATCTCCGCATATACGGCATTGATGGTCATTTGAACTTTTTGCGGAGCCTCAGAAGCAACTTTTAGTAAATCTTCAGCAGTTACTAAATTTGTACCGTCGGCATTCATTGCATTTAACAATGTTTGTATTCTCTCTTCTCTTACCGTTTGATTGCCATCCGCAATGAAAGTAGTCATTGGTGTTACTGTATTTGAGTATGACTGCATCGTTGTATTGAGTGCCATGTCGTTCACAGATTTTATTTTGTCGCCATCCAAATCAATCCATCCGCCATTTACAGTAATTGGATAAGCTGGTGTTTGAGTAAATGAATATACATTAAGTCCCGCTTTTTGTTGAGCAACTTGTCCAGCTGCATCTGTAACATTAGCATCATAAACAGGACCTCTTTCAACTGTAACATCCGTAGTAGTCACAGGAACTGCGGGAGTTGTTGGTGTAGTACTGCTACTATCGCTGCTGCCACATCCGCTCATCCCTAAAACCATAACTGTTGCCAATGACAATGCCGACATACTTAACAAATACTTTCTCATCTTCTTCCCTTTGTGTTAAAATTAACTTACTTTAACATAATATTTTAGAATTGATTTGTTATTTGTTATTGGTGCGTTACATTTAGTAACTCAATAAAATTCTTCCGTTATTGTAAGAGAGGCAAAGCAATCCATAGTCGTTCTGACATCTGGAGTGCTTTGAAAAGTAGGTTTTTATTTTGCAGCTTTAATTATATCTGCTCTTGGGAATGTAAACGTTGACTTTCTAAAGACAACTATTTTTTCTTCATGTCCGATTGCATAAGCACGAATGGTAATTGGAATAACAGTATCTTGTCTCTCATCATCAACTAGCATCTCGTTTGTACTAAGAACAACGATTTTTTTCTTCTTAATCCCCGGAACCGCTGTAAATGTCTCCGTTGGTTTAGTAATGATTATTTTGCCTTCCATACCTTTTGGAGGAATAACTTCAAAGAAATATTGTAAGTCTTCATTTTCAGTATTTTGAAGTAAAAATTCATAAGCATTATCAACTCTAACGGTATTATTTGCCTCTCTCTCCACAGAATATAAGCGATTTTCTTTGTTTATGTTTAAAAGCATGTGCTCTTTTTCGCTTCCCATCACTCCCATCATAATTGTGATACCGATTAAAATAATTATGTAAGCCAACACCTTGGGACGGAAATAGTTAGTTTTGCCTTTTTGATCAATTATTTCATAATCGCTCGACCATGTAACCAGAGATTCTTTGCCGAGTTTGCCCATAACGGTTGTACACGCATCCACACACTCTAAACAATTGATGCATTCCAACTGAAGACCTTTTCGGATGTCAATGTGCGTTGGACAAACAGTAACACAACTTTCACAAGCCGTACACTCGGCATTCGGTTCAAATGCCTGTAAATCTTTTTGCTTTGTAAACTGTTTTTCTTTATGCTCATCGTAGATATTTCCACCGCGATGTGTATTGTAGAGCGCCATAACCGTATGCTCATCATAGAGAACAGACTGAACTCTTGAGTAAGGGCAGACATAAACACAATAGTTCTCTTGTAAAAATATTATGTCATAGACTAAAAATAGGGCTGTTCCAATAAGAGTTCCAAAGAGAGTCATATGTTCTAAAGGATCTGCTAAATAGGCAAGAAAATCCTCAGGCGGAACAAAGTACCACAATAAGTCAGCACTGGAGACAAGCGCTAATAGTGTCCAGATGAGAACAGCGATAACTCTTTTAATCTTATTCTCTATCTTGCTCATGTCAGGTTCTTGCTGCTTGTTTTTTATTCGTTTGCGAAGGCCTAAAAGCTTTGTCTCAATCAAATCACGGTAGATTACACGGAAAATTGTTTGGGGGCATATCCAACCACAAAAAACTCTTCCGCCGACTACAGTCATTCCAAAGATTCCTAAAAACATTATCATAAGCAAGAACGGCAATAAATAGAGCTCTTGCATGTCAAACTGAATAAAGGCAAGGTGCAGTTTTAATTTATCAAAACTTAGTAGGAAAAAGTGATTTCCCTCTATAGTTATCCACGGCAATATCAGAGCAACTATAGTGATAATTGCAAAGAAATAATATCGCTTAATTCTCCATGCTGTCGGTATTTTTAACTCTTTTTTCTCTTCACTCATGTAATCTTCTCCCGAAATATATTAATCTGGACAACTAATCGTATTGATTAGATTCTCTTCTGCATTTTCTGATGATTGTGGCAATAACGAACCAAAAGCGGCTAGTTTTAGCTCACGAGACTCTATATAGTCTTTTAGTGAGCTTCTGCTTTGACCTATAATTCTTGCCATTTCACTCACACTTTTTTTCTCTTTGATTAATGAAATAATCTCATTTACATGTTTATCAAATTTTGAGTTTGATTTGCTTCCCAGCGGTCGTCCGATAACTCTTTTTGACTCATTCAGCAATTTCTGACGGAGTTGGTCGATGAGCCCAAGCACAACCACAGAGTTACTCTGTTCCGATATTATAACAGACTGCTTAATAAAATGGATTGAGAATCTTTTTTTTAAGAGACAGCTAAACATTTGTATAAGGTCTTCCATGTTTGTACTCAGAACCCACACATCATAAATCAAAAGAGTAGCACCCTCATTACTTTTAAAATATTCGGTAACATTTTTACGTTGTTCAAGGCGTTTATTTTGAGAAGTATGGTCTATAAACTCATCATCAATAACAATCCCTTTTGAGTGGGCATATGAGTTTATAAGCTGTAACTGCTCACCTGCCGCATCAAAGTTTTTATCTGGACGAATATAAGTTACTACCATAATTAACGGTTAAACTCCTTTATATTTTGACTTTAAGCGCCATTTTACAACTATTGACGGTTAAAGTCAATAGTGTTCATATTTTATTCGTCATATTAAAATTGATTATTTTGAAATTTTTGGAGAAGGTGTATTTTCCACATGGCAGAGCATGTGGAAAGTGAACGAATTAGGAAGATTTACCAGCCGATTCCCATCTGTACCATGTATCTTCTGTCCGGTATATTTACGCTACCCGTTCCAATCTGCTCTTGGTAGGTTGCAAAGTTTAATTTTAAAACCGATAATTCTAAGTTAAGACCTGCTGTGTAAGCGCTTTGGTATATACCAAGGTTGAGGGTACTAGAAAAATAGGAAGAGTCGATTAACCCAAGCCCCGCGCCTAGACGGACTCTTTTCATAAAATCTGATTCTGCATAATCACTATAGAGCACACTGTTATCGATGCCGTTGTAATTAAACAGACGCACTTTGTTGGCATTAAACATGTCAACATAATCCATAGCCAGCACAAGTTTCTCAAACATCGGAACCTCTGGGGAAATAGATGCCCCAATATTTACAGTGAGCGGCTGTCCTCCATAACTGCTAGACATCCCCATAGAACCTATGTTTAGAATACTCATACCTACTGCCGGGTGCCATAGGCTGTCCGCATATGGGTGATAAGTGACACCCAAATCTACTCCAAATCCTGAAGAGGTAGTTTCGTATTTATCTTGAAACTGCTTTTGCATGTCAATAGAATTATCTAAAAGTTCAGATATAGTTAAAGCACCTTCATAAGATTTTTGCGAAATATATTTTAACCCAACGCCGACATCAACACGACCAATCTCTGTATCATAAGGCTTTGCAGCTCCGAGAACTAATCCACCATATCCTCTTGACGTTGTTTGAAGTAATCCGCCACTGTCGCTGCCGTTGCCATGCGCCATCAAATTGACATCCGCAGCTGCCAATAGACCGATACTCCATGCAAAATCGTCCGAATTTTTAGATACCGATGTATAGTTGTCAACTCCCATGTGAAAGTTTTCGCCAGAGTATTTCTGTAAAACCTTTACCATATCTTCATCTTTTCCACTATCAGATGCGTCATTTATATCACTTACAAGATTTGAGAATTTAGAACTTGCCGATAGCCCTAAGCCAAGCAGATCCACAACAAAACCATTCTCTTTACTGATAGTCGCAAGTCCTGCAGGATTCGAGAAAACAGAAGTTGAATAGGTACCAACCGCGACATTCGCTCCACCCATCCCCATAATGCGGGGATCTTTATAAAGATACGCATGCTCGGCATACATCGCCATTAACGAAGTTGTTGCACCTAAAAGTGCTAATGATATTACTTTTTTCATTCTTTAATCCCCCTCTTAATTTTGGCTATTGATATAGGCAACTATATTAGTAACAGTAATTGTGCCGTTTGCATTGCCGGTTATATCAGTTCTATATTGTTCTATATCTGTAGCAATGCTGCTGTCTATGCCGCCTACAGCTGCTAAAACAGAGTCAAAGCCATCATTTAATATATCAACTAAAACATTTGCCGCTGTCAACTCCGCTGTCTCTGCGCTTTTGTTTACAGGACAAACATAAGAATCAACTATTTTAGCGGTACTCACCGTATTGATAGCATCTAATTTACAAAAGCCATCCGTTAGAGCCGTTTGTCTTACATTTGTTCCGGCAAGAGGCTCTGTCATAAGATACTCAAACTCCTGAGCGTTTACTATTGCTTTAAGTGGTGTGTAGGTTCTATTTGTATCGGTAAAAGTTACATCACTGCTTGTCGTAATTGTGCACCCTGCCAATTGTTGTCCGTTGTAGGCATACTGCATAGCGCATGCAGAGGCTGTAAGCTGATTGTCGTTCGTATTTGTTCCAAAATTTGTAACATCTCCTAAATAGCTCAGAGTTTTTGCGGCTTTCATGCTGCTTGATAATCCAATAAAGAGGCAGATGTCCTTTTGTGAATCTGTAATAGCAGTTGGACTAGAACAGGCGCCATCAACAACTAACTTATAATTATCTACAGCCTTGCCAAGGTCAGCGAGAGCAGTGTCACTGCTTTGAGTTTTTATACTCTGTACAAAGTTTGCGAAGCCGTCACCGCCATTGGCATTGCTATCGGCAATAACGGTTGTCAAATCAGCAAATCCGAGCCCTGCTTTTCCCATATATGCCGCTGCCAGAGATAAACGGTCTGCGTTTGAAACGGCTCTCCCCTCGAGTTTGGCTACTACACCGGCGTAATTACCGTTATCCAGCATATCTTGAGCGCTTAAACGAGACTCGCCTTCACTATCCCCACAACCGACTAACAGTAGCGATGCTGTAAAAAGCGATGCTACTAATACCTTTTTTATCATGATAATCTCCCCCTCATTTTTATTTGAATGAGTTAGATTGTAACGAAAAGATTTTTAATAATGTAATTATGTTTATTTATTTAGATAGAAATATACATAGAGTCACCTATATTCACATGTCTTATATAAAGCTTTTAATTCATTTGTGCTCGGTAATCATATTGTCTAGTGTTGTGAATAGCTCTTTAGAACTTTTCTCAGCTGTTTGAAATAGGTCTATTATTTTATCTGTATTTTCTATAGTACCTAAGTCAATAAGAGATGGGAGAGCTTTCATGCTTTCATGTACAATTTTATGAGGTTCGTTAATCTTAGCATACGAAGCAGTTGCCGAATATACGTCTTTACCATCTCCTCTATACCATTTACCGAATCTACACTCAGTATCAGCGGAACAAGTATATTGTTTATTGTTTTGAAAGATTGAGTCATATCCGGAGAGTTTAAATATAACATGATCTAGCTTTGCAAGATTTACAAATATTTCATGTGAAGTTTGGTTCATAGAGCTTTGAATTTCAGTTGAGCTGTCTATAAGAGAGTGCAGTGAGCTGTTAAATGTTTCTAGTTTTTCTAGTGATACATCAATCTCTTTGCTCATTTGCCCTGAAAACTCCTGTATTGCAGCACTATTTTGCTTGAGAAGATTAATATTGATTTCAACTTCACTCGTAGCTTTTTGTGTTCTCTCAGCCAACTTTCTAACTTCATCGGCAACAACGGCAAAACCTCTTCCATGCTCACCCGCTCTTGCAGCCTCTATGGCAGCATTTAGAGCTAAAAGATTTGTCTGGTCTGATATATCCTTAATAAGTGAAATGACACTTGTAATTGCATTCACACTGTTGTTTAACTGTTCTGAATTTGTTTTACTATCATACATTTGCTGGGATATGACGTTTAGAGAAGTGCCAATATCTGTTGTAGATTTTGTAACGTCTAACACAATTGTTTCCGTCTGTGCACTCTTTTCATTTATGGTTTGAAGGGATTGCATATTGTCTGAAAGCCCATGTTGTGTAGAGGCAACGCCAACATTAACGCCTGTTGTAAGCAACTCTGTAAGCGCTAAAGTTAATCTATTTTTTGATAGCTGCTCAGCTCTCTCTTCGGAGTGTTTATTTGACTCCTCCAAATGCTCTTTTGCACTGTTAATTGCTTCATTTGCTGTTTGAATAGTGTGATTAACCGCACTCTGAATAGAAAATATTTCATCGTTTCCGGTTTGTGTAATCTTTCGCGAGAAATTCTTAGAGGAGATTATTTCATCGAGTTCATGTCTAAGTAATGAAATTCTTTTTATCAATCCATTAGCAACTAAAGAACCAAAGGTTATTATAAAAAACAGTATTACTATATTTGCCACAATATTTAATATCATATCTGCTTGAGCGCCACTTTTTAATCTATCGACATCAGCTAAAACAGATTCAGAGAGAGAATTTTCAACTTTTTTTAATAAGTTTATTTTTGCTGTTATAGTTTTAAACCAATAAGCCGCATCAATTTCAAAGTTGCCATTCATATGTGTCATGGCAACATCTCTCATTCGGTTTACTTCATCAATATCATTTCCAACGAGAGTGTTTTTATAAAAATCACCATTTGCTTTAGAAGTTAAGAATAAAAATCTACCCATAAACACATCTTGTTCGCTTATGAGTTTAATAAATTTTGCATAGAAGCCATCGGGAAAAGAGTTCTTAGCAAATGTTCCTGTCATAACCGCTCTCTCAATCCCGGCTCTTTCTTTGGAATATAAGAAGTTACTAAACGCATTTAAAGATGTACTCATCTCTTGATTTGTACTCATTTTTGCCACATAGGCAATGGCGTCCAAAAATGAAGCATTCATATTTGTATAATAGGCTACAGTATCCGGAACGCTTATCTTTAAAGAGCTGATTTGATCTCTTTTGTCTTTTAAGTTAGAAAGCTGTTGCATTGCATCATTCATTCTCTCCTGCATCTCTTTTGGATATTTACTGAAATTCATACTTTTGTAAAACAGCTCCATGTCTGTTTTTGTATCATCGGTATCTTTTCTTATATTGCTTAAATCATCGGCAAACTGAACCCCTTTTGAACCAACAAAACCAGAAGAAACACCCCTTTCTTTTTGGCTATTGTGAATCATCGCACCGATTTTTGTTGATAAGATTGACACCTCTTTTATGCTCGAGAGCTCTTCAACCTTTTTATAGCTCTTATACCCGTTTAATCCTAACAATATAAAAATTATCAAAACAGGGATAAAAACCATCAACACCATTTTTATTCTAATAGAAACACTTTCTAACATTATAAACCCCTTAAACTTTTATTGAAAATCACGAACATGTAATATAGCATAAAAAATTCTAAATTATATTGCCCAATTTCCTAGTATTAAATTAATTTTTTAGCTATGAGTCTCTGGAGAATCACAAAGCCTCTTTTATGTTCCTTTTTGATAGAATAACTTTCCATAATTTAACAAAAGATTTTTAACAATGACAACTAAAGAGTATATTTTAAACACTATAAAAACCCGCCCGCTTATCATAGACGGCGCTATGGGAACACAGCTCCAACAACGGGACGATAAAATTCCGCTTGCGGCATGGGAAGGAAATGAGGGATGCAATGAGCTTCTCAATGTTACATGTCCCGAAGTTTTAAGCGAGATCTTTCATGCGTATTTGACTGCGGGTGCGGACTTTATCACAACAAACACTTTTGGCTCTTTCTCTTGGGTGCTTGATGAGTACCAAATTGGGCATCGTGCGTATGAATTGACGAAGGCAGGGACAGAACTGGTAAAACAAGAGTGCCAAAAATTCAGTACACCAGAGCATCCCCGTTTTGTTTTAGGCTCCATCGGACCGGGAACTAAACTTCCGTCGCTTGGGCATATTCACTATGATGAGATGTTTGCAGGATACACTGAATTTTGTTTGGCGCTTATTGACGGCGGAGTGGATATTTTTTTACTTGAAACTTGTCAAGACCCGCTTCAAATCAAAGCAGCGCTTCATGCCTGCACAGAAGCTAACGCTCAAAGAAATACTCAAATCCCGATAATGGTCTCTGTGACAATTGAGCTAAGCGGAACCATGCTTATCGGAACAGATGCCGGAACGATAGCAACAATTTTAGAGCCTTTTGATATTTTAAGTCTTGGCTTTAACTGCGGGACTGGACCGGAACAGGTTTTGAAACATGTAAAAACTCTCAGCGAACTATGGGGCAAACCAATCAGCGTACATGCAAATGCAGGGCTTCCTCAAAATCGCGGCGGTTACACCTATTATCCGATGGCACCGGAAGAGTTTGCGGGTCAGCAAGAATCATTTTTAGATTTTAGCGGTGTGAGCTTTTTGGGCGGATGCTGCGGAACGACACCCCAACATATTCGTGCCTTAGTCAATCGCGTGAGCAGTAAAATACCAAAGCCGGCATGTGGAACGCAGCCAAACTCCCTTGCCTCACTCTTCTCAACCGTGCCGCTTATGCAAGAACCGGCTCCGCTTTTAATTGGAGAGCGAAGCAATGCAACAGGTTCAAAAGCTTTTAGAGAGCTTCTTTTGGCGGAAGATTATGAGGGAACTCTAAGCGTTGGGCAACAGCAAGTCCGTGTGGGAGCGCATGTTTTGGATGTGAGTGTCGGTTTTGCAGGGCGCGATGAAACAAAAGATATGAACTCAGTTATGAGCCTCTACTCTCAAAAATTGGCTCTTCCTCTTATGCCCGATTCTACGCAGACTCCCGCACTCGAAGAGGCTCTCAAACTCATAGGCGGAAAACCAATTATAAATTCTGTAAACCTTGAAGATGGGATAGAGAAATTCGATACGGTTTGTCAACTCGCCAAAAAACATGGTGCGGCATTGGTCTGTTTAACTATAGATGAAATCGGCATGGCAAAAACAGTGGAGAGAAAAATCGAGATTGCAGAGCGAATTTACGACCTTGCCACTCAAAAACATGGTATAAATCCACAAGATTTAGTTTTTGATTTACTCACATTCACCCTTGGAAGCGGTGATGAAGAGTACCGTGATGCAGGGATAAATACTATTGAAGCCATACGAGAATTACGAAAGCGACACCCAGAAGTTGGTGCAGTTTTGGGGCTTTCCAATATCTCTTTCGGGCTTGATAAAGATGCAAGACCCTATTTGAACTCTATGTTTTTGAATCACTGTATCGAAGCGGGTTTAACAAGCGTTATTATCAATGTACAACACATAATTCCCCTCAATAAAATAAGTAAAGAAGATCAAGAAATTTGTAATGATTTAATTTTTAACCGCAAACCGAATGGTGAAGCTCTTTTTACTTTTATAGAACATTTCAGCACAAAAGAAGCGGTGGATAATGTGGCGGAAGATGCAGCGTATCTTGCCATGAGCAGTGAAGAAAAAATTGCAAAACTTCTTATGGACGGCGACAAAGAGAGAATGATTCCTCTTGTTGAAGAGGCGCGTCACTCCATTGCACCAGAGAAAATTGTAAATGAGATTCTGATTGATGCCATGAAGGTCGTAGGCGAGCTTTTTGGCTCAGGTCAGATGCAGTTGCCGTTTGTACTTCAGAGTGCAGAGACCATGAAAAAAACCGTCGATTATCTCAACCCCTATCTGCCGAAGATAGACAAAGCGGTTGATACAACGCTGATTTTGGGAACAGTCAAAGGGGATGTGCATGATGTGGGTAAAAATCTTGTAGATATTATTTTGTCAAACAACGGTTTTAAGGTTATAAATTTAGGAATAAAAGTGGACATAGAGAGTTTTGTAAAAACTCTGAAAGAATCAAACGCAAGTGCCCTCGGTATGAGCGGGCTTTTGGTAAAATCAACTCAAGTTATGAAAGAGAACCTCGAAGCTCTTAAAGCTGCAGGTATAAATATACCTGTTCTTCTGGGGGGAGCGGCGCTTACCCGCGCATTTATAGATGATTTTTGCCGTCCTTTTTATGATGGAGCAATCTTCTACTGCAAAGATGCTTTTGACGGTGTAACTGCTATGAGTAGGATAGAAAAGGGTAATCTCGACACGGATTTGCATGGTAAAGATGGGGAGGAAAAAGTAGTAAAAGAGAAAAAAGAGATAGTAATTCCACCATTTCATGAACTTCACATGCCAAGCCGTGAAGTGAAAGTTCCGACCCCACCGTTTTGGGGAAGAAGAGAAATGAAACTCACGCCAGCTCAAATTGAGCTTGCATTTGAATGGGTTAATCACAAAATTCTTTTCAAATCTCGTTGGGGATATAGCTCAAAAGGGATGACAAAAGAGGCGTACAAAAAACAGACGGATGAAGTGATTATACCTGCGTATGAAAAACTCAAAAAAAGATTTTTGGATGAAAAACTCTTTGAACCGACCATCATCTACGGATACTGGCCATGCAGAAGTGACGATAACACCCTATTGATTTTCGATGAGAGCGAGGGGTACAATTCACCGGATGAAATAAACCGCGAACCGCTTGCAAGTGTCATAGGCAGAGCTGAAACTATGTTTACATTTCCAAGGCAGAGCAAACCGCCTCACCGAGCTTTGAGTGATTTCTTCCACTCCGACAGACACGATGTGATAGCCCTCACATGTGTAAGTGCAGGGGCGAAACTGAGTGCAGTAGAGCGGGAGATTTATGAGAGCGGCAACTACACGGAATATTATCAGTTTCATGGTTTGGGTGTGGAACTGGCGGAAGCGCTAGCAGAGATGGTTCACAAGCAGATTAGACTTGACTTGAATATATGTGAGAATGAGGGAAGCAAACTCGGTGATGTTCAGATGAACAGGTATCAAGGTGCAAGATACTCATTCGGTTATGCTGCATGTCCGGATTTAGAGCTGAACCGACCACTCTTTGATTTGCTAAAACCAGAAGAATTTGGGATAGAATTAAGCGAAACATTTCAGATTCATCCTGAACAGTCAACGAGTGCATTGGTTGTTTACCATCCGAATGCGACCTATTATAATGTGTAATTAGGTATAGCTTCTACATGTAAAATTACAAATTTGGCATGTGGAATTATCTTCTTCTATAGCTAAGAGCTTCTAATAAATGGTTTTTTTGTATAATCTCACTGCTATCCAAATCTGCAATGGTTCGAGCTACTTTTTGAATCTTTTTTATTCCCCTAAAGGAGAGAGCAAATCTGCTGATTGCCATGTCAAGGGTAGCTTTTGCCTCATCGCTTAGCAGACAAAACTTTTCTATTTCATTGTCATTCAGCTTTGCATTGAAACTGCTTTGACCTCTGTTTTTAGTGAATATATGTACTTCTACCACTTTTTTGTGAAATTCTTTCGAGCTAAAGCTTGGGGTGTCGTCCGCATTAGCATTTTGCATAACCACTGTTAAATCAATTCTGTCTAAGAATGGGTCGGAGAGCCTGTTTTTGTATCTTTGCACCTCTAAATCACTGCATCTGCACTCAAGCTTTTCATTTAAAAGATTTCCGCATGGGCAGGGATTCATAGCACCTATAAACAAAAAGTCGCTCGGATATTCTACCTTAGAATTCACTCTTGATATTCTTATTTTATTGTCCTGCATGGGCTCTCGCATGGCCTCGAGTACACTTTTTTGAAAGTGCGGAAGTTCATCCAAGAAGAGTATTCCCCTATGTGCTAAGCCGACTTCGCCTATCATGGCACGGTGAGAACCGCTGACATTTCCAATAAAACTCGCTACAATAAGTAGCTAAATAAGGGGCTTACAAATGGCTATTCCAGTAAAAGATGCTACAAATACTTTTAAATGGTGCTACAAACTTTCTATTACACAACAAACCTTGCAACAGTATTGCAAGTGCAGAGGATAATAAATTGAGAATATCTATGAAATATAGAAAAATTGGATACACCTATGGTAGTTTATCTGGTGTATGCTCGTTCAGAAAAGAAAAAAGTATTGCCTTTGAATCGACACTTGAAAGAGACTTTATTACATTAATGGAATTTAATGACAGTGTTAGTGATATTATCGAACAGCCAATAACGATAGAATACACTAATGCTAATGGCAGAGAAACTACATATACTCCTGACTTCTTAGTTTATTTTAAACAGCCAGAAGCTGCGATTTTTGATGTGAAATATAAACCACTGTTAATAGAAGTCAAACCGAGAGAAATTTTAAGAAAGAAATTCAAGCAGCTGAAGCCAAAGTTTAAAATAGCCATAAAATATGCACAGCAAAATGACATGATTTTTAAAATTTATGATGAAAGTAAAATAAGAGGTGAATATTTTAAAAATATATCATTTCTAAAAAGATATAAAAATCTAAAGTATGATAAAACTGAAGAACAAAGAATACTAAATCATATTGAAATGGTTGGCAATACAGAAGTTGACCATATAATAGAATATCTATATGTAACTGATACTCAAAAAGGAATTGCATTAGGGCAAATATGGAGTCTATTAGCAAATAAAAAAATAGTATGTTTTTTTGATAAGCCGCTAAACCAAAGCACTATCGTCTGGTTGAATGCCAATATTGACGATGATATGGAGTTTTAAATGACAAGAAATGAAAATAAAATAGTAAAGCTTGATAGAAGTAGGCTTGCCATAAAACAAAACGACTATGTTGAGTTTGACAAAGAAATTTATAAAGTGTCACAGCTGATAGATTTTGATGAGATAATTGGTATTAATATAAAGGATAATCGTGCAAAAAGGCTAATGATTAAAAATACTAAGCCTATTTCACCTGAATCGGTTATAGATAACGGTCATTTAAGTAGGGATTTGTCTGATATTTCAGATGAAGATTATAAAGAGATTGAAAAAAGATATTTGGCGATTCAACCTATTTTATCCGGTAATCTTTCGAGAGAAGAAATTGAAAAACATGCAAAAGAAATTGATGTTCACTATACTACTTTATATAGATGGCTTAGAAAATATAAATCTACCGGAACATTAATTGGTTTATTATCTAAAGATTCAGGTAGAACCAAAGGTGAAATAAGACTTGATTTTAATACAGAAATAATAATCCAAAAAGTAATAGAAAATTATTTTTTAACCAAGCAACGACCATCTGCTCAAGCCGTAATCAATAAAATAAACATAGAGTGCAAAAATCAAAGTATTACACCTCCAAGTAAAAATACAATACGAAACAGAATTCACAAAATCACAGAATATGAACGACTCAAAAAACAAGGAAATAGGTCATTAGCCAGAACAAAATATGAAGCCGCCCCTGGCACTTATCAATCTGACTATCCATTGCAAGTGATTCAAATCGACCACACACCCGTAGATATTATTTTAGTTGACGACCAAGACAGAAAACCCATAGGAAGACCGTGGATAACTTTAGCAATAGATATTTATAGCAGAATGATTGTAGGCTACTATTTGTCACTTAACGCACCAAGTGTAACTTCGGTTGCCATGTGTATCACAAATGCTGTTCTGCCAAAAGATGAGCTTTTATTTAAATTTGATATTAATACTAATTGGGATGTGTGGGGGTTCCCAGATACTATTCATGCTGATAATGGTGCTGATTTTAGAGCAGATGCATTGAAAAAAGCATGTCAAATAAATGGTATTAATCTTGAATTTAGACCTATAGGAAAATCCAACTTTGGTGGACATATAGAGCGTGTAATAGGTACTATTATGAAAGAAATTCATTCTATTCCAGGAACTACGTTTTCAAACATAAAAGAGAGACAAACTTATGACTCTGACGGTAATGCCTGTATGACTTTTTCAGAGCTTGAAAAATGGATAGTTACCTTTATAACAAAGATATATCATAAGAGAGTTCATTCGGGGTTAGGAATGGCACCAGAAAAAAAATGGGAAGAGGGAATATTTGGCAGTGTAAATCAAGAGGGGGTGGGGTATCCACCAAAGCCAACAGATTCACTCACTATCACTATTGATTTTCTACCTATGTTTACAAGAACAATTCAAAAAAATGGTGTAAATATAGATGGACTAAATTATTATGATAATGTGCTTCGTTCTAAAATTAACTTAATAGATGAAGAAAACAACAAAAAGAAAATATATATCTTTAAAAGAGACCCTCGTGACATCAGCTATATATGGTATTACGATGATGTTATGCTTGAATATTATAAGATAAATTTAGCAGACCAGTCCATCCCAAGCATGAGCCTATGGGAATTTGAAGCGACTAAAAATTTGATAAAGCAAAAAGGTTATGCGACAATTAATAATCATATTATAATTGAAGCCCATGAAGAGCTTCATCGCCAGATCAATGACTCTGTTAAAAAGACAAAGAAAACACGGAGAGAACAACAAAAGATAAAAAATAAAAATATTGAAAACAGTGTACAAGAAAATGCTACAACTAAAAATACAGACATAAATATAAATGAAAATGACGGTCTGTGGGATGATGATATTCCAGAGTTCAATTAAGAGGCTAAAGATATGAATTATGAACACATACATGAAGATTTTAAATATTTAATGAATCTTGGTAAAGAGGATAGAGTAAAATCTTTACATGCACCGCTTTGGATTAACTATCCAAAAACCACAGAGATTATTCAGCTCTTAAAGCAAATTATTGATAGACCTAAAAAACCTAGAACTCAAAACTTACTTATTATTGGCGAATCAAATATAGGTAAAACATCTATTGCTATTGAATTTGTAAAACTATTTAAAAGCTCTACAATAGAAGATGAAGATGGTATGAGTATTATAATGAGACCAGTATTATTAGCCCAGGCTCCATCAAAGGCTGATGAAAAAGGCTTATACATCTCAATCCTTGAAACTTTTTGGACCCCATTCCACAGTTCCGACACTATTGCAAAACTAAGAAATCAAACAATGTACCTTATGCGTGAGTGCAATGTAAAAATGCTTATCATTGATGAAATACATCATTTATTAAGCGGTACGCCGGTACAACAAAGAACCGTAATGAACGCATTAAAAAGTTTAGGGAATGAACTTATGATTCCAATAGTAGGCATTGGAATAAAAAATGCCTCACTTATTTTGTCATCATCACCAGAACTTGCAAGAAGATTTGATTTAATCACTTTGTCTAAATGGGAGCTTGATAAAAACTTCAGAGGATTATTAAATGCTTTTGAAAAAAGATTACCATTAAAAAAACATTCTCAACTGCATGAAAAAGAGAAAGCAACGCTTTTGTATACAATATCCGAGGGTAATTTAGGAAATTTGCATAGACTTTTGATTGAATGTTCAACATATGCTATAAATGAAAATATTGAAGAGATTACGGTTGATATCATCAAAAAGTTCAAATGGGTAAAACCAACAAATAGTCTCTCTCCAAGAGAAATTTTAATCTAAAATGAGAATACCTATTGAGTTAAAGCTTCTTGAGAATGAAATACTTAGCTCATGGCTTATTAGAAATTCAATTGCAAACGGAAGTGAACCAAGTAGTTGGGTGAGTGGGATATGGCATAATTTCAGAGCATGGACCAGAGATATTGACAGGCATCTTCCTAAAGATAAAATAAATAAACTCAGTAAAATAACTTCACTCTCTAGAGAACAAATTAGAGCTATGACTCTTGAACCTATTTTTGAAAAAATCACATCTGACCGCTCTTTAAATCCTAAAAAAACATGGCTATTTGTTATCCCAACCGGCAATAGAGGAACTACTAAAATAAATGGAATGCACTTTTGTAAAGAATGTTTCAAAGAAAAAACCCCATATATAAGAAAAGAGTGGCGTTTTGCATGGAATGTAGCTTGTGCTAAACATAAAGAACTTCTTCTGTGCAGATGCCAAAATTGCAATAAAGCTTTTTCACCACATAAAGTTGACTATATCAACACTCAAATATATAAATGCACAAACTGTAGCTATGATTTAAGATTATCAGATGTAATAATTGCAAATAACGAAGTAATCAAGTTTCAGAATAAACTAAATGATGCTGTATTTAATGATATTATTGATACTGAATTTCCTATTCTTGAAAAAAATCAATATGAACTATTCAGCACAATAAGGGCATTTATTTCTTTTTTCAAATACTTAAAGAGGATAAAAAAGCGTTACACTTTATTTGAAAAGATAAATTTTCATGAAGAATTAAATCTATCAAAATATCCAAAGGGAACTACTTTTGAATCAATGTCAGTAATAGACAGACAGAAACTACTTCTATTGGTCTCCAAACTTTTCACCTTAAATATTGATGAAATCAAACAACTGCTTACTGAGACTCATATATCAAAAAAGACATTGTTAGAGCAAGTATTTGTGACCTCCAAAACCTTAGACTATCTAGCTGAGAATTTAGTTAATCACAATAATAAAATTAGCTCTATTGATAAAAGTGTAAAAATAAAACCAAGGTCAAAGGATGAAGTAGAAGCTTTGATGGATGAGATAAGACCTTTTATATGAGAGTTTCAGATGCTGATTGTGATTATTGTCATGAGAAACTTTTTGATTGGGACTATAGGTATCATGGAAAACACTACTGTAGAAAATGCTATAACTATCTGTTCCATTTTAAAATATGTAGTGTTTGCGAACGAAGACGAAAAATTTACTATGCTCTTAAAACCCCTATATGCAAATTTTGCCAAGTTAAAGACAAACCGTGTATCAGATGTGGTAAAGAAAACTACACATTCGGGAAGATAACTGAGCATGGCACTGTATGCAAGTCGTGTTCTAAATATTTTGTGAAGCTTAAAAAGTGTACTTCTTGTGGACAGAAGAAAACTAATATCTCTAATAGGTTGCTTTCAGATAATGCAACAAAACTTTTATGTGAAAGCTGTTATGCCAAAACATTACCCATCTGTTCACAATGCAGATATAGAAGAAACCCCTATACATTTACACTAGATAAAAAGCCTATTTGTAAGTTATGTTCGACTGAAATAATTAGGCTATGCTCTCAATGTGAAAAATTATTTCCAGCTGGATATGGTAGAATATGTCGAGATTGCCACTGCAAAAATACACTCACCAGTAAAACAAATTTTATAGCGGCGTCGTTATCTACTTATTTATCAAAAACATTTATTGATTTTAGTGATTGGCTGGCGGTAAGAAGAGGTGTCGCTTTTGCATCAATACATATTCATCATTATCATGCATATTTTTTTGAATTAGATGAGATTTGTAATAGATTAAATAAACTTCCAAGCTATGAGGAATTAATTACTAGAGTCACGATTGCAAAGGCTCGCTCTAACTTAGTCGTAACAATATTTTTTGATGAAAGTAAGCTAATAGTTATAGATAAAAAAATCAAAGAAGAATATGCAAATTTAAATATGATTGATAAGTATTTAACAGTTTTTGAGCAAGGAACTTACAGGTATAAACTCATTATGCGATATTACCAATATTTGTATTCAAAATTAAAAGCTCAGCAAACTACAATACGGTCAATTAGATTATCTCTAACTCCAGCTGTAAAATTTTTGCAATATTGTAATCATTTTAATACTCAGAAGCCTACTTTGGATATTTTAAAAAGCTACCTTTGGTATTGCTCTGGACAACGAGCTTCTATTACTGGATTTGTAAATTTTTTAGCTAAAGAATATAAATTCAATTTTTCTATAAAAGATGTTGAACCTATAGTTTTTAAAACCCCTAGTACCTCAAAGGAACAATTAAAACAAAGGTTTATAGATTTATTGCGGCTCGATGAAATGCCTCAGAATAAACAAAATTATTTATTCAGAACAGCTATTGGATATTTACACGGTATTGATGTTCCTGAAAGTGTTTTTATTGATACTAGAGATATAAAGTTGAATTCAAAGAAAGAATTTTATGTTCGGATAGGTGGGAGTGTTTTTTATTTGCCTAATATTTTAGTCAATGCTGTAGAGTGACTTTTTTGAACTCAGTGTCATATAAAATAGGAATGAATCAGAATTCTAAGTACTAATGTATTTTTGAAATACAACAGCTGTTTAGACTACTAATTGTAATTGTATTTCAAAATTAAAGTCGTAGGAAGTGTCAAAGATATGGATTGTTTTGTCTATGCTCACAAGATTCTCTTTATATTCTCTTAGAAGTGCTTCGTGATACTCTAGCTCGCCTAAAATCTCACTTCTCTTTGATACAAGTGCTGAAATAATGTGTGTCTGACGCCAAGTGTTAGTGTCGGATGCATGTGTTTCTGCCATAATGGAACTCCATAAAATGATAATTTATAGAGAAAATTTTAGCTAAAATTGTGGGATTAGTTTTGTGCGGTTGCTACATAATATTGTTAATCTCAATGCTTATAACATATTATCTACAGCATAACAAAGAGACTAATGTGTTTTTTTACTCTGTCCAAGCTTTCATAATATTGGGTAATTAACACTTTCTACATTCAATATATGGATATTAGGATGCTTGTTGTATTAGTACCCATTTTACCATTTTAGTAGATAATATTCTATGATTTTAGCTACGCTATAAGAAAGCACAAAAATAATACATAATAGTAAAAATATAATTATTGATGCAGATAAAATATTTCCATGTGCCTGTCTAATCGTTTCTAACAAGCAAGATGGTTTTGTATTTTTTATTGAAACCCCACAAAAAAAAGGTCTTAATATAAAATAATATCCTACCATAAGAGCAATAAAAGCATATATCGCTACTAAACTTAACGGAATTACTGTTTTCAAATCATTACTAATGTTAGAAACTGGATGATTTATTATATTATTTGAGAGCACGATAATGGCAATGAAGATAGAAATTAAGGCAAAAACATGGGTAACATAGGATTTTCTATTTGCTACAATTAGCTCAATTTTGTCAGAAATAACTTCAGCGGACTCTAATACATTTTCTAGCGAGTCTTTATTACCCTTATCATCAATAAAAAGATTTTTAAATGTCTTGTAATAAGCGAAATAACCCTTGAGGCTATGATAAACATCAATTTTTTTAAGCCATGTATCACAGTTGTCTTGTTTATTACTTTTTATTTCCCTTTCTTTTACTTTAATTTTTTTTGACATATGCTCCTGAATATCAGTAAAACAAATATCCATCTCTCCTAATGTACTAAAGTCTGGATTATTTGGCACTTGATGTACATATACTAAAGTGTCAATTTTAGCATGATGATGATTATCTCCATGTACTACCCGTTTTAAAAAATTATATAAAGCATTTGCTATCTCACGCTCATGGTTTTTTACTAAAGCAATATCTGTTTCTGAGTCATTATATTTAATAGAAATGTTATTAAGAAAAACGGCTCCATTTTGAAATAATTTAAAGTTTGTAGATATACAAGTTTCTAAATTAGTTTTTTTATTAGGATATTTTATTTGTACTAAACCTATTAAAACATTAGAATCTAATAGCTTATCAAATGTTATTTTACCTTCTGGTGCTATTTGTTCAT
Source organism: Sulfurimonas sp. (assembly GCA_041662325.1). Classification (GTDB taxonomy): domain Bacteria; phylum Campylobacterota; class Campylobacteria; order Campylobacterales; family Sulfurimonadaceae; genus Sulfurimonas. Next base: position 143,878 of record JBAZSU010000006.1, on the reverse strand, counting down.
AAAAAATAAAATTGAAGATTGTAGTCACTAGGCATGCGGTATCACTTATCTTCATATCTGATATTTCTACCACTTGTTGCGTGGAAAAAGTAGAATCTACAACATGCCGTTTTATATATTTTGCGGAAAATGTATCAGAGAGAGAGTCATAGTTACCAATAAACTCATTTTGTAATTTACCTAAGTTTGTAGGAATCCAACTAGACCATAATTCTTTAAAGTCATACTGTTTTAGCATTTAGATTTATTACAATATATAGATGGGCTTAAGCCCATCCGATACCAGTGGGTTTTGATTGAGGGATTAACTCTTGTTTGTTGCTTTGTTTAGAAAAAAGATTTCTTTTTTTTATAAGAGCAAGACCTTGCGTGCTTGTCATAGAAGCCAATGCTGAAGGTTCATTATTAAGGTTTGCAAGCCCTTTTAATACTCGATTTGCTTCAGAAGTTTTCAAAACTGAACGGCTCAGGCTAAAATACTGACCTATAAAATACAAAGCAAAAATTGTAGTTATAGCAGCAGCAAAAATTGTACTAGTTTCCATTGTTTTCCATTGTTTTCCTTTGTTTTATAAAGTAAGGCCAAATCGCTTGTAATCAACACGCTCTTATTGACTTTTTTATACTTCTACTACATTTACACTATAATTTTTTGAAATTATACTTAAATCATTCTTCTTTTTTATTTAAATGACCACTAAGTATCTCATTAAGTCTTAATTAAACCTTTATTTTGGTTGCGTTTACAGCACCTACTGTAATAATGACACATGAAGCTTTATATATTCCAAAAGTAGGATATCTGTTAGAATATGTCATTATATATGTGTAAGAATTACACAATTGTCAGACGAATAGTTAAAATTTACATATATTTTTTCGAATTAAATCCACAATATACCGCTATTTTAGCAAATCATCTACATAATTTTGGCATACGATTAACACTATTTTAACTTAAATATAAAAATTAAGTAAGAAACAGTAAAATTTGTCACTTATAAAAGGAAAAATACTACATGGAACTCACTATACAGATAGAATCACCTAGCGACTACGAAGTAAAAGAAGCAAGACTTGAAGAGATAAGCAGAGAATTGAGCGAGATGGCGAAAGAAGAAAACCCTAGCATGGTTAAGACATTAGCATTTAGAGATGAAGCAAGAGCACTTGTTTTGGCTTTAAAACAATATGTAAAAAATGCTTTTGAGACCAATAATTAATTTTTATGCAAGAGACATCGTTTTCGCTGGAGGATTTTCAAAATAAGCTCAACGGTATCCTCAAAGACAATTTATCTGTCTTTCAAGGGCTGATTATAAGCGGTATCTCTATGTCTCAGCAACTTAACTATCAAAAAACATACTACCAAACCACATCACTAACCCAAGACAAAAAAGACCAAAGAATCCAGATAATGATAAATAATGGTGTGCTTAAAAGTCATTTTGATACAAATTCAAACTGTACAGGAAATGCAAAGTTTGACATTACGATAGATAAAGTTTTTACGAGTCGAAACTCTGAAATAATTATAATAGCAAAGGCAATAAAAGAAACGGGTGTATCAACCAGAGAATTGCTTCATAGACGATTAGAGAAATACTGTCTTGAAAGAGGCTATAACACTAGAATAAAAAAAGAGCTTCCTTGTTTTATTGTCTCGATCTTTGCGATAACCTCAAAAGGCTCAATTATCCGCGACGATTTGTTATCCAACCTTAATATTGCAAACAAAGATGATATTACTATAGTTCATTGTGAGACATCAAAAGAGATAAGCCTAAACATTAAAAGAGCATCTCAAGAGCAATATAACATAGTCGTCTTATTTAGAGGTGGAACGGAAGACCAAGCAATGAGTATATTCTCTAGCGAATGCATTATTGATGCTATCGTCGAATCTTCAATTCCAGTTTGTGCAGCACTTGGTCATGAGATGGATGCTCCTTTTATTTATAAAGTCGTTGATAAACAGTATTCTACTCCATCAGCGTTTTCAAAAGATATTAGTATACATAATGCAGAAAAAGCAAGCAAGAGAACTATTCCTATCAAAGAGATTATAAAAAATCTAAAACTGATAGAAAACAAGCTAATGACAAAAAGTGTTATGAATGGAGAGTTGGTATCTAGTTTAACCCAACATTTTATTAAAAGCAAAACAAACATCCTTAATTCTACTTCAAACAATTGTGAAAAATCAATACTCAATATACACAACAAAACACAGGCACATGTAAAGGCGACAATAGACTTTATAAGGGTGAATTTATCAAGTATTAATAAGGAAATATTCGCTGGTGTTAGCAAAAATGAAGTATTAATTATAAGCCGCTTAGAAAAAATAAACACAAGATTTACTGGAAATATAGAGTTAGCTAGAAGTAATATGCAAAATAATATTGACAGTATTGTAAAGACCAAAAAAAATATTATTTACCCTTCGGACGCTGAAGTTATAAACTCTATAGAAAAGATAGTTTCAAGATTGAATCAGAGCACAGAACTTGCAAGCAGTAGCATACAAAGCAATATTAACAGTGTAGCAAAGACGAAAAAAGCCATTATTGACTTTTTAGACACAGGAATTGGGAACTCTGTTGATAAAATGGAAGGACTCTTTATGATGCGTAAAACACATAAATCTTCCCAAAGAAAACTATTAATTATTGTGGTAATAATAGTAGCTATAGCTATAGTGGCGCTACTACAAATTATCTGACATATTTATAACATAAGACCCATTTGTGAAACGAACACTAAAAAGAAGCATATATTTTAAAATATATCTATATTCTAGGCTTGCGAGCTAATTAAACCTGTCTAGCTTTACTCTTCGTTTGACTGCAGGTTTTAGCTCACTTGACAGACAAAATACTCATTTTCGTAAAATTCTTTAAAAGTTAAAACGGATTAGCAACTGTCTCAGCTTCTGCTATCTTGATATTTTCTGGCAAATCTACATGCTTCAACACATCAATCGCGACATCAATAACACGTTTAAGCTCATAAGCGTATTTCAATCCCTCTTTGTCTTTTGTGATATCTAATTGTTATATTCTGAAATTTGATGCTTTTTGGATTGGTGTGTCAGGTGTGTTTATATGTATGAATGAATTATTTCTAACTGTTCAAACATTTGTTTTGATAAACTTTGTGGACCTCCTAGTTCAGCCATAACTTCTAAATTTAGATATAAATTTGATACGTACTTCGGAAAACCATCATCGTTTATTTTCCATGTTTGATGATGTGTATCACGTCCATTTTCGCTTGGATAAATCAATATTCCATGTAGACATTTTTCAATTTTACAGGCTACGATTATTTGATTAATATCTTCAGTATTTGAAAGCCCGTAAACAAGCTCTCTTCTGAGATTATTCATTTTATATTTTGCATCTAAAATAAAAATGCTACTATTTCCCTCTTTAATTTTAAAATCTGGATATTCATTTATGCCTTGTGATGTATAAATAAACGGCAATGCCACATTAGTAATAGCTTCTCTATGAAGAATCATTCTATTGCCGAAAAAGCTCATAGTCATGATAAGAATATTGTGTATAAAGTTCTCATAAACATCATGTGATTTCCATAAGAATCCGGAGCTGCTAAATGCTCCTTGCTCATAATGCAAAGATTTATTTCTCAAAAGCATCTTGGCAATCTTTAATGCAGGTTCCGCATAATGATATTGTGCTGGTAAAACAATATGTTCAGCCTCCACTACACTTGGGGGTTGACTCCCATCAGCTTGTATATGCTGAATATTATAAAGTATCATATTGCTTAAATGCGTAGATTTTACTTGAGTTGATAAAAATGTTCCTGCCCATTTTAACAATCTATTAACGATTATATCTTCACTATATTCATCATATATACAAGGAAAGACAAATGGATTCTGCAGAACAGTGACAATTTTTGAATAATCTATTCTTCCTCTTAATTCAGTACAAAAATCGCGTTGTTCTACATAGCCACGTGGGAATCCTTCCAATGAAGTAGCTTGGATACTATTTAAAAATACCCAGCCAAGTAAATCCAAAAAATGGCTATTATCCTCAGACTCCTGGACGCTGTGTTCTCCAAATATACTATTAGAAGAGTTTTCAACGAACAATAATATGTTCCATAACAATTTTCGCCATTTATCACTTGAAGTAGATGCTAAAAATTTTGGTTTTATCTCAATATCTATACCATTAACATTAACAAACCCAGTGATGCCTATAGCACGTACATTAACTTGATTATTCCGAATTACTAAGTGAAAAGGCTCTTGTTTTAGACCTAGCTTTTCTTTCCAAATATTTGAATTATTTTCAAGCTCAGAAGTTGATGAAGATGGCCAAATTTCATAAGTCCCATATTCCACTAATGATATATTCAATGATTTAAGCCTGCAAGAAACCTAAGTGAATATTTAACGTTTTCTGGATTAGCAGAAAATTCTTTACTAAACATTACTGTGTTCAAAGTCCATGGCGACTGCGAGATATGTGTATTAGATAATGGTTTTAATTTTTGCTTGTATAAATATTGATCGGTTGGTCTAATAGGTGACATAGCATTTAAACGTAAAATCCGCAAAATTTCTTCTGACCTGTTTGAGAATCTTTCCTGAATTTGCGGAAAAATTAAATTGTCCCATATTTTGGCTAATATCTTATATTTTTCATCTTGATTGTGAATGGTTTGAAGACTGTATAAATAACTTTGCCCTAACTCATAATCTCGGCCCATCAATAATGATAATTCATAGTTTATTCTATACAAAAGAAGCCAAGCTACTTCTTCAGCTTTAATTTCAGAAATATCATCACTTTCTGTTATGGTGAGTAATCTATAAGCGTTTTCAATATTAAGATGTACTGCCAACTCATCCATGTTAGGAAAAACATTGATTTTATGTAATCTTCTCGACAATGCACTATCCAAAGGAGCGACTGCACGGTCAACAGAATTCATACTGGCTAAAATATAAACATTTTTTGGAAAAAACCATGGAATCGGTAAACTAACGGCACTACCATCTCTCAATTTGATCGTTTCAGTTCTAATCGATGTCATGTTATTAATATTATTAAGTGGCACAGGTATCGGTGAATTATTTATGTCTTTTCTATACTCAGAATCCATAAAAGTAATAAACTCTCCAAATATTCGTGATACATTACCTCTATTTAGTTCATCAATAAATATTATCGCGGCTTTATTCTCTCCTAATTCAGAATATTCAGCCTGCATCTCAGAATCAATTTTTATAGCAGCGTCCAATAATGCACCGGCATGTGCTTCAAGTTGAAATGTTGCCCCATTCGGAACAGGCTTTATTGATAAAATAAAATTTTCATAATTATAATTCTGATGAAAGGTTACCCAACTAGTAATTACTGGGCGCTCAAACGGCAAAGGAATACTTTCCATAACAAATGGGTTATTTGAGTTTGTACTGTCCAATGAAATACACTCAATATCCTCTTCATCTCTAAGTGCTTTCCAAAGTGCATTCATAGTGTGTGTTTTACCGGTGCCTGGAGGGCCATATAAAAGTACATTTGGTTTATGTTTCCATGTATTTATAATCTCCAACACCATTGAATTGTCACATAAATCAGTCATATGAAGTATAGCGGTAGATCTCACATTGAATAGTGTCTGTAAAGCCCTTACTTGAGGCCAATAATTTGGTATAGCAGATTGATTCACATATCCTGCATAATAGTTACCCTCAGTTGTTTTAACAATATATATTTTTAGATTTTCAATTAGTTGTGTAGGAATATTTGCAGACTGATTAACATTTTCTGGCATTTCTGGAAAGCCATTAGCTACCATCCATGAGGAGTGCCTTTGATTATTCTCTTCTGAATGTTTATTTTGATTTATAATTCTGTATCTACTTGCATTTTGTGTTCCTCGTGGAGCAAATGTAATATTAGATGATGTTCCATGCCCAATTGGATTTACCATAATATTGACGGATTGGTGATCTTCAATGGTTTCAGTTGATACCCCTAAAAATTGAGCTAAACCTGAAAATTCAATGCCGCCTAACGGTATATCTATATATGTTTGCCCACCCCCACCGCTTGGTGCTTGCTCTGGTCGCCTTTCCATATTCCAGAAATCACCTGCCGTAATATTTCTTACAAAAATTGATTCAATCATGCTACTCCATTATTTAGATTTAATATAGAATAGGTACTCTTTCATATCTTTGCTTAATCTACTATTATTACTCTTAAATCTTCGATAATCAATTTCAAAAAAATCTACTTCTCCAAAACCTGAAAAAAATGAAATTAACTCTTCTTTACTCAAGAGTCCATCTTCGCTATAACTAATTAAAAACTGAGTGCAATTTATGGTTGTAAAAATTTTACTAAACGAATCTCTTATTTTTACTTTAGAGCAAAAATTAGAATACTGATCTCGCCATGGTCTTAAACCACTTACACCTATAGCTTCAGGTTTATCACCACGCGCTAATGTTTCAATGATATGATAATTAGCAGCATATTGTCTTTTCATATACGGAGGATCAATATAGCACAAGTTTGCAGTAATATCTTTTGCAAGTAATTCTGCTTCTCCCTGCATTACAATATGATCCGTGTTATATCCCGATAAGAATTCAGCTTTCCTAAGTGCTAAATCCATCATCGCATTTTTATTCCATTTTGAAAGATAATGCCCATATGTACCTGCAATATTTGCAATCTTATTAGCAGCCAATACTAAATTATGACGTAAAAATGCATTTTCAAGATCAGTTATCAGTCGATTTGTTGTCCAGTAATTTATCTGTAAATTAATTGCATCTATTTTTTTTGCATTTTGAGAAGTAAAATACTTACGAGGTTCTGTCCCATTTGAAGGCTGCCCTTCAGGGGAATACTCATTAAAAAATATTCCTTCAATTGGTTCTAAATTATTTAAATAGTCTAATACTGATTGATACGAATTAAAATTTAATGTTGAAAAAATTGGCTCATCATTAGACAGCAACCTAACTTTTGCATGATGTGTTGAGTATGTCATTAAATCACAGCTTACTACTTTATACCCATTTGCTCGTAGCATTTCAGAAACACTTGCAGTGCCACTCATCAAGTCCACAACAGTGTCACCATTTTGTGTATATTTTTGAATATATGGCAATAATTTAGTGATTAGTTTTGTTTTATTGCCTAAGTATCTATAACTCATTTTGTTCAGCTACTATTTCTTTATAATCACTTATTGCAAGCGTTTTTATTAGTTCTAACTGTTGTGCATTTTGTAAAGTATCCACCACCCATTTACATTCTTTATTTGTTAATCTAAACAATTTTACAACCAATCTTTCAATGTCTATATCGTGCTCTCGTGATTTTTCAATAGTGCACTTTTCTTTCTTTTTTACTAATATAGCAATTTTTTGTGCTATTTGCCAGCTTTCATCATCTTGATAAATATCTGGTATTGGAAGTTGTGAAATAATTTTCTGTGTAATATATGGATGTGATCTCCATTCATTATCTCCATATTTTTGAAGATAGTACGCCATTAACACTCTAGATGATAATATGCCTAGAACGTACTCTGTAATAAAAAGTGGAATACCATTCTCTTCTTTTGGAATATAGTGGAATACAACTTGATTTGTATAAGCACCAGAATCATCAATACTAGCGTTGATTCCAATCCCAGTCTTTCTTATTAATAATTTTTTTTTCTTGAAATCATTAGAATTTTTATAATTAATACCTTTTATATCTTTCATAATATATCTCTTTGATGAACAAGAATATCGCTTAATATCTTCACCAACTATCAAAGGCATACTGCCTTCAACCTCATGGCTCATAATAATTTTTAAAATATTATCATCTAAAACATCTGTTTGAACCCCACATTTACACATAACTAAATCTTTTTTTCGTGGAATCGGATGAACAGTTCCACAATTATTACAAAGAATTACTTTTCCACTCTTGGCTAATTCTACTCCACGTCCAGACCTAAAATAATCTGTCAAAACTAATTTTTGAATCGCATCAATTTTTGTTATTGCAGTTTCTTTTTCTAAAATATCTATATCAAACAAGAGTTCATTATTATTAGCAAATCTGTGTTGCAAAACATTATGAAATAAATTCTCGAATGCTTCTGAAAAGCTTACATTTTCCAAAAGAATATTCATTCGCCAATCCTTATTTAAACGCATACATTTCACATAATGTCTTTTATCTGCTGTACCTTTTTCTAATATTAGTACACAAGTACCACGGTTTACATTTTCAAAGAATCCTTCCCCTAATCTACTAATTATATGAATTTTACATGTAGACAAAATTAATTCACGAAGCTTCTTATGCTCTGACAAAAATATAGAATCAGGAATGATAAATGCGAATAAAGTATTATTAGGTGCAGCTTCTATCATAATCTGCATAAACAACTCATACGCATCATACTGTCCAGAGGCCAAACTTATGCCATTTTCATGTAATTGTTGGTTTGTTTGCCAAATTTTACTTCCCCATGGAGGATTTGAAATGACAGCTCCAATGTATTTTTTTATAAAGAACGATTTCCAATATTCTAAAGTTTTCTGTTTTTTACAAGGCATTAAAGTATCTAATTGATACGTGTTAAGATTATCTGCATTCATGACATTATCTTTAACTTTAGAAAGCTCATTATTATTAATGTCAACAGCAATTAAAGCATTGGAACAAATTCTTGATAGCGGTTTCAATAATGCACCATCTCCACTGGCTGGGTCCAAAATTGCCTTATCTGAGTTTTGCATAAATGAATTTAATGTTATGGCTACCCAATCTGAGAGAATAGAAGGTGTGTAAATTGCTCCTAACTCTAATTTAGTAGGTCTATGTTTTAAATCTATGTTGTATAAATGTTCTGCTTTCATAATTCTCACCTTTGATCACATCTTGACATATTAAAACATTTTCTTTTAATTATATTTCATTTTGTCATATTTTTAAATTGATTTCTTCCTCTTTTTTGGAAATTGTCAATTTCTAAACTTTCAAGTAAACATGTAAAATCAATGTCATTTTTAGCCATTTCATGCATTAAAGTTGAAATGATGGCTAAATGTTTTGGAATCTTCCCTGTAGCTGAATAATTGCTAATAGACCTATGAGAAGTTTTTATTAAGCTACTAAATTCGTCAAGTGATAATCCAGCTTTCTTAATATTGTCTTTAAACTTGTTATATGTCATTTAGCACCTTTTATACCAATAATCAATTATACAATATAAAAACTTTTTAGTACATATATTTATGTAATTAGTACATATATTTATGTACCAATTACATATATTGCAAAAGAATGTATATAAATAATACTGAAAATCTTTTAAGATAAAAATAGACCAAAAATATGAAAATTACATTATTGAAGATTTTAACGGTACTAACACGATTGTACTAATTGATGATGAATACAGGGATGTCTTTCGGACAATCCAGAAACATATGCCACATATTATAGTTAGTAACTACAAATAAAATCAAGAGTTGCTTAGGGCTAGACCACAGTAATATGCCCAGATATTTGAATACTCCTGATAAGGAAATGTAGCAGACGAAAGACTGATAATATGTATTTAATCTAAAAAAATTCCATCTTTATATGCCTGATAAATTACATTTTCCATTTTTGTTAATATAGAATTTTTAACTGCTTCGTGACCGTACACAATATGTTTATTAACGGGAATATCTAAATTTTCAGATTTTTTATTTTTAATCTTTCTTTTGTATCTTCCACTATTCTCAACTATGCGCGACAGTAGTTTGTTTAAACTGATATCTGAAATTTCAGAACCATTTAAATTAAAGATAAGACCACTAAAACCCTCTTTGTCGTTTCTCCTGTCTATCTCTAATAAATAAGCAAAACGACCATCCATAAGTTTAATTTTAACTAACATGTAGCTTCTATAATTATATTTATAGTCTCCAGTTGTTTCATCTTTGTATTTTTTGATTACCCAACTTCCAAAATTTTTCGATTTATGTTTTAATACATTATAAAAAATAGAGGAGGGGTTTTCTTGATATAAATTACATTGCTCGTCAACAAACAACAAATTATCAAAATGCAATTTTTTTAATTCACCATTAGATTCTTTAAACTTAATTCCATCTTTTACTATATTACACAAAGCCTTCTCAATCAACTCGATTGTTTCTGATTGTTTAAGACGTATTTTTTTTGCTGGATTGTCAATTATGATTCCTCCTGTCTTTTTTGAATCTTTAGAGCCGCTAGGTTCGCCAGATGAAAGACCTTCTATTTCATTTTCTCTGTTTCGTCTAAGTAGGTTACTTGATTCAACTTCTTTTTTCTTGACAATATGCTGAATATTGCATTTTTCCCTATTTAAAACTATAACCTCAGACATTATGCGTATAGCCCCATTGTCGTTATGTGGGCGTTCAATATTATTAATAGGAATCTCATAATTGTCTATGTCAGGAGGATTTGTTTTCCAATTACTGGTTTGACCACCGTCAATCGGTTTTTCAATATTTGCCGTATTTTCTGTTTCCTGTACAATTATTTTATACTCTTCCGGCAAAGAGTACCCATTTATCCTAAAAACAAAAAAAGTTTTTTTATCTAGCCAAATACCATCTGAGACGATTTCCATTATTTTAGGGTGGTAAGGCAAAACCACTGGGTACCTATCGCTGTATTTGCTTCCTGTTTCCATGCTACTCCGCAAGCGCGTGAGTCTTTGTTTTGTTATTTGATTAAATTTCAGATAGCTTAAAAATGATATATTCGCATTGTCTTTGTTGTTATAAAACTGCATATGATATTCATCATTATGTATGAAAGTTGATTTATCATCAATATATTCACTTAAGATTTTTTCTATTGGAAAACCTAAAAGTTGATTTCTGATGTGTTGTTCATATGGTACATAAGTGCTTGTTAATATTTCAAAAGATGATATTAAAACTATAATACCGTCGTTTGTTGTTAATTTTGTATATCTAGAGTTGTTAAAATGAAAGTGGTACCCATGATCCTTCGTTATATGTCTTAACTCATACCAATAAGGTGAAAAATATGGATATCCAGAGTCTTGGTGTTTGTCTTCATATTTTATACTCTCAGGTGCACATACATCAAAATCAAATGAAAACTTTTGATTGCATTTATATTGTTCAAAATCTGTCCAATATTTTACAGTTCTCTTTCGTCCTTTCCAAACGGTAAATAGTCTCACTATATCTATCTGTGCTATAGATATTTTTATAATTATTACATTATCAGTAGTTTGATTATCAACAATTTCTTTTAATAATACTTCCACATTTGGCACTTTTGTGCTATTTATATTCTGAATGAGCGCACCATAAGCGTAAACAATTCTTATTTTATCATCATCTGGAAAGGTATCAACAGCTGAAATTTTTTCTTTGATATCATACATAGAATGCCTCTCTTTTATTTCATATATTGATGTAGAAAAAATTAAATCAGCATATTATTTCTTTTTTCATCTTTAAAAATACTGTCATGATACATTTCAATAATATGAAAAATTAATATACGATCTGGAAAATCTGAATATAACATCTCCCATAAGATGTTATGTTTTTTTAAAGATAAAGCCTCTAAAGCATTTTTCAAATCTAAATTCTCAGTAGAATCTGCCAAAGCTAAGAACTCCGCTTTTTTTGTAATATATTTTTCAATTTTATCTTTTAATTTAGTTGCATCATCGCGATACATACTGAGAGCTTGTACAATTAATAAATCATTTGATACGTTAGAATCTATCATATCCCATAGGATATTAGATTTATTTAAAGGTAAATCCTCAAAGACACTTCTTAGCCTTGAAGCAACAACAGGATTTGAACATTCTAGTAATTCTTTTCTTTTGTTATGATAATTTTCCATTCGTTTTCTTGGTTCTAAAGTGTCCTCACTATACCTATTGATAATTTCTAAAATCAATTCATCGTCTTGTATATTTGAATCTATAGTATCCCATACAACATTGGTTTTCCCTTTCCATAAATCCTCTAAAGCATCTCCTAGCAATGCATTATTAGTGAGTGCGGCATCCTTTTCAAACTTTTTAACTTTAGTAACATAGTTCTTTCTTTTTATCAATTCTGCGGCTGTAACTTCCATTTTTAAACCCTTTATATATTTTATAAAACTGATATAGAGAATAATACTCTAACTTACGATTACCCCTGTTTGATAATAATAGTGCAGCAGTGTGCACTTTAATAGATGTGCTGGTTAGTTCAAAATGTTGTCACTTAGAACAAAACACACCTATTTAAAACGCACTAATTTTTTCAGTATGCTTAAATTTGATATCGGCGGCATAAACTCTGCCAATTTTTTTCTAAGTTTTTCATTTACTATTTCATATACAGCTATATCCTTCATAGTTTGTAAATCTTTTTGGAATTGACATTCCTGCATAGTAAATATTTTTTCTTTTAACCTCTTGTTTTCTTGCATTAAGCTCTCTAAATCGCTAATTTTACTGTTATCTTCTTTTTTGGGCATTTTATCTTGATAAGTAGCGCCCCTACGAAATATGGACTCAAGGAGGTTAATATCGTCATAAAAACACCCTTGCAACATACTATCATTTTTATAGCTAGGCTTGAATTCATACAATCTTGCAAGATCCACGCATAAGAGTCCCATCTCTTCGTATTCTTGCAGAGTAAATAGCTCTAAACGTTTATCTAAAAGAAAAATAATGTCATGTAAATCTCTAGCTCTTTTATATTCACTATTTATTGCATCGAGTTTTATTAAAACTATACTTTTTGGTTCGCTATATTTCATCTTTTTCTCTCATAATAATCCCATTTTTCAACTTTTATCCTTTATCAATTCTATGCTTTTCATTACCGCTTTTTTATCACTATACGCATTTACATGACACCCAACCCCACTGAACTCATAAGAAAAAGAATCATGTGTATGCCCGAAAATCCAATGCTTTGCAGTCGTACCTCTTAGAAACTTGTGCCCATTAAAACAATAAAATGTATTTGTTTGCTGTCCTAAAAACTCTTGCGATAAATGCTCATCCTTGAAAGATGGATTCACATGCGTAATCATCACATCACACTCTCTATAAACAGCTTCTATCTTCGGTAATTCACTATGATACAAATCATCAAAATTCACTAAACCCTCTGTCATCTTAAAATCTGGCATACAATTTTTCCACATCTCATTATTTGACTTTAAAGGGAAATTTCCAAAGGGATATTTATATTTTAAATATGCGTCACTATACCAACCCATAGCACCGCCAAACTTCACACCATCTATCTCAACCACATTGCCATCAAGACAATATAAATTATCTTCAGTGTTGATTAAATCAATAAGCTCTCTAGCTCTTAAAAATGAATTTTCATACTCATCTCTAGCTACCAAACCATTTAAATAATAATCGTGATTTCCAAGAACACAAACAATCGCCTTATATCCATAAATCTTCTTTATAATTTTTAAAAGTATGAAATTTTGATTATTGTAATGGCCTAAATCCCCTGCTACAACTAATATATCTCCAGCAGCCCTGCCATCTTGTAAAAAATATTTATCATATACTTTTTTTACATCTATTTTTGAATTATTAAATTGCTTAAAATAGTAATCAAAATGCAAATCGCTCAGTATGTCAATTATCATATTTCTATCCTCTCTCTTCTGAAACAATGAGCTTGTTCAGGATATCCAAGGGGATTACTTAGAACTTTCACACCATATTTTTCGTAATCATAGCATTGATGAATATGCCCAAACACCCAATATTTAGCTGTAGTGTTTTGTAAATATACATCGCCATCAAAGCAATAAAAAGCAGTTATCATATCGTCTCTCTTGGCGTAGGCAATATTTTCATATTCAATAGATAGACGGATTTACATGAGTTATCATCACATCACACTCTTTGTAAACACGCTCTATTTTTGCTCTTTCTTGAATTAACATATCATAGAAGTCGTCAATGCCTTTTATATATTTGCCATCATTCAAAACCTGTTTCCAATAGCTCACTACATCTTTGCTGTAAGTAGTTTGAAACCGATTATAATATGTCCCGTCATACCAACCCATAGCACCGCCAAACTTTATGCCCTCTATCTCAACCACATCACCATCTAAACAATAAACGCCGTCAATACTATTTAGCATCTCTTTCATCTCTGCTGCTCTTTCAAAAGAGTTTTCATATTTTTTAAATTCTGGCATAAGATAGTAGTCGTGATTGCCAAGAACGCAGACAATATATTTATAGTTTCTTTCTTTTATAAGCTCTATAAGCTTTTTGTTTTGATGATTGTTGTGTCCGATATCTCCTGCAATAATAAGAACATCACCTTTTACATCTGAGAAAACAGCATCCAAAAATTTGATTGCATTTTTTTCATCATCATTTTTAAGATGTAAATCAAAATGCAAATCGCTAATAATATCTATTGTCATTTTTGATGCTCCCTTACTTTCCTAAACTTCAGAATCTCTTCATCACTAACACGAATATCTTCGAGTTTTTCTAAATATTCCTCAAACAAATCATCACTCAAAGTTGTGCTATATTTTTTAATAAGAGCATTTCTCTTTATTCTTTTAAATACTTTTCTAGCTTTTTTCCCAAACATCATGATTTTATTTTTTCTCATATAAGCTTCTATTATTCTTCTTGCACCACCACTCTTAATTGTGTTTTGCAACTCAAGCTCTTCAATGTCAGTTAATTTCATTTTCATCTATCACTCCTCATTAAAAAACTCGTATCACTTCCAAACTAGGATAATGAATAGCACTTAAATAGCCTAACTGCTTATTATTCACATAAGTCGCCCCAGTATCAATCATTGCATATGTATCCGTCACTATCGGCTCTGGTACAGGCGTATGACCGAATATATTAAATATTCCATTTTTTATTTCTTTATTTTTATTAAAAAACTTTTCATCGTTCATGTGTAGCCACAAAATTCTTTTATTGAATCTTGTGTTATATTTATACTCTTTATCAACCCAATCAGCATGGATATAAGAGTGTGATACAACAAGAGGCTTATGCCCCTCAAATTCAAAATGTAAAAATAGTGGCAAACTCCTAAAAAATGCATAATGAGAGGTATAAACTTCTCTCTTAGCATAAGACTCCAAGGTAGTATTTCCGCCATTTGAGAGCCATTCATCTTCAGTGAAACAATTATCATACGCATCTAGCATCATAAACTCATGATTACCAAGAACGCTTAGATAGTTGTTATCAATAATTAAATCAATAACTTGAGCCGAGCCCGAACCTCTATCAACCAAATCGCCTGTAAAGCAGATTTGAGCATCTTTTGGAAGTTTTTCTAAGAGTAGTATTAATTTTTCATACTCCCCGTGAACATCACCAATAACCCAAATGCCGTTTTTCATTTTATATCATTTTTTGATAAAGCTATTTTAGTATCTAAAAAATCATTTTTAGCTTGAGATAAATCATCCATTTTTTTAATCAAAGCAACTCTAAGAGCCTCTAAAAACTCTTCATTTTTTTGACCTACAAATTCAAACTCTTTTGACCACTTATACAACGATATATCTCTATCCATACCTGTTGGATTAGCACTGGTCCTAAAATAAATAAAAGTCGCATAAATCTTGTTCTCACAAATAACTTCTATCTCTTTGCGATAATAATAATCCGGCGTTCCTTCAAAGATATCAATATCTTCTATGTCGCTCGTATTTAATTCATACAATTCCCCATGCAGCTGCCATTTGCTTTCCCCTTCTATCCCGTAAGGATAATTGAAAGATTCCGCTGGATACATATTATATTTTTGCAGCGTAACAGCTTCGCCTATTAAATTGTCATTTTCAAGACGATAATGGTTTTTAAAACCTTGTTTCATTGAACCGTAAGCGAATAAATATACTTTTGTATTTTTCATATCTCAATACCGATGTTCTCTACTATATTGTTTAAAATAGCTTCTTTCTTCAACTTCGCAAACCTATTTACACCCTCTTCAAAGCTCTTCCAATATGGAACGATAAATTTATTTTTAACTCTTAATTGCAGCTCTTCATGTATTTTTCGCCCTTGAAGATCAAATTCATCCCAATCAAAATCAAAATTTTCATATATATCAGGAGGATAAGGTGCATTTGAATTAAAATCAGAAACCCAATCTTCAACCTCATTTACCAAGTGGTCATCCTGGGGAATAAATTCCTTGAAGATAGATATATCATCACTTGTTCCACCTACCCAAAAATCACCCATCCCAAAGTCCGGATACATCTCAACTATGTCTTGATATAAATATTTAGACTTGCATGTTTTACTATGAAGATAAAAATATTTATCTATATTATCTAAAAACATAATTCTAATAAAACTATAATTTTTTATCGTAATGCTCATATGGTTAAAATCTAAATGAAATCTATTTTTGTCAAAAAGTTTTATCGTAATATCATCTTCATAATCTTTTTTTGAGAAAACAGAAAAATATTTATTAAATTCAATACTATCATCAACCGTTCTCAATAATCCATCAAGATATTCACTAGCACTCTCTTGTGTAAAAACCTTAAATAGATGAGATGAAAATAAATTTTGCTTGATAACCAAAGCCTCTATTTTTGTCAAATCTTCATTAAAATATAAACTTATTAAAGCTTGCAGACTACCCACTCTTATCACATCATAAAAATCTATACTATTTTCATTATCTTCATTATATTTTCGTGACCTATTTTGAGAAATTGTAATCTCATATTTAGAGATATTTAAAAAGTTTAATAGCTTTTGTGCAAATTCACTTTTATCTATCGTGTTATAAGCATTATCCAATAGTTCATCTATTGTAAAAATATTTTTCATAATTGCAACTCCAAAAATGAAAACCAACTCCAAGCCGATACAACATCTCTACTATCTATAACCTTGATAGGAATATTTTTTAAACTAATTTCAGTCATAAAATACATTTTTAATTTTTCATCTATATCATCTATAAAAATAAAATCTTCCTCATCTATTTTTACATTTTTTAAACCGTAATAATTTCCCTCATAAGGGTAAGGGGATATGATACTACATGCCATGTTCTGTATAGTTTTTCCAACACCTTCGTGAAAAAGTTGTTTTGCTTCTTCTAAAAATACCTCTTTTTCTAAGTCTATAACCGTCTCAGGGTCTAATCCCATGTGATAAGCATAATTATTCATGCCTAGAAAATATCTACTTTTATAGCGACTATGCCACTCTCTTTTATTTTTTTCACCTACACTCTCTTGTGAAATTGTAGGCTCATTGACTTCGCCAATAATTTTAAATTCATAAACACTATTAAGAGTTTTAACTCTCATAAATTCATCTTCTTTGGTGCATTCAATTATTACAGAGGTTCGAAATAGAACCCGTCCATTTTCATCACTAAAAAATAAACATTGATTTTCATTAAAAACACTTTCGCCTGAAACACCTATATATTTTATAAATATAGGGTTTGTTGTTTTTGTAAGAATTGAATTATTCATAGTTAATCCTAAAATTATTTTTGTAGATACTTATAACTAAAACTATTGCGAATACACTTATTTTGATTGATATTATTGCATATATGCTAGACATTTTTATGTCTTTTGCTATAATCATTTAAAAAGAGTTCTCAATGGCAACAAGTAAAGAAATTCATTCCAGACTTGAAATGATTATGGCACGCTTATTTAATGGCGAAGCCCTCTCAAGTAAAGATGTATCCACTGAAATGAATTTATCATCAAAAACAGTTACTCGCTATATTAAAGAAAAACTAGCTTCTTCTTATATTTATAATGATATTCAATATGATGCAAAAACTAAAAAATGGCAAGCTAAAAATATCAATAAAACAGAGACAATACTTACTGATGAAGAGCAGTTCATCATTAATGTGCTTGAAAAATACACACATGAACAAGGACATGAATTTAGAGTTAAAGCAAACATTTTTTTTGAAAAATACAAACAAAACATATCCAATAGCATATATACAAAAGTCTTCGCTGAAGATATAAATGAAAGACTTGAAGATTTATTGTTGATTGAACAAGCTATTAAAAAATCTAAAATAATTACAATGGATTACAATAGTAAGCACAGAAAACTCCAGCCTTACAAGATAGTAAATTTTGATGGATATTGGTATTTAATCGCCTTGAATATAAGTGACAACAAAATCAAAAACTTTTATTTTAAAAAAAGCTCAAATGTAAAAATGCTTGATGATTCTTTTACTGCTCCGAGCCAAGACATGCTTGAAAAAATTAATAAGGGCATAAATGCATATTTTGATTATGAGTCAGAAGAAATAGAAGTCATACTGCTTGTAGATAAAGAGATAGCAAGCATCTTTAATAGAATAAAGTTGAATCCAAGCCAGCGTATTATGAGAACAAACAGCGATGGCTCACTTGAAGTGTCAATATGCATAACTCATGAAATGGAAATTGTACCTTTTATCCAAAAATGGATACCTTACATTAAAGTTATTGAGCCAGAATCAATTCAACAAACAATAAGTGATAATATAAAAAAATTTAATTTCTAATATTGGTCATTCTAGTTAAAAATAAGTAATTATTTAGTTAAACGGATTAGCAACCGTCTCAACCTCTACTATATCGATATGCTCAGGAAGATTTTCATTTTTCAACACTTCAATTGTGGCATCAATAACACGCTTAAGTTCATAAGCGTATTGCAATCCCTCTTTATCTTTTGTGATATCAACTGAACCGTAAATGGAGATTCTATCGAGTCTGTTTTCAACAGTAAGGTCACTCCCTATTGTTAAAGAATCACTTTCATTCGCATATGCCAAGAATCCTTTTTTCATTAATGCCCCTTATAGTAATTTTGTACTTTTTTGTTAATCTTATCTATAATGCTATCACCGCCACCACTATCTCTCTGACTGTTGTTACTGCCTTGTGATTTTTTATCGTTATATGGCTTGGGTACTGGTAAATCCATAGGAGTTTCTTTTGCTGATTTACTCATCTTTGGAAACATATCTATTCCAGACATCTTTTCAATTTCAGCTATGCTTATTACTTTGTAATCAGTTCCCGGTGCATTATCAGTTATATAAGCAGCTCCCTTTCCTGTTGATGGTACATAGATTACTTTAAATATCTGTGTAGGCACTAAGACCTTCCCACCTATACGCTTGAGGTCATTTCCTACAAACAGAGGACCTGTAATTACATATACCTCTCCATCTTTTTTAGCCAAGTAGCGTGCCGCTCCCTCTATGCTTGCCCAGATTCCTGCATTGTTGTTGTGGTTTTGAGGAACCATGTTGGCTAGAGAGAAACACTCTTCATTGCTTTGAGTATCAGAAAAGTCTGCTGATGGACTCATATGACCTCTATCATAGCCTGAACGTGCATAATCTTTTAGTTCAGCTCTTTCATCGGGATTAAGACGCTCTTCCGCATGAAAGCTGTCTGTTCTCTCAGCTTTTTTTGCAAGCATCTCTTTTGTGAGATGTTCAGCACTCCATAGAGGTGTGCGTGATACTCCTGAGTGCATAACTGCAAAGTCTTTGTAGCAGAGTTCTTTCGTTTTAGAAGTGAGTTTGGAGTTCGTGATATCTGGAGCTTCGTTATTGTAATAGATATTACTGCATGACGTTGAAGCCGATGAGAGTGACAATGCTACCGCGAATGAAAGCAAGAGTAGTTTAAATGGTTTTAATTTCAAAAAAGTTCCTTTAATTTTATTGGGGTTGGCATTATATCTTTAAGTCACTTTTACTTTATCTCAACCTAGATTTGTAATTTAAACAGGTTTAATAAGTAGTTTTAATATTTTATTGCTCATTTATCGTCTCTAGGAATCAGAATAATATATTAAACTTTAAAGAGATAGAATTTTTAAAAATACAGAGGAGCAAAAGATGTCAAATAATTATATAGACGATGACTTAGTATCTGACGAAGAAGAGCAGGATGATGCTGTTGCTTATGACTATTTGAATGAAAAACCCATAGATGAGGATGATTATGAAGATGAGGACGGATATGAGTATGAAGAAAATGACGATAGGTTTTGTGATTAGTTGATTTTTAAATATACAAATCGTTCATAAAATTTGAGCTGTGATACAATACATCTATGAAATCAGTATTCGATGAACCCATTCCTTTTAGCGACTATGTAATATTCTACTTTGTAGATAAGTTTGGAGTTGGCTGGCTAGACTTTTATTATGCCATACTTGTGATAATTGTCGGCATTACAATAGGTGGGTGGGTAACAGCTTTTTATGCTTACTCAAAATGCCAACGAGCTATTCAAGAAGCAGTAGAAGACGAACAAGCATCAAGAGGCAGAAGGAAGAAATAAATGAAAAAAGCATTTACTCTATTGGAACTTGTTTTCGTAATTGTGGTTATAGGTATCTTGTCAGCTATCATTATTCCAAGAGTAGATAGTAACTCCGTTCCACAAGCTGCAATACAATTAAAAGACCACATCAGATACACACAGCACTTAGCGATGGTGAATGATAAGTTTGATGCTGCAAACCCGACTTGGCATAGAAACAGATGGCAGATAAAATTTACTAATAATCAATACTCTATAGTAAGTGATAATAATACAGTATTCGCTAAAGACCCACTCACAAGTACAAAAAACCTCCAAAACTTAGATCTCAATAGCAAATATGGTGTTACAGTTGCATTTAGCGGCAGTTGCGGGGCAAATGCAATAATTAGCTTCGACCACTTGGGAAGACCGCTTGTTGGAGATTTGAGTGCTATAACTAAAGCGTATGATGCTACAAAACTAATGACAGCAAATTGTGTTATCACACTCTCTAATGGCAGTGAAGCTGATCAGAACCTTACTATGATTCCTGAAACGGGGTATGTTCGATAGAGATATAGTTACCCCTCTATATTTTATGAGACTGTTCAGAGTTTTGTGTCAGTAACCAATAGTCATTAAAATAATATCATGGTTCAACAGTTCCATCTGCAGTTTATCCAGTTTGCAGAACAGTTCCATAAACTACAGGTTGTGGAGTATGGAAACTTCTATTTTCAATCTCTCGATTAAGCTACATTCTGCAAGTTATGTAAGATATTTAACAATTAACGCACTAAATGTGATTTAATTTGAATATACAGTATTAAACGAACACTTAAACTTTAAGAATAATATGCATTTTTTCTTTTTTATTAAATATATGATAATCTTTCATATATTCAGTTAATTAACTAACAAGTATTGTGTATGTTAATCATGTGAATTAAGGTTATTTTGCATAGACTGTAGTTGAATAAATAGTTGTACTTTCAAAATTAACTTATAAGTAATATGAACTATGTACCAAATAAAATCAAAGGAATTAAAAAATGTTTTTAGCATCACTATCATATAAACAGAGAAAGGTTTTTTTAGGCTTAGCAAAAGAAATATTAACTATAGATGACGGGGTTATGGATAACTATGAAGAAGATTATTTAAGAAGTTTATGTTCTGAAATGTCATTAAGTTTTAATGATGAATTAATAGTTGAAAAATCAGAGATTAAAAATTATTTTAATGAAAGAGAATCAAAAAAAATATTATTATTGGAATTAGTAGCACTAGGACATTCAAACAAAGAGTATCATGAAACACAAGATAAATACACAGATGAGATTTGTAATTTAGTTAGTATTCCTATGGAAGAACTCAGAGATATAGAAAACTTATTTGAACAATACAATAAAATTCAAAATAAATTTATAGAATTTATAGAGAGCTGATTATGGGATTTTTAAAAGGAACAGCTAATTTTGTAACATTTGGTGCAGTAGATAGAAGTGATGCAAAAAAAATTACAAAAAATGCTCATAGAAGAAAAGATGATATAAAAGAAGAGCTAGATGATGCAAAAGAAAATACACAAAATGATATTAAAAATTTAGGGATATTAAAAGAAACTACATATTCAGAAACAATTGGTAATTTTTTGAAATCATATGAAGTTATAGGAAAGGTTGATTTAAAACCATTAAAACAAAATGAAGTTTTGGATTATGATAATTTTCAAACAGATTTTAAAGAAATGAAAATTATAACAACAAATATAAAAGAAATTTCTACGGCTGTTGCAGGTGGTGCATTAATAGGTACAACAGCCGCATTTGGTGCTATGGGAACAGCTGCAATTATTGGAACAGCTTCAACTGGTACTGCAATAGGGACATTATCTGGAGCAGCTGCAACTAATGCAACTTTGGCATGGCTTGGTGGTGGAGCAGTAAGTGCAGGAGGTGCAGGTATGACTGGAGGAATGGTAGTCCTTGGAGGAATAGCACTGGCACCTATTTTAGTATTTGGAATGTTTTTAGGAACAAATAAAGGTAAACAGGCACTAAATGAAGCACATAATTATTCTGATGAAATTGATGTGCTTGTTGAAAAAGTAATAACATTGATAGCTGAACTATCTCAAATAAGAAGAGGTTGCTACCTAATGAGTGAAAGCATACAAGGACTTGATGCTTTAATGAAAGTTTATAATATTGAGATGGATAAAATTGCCTATAGACTAGAACAAAGATCTGCTATAGCAAAATTTATTGATCCAATAAAAAATAAAATATTTAATATTGATATATTATCAACAAAAGAAGCCGAAACATTTGCGACCTCTGCAAATATCGCTTCAATGTTAAGTGAAATTATAAGAATGCCACTCATAGATGAAGAAGGTGCTTTTATTAGCAATAGTTTAGAAGTTTTAGAATGTAACAATCAAGAAATTGAAGAACTAAAACTTCGAATAAATCATCAAGGATAATTCTATGGATTTATTTGGGTCTAAAAAAAGAAAAAAAGAAAAAGATTTTACTAATGAAGTAAATGTAGCTATTAGTGCTGAATTAGAAAGGTTTGGATTCGCTAATGCTGAACACTTTAAAACACATACCGATTTAAGTAAAATAGCAAATAGTAACATTAATCTAGAATATGCTGATAATAATTATCGTCAACAAGCTGGGTTTTCTGCTGAAATAAAAACAACAGCAAGAACAAATGCAAACAATATTATTGATGGAAAAAAAACAAGAATAAGCAGAACTGATGATGTAGGAAATGTTAATCATCCACAATTTGACCATGTAGAAGTTGATAAAAATGGAAATCCAATTTTAGATATTAATGGAAATTATAGGGGAGGTTCACAACAAAAAGTTTTTAAAAATATTGATAGCTATAGAAAGCTTTTTGGAAAAGAATTTAACCATTATAAAGATGCGATTTTAGACGTACCAAGTGATCAAATCAAAGATATTAAAACTGATTGGAATAATCAAATTTCAAAACTTGAAAAACAAAAACAAAACAGAATAGCTAGTGGTGATAGTGTTAAGGCAAATGATTTACAGAAAAGAATTGATGAAATAGAAAATGCTAAAAGTAGATTAAGAGATGCAAAAATCACTACAGAAGAAGCTATGGAGGCAAGAAAAAACCATAATATAAGTATTGCTAAAGATATCGGTAAAATATCTCATAAAGCAGGTATAGAATCTGCAAAAATTAGTGGTGCTATTAGTGGTGGAATAAATACAGCTAAAAATTTTTTTGCTTACTCTAAAGGTGATAAAAGTGGTAAAGAAGCATTAAAAGCTATGGCAGTTGATACAAGTAAAGCAACTGCACTTGCATATGCAAGTGGAGCAACAAGTGCAGCTATTGGTGGTATTTTAAAATCTTCAAGTAATCAAATTGCACAAAATTTAGCAAAAGGTAGTACACCTACTGTAATACTACAATCAGGAGTAATATTAGCAAAGCAAACAAAAAATTTATTGTCTGGAAAGATTAATGCGAATGAATTTGCTAAAAATATTGGTCAAGAAGGAACTACATTGGCAACATCGTTAACAGGTGCAAACCTAGGAGCAGTTGTAGGAACTGCCATAATGCCAGGTGTTGGAACAATTGTTGGTGGTGTTATTGGTGGTATGACAGCATCCATTATGAGTAGTGCAGTATACTCGGAACTACAAAAATCAATTCATGATACAGAAATATCAGACCAACAAAGAGAAGCAATAAAAAACTATTGCAAGGATTTAATTAAGCAAGAAAAAGAGTATCGTGAATATGCAATGTCAATATATGATAATTATTTTGATAAAAAAGAATTAGAAATTAAAGATGGATTCAAAACAGTAAGTTTAGCTATTCAAAATGGTGAAGATATAAATAGTGGTTTAGCAGTCATTGGTAATGCTTTTAATATTGAATTACAATTTAACAACACAGAAGAATTTAAACAACATATCAAAAGTGGAAAAACTTTAAAATTGTAATTTAAACTCTTATATTTAGAACAATTTTTAGTAACGGGAAGATTCTTCCAAATAGAGTTGAAATTTTGAACATACTCCAAAACCTACAGGTTTAGTAACTGTTTAGTTTATAGGGGAGATTCCATAAATTATATTATTTTTTATTACTATAAAGTATATTTTGCTATACTCAATTCAATACTTTAAAATAAACTATCATAGGGTTATATTGTGAAAATAGATTTACATGTACATACTAAAAAATGTAAACAGGGTGATGCTCAAACAAGAGAGGTATCTGCTTCAGATTTTAGTGATATTGTTCTTGCAACACAAGTAAAAATAATAGCGATAACAAATCATAACGTATTTGATATTGACCAGTACCAAGAAATTGTTGAAAAAGCTAAAGGGGAGATACAAGTATGGCCAGGGATAGAGTTAGATGTAATTGAAGAAGGACGGAGAGGACATTTATTGGTGATATCCTCTCCAAATCAAGTAAAAGAATTCTCAGAAAAAGTTGAATCTATAACTGTTGGTAGTACTCCTGATTCTTTTTCTGTCTCTATTGATGAAACAATTAAAGTATTTGATGATCTTGGACCTTTATACATTGCACACTATAAGCAAAAAAAACCGGACATATCTGAAGTGGCTTTAGAAAAATTGATGAAGAGTACTGAATATCCAAATCGAGTAATAAAAGAAGTGTCTAATTCAATTTCAGCTGGTATATATATATCACATGGTCATCCTTCAATTTATGGATCAGATGTTCAAGATTGGAGTAAATACGAAGATGAGTCTGTTGATTTACCTGATTTAAGATTACCGGTAGAGAGTTTTGAACAATTTTGTCTTCTTTTAGAGAAAGATGCTATAACGATAAATACCGCACTGAATAAAAAGACATCAGATGATTTAGTGTTATATCCATCTGATAGAAGTTCCGAAGTGAAGATCAAAACTTATAATGATATTAATGTATTTTTTGGTTCAAAAGGAACTGGTAAATCATGTTTATTAGAATCAATTAAAAAGCATTTTTCTGATAAAGGTATTGCAGCTTCTGTTTTTGCATCAGGAGATGTAAAACTTGAAGAAGTATATGATATAAAAGGTAGTGACTTAGTAGTTAATTTAGAAACACATGATATTGAATATTGTATTGATGAAATAAAGTTTATTAAAAATGCAGTAGAAGTAGATATAACATCTATTAACAATTATGTTTCTTACTTTCAGAAAGAAGTTAGTAATAAAAGTGCCAAGAATATACTTCTTAAAGATTTTAAACATGAAGATGAAGTTAAGTTAAAACGAGTGTTTGATGATTATGATGTGTCAAATAAACAAGTAGAAAGTTTCTTAGATTTTTTAAGTAAAAGCAAACCGGTTTCTGAAGTTATGAAGGGAGAAGAAGTTGAAGATATTGTTTTAAAACTATCAAATCTTCAAGATAAGTTAAATGAAAATCTATTGAATAAATTTATTCAGTGGAAAGAAAATAAATTGTTGAATTCTGCAGTAGAGAAGTTCAAGCACGAAATTAGTAGAAAAACTGGAGCACCATCGAAACCATCAACTACAGGCTTTAAAAAGTATGCTTTAAATAGAATAGAAATGGAAGTTAAAGCAAAAAAAGTTTTTGACAATATTAAAAAACAGATTAGTGAGCAGACTGAAATAGTTGGGAATATTGGGGTGGATAAAGGCGACTTAGTATGTAAAACAATACTAAAAATTCAAGATGGATCAAATACAGATGGGTCTTTAGCAACCTATGATGGCTTAAATAAAACACCAAAAAAAGACTTTGCAAATGGTATTGAAAGAATTACTAAAAAAGTATATACAGAAGAACTTTTTGAAGAAATAACTAACTTAAATAATATAGAAGGTATAGAAGGCATAAAAACAATAAGTGAACTATTATTATTTAAAAAGTATTTTTCTATGAATGGTTCTGAGTACGCTCCTTCGAGTGGTGAGGCTTCAATGTTAATGCTTCAAAAAGAACTGCGGGAAGATAAAGACGTTTACATATTAGATGAGCCAGAAAAAAGCCTTGGAAATGATTATATAAATGATGTAATTGTGCCCCTTATAAAAGAGAAAGCGCGTTTAGGTAAAAAAATATTTATTTCCACCCATGATGCGAATATTGCAGTTAGGACACTTCCTTATTGCTCTATTTATAGATGTCATAATTCTGGAGGTTATAATACTTATTACGGAAACCCATTTTCAAACAATCTTATAAATATAAATGATGAAGATGATAAGCTTGATTGGAAAATAGTAAGTATGAAAACTCTAGAAGGTGGAGAGAAAGCATTTGGAGAAAGAGGAAAAATATATGGAAACATTTAACGCAACTGTTATTGAAAAAGAGGAAAAATATTATATTAATATTGCAGATAGTGGGGGTCTAATTGCTGCAATACCGATATCTGAAGATGAGCCAAACGAAGTTAAATCAGCATTTAACTCACTTATTATTCGTCTAAAAAAAGGTAGGTTTGCTATAGAGATGACAGATGTCGGGACTGATTTATATTCACAAGTATCGAATGAGTATATAAATCAATTAAATGGAGAAATAGAGGAAGTATTTACAGAGATGGAGCATTATAATTTAGTTTAGTATAGGGATTGTTTAATTCATTGTTCAGTTCTATAAAATGTATTATTTTATAGAACTGACACAAAACTCTGAATAGTCTCCTGCGGAAAACTTGTTTTCAATTCAGACGTTAAGTTTCTAAACCTCTTATATTTGAAACAAAACTTATACAACACAAATCTCTACATTAGAGCCTTTATGCAGAGGTTAATATTGTTCCACAAAGTGTTCAAAAAGTAAAAACTGCAAAGTTTCACAAGCCCTAGAGGATTATGGAACAAAAAAAAAGAAACCTTGCAAGCTAGATTTTTAAAGCTTCATCTAACCTACCTTCAAAAAATATAGCCAATTGAGAAAGTGTTAATTAAAACTCTACCTAGAATACCATTCAGAATTGTACACTTTACTTTGAAAGAATACAATTAACTATGATTATTGACAATCATGTTTAAAATAATCATACAAAGGACTGAAATATTTATAAAAGATGGCTCTAGCTATTGGATAATTATATAAATATAAATCTTTTCCTTGTAGTAAAGTTCAATGGAAAGTAGCAAGGTTTATTGGAAATGACAACCGCCGCCAAATACGCTTGAGAGCGTTGAAGTGTGATGAGGGCATCGGATATTTCTATGGGGTTTGAAAAGAGGTTCTTTCGCATCTAGAACATCGAGCTTTGCAACATCAAGAATTTCATCGATGTTCATGGGCGGCAAAATATATTGAACTCTCTTTGCTATCATGCTTTTTCCACACCCAGGGCTCCCCTCAAAAAGAATGTTATGAAATCCTGCAGCACTGATTAGAGCAGCTCGTTTAGCTACCTCTTGGCCTTTTACATCTATAAAATCTTCATTATACTCTTTTGTGTAGTAATATTTTTCGCCATTAATCTTGTAAAATGGATAGGCAATATCACTCTGTTCTAT
The DNA here is from genome assembly GCA_041662325.1 of Sulfurimonas sp. Classification (GTDB taxonomy): domain Bacteria; phylum Campylobacterota; class Campylobacteria; order Campylobacterales; family Sulfurimonadaceae; genus Sulfurimonas. The sequence goes on along the minus strand of JBAZSU010000006.1, from coordinate 115,916 downwards.
GCTGGGTAATACAGTTTCTTGATTTTTCAGAAGCTCTATTGCCTCGTTGAGATTGTTTACTCCGTAAAATTCTACATTTGGAATTTTTGAGAGTTTCGTGAGCGCGGCATGTGGGACTATCACTTTTTTTATTATTTTTTGATTTGCTAAGGATAATATGAGCGGATAGAGGTGGAAATTCTCTTTTACGCTCCCATCAAGCCCTAATTCGCCAAAAACAAACCACTCGCTGAAGTCACTATTTAGATAATCAAGTGCTATCATAAGGGCAATGCTGAGGTCAAAGTGAGAACCCTCTTTTTTGACATCACTCGGGGCTAAATTGATTGTTATCCGTTTTGGCGGAAAGGAAAAACCGTTACTTAAAAGTGCAGATTTTACCCTCTCTTTTGCTTCAGTAATAGATGCAGAGGCCATACCGACGATGGAAAAGGAGGGAAGGCCTTTTGTAAGAGTAGATTCTACTTGAACAACTTTAGCATCAATCCCTTCATATGTGGCGCAAAATACTACTTTCATAATACTAACCTTCTAATTTAGTTAGTACGATAGTATCATTTTGATTTGATTATAGGAATAAATATGACATATTGCAATATTTTAAGAGCTTTTTTTCTCTTTTTGCACTCTCTTGAACTCTTTTTCAAACTTTTTTCTGCGAGCGTATGATAATTTATCTATAAATAAGATGCCTGACAAGTGATCCATCTCATGCTGAATAGCAATACTTAAAAGTCCGGTCGCCTCTAATGTCTTTGTATTTCCACTTCTGTCTTGATAGTTGACCGTAATATTTTCATAGCGTGTGACATCCTCATAAAAACTAGGAACACTCAGGCACCCTTCTTGATAAACAGTTTCTCCCTCTTTGTGGACAAGAAGCGGATTAATCATTTCAATAAGATTCTCTAGAGGCTGTTCACCATCTTCATCGGGGATATTCAAAATAAGAACTTGTTTAGCATACGCTACTTGAATGGCAGCGAGGCCTATACCATTAGTCTTAATCATTACAGAATTCATTGCATCTAAAAGTTTATGCAAATTTTCATCAAATTTTTCGACTTTTTGAGATTTTTCTCGCAGTTTTTTATCAGGATATTCTACAATACTCAAATTCATTTAATTATTCTTCCGCTTTTTGTGTCTCTTCACTTCTTGTCACGACTGCATAATCTACACTTTCTTCCGCATATGATTTTTCAATCCCACTCATCGCATTAACAATTGTTTCTTCCACAGAGTATTCCGGGGTAATATCAGTAATACCGATAGCTATTTTTAGTTGAATTTCACGATCAGATAAGAAGAAGTTGCTGTTTGAGACCAGTTCACATAGTCGCCCACTAGCATGTTTTGCACTACCTAGATCCGTATGTTTTAAAAGCATAGTAAATATACCGTTACCATAGTGTGCAACTATATCGCTTCTTCGTGAAGTTTTCAGTAAAAGTCTAGCAATTGTTCTTGTCATAAGTACAACTGCCTTTTCATTGTTTACACTTTCTTGGAGATCGCGATCAAGTTCTATCATTATGAGAGAGCTTTTGTGATTAAACTGCTTAATTAAACCTATCTCATTAGCAATTTTTGTCAAAAGATATCTTTTATTATAGACTCCAAATTTATTATCAAATATAGTCTCATTTTCTACGCTTTTTACGACTGTCGCTGTTTCATCGTAAAGATCTTTCAACTGTGTACTTTGTTTTGACAATATGGTGTTTAATTTAGATATATCGCCCTCTAAAACACCAACAATTCCAGCTACTGACTGAACATTACTTCCTTGTTTAAGCTCTTCTTTCCTTTTATCAAGAATTTTCGTCATTAAAGCCATATTCTTGTATAAACTTGCCGTTATAGATAAAATATTCTTTATTGAAGAAAATCCTTGCTTGAGGCTTTGCTCAAGAATAATGGTCTTTTCTCCATCATTGTCCTCTTCAAGTTCTAGCATTGAAACTATCTGTTTACGAACAATTTCACTCTTTTTTTCCAAGAGTCTATCAAAATAGAGTGAAAAATTATTTGGAGTAGGTGGCAGGTTGTCATTAATAAGAGAGTTCAGAACCTCTTTCGCATATATCTCTATATCACTTGTCGGTTCTTCCATCTCAAGTGCAGAATTGCTATCACTGCCTATTTCGCGACGATTTCTACTTCTTAATGTTCCTGACATAGTATCCTCCTACTCTTTTTCGTTTTTAATTAGAACTTCATCAATCATTCCATAATCAAGAGCTTCTTTAGCACTCATAAAATTATCACGATCCGTATCTTTCTCTACGGTCTCAACACTTTGCCCAGTATTTTTTGCAATTATTTCATTCAGTTCAGCTTTCATACGAAGAATCTCTTTTGCCTGAATCGCAATATCTGTTGCCTGACCCTGCGCACCGCCTAGTGGTTGGTGAATCATGATTCTTGCATGTGGAAGTGCATATCTTTTGCCCTTGTGTCCGCTTGAGAGCAAAAAAGCACCCATGGATGCGGCCTGACCTATACAGATAGTTGCAACATTCGGGCGGATATAGTTCATTGTGTCATATATCGCCATTCCGGCTGTTACAACTCCGCCAGGAGAGTTGATGTAGAAGTAAATGTCTTTCTCCGGATCTTCAGCTTCAAGAAATAGAAATTGTGCAACTATCGAAGAGGCGACTGCGTCATTTACCTCTCCGCTAAGCATAACTATTCTATCTTTTAAAAGACGAGAGTAGATGTCATACGAGCGCTCACCGCGTCCCGTTTTTTCTACTACATATGGGATATAGCTCATATCCTTACGCCTCTTTCATCTTTGGATTTAAAAGTCCTGATAAAACTCTATCCTCAACCATTGACATCTGAATAGCAGGGATATATCCGGCTTTTTTGTAATGCTCATACGCCTGCTGAGGGTCTTGACCCATCTGCATTGCTTCATAGTAAATAGTTTGCATAACTTCTTGTTCATGTACTTTTACTTTTTCAGCTTGAGCGAGTGCGTCAATAATAAAGGTAGCTTTTACGCTTCTTAGTGCATCTTCACGGAAAGTGTCACGAAGTGCATTCAATTTCTCTTCACTGTTGCGAACTTCTTCAATCTCATCTTCGCTCATTGTGCCGGCTTTTTTGTTGAGAGCCATATCTATTTCTTGTTCAACAACAAACTCCGGTAAATCGAATGTAAAAGTTTCAACAAACAGCTCTAAAAGGGCAGGTTTAAGATTATCATTATAAAGTTTTGACAACTCTTCATTTTCAATTTGAGTTTTTACCAAAGCTCTTAATTTTTCTAAAGTCGCATCTTCTTCACCTGGAAGCATTTTTTTTGCCAATTCATCATCAATAGTTACAGCTTCTTTTGTTTTAATGCCGTGTACTTTTACTTTAAATTCAGCATCTTTACCAGCTAACTCTTTGCCGCCGTAATTTTCCGGAAAGGTAACCTTTACAACTTTTTCTTCCTCTTTCTTCATACCGATAATTTGTTCTTCAAATCCAGGAATAAATTGACCAGAACCTAAGCGAAGAGAGAAATCTTTTGCAGCTCCGCCATCAAAAAGTTTGCCGTCAACTGAGCCTTCAAAGTCGATTACAGCAGTGTCTCCATTTACTGTTGCACGATTCTCTGTAATATCAACAAGCGGAGCTTGAGCTTCTGCTAAATCTTTGATTCTCTCATCAATCTCTGCATCGCTTACAGCTGGTTTATCAAACTCTTTTACTAATGATGCATAATCACCCATTTCAATAATCGGACGCATAGCAATTTTAACAGTTACTTCAATTTTATCGGCGCTCTTGTCAAACTGAGAGATAGTCGGTTCTCCTATTAAAGAGTCATTAGATATACCCATCTCCTCTAAACCTTTGCTTAAAACATCACGAAGAGCTTCAGCTTCAGCATCTTGAACCAATCTTTCTCCATACTGTTTTTTAACAGTAGCCATAGGAACTTTCCCTTTACGAAAACCAGCTACCTTGGCAGTTTTAGTTAGGCTTTTAGCGATTTTGTCCACATTAGCGTTCACTTCATCCATTGAGATCGTAGCTTTTATTTCAGCATTCGCAGTGTTGATTTTGTTTGATTTGATTTCCATCAATTTCCTTTAGTCAGTTTTTAATTTTAACTATTATTTTTGGCAATATTACCAAAAAAGTGCTTTTAATTAGCTTTTACACAATTTTGGTTTAAAATTTAGTAAAAGTATCCATGCAACGGCTACATCAATCATTACATCGGCAAAGTTAAATACCGCAAAATTAAATCCACAGTGCCAATAAACCATATCAACAACCCCGCCATGAATGAATCTATCATATATATTTGAAAATGCACCGCCTAGCATAAAGCCAGCTGGAATAGCATAGCAGATTTTTCGCATGTAAATTATATATATTAAAATCCCACTTACCATGGCTAACTGTATATATTTTAGAGACTCATCTAAAAAAGAGAGCATGGAAAATGCAACGCCTTTATTGTAAACCAAAATAAAGTCTATGCACTGAGTGTAGTATCGAAAACCATCTACAAAAAGCATTTTAATGTATTGATCAATTATAAATATACCGCCAAGAGCTAAAAGCAGTATTACAACAAGACTAAATGTATGGTTACGCATTTAAAGCTTTTTGAAAGAACTCTTCAATGAGTGGCATATGGAAATTCATGGCTTTTGCATCTTTGCACTCTAATAAAATTCTTAGTTTGTTTTCTGTTCCGGAGTAGCGAATAAGATGACGAATATTATTATCATCTAACTCTTTTAGCTTCGCACTCAAACCATTGATTGCCTCTAGCGGTTTTTTTATTTTCACATTTATATTTACAAGTTTTTGTGGATAAAGTTTAAATGGGCGGAGTGCTTTAGAAGCCTGCTGTTTTGTTTTAATCAGCAGAGCCAATGTCTGCAGAGCACTCACAAGCCCATCTCCAGTTTTTGCATAATCATTAATTATTACATGTCCGCTCTGTTCACCGCCAAAGTTTATGTGCTCTTTTTTCATTATATCTAAAACATTTTTATCGCCTACATCGGAGCGGAAAAGTTTCAATCCTTGAGTATTCATAAAGTCTTCTAAAGCTTGATTGCTCATAACGGTTGAGACGATTCCTCCACCTTTTAAAGTGCCCTGTTTATTCATGTATGCGCCTAAAGCACCCAAAAGCTGGTCGCCATCAACAACCTCTCCTTTTTCATCGACTACCACAAGTCTATCGGCATCCCCGTCAAGCGCAATGCCTAAATCTGCTCTGAATTTTACTACCGCTTCGCAAAGATCTTTTGTATGAAGCGCCCCGCATGCCTCGTTTATATTAAAGCCATCTGGCTTATCATGAAGCACAATCACATCCGCTCCCAACTCTTCTAAAACAGTTGGACCTACTTTGTAGCCGGCTCCGTTTGCTGTATCCAAAACTATTCTTATTCCCTTGAGTGAAATCTCCCTAGGAAATGAATTTTTGAGTTGAACAATATATCGACCGATTACATCATCAATTCTTTTAGCTTTACCAATTTTTTTAGCTGTAACTTGTGCATCTTGAAGCGCTTCTGAATCTCTGTATATGGCTTCAATCTCTTCTTCTGCTTCGCTTGAGAGTTTATTGCCATGTCCGTCAAAAAATTTTATGCCGTTATCTTCAAAAGAGTTGTGCGAAGCACTTATCATGATTCCTGCATCACAACGCATGTTTTCAGTGATAAAAGCTATTGCAGGAGTTGGCATGGGACCTATTTGAATCACATCATAGCCAATTGCAGTCAAGCCGCTCACTATTGCATTTTCAATCATGTAGCCGCTTCTTCTAGTATCCTTGCCTATTAAAATTTTATTAGTTGTTGAGTGCTTTTTAAAGTATATTCCGGCTGCCATAGCAATTTTCATAGCAAGCTGAGCACTTAAATAGGAGCCAGCCTCGCCTCGTACACCATCGGTTCCAAATAATTTCATAGTTTATTTCCATTTTTTAAAGTGTTGTATTTTAACATAATAATAGAATAAAGATGAAATATTTCCATTTTAGCTTGTCTTTAACTTAAATTTAATTATTTTTAAGCTAATATTCCGCACTAAATTTCATGAGAAGGACTCATACATGGCAAATCACAAGTCATCAATTAAGAGAATTCGCCAGACTATCGTTCGTGCTGAACGTAATCGTTTTTACAGAACTCGTCTTAAAAACATTGTAAAAGGTGTTAATTCTGCAGTTGAAGCAGGTAACAAAGAAGCAGCTACAACAGCATTTAAATTAGCTAACCAGCAAATTCATAAATTTGTTAGCAAAGGTATATTAAAAAAAGCTACTGCAGCAAGAAAAGTTAGCCGTCTTCACAAATCTGTTAACGCTCTCTAAGGTTAACAATTAATGTTAGCCGATAAACTTACACCGTTTATCAATCGTTATAATGAACTTAGCAATTTGCTGAGTTCACCTGACATCACCTCTGACATCAAACGGATGACAGCTCTCTCAAAAGAACAATCTTCACTTATGAACATCGTTGAAAAAGCTCATGAGTATAAAGATACTATTAATCAAATTAAAGACGCAAAAGCAATGCTTGCTGACCCAGAAATGATTGACATGGCAAAAGAAGAGTTAAAAGAGCTTGAGCCTAAAATTCCGATGATTGAAGAGCAGATAAAACTTTTACTTCTGCCAAAAGACCCAAATGATGATAGAAATATTATCGTGGAACTTCGTGCCGGTGCGGGTGGAGATGAAGCTGCAATTTTTGTTGGAAATCTTTTTGATGCTTATGTTCGTTATGCCGACCTAAAAGGTTGGAGTGTTGAGATTATGAGTACTTCGCCTTCTGATGCCGGCGGATATAAAGAGGTCATAGCACTTATTAAAGGTGATCAGGTTTATAGCAGATTGAAATATGAAGGCGGAACGCACCGTGTGCAAAGGGTTCCTGCAACAGAGTCACAAGGTCGTGTTCACACCTCTGCAATTACAGTTGCTGTAATGGCCGAAGTTGAGGATGTTGAGGTTCAGATAAATGAAAATGACCTGAAAATCGACGTTATGCGTTCGAGCGGCTGTGGTGGGCAGAGTGTTAATACAACTGACTCTGCAGTTCGTATTACACACTTGCCAACAGGTATAGTCGTAACAAATCAAGACCAAAAGTCTCAGCACAAAAACAAAGACAAGGCTATGAAAGTTCTCAAAGCCAGACTTTATGATCTTGAAATGCAAGAAGCACTTGCAAAAGATAGTGCAAACCGTGCTTCTCAGGTTGGAACAGGCGACAGAAGCGGAAGAATTAGAACCTACAATTATCCGCAAAATCGCATAAGTGACCATAGAATCACTCTGACACTTTACAGACTTGCTGAGATTATGCAAGGCGGTCTCTTGGATGAGATTATAGAGCCTTTAATTACAGACCATCAAGCTAAAATAGTAGAAGCTGCAGGATTGTAATTTTTCTCTTTTTTTCACATGCTTATTATGAGCATTGTGAAAACAGCTAAATCTCTGTTATAAATACTTTTTTTACTTCACCGCGAAAAGTTATGGTTCTCTCATTTATTCCCAGATAGAGAGTGTCGCCGCTTCTTGGATAAACTTCTATATTGTTTGAAACCAAATTTTCTTTGTAAGCTCTATAAAAACAAGCCGCCATCCCGGTTCCGCATGCTAAAGTTTCATCCTCGATACCGCGTTCATAGGTGCGAACTTTTAAATTCTTGCCATCGACAAAAGCTATATTTACGTTTGCATTATATTTGTGTCTTAACTCTCTTGCTTCTCTTATATCAAACACATCTATATTCTCTGTGAAATGAACCAAATGGGGAACACCGGTATCTATTTTCCACCATGATTTGCTATTTTCTATAATTGTTTTATCCAAAATTTTTGGAGGGGTGAGTTCACTTAAAACCATAGCATCTTCAACTTCGGCATTTATAACACCCGCTAAAGTTAAAAAGCGCATCTTACTTAATGCGAGTTCATTGCTGTAGGCGTAATGGGCACAAGCACGGCTTCCGTTGCCACACATCTCGGCAACGCTTCCATCAGAGTTGTAAAACTGCCACTCAAAATCATGTTCAGCATGTGGAATGAGTACAATTAAACCATCAGCTCCGACCCCATTTTGTCTATGACAAAGTTTTTTTGCTAATTCACTTCTGTCTTTTTTTATAAATGTATGAAAAACAACAAAGTCATTTCCATTTGCGCTGTATTTAGATACCGTCACTGTTTTTCTCCAGATATTTTGCTTTTATTTTATCAACAAACTCTTCACACTCTTTTTGAAGATGTTTTAAATCTTTTGAGTTGTCTATAACCCATGTAGCTCTTTTCTTCTTCTCTTCTATAGGCATTTGAGAATTAATTCTTTTTATTGATTCCTCTTTTGAGTAGCCATTGCGTTTCATAAATCGTTCAAGTTGTATATCGCTTGGCGTATAAACTACCACACTGTTTTTTATATCATAAGAAGCTTTTTCAAAAAAGAGAGGAATATCTATAAGATAGGGGAATTTAAAACTATCCTGTTTTATGCTTCTTTGCTCTATTTCGGCTCTTATTTTAGGGTGCAAAAACTCTTCTAAAATTCTTTTTTTCTTCTCATCTGAAAAAATTAAACTTCCCAATTTTGTACGATTTACTTTTGCACCATCAATGAACTCTTTTCCAAAAGTTTCTTCAACCCAAGAAACGGATGCGTCTAATATTTCATGAGAAATTGTATCTGCATCTATAACTCTCATACCGTTGAGTGCCAGTAAAGAGGCGACAGTACTCTTTCCTGTAGCAATTCCTCCGGTTAAGGCAATAGCATAACAAAAAGGCATCAGTTTTTTATAATTCCTAGATATTCTTTACGAATATAGTTGGGCATTGCAAAAGAGGCAAGATGAATTTCAGTATTGTAGTAGTTCAAATTATCAAGCATGTCCGCTCTTTGTAAAATAATATCTGCTGTCGGATGGTACTCTTTTGATGCGAGTATCGCACTGTTGTCATTGCCTAAATTGTAAGGCATTATAATTTTAAAATAGTTAGCTAAATCTTGCATCAGTAGCTTATTTGACTCTACATCTTCTAAAGGTTTATTATTGATTACAAGCTGTCCATCTGCTTTTAATATACGGTTTATATGTGCTAAAACAGCGCTGTCTCCGTACATTTCGCTTATAACAACATCATAGCTTCCATCAGTTTCATCTCGAAGTTCATCAAGAGTGCATCCAATAACTTTTGAAGAAACTTCACTATATTGTTTCATTTCATCCATCAGTAATTCAGCGTTATTGCTAATGATTAAAACATTTTCTGGTGCTTTGCTCGTGCATAAGGCTACGTGCACCATCATTTCCGGGTAAATAAAAGATTTCATTTGAAAATTCCTTGTATATAATTAAAAGTGATTTTAGCATATTTGCACTGATTATTTTTCAAAAGATTACAACTTACGGAAATAATAGTTTAAGATATAAATCAGGCGTATGTTGTTCTATAAATAAGAGGTATAATTGCGCAAAATTTTACTTAAAAGGCGTAAAAATGGATTTCAATAAAATAAGAAAATTTTGTAGAGCTTTTCGTATACTTATCGGTTTAGGATTGATTGCTGTTGGTGCAATAACAGGTATATACTGGTTCTATTTGGGTGTGCTTCCTCTTGTTGCAGGCATCGCAGATTTCTGTCCACTTTGTATAATCAGTAAAAAGTGCGATTTGCCAGAAGCAAAGTAGCACCAATGGAGATTCCATTTTCTTGGAATCTCCCCACTCTTCTTAACACTTCTCTCAACTCTCATAAGCTATAATTTCGCATTTTAAAATGGAGTCTTTTATGAGCCAAATAAGCTATAAAGATGCCGGCGTTGACATAGATGCCGGTAACAGTTTTGTAGAAAACATCAAGCCCTTAGTTAAATCTACCAAAATACCTGGAGTTATCGGTGGTATAGGCTCTTTTGCAGGAGCTTTTGAGTTGCCAAAAGGGTTTAGAGAGCCGGTTATGTTGGCTGCAACAGACGGGGTGGGAACAAAACTTAAACTCGCAATTGATTCTGGCATTCACAACACAGTCGGGATAGATTTGGTTGCCATGTGTGTTAATGATCTTCTTTGTAACTTTGGAACACCCTCTTTTTTCTTAGATTATTATGCAACCGGAAAACTGGATGTAAAAACTGCAACGAGTGTTGTAGCAGGTATTGCAGAAGGGTGTATCAGAGCAGAGTGCGCACTTATCGGCGGAGAAACTGCTGAGATGCCGGGTATGTATGCCAGTAATGATTACGATTTGGCTGGTTTTGCAGTAGGTGTTGCCGAGAAGAGTGAAATGGATAGAGTTGCTCTTGTGCGCGCTGGACACAAGCTTATAGCACTTCCAAGTTCTGGGCTTCATTCAAATGGTTTTTCACTTGCAAGAAAAGTACTGTTTGAAAAAATGGGAATGAAGTTCAGTGATGATTTTAACGGCAAACCGCTGATTGAAACGCTCCTTGAGCCTACAAATATTTATGTAAAGATGTTTAAAGAGCTCAAAGATAATATTGTTGCCATGGCTCATATTACCGGCGGTGGAATTGTTGAAAACCTGCCTCGCGTGCTTCCTGAAAATCTAAGAGCAGAGATTAAAAAAGATTCTATAAAAGTTTTACCTATTTTTGAACTCATCTCTCAGCATGTAGAGATAGATGAAATGTATAGAGCATTCAACATGGGTGTTGGAATGATTTTGGTTGTGGAAGAAGCGAATATTGCAACTATCTTAGCTAAAACTGATGGTTATGTTATTGGTGAAATAGTTGAAGGTAAAAGAGAAGCGGTAATGATTTAACTTTTCCACATGCCATTGGCATGCGGAAGTGGCACAATTAATTAAACGGTTTTTCCAAATTTGTTTTGATTTCACCTGGGACACTTGATATCCCCATAAATGTTCCCATGTCAAGAAGTGGATAAGATATAGCAAGATAATACTCACCATGAAGCATAGTAGCAGTTCCATTTTCCACAGACACACAGTAAGGAAGTATTGCAGCATTTGCTCTTCCTATCTTCTCTACAAACTTATTAGTTTTCTCATCCAGTTGGTATCCCAAAAGTGTACTTTTATTTGAAAGTTTAAGTTCAAATATCAAAAGTTTGCCCTTAGCTTTTGCGATTAACTCTTCATTTGTTGATTTTGCCAACTCAATAGTATCTTCATAGTAAGGTCTGCTTATCATAAAATGATACCCTGCTAAATCATTAAACTTTAACTTATCTGCAGATGGTGTAAGACCTGCAAAAGCTTTATTGATTGCTTCTAGTTGCGCATTAAATACTTTATGATTGTAATCATCTTGCATAAACGCTTTTCCGAAATAAACCGGATTTGTAATGCTGATTGATTTAGCTTGGTTATCTACAAAGAGACGCAGAACAGCTGCAAAAGCTCTTTTAGGCTTTGCACCTTCTGCTTTTAGTGCCGTATTTGTAAATACAATTGTTGTGCCATTTTCTACAGGTGCATACGTAGCAATCACTTCAAAACCTGCCTCTTTTAACTTACTCTTGGCAGCTTCAACATCTACATATCCCCCAACTAAATAGGTACTGACCTCTTTTCCCTCTAGCCCTGTGTCACTTGCAATAACCTGTGTGGATGCAAAAAATGCTAATGAAGCATACAGCATCGATGTAAGTAGTTTTTTCATTTATCTTCCTTTTTTATTGAATTGAATTAATTAAACGGCTTGCGCAAATCTTTTGTAACAGTATCTGGCATAGTCGTAATTCCCATAAACCCCTGTATATCTAACAGAGGAAAACTTATTGCAATGTGGTATTTAGCGATTATTAGTTTGCTTATAACTCTTTAGCGCCTAAACCTAACATAATTTTTGTAATGTCAGCATCAAGGTCTGTTACAGACTTTTGCATGGTCTTGTCTTCTATATTTAAAACTGAAGTCCAGTTTGCAAGCCGAGGCATGCCGATAACTAACTTGTTTGTACCTTTTGGAATATACATATACATAGAACATGGGGCGAATGCACCGGCGTCTGGACGGCCTTTGTTAAAAATGTTATATGAGAATGTAAAGTGACATAATGAGTAAGTAAAGTATGCATCATATTTGCTAAACTCTAATTTCTTGTCGGCATAAGCATCTTTGTAGTTTTTAAATCCTGCAATAATATATTTATTCGTCTCAAATGCAGCTTCAAATTGCTCTTGAAATGAATCTAAATAGCTGCTCAAATCAGCAGGTCTTTCAAATGTAATCTCAAATTGCATCATAGGTTTTACAGGAAGTGATTTGTACTCACTAAATTGAACTGTTCCTCCTATCTCTTTTGCAACCATTGCATCAAGTTCAGAAAATGTTGCAATAAACTCTTTTCTTGCAGCTTCATCTTTTATACCTGCTATGTCAAGCATCGTCTGAGGAACGATATGTCCAACATAAGTTTTGTCTTCATTTGCAGCTTTGTATATGAGAAGGTTGAACGGAGAGAAACCGCCAAGTTCCGGATATTTTAAAAGTAACTCACGGATTTTAGCATCGTTAGAAACAGAGAAAAAACCAAGATTGTCCAAGTTCTTAGCCCATGCTGGGTCATAACCTGGATTTGGTTTTCCATCTGCTAATGTTTTTGAACCATATTTCGTCGCGTAAATATCATTGATTCTTTCATGCGGATCTGAGAGAACAAATCCGATAGTCTTGATTTTTTCGTTAACCATAGTATTGTATTTTGCTTCAGCATTTCCACCTACGACATTAAATATAACGCCCTGTGCACCAAAAACCATGGTAGCAGTTATTGATAGTGCAGCTACGCTTTTTAACATTTTGTTTATCATTTTTCTCCCTTTATTTAATTTTAAATAGCGGATATTGTATTATAAAACCATATGTATAATATAAATTTCTACGGGCTAAAGTTACTATTGCTTATTTGTGTATAAAAAATAGAGTGTCGCCGAAAATGCGACACTCAAAACAGGAGGAAAAAAATCTATTTAAAGATTAGAATTTATAGTTAAGTTGAGCACTTAAAGCTGTTTGACTGTGTGTAGTCGTAATGTCTTGAGCAGCAAAGTTTTTATATGTATTGCTTACTTCAGGAGTATAAACATAAGCTAGATCAGCTGATGCCTTGTCACTTATATTATAAGAACCACCCAAAGTCATGTGAGATTCAACTATACCAGGAAAGCCTAGTAAGTTGAATGTATTAGCCGTTCCAGGTTGTAGGCCAGCACTGTTTGGCATATCTGTCATTGGATTAGCAACTGTTTGTTCGCTTATTGGACTTTTTGAGTAATTGTAACCTACGCGAGCAGCCCAAGTTTTTGCAGTGTACTGATAACCTACTGCAATTACACTTTGATCTTCCCAATCAAAATCTTGATAACCTTTAGCTTCAGTCCATTTAATTTGTTTGTAATCAAGAGCGATTGTATTAGCATTAAACTGATAGCTAGCTCCTATTCCCATTTCAGAAGGCGTCGATAAACTATCATTCGCATATGACCCTGTCGTAGAAAATGCCGATACGTTCTTTGTAAGAACATTTTTATATTTCATATCGATTTGAGATTTGTATGTAGCACCTATAGTTAAATTTGATAATTTATACGCTAAACCTAGGTTATATCCAAATTTTAAATCTTGAGCAACACCTGTACCCATATTAGCACCAGACTTATTTGGATCTAATGGATTTGGACTTCCTGGATATTCATAATTGATATCTAATGAACCATATTGTAATAATGGAGTTAAGGCAGCACTAAAATTATTCATTTTGTATGCTAATGGCACACCAAATTGCATAAGTTGTAAATTTGTAACCATTTGCATTTGAGTTCCGCCTGTTGCTACTGTATTAGCGTCACGATAATCAACACCCATTCCAGCAGTTCCCCACATTCCTACACCCATGTAAAAGTTTTCACTCATTTTACTTGCTATAGAAACTTCAGGAATAACACTCAGCTTAGCATCACTCTCTGCACTTGAAGCACCATAACCGATATTATTAGTATTCTTAACATTTGGCATAAACAGTGTACCACCAAAAGAGATTTCAGTTCCTTCAACAGATGTTATTAAAGCTGGGTTTACTAATGCTGACTCCGCACCATGACTCATACCAATGCCAGTACCACCCATACCAGTTGCCTTAGCACCTGTTGCTATCATGTTAGATCCATTTGTTGCAAACGCAGATGTTGCACCTAAAGCCAATGCAGCTACTACCGCTAACTTAATTGTTTTTTTCATTTTTATTCCTTGTAAAAAAGTAAATTATCAAATAGTTTGACTACTTGCGTTAGGGAGATTATAGAAGAGTTAATTTTAATCTAATCTTAAAAACTTTTAAATTTACATGGTTACAATTTAGCAATAACTGTACATATGATGATAATTATTATAAATAGTGCAGAAGTTCATAACAAAAGTAGATAATAGTGTAATTAATATGTAATATATTAGATAAATTAATAATTGATATTAAAATGTGATTGATTTATGTTTTGTGATAAAATTATCACATATGCGTAGTTTTGAAACATATATTTACTGTTTGTTTAGAATATGGTGCTTTGCATGTGGAAAATCCCACATGTAAAATTTTTAATATCTAGTAATTACCTTGTTTAATTTTAATCTTTCTATAAAATTCATAAGAGCAGACATTCTCTCCTCTTCCTCTTTTGCAGATTTTTCACTGTTAAGATTGAATAACTCAACTTTCTTGTCCAGATAGTTCGTCGTTAAATAACCGTCAATAAAATCTTTATCTTTTACTATCTCCCTGTGGAGTATTATGTTCGTAGGAAATCCATCTATGTAATACTCGTCCAAAGCTCTTTTTGCTTTTTTTACAGCCCCTTCCCAATCCATTGCCCAAACTATCAGCTTGCCGAGCATTGAATCATAATTTGTCGGCATTGTATATCCTGCGTAAGCACCTGTATCTAACCTAACCCCCGGACCTCCAGGAGTTATATAGCTTGTTATAGTTCCTGATGAGGGCATAAAGTTATTATTCGGATTTTCGGCATTTATTCTAAACTCAATTGCATAACCGCGGAACTGTATCTCTTCTTGCAGAAACTTTAATTTTTCACCCTCAGCTATTTCAATCATTCCCTGAACAATATCGATTCCGCTTATAAGTTCAGTTACGGGATGTTCTACTTGAACCCTTGTATTTACCTCTATAAAAAAGATGTTATCATTATCATCCACTAAGAATTCAATCGTGCCCACACTCTCATAGCCTAACTTGAACATCGCTTTAGTGGATATTCTTAACAGCTCTTTTCTCACTTCACTGTTAAGTCTTGGCGATGGAGAAATCTCTATAACTTTTTGATGTCTTCGCTGAATAGAGCAATCTCTCTCGCCCAAATGCAAAACATTCCCATGTTTATCGGCAATGATCTGAACTTCTATATGTCTCGAATTCTCTACATATTTCTCAATGAACATCTCACCTTTTTTAAAATATTTCAGAGCCTCTTGAGTCGCAGAGTCGAACAGATTCTCAAATTCATCTGCCTTTCGAACAATTCGCATGCCTCTTCCGCCACCGCCAAAAGCAGCTTTCAGAATAATAGGAAAACCTATCTCTGCCGCTATTTTGGCAGCCTCTTTTTTATCGGTTATAGGCTCATCCGTTCCCTCTAAAATAGGCACTCCTACTTGTTTCATGGCAATTTTCGAAGCCATTTTATCGCCAAACAGTGCAATATGCTCAGGTTTTGGACCGATAAAAATAATCCCATTATCTGCACATGCCTGCGCAAACTCTGCATTTTCAGACAAAAACCCATATCCGGGATGAATAGCATCACAGGAAGCTTTTTTTGCCAATGCTATTATTGGATCATAGTTAAGATAGGCTTGCATTGGGTCGCCCATCATTGGATAACACTCATCTGCTTTTTTTATCCAAATACCTTCAACATCAACTTCAGAAAAGATAGCAACACTCAGTATATCCATCTCTTTACAAGCTCGTATTATTCTCAGGGCTATTTCACCGCGATTTGCTATTAAGATTTTTGATATCTTTTTTTTTGCAATACTATTCATCAGTTGAGTCTAGTATTTTTATGAATTTATTATATTTAATTGAAGACCAAACCGAAATGGATATAAGAACTATCCCTATCAATCCTGTTACAACTTCCGGAATATGAAATTTTATGCTCAAAAGCATGATGAGAGACAGAGCGCCTATGGCATAGTGAGCTCCATGTTCGAGATAAACATAGCCGTCTAAGGTGCCCTTTTCTACAAGATAAATAGTCATAGAGCGTACAAACATAGCGCCGATTCCTAGCCCTATCATGATTACAACTATATCTTTTGTAATGGCAAAAGCACCGATTACTCCATCAAAAGAGAAGGAGGCGTCTAAAACTTCCAAGTAAAGAAACCCTCCGATACTTCCCTTCTTAACCATGCTGCCAATATCCGGACTCTCTTCCTCTGTTTCTAATATCTGTCCAATTAAATCTACACCTAAATAGACAAGAATACCCCAAATACCGGCTGTCAAAACAACAAACTTATTTGCATCATCCACTAATGTTAAGGAAGTCATGAGAACGGAGAGTGCTACAAAAATCGAGATTGCATTTATTTTTCCAAGCAGTCCTAACTTTTGTTCAATTACGCCTAACCAATGGAGTTCCTTTTCTTCATCCAAAAGAAAATTAAGAAAAACAAGCATTAAAAACATGCTTCCAAAAGCAGATACCTCCGCATGGTGTGAGGTTAATTTTAAAGAGTATTCATGAGGACTGTTGATAGCAAGATTCCAAACCTCTAACATTCCCATGTCGGCCGTTTGTGCTACTATAACAATTGGAAAAAGGAGTCTCATCCCAAAAACAGCGATTATCATACCGACAGTTAAAAAGAGCGTTCTCCAATATTTATTCCACGTTTTTAAAATGGAAGCATTCACAACCGCATTATCAAAGGAGAGTGAAGCTTCCATGACTGCTAAAATAAGAGCGAGCCAGACCATACTAAGCGCCAAGGTTACCCCACCGCTGCTATAACCCCACCAACCGGCACATGCAAGTGCTATAGCAGAAAAAATCAAAGAAAATTTAAAATGTTCCATACGTATCCATCTAAAAATCTTAACAACTTTAGGAGCAATTTTTATTTAGCTTTTTTAAAGTAATCAGTGCCTAAATTGTATCATTTTTTGATTTAAATTCTATTTTTTGCTTTCTCTCATATACACGTACTCGACGAAAATCTTGACTTAAGTCAAATCAAAAGGTAATATACAAAACTTAATTGTTTTTTATGTAAAAGAATTAATCTAATAAGGATGTTTTATGAACTCTTCGACCCTTCAAAATGTTGCTCTCTCCAATCTTTGGCAACTTATAATATTTGTTTTAGGTTTTGCAATTGAAACCTTTTTTCTTGGTTTTTCTGCTCTTGTTGTTGTATTAACGATAGTTCATATTTCATTGGCGCTCTATCTTCGTTCACAGCTGATGGTAGTGAACCATTCAATTGAGAATCTAACAAAAACAATATCCAAGGCTTCTCGTGGAGATTTTGAATCAGTTGCTTCGATTATGGGTCAGGGAGAAATAAAACAGCTCTCTATTGAATTTAATTCACTTCTTTCACAATTTACATTTTTTATATACGAGATTAGAAAAGCTATTGAGTCAGCAGGAGACAACAAAAGTGCTTCGTATCATGCTAAAAGTGATAATCTAAATCCTACGCTGAGCAGTGCTGTTGAGTTTATAAATAAATCTGTGATAGAAATTGAAAAAGGCTATAAGCTTCAAATGCATGGCAGATTTACTCAAAAACTTCATGATTTAGGTGGAGGAATTGCACATGGATTGCAAATCATTCAAAACAACTTAATTAATAACTCGCAAGAAGTAGAGAAAATATCTCAAATGTCTCAAAGCACTTCAGAAGAGGCAAAAAGAAGTATTGACTCTATGGAAGATGTTCAGAATCTTTTTGGTGGACTGATAGAAAAGATTGATGCAACACATATAAATATAAGCTCCCTTTCTGAGCGCTCCAATGAGATTTCTACAATTGCAGGTCTTATTAAAGATATTGCAGAGCAGACAAATCTATTAGCGCTTAATGCTGCGATTGAAGCAGCAAGAGCAGGAGAGCATGGAAGAGGATTTGCAGTTGTCGCTGATGAGGTTAGAAAACTGGCAGAGCGAACACAAAAAGCAACCCAAGAGATCTCCATAACTATTTCAACGCTTCAACAAGAGACGCGTGATATTCAGCAAAACTCTGAGGAGATGTCAAATATTGCCAAAGATGCGACACAAACGGTTGAAGAGTTTGCCAGTACGCTTGACGGCTTTCAGGTGAATGCTCATGAATCAGCTGAATATGCAAGCTATATTAAAAGCTCACTCTTCATGGTCTTGGTAAAAATTGATCATATTTTATTTAAATCAAATGCTTATACAGCAATCCTTGCAGAGGACAAGGCAGCAGAATTTGCCAACCACACAAACTGCCGCCTTGGTAAATGGTATCTCGGTGTCGGCAAAGAGCATTACGGGCATACTAGTGGCTATAAACATATTGATTTGCCACATGCTAAAGTCCATGATAGTGTACTTAAGAATGCAGATTTTGTAAAAAAAGGTGTTGCTATGAGTCCAGTTAACGAAGATGCAATTATTAGCAACTTTAAAGAGATGGAAGCAGAGAGTGATAAACTTTTCACTATTCTTGATGGAATACTTAATGAGATGCTTCCAGTTTCAAATAAAAAGTAACGAAATTAATTCCAAATTTTAAATTTCACTTTTTATTTCTGTGCTATAATTTTTGCAAATGAAGAGGAGGATATTATGGAAATTACTCGCTATACATTTCAGTCACCTTATTCTAGCCAAATTCAAATAGGGAAGCCTGATGTCATTACTCTAAAAAGTGGTGCGGAACTTCCAAAAAGTACAAACGAGTCGCTACAAAAAGCAGAAAGCTTCAAAACTACGCAGATACAAGAGGTTACTCCGAAAGTAGACCCTAAAACTCCTTTAGATGTTTATGTATAATAAACTTCCGGTAAGAAGGGTTCTTATTCATTTCTGGTTGTGATATCTATACCTCGTTCTTTGAGCTTGTAGCCTATAGCGACAATTTTATTTTTCCACTCCTCGGAGAGCAGAAATCCTTCGTAGCTATCGAGCTCTTTATTGAAAACTCTCTCCGCGATGATATCCATGTTTAAAAGAGCATCTTGCAACTCTGTATCTAACTCTTCTACTGTCTCTTCCATAACTGCCCTTTGTCTGGTTTCTAAATCTTGGTAAAAAAAGCCATCAGGCTATTTGCGTTATTATACAAACTTTTTGAATATAATTGTACATAAGATTGAGCTAAAGAGGGGGGGGGGTAGTGAGCAAAAAGTTTATATTTTTTATCTTCTCTTCGCCATTGCTTTTTGCAGAAATATTGCCGCTTCTTTTTCAAGGGAACCAACAAATCTCAGAAAGAGAGTTGTATAACTCTATAAATCTTTATAAGCCTTACTTTTATGAATTTTATAAAGAACAACCGAAAGTCGAATTAAAAACGGTGCCGTTATTGGACCAAGCCATTAAAGATTATTATAAAAGCAAAGGCTATTTTCATACAACAGTTACACATGAAGTGCGAGATAATTCCGTTGTGATTGAAATTAGTGAAGAAGCATCTGTCACAGTTGCGGATATTGCGGAAATATCAGAGTTGGATATTAGTAAAAATATCCCTTTTGTAAAAGGGGAGGTATTTGATTCTAGTAAATTCACGCAAAGTAAAGCAGATATTAAACGCATGTACGCAAATAGCAGCTACTGCAGTGCAGGGCTTGATGCCAAAGCGTGGGTTGATATAGAAACAAATAGTGCTTATTTAGTCTATGAGGCTGTTAAAAATGAGCCATGTTTTTTTGGTGATATTGCCATTACCCCATCCGAAAATATTGATGCAGAAATTATAAAATCACTGCTCTATATTAAAGAAAAAGATCCATTTTCACCAATTGAAATTACTAAAAGTTATGAGAGCCTTTATCGTTATGAGGGAATATCAAAGGTAATTATTGATACCGCTGTAGATGAAAACAACAGTGTAAAAACTACAATAACTGTAAGTGAAAATGAGAAGCCTGTTCGCTTCCAAGCCGGAGTTGGAGCGAGCAGCGATGAAGGGGCTATGGCTTTGCTCGGAGTTAATCATAGAAATTTATATGGAAATTTAAAAACAGCAGGTTTAACGACAAGAGTCACGGAGATTAAGCAGACAATCAAGACAAACTTTGACATGCCGATAGAAAACAGAAGCTCAACTGGTGCTGAGTTAGGATTTGAGAATGAAAATTTTATTGGCTACAAAGAGAGTAGAGTATTTGGCACGCTTTATCTTAAACAGAGAGAGAGCCCGCACACCTTTAAAGAGAGTCTGCTTTTTGACAGCTCAAACACCTACGATAGCAGTGACATACTGCTCTTTCCAAAGGGTGTCTTATTTGTTTTATCTCCAAAATTAGAATGGGGATATGATGTAAGAGATAAAATTTTAGACCCCAGCCATGGCTATTTTTTTAACTCTGAAATTGCAGGTTCGTTGATGTCAGATATTTCTGATGCATCGTACTATAAATTTAAGCTCACCGGTGGGTATATTTTACCTTTAAACTCCTCTATCCTTGCACTCAAAGCAACCTTTGGCTCTCTGCATCTTTACCAGGGGAATATTCCGGAATCTTATCTTTTTTATGGCGGCGGTATGAACAGCAACCGCGCGTATGGCTATCGCAGACTTAGCCCGACGAGCAGTTCTGGGGAGTCTATAGGCTCGGACTCTATTTTAGATACAACCATTGAGTACAGGTTTCCGGTGTATGGAGATTTTAAAGGCGTCGTATTTAATGACAATACATACATAGGCGAAAAAGAAGTTCCGGATTATAACAAGGGTTACTTTAGCGCTGGAGCCGGTATCCGCTATATGACTCCAATCGGAGCTGTTGCTATCGACTTTGGGGTTGATATTGCACATCCTACGGAGCAATATGCACTCCATTTTCATGTGGGAGAGCTGTTTTGATTCAGAAAAGCTATCTGTTTTTTAGAAGTATAATCCTTATCCTCATGGCAGTCATAACTATTATAGGATTTTTATTAACGACTGAGAAGCTGCTCCCATTTTTGGCAGAAAAATATCTAAAAGATTTCGGAGTTAAATATTCCAAAGTTCAAGGCTCACTCTTTGACGGAGTAAGTGTGTATGATTTGAAATATGGTGATGCTGTTAGTATTAAAAAAGTTGAGGTTCATTATAATTTCCTAATGCTTTGGGCCCATGTTCCAATATTTTCAGATGTGAAAATTGACGGTGTTTATCTTAACATGGACAAACTGCTGTTTTCAGATACAAATAATATCCAGATTCCGCCTTTTACTATATCAAATTTAAAACTCAAAAATATTGAGTTAATAATCAGCAGTGAGAGATATACGTTTGATTTAGAGACTCAAGGGATTCACTATGATAATGGATTTGATGCGAAAAATGTGGCACTTGATTTAAAATCTTCTTTTGCAAATATAGTAATAAAAAAGGGAGAAATTAGCTCCAATACGTTAAGGGGAGATGCCACTTTTGAACTTGCTCCATCTTTTTTAAAAGAGTATCTTGCTCTTTTTAAGGGGATTCCAAAAATTTTAGATGTAAAGCTTGATGCTACTCTGCAGAAAATACATGCCACCACAAAAGGGTTGAATTTAAGAGTTACAGCAGACGAAAGCCTGAGTATTAAAAATGGGGACGTAAACCTTACCTATTTTATAGAAGATGGCTATTTTAGCGCAGATGCGGGTTATCAACTCTCTCATAATGGTTATGAAACTAACATCAAACAAACGTTTCTCTTTGATGATAACGGAGCATTTTACACCAAGTTGGATGCAAAGTTTAAAAAACATCCTATTACATTGCCATTTGAAAATTTTAGCGTTGAAGTAGCCGGAGATACACAGGCTATGACTGCAAATGTAGATGCGTATAACTTAAAACTTAATTTTCTCTCAAGAGATTATAAAAATTTTCTTATCCATGCAAAGGGTGATAAACTCTCCCTCTCCTTTTTAAATAATCTTCCGGAGATATTTAAAAAAAATGTAGTCTCGTTTGAAGGAGATGCTACTTTGAAAACTTCGCCGTTTTCGCTTGCTGGAGCAGTGCAGAGTGACGAACTTTACGGCAAAGAAAAGATAGTGTTTGAGATGGATAAAAAAAGTTCTCTCTATCAGGTAGAGATGAATACAAAACCAAAAAGTGAGCTTTTTAAGAACTACGACATGAAACAGTTCTCAAAAATATCGCTTGTTTTGTATGATGACTATGCGTCGCAGCTACTAAATATAGATGCAAATCTACTTAATGCCACTTTTCAAAAAAAAGGTGAAGTCATAAGTGGCTGGGGCAATTTTAGTTCAAGTAATTTTATTATCAGTGGTAATCTCGCTAAAGAGGGAGATGCAAATATAAAACTCTCGGCAAAACTCCCTTCTTTAAAAAGATTATTGAATGATTTGAAGCTTGCTTCGGATGATAAAAATAGATTTTATGATGGCGAAGTGAATTTTGATGTCACTATGCGTTTTGCAGACAAAATCAGCATAAATGGCAACATCTACATGCCATGGAATATTATAAAATTAGATCCAGAGAGGACGTACGATATAAAAGATGTTTTTGTAAAACTAAGCAGCGTGGACAGAGAGATAACCATAGAGAGTTATCGCTTTGAGTTTATGAATCATAAAGTTTACTCAAAAAAGCCATCAAAACTTCTTTTTGATGCCAACGATAATATACTCTTTAAAGAGTTTTGGATTTACGATAATTTGTTTTTGAGTGGTATTTTGAATCCTGCTGACATGCGTGGAAATTTAAACCTGAAGAGTGAAAAGTTTATGTATGAAGGAAATGAGGGAAATGTTACACTAAAAGGTGATATAAAAGCAGATTTTGATGTGGATGGAACTCAAAAAATAGAAGGAAATATCACACTGCTTAATGGTTTAATCACCTATATACCGCAGAGTGATTATGCTGTTTTGGATAGTGATATTATCGTTATACAGGAGATGAAACAGAAAAAAATGAATAACCGTTTTTTAAACATTCACATAGATTCATCCAAGCCAATTCGTTATAAAGCAAAGGGGATAGATGTTCTTTTTACTCCGGATATAACTCTCTTTGAGGAGCCAAAATCTGAGATGAAAATTTTTGGAATGGTAACTGTAAATGAGGGAAAAGTAACCGGTGGGGATAAAACATTTGAGTTTGACAAAAGCGAAATCTATTTTTATGGAGCTTCGCCGATGAATCCGTATCTAAACTTAAACTTACACTACTACACTTTGGATTATATTGATATAGAAATTTATGTGACTAACACCCTTAATGCACCTGTTCTCATTTTTGCATCTAAGCCTGCCATGAGCCAGAATGACATAATGTCCTACATTCTTTTTGGAGAGAGTGCAAGCTCGATTTTTGACGCTACGGGCAATGGAAATAAATTCTCAGTCAGCACACTTCTTCTTGGAACAGGACTAAAACAGATATTTAACTCCGCAACGGGAATAAAAGTAGATACTCTTAATATTTTAACAAACAAAGAGGGAACACTAGGATACGAAATAGGCTCAAGATTTAACAAGCAGATTAGGGTTGTTTATAAAAATGACACCGTCTCAAGCGTAATCGTACAGTACAGTCTAAATAAATCAATTAGAATTGATGTAGATGTCCGAGAGACGGGGCAAGGTGTTAGTATAGTCTATGTAAAAGATTTTTAGCATCGAAGTTATTGTACTACAATCCTGTTGCGACCACTCTTTTTTGCTTCATAAAGTGCATCATCCACTCTTTTAAAAGTTTTACGGGTATCTTCACCTAGGATATATTTCGTAAGACCGAAAGAGGCTGTTACACTAATGCTGTTGTTTATTTTTGTCTCTTCTACGCTGGCTCTCACTTTTTCAATAATCATTTTTGCCTCATCTAAACTTACATTTTTGAGCATTATTACAAACTCTTCGCCGCCCCATCTTGCAATAAGGTCATTTTCTCTCAGAGAATTTTTGAGGGTATTGGCTATTGCTATGAGGGCATCATCGCCAACTTGATGTCCATAGGTGTCATTAATTGATTTAAAATGGTCAACATCAGTAATCACTAAAACGAAATCTGTATCAACTTTTCTTTGATGTTTAGCTATTGAGCTTATTACCTCATCAAAATGCGCACGATTGTAAAGTTTCGTCAATGGGTCTGTAATATAGAGTTCTGCAAGAAGCTTTGCATTTGTTATGTCATGATAAACGGCACTGAACTCAATAATCTCTCCATCATCATTCAAAATAGGAGTTATTCTTGATTGAACCCACTTTGTTCCGCCACTCGCAGTTTTATTTTTTACTTCGCCACTCCATGATTTTTTACTTTTTATTGTATCCCACAACTCTTTATAGGTTGCATCCGGTATATCACCGCTTTTAAATATTGATACATTTCTACCAATAAGCTCCTCTTTTTTATACTCCAAGAACTCACAAAAGAAGGTGCTGATATCTATTATATCCGCATCCAGAGATGTTTTCATCATCATAATATTCTTGTCAATTATCTCTTGGTCAGCTTCTAATATATCATTGAGTTTATTTACTTTAGCTATTTCCTTTTTAATAGATAGCTTTGTTTCGTAAAGTTCGCTTATGTCATAAATGGAAACCATTACCTTGTTTTCATGCGGCAAATAGGGAGAAATAGTAACTTGTTGTTGCATAAGAGAGAGGGATGAGGTAGTCACCTTGTTTCTGTTTATTGATATAAATTTCGTACTGCTATTTGCATCATAGAATGTCGGGGTATTGATAGTTAATGCTGTTTTGATTTTTCTGTGAAGAACTTTATAATTTAAATCTGGATAAAATTTTTCTAGGCTCTTACCAACTATTTCTTCTTTAGAGATTTGCGTATTTATTGCAAGCCATCTGTTCCAATAGCTTACTATGAATTTGTCATTGATAACCATGTGACCATTTTCAAGAGAGTCCAGTAATACATCGGGACACTTTAGCGATATCATCCGTAAATCTCTTCTATTTTTTTGTCTATCAGCATTTTTAGACTCTCTATTGCTTCATCTTTTGTCAGAATATAGACGTTACCGACTATTTTTTGATCCTCGAATTCCAAGATAGTACTAATTATAATAATTTTTGAATAGTGATGCAAATCATCACTATTGATAATTGAAGTTGAATCAACAAATTGTGATGACGGTGCAAAAAATTGTACCTGAGTATCAAGTTCCTGAGTTAATTTGCTTATAATGGTAGATGACAAGATATTTGTTAACTCTATGACAGCATCACTAATATCATCTTCAGATGGAGTTTTTACATCATAGAGATGTTTCCCTAGATTTTCTGCAGAATCATGGCTCATGATAAACATGCATTCACCACCGAATTTACCGGTAAAGAGCTGTTTCGTTACATAATACATTGAATCAGAATCTATCGTTGACTTAACTCTTGACATAAGTTCATTGCTATCGCAAATATCAATCTCTGGAATATGCATTGTCCCAAACGCATGCAGAAGATCTGCCAGATTTGCGGTGGCTGCGCCAATGGAGACATTCATAAACTCTTTTAAAGCATCAATCTGGTCTTCATTAAATTCTATATTCAATAGTGCTACCTTTTTATTAACTATATTAATAAGTCTTGTTGAAAAATTTGTAACATTTTCTCTTTGCTAATAGGTTTCGGATACATATTTTTTGCACCGGCCCGTATAACTCTCAGTTTTGCTTCACTCTGAATATCTGCACTGATGACAATAACCTGCGCACTTTTATCTATAGCCATTATCTGTTTTAGTGCTTCATATCCATCCATAACAGGCATGGTTAAATCCAAAAAAACGACATCGGGACGTTCATTTTTAAAAATCTCAACAGCCTCAACGCCATTAGATGCCTGAAACAGCTCAGCTCCAGGCTCTATCTCATTAATATTATTCATAACAACTGTTCGAGCAAGTTTTGAGTCATCCACAACTAAAATTTTCAATTACGCTACCTTTTTCTTTTTGATGAAACCATACTAACGAAATTGTATAAAATTTTTCATTAAGGTTACTCTTCTATAAAATCTTTTCAATGCTTACGCCATTATCTTTTATAAATTTTGAAATTGTCTCTGAGTGTGTATGCTCGTACGCCTTTGCATACACAATTCGTTTAATACCGCTTGCAATAAGGTTTTTGCTACATTCGCTGCATGGCTCAAGCGTTACATATATTGTGGCATTTTCAATCGAAATACCTTTTCTTGCTGCCCAAATTATTGCATTCATTTCTGCATGAATTTCATAAGTTTTCGACCAGTTATGGTGCTCACTTGTATATTCACCATTCCAATGCTCGCTACAATTTATATATCCGGCAGGGGTGCCGTTATACCCAGTGCTAAGTATCCTTCCCTCTTTGACTATTACAGCACCAACCTGCTTAGATACACATTTTGAAGCTTTAGCCAACTCTGTAGCAATATTTATAAAGTTTTGATCGCTTAGCATTTGTTTATCACTTTTTTTGATTCATTTCTATTTGCTTTTAAGCCCATAATCTTCATTTCCTAAACATAATTATAATAATTTTTATGCTATTATATCGCAAAATTATACACATTTTGGGAGTCTTACCAATGGATACAAAACAGATAAAAGCGTTAATGCGTGAGTTCGATGAGAGTGGTCTTTCTAAGCTAAAAATCAAGCAGGATGATTTTTCTATTGAACTTGAAAAAGCTACTGGTTTAGTTGCAGCACCAGTTTATGCACCAGTTGCGGTTGCTCAAGCTCCTGTTGCACAAATAGCAGTTGCTAGCTCGGCATCAGATGAAATTAGCGGCGATGCTATCCTCTCACCTATGGTAGGAACATACTACTCTTCTCCATCCCCTGACTCTCCGGAATTTGTAAAAGTTGGTGATACCGTTAAAAAAGGTCAAGTAATAGCCATTTTAGAGGCTATGAAAATCATGAATGAACTTGAGGCTGATTTTGATTGTAAAATTCTTAAAGTTTTAGCTTCAAACGGTCAAGCTGTTGAGTACGACATGCCGCTCTTTATAGTAGAAAAGATATAACTTTATGCGAGAAATAAAAAGAATTCTAGTTGCTAATCGCGGAGAGATTGCTCTTCGCGCTATTAGAACTATTAAAGAGATGGGAAAAGAGGCAGTTGCGGTTTACTCAAAAGCGGACAAGGGGAGTGAGTATCTAAAACTTGCAGATGCCTCTATCTGTATTGGCGATGGACCAAGCAATAAAAGTTATCTGAATATTCCTGCAATCATATCAGCCGCTGAAATCAGTCATTGTGACGCAATCTTTCCGGGATATGGTTTTTTAAGCGAAAATCAGCACTTTGTAGAGATTTGCACACATCACAATATTAAATTTATTGGGCCAACTCCAGAAGTTATGGTTCTTATGAGCGATAAATCAAAAGCTAAAGATGTTATGGTCGCAGCGGGCGTGCCTGTTGTCCCGGGGAGTGACGGAGCAATAAGCGATATAGCAGATGCAAAAAAAAGAGCTGCAGAAGTCGGTTATCCTGTTATTCTTAAAGCTGCCCAAGGAGGTGGCGGTCGCGGAATGCGAGTTGTTGAAGAGGAGAGTTACCTTGAAAACGCGTTTCTTGCGGCAGAGAGCGAAGCAATTACAGCCTTTGGCGATGGCACTATCTATATGGAAAAATTCATAAAAAATCCTCGCCATATTGAAGTTCAAGTTATGGCGGATGCACATGGAAATGTTCTTCATATAGGTGAAAGAGATTGCTCTATGCAACGCCGTCATCAAAAGCTTATCGAAGAGTCGCCTGCAGTTATCTTAACGCAAGAAGTAAGAGAAAAACTCTGGGCTTCAGCGGTTCGTGCCACTAAATTTATCAAGTATGAGGGTGCCGGCACATTCGAGTATCTGCTAGATGCCAACTTAGATTTTTACTTTATGGAGATGAATACAAGGCTTCAGGTTGAGCATACGGTATCAGAAATGGTTAGTGATTTGGATTTGATTAAAATGATGATTGAAGTTGCCGAGGGAAAAGAGCTTCCTGCACAAGATACTATTACGCTCAAAGGTCACTCAATTGAGTGCCGTATTACAGCAGAAGACCCGATTAAGTTTTTGCCATGTCCCGGTAAAATTATCTCGTGGGTTGCACCGGGAGGAAAGGATGTTCGTATAGATTCGCATGCACATGCGGGCTATGTTGTACCTATGATTTATGACTCTATGATTGGAAAACTGATAGTTTACGGAAAAACGAGGGAAGAAGCGATTGCAAGAATGCATAGAGCTTTAAGTGAGTTCACAATTACAGGTATAAAAACTACCATACCGTTTCATCTAAAAATGATGGAAAACGAAGATTTTAAATCTAATAATTTTAATACTAAGTACTTAGAAAAGTATAACGGTTAATTTTAACCGTTATAAAAAGAGGGGTAGCTAAAAACTACCAACCTCTTACAATTGCATGGCAACGAGTACAATCTTTCATAACATCTGAATGAAGAGCTGCCGCTTCCAACATTTTATTTTGTTTGATATATTCACGCATTGCTTCTAAATCAGAATTTAAGCTTTTAGCACTCAAAAGCGTAACTCCAACTAATTTTTTCTTATCTTGTGGCAAAAATGACTCTATAGACTCTTTGCTATGAAGAGACCCATTCACCTTTTCTATTTTATCAATTCCACTCACAACGGATTTACTGTTGTTGTATAAAAAACCATCCTGCATCTCTTGAAGCCCGTCTCTCATACTTTTCATATCCAACGCTATATCATTTGCCTGTAAGCCCAAAGTAACCAATACGCATAAACTAACTACTATCTTTTTCATTTTTCACCCTTTTAATATTTGATTTAATAATAGCTAAACTAATCTTAAATATTTATCTTAATATAGAGAATTTATAAAACCTATTCCGGCATTCTCAATATTTTAATATCAGCACCAATTCGAAGTCTTGCAAAATAATCACTCAAAACTTGTTCTCTTTTTTGACCCATTAAATGATTTGCGATTTGCTCTTTTATGCTCTCCAAACTGCTCTCTTTACTGTATATCATCTTTTTCATGTAGAAACAGACATACCCTCCCTTGGCGTCCGGAAGAACCTGCGTAAACTTGTTTTCTTCAGTTTTTTCAAGTAATGCTGCCAGCTCCGGAGCTAGCCCGCTGTACGGTAATGTTTGTTCATCGCTTTGAATATCTGATGAAATAAACATTGGATTTTCTCTTTTTTGATTTAATTTTACTTTATCTTTTGATTCATAGATTACAACACTAAATGAAGCCGGATGAACAAAACTATCTTTATGAAGTTTATAGTACTCCTCTATCTCGGAATCGCTTGGCTGAGCCATCTGAGCTAAAGATATTGCCGAGTACAGTTTTTGACTTAATAGTTTGCTTTTAACACTCTCTTTTATCTCTTCGGATGTTAGGCCATTTGAATTTCTTACAGCTTCATAAAACTGGCTTATGCTCAAATTGTTTCGTGATGCTGTTTTTTTGATATCTTCATAAACCTCTTCATTGGTTACCTCAATATTTCTTTCTGTAGTTTCTGCCAGTTCCAGCTTTTTACGGATTAAATTGTCTGAAGCCATTTTTGCATCAACTCTTGATGCCATCATCTCTTTTTTTATATCAAGTAGAGTTATTTCGTTGCCCTTCACGACAATAGCGACACCGCCAACCATTTCAGCACTTAGGGATGCCGCGCAGACAAGACTCAAAAAGATTTTATACATAATTTATTCACTTTATAAAAATTTAAGTCTGCATTTTACCAATTTTTAACCCATTTTTGCCTAAAATAAGGCAATTATTCATAAAGGTTTTTCAATGATTGTTACTCGCTTTGCTCCAAGTCCTACAGGTTATCTTCATATCGGCGGTCTCAGAACCGCTCTCTTTTCTTATCTCTGGGCTAAAAAAAACGGCGGTAAGTTTTTTCTTCGTATTGAGGATACTGACAAAGCAAGAAACTCCGTAGAGGCTGCGGAGGCGATTGTTAGAGCGTTTGAGTGGTTGGGTCTCTCTTATGACGGCGAGGTGATTTACCAATCAAATAGAGATGAAATTTATGCAAAATATATAAAACAGCTTTTAGATGAGGGTAAAGCCTACTACTGCTACATGAGCAAAGAGGAACTTGCAGAGCTTAGAGAGACACAAATGGCGGCAAAAGAGCGAACCATGTACAATGGAAAGTATCGTGATTTTAAGGGTACTCCGCCAGAGGGAATTGAGCCTGCTATCCGTATAAAAGCTCCTCAAAGTGGAACTATAACCGTAAAAGACAGAGTAAAAGGAGATGTAGTTTTCAATGCTCTTGATATTCTTGATGACTTTGTAATTGCCCGAGCCGACGGAAGCCCAACTTATAACTTTGTTGTAGCGGTTGATGATGCACTTATGGGCGTTAATGAGGTAATTCGCGGAGATGACCACCTCTCAAACACACCAAAACAGATTGTTGTTTATGAGGCTCTTGGATTTGAGATACCCAATTTTTACCATGTTCCTATGATTCACAATCACGACGGTAAAAAACTGAGTAAACGAGACGGTGCGACTGATGTTATGGAGTATAAAGAGATGGGCTATACGCCTGAAGCACTTTTGAACTTTTTGGTTCGTTTAGGGTGGAGCTACGGTGATCAGGAAATATTCTCAATGGATGAGATGCGAGAGCTTTTCAATCCAAAAGATATCAACAAGTCGGCATCTATTTACAATACACAAAAACTTGACTGGCTCAATTCGCACTATATTAAAAACATGCCAAATGCTAAGCTTGCAGAGCTATTAACGCAGTATGATTTACTTTTAACTTCACATGATAAAAAAGAGATACTTTTGGATGTTATAAAAGAGAGAGCAAAAACCCTCAAAGAGCTTGCAGAACTTGCAAAAGAGATACTTGAGACACCAACTGTTTATGATGAGAAAGCAGTAAAAAAAGCTTTTAAAGAAGAATCTATTGAAGTTTTAAACGTTTTTGGAGCAAAACTAACAAAGGCTGAAGAACTTCATCTTCCAATTGATTACCACTTAGTCATGGAAGAAGTTGTAAACGAGATGGGAATTGGTTTTGGAAAAATCGGTCAGCCTCTTCGCATCGCACTGCTGGGAAAACTCTCGGGTCCAGGACTTGACAGTGTTATGGCGATAATAGGAAAAAATGAAACAATGCTTAGAATTGCTCAGGCGATAGCTTCACACGCATAACCGCACTCTTTAATCAAAAGATATTTTTTCTAAATATCTTTTGATAGTTTTTGAATAATCTGTGAATATTCATCTATATTTTTCAGCACAATGTCAACCAGTTTCGGATCAAAATGTTTGCCACTCTCTTCTTTAAGCAGCTCTATTACCTTGTCAATAGACCATGTGTCTTTATATATGCGCTTAGAAAGTAGTGCATCTAAAACATCAACAATAGCAACGATACGGGAAAAAATAGTAATCTCATCTCCTTTTAAGCCTTGTGGATATCCTGTTCCATCATATTTTTCGTGATGCTCATAAGCTATACTTGCGGCAACTTGTAAAATAGCCCGTTTCGAATGCTTTAACATATCATTTCCAAGAGAAGGATGTGTTTTCATAAAAGTGAACTCTTCCTCTGTTAATCGTGCAGGTTTGTTTAAGATTGCATCGGCAATTCCGACTTTTCCGATGTCATGAAGAGGCGAGGCGAGTTCAATCAATTTTAGCTGCTGTTTATCAAAACCATATTCTTTGGCAATTAATGTACTGATTATGGTGACACGTTTTGTATGATTTTTTGTCTCAATAGACCTTACCTCTTCTATTTGCCCCATGGCAAACAGAGTCTCTTTAAGTGTTAACTCTATCTCTTCATTAAGCAATTGAAGCTGTCTATTTTTATCTTCGAGCTCTTTTTCTTTTTCTATAACATTGTGATTAAATTTATTGATATTCTGCAATACCTCTTGAAACTCTTGACTCTCGTATTTATCACTATTTATATCTTGATGCAGCACATAAGCCTTTTCTCCATCATCAATGATTCTTGAGAGTGGTTTGCGGATGTAACGTTCAACAACATGAAACATGTTAAATATGATAATTGAAGCAAACAAGAGCATCACGGCTAAAATAATATAGGTATTATTAAAAACAAAATTCTGATAGCGTTTAGTATCCATAGTTATATACACAGCGCCTAATACATCTCCATCGTCGACATGATGACATTCAAGACAATTGAGATTCCCCTTTGAACTTGCAATATAGGGAATAGTTGCCTTAATTGTACTGCTCATATCTTTCCATTCAAAATATGGCTGTTTCTTATCTAAAATTTTTCGAAGGTTGTTATCTAGCTTTTTTTCGAAGGAGTGAGATTCGCCAAATTGTTTAGTAACAACATCAGCCCGAATAATTTTAATGGATTTGATATCATATACAGAAGATATTTCACTCAAGAAATAGTCACGCTTATCCATAATCCCTGCTTTCATGTGTGATGTTAGACCTGCTTGAATAATTTCTGATACAGAAATAACTTCATTCTCAACAACAAACTGAAAAAAACTCCGATAACTTATTGCGATGATTGATACAATAACAAGCATTGCAATAACAAAAACTTGTAAGAGGCGGGTAATCGTAATCTTTTTTATACTTTGTTTTTTCATTTGATATCCATAAATTATATTATTGAGCAGTATAAAAATAGTAACTAAAAATGAAGCTGAATTTCCCTGATTTATTAAATTTTTATATTTAGATATTCGACTAATTAATTTTTATATTAAAAACTTCATCAAGAAGAATGAGCAACTCATTTTTGGCAGAACCGGCAAAACTATTTTCTAAAAAATGGTTTATTCCTTTGCCCGCATGTTGGACAAGCGGAATAATCTTTATGCCTGTAATTTCAGACATAAAGTGAGACTTATCTCCCTCTTCGTAAGCATGCAGCAAAATAGAGCGGGCAAAATTGTTAAGAATATGATAATAGATGTGCAAAAACTCTACCTCAAGAACTTCAAGTGCATAAAGATGTGTGGCGATTTTCCATTCATGTGAGGCAATAGGGCGAACCTTTTCAGGCTTTATATTTATGCCTATCTCCTCTTTAACCTCTCGCACAAGTGCATCTAAAAGGCTTTCATCTTTATCAACGGTTCCTCCTGGAAAACCCATACGGCCATCCCATCTGTCAATCATAATAATTGCCGGGCATCGCATACTTTTGATATCATCATTAAAATATTTCCATGGAGATATCTCTTTTACATATATAACCAAAAAAACAGCGTTCTTTTTATCTCTGTAGTAGTCGCCAAACTCTACTCTTTTTTTATCGCTCAAAGTTACTCTTTATAAAAAATTTATAGAAGTTTACATTAAAAAGGAGCCACTTTACCACTGTACAGATATAATATTGCTATGAATAATAATCCAATCACTCTAAAGACTATATTTAATCTCATATTAGATAATAAACGTGCCCTAATTTATGGACAGATAGTTACTCTGTTCGCGATACTTGTAAGTATTCCTGTTCCTTTAATGCTCCCCATAATGGTGGATGAGATTCTTTTAAACAAACCTTCACATTTTGTGCATAGCATAAACTATTTTTTAGGTTCTACGACACCATTTTATTATATTGCGATAGTCACTCTTGCAGTTATATTTTTGCGGTTTCTCTACTATTCTCTTGGTATTGTAATTACAAAAATTTTCACTAAAATCTCAAAGTATGTAACTTTTATGATACGAAAAAGACTGATTGAGCACTTAAAAATCTCGTCTATGAATGAGTATGAAACACTTGGCAGCGGAGCAATAACAGCGAACCTTATAACAGATGTGAATACGCTTGACGGATTTATTATAACAGGAGTAAGCCGCTTCGTATCATCTGTATTAACTCTTATCGGTGTTGGAATTGTAATGATAGTGATAGATCCGCTTTTAGGAGTTATGATACTTGTCATTCAGCCCCTCATCATGCTTATAAGTAAGAAAATGGCAACAACGGTAGGTCGCCTAAAAAAAGAAGAAAATGAAATGATTGAAAAGTTTCAGGAGAGTGTTGGAGAGACTCTAGAACTTTTTGGACAGATAAAAGCGAGCAATAAAGAAAACTACTTTTTTAATCAGGCGGTAACGCATGCACAGGATATTCAAAGAACATCAAATGAGTTTGGATATAAAAGTATCGCTTATGAAAAACTCTCCTACACAATCTTTTTGGTTATGTTTGAAATTCTGCGCGCATCAGGACTTCTTTTAGTGGTCTATAGTGATTTAAGCATAGGCATGATGTTTGCAATGTTCGGCTACATCTGGTTTATCATGACACCCGTTCAAGATATACTCTCAATTCAGTACAGCTATGCTTCCGCCATGAGTGCATTAAAAAGAATCAATAAAATACTCACATTAAAAACTGAAAATACAGGCAATGAACCAATAATAGGTCGACATGTGGATATTTCTATAAGAGAATTATGTTTTTCCTATTCAGATGGTAAAAATATACTCGAAGATATTTCGATTGACATAAAATCAGGTTCCAAAATAGCACTCATCGGAGCAAGCGGAAGCGGTAAAACCACGCTGGCCCAAGTTATCTCCGGATTTTATGAAAAGCGTAGCGGCTCGCTTAGTTACAACGATATTGAAATAGAAGATTTAGATAAAAGCTCATTAAGAGAAAAAATATTTCTGGTCTTGCAAATGCCGATACTTTTCAACTCTACTCTTAGATTTAACATCACAATGGGAGATGAGAAGATTAGTGATGAAGAGATTTTAAAAGCTCTAAATATTGCTCAATTAAGCCAGGTGATAAACACAATGGAAAAAGGACTTAATACCATAGTAGGGAGACATGGAATCAGACTCTCTGGAGGGCAAAGACAACGGTTAAGCATAGCAAGAATGATTATCGCGAATCCCAGTGTAGTGATATTTGATGAATCTACATCTGCACTGGATGTTCACACGGAAGCAAAGCTTTTCACAACAATCACACCGCTTTTAAATGACAAAACAGTTATAACTATCGCCCACAGACTAAGCACGGTTAAAAATGCAGATATTATCTATGTGCTCGATGGCGGAAAAATTGTTCAAAGAGGCACACATTCTGAATTAGAAACTGAGCAGGGGCATTATATGGAGTTTATTAAAAATCAATTGATTTAACATTTTCTATCATATTATTCTCAAATTTACACTATTTCTAGTATAATTTGAAGATAATATATCTTTCAATTGAGGAGTTAGAAATGCTTTCATCTCTTAGTACAAGTACAAATAATATTTATAACATAATGTCGCATGAGAGTGCTGCAAAGAGTAATACAGATACAAATAAAGCTGCTTCAATAGCTGGTGATGTGCAAAGAAGTGTCCAAGAGACTCAGGAGGCTCTTCAAAAAGGGAGTACTGAGAACTATAAACAAGCTTTGCAAAAAATTGATATTCTGGCGTAGTCGGCTTCGTTAGCCGATTACGCCTTGCGTAGGCCAGAAAAGTATAAAAAGACTTCCTTTGCCAAGTTCAGAAGTTACCTCTACCTTAATCCCAAATTCGTCGCATATCTGCTTCACAATACTCAATCCAATGCCAAATCCGCCTGCAAGGTTTGAACTTCTTTTATAAAGTTTAAATATTTCCTGCAGTTTTTCTGTTTCTATACCTACTCCCTCATCTTCTATGCTAAAAAAGCTTTTTGTTAAAGTGACGGTTATTGTTGTATTTGGCATAGAATATTTTATGGCGTTTGATAAAAGATTAGAGAAGAGCAGTTCTGCTCTTGTATCTATTATTTTTAATGCAGAGGCATTTATATTTGCGTCAATAGTTATGTTTTTTGCTTCACTTAATTCACTGTAATATTCTATCGTACGGTTTAATAGGGGTTTTAACTCTATAAGCTCTACCTCTTGCTCCGGCATGCGAAAATTCAGATATGCAAGAGACTGATAGATGCTGTAAAGCTGCTTTGTGCTGATAGATATATTTTTTAGTATTTTCTCATCATACACACCTTTTTGCATCGCTCTTTTGGAACTCATTTGCAAGGCTGTTATCGGGGTATTTAACTCATGCGAGATGTCTTGTATAAACTGCTCTATCTGGTTCATCTTTTCATGAATCGGCTGCATAAAAAGTTTTGAGAGCAACCAAGAGATAACCGCTATGACTAAAAATACAATTGTCATAGTAATCAGAATTTCTTTTTGCAGTTTTTCCAACTTTTTATTGTATTCACTTGTTCTTACTACGACATATTGTATAGCCAAATGTTCCTGCGGAGCAGAAGAGACCAAAATTTTATTGCCATCTTTTTCAAAATAACTGCTTTCAAAAACTCTTTTCTCAGTAGTCGGTACCAGTATATAATCATAATCTTTTTCTGCCTTTGGAAGGGTTAAGGGAGTACCGCTCATCTGTGCATGTATTATTAGGCTTGAGACACTGTCGGCTAGGTGTTGGAGTTTGTAATAAGTTGTATTTTCCAAAGAGTTTTTTTGCGCACTGAAATACCAAAAACCTGAAAGAGTAACAAAAAGGAGTGAAGAGCCCAAATAAAGAGCTAAGAATGAGTAAAAAGATTTTTTTTCTAAATTATTCAAATTTGTATCCTTCCCCTCGAATGTTTTTGATATGCTCTTTCCCCACATGCCGCCTCAGCTCTTTTATAAGTGTCCGAATAGTGTCAGACGATGGCATCTCATCATACTCCCATAAGTTTTGCAGCATCTCATCAGCAGCTACAACACGATGGCGATTTTTGTACAGATAATGTAAACAGGCACTCTCTTTGTTGCTCAGTTTGTGTGAAACACCTTGATTTTTTAACATGTGTGTTTGCATGTCAAATTCTATCTCTGAAGTTAGACGGACAATAGAATTAAGTCCAAAATGCCTCTTGATATTTTCTATGCGCTGAGAAAGCTCTTCTAAATCAAAAGGCTTTTTTATAAAATCATTCGCCCCCGATTCAAAGGCTGCTTTGAGGTATTTTGTATCATGAAAAGCAGTTATAAAAATTGCAGGTGTCTCATCATGAAAACTTCTCAAACTTTTTAAAAGCGAGATACCGTCGCCATCAGGAACATTAATGTCGAAGATATACAAATCATAAGAATTCTCTTCACTCAGACGCAGTGCCTCTTTCATGCTGTAGGTGTGCGTGACACGGTACTCTTCTTGCAAAAAATCTACCAATATATTTGCTAAGACCGTATCATCTTCTAGGAGTAAAATATTCATAGAGGTATTATACCTCACAAAATATAAGTAAAATTCTGCTATAAATTACAAAGAACATTCTGTGGAGTCTGTTAAAAAACAGTTGCTTTGTTATATACATATGTAGTTTGGCTGATTCCATCGTAAAAGGGAAAGGGTAAAGTGGTTGCACAAACAGATATTGGCGGTTTGAGTTGTGAACAGGCAAAAAATCAGCTCAAAAAGTATGGTTCGAATCTGCTCCCTGCCAATCAGCCAAAAACTCTTCTCTCTATTATCTTTGGTGTTGTGAGCGAGCCTATGTTTCTCATGCTGCTAATTGCAGGCGGCATCTATCTGGCACTGGGTGACCCTGCTGAAGCAATTTTTTTGCTAACTTTTGTTTTTATAGTTATCACTATTACTCTCACGCAAGAGAGAAAAACACAGCGTGCCCTTGAATCATTGCGCGAACTTTCTGCTCCGCGTGCGCTAGTAGTTCGCGATGGAATCGAAGTACGTATTGCCGGTCAGGAAGTGGTGCCGGGTGACCTGCTTGTTTTGCATGAGGGTGACCGTATTCCCGCGGATGCCCTGCTGGTACAGGGACAGTTATCCGTTGACGAGTCACTGCTTAGCGGAGAAGCGGTACCTGTAACTAAGCTTCCAAATACAGAATCCTTATCATTACTCTTTGCAAGCACGGTTGTAACTAAAGGCGTGGGCATGGCGGTGGTGCAAGCAACAGGAACCTCCACTGCGGTCGGACATATAGGTCAAGCGCTTGCAGTAACAAAAGAGATTCCTTCCGGTCTGCAGCAGGCTTCTCGTGCTCTCATTAAAAACCTAACAATCATCGGACTTGGAGTCGCAGTAGCTCTGGTTCTGCTTAACTGGCTATGGAATGAGCGTTCATTTTTGGAAAGCCTGCTCTCAGGAATTGCGCTAACTATGGCAATCCTGCCGGAAGAGGTACCTGTAATTCTTACAGTTTTTTTAGCTCTTGGTGCTTGGCGTATTACAAAATTTAAGGTACTCACCCGCAATGTAGCTGCAGTGGAAGCGTTGGGGGCAATCACTATCCTGGCGGTTGATAAAACGGGAACATTGACCCAAAATCATATGCAGGTTGAAGAGCTCTCAGTCGGTGACTCACTCTTTCAATCGACGCCGGATGCAGAGCTGCCTGAAAAATTTCATACAATGGTTGAATTTGCAATGCTCGCTACGCCGAGTGACCCTTTTGATCCTATGGAAAAAGCCATTCAGCTCTTTGGCCATACAAAACTAAGCGGTACGGAACATGTGCATGATGACCGCTGTCCGGAGTTTCATTATGAGTTGTCTGCTGAAATATTGGCTATGACACATGTTTATTCAAGCGAAAGACCTTTAATACATCTCTTGGCAACTAAAGGAGCGCCGGAAGCTGTAGCCGATTTATGCCATCTTAGCGAAGATGAACTTCAAGTCATACAGCTCCAGGTTGATGAGATGGCAAAACGTGGACTGAGGGTTTTGGGAATTGCCAAAGGCGAGTGGCAAACATCTGTGAGCAATCATACGTGGCCAGAGAGTCAGCATGAGTTTGATTTCGTATTTCTTGGACTTGTCGGTTTTATAGACCCTATTCGCCCTGAAGTTCCACATGCTATTGCCGAGTGTCGTAGCGCCGGAATCCGTCTGCTTATGCTCACGGGCGACCACTCATCCACCGCGCAAGCAATAGCGCAACAGGTTGGTCTTTCAGAAAGAGCAGAGGTCATCATGGGGGATGAAATTGAAATGCTAAACGACGATGCACTGCTTGAGCGGTTAAAACATGCCGATGTATGTGCACGCATGAAACCGGAACATAAACTTCGTTTGGTGCAGATACTGCAAAAAGGCGGGGAGGTAGTTGCAATGACAGGTGATGGAGTGAATGATGCTCCAGCTCTCAAAGCTGCTGATATAGGTATTGCAATGGGTGAGCGAGGCACAGACGTGGCGCGTGAGGCTGCGGACCTCGTACTCTTAGATGACAGTTTTAAAAGCATTGTAACTGCCATATCGCAGGGAAGACAAATCTATGATAACATCTCCAAGGCAACACGTTTTGTTATCGCTGTGCATCTTCCAATCATTGCGCTTACTCTTATACCGGCTCTGCTTCACTGGTCGGTCATGCTGCAACCGATACATATCGTCTTGCTTCAGCTCCTGATTGATCCGGCATGTGCAATTGTTTTTGAAGCAGAGATTGCGGCTGGCAACATTATGAATCGCCCGCCACGGCTCCCTTTGGCTACACCTTTTTCAAGAAGCAATATTGGATTTGCAATAGCACAAGGAGTCGGTATTGCGCTTATTCTTATCTTCGGAACTGCTTTACTGCAAAATATGGAGTGGTCTGAGACAGAGATTAGAACAATTCTATTTGCCGCGCTTGTTCCGACGCTCTTCTTGATAGTTCTTTTTAATCGTGACTCAGATAGTGCAATAGAGCTCAATTTGTATAAACAAAATCCATGGTTGGGATATATGTTTATTGGAGTAAGTGTTATACTTACGGCGGTACTGATTATTCCAATGTTGCGTAACATGATGGGTTTTGCTTCCATGGGCGTTTCCATGCTCTTTTCATCTGTGGCGCTTCTAATCGTCTGCGGATTATGGCTAAAGGCGGTAGGCATGACGAAAAACAGAATCAACATCTCCACGCGTTACTCACAAACTCCTCACAAACTCTAAGTACAATTTTGTTATAAATTACAAAAGGATTCAAAATGAAAACATTAACAAAAATCTTATTCACAGCCTTGTTGGGTGCAAGTTTACTCCAAGCGGCGGCATTTGAAAAAGTGGTAAATGCTCCTGAAGCAAAAGTTACGCTAAGCTCAGAAAAACCGCTCTCTGCGGGTAATAACACTCTGAAAGTAGTCATAGCGGATGAGAAGTTCAAAGATGCGCAGGTGAGTGTAAAAGTTTTTATGCCGGCGATGCCCGGTATGCCTGAGATGGTAAGCGAAAGCGAAGCTAAAAGCCTTGGAAACGGCGCGTTCAGTGCGGAGGTCAATCTGTCCATGTCCGGTACTTGGCAGGTGCATATCTTTATCACTCCAAAAGAGGGCAAAAAAATAAGAGCAAAAACTTCACTCAATATCTAAGGATACACTATGCGAATTTCTATTCTCTTACTCTTGCCGCTTTGTCTGAGCGCTGCAACTCTTGAGACACTTATTGAACATGCTAAGAGCAATCACACCTCGCTTCAAGCAATAGAGCAGAAGCTCAGCGCGGTAGATAACGAGTATGAGGTCAGTAGAAATTTCGCAAACCCTGAACTCTCTCTCAGCGTGAGTGATATTCAGCTTAAAGAGCCGATCAATCGCCAAATTGAGCCAATGCAGTACAGTGCTCTGAACATCAAACAAACTCTTCCTTACTTTGGAAAAAGAGATGCCAACAGCAATAGGGTAAGCGCAAAGAAACAAAAAATCAGTTCCACTTTGGAAGAGGCAAAAGTTAAACTCATCGAGGCTATTAAAAATGCCGCATACACTATTTGGCAGGTGGAAGAGGAGATTAAAATAACAAACGAGTACATCAAGCTCACAAACCAAAATATCGACCTCTACACCTCTTACAGCAGCAGAGATACAAAATCACACATGGGAATCATGTCGGCAGAACTCTCTCTTTCTCAACTCAAAATCAAAAAGAGCAAGTTTGAGAGCCTGCGAGACGGCTTGTATAAAAAAATCAGTTATCTGAGTGCCATGGATGTCAGCAGTGTTGAGTTCTCTATGAAGGTGGAGGAGCCAAAAAATATTGCTTACTACCTCGATGCAACCAACGAGAACCGTTCATACAAAGTTAAAAAAGCTGTAACAGAAGAGGCAAATGCGGACATAAAAGTAAAAGAGCTGGCTTCGTTTGTTGACCCGAGCGTTCAGGTAGGCTACTATCGCCGTGAAAATTTTGAGGATTATCTGAGCGTAGGGGTTGCTTTCTCGCTTCCGATTTATGGAACTGAAAAATCTCAGCTTGAAGCGTCAAAAAAACTCTCACTCTCAAGCCAGAGCGAAACGAGTGATTTTAAAAACTTCCTCAATGCAGAGGTTGAAAATGCCTATGCGCAACTTCAATACTCCTATAAAACTTACAGTATTATCCATAACGACTCTCTGCCCCAGCTAACACACATGTTTGACTTGACAAGCTCGAGCATTGAAAACGGCTCAGACCTTTTTGTCTATATAGAATTATTGCAAAAGAAACTTGCTCTTGAGGAACAGGGAATTGAGGCGGCGGCCTCCTACCATAAAACTTTAGCCTCGCTCGAAGCGATGATAGGAGAAATACAATGAAATATTTACTGCTGATAACTCTCTTTTTAACAATTGCTCAGGCAAAAGAGGCAACGGTTGAGCAAAAATTTAGTGTCCAAACCGTAAAGGTACAACACTCTTCACATGCCAAGAGTATGACAAGTTACGGATTTGTAAAGGCGGATGAATCTTTGATTTATGATGTTGCACCGAGATTTAGCGGTTATGTGGAAGTGCTCTATGCAGATAAAATCTATAAAAAAATAGGAAAAGGCGAGGCTTTGGCAAAGGCTTACTCTCCCGAAGTATCAAAGGCAAAAGATGATTATCTAAACACTATCAATTTCTCAAAAATCAGACCAAACAAAGAGATGCTGAGCAGTTCAAAAACTAAACTTGAACTGTTAGGTATCCCGTATGCAGAGATAAATGCAATTGGCACGAGTGGCTCAGCTTCGCCATATACTACTATTGTTTCACCTGTAAACGGCTATGTGTTTAAAAAATCACTCAACAATAACGCCTCATTCAGTGCAAACAAGACGATATTTGAAATAGTGAATCTTGATAGGGTTTGGGTGGAGCTGAAAGTGCATCAAAACCAACTCGAACTTCTCAATAAAATAAACAGTTACAACCTCACAACACCCTCTTATAAACAGACATTCAGTGCTAAAAAGAGCGAAATCTACCCTGAACTTGACCAAAAAGAGGAGAGTTTTACGCTGAGAGTTGAGGTAGATAATAAAGATTTACTTCTGAAACCCGGCATGTATATGAGTGCGCAGATGAGTTCGGATGCTAGCGATTATCT
The DNA here is from genome assembly GCA_041662325.1 of Sulfurimonas sp. GTDB lineage: Bacteria > Campylobacterota > Campylobacteria > Campylobacterales > Sulfurimonadaceae > Sulfurimonas. The sequence continues at coordinate 73,379 of JBAZSU010000006.1, read as the reverse complement.
CACTTTACCGTCCACTGCCGTGATAAGAAAAAATGGAAAGTTTTTCGTTTTTTCAGTCGGAGAGTTTGCTGGTGAATATGCACCAAAAGAGGTCGAAGTAGAGGTTTTAAATCCTGATACCTACATTATAAAAAGTGGACTGAACGATGGTGATGAAGTTGTTAATAATGCACTGTTTATGATGGACAGCGATGCACAAATAAATTCACTCTATTAATTTGACCATATGGGCACAGCTCATCTAGTCAACGCTAGCCGCTATGGCACTGAAGCTAACTCCTTGAGGAGTAGAATAAAGGGAGAAAATCATGATAGAAAAAATAATAAGCTTTAGCGTAAAGAATCGCTTTTTAGTACTCATCTCAGCTTTATTTTTAACTTTTGCCTCTTTTTGGGCACTAAAAAATACACCTCTTGATGCCATCCCTGACCTCTCTCCTCCGCAGGTTATTGTTCAACTAAACTGGGCTGGGCAATCTCCTGAAATCATTGAAGCTCAGGGAACCTATCCTCTTGTCTCTCAGTTTTTGGCTATTGCTAATATTGAGACTGTTCGTGGATTCTCAACCTATGAAAATGGGCTTATATACATTATATTTAAAGAAGGCACTGATCTTTACTGGGCGCGTTCACGGGTGCTTGAGCAGTTGGCTTCTATGAGCTCACAACTTCCTGAATCTATGAAAGTTGCTCTTGGACCTGATGCCAGCGGTGTCGGCTGGGTGTATGAGTATGTACTCAAATCTAAAACCAAAAACCTTAGCGAGCTTAGAACTCTGCAGGATTACTACTATAAGTTTGCTCTTTTAGGAGTGGACGGAGTGAGTGAGGTAGCCTCTATCGGAGGATTTGTACCGACCTATCAGGTGAGCGTGAGCAACGACATGCTTGTGCGGTATAACCTGAGCATTCAGGACGTTGCAAAGACTTTGCAGGCAAACAACAACGATACAGGCGGGCGAATCGTTATACAAAACGGTTATGAGTGGATGGTTCAGGCGAAAGGGTATGTGAAAAATTTGGATGATATCCGCTCTCTTGTCGTGGCAACAAAAGCAAATGCTCCTGTAACCTTGGGCGATATTGCAAGAGTTGAGTTGGTTCCCGCAGCGCGCCGAGGAATTGCCGACTTAAACGGTGAGGGTGAAGTTGTTTGTGGAATAGTGATGGTTCGCTACGGCGAAGATGTTTACTCCACCATCAAACGAATAGAGAAAAAGATGAGTGAGCTGAAGGTTGAGGATGTCGATGTCATAAATGTCTATAACCGTTCCAGCCTGATTGAGAAGGCTGTAGGAAACCTAAAATCTACGCTCATCGAAGAGAGCATTATCGTCATCATTATTATCGCTCTGTTCTTGATGCACCTCCGCTCCTCTCTCATAGTTATCATCATTCTGCCTCTGACTATCGGGGCTACTTTCTTGCTTATGAAACTCTTTGGAATCGGCTCGAATATTATGAGTCTGGGCGGCATAGCCATCGCCATCGGTGCCATGGTGGATGCAACTATAGTTATGATTGAGAATGCCCATAAAAACATTGTAAAGCTGGAGGAAAAAAAGGGAGAAACTCTTACAAAGAGCGAGAGATTTGAAGCAATAACGAGCTCTTCAAAGGTTGTAGGGCGTCCTATCTTTTTCGCACTCTCTTTGGTTGTTGTCTCTTTTTTACCTATCTTCGCTCTCTCGGGGCAGGAGGGACTTCTCTTTACCCCTTTAGCCTTTACAAAAACATTTGCAATGACGGCCGGTGCGATTCTCTCTATAACTTTGGTTCCGGTCTTGATGCTCTACTTCGTAAAGGGAAAGATTCTGAGTGAGAACAAGAATCCGCTTAACCGCTTTTTTATTTGGCTCTATCACCCTGTCATAGTGTATGGACTCAAATTAAAATACGTGGTGATTGTTGCAGTAGTTTTGGCTCTTGGATACATGTATCCGCTTTACAGTGGTCTGAAATGGGAGTTCATGCCTCCTCTTAATGAGCAGACTCTTATGTACATGCCTGTGACTCCCTATGGGATAAGTGTTGACCAGAGTAAAATGATTACTCAAAAAACAGATGCAATTATAAAATCGTTTCCGGAAGTTGAGATGGTCTTTGGCAAGGGAGGTCGTGCGAATAGTGCGACTGACCCTGCTCCGCTTGGCATGATTGAGACAATTATCACTTTTAAGCCCCAAAGTGAGTGGAGAGAGGGAATGACGCATGAGAAGTTGATGAATGCTCTTGAAGAGGCGCTTCATGTTCCGGGGCTTGTAAACTCATGGACCTACCCGATTCGCGGAAGAATCGACATGCTCTTGAGCGGTATTAGAACACCTCTTGGTATAAAACTCTACGGCAAAAATGCAGAAGGCTTACAAAAGTACGGCAAGGAGATAGAGAGTGTGCTTAGAAGCTACGGCAAAACTCTCTCTGTTTTTGCAGACCAGGCGAGTGCAGGCTACTATTTAGATATAACCATGAATGAAAACGCGCTTGCAAGATACAATATTAAAAAAGATTACATCTTGGATTATGTCTCGACCGCTGTCGGCGGTATGAAAATATCTACCATGTACAAAGGTTTAGAGCGTTATCCGATTGCGCTTAGACTTGAAGAAGACGAGAGAAGAGGCATCGAGAGCATAAAAAGTATCATGATAAAAACCTCTTTGGGATTTGTACCGCTTAGCACTTTTGCAGATGTTGCATATAGAGAGAGCGGTTCGGTCATCAAAAGCGAGATGGCTTCTCCAGTCACATTTATATATATTACTCCGCAAAACGGCGTAAGTGCCACTGAGTACAAAGAGGAGGCAGAAAAACTTTTAGAAGCTGTAAAATTGCCGTCCGGCTACTACATACAGTGGGCTGGGCAGAGTCAATACCTAGAGTCTGCCATGGCTAAAATTGTATGGATTATTCCGAGTGTGATAATAGTAATACTTATTCTTATCTATTTTGCGCTCAAAGAGCCTATCCCGACTCTGATAGTTTTTTTCACCCTCCCTTTTGCACTTTTGGGCGGGCTTATTTACATCAATATATTAAACTTCAACATGAGCATAGCAGTCATAGTGGGCTTTTTAGCCCTCCTCGGAGTTGCAGCTGAGACAGCTATAGTTATGATAGTTTATCTCCAAGAAGCGGTGACAGAGGCAAAAGAGAAATTTGGAAAAGAGTTTGGCGTAAAAGAACTAAATGATGCTATCTATGAGGGAGCAGTTCAAAGAGTAAGACCAAAACTTATGACGGTTTTTGCGATACTTGCAGGATTACTGCCGATTATGTACACGCATGGTGTGGGGAGCGAAGTGATGCAGCGAATCGCAGCACCGATGCTTGGCGGGGTGGTCAGTTCGGCAGTTTTGAGCCTTGTGATTATTCCTATACTTTTTGAGATTTATGCAAAAGCCACTCTTGATGATGCCAAAAATAAATCCTAAGCATGCGCAAAGGTAAGGAGTTCCGACTTATCTGGAACTTCCTACCTTCCTTTGAGATAAATTTTAGGATTCTTTGGAGATGCAGCCCTTTAAATCAGCATCTAAAAAATCTTTTTTAATAGACTCTCTCGGCTTTTGCCAAGCGTCGTGGTAGTGGCATTTTTTTTTCTCATCGCACTCTATCTTTTCGATAATACAATCTTTCGCACTATCCCCATCGCATAACTTTAAAATATCATATATGGTTATAATTTTTGAGTCTATCAGTTTAAATCCACCGTATCTCCCCTGTATGGACTCTATCATCTCATTTTTTGTAAACTTCGTCATAATTTTTGTAAGATATTTGTATGGAATATTAAGCTCCTCAGAGAGGGTTTTTGCGCTACAAAGCCCCTCTTTATGCTCATTTAAATAGGCTAGAATTTTTAGAGCGTATTGCGTTGTTGTACTAAATACCATTTCATATATCCGAATATAATTTTTTGACATTCTACATGCAATATCTTTTAACTTTGATTATATACTACTTTTAAGTCGTATATAATCTGTTTTTGTCTATTATTTTAAATACCACTTCTTGGTAGTAATTAGAAGGATTGAATTATGAAAACAGAAAATAGAACAAGATGCATCATTTATACAAGAGTTATGGGCTACCATAGACCAATTGAGAGTTTTAACATCGGCAAACTAGGTGAACATAGGGAGAGAAAATATTTTTTAGAACAAAAAACGGCTGATAAATGAATTTTCTGATTTTAAAAAGAGATGGTTCACAAGAGAATTTCTACTCTTATAAAATTGAGGATGCCATAAAAAAAGCGTATGAAAGCGTTAATGAACTCTACGATGAGAATGTATTTTTAAATACGATTGAATACATCTCAAAGCTTGAAAAAGTTGAAGTTGAGTCGGTGCAGGATATCATAGAAAAAGAGCTCTTTAAATTCGGTCATTTCAATGTTATGAAATCTTTTATTACCTACAGATTTTTGCATAAACTTCAAAGAGAGGAGTTCTGCGGCAACCTAAATTCTACCACTTTTATAAACTCTACTCAAAGCGTTGAAGAGTACATCCATAAAGAGGATTGGAGGATAAATGCAAACGCAAATATCAGTTATTCAAATGCAGGACTCGTAAACAACTTAGCAGGAAAAGTCGTCGCAAACTACTGGCTGGACAAGGTCTACTCAAACGATGAGGGTTACGCTCATAGAAATGGCGATATTCATATCCACGACCTTGATAACTTGAGCGGATATTGTGCGGGATGGAGTTTGCGGGTTCTTCTTGATGAGGGCTTCAACGGAGTGCGAGGAAGAGTTGAGAGTAAGGCACCAAGCCATTTTAGAGAAGCATTAGGGCAGATGGTGAACTTTCTTGGAATCCTGCAGAGTGAATGGGCGGGAGCGCAAGCGTTCAGCAGTTTTGATACATATCTTGCACCCTATCTATTTAAAGATAAGCTGAGCGAAGATGAGATAAAAAAAGCTCTGAAAGGCTTTGTTTACAATTTAAATGTTCCATCAAGATGGGGACAAAGTCCATTCACAAATGTAACAATTGATTGGACAGTGCCGAGTGATTTAAAAGAGCAGATCCCGACAAAAAATCAAAAACATCTTTTTCATGGGATAAATGACGAACAACTGCTTGAAGCTGCAAAAAAGAGAGATGAAAAAGTTACTTCATTAACAGATTTAACCTATAAACACTTTTATCATGAAATGAAACAAATCAATAAAGCTTTTTTTGAGATTTTAACCGAGGGAGACGCGACCGGTCAGCCTTTTACCTTTCCAATTCCGACTGTCAATATAACCGAGGAGTTTGACTTTGACGGTGAAAATACAGATATCTTATTTGAAAATACGGCAAAAATAGGAAGTGCCTATTTTCAGAATTTTATAGGGAGCCAATACATAAGAGACGTAGATGGTAATCTATGTGAAAATCCGCATGCATATAAACCGGGACATGTAAGAAGCATGTGTTGCCGGTTGCAGTTAGATTTAAGAGAGCTGCTCAAGCGAGGAGGCGGGCTCTTTGGAAGTGCAGAGATGACTGGAAGTATCGGAGTTGTGACGCTCAACATGGCAAGACTTGGCTATTTATATAAAAATGACAAAACAGCACTTTTTGCAAGAATTGAAGAGCTTATGGAGTTGGCTTACTCAACTTTGGAGAAAAAAAGAGTTGTAGTGAATGAGCTGTTCCATAAAGGGCTATACCCTTACACAAAACGTTATCTTCACCATTTCAACAACCACTTCTCAACCATCGGTGTCAATGGAATCAATGAGATGATAAGAAATTTCAGTGGCGACACGGACGATATAACAACTCCAAGCGGCATCACATTTGCGGGGGATATTTTGGATTTTATGAGAGAAAAAATTATCTCTTATCAAGAAAAAAGCGGAAATCTTTATAACCTTGAAGCAACTCCAGCGGAGGGAACAACCTATCGTTTTGCAAAAGAGGATAAAAAAAGATATTCAGATATTATTCAAGCAGGATTTGCTCAAAATATTTACTATACGAATTCATCTCAAATTCCTGTAAACTACACAACCGACCCTTTTGAAGCACTTGATTTGCAAGATGATTTGCAGTGCAAATATACGGGCGGAACAGTTTTGCATCTCTACATGACTGAAAAAATATCCAGCATACAAGCGACAAAGAAGTTTGTAAAAACAGTGATAGAAAACTATAGACTTCCCTATATTACAATCACTCCTCTCTTCTCTATTTGTCCGATTCACGGTTATCTGCATGGTGAGCATGAGTTTTGTCCAAAGTGTGACGAAGAGAATGCATAACTACAATATCTGCGACATAACACCTTTTACACTGCAAGATTTTCCAGATACTCTTGCATGTATTATCTGGTTTAGCGGATGCAATATGCTCTGTTCTTACTGCCATAACCTAGATTTGGTTTTTGAGAGTGAGAAGAGGGTAAGTATTGAAGAAGTGTTGACTTTTTTAGAAAAAAGAAAGGGAAAACTTGAAGGTGTAGTTTTTTGCGGAGGAGAGCCGACACTCTATCCAGACATTCTGGAACTTTCACAAAAAATAAAATCAATGGGATTTAAAATCAAACTTGACACAAACGGCTCAAAGCCTGAAGTGATACATGAACTTTTGCAATATCTTGATTTTGTAGCACTAGATTTTAAATCTACAGAGTTAAAATTTTTAGAAATAACGCACTCAAAACTTTACACTAAATTTGAAGAGTCTCTTGATTTGCTGCTGAACTCTTCAGTAGAATTTGAAGTTCGTACAACTTATCACAGTGAACTTTTAAGCTATGAAAATATAAATGAAATGATAGATTTTTTAGAGAAAAAAAAGTACAAAAACAGATATTTTATTCAGCCATATATTGCACAATTAAAATTTATAAAAGAGCTGCCTAAATCACTAGGTTTTGATGCCTCGAAAATAAAACTTTCCACCCTAAATATAGGGATAAGATAGGAGTTTTTGATATAAATCAAGAAAAATATTTTAAAATTATATATAATAATACTCATAAGCCGTCAATGCTAAAAAGCCTTCCGAGAGCCTCCCTAAATTCAAGCAATGCTTAGTCAAATTTATTGACGGCTTAGCTCTTTTTGCTTGAATTAAAATTCTTCCCATCACTGAAATTTTACGCAACAATAATTCAAATGATAGCTTAAGTGTAACGGATGTATCATTTCGTTTTCATTCGCTAAATCTGCTATCGTAAGGAGCCTAATCTGCAAACAGAAGATGTCAAAATAATTTTTATAAGCTTTGTTACTCTTGTCTTTGTCGGTGCTATGCTACTCATGTTACCGTTTGCACACAATGGTGATTTACGATTTGTAGATGCAATTTTTACAGCCACTTCAGCGGTTTGTGTGACAGGACTCATTGTCAAAGATACTCCGGTTGATTTTACCGGTTTTGGGCATGTGATCATTCTCGCACTTATCCAAATCGGTGGTATCGGCTACATGACAGCAGTTACATTTATGGCTATTATGCGAGGTAAAAGACTTACTTATCGTGACCGTTTAATTCTTAAGGAATCGCTCAACTATCCCGGAATGAGCGGAATTTTTCGTTTTTTAAAAATAGTTTTTGCCAGTATAATCATTATTGAACTCATTGGAACTGTGATTCTGGCATCGCGATTTTGGGTTGACATGTCCTTTGGAAAAGCATTGTGGTATGGCTTTTTTCACTCTGTTTCCGCTTTTAATAATGCAGGCTTTTCACTTTTTAGCACAAATCTTATGGACTATCGAGGAGATTTGGTTGTCAACATAACAATTCCAATGCTTATTATTATTGGGGGATTGGGATATTTAGTTGTGTTGGAGCTTTATAACTATCGCAGAAAATCACTTACCCGTCTCTCTACACATGCTAAAATCGTACTCTGGACATCGGGGATTATGATAGTTGCCGCAATGGCAATTATCCTCTCATTAGAGTGGAATAATCCTAACTCACTCGGCAACATGAGTGTGCCAGAAAAATTCCTCTCAGCGTGGTTTGCTTCTGTCAACTACCGTACAGCAGGATTCAACACCATAGACTTTTCAACTTTTAACGACTCTGATCTCTTTTTTGGAACTGTTTTTATGATGACGGGCGGTAGCCCCGGAGGAACTGCAGGGGGGATTAAGACAACGGTTATTGCACTCGCAATTATTGGTGTTTGGTTTACACTTCGAGGGCAAAATAATCCGCATATTTTTCGCAGAAGTTTAGATCCATATCAAATTAACAAAGCGTATGCAGTCATATTTGTTGCATCTTTTTATGTACTTATTTCTACTGTTATTTTAAATGAGAGTGAACATCTTCACTTTGTCCGTACACTTTTTGAGACATGTTCGGCATTTGGTACGGTCGGTATTTCTACCGGAAACGGTGGAGTCTTGAGCTACAGTGCTCTTTTTAGTGATGTGGGAAAATTAAATATTATTTTGTTGATGTTGATGGGGCGTATCGGTGTTTTTGCCTTTACAATCGTTATAGTCGGAAAAGCGGTGCAAACCCGTATTAAATATGCAGAAGGGAAGGTTATTATATGACATATGTAGTTATTGGATTAGGAAAATTTGGATTTCATGTTGCTCAGGGGCTTGCGCAGCAGGGTGAAACAGTGATTGCGATTGATAATGATGAGGATAAAATTCGTAACATAAGCGAATTCGTTCAAGATGCGATTATGCTTGATTCGACGGATGCAAAGGCACTGCGCGAAGCCGGAATAGCAGATGCTGAAGTAGCAATCGTGAGTATCGGAGAACATCTTGAGTCAAGCATTCTTACTATTATGGCACTCAAAGAAGTTGGTATTGAAACAATTATTGCCAAAGCAATTACTCCCGTACATGGTCAAATTCTCTCAAAACTAGGTGCCGCAAAAGTTATTTATCCTGAGATGGAGTCGGCTAAAAAGCTGGTTAAAAAAATTGTAGCAAATATGAATTATGAGACAATCGACCTCTCTATTACCATGAAGATTGCAAAAATGACTGTTCCTAATTTTTGGGTTGGGACTTCCATTTTATCGCCTACTTTTGAAAAAGATTATGAGGTAAAACCGATTGCCTATAAACATCAAGGTGAATGGCATACATCTTTTGAGAAGAATGATATTCTTGAAAAGGGCGATTTGCTAGTTGTTCTTGGTAACAGTAATCATGTTGCGGCGCTTAGCAAAAAAGTGTAATAGGGAATAAAATGCAGTTGTCATTCTTAGAAAAACCACATCAAGAAGACATATATAATGGTGATCATCCGTCTATTTTTTTTCAGCATAAGAATTATGAATTACTGATTTACAGACTTTTTTCTAAAAATTTGAATAAATTAAATGTCGAATCACATGCCTATATTATAGATAATGACAATAATATTTTTACATTTAACAGACTTGAAGAAAAATTTATAAAAATAGACGGTTATAAATCTTTTTATCATATCTTAGACAAACTTGTAGATAAAACCATGGAAGAGATAGAGAATCATGTGGAACTTATTGAGGAGCTTGAAGAGAGCATATATGAAAATAAAGATGCTATTAAAGAGTGGTTTACTCTAAAAAAAGAGATGGTTAGAATGGAGAGGCTTCTATCACAAGCCGCTAAAATTCATATGGAATTTATAAAAAGTTCAGATGTGATTATGCATGATAACGAGTTGCTGGTAGGCTTTGAGGATATTGAAGAGCACCTCAATCGTGTTTTTAGATTTTGCGTTATGAATCTTTCAAAACTTGATAATATATATAGTCTATACACAATAATAGCAAATGAAAATATGAGAAAAACAATATTGTTTCTTACAGTAATATCAGCTATTTTTTTACCGATAAATATTGTAGTCGGTTTTTTCGGCATAAATACGGAAGGGCTCTATTTTTCAGGAAACCCACATGCTACAGATTATGTAGCTCTAATAATTATATCTATACTTACCGCTCTAGGGGTATTTCTATTCATAAAGAGAAAAAGTTTTTATTAAAGTTTAAAACCCATCGACAATTGTAGATTACTTTGATAACATAAGCAATATCAATTTTTGCAGGCTTAGATTGTCACTTCATCGTTCTCCAGCGGCATCTGAAGTGGTTTACTGAAATAATATCCTTGCCCATAATGCACACCAATATCTTTTAAGAGTACAGCAATCTCTTTATTCTCTACAAACTCGGCAACACTCTGCATATCCATTCCGTTGGAGAATTTATGAATACTTTTCAGCATGTGAAGCTTTCTGTCATTGGTGGTTATTTCCCTCACTATCGAACCGTCTATTTTTACTATGTCAATATCTAAATCTGAGAAGTATGAGAAGTTTGAGTAACCTGAGCCAAAATCATCTATAAGAATTTTTGAGCCAAATTTATGTAGCTCTTTTATAAACTCTTGAACCTTCTCTAAATCTTCCAGATGCTCTACCTCCAAAAGCTCTATATCTATTCTTGAGGATATCAAAGGATTGAGTCTCAGGCTCTGAAACAGCATGTCTGTTATCTCATCATCCAATATGTCTTGCATTGAGATATTTAAACTGAATCTGTATTTCGAAAACTGTTCAGCTACTTTTATTGTTTTTTCAATCATTATTCTTGTAATCTCATGATAGAAAGAAGTTTTTCTGGCGGTATCTAAAAATTTTATTGGGGGTAAAAAAGTCCCATCCGAAAGTTTTAATCTAACCAAAGCCTCATATTTTTCGATTTTAGCTGTTTGTAAATTCACGATTGGCTGAAAGAATGGAACAATTGCGTCATTTGAAATAGCATCTTTTATTAACTTTAAAATGTTCATGTTTTCTTGAACGCTTTTTTTGAGATTCAGGCTCTCTTTATAGGCAATTACATGTTTTCTATGCTCTTTTTTAATCAGTTTAAGGGCCAAATCTGCATTTTCTAAAATAGGAGCTATGTTATTGCTTGCAATGCTGACCGCGAGATTCAGCTGAAGTTCGTTAATAGCAAAGATATGTTCAGAAATATTTTTCTCAAGCTCAATGGCTATGTTTAATGCAATATCCTTATCAATATCATCAAACAAAATTGCAAACTCATCTCCGCCAATACGATAAATTTTAAAGACCGAAGTGTTGGTACAATTATTTTTTAAAAAAGTTGCTAAATCTTTTAAAAGAGTGTTCCCGACATCATTTCCATAAATGTCATTGATATCTTTAAATCCGTTAATGTCTAAAACAAGAACATGTGGAAAATCTGTCTGATTAAGTTCACGCTCTAAGGCTTTTCTATTGTACAAACCAGTTAACATGTCGTAAGTTAATGAGTATTCAAGAGATTTTTTTGTATCTTGAAGCTTCTTGTTTTCATGAGAATTTTTAACAAATAGAGAAACGATAGTAAAAAGCGATAGCATGTATATGCTAAAAACAATTATGGCAAAAATATCAAGCGCATTAAAATCTTCTAAAGCAAGCTTTGAAAAATCTTCTCTTACTTTTTTGATTAATTTGTGAATATTACTGTGTGTGATTTCTTGCGTGGTTTCTATGAATGATGGATATTTTTGAATAAGATATTTGGCATGCATGTTAAAAGTATTTATAAAGGTTAAGGTATCAGCGCTTTGTGAGTCTGAAGCTATTAAAACAGTTAAGTTGTTAATGTAATCTAAATCTTGCATCTTTACTGCGTCGTTAAAATGTTTTAAAATATGATTTGCTTTTAAAAATATATCGTTGTCTGCATTTGAGGCAACAGAATCATCCACATAGCGAGTTAAAAATACAAAAGAATTCTTGACTCCTGCATTTAACATTAAATATTCATCAATATTGTCTATCTCAAGAATTAACCTTTGTTTGAGTTTTATAAGGCTCTCTTGAACAGGCTTATAATTTTTATTAAGTAGAATTGTTGATTTTTGTAAGTTTTCATACTCTTCTAATAATTTTTTTATCTCATGTGAAATTTGATCTTGATTGTTGTAGGCATATAAAGAATTTTCTAAAATAGTGTATGACAAGTCCGATTGAGTATTTTCAAAATTATTAATAGATATTAGAAATTCTTTGTAATTTTTTGTAAAATTTCTTTGCATCATATAAAAGTAAATTAATATCGCTGACGAAATAATTCCGACTACTAAAACAATAAAGTTTAATCGATTAAGTTTCAAAATTCTTCCAATATTTTAGGAGTTTGACCTTCTAAAGTACCTAAAAAAGATATTATTTTTTCCATCTCTTTGTTGGTGAGGTTTTGCCCTAAATTGTATTTAGACATGGTTTCAAGAGCTTCTTTTAAAGTTTTGGCACTTCCATCGTGGAAATAGGGTGCTGTGAGCGTTATATTTCTGAGAGTAGGGACTTTAAATACATTTTTGTGACTCTCTTTTTTTGTTATAGCAAATCTGTCAGGGTAAGTATTGTTTGAATCATACTCTAAAAATGTGCCCATTTTTTGAAACGAGTTCGCTCCAATGTTTACGCCGTTATGACATGTGATGCAACCAAATTGTTTAAAAAGAGTGTATCCCTCTTGTTCATTTGAACTTAGTTGAATCTCTTGTCGTAAAAATTTGTCAAATTTAGAATTGGGAGTTGTGAGGCTATTTTCAAACTCTACGATAGCATTTAAAACTAACTGATATTTTATGCGCGAAACGCCGTAAACTTCATTAAACTCTTTCTTGTACTTGTCTGAGTTATTTAGTCTCTCTTCTATCGCATTTGGGTTCATGTTATGTTCTACAGGATTGTTCATCGGGCCATCTGCCTGCTCAAGAAGATTTGTAGCTCTGCCGTTCCAAAATTGTCTGAAGTTGTATTTGGCATTTAAAACTGTCGGGGATTGGATATTCCCTTTTTTATTTTCAAAACCGACCGAAACTATTTTAGAATCGGCACCGCCGTTAAAAACATCATGGCAGCTCAGACATGCAGTGGAGTTGTCTTTTGACAAAATTGTGTCAAAAAAAAGCTTTTTACCCAATCTGGCTTTTTTTATATCGCCAATCGCCTCAATTGGTATGGGAGAAATCGGCTCACCAGCATACACACTTATTATGATAAAAAAGAGGCTTAGGATGAATTTGTACATGAAAATATTTTAGCTAATAGAGCTTAAAAGTTTACCTTATTATAAAATTTCTTGAGTCCTAGTTTGGCTTTTTCATCTAAATTGTATGAGATGTAGCCTAGATATTCTAAGATATCTTTTGTTGCTATATTTGTTCTTGTTGATGCCTGTTTTAGTATGTATTGAGGGATTTTAATTTTTTGTTTAAGAAAGTTCTTTTCTATTTTTTCATATATTTTTTTATCTCTGTGGTAGCAAAGCAGGGCAAAGACAAAGGGAAGATTATACCTTTTATTCCACTCCGAAGCCAAGTCTACATGTGGCTTATTTTGCAGATAATATCGAAGTGCTTTATCGCCGATAATGACTTCGCCTTTTAGATTTAAAATGCGAGCCAAAATATTTGAAGTAGCAGAATCTGTGTCTATAACAAAGTCGGCATTTGGAATTACTAATACACTGCGAACCTCTTTTTTTGCAATAATTCCAAGATTCACATATCGATGTTTTTTCGCGCGGATACTGGAGATGAAGGCGGCATCAACTTTTCTGGATAAAAACTTTTTATTTATATTCGAAGGTACGCCTTTTTTGTAGTTTATGCTCATGCTCTGCTGGCTGCTTGAAACAAATCGTTTCATAAAGACATGAAAAGGTAACAGATTAAGATACTCAATTTTTCCAAAAACCAAAAGTATTCTCCTCTATATTTATTGCTGAAATTATACATCGCTTAACTTATTTTGATATAATCGTTCTCATAAAATATAGTATAGGAGCCACTTTTGGTACGAGTAGAATTTTTAGGTCCAATCCAAAAAGCACCATTAGCGTTGGAGATAACAAATTTGAGTGAGTTGGCAACAGTTTTACAAAAAGATAGTGAAATGTCGGAGTGGCTGAAAAATTGTGCAGTAGCCGTAAATGACACACTGGTTGGTTCGCTCAATGTGGATTTAAAAGATGGAGACAGAGTTTCTTTGCTTCCTCCTGTTTGTGGAGGCTGAAATATGCTTTATCTTTATGACGGTGCATTAGAGGTTCCGACAATATTAAAAGAGTGGTATGAGCAAGAAGCACTGAGCAATTACGGTGCATACATACCTTTTGTGGGAACCGTAAGAGATGAGGATGAGATTGAAGGGCTTAGTTTTGACATTTATGAACCTATTTTAGAGAGTTGGTTTAGAGAATGGCAGGAGAGAGCAAAAGGAAGAGGCGCGGTTATAAAAATGGCTCACTCACGCGGTGATGTCATGCTCCATGAATCTTCATATATAGCTGCAGTTTTCTCCCCAAAGCGTCGAGTTGCACTAGAATTTATAGATGAGTTTGTAGAGGATTTCAAAGCGTCAGCTCCAATATGGAAGTATGATTTAAAAGGCGGGAAAAGAATTTACGCATTAGAGCGTTCTACGGCTATAAAAGGCAGTGGAATTCTGGAAAAAAAGGGTTGAAAATGCTTTTATATGATACAAGTATCAATATGTTAAATTTATTAAATGTCGGAACAACTAGAAGTGAAAATGTTGCTCTTAGTGCATCTTTGAGAAGAGTTTTAGCTGAAGATATAATCGCAATATATAATGACCCACAATTTCCGACCGCTTCGATGGATGGTTATGCGATTATCTCAGCAGACCAAGAGTTGGAGTCTATCAAGATTTTAGGCACGAATCCAGCCGGAAACAATGAGCAGAGGGTTGTCTCGTCAGGTGAATGTATTAAAACTTTTACAGGTTCAAAAATGCCTGCAGGGAGCGATACTCTCATACAAATAGAAAATGTCAGTGTAGAAAATGGCAATATCATTATAAACTCTAAGGTAAAAAGCGGCGCATCCGTCCGCCCAATCGGTGAGGGGTACAGAGCCGGCGATATACTCATCCAAAAAGGTACAAAAATCGGTTTTGCCGAAATCGGCGTGATGGCGGCGCTCAACTGTGTGATGGTAAAAGTTGCTATTCGCCCACGTGTGGCAGTTATAGCAACAGGGAGTGAAATTTTAGATTTAGGGGTTGACAGCAGTAATCCAGCACAAATCAGAAGCTCAAATAACTACACGCTTGCGGCACTTTTTGAAGAAGCGGGTGCTGAGGTAATTCAGCTTGGAGTTGTTGCCGATGATAAAGCTTCAATAACTCAAGCATTCCAGAGTGCACTTGAATCTGCAGATATTCTGGTAAGTACCGGAGGGGTAAGCGTTGGAGATTATGATTTTGTCAAAGACATCGTACCTCGAATAGGTGCCGAGATAGTCTTTAAAGGCGTGGCTATTAAACCCGGTCGCCATATTTTAGTAGCAGGCAAAGAGAATAAATTTATCGTATCGCTTCCAGGATTTGCCTACTCTTCGACTGTTACAGCCATACTCTATGTTCTTCCGCTTATTGCAAAAATGTTAGGCAAAGAGAAACCCTATAAAATGGTGGAAGCAAAACTGGGTGAAAATTTTCAAAAAAGAAGCAACCTCAGAGAGTTTACCGCATGTAATGTCGTAGTAGAGGAGGGTGAATATTTTGTCAATTTTAAAGATAAAAAAGTGGGAAGCTCTGCAATTTTGACAAACCTTTTAGACCATAGTGCTTTGATGGTAAGTGGTGAAGAGGATGGGGATTTAGAGCAGGGCACTTTTGTGAATGTAATTTTATTGGAGAGTTTTTAACACCGATATTAAACATCTAAACGAACGCCTTCGTTTAGATGGCAGGGATAGATGCGGAGTTAAAGATTTTTAGCATCTTTTGCCAGCTTTGCCCATGCTGAAGTTGGATCTGCATCTATCACTTCTTGATATGCTTTTTTTGCATCTTCTGTTCGCATGAGTTTTGAGTAAACTGTTCCCAACAGATACTTTTGTCTTGCTCTTTGAGGATTTGTCAACTCGACAGAGTCGAGCGATTTTATTATTTCTAGAGCCTTTTCAAAATCCTCTTTATTTATATAAGATTGATAGAGAGTGAACTCTACAAATGGGCTTTGTGCATATGATTTTGATTTGTTTTGTACATTAACGACTTCTTTCCCATATTTAATTACCATGTTGTCATCTTTGTTGCTGCTGCCGATGCTCATCACTGCCACATATCTGTCTATATCTTTATAATCTAAGCCATATACTTGCTCTATGGCAACAATAGCTTCTATTTGCTTACTCTTTTGTTCAAGCCGCTGGTATGTATCAAATAAATATCTGTGAACATCTTTGTACTCCGACTCTTTATCATCTTGTATAAGTGTAATCAGCTCTTTTGATGCCTCTATCACATCGCTGTAATTCCCTGTAGCGAAGTCAACTTTTATATATCTGTAGAGCCATTTTTTTCGTAATTCTAAATCTTTCGATTTTAAGTTTTTGCTTGCAATTTTTTTAGAGAGCAGATAATCTCCACCCTTCATTGCACAATCATAAATTCCCTCATCCCACTCGGCTGAGAGAGTTATGTTGTAGTCTGATGAGAGGTTTAGCACCTCTGCGCACTCTTTATTTTCCAAATAGAGTTGCATAGCCCCTACTGCAGATTTTTTTACTATTTCTTCTGTATCTTTATAAAGTTCAGTGTCCAGTGTTAATATCGACTCTTTAAATGCCAAAACATCTCTGAACATACCATTTTCTAAAAGAACTTTAGCTTTTTCGTAGGTTGCGCGAGCGCCGATTGTATCATCTTTGTATGTTTCTATTAATTCATCATATTGATTCAGTCGTACTGAGACATTACTGTCAGTCGTATCAAAGAAAAGTGAATCTTTAGCTATTTTTACCTCTTTTACAAACTCTCCGTCGGGATATTTTTTTAGATAATCATTCAGTGATTCAAGTGCCTCAGCTTTTTTATCTGTTTTTGCAAGCCACACACCTCTATTTTTTAGAAGATTTTCATACTCATCGTACGTTGCATCTATCTGGTCCAATAATGCTTTTGCAAGTGCAGCGGCAGTTACATTGTCACCATCCTCCTGAACCGAGTACATCATCTCCATAGACATTTTTAAATTTTTCATAAAAAAGTCGGGTTTTACATTTATTATTTTCATAATATACTCCGCACCCTCTCTCTTTTGAGACATTAAAATCTTAAAATGAGCCAGCTTATATGCCGCAGTTGCTGCTATATCTACATCGCTTGTGTCACTCAAAGCTTTTTCATAATAGTATGACACCTTATCTATGGCGTCGGCAGCCTCTAGCATCTCTCCTTTATATATATATCCCCATTGTACGAAGGGTGAAGCGTCATGTTCACTGAATAATCTGTCAAAAAAATAATCAGCGTCACTATTCATTCCGGCAATAGCATTTGCTCTGGCTATAAGCGATAAAACTTCGGGAATATTCTCATCGGACGAGTACTCTTGCAGATATATTTTAGATAACACTATTACGCTGTCAATATCTTTTAGTTCATTAAAAGCCTTGATTTTGTAATACATAAGTTCCGCATTAAAGAGTGAATTCGGGTATTGCTTTTGAACACTATCTATAAGGTCTAAACATAAATCATACTGCTTATCTTTATAAGCCTCTTTTATTTTCAGATAATCTGAAACATCTTGTGCTTTTTTAATGTGTACAGGTTTTCCGTCAATATCCAATCCGCCTACAAAAGGGAGTTTATCTCTGGATAAATAAAATGGAAAATTAATTCCGGAATCTGAGTTTTTTCCACTTTTAATGTAGGGTAATTTATCTTTATAGCCTATTATCATCCAGTGTTTGGTGAGTTTCACATCGGCTTGATAGACAGAATCATCTTTGCTGATATCAAATACCATAGGATACAGTTTAAGTTTAAAAAAGGGAGAGATTACCAAAAAAAAAGTATTCTTTTTGGTTTGGGCTTCTACTTTGAAAAAATCATTTTGTATAGTTTTTAATTTTTTATTTGGTTGTTTCGAGAAAGCACAAACAATTTGTGATACTTCTTCAAAATCATTTTTTATTTCTTGACATACAAAATCATCTGAATCTTTGACGTGAAGCGTTGAGTAGTTTTGAAAGTTCTCTTTTGCACCTGAGAGTGAAACTTCAAGTGCAGAGAGTGTTGTTGCAGTGCTACCAAGTAACAGGAGGAAGAATATCGATTTTAACAAATTCCTTTCCTCTGAATGTTTATGTATAGTAACTGAGCTTATGCACTTTTTAAAAAAGCGTATAAGACTCTTTAAAATTCTCGAAAAACAGAGTTTTTCGTAGCTTTAGGGGGTTGTAGGGACTTTAGTCCCTGCCATTAAAACGGACGCGTTCGTTTTAATGTGTAACATAATGTATCAGTATCCACTGTTATATACAAAAGCTGTAATTAACTCTAAAAGCGGGTTTAGTGCAACAAAAGCAAATATAGTTCCTATTGCTGCGATTCCTATAATAGTTTTGAGTGCAATAGTTGCATTTGCAACATATATATGTCCATCATTCCCCATAACAGGTTCTTTCATAAACATATATACTATTAGTTTTAAGTAGTAGTAACCGGCAATAGCTGAGTTAAGTACCATAATAAAGGCTAAAACTGTATATCCGCCTGTAACAGCAGATGAAACAAGATAGAGTTTACCCCAAAAGAGTGCAAATGGCGGAACACCTGCCAAACTTAGCATAAACAGACCCATTATAGAAGCAGCAACCGGTGATGTTTGAACCATACCTGCAAATTTATCGTAAGAGTGGTCTGACATTTGGTGCAATGGAAGATGTTTTTGACGAGAAATCCAAAGCATACTGAATGAACCAAGATTTGTAAAACTAAAAAGTACCCAGTACAAAAAGAGAGCACTGTTGGATTGCGTTGTACCAATTAAAATTGCTGCCATTACAAAACCGGCATGCGAAACTGAACTGTATGCCAACATTCTTTTAACATCTGTTTGAACCAGTGCCCAGATATTTGCGGCCGTCATAGTAACAATAACAAAAGTGTAAAGTACAACCTCCAGCCATGCAACACCGCTGTGAATTAAGAATTCAAAGAGTCTCATGGCAACAACAAAAGCTGCGATTTTTGGCACAATAGACATAAATCCTGCCATTGAAGCACTTGCACCCTCATAAACATCCGGTGCCCATGTGTGAAACGGAACGAGTGAGAGTTTAAATCCAAATGATGCCAGCATAAATACTACGCCAACCAAAACATAGGCAATGTCAACATATTTATTTGCTGCTAATACCGCAGCTATCTGACTGATTTCAACTGAGCCCGTAAGTGCATAAAATACCATTGCTCCAAAGCTGAAAAAGCCGGCTGCCAAAGCACCCATAGTGAAATATTTAACCGCAGCCTCAAATGATTTGTCACGGTTGTGCATAGCTACAAGTGTGTAAAGCGCTAAAGAGGAGGTCTCAAGCCCGACAAACACAAGAATCAGGTTGTCTGTTGCAACCATAAACTGGAAGCCTGCAATCATAAATAAAAAGAGTGCAAAGAACTCCGGATAGGAAAACTCATGGAATCTTTTATGCGTTAATGCAAGTGGTATGAAAAGCATTGAAGCCCCAACAATAATGAATTGAGACAAAATTGCTAAACCGTCTATGAGCATAACATTAAACACGCCCATCATTATGCCGTCTTGGGTGAAAACACCTGCTGAGCCTAGCAAGGCACTAAAATCCATCAATAAGAAAAGAAGACTTATAGAAACATAGAGAGTTTTATCTAAGCCAACTTTGAAAATATCAATAACTAGAATTAATAGTGCTCCAACTATCGGAATCAACATTGGTGCCAGCGTCATTAAGTTTAATGACGCTAAAGAAACATTTACCGGCTCTATCATTAGTGTGCCCCCTGCTCAGAAGTTTTAGCTATTTCTGCACCTTTAACAAGGTTTGGAATTCTAGTTTTTGCTTCGTTTGTTATAGATTTATCGTGCATAAGTTGCACTATTGACTCTACGCTATTGTTGATTGGTGCTAAAATTGGTTTAGGGTAGATTCCTAACCAAATTGTTACAATCGACAAAGGGATAAGTGCCAAAAGCTCTCTTCTGCTTACATCCGGAAGATTCTTATTCTTCTCATTTGTAACTTCTCCAAAGAACATTTTTTTGTAAGCAGCTAACATGTAGATAGCTCCAACTATAATTGCTGTTCCTGCAAGGAGTGTTAATATATGAGACTGTTTATAAAATCCAAGTAAACTTAAAAACTCACCGACAAAGTTAATTGTGAGCGGCATACCGACAGAAGCCATAAGCATAAGTCCAAAGATAGTTGCATATCGTGGCATAACATGTGCAAGTCCACCAAACTCATTCATCATCTTCGTATGTCTTCTGTCATAGATAACACCGACAAGTAAGAAGAGTGCGCCAGAGACAACACCGTGTGCAATCATTAAAAATATTGAACCCGTAATACCTTCTACATTGAGTGCAAAAGTACCAAGAATGATAATACCCATATGCGATACAGAACTATAGGCTACAACCTGCTTCACATCCTCTTGGGCATATGCAACCATGGCTGTATAAATAACCATAATAATGGCTAAGACTGCTATTGGGAACATAAAAAATACAGAAGCATCAGGAAACATAGGTAATGAAAAACGGATAAATGCGTAAGTACCCATTTTTAGCAAAATAGCCGCCAGTATCACAGAACCTATTGTCGGTGCTTGACCGTGTGCATAAGGTAACCATGTATGAAATGGGAACATAGGAACCTTTATAGCAAAGCCTATAAAAAATGCTGCAAATAACCAAAGTTGGAAACTCTCAGGCAGAATCAAACGATACCAGTCAAGAATTGCAAAACTCCAAGTTCCGGTTGCCTGATAGTAAAAATATGCCATAAAGAGCATACCGACTAACATGACAAGTGAACCGGCAAATGTATATAAAAAGAATTTAACAGAAGCATAAATTCTTAAAGGTCCACCCCAAGCACCGATAATATAGAGCATCGGTACAAGTGAAAGTTCCCAAAATATATAAAAGACGATTCCATCAAGAGCCGCGAATACCCCAGCCATTGTCATCTGTAAAAACAGAAGCGTAACAATCATATTTTTTTCATTTTTAGTATCAGTCAAAGATGCGATACCAATCATAGTAAAAAAGGATGCCAATATAATAATAAAGAGTGAAATTCCATCCACCCCTAAAATATAGTTGATTCCAAATGCCGGAACTAAAGGAAGATTCTCCATAAATTGCATTCCGGATGCACTTGAGTCAAAAGAAGACCAAAGCCATAAAGAGAGAGCAAACTCTATTGTAGCTACCGCTACACCATAAGCACGAATACTGTCTTTGTGAATAATAAACCCAAGTATTGCTGCCAGTGCCGGAAAGAAAATTAAAATTGATAAGATATGGTTTACCATCTACTAAACTCCTAAACCTGATAAAATTGTTTTAATTTCACCAGAATATCTAATTGCAAGTCCAAAAACTACAGCGAGTAATAACAAACCTATAGTACCTGCAACCATCCACTTAAGCATAGTTGAGAGGTTACCGCTCTGCATAACTCTTGTTTTTTCGCCGCTTGTATAAATTATACCGGCTATGCCATCGACCGTTGCATCCACAATTTTCATGTCCACCTGTTTCCAGAACACGGTTGATAACTCTCTATAAGGCTTAACCAAATACTCTTCATAAACATAAGGAATATAGTACTGGTTGCTTAAAATTTTGTAAAATATACAACTTTCCATTTTAGATGTGCCATCTGGAACTTTTACTTTATTATTTGCATATTTTTTGTATGCAAAAACTATTGCTGAAATTACAAAAGATTGAGTTCCAAGAATCATTGCCCAATAAATAACAGGGTGGTGTATATGATACTCAATTGCCGGAAGCAGATTAGTAATCATCTCAAAATAGGAGAGTTTGAATGAACCCGCAATAATTGCCAACACTAAAAGTGGACTCATAGCAACCAGCATAAATTTATACGCCTCATGCGGATGAATACCAAAGAGTTTATATCTCTCTTCCCCGTGGAAGATAAGCGCCACTAATCTAAATGAGTAAAATGCTGTCAGACCTGCAGTAAAGAGCAGTACTGTATAGATAACATAATGCTGCTCAGAAAAAGCAACCTCTAATATTAAATCTTTTGAGAAGAATCCAGCAAAAGGATAGATACCTGCAAGCGCAACTGAAGCCAGAGTCATCATTATAAATGTTCCCTTCATAGCCTTACGTAATCCACCCATTTTAAATGGGTCAAGTTCATTGTGCATAGCGTGCATAACATTACCGGCACCTAAAAACAAGAGTGCTTTAAAGAAAGCATGCGCCATTAGGTGAAAAAGTGCAACCCAATACGCCCCTAAACCGGCTGCAACAAACATATAGCCCAGCTGTGAAAGCGTAGAGTATGCGATAATTCTCTTCATATCACGATTCACAAGAGCCATAGAAGCGGCAAAGAGAGCAACAAAAGCTCCGAGTGAAGCGATAAATAGCCCTACATGTGGAATCAAATCATAGAGAGGATGCGCACGAACAACCAAATATACACCCGCAGTTACCATGGTCGCTGCATGGATTAAAGCAGAAACAGGAGTTGGACCCTCCATGGCATCTGCAAGCCATGTATGAAGCGGAAACTGAGCCGATTTACCCATAGCACCAATAAACAGAAAAATTCCCATCCAAGTTAATGTTTCTTTATCTAAACCGCCTACTGTAGCAAATACATGGTCATACTGAAGTGAACCTGTATTCCAATATACTAAGAATATGCCGATTAACATTCCAAGATCAGCTATACGGTTCATAATAAATGCTTCATTTGCCGCCCATGTAGCACTTTCTTTGTGGTACCAGAAACCGATAAGCAACCAAGAACAAAGCCCCACTCCTTCCCAACCGATAAATAGACCTGCAAAGTTATCACTCATTACAAGAATCATCATTGAAAAAACGAATGCTGAAAGGTAAGAGAAAAATCTGTTGAAACCTTTATCGTGATCCATATATCCGATTGAATAGACATGGACGATAGTTGAAACTAGAGTTACAACCATCATCATGGTCACAGAAACCTGATCAACAACGAAACCAAAAGGAATATATAAATCGCCTGCTGCCATCCATGTCATCATTTCCACATGTACTTTTGTTCCGCCACCCAGTATGTAAACCAAAAGGATTGTACTGCTTGCAAATGATAAGAAGAGTAACAAACTTGGAACAACACCGGCTATTTTGGTTCTAGGAGATGCACCAAAAAGCCCAGCGAAGAGTGAACCGGCTAGCGGTGAAAATAGTGCTAGATATAAATATAATTCCATACTTCTATCCTCTCATCGTTGACATGTGATCTAAGTCAATATTGCCATGGCGCTTGTGCCAAACAATCAATAGACCAAGTCCTACGGCTACCTCTGACGCAGCAATTGCAATCACAAAGAATACAAAAAGTTGACCAGTTAAATCACCGTAGTAGTGTGAAATCGCAGCAAAAGCTATATTTACAGAGTTAAGTAATATCTCAGTTGCGAAAAACAGTAAAAGAAGGTTCTTTCTACGCATAACCCCAATCAATCCAATAGCAAAAAGGAGTGTTGAGAGCACAAGGTAGTGGTTAAGTCCTATTTCCATCATTAGAGCACCTTTTTGTGTTGTTCTTTTTTGGCATCAATTATCTCTGCATCATTCATAAGAGTAAGAGATAAATCCATTTTTTTACCGGCTAAAACAATTCCTGCAACCATGGCTACTAGTAGCATGACAGCAGCAACTTCAAATGGAACTAAATATTTAGTAAATAAAACCATTCCCAGCTCTTGTGTATTTCCCGCT
The DNA here is from genome assembly GCA_041662325.1 of Sulfurimonas sp. Classification (GTDB taxonomy): domain Bacteria; phylum Campylobacterota; class Campylobacteria; order Campylobacterales; family Sulfurimonadaceae; genus Sulfurimonas. The sequence goes on along the minus strand of JBAZSU010000006.1, from coordinate 49,595 downwards.
CCCTCAATCATAGGATGCAGTGCTACAATATTGGTTGAAACCATTGGAGCCGCAAAAATAACAACAACTAAAACCGCAGCTAAAATGCTTAGTCCAAAAACAATAAACTTGTTTCCGTTCTTCTCTTTCACATCTCTGGTCGTATCAAAAAACATCATACCAAATGCATAAAGTGCCATTACCGCACCAGAATAAACAACGATTTGAATCGCACCCAAAAAGTCAGCACCTAGAATAAAGAAAAATGCTGATATAAATATCATTCCTGCCGCCAACGCTGTAAGTGCGTGTAACGCTTGTGTTGTTGTCACCGCTATAAAAAACATCACAGTTGTTAAAAAAGCAAACAGATAAAAAGCAATCGCTTCAAACATAACCAAACTCCTTAATATGAGAGAGGTGTTTTTTTAACACGCTCATCTTCATGTGGTGTGATAGCACCAAAACCTTCAAACTCTAGCTGTTTACCAGCCTTCAGCGCATCGATTGGTGTTAACATATCTTCAAACATTACAAAGTGTTCTCTCTGCTCGCTCGCATTTTCATAGCGTCCGCCATGTGTGATAGCAAGTTCGGGACAAACTTCAGCACAGTAGCCACAGAAAATACAGCGACCAAGATTGATACTGTACTCCGTAACTTCTTTGCGAGAGTTTTCATCCACTCTAGTGTCCATTCTGATACAGTCTGAGATACAAATCTTCTCGCAAAGACCACAACCTATACATCTTTCAGTTCCTGATTCCCAGAGCCTCTTCATTTCGTGAACAGCTCGGTATCTTGGACCAATCGGCATTTTCTCTTGTGGATATTGGACAGTGTGAATATCAAACTTAATCATCTCACGAAGAACGACCCATAAGCCAACAAAAAGTTCGCCCCTGAATGTTCTTTTTACAACTCTTTTAAATTTACCCCAGCCATCAGTAGGATAATCTTTTATATCTACTAAATAGTAGGTCTCGCTAACATTTCTGTTATTAAATTGCTCATGATTCATTCGCATCCCCTTCTAAAACATCATTACTAAAGCAGTGATTACAATATTAATCACGGCAATCGGCATAAGCACTTTCCAGCACAGCCACATTAATTGGTCTGGTCTTATATCCGGCCAAGCGGCTCTTGTCCATAAGAAAAAGAAGAAGAAAAATGCCATTTTTCCAAGTAATCCTAAAGCACCAAGAAAACTTCCGTCTCCATATCCACCTAAGAAAAGGAGTGGTATTACAAATGAGATAAAGAACATATTCGCATATTCACCTATAAAGAAAAGACCCCATCGCATACCTGAGTATTCTGTACCGAATCCATCAATTATCTCATGGTCATTTGCAATAAGGTGAAATGGTGTTCGTCCTGTCTCGGCAAAAGCAGCTATCCAAAAAAGTACAAATGCAACAGGTTGAGACCACACTAGCCAATGGGTAATGCCTCCAGATTGATAAGCATTAAAATCAACAAGAGAGAGTGAGCCGACAATCATAATCGGAGCTAGTATTGAAAGACCTGTTACAACCTCATAAGAGATAAACACCGCAGCACCCCTTGCAGCCGAGAGCAAAGAGAATTTATTAGCCGAAGCCATACCGCCAAGAAGAGGTCCATACAAACCAACTCCCATCATGCCAAGAACATATAAAATACCTATGTTAATATCAGCAACTATTGGATGAACCGTGTAGCCAAAGAGTGTAAATTGTGGTAAAAAAGGTATTGCAGCAGCAGCCATAAATGCTGTGGCCGCCGTGATTACCGGCGCAATTTTAAAGATATTAGGCACAACATTGCTTGGAATAATATCCTCTTTTGTAAAAAGCTTTACACCATCGGCTGCAACCTGCAGTAAGCCATAAGGTCCGACATTCATCGGTCCTAGACGACGCTGCATAAAAGCAAGAATTTTTCGCTCAAAATAAGTTCCAATCCCCGCCAAAGCCGAAAATATAAGTAAAACAACAACGACTTTAATAACCGTTTCTATCAAATATGCTACATCCATATTACACCCTTTCTATCGAAGCTGAATTAAAACGGTAACCGCTAAAGAGAGCTTCTGAATTTAATTTACTATCAAAAGTTGGCAGACAAATTATACTACCGCCTATTTTGTTGTCACTTACGATTTTAGCAACTATTTCGCCTCTGTCGCTCTTGATACGCACACTTTCACCCTCATTGAACTCAGATTTTTCTAGATATTCCGCACTCATGTAAACACCGCTCATCTCATCAAGGTTAGCAGATTTGTTTGTAAATTCACTAAATTGTCTTACAGGATTTACAAGATAAATCAAACTCTCTCCGAGAGACAACGAAGTGTCTATTTTTTCCACACTAGCATCTTTGTCTTGAGGAACTGCACAATTATCTAACTCATATCCACGAACTTCCTCTCCTGCGTTTGTATAATGATTTGGAAGTGTGTCAAATTTTTCAGCTTTAAAGCCTTTTTTTGCCGGAAGCTCAAAAGTGTAGTCAATCGCATTTTCTGCTACAATTCCTAAGGCGCGTGCAATATCATTTAACTCATAACCGCCATAAGAAAGAGCGGCATTTGTAGGATTTACTCTTTTGTTAATCGAAGTAAGAGTTCCCTCTTGCTGATTAATAGCCGGCATGTGGAAATCTCCATTACCCAAAGCTGAGAGTGTGAAATCGCCTTTTGTATTGTAGCCTATGGAAAATTTGCCTTCATTTTTCGACAACTCATTTATAAGTGCAACACCTAGTGTATTTGTGAGGCTTGGAATCATTACAAGTTTAAACGCACTGTATTTCTCAAGCAAAGCAACTAAGCGTGCTAAATTCTTTGCATGCGGATGTGAATATAAATCAGCTCCGACAACCAAAGAGAATGTATCTTTTTTAGCAAGCAGCTTCTCTAAAGTATCACTGAAATCTTTTGGCGCTCCAACAAGCTCAAAAAGTTTATTATCATCTACTTCAATTTCTTTAGAGATTTTTTTAGGAACAACTTTAGAAACTTCTTCTTCTACCTCTTCTTCCAACCCTGTCTCTTCATTCAGTTTCATACTCTTTAGAATTTCAACAATTGTCTCTTTTATAGTCTCTTCAACAGTTACAATTTTAGTAGAGTGAAACGATGCTAAATAGTTCGTAATCTCTGTCGGCAATTTCTCTTTGTCTGCAAACAAATCAAGAAGAAGGTATAAAACACTCTCTTCTTGAAGCGGCTTGTGTTTAATGCTTACAATACTCTTGCCTAATCCATCTATGATAGGGTCGCTAAGAGGATGAAAGTAAAGAGCAGCACCTTTATTTACAGTTAAAGAGTTATTGAGTGCATATCTTGCATTTGGATTATCGCTTTTTATAGCTGTACCAACGGAAACTATAAAATTACTCTGGGCAACTTCTTTTAGATTTCCACTATAAAGGCTTTCACCGCTTATTTCAGAGTAGTTATTCAAAAATGTTTGAAATGCTAAAGCTTCATTGTTTACAAGTTTATAACCAAATTTTTCTTTCAGTTTTTCTAAAATCAAAGCTTCTTCATTTGTAATCGTTGAAGTGAACTTAATAGTGTCCGCTTTTTTGAATGCTTCAACCGCTTTATTAAATGCTACTTCATCTTTTGATACATTGGCATTTTGGTAATCAAATCCATATCTGCCGGCTCCACAAAGTGAAACATAGTTCCACTCATTCATAACACGGTATATTTTATCTTCCGGATTTGCAATGCTCTCATGTTTTACATCGTAAGAGATTTGACATCCTGCGCTACAATGTCCGCATGTAGCAGGAATTTGCTTGAGTTCCCATGCATTTGATTTGTAGATAAAATGGGTGTCCGTAAGTGCTCCGACAGGGCAAACAGCCGCGCACTCTCCACAAGAGGTACAATCAAGCATCTCCTCTCCCGAGGTTAAGCCAATAAGAGATTTATTGAGTTTATTCCACATGCTGTATGCATCTTTTGGCATAGACTCTTTATACTCCGCAGCAAGGGCATCTGAACCTCTTGCAACTGTTTTAAGGGCATTGTCTCCGATCATATCTTTACAAACAGTGACGCATCGTTCACAAACAATACAAAGACCCGGATTGTAATGAATATGTCCCCAATCCTTATCTTTTCTCTCAACATCTTTGATGCTGTAGCTTTGAGAATCGACGCCCATCTCTAAAGTGTAATTTTGCAGTTCGCATTCGCCCGATTGATCGCAAACACCACATTGAAGAGGGTGATTGACATCATAAACTTCCATGATTGCACGACGCTCTTGTTTAATTGCATCCGTAGTTGTCGTGATGTTCATTCCATCTTTAGCTTTTGCGTTACATGCATAGACCTGTTTTCCGTCCGCTTCAACAAGACAGATACGACAGGCTAATGTTGGACTACATCTTGTTAAATAACATATTGCAGGAATAAAAACACCATTTGAACGAGCGGCGTTTAAGAGATACTCGCCCTCTTGCGTCTGAATCGCTTTCCCATCAATATTTATAGTAATTTCACTCATGTGATACTCTCATTATTTTGGATTTTTCAAACTTATATCTGCTTGCATCTTCGACATTATCAAACATAGGATTGAGCGCTATCGTTCCCTTGAGAGTGTTATCAAGCTTAAACTCTCTAATAATCATTTGAGTGCCAAATCGTATCTCAACCCTGTCTCCATCAGAAATTTTAGCTGCCGTTGCAAATTGAGCAGAACCTCGTAGAGTGTTCTCTTTTTCAAGCTGTTTTGCAATGTTTGTATAGCTGTTAAACTGTAAAACCGGGTTAGAGTTATAGATGACTGTACCGTTAAACTCCGGTAAATCACTTACTTCTTCAAGTTTACCGTTCATTTCACATACGACTTCATCAAGCAGATAGCCTCGAATATCCTCACCCAATGGAGATAAAAAGTTTGACAAAGAATCAAAATCGATATTTTTAAATCCTGAGTTAGGGGTTAACTTCGCTGTATAATCTACCGTATTTTCGCTTTTTACTCCACATGCAGATGCTATGTCACTCAATGTATGTCCATCAAATTTTACTGCAACATTTGTAGGAAGAACTCTGTTATCAATGTTTACAAAAGTTCCCTCCTGCTGATTGAGTGCACCAACTGATAAATTTGCAAATTTGAGGGATGAGATTAGGAAGTTGCCTTTGGCGTTGTATCCAACTACATCAATACTATCTTCATCTTTATCTAAATCAGCAATTAGCGAAACACCAAGCGTGTTTACTTCGTTTGGCACAATTACTAAAGAGAAGTCGCTGTATTTTTCAATCAGAGCTGCCAATTTAGCGATATTCAGAGCTCTCTCATGCGCTATCAAATCATTTCCGATTATCAGAACATGATTTTTTGTTCTTGAAAATGACTTAATCATCTCTGAAATCTCTTCATGTCCGATGTTACTCTCAGCTTCAAGATAGCCTAAATCAAGTGCATCAAAAAATGTTTTTTCGTCCTCTCCTAGGTCAGCATCTTTAAGCAGAGCATTTGCAAGAAGTGCCATAACGCCCTCTTCGGTGCCAACCTCATATTTCATAAACTGGGTCACAGTGTTTTGCATCAAGGTATCTTCTATTGGATGCGCATATACGATTTTTGCACCGTTATGTTTTGAAGCGGTTGTCAGAGCATATCTCAGAGCCGGATTATCTGTTGCAACTCTTGTGCCTATTACAATCGCTGCATCTGAGAGTTTTACTGCATCAAGTGAACCGCTGTGATGTTTTTTACCGCTTATTGAGCTATACGATTTCATAAACTCTTGATATTTTCTAGCATCTTCATTAAAAAGCTTAATGCCTAGTTTTTCTTTAAGCAGTTGTAAAATATGCGTCTCTTCGTTAGTAATCATAGATGAAAAACGGATAGCTTTTGCACTCTTAACTGCTTCAACAGCCTTGTGAAATGCATTCTCATCGCTTTTCTCTTTGTTGTCAAAGTCAAAACCGAAACGACCCGCACCGCAAAGAGATGAGAATTCAAAGTTGTTTTTTACTCTATAAATTGACTTGTCGCCGTTAATTCCCGCATAACGAGTCTCATATTCCAGCGCACAGCCTGCCGAACAGTGCACACATGTCGCAGGTACCCTCTCGAGTTCCCAAGCATTCGCACTGTACTTAAAGTCAGAGCTGACAAGTGCGCCAACAGGACAGACAGCAATACACTCTCCACAAAAAGTACAATCAAGAGTCTCACTGTTTTTAGGAATAATAGTCGAGCTGTATCCGCCAAACTTTACTTCTATAGCATCATCACCTATTACTTCATTACAAACATGCACGCACTTTTCACACAAGATACATAAAGATGGGTCATAATTGATTAATCCCCAATGCTCTATTTTACGTGATTGGTCTTTTGCACTGAAGTTTTGAGTAGATACTCCAAACTCCAGTGTTTTGTTTTGCAAATCACATTCGCCTGATTTATCGCAAACACCACACTCAAGTGGGTGGTTTACATCATAAAGCTTCATGATGTTAGTTCGCTCATGCTCAAGCTCTTTTGTGTTTGTCGTTATCTCAATTCCTTCAGTTGGAGGAGTGTTGCAGCTTAGCACAAACCCTTCAACCCCTTTAGCTTCAACAACACACATACGGCACGATGCGCATGGAGTTGTTTTTGAGATATAGCACATAGTAGGAATGTAGATGCCATTTTTGCGAGCCACGTTTAAAATCGTCTCGCCTTTTTTAGCCTCAACAGAGATACCGTCAATTTTAAAATTTATTAATTTTTCCATATCCATACCTCCTAAACCGCTACCATAGCGATGTAATAACAACGCATGCAGCGTTCGGCTTCACTTATTGCCTGTTCTTGTGTAAAGCCTAAGTTAACCTCTTTGTTGTTGTCTTTTCTAACATCGACATCAAGTACTTCGCTGTGTTCTCTCGGTAACCCTGGCAACCAGCCCTTTATCTTCTCTTTTTTATTATAAACATGCAGTTTGCGAAGATGGTCTTCCATAATCTCATCATCCGTGAGGGTAATTTCACCGCTCAGTAGATATCTGCTTATGACAGAAGAGGCTCTTTTTGCCTGTCCGACGGCATTAACAATTGTCATAGGCCCATATTCACAGTCGCCTGCAGCAAAGATACCTTTCTTAGAAGTCATATAATCTTTGCCATTCGTTAAAATAGTTCCCCAAGAGGTTTTTGCTATCTCCCACTCTTCAGGTAAAAGCTTCAAATCAGCTGCTTGAGATACTGCAGGAATTAAGAAGTCTGTCTCAATCACATAAGATTCGCCTTCAACTTTTACAAGCTCTGCACGACCGCCATTTGGATCCGGAACTAGCTCAAACTTATCTACTAAAAGAGATTTCAGCACATCTTCTTCGTCATTCATTCTAGCAACTGCAGAGTGAAATAAAAACTCTACTCCCTCTTCTACCGCTTCATGGTACTCTTCATAGGTCGTATTTCGGATGATTGTTTTTTCGTCACGGCGATAAATCATATACACTTTTTTTGCATTTGCTCGGATTGCACATCGCACAACGTCCATAGAAGTAAAACCGCCGCCGACACAAACAACTGTTTTGCCGGTTAAATCAACTCTCTCTCCAATGCCGTACTTATCCCAAAGATTAATCTGGTCAAGCATCTCAATAGCAGACCAATACCCTTTAATCTCAAATCTTTCGTTATCACAGTAAACTTTTTTGGAGATACGCGTTCCGGTTGCAACCATAGTCGCATCATATTCGTTCTCAAATCTTCGCATGTCATCGGCGTTTATTTTTCTGTTTACAAGAAAATTCACACCCATGTCTCTGACGCATTCGATATCTTGGTTATATTTACCTATCGGCATACGGTATTCAGGAACGCCAACTGCAACTTCGCCGCCTAATACCGGAAGCTCTTCATAAACATCTACTTCTACGCCTTCAGCTGCTAAATAGTAGGCTGTTGTAAGTCCGGCAGGACCTGCACCGATTACTGCTACTTTTTTCCCAGTACTTGGTTTTTTCTCCATAGGATGAAAAAAGCCGTATCCGTGGTCAGTCTCCCAATCCGCACCGAGCCTCTTGAGTGCCATGATAGAAATAGGTTCATCAAGGTTTGTTCTTCTGCACGCCTCTTCACACGGGTGTGGGCAAACGCGGCCGCAAACATGCGCCAAAGGCATAGTTTGACGGGTAGCGAGAAGCGAATCATCAAATCTTAAATCTCTTACACCCTCAATATAAGCAGGGATGTCAACATGCGCAGGACAAGCGTCCGTACATGGAGCTGTAATTTTTGCAATGTAACCAACACTTTCATTGTAGTGTTTTGAAGGTTTCTGTTCATTTATACAAGCCATAAATTCATCTTCAAAGTGGTGCATTAAATCTAAAATAGGATTTGGAACGGTTTTTCCAATCTCGCATTTAGAGGTAATCTGCATACTCTTGCCAATCTCTTTTAAGTGGTTCAAATCAGAAACAGACCCTTCACCGCGAGCAATTTTATCGAGTTGATCATACAGAATTCTGCCGCCCCATCTTCCGGGTGCGCATCTTCCACATGCCTCAGAGTACTCTTGGTATTGTGCAGCATACTCCATCGCAAGACGAATTACATCTACATCATCACTAAACAATGAAACCCCGTCCCAGCCAATAAAAGCTTTTGATTCACGGTGAGAGTCATATTGTGCGGGTAGGTTATAAGCTGATTCTTCCCACTCTTCTACGGGCTTATTAATATTATTTACTAATTCCCCATTCCAAGTTGAGAAATAGACTTTACTCAAAATCAATACCTGCCTATTTTTTTGTTACGATAGTCCAGTCGACTTCGTTAAACTTTAAAGAGTTCATCAACTCATAACCGCACTCTTTTACCAAATCTGCCGATCTTTGAATCGGTGTAAAATCACCGATTTCAAATAAAAAGATTGCCACCTCACCCGCTTTATGCGTTCCTAAAATCTCTTTCATTCGAGGTTCAAATTCATTTTTTAAATTTCTTAAATCATATCTTTTCATTAGCGGTCTACCTCTCCAAATACGATATTTGTTGTACCGATTATTGAAACAACATCCGGAATATAATGTCCCGGTAAAAGGTCAGTTAAAATCCCTGTGTGCCAAAAAGAGGGTGCACGAAGCTTGAGTCTATACGGATACGGTCCGCCCTGAGAGTTGATGTAAAAACCAAGTTCACCTTTTGGCGATTCAGTAGCCACGTATACCTCTCCAACAGGAGGTCTCATCCCTTGAGTTACAAGCACAAAGTGCTGCATCAGGGAGTAGTTCTGCGTCATTATGTCTAACTTTGAAGCCGAGATATATTTTGGAGCATGCGCCATTAATTCTGTTTGATTATTTTTTACACAAGCCGCATACATATCCATCGTCTGATAAAGAATTTTTGCAGATTCTCTCATCTCTTCCATATAAATGCGGTATCTCGCAAAGTTATCGCCTTTGTCAGAGAATGGAACTCTAAACTCTACTTCATCATACAATTCATACGGCTCTTCTTTACGGATATCCCATGCAGTTCCGCTTGCTCGGAGCATTGGACCGCTGCAGCCCCATGAAAGCGAAAGCTCTTTAGAAATATGTCCAACTTCTTCCATTCTCATCAACCAAATACGGTTTGTATCAAGTAGATCCTCGTAATCTTTAATATTTTGAGGCAATTTATCTAAAAAAGTTTTTAACTGAACTAAAAAACTGTTTTGAATATCTAAAGGAACACCACCGATTCGGATAGCTGAGTGAGTAAGTCTCGCTCCGCAATATCCCTCGATAATGTCCATCAGATACTCTCTCTCACGGAATGCAAAAAGGAATACCGTCATAGCCCCGATGTCAAGCGCAGTTGTAGCTAACCAGAAAAGGTGAGACATTATGCGGTTAATTTCAAGTAACATCATGCGGATAACTTTTGCGCGGCGAGGAACTTCTAAACCGATAAGTTTCTCAACTGCTAAAGCAAAACCGTAGTTGTTCGAGCTTGATGCAATATAGTCCATACGGTCAGTTGTCGGCATGAATTCGTTGTAAATCATGTTCTCTGCCATCTTTTCCATCCCGCGGTGAAGATATCCTATATCCGGGTGCGCTTTTACAATCTGTTCTTGCTGGAGATGAAGCATCAGACGAAGCTGTCCATGCGCCGATGGATGCTGAGGACCAAAGTTTAGGATAAGTTCATTATCATCTCTGTCAAATGTGATATTTTCAAAAAATGGTGTTAATCTATTTGTTATTTGTGCCATATTTTACCACCTTATCTTTGTGGGTCATCAATAACTATTGACGACTTTTTATCAAATTTTTTAATCATGAATACACCACCTTCTTCCTGATAGCTCTGCTCGATTTTTGGTTCATGTCCTGTAATTACTGTACCTTTAGGAACCTCATGTCCCAGTCTTGCAAATCTATCTGAGTCATATCTATCAACCTTTGCAGGATCACGAAGTTCAGGTCCGATAATATCTCTTGCCTCTTTTCCATAAATCTTATCTACTTCATACCATGCAGCAAACTCATCGCCCTCTAGAGGGTAAGTTTTAAGAAGCGGATGCCCTTGCCAGTCGTACGGCATAAGGATTCTTTTCATAAACGGATGTCCGTTTGCCTCAATGCCGAACATATCAAACATCTCTCTCTCAGACCAATCGGCAGAACGGAAAAGTTCGTTCACAGAGTTAACTGCCTGCCCATTTTCTATAAACATTTTGATACGAATTCGTTTGCGTTTATTCATACTCAGCATTTGGTAAAAAATCTCAAATTTATTATTTTTTGCTAACCAATCTATTGCACTCATCTCAGAAAGCTGCGTATATTCAAGCTCATCTCTCAGGAGCTTTAATACACCATAATTATCTTTAGCATTGATAAAAACTACCATCTGTCCAACTTGAATATAAGCATCGCTAACTTCATATTTTGCTTTGATTGCAACTAAATCTGCTGCAAAAACTGCATCGCTCTCAACGGCTTCTTTAGGCACTTGAGGAGAGACATAAAATCTATCAGTATAGTACGGTTTTGCTTGAACATTATCTTTGGGTGTATAGGCTCTCATTACATCAACCTTTTTGGTTTTTGTGCGTTAGATGCTTTGTTGGCACGAATTTTTTTCTGAAGCAACATTACACCATACTGGAGTGTTTCAGGTCTCGGAGCACATCCCGGCAGATACAAATCGACTGGGATAATTCTATCTACACCCTGAACAGTTGCATATGTATTAAACATACCGCCCGTATTTGCGCATGAACCCATAGAAATAACCCATCTAGGCTCTGTCATCTGGTCATAAAGTCTTTTAATAAACTCTGCATGCTTTTTTGTAAGCGTTCCTGCAACTATCATAACATCTGCTTGACGAGGAGAAGCTCTAAAAATAGTGCCGTAACGGTCAAAGTCAAATCTTGATGCGCCCGACGCCATCATCTCAATACCACAACATGCTAAACCATAAGTCAATGCCCAAAGAGAGTTTGAACGACCCCAGTTTACGATTTTGTCAATACTTGTAAGTGCAACGGGTAAACCGCCATCCTGCGTATAATTTATTTTATGTTGTGCCATTCAAGCGCTCCTTTTTTCCATGCATATACAAAACCAATTGTAAGCAGCAAGATAAACATTAACATTTCAGCAAATCCAAACCAGCCAAGTGCCTTGAAATCAACCGCCCAAGGGAACATAAAAACAATCTCTACATCAAACAATAAGAAAAGAAGAGCAAAAAGGTAAAACTGAGGCGAAATTCTATTTGGCTGTTTCGTAATCTCCGGTCCACACTCATAAACTGATAACCTAATTTTTTCGCTATCTTTGCGTGCGAGTGCACGAGAGGCGAGACGAGCAATTATCGTTGTCGCTGTAAATGCACCGAATGTTATTACAAAAAGTACAAATACCCCAAAATACGGATTTGCTGTAGCAATATGTTCCATATAACCTACCTTTAAATTTAACAATTGCATTCCTTGAAATACAACTATTTAATATATTTGTTTTCAAACACCCTAAAGTATCAGAAAAAACAGTTGGTACACTATAACAAAAAGAGTATTAAATATAGGAGTTACGGATATTAAGAAATAAAAGAGTGTCACAAATTGCAACACTAAATTTAGCATACAAATGTGAATGTACCGAATGGTGACACTTTTTGTTCCTTTTTGGGTAAATGCTATTTTATTTCATATTCTGAATTTTTAGATACAGAGAAGTAATATATCCAATCATAACTTGCTTCGTTTTTTAGTGATGAAAGTATGCAATTCTTTTTGGCAAGTAAAGTTAGTTATTTCAAGGATTGAGCGTAATCCACTCGTAACCAAACTCATTTATACTTTCACCAACAAAAAACAAGGAAATTAAAAATGAATAAAATCGTTTTATCAGCTTTAGCTGCTTTGACTATCGGTACAGTTGCTGCATCTGCAAGTGATGTTAAATTTTACACAGACGCTAATGGTCAAGTGTTTACAATGCCTGCTGAAGGTCGTACAGAGGTTGTTTCTAAAGAAACTCCGGTATTTGCTAAAACTTCTAAATTAGATTTCAGCGGTCTTCATTATTTAGGTTATGACTATAAGAGCACAAGTGATTTAAATAAAGCCGATATAACAGCAAACGGTCTTACTCCTGCTGATAAAACAGGAATTGCTACAGGTGCCTTTGAGATGCGTCGTAACTATGTTCAGGTAAAAGGATTTTTCTTTGAAGACCCAAAAAGTTATGCTCGCGTAACTTTGGATGCTACTTATAATGCAGACGGATATAACGATGTTATCGTTAAATATGCATATATCTATTTAAACGAAGTTCTACCATTTACAGGCGTTGAATTAGGTCAAGCACACCGTCCGTGGATAGATTACGAAGAGCATAACGGCTGGTTCTACCGTTCAATCTCTAAAGTTTTAACAGAAGCTAGTGAAACGGCAGATTTATCTAACTCAGCAGATTTAGGTGTGAACTTTAAAACGAATACTGACCACTTTACATCAGAAATCGGTCTATTTAATGGTGAAGGTTACCATGGTAAAGACGGAGCAAATGATAAAATCGGTACTGGTAACTCTTTAGAGTGGAGATTGACAGCTGCGATGCTAGGAAACGGCAAAGCACACCGTCATGACACAAAAGATACTTGGTTTGACGCATCATTCTGGGGTCAGTTAAATGCTAAAAACTCTTCAAATGAAGATGCAAACGGTGATTCTCAAAGTTATAAAATATACGGTCTTCATACAGTGTATAACATGCCGGCACTTTTGTTATCAGCTCAATATATCAAAGCTGACAATGATAATACAGCAACATACAAAAAGAACGGTTCTGGTTACTCTGCGAATGCTACATACCGTATGGGTAAAAGTTATCAGTATGAAATCTTAGCGCGTGCAGATGGTTGGACAGCTCAAAGAGATGGTAAAGATGATTTAAGCACAAGCAATTATATCTATGGTGCAGCTTGGAAAGAAAACAAAAACTTAAAATGGATTTTAAATGGTCAAACATTTAAAGCTAAAGACCATGGCAACTATGCGGGTGCTGTTGTTCAAGATTATACAGCCGGCTTGTTAACGGCTGAAGTTAGCTGGTAAGCACTACAAAACTAAATTTAAAAATTCATTCATTCCCTTCCCCTGTTTATATAAAGCCTTTTAGGCTTTATATTCATCTTCTTCTGTAAATCAAACATGTAAAAATATATGATAGAGTCAAGCTGCACTCATTCAAACAAAAGTGTTGGAAGTAAAAATAGAATGGTTAAGAAGAGTAGAAGAGTTTTGAGATTAATACTTAAGTCCTATCTCTTTTAAAGCTCTGTTTATATTTTTTATCTGACTGTTTTTATCTCTGCACCAGTTTGGCGCAAGCAGCGAACTGTCATCAATACCGGCAGTAACTCTTTGAACCGAGACACTTTTTGGCTTCATCTGAATAGATTTTACTAAAACATCCAGATACTCCTCTTCGCTGATAGGCGTAAAACTACCGCTAACAAAATCGTTTGCAAGAGCAGTCTTTTTTACAACATAGAGAGGATGGTATTTGACGGAGTCGATTCCCCACTCATAGGCTTGTTTAGCGGTTTCAAGCATCATCTCTTTCGTCTCGTCAGGCAAACCGAAGATGAGATGCCCGCAAACATTGAGACCCTTTGCTTTTGTTTTTGTAATCCACTTTTTCACATTGGCACTGTCATGTCCGCGGTTAATTTTTTGGAGGGTCTCATCATAAACGGATTGTATTCCAAACTCTATCCAAATCTCTCTCTCTTCACCCAGTTTTGCAAGATAATCAAGCGTCTCCTCTGTAATGCTGTCGGAGCGTGTTCCAATGCTAAGTCCCACAACATCATCAAACGAGAGGGCTTTTTCGTAGAGAGCTTTGAGTGTTTCAAAGGGGGCATAGGTGTTTGTAAAAGATTGAAAATAGACAATAAACTTTTGAGCGCCATACTCGCTTTTTTGTCGTTTGCTGATTGCATTAAATTGGATTTCCAACTGTTGAAGTTGCTTTTGCAGAAATGGATTTTCTGTAGAACGAAGGTTGAGATGAAACCCTTTTAGCTCTTGTATTTGATTCGTACTTGCACTAAAAGAGTCATTTTCGCAAAATGTACAGCCACCATAGGCAGCCGTACCGTCTATGTTAGGGCAGGTGAAACCGGAGATATTTATACCTACTTTGTAAACTTTGCAACCAAATTTTTTGCTGAGATAGTTGCCGTAAGTATATATTTGCTCCATAACTAAACTATATATTCGCCTGTAAAACAAGCTGTACAGTAATCATTGGATGTGTTGTTAACACTTCTGAGTAGGGCAGCGGGATCAAGATATGCCAAAGAGTCGGCTTCAATAAAGTCGCATATCTCCTGCGTTGTCATATTCGCCGCTATGAGTTTATCTTTGTCAGGCGTATCTACTCCATAAAAACATGGGTCTGTTGTCGGAGGGCTGGAGATTCGCATGTGAACTTCACTTGCTCCTGCTTCTTTTAACATTTTTACTATTCTTCTTGAGGTAGTTCCACGAACAATCGAATCATCTATTACGATAATCTTTTTGCCCTTTATTGTATCCGTCATAGGTGAGAGTTTCATCTTTACCTTTAGGTCTCTCATCTCTTGCGTAGGCTCTATAAAAGTTCTGCCAATATAGTGGTTTCTCATAATTCCCATCTCGTAAGGAATTCCACTCGCTTGAGAGTAACCAATAGCCGCAGGAACTCCGCCATCCGGAACTGGAATAACCATGTCAGCTTCTACAGGTTGTATTTTTGCAAGCTCAATGCCCATGTTTTTTCTCATCTGATAGACACTCTGACCAAACACTTTTGAATCCGGTCTTGCAAAATAGACATATTCAAAAATACATTTTTTTGGTGTCGGTTCAAAAACTTTTATGGAGATAGGCGCTTTATCCTCTTCAAAAATAAGAAGTTCCCCCGGTTCTACATCACGAATAAAAGTAGCCCCGATTAAATCAAAAGCACATGTCTCGCTTGCTACAACATAGCCGCCGTTTGCGATGCGACCAAGGCTGAGCGGGCGAAAACCGTGACGGTCTCGCATGGCAAACATTTTTGTTCTGCTCAAAAAGACTAAAGAAAAAGCACCCTCTATTTTGTTTACGGCATCTATAATTCTGTCAATCAGTTTTTCTTTTTCACTCTTTGCAATGAGGTGAATAAGGTTTTCTGTGTCCATAAAAGTTTGAAAAATCGCACCTTTTTTAATAAGTGCCTCGCGAATTTCATGAGCGTTTGTCAGATTTCCATTATGCACTATCGCCATCTCGCCTAAATCATATCTTGCAAAAACAGGCTGGGCATCAAGAATTGAGTCATCTCCGGCAGTTGAGTAACGTGTATGACCTATGGCACTGGTTCCGCTAAGTGTTTTAAGTTTATCTTCATTGAAAACGCTCATAACTAAGCCACGGTCTTTAATTGTATGAAGTTTTACGCCATCCGAAGAGCTTATTCCAGCTGCTTCTTGACCACGGTGTTGCAAAGCGTGAAGCGAAAAGTAAGCTAATTTTGAAGCTGCCTTATGACCAAATATACCAACAACCGCACACTTTTCATTCATATTTTCAAGCAAATTGTATATCCTTTAGACGAGATAGATAAGTAAAATAATTCGCAATTATACTCACAAAAACCTAGATAAAACTTATGATATTTATTTGAATAAGAAAAGTAATAATCTCCCTTAAGTCAAAAAAAGTGGAACTGATATTGCTAGATAATCAAAAAATATCCAAAGAGAGGTAGGAGATATGAACATTGTTTTACGCAATAATCTTATTCTTATCACTACGGGATTCGATACACTCAATGCGAAGTGGATGACTAACTTTTTAAATCATCATGCCCGTGGTATGCTTTTTTTACCAAAAGCCGTTCTAGTCTTTAGAAATGAAACTTTAAGAGAGATAAGAGAAGAATTTTTACATGAACTCAGTGCTTTTCATGCCAGAACACATGACTTCTCGCACGAGTTCTTTTTGCGTTCCATGTTGCGATACGGTGCACAGCCTATAAAGATTGAGCTAGATAAATTAGAGGAGCCGGAGAGTGTAAAGGTAAATCTTTACGCTTATGACAGAGACACTGTTTTGATATCGCTTAGTGCACCGAATATGTGGGTTCTCAATTATCTTCGCTCGCAGCTTGAAGTTTATGTAGAGCGAGGTACCGACCAATCTTTGGTGATAGATGTCTCCGACTACAAAGCAAAAGCAAGGCTTGAGAGAGCTTTAAACAAGCGACATATTTTGCATTATCAGATTCAATATACCTACGACAATCATTTTATGAGTAAACTCTACTCAGATTTTGCAAGTTTCAGTTTTGGCAATTTATGCAAAGATGAAGAGGAGGATGAGACGGTGCAGTTTTACACCGTCTTGGAGTGTCCGGTAGGGGCAAGTCAGGATGCACTCAAAAAAAGCTACAAAAAGCTTACAAAAGTGTATCATCCCGATAAAATATTTAATGAAAAACCGCACATGGTTCAGCACTACACCCAGAAATTTCAGCTCCTGCAAGAGGCATATACGGCACTTCGCATAGTCTCTTAGAGAGTCAGAAAGTTTTCTTCTTGCTGCTCTTTTGAGCTCTGTTTTACGAGTGCCTCAAACTCCTTTGCGCTGTAGAGCGCCAACTTTTTCCCCTGCATGCTCTCAAGCTCTTTAGAAAATCCTCTTTTTGAGAAGAGAACTATTTGTGTCGGTTTTATCTCTAAGCTTTCACATTTTTGCATGAGTTTATGCAACTCTTTTTTGTTTACTCTGTGATTCGTCCATTTGCACTCTGCGACATATATCTTCTCGTCGCTTGTAATCGTCAGAATATCTATCTCGACTTTTGCGTCCCAGTAGCTTCCGGAGCTTACTATCTGCGAATCTCTAAGGTGATAATTGAGTAAAACTTCTGAAAGCTCTTCAAAAACCAGACTTGTATAAGCGTTCTGTTTTATCAGAAAATTGTTTATGCAATTTTCAAACTTTCTCTCCACTATCTCTTTGCTAAAGGGAGCTATAAAGTAAAACCAGAATCTTATAAATGGGTGCACAAAGAGAACTTTGTGAGAGATTCTATGTCTTGCAATCTCTCGTTTTAGTTTGCCATGCGGATTAAGACTTCTAGCAGGCTCTTCTCTTGAGAACTCTATTTGAATAAGACCCTTCTCTTGCAAAAAGTTGAGAGCAGAGCCTCCGTTTGCATTATTGAGACCCGCCCTGTTAAAAGATGAAAATATCTTTCTATCGCCAATAGCCAAGGCTCTCAAAAGTCTTTTATTATTTTTATCTCCAAGGGTGAGCTCTTCTATCTTTTCATTTAAAGCATCAAATTTTTTTAAAATCAGTTCCTCAATAAGAAGCTCAAGGGGTTTGCTCGTATCTATCACCCAGCCAAGACCGCCGAAGACAGAAAAATACTCAATTTGGAGCTCCATATCCTCAGGATAGTTCCTAAAATAGAAGGAGCGGAATTGATTGATAAGTTTGCTGTTTGTCATGCGGAGATTCTAGCATAATTCGCTTCCCCATTTCAATGTGTCGATGCCATACTTTTCTCTTAAATTTTGTGAAAAGTCCGTCAACTTTTTCATCTTTTGCTCCTCTGCAAAACCAATGAGAGAAAGCTCTTTTTTGGAGTCTCTTGTAAAGCTTGAGCAGTTTATGCTCAATCTGATTGCATGAAGCCTTCTCTGATTATCCGCTTCATTAAACAGAGCCAAACAGAGGGAGTCAAACTTTTTTTCCGTAAATATTTCACAAAGGGAGATGTTTTTGTGGGATTTTTGATTCATTTCATAGTTTATGCTCAGATGAAAAACAGTCGGAATAACTTCAAGTTTCAAAATTGCAAAGCTGAGATGGCGCGCCAAAACATGCACTCTTCTTCTCAGCTCCGCCCTATCGTAAAGTGGGTCGAAAGTACGGGAGATTCCAATCGATTTTCTTTTGTGCGAGGTTTGAATGGGTGCATCGCTCTCTCCGCTTACTCTTTTGTAGAGCTCTTTTGCATAGGGTCCCCATGACTCGACTGTTCCTCTTCTTGCTTTTAAATCGCCGAGTGTATGGATTTGAGCCGATTTCAGTCTCTCACTCATGCTCTTTCCAATCCCTGCAAAACTGTCCACTTTTATGGGATTTACAAATCTGTTTTCATCATGCGGATAGATAGTTTTGCACCCAAAGGGTTTGGCGTAGGTGGTTGCAAGTTTTGCAATGTAGCGGGTGTTTGCCGCACCGATGGAGACGGGAAGTTTCAGCTCTTTTTTTATCTCATGGCGGAGCGAATCTATAAACTGAGGAATGTCCTCGTCGTTTATCCAGCCGCTCAAATCGCCGTAAAACTCATCAATGCTTGCCTGCTCAATCAGTGGAATTCTGTTCTGCAAAAACTCGTGAAGTGCATGGGAGAGCTTTTGGTAGAGTGACATGTTGGGAGCTTTTATGATGAGCTTCGGGCACAAGCCCAGAGCCTCTTTGATACTCATAGCGGTTTTTACGCCATAGGCTCTTGCCTCGTAACTGGAGGTGGTCAGAATCCCTCGAATCCGCCCATCTGCATCTTTAAAAGCGTCTCTGTCGTCGTCGCTCTCCTCATAACTTTTAAAAAAAGTAGGAACGAAAGAGCCTGAATTCTCCAGATTTACACTCTGATTTTTAGCGTTACTATCAAAAATTTGCGTATCGCTTCTGCCGCCGATTGCAACTGGCTTATTCTCCAAAAAACTATCGGCAATACGAGCCGCAGAGACAAAAAAGCAATCTATATCTATATGTATTTTCATGGTTTGGATTATACATATTTCTACATGCCGAAGGTAAAAATTTGGCAAATTGCAATAAAAACAGACGGGCATAGAGTGTGGAAACAAATGCTTTAGTTTCGGTGAAAAGTCTTGATAGTTGCAGCTTATTTAACATCTAGTAGGCGAGGCAAAAGCTTCACTTCCGTGAAATGTTTAGCATGAAACGGCGAAAATGAACTGAAAAGCTTCACTTTATTTTTGACTATGATGTTTGACATATGGAAATATTAGCATGTGGAGCAGATAACGACTTGTTGTTATCTGCAATCTAAATTAAAGTTTAAATTATTTTTAGAGAAAGAAGAGATTCATTCACAAGGGTGTAACTTCAAATAGAATATTTTTTGTGTTCTATTAATCATTAATATTAAGTCTTAGTTCATTATAATGGATATTAATGAATAAGTTATACACAAAATCGTAAAGGAATTTTAAGTGGCGATATTTGATTTATTTTCAAAAAGACAAAAAAAGCTAAGAGGTGATGTATCTGATGTTTATATATATGATGACTTTTCGAATGCTTTAAGAGTACAGATTGTTCATATTTGGAAAGATGCTTTAGGAGATGAAAATAATTATTACGACCATCACAACGAAGTTGAATTTACTTACAAATTGATTGTTGATACCCTTTGTCGTGAATATGGACTTTTTAAACTTCCTACTGCTGAAGAGTATAAGCAAAGAATGTTCTTAAGTGAATTGGCTAATTTTTTATTGCAAGAAAATGATATTGAAAGAATAATTGATGTAATAGAGTTAAGTTTCAAAGCTATAAATGAGTTAACTCGTCAATACTCTTATATGCGTACTCATAACGGTTCCGAACGAGCAGATGAAGCCATTACTGAACTTAACAGCCGTTTCAAAGAACATGGTGTTGGATTTCAATTTTTAGAAAATGAAATAATTCGAATAGATTCTGAACTACTTCATATTGAAGCAGTCATACCCGCATTAAGATTACTGAATCAAAAAAACTATCAAGGTGCTCAGCAAGAATTTTTGAGTGCATATGAGCATTATCGACATAGTAAAAATAAAGAAGCTCTAAATGATTGCTTGAAAGCTTTTGAAAGTACAATGAAAGCAATATGTGACAAACATGAGTGGACATATCAGCCAAATGCTACTGCAAAAACTTTAATTCAAGCTTGCTTTGATAATAATTTAATTCCTTCATTCTGGCAACAGCAATTTAATTCTTTACGAAGTATGTTGGAGAGTAGTATTCCAACTGGACGAAATAAATTAAGTGGACATGGACAAGGTACAACACCAGTTGCTGTACCAGATTATTTAGTAGCGTATATGCTTCACATGACTGCTTCAACATTAGTTTTTTTAACAACAGCAGAAGAAAATCTTGTATAACAATTCGTCGTACACACTTTTATGAAAATTTTCAAGAAAATAAATGTAAAAAATAACTGCCACACACTCTTTTTATGCATTCACTTAGTTTTTTACAACAAAATAATACGGGCACTTATACGGGGCAAGTAGCAAAAACCCATTGGCGTCAAAGCTTATTGCAGTAAGTCAAGATATTTTAAAAGGTATGTATCAAAAAATATGTATGTTATAATACTCATCAATCAAGGAGTATGACATGACAATCAGAAAAAACTTTTTATTCGATGAAGAGATTGCAGAGCATTTGGAAAAGATGGCGAAACAGAGGGGTATTACACAGACTGAAGTGGTGAAAAATCTTATAGAACAAGAGTATGAAGAGTATTCAAAAGAGGAAAAACTTGAAGCTATTTATCAGTTTGCCGGAAGCGGTTCCGGACTTTGGGGTGATTTAACCATTCAGGAAGTCAAGGCAAACTGGGATGTATAAGAGTGTTTTTTTGGATGCCAATATTTTTATAGACGCAAATGACAACAGCAGAGTAACCTACGAAAAAAGTTTATCCCTCCTTGTGTATCTTGCAGATAAACAGATTAAAATGTACACAAGCTGCGACCTCATAACGACAATTTACTACATTCTTTCAAAAAAAGATAAACAAAAAGCACTCGGCAGCATCGAGCAGATTAACAAGTTTTGTAAGGTTATAGAGTTCTCAAACAAAGAGATTGAAAAAACTTGCTTACTCATGAGAGAAAACACTCTATACACTGATTTTGAAGACACTTTGCAATATGTTTTGGCTAAAAAACAGAATTGCGAACTTATTATCTCAAATGATAAAAATTTTTACAGTGATGATTTAGCTATTTTAAGCAGTGAAGAATTTTATAAGAGTGAGATAGAAGGAAAGAAGGGATGATGAAAATAGTTTATTTACTCGTTTTAATGCTTCTTTTTAGTGCATGTAGCGTAAAAAATTACGAGCAGACCAAAACAAAAGTTCTCATTATAAAATCGCCAAAAATTAAGTTTGCCGATATCGGTTACATCCGAAACAGCAACGAAAAAATCGAGCTTGAACTCTTCATTGCCGGAAAATGTATAGATAGAATAAGTGTAAATACTCTTATCTGTGTAAGCGACGGCTGCATGAGTAAAAGCAGTTTTAACAAAGATTACTTGAGTGCTTTTTATGATGAGGATGTTTTGCAAAATATACTCCTAGGCACACCGATTTTTGGCGGCAAGAACAGAGTGAAAACCGAAGATGGTTTTGAACAAAATATAAGTGATGCAAATATGGAGATAAGCTACAAAGTGACTCCGCATGTTGTCTCATTTAAAGATAGAAAAAACAATATTATTTTTACTATAAAAGATACGGAATAAGGAAATAACAGTGAGTAGTAAGTTTGTAGGAGCACATGTCAGTGCGAGCGGCGGGGTTTTTAATGCGGTTACAAATGCAGTGGCAATCGGTGCAAAGGCGTTTGCACTTTTTACAAAAAACCAGAGACAGTGGAGCGCGAAGCCGCTTGATACAGAGACGATAGATAAATTTAAGAAGGCTTTAGCAGAGAGCGGGATTTTGCCTCGTCATATACTTCCACATGACAGCTATCTGATAAATCTAGGGCATCCTGAGGATGAGGCAAGAGAAAAATCCATAGAGGCTTTTTTGGATGAGGTGCAGAGATGTGAGCTTTTGGGGCTTGACAGACTTAACTTTCACCCGGGAAGTCATCTCAAAAAAATAGACGAAGAAGCATGTCTTGGTAAAATTGCCGAAGCTATGAATTTCACCCTTGATAAAACAAGCGGAGTTTCTCTTGTGCTTGAAAACACCGCAGGGCAGGGAAGCAATCTTGGCTGGAGATTTGAGCATTTGGCACAAATCATTGATAAAATCGAAGACAAATCCCGTGTGGGTGTCTGCATCGACACCTGTCACATGTTCACCGCTGGGTATGACATAAGAACCAGAGATGTTTACGACAAAACATGGGCAGAGTTTGAAAAAGTAGTCGGTTTTAAGTACCTAATGGGAATGCACATCAACGACTCAAAACCGGATTTAGGTAGCCATGTGGATAGACACCACTCTCTGGGGCAGGGGAAAATCGGGTTGGATGCTTTTAAATTTATTATGAATGACGAGCGAATGAACGACATTCCTCTGATACTTGAGACAATTGATGAGACGCTTTGGAGCGAAGAGATAAAACTTTTGTACTCTTTTGAAAATTAAGTCTATCTTGTGTAGTATGGGCAAATATAAAAAAATAGGGGTAAATTAATGAAAAAATTAGTTCTGTTGTCGGTTGTAAGTGCTTCCCTTTTAATGGCAGGCGGATATAAAATACCGGATACTTCTCTGGATGGAATTGCACTCTGCGCGGCAAATGTAGCCCATGCAAGCGGAGCCGATGCAGCCTACTATAATCCTGCAAATATGAATTTTATGCATGATGAGAACACGCTGGAAGTGGATGTCATGAGTATTGCTCTGAGCGATATTAATTATCAAGGTTCTTACACGAGCAGTGCAGGTGCGACCACAACCGGACACAATTTGGATTCCCAAAAAGAGCATTTTTTTATTCCCTCGCTTCACTATGTTTCAGCCAACATGAGCGGTACCCGTTTTGGATTGAGTATATTATCTCCTGCCGGTCTCTCCAAAAGATGGGAGACACAACCGGCAAAGAGCAGTGCAGAGGAATTTGCACTCAAAGTTGTTGAGATAAATCCGAGCGTCTCTTTTTTGGTCAGTAACAAAGTTTCTGTCGGGTTGGGATTTAGAGCGCTCTACTCTGAGGGTGCAGTAAAAGCTTCTTCCCCTACCGTTTACTCGCAGGACATGAAGGGAGATTCTATTGATTACGGATACAACGCGGCACTCTCCTATAAACCGACATCGGAGCTGAATATAGCTTTCACATACAGATCACAGGTGAATTTAACGGAGGAGGGAAAAGCGACTCTCTTTTATGATGCAAACGGTCCTGCTGCCGGAGGCGTTGCTCTGAACAGCAAATATGACACAGGCGTTACAATCCCGATTCCTGCGACCATGTCATTAGCAGCAGCATATACATTTCCAACTAAAACAACATTTGAGTTAGTTTATGAGAGAAACATCTGGTCTGCTTACAGCGAACTTGATTTTAATTATGCAAATCCGACTGCCGAAGCCGTGTTTGGCAGCGTAAAACAAAAAAACTGGAATGACACAAATACATTCCGTCTGGGCATCACACAAGAGTTGGAAAACTTTACACTTATGGCGGGTGCCGTTTTAGACAAGACCCCCGTTCCTGTTGAAACAATCGGTTTTGAACTTCCTGATTCAAACTCTCTCTCTGTATCACTCGGCGGTAGATACCAGATTACCCAGAAGGTAAACATAGGTTTGGCAGCGCTCTACTCTATGCGGGAAGATAGAGAGGTTGTCAATGCAAGCCTTGAAGGCAAATTTACAAATTCAAAAGTACTCGCCCTTTCCACAGGGTTAGAGTATAAATTTTAAGGAAATTTTTGAAAACATTAGTTAATTTTTTATCGCAAAAGAAGATTGAAGAGTCTGAAATATTTGTACATCTTAAGTGTAGCCATGACGAGGCTTTGATGCTTCAGAATTTGACTAAAAAATATGTTGAGGGTCAGGATGATATCTTGATTCTGGAGCTTTTGCAAGATTTGTATCCGACGGAAAAATATAAGCATTTGAGCCATTTAAAAGAGTTGAAAAACCTCTTGGAACTTGGTTGGCTTCATCAGCAGAGTTTTACTCCCATGAAGATGTCAGAGGTTACTCCGTTAGAGCTTTTAAATACCGCGATAGGACTTACTCCGTCGTTTTTAAAACTTCTTCAAGACGGAACCTTAGAAAGTGAACTACCGGATATTAAGCCCTACGGCGACCATCTGGAGTATCTGCAAGACCAGTTTTTTAGAATTGAGCTGTACCAAAAAATGAGTGTGATTCGTCAAAATACGCATGAACACTCTCTTGGAATTGACAGAATTCAAAATAAACTCAAACTTCTGGAAAAACGAATTGAAGACCGCATCGCACAAACCTCGGAGAGTTTGGTTTTGGACAAATTTTTTAAACAAAAGAAGATGACAAATTACGAGCAGGTTATTTTTATAGCCCTTCTTCGTGAGGAGTACAGTTCAACCGACTCTTCCCTCAGAGAGATGAATACTCTGATAGATTTAATCTCCTTTGATGAGTATGAACGCATTAAAAACCGCTCACTACTGGAAGACGGCTCAAACCTCATAAGTTCCGGAATAATTGACTATGAGGAGATGTTGAACCCCTTTGGCGGGATTTCCAGAGCGTTTTACATAGTGGATGAGGTGCTTCAGAGCATAATTCATCCGCAAAAAAATAAGAAAGTCCGCCGTCTGAAGCTCAATGCAATCATGGATGAACAGGATATTTTTGAGCTTATAGAACCTGAGACTTCGCTCTCTGATGTAGTTTTGAACAAAAAAACGGAAGAGACACTGCAAACTCTGATGAGACAGGTGGATAAAGAGGTTATAAACCGTCTTGTTGAGTGGGGTGTAAAAGACAAAAAAAGCGGAATTGACGCAAGGATTATTTTTTACGGAGCCGCCGGAACAGGAAAAACCATGACTGCATATTCGCTGGCAAAATCTCTCAAAAGACAGGTTTTAGCCTTTGACTGCTCAAAAATTCTCTCCATGTATGTGGGAGAGAGCGAAAAAAATGTTCGTAAAATTTTTGACACATTTTACGATTTGTGCGAAAAAACAAAATCAGAGCCGATACTGCTCCTAAATGAGGCAGACCAGTTTTTAAGCTCCCGTTCCAGCGGCATAAGCTCGAGCGCCGACCAGATGCACAACCAGATGCAAAACATCTTTTTAGAGCAGATAGAGAAGTTTAAAGGGATGTTGATAGCTACGACGAATCTGCTTGAAAATATAGACAAAGCATTCTCAAGAAGATTTAACTACAAGATAGAGTTTAAGAAACCCGATGAAGCACAAAGGGCAGAACTGTGGAAAAAAATGCTTCCGATTGATGCTCCGTACGAAAAAGATTTTGATGCTACACGTTTGTCAAAATACTCTCTTACAGGTGGACAGATTAATCTTATAATAAAAAATACAGCCTATAAAGTTGCTGTAAGAAAAAAGCCAATTTTTACACTTGCTGATTTTATTGAAGAGATAAACAGAGAAAAAGATGCGAATTTTGACAGTGAAAAATCGATGGGATTTTTGAATAAGTAACTGATGTTACATAATTTTTCGTTTTGGTGCGTAACATCTGTATATAACTTTACGAAACAATATGACAAGATGATGATTTTTTAAGCACTTTAAATTATTTTATTGAAAAAAAATCAGATATACTAAATGCCAGATTTAAATCAGGAGAAAATACATGGGAAAATTTGTTAATAGTGTAGAAGAGTTCTTTTCGTTTTGTGAAGACAATGATGTTCAGTTTGTAGATTTTAGATTTACAGACATTAAGGGTACATGGCACCATGTTAGTTACAGGATGAGTGCTGTAAATGCTGGTCATTTTGAAGGTGGTTTACCATTTGATGGTTCATCAATTGATGCATGGCAGCCAATTAACAAATCTGACATGCTTCTAAAGCCTGATGCCGGTTCTGCATTTATGGATCCTTTTACTGCTGATCCAACCATTATCGTTTTCTGTGATGTTTATGATATCTACAAAAAACAAGCGTATGAGAGATGTCCACGTTCAATTGCAAAAGCTGCTCTTAAACATGCAGAGTCTTTAGGGATTGCAGATGCTGCATACTTTGGGCCTGAGAATGAATTCTTTGTATTTGATGACGTAAAATTTATTGACAATATTAACGAAGCTGGTTACAAAATCGACACGGAAGAGGGTGGATGGAATTCTAACACTTCTTATCCAGATAGCTACAATAACGCACATCGTCCAGGGACAAAGGGTGGTTACTTTCCGGTAGCTCCAACAGATACAGGCGTAGATATGCGTGCTGAGATGATGTTGATTATGGAACAAATCGGTCTTGAAGTTGTTCTTGGTCACCACGAAGTTGCACAAGGTCAGCATGAAATTGGTATCGTTTTCTCTGACATCATCGGTGCAGCGGATAATGTTCAAAAATATAAATATGTTGTAAAAATGGTAGCTCACCTAAACGGTAAAACAGCTACATTTATGCCAAAGCCAATGTTTGGAGATAATGGTAACGGTATGCACGTTCACCAATCATTATGGAAAGAAGGCAAAAATCTTTTCTATAAAGAAGGGAACTATGCAAACATCTCTGAAATGGGTCTTAACTATGTTGGAGGTATTTTTAAACACGCTCGTTCAGTTGCAGCGTTTACAAATCCTACAACAAACTCATACAAAAGATTATTACCAGGGTTTGAAGCTCCAAGCGTATTAACTTACTCTTCTCAAAACCGTTCTGCATCTTGCCGTATCCCTTATGGTGCCGGTGAAAAAGCAACTCGTATTGAGATGAGATTTCCAGACTCTACTGCTTGTCCTTACCTTGCATTTGCAGTTATGATGATGGCTGGTCTTGATGGTATCCAAAACAAAGAGATTCCAATTGGTCCAATGGATGAGGATTTATATGAATTATCTCTTGATGAAATTCGTGAAAAAGGCATCCCTCAAATGCCGCATACACTTCGCGGTTCATTAGAGTCACTTTTCCGTGATAATGACTACTTAAAGCCTGTATTTACCGATGAATTTTTAGAAGCATACAGACATTACAGATTTGAGAGAGATGTATGGCCTGATGAAGGTCGTCCAACTGCTTATGAGTTTAAAACTACTTACCAGTGCTAGGCACACTTTAATTTAAACGCTAAAGGAATTTATTCCTTTAGTTAGACTCTTCTTTTACAATAATCTTACAACAGTCAACTATTTAACAATCTCATTCATTTCTATAATTTTAAATTTGATATAATTCTACTTAAGATAGTTATGTAAGAGTGTACTATCAAATTTCAAGTTTTAAAGGATTCAAAATGAATCAAGCAATGCAAGGTAAATATAAACCTTATCCACAAATAGATTTGCCAAATCGAATATGGCCGACAAAAACAATTACACATGCTCCGGTATGGTGTAGTGTTGATTTAAGAGATGGAAATCAGGCTCTTATCAATCCTATGAATATGGAAAAAAAACTTGAACTTTTTACACTCTTACTCAAACTCGGTTTTAAAGAAATAGAGGTCGGTTTTCCATCTGCTTCCAAAGTAGAGTTTGACTTTTTACGCAAATTGGTTGATGATAAACTGATTCCTGATGATGTAACGATTCAGGTGCTTGTTCAGGCAAGGGAACATCTTATTGCTAAAACTTTTGAAGCACTTAAGGGTGTTAAAAAAGCGACTGTTCATTTGTATAACTCAACTTCGGTAGCCCAAAGAAAGATAGTTTTCGGCATGTCAAAAGAGGAGATAATAACTCTTGCGATGGAGGGTGTTGACTTAGTGAAGAAGTATGAAAAAGAGCATGACGGCAAAATTTTCTTAGAATATTCACCTGAGAGTTTTACGGGAACCGAGTTGGAATTTGCAGCGGAGATTTCAAATGCAGTAACGCACAGATGGGGAATTTCTCCGACAAGAAAAGTAATTATCAACTTGCCGGCAACGGTTGAGATGGCAACACCGAATATTTATGCGGATCAGATAGAGTGGATGGCAAGGCATTTGGATAACCGTGAAAATATCATTATTTCAACGCACACGCATAATGACAGAGGAACATCAATTGCAGCGACTGAGTTGGCTCTTTTGGCGGGTGCTGACAGAGTGGAAGGGACGCTTTTGAGCAACGGCGAGAGAACCGGAAATGTGGACATTATAACTTTAGCACTCAACTTGACAACCCAAGGCGTTGACTCTAAACTAAACTTTACAGATATAAATGAAGTTTTGGATGTGGTTGAGAGATGTACAGAGTTGCCGACACATCCACGTCATCCTTATGTTGGTGAATTGGTTTATACGGCGTTTTCCGGCTCACACCAAGATGCCATAAACAAAGGTTTAGCGTACCAAAAAAACAAAGAGGATAACTTTTGGGAAGTTCCTTATTTGCCAATCGATCCCACAGATTTGGGGCGAACTTATGAGAGCATCATCCGTATAAATTCTCAATCAGGAAAAGGCGGAATCGCCTATATTTTGGAGAAAAGTTATGGGTATCAGTTGCCAAAAGCGATGCATCCGGAAATTGGTCGCACTGTTCAGGGGGTAACCGATGAAAAAGGAAGAGAGTTAGAGCCGCAAGAGATTTTAAAAATTTTTGATGATAGCTACTTTAACATGAAAGAGCATATTTCTTTGGTAGATGTAACCCTCTCGTCGGGCAAAAAAGTCTCAACATGCTCTTTGACATACAGTTATAACGGTGCAACTATAACCGCAAACGGAGAGGGAAACGGTCCGATAGATGCATGTAAAAATGCTCTCATGAAGGATTACAAAAACGAGTTTACAATTAACTCTTACTTTGAGCACTCCCGCGGCGACAAAAGCTCTGCGGAAGCCGTTGCATACATAGAGATACAGAGCAAAAACATACTCTCATGCTTTGGCGTAGGCGTTGACAGCGACATAACAACAGCTTCTATAAAAGCCATGTTCTCAGCACTCAACAGAGCATTTTTCTGATGTAACGCACTAAAACGAACGCGTCCGTTTTAGTGGCAGGGACGGTTCGTCCCTACAACCCCCTAAAGCTTCCCCTATCTTCCGGATAGGGGAGAAAAAAGCTGGATAAAAATTAATCCCACAAAACCGTTACGCCATACTCTTCATGAAGTGCTATAAATTTGTTGTAGTGTATTTTTTTTCCGTATTTTTTACTCAAAAATTCTACCTCAACCTCTTCGCCCAAGAGCAACCCTCTCACCTCTTTATAGGAAAGCCACTTTCCATATTTTGCAAGTGCATTCTGCCAGATTTTAAAGTGGCAAGTAGCGTTCTCGGTGAGTTCATACATCTCGCCGTCTTCACTTTTCCATGAAGCGTTTGAGCAGGCGTATAGTTTTACTTTTTTACCTCGAACTTCCTTCTCCCTCACTTCAATATTTCCATCATCACAATAGGGGCATTTTCCTAAAATCATCTCTTCCTCATCTTTTTTATTACTTCTATAGTACAAAATAAATCTCTTTAATCAAAAAAAAATGGCAGATTGTCATCTTTTTGCTAAAATTCGCACATGAATTCATATACAGATAAATTTAACAACGTAACCAAAAATACACTTTTTGAAAAACTCCCGCATGCAGAGCAGGCGTTTATAAAAGAGAAAGCGCACCAACTCAAGTTTTCCCATCAAGAGCTAAAGCAGATAATTGACATGGCAAGAGACCTCGGCATGTGGAATGAGAAAAGTGTAATAGAGATATTCCCAGAGCATGAACAAAAAAAGGTTGTTTTTGCAAGACTCAGACTTAGTTATGAAGAGATACGAAATAGACCAAACTCTTATGATAATTTTGAATTAAAAAATATTCCGCTAGAACAAAAATACAGTTTCAAAACAGAAGAAAAAGAGGGCTTCGGTCTGGGTCTTTGCCCAGTTGCAAGCGAAAAAACAAGATGCTGCAATCTTCTCACTCTCGACGCTGTTGAGAGTTGCGGATTTGACTGCTCCTACTGTTCCATTCAGAGTTTTTACAAGCAAAATACCATTACTTTTGACAGCTCATTTGCCAAAAAACTTGCAAATCTTACCCTTGATAAAAATAAAAGTTACCATATCGGAACAGGTCAGAGTTCGGATTCGCTCATGTGGGGAAACCGTGAGGGAATTTTGGATACTCTCTTTGATTTTGCCCGTAAATATCCGAATGTTATTTTGGAGTTTAAGACGAAATCAGACAATATAAAATATTTTCTTGAAAATGAAGTACCGAAAAATATCCTTTGCACATGGAGCCTGAACACCCCAACTATCATAAAAAACGAGGAGCATCTCACTGCTTCGCTTGAAAAACGGGTAGATTCGGCAAGAGCTTTGGCAGACAAAGGGGTAAAAGTCGGCTTTCATTTTCATCCGATTGTGGAGTATGAAAACTATCTTGACGAGTATCAAGAGGTTTACAAAAAACTCCTACTAAAATTCGAACCTAATGAGGTTGCACTCGTTAGTTTTGGAACACTTACATTTATAAAGCCTGTAATTAAAAAGCTTCGTGAACGAGAGTTTAGAACAAAAATTACGCAGATTCCACATGTCGATGCAAGCGGAAAAAGCTCCTACGGGCATTCTACAAAACTAGAGATGTTTAAGCATGCTTATGAGAGTTTTGCACCTTGGCACCGTAAAGGCACTTGCCATGAGGAGAATAGAGATGTTTTTTTCTATCTCTGCATGGAGGAGCACGGCATGTGGAAAGAAGCATTTGGGTATGAGTACGCAACAAACAACGATTTTGAGCAAGCCATGCTGAGTGCATATTGCAAAAAAATAGGCATAGATTATTTATTATAAGGCATACAATGAAATTTCAAGCAAAAACAGAAAAGCAAAACTATTTTTTATCTCAACCGCATCAACCATTTTTTATTTTAGGAATAGTTACTTCAATAATTATGATGCTGATTTTTGCACTTAGCTATAAAGGTGTAATTTCGCTTCAAATGGAGAATTTAAACTTCCATGTCTATTCTCTTATATTTATAGTTCTTACAAATGTTTTTACGGGCTTTTTATTTACAACATTTCCAAGATTTTGCCAATCTGAGATAATCAGTAAAAGATACTACACAAATGTTTTTTACCTCAATATTGTTGGTTCACTCTTTTTTCTGTTAGGTGCATTTATGAGTCATGCTCTTTTAGTTATAGGAATGGCAACTCTTCTCTTATCTCAAATTTTTATAGTCTTAAAACTCCAGAATATTTATAAAACAGGCATTATGCCTATGAAAGAAGATCCATTCTGGATTCTGACTGCTCAATACTTTGGGCTTTTTGGGCATATACTATTCATACTGATTGAGATGAACCGATATGTTGGAGTAGAGATAAACCTGTTAAACCTTGCTGTAAATCTCTCTTTTTACATGTACATTGTTTTTTTAGGATTCAGTGTAGCTCAAAGAATGATTCCATTTTTTTCTCACTCTTTTGCGGCTAAAAACGAGCAGTTTATAAAAGTTGTATTTGCACTGTTTATATTAAAATCTATCTCAAGTGCATCCGGTATGATAGCAGCTGAGATTGTCATTGATATATTGCTCGGAGCATACATGCTAAAAGAGTTTTTAAGATGGAAGCTCTCTCCGTTTACTTCACCCTCAATTTTATGGGTACTTCACTTGGCGCTTTTTTGGCTTCCTGTTGCACTCTTTTTGTCTGCTCTTAGTTTAACTGCAGAGCTGTTACTAGAGACAAGTTTCTACTTTTTAAATGTGCACCTCATCGCTATAGGATTTATAACAACAATTTTGATTGGTTTTGGAACAAGAGTTACGCTTGGACATTCAGGACAGAGTCCGCATGCCGACAAATTTGCAACGAATATATTTTGGTCTATTCAAGTGGTGGTGCTACTAAGAGCCTTATACAGTCTTAATGTAGCTTTTGGATGGGGTCTTAATTTTCTGTTTGATATCTCTTTTACAGCGTGGATACTTCTCTTCCTTGTTTGGGGAGGAAGATATGCGAAAGTGCTGATTTTTGGAAGTAAAATATAAGAAGAGCTTTTAACTCGCTCTCAGATAGCCTATGTTTTTTTTATCAAGCGCAATATCAAGCATTAATAAAAGAGCTTCCTTGTTACTATCTGCATACTGCTTAATGATGTTTGTCGGCCTTTTGTGGTGGGTAGCGCCATACTCTTTTTGGATTAAAAAATTTCCAAAAAGAGTTGGATAAATATTGATTTTGTAGTAACTCACTCTATCTTTTGCATTTTTAAATAAAATCATACGCTTCTTGCTCTCTTTAAATAGTATCTAAATGTTAGCAAGAACTATTCCCAGTTGTTAATTGCTAGGCTGATTTCCCTTATTGCTCTTTCTTTTTGGTGAACACTCTATGAGTTGCTCTTTTGTCGTTGCCTTATTTACACATTCCTGTGCTGTTTTTATTGTTACTGCTCTTGTTTCAAGATTAGTAGTCATCCTAGTTTTCATCTGCTCAAAAGTCATGTTATCACGCGCGATTTGTCTTTTTCCTCTTTGACCCTGTCCCATTTGACCCATTTGACCCTGTCCCATTTGACCTTGACCCATTGGAGCAACAGCGCCGCTAGCAACATCCTCAGCTTGAGCAAATGTGACCATCATAGCAGTTGCAACCAAAGCCGCGCCAATATTTTTTATCTTCATTTTTTAATCCTTTATTTGAGTTACAAAAATTATACACAAACTTTGGAAACTTAAGATATAAATTTTCATTAAATTTAGTTGGATTTGGCTATCTGTGGTTAAATTACTGTATCGAACTTATGATTTTTGCTAAATTAATTTTTCCATAGCCGTAATAATCATTTCTTCTATCTCCGTCATAACTTAGTTTACCTATCTTATCGCTGGTACTTTTGAGTATATTGTCTATTTGAACTCTTGTTAAATTAGGATTCTTTTCAAGCATAAGCGCAATAACTCCGCTCACTATCGGAGCTGATGCGGAAGTGCCAATAAATGAGTTAAAATCATTATATAAAATATAGTTTTCATCCAAAGATGCCATACCCCGACTACCCATCTCATCAAGAGTTGTTATTCCAACGTCGTATCCACCGGGGGAAACAATATCAAGGTTTGTACCATAATTGCTGTACCAAGCTCTTAAATTATCTTTTTCAGTTGCTCCAACCGCTATTACCTCAGGGATTGCCGATTCATCATTTCCCATGTCTTTGTCATCATTTCCGGATGCAAAAACTACAACTATGCCTTTGCCATTTCTGCCATTGATGCTCAAATCTTGAATTTTAGCTTTTACGGCATCTGATACATCATATGTACCCCAGCTACAGTTAATTATATCGGCACCGAACTCCGCAGCTTTGCTAAACAGTTCCATTGTTTCACTGTCACTCATACTCTCTTTATATTTTAAAAATATGATTTCACTGCTGCTTGCTATACCTTTGATTCCTTTTTTGTTTACTCTCGCTCCAATTATGCCTGTTACTGCAGTCCCATGATTATCCGCTTGATTTGTTTGTGATACATCTGTACTTTTTGTTTGACTATCGTAAGTATGAATGATTGCACCCTCTAAATCTTCATGAGTAACATCTAGCCCGTCATCAATAACCGCTATCTTTACTTTTTTTCCACTATAAACGTTTAATAAATTATCCGGATGAATATTGGCATTTGCATCTATACCGTTTTGAGCATAAAAGGTTTCATTTTTATCTAAGTACCATTGTTGATAGTAGTATGGCTCTTGAGACGCTGTGTTGTTTGTATCTGCAATGCTATTGCTGCTACTGCTTTCTCCTCCACAGCCGATAAAAAAAAGTAAAGATATAAAAAGGAGAATTTGAGTCAAAATATTATCTACTCACTCTTTTTTTAATAAAATCTGGATGAGCATATTCGACATCATCTTTTTCACTTAGTCTATTTGATATATCTATAGTTAATCTTTTATTTTCTGCTTTTAAGAGATAAAGATTTTTATCCAACTCTTTCTCAATGGTTGCATTAAATTCATCCAGATATTTTTTTATATCGGAATCAGTATAGAATTTTACGATGATTTTGTCAGTAACGCCAACAGTAATCCCGTTATCAGTTTTATAATAATCTATGATTGAACTGCTTCTGTGTGTGGCTGCACTGGGAATCTTAGTAATCGTCACTCTTTGATGGTTTTTGTAATAATAACTATCATCCGCACTGCTATATTGTAGTAACAGTATAAAAAGAAGTAGTAAATTTTTCATCTGCTTTTCACCCATAGCCATCAAAAGATGGAATTTGATTATTCTATTAAAAATAATTTTAAAGATGCTAAAAAATAGAGTGAAAAGCTTACTTAATTATTCACTCTATTTTAACTGTAAATATAATTAATTTAGAATACTACAGTTATTTCAATAATTAACCAAATATTAAATCCATAATATTTGGTTAATTTATAATCTACTAGTGTGACCCGCACCCGCCGCCACAACAACCATTGCTAGTTGAATCATTCATGGCAATTACAAAATTATTTCCGGCTTCTTGTACTTTAAACTCATGTTTACCACAAAACTCATCATTCATGTAGTCTCTCATTTCGATTGACTTTAAAAGTGCCTCATCTTTTGATGCAATTTCCAAATTATTTTCTAAATCACTTTTCTTGAAACATCCACACTCTTTTTCTATAACTACTTTAAACATATTTTATCCTTTAAAATTTTAGTAATATTATCGTAATGTACTTTTTGTATACTTACGGGTTTTATATAAAATATATTTTAAGATTTAGGCAACATTGATGAAAAAAATTTTATGCACAAAAAGTTGTGGTTTTAGATGATTTTAGCCTCAACAATTTTTTTAATTACTCTTATTTTAATTATCTGGCAACCTCGTGGTGTTCAAATAGGTACCATTGCAATTGCCGGTGCCTTAGTTGCTCTTTTGAGCGGAGTTGTAACTCTTAATGATGTCGGCATTGTTTTTAATATTATTTGGGATGCTACTCTTGCTTTTATAGGAATTATAATTTTTTCAATGGTTTTAGACGAAATAGGCTTCTTTGAGTGGGCAGCACTAAAAATGGCGAGACTCTCAGGTGGAAGCGGTCATCTTATGTTTATTTACTCCATCCTCCTCGGTGCGGTCGTCTCGGCACTTTTTGCAAATGATGGGGCTGCACTTATTTTAACCCCTATCTTGCTTGCAAAGATGAATATCCTAAAACTTAACACAAAAACAATTTTGGCATTTTTGCTAGCAGGCGGTTTTATAAGTGATAGTGCCTCCTTACCGTTTGTGTTTTCTAATCTTACAAATATTGTCACGGCAAACTATTTTGAGATTGGTTTTGAACAGTTCTTTGTGCATATGGTTGTTCCATTTATCGTAAGTGTTGTTGCCAGTATGGTTGTTTTGTGGTTAGTTTTACGCAAAGAGATACCTTGGCATGTGGATATAAACCTTTTAAAAAATCCTGAGAATGCTATAAAAAACAGAGCTCTCTTTAATTTCAGCTGGCTCTTTTTGGCTCTTCTTCTGGCAGGATATTTTATAGGGGATGCGTATAAAATTCCAATCTCTGTTTTTGCTCTTGGCGGAGGAGTGCTATTTTTAGCTATAGCTTCGATGAGCAAAACAGTCGAGCCGGCTCACATCATAAAAAATGCGCCTTGGCAGGTTGTCTGGTTTTCTCTGGGGCTTTATATTGTAGTTTATGGACTTAAAAATGCCGGATTGACAGACTACATAACAGAGATATTGCTTTACTTGAGTACAAAGGGCGATGTAGCAAGTATCGTAGGAACAGGCTTTTTATCGGCAATCTTGAGCGCATTTATGAACAACATGCCGACAGTTATGGTTATGGATATTGCCATAGAACCCATCGCAAATGAGGCGATGATTTATGCGAATATCATCGGCTGTAATCTGGGACCAAAAATGACACCTTTTGGCTCACTCGCAACTCTTATTTGGCTCCACACGCTTGAGAAAAAAGGGGTAAAAATAGACTTCTGGGCATATACAAAATTTGGACTTATCGTTACTCCTCCCGTACTTTTGATGGTTCTATTGTCGCTTACATAATACTTAACCTTCGCATGAGGTACTTCACATGCCAAAGTAGATATAATGTCAAACACAATTTCCAATACAGTTGGGATAGACGGAAGTACAAGGAACTACTATGAAACAAAACGAATACCTAGAATTAGGATTAATCAACTGCCTACGGGTTGACAGACATACGCCGCATGGCATATTTTTGATGGCATTGGATGGAAATGATGTGCTTTTACCGCAGGCGTATGTAACCCAAACGATGCTTGAAGATGACCTTCTGGAGGTCTTTTTATACACTGACTCTGAAGATAGGCTTATTGCCACTACATTAAAACCCCATGCCATGCTTGATGAATTTGCACTCTTTGAGGTTGTGGATGTTGCACCTTTTGGGGCATTCGTAAACTGGGGGCTTCTAAAAGATTTAATGGTGCCAAATATGTTTCAAAAAGAGCCTTTTAAAGTGGGAGACAAAAGATTTCTCAAAGTTGTTTATGATGAGAGAACACACAGACTTGTCGGAACAGAGAAGTTGGGCGACTTTTTTGAGAAACGTGTAAAAGGTCTTGCGCCAAACAAAGAGGTTAAAATCATAGTTATCGCAAAAACTCCACTTGGATTTAAGTGTTTGGTTGAAGATAAATATGAGGGTCTCATTTATCACAATGAAATTTTTCAAAATGTAGAAATCGGCGATATAAGAACAGCTTTTGTAAAAACAATCAGAAAAGATGGAAACATTGACTTAAGCCTGCGAAAACCTGGAACTAAATCAGGCTCAGGTACGGGAGATATAGTTCTTGACATGCTCAAAGAGAACAACGGCATCATGCCCTATAACTATAAAAGTGATGCTGAGCTTATAAAAGATGTTTTTGGAATGAGTAAAAAAGAGTTTAAACGCTCGCTTACGGCTCTGCAAGAGGCTGGCAAGATAGAGGTAAAAGATACAGGAATATATATAAAGGGGTAAAAGATGGCAATAAAAAAGAAAAGCGTAGAACTCTCAGAGAAAAATATAACTTTTAAGATAGATAAAATATCCTATAAAGTTATCCGTTTTTATCCCTCTGCCATGTCCCTTGATGTGATGGTTCATGATGAAAACGGAGTTAAAATTGGTGTACAGAATATTCCTTTTGCACATATAACCAAAGATGTAAAGAAATTAATTAAGCCAAACTAACAAGTTTTAAAATTCATAAGTCGAAATTGATACTATCTTAATTATAATAGCCCCGAATTTAAATTATTTAAAAAAAGGGTTATTCAATTATGGAAAAAAGTTATTTAGAATCACATCCGGATGAGAAGGGATTTTTTGGAAAATTTGGAGGCTCGTTTATACCTCCTATTTTAGAGCAGCCTTTTGCAGATATCACAAAAGCGTACAAAGAGCTTAAAAATTCACCTGCTTTTATAGAAGAACTCAAATATGTTCGAAAGCACTACCAAGGTCGCCCTACACCAATCTCGTATGCCAAAAATCTAACCGAGCATTGCGGCGGTGCAAAAATATATCTCAAAAGAGAAGATTTAAACCATACCGGCGCACACAAACTAAACCACTGCATGGCTGAAGTAATTTTGGCAAAATACCTAGGAAAAACAAAAGTAATTGCCGAAACTGGTGCCGGGCAACATGGAGTAGCTCTTGCGACTGCTGCAGCCTATTTTGGACTTGAGTGCGAAATCCACATGGGTGAAGTTGACATCGCAAAAGAGCACCCGAATGTTGTGAGAATGAAGATTCTAGGTGCTAAGGTTATTCCTGCGACACATGGACTCAAAACACTTAAAGAAGCTGTTGATAGCGCATTTGAGAGCTATGTTCCTCAAGCTGAGAGTGCTATTTACTGCATTGGTTCTGTAGTTGGTCCGCATCCATTTCCGATGATGGTGAGAGATTTTCAGTCTGTTATCGGTTTTGAATCTAAAGAGCAATTTTTTGAACATGAAAACTCTCTTCCGGACAATGTGGTTGCGTGTGTAGGCGGTGGCTCAAACGCTATGGGAATCTTTTCTGCTTTTATAGAAGAGGAGAGCGTTAATCTTTACGGTGTTGAGCCTATGGGAAGAGGTGACAAAATTGGGGAACATGCAGCAACTCTCACTTACGGAACAGAGGGAATAATGCATGGTTTTAATTCTATCATGCTTAAAGATGAAAATGGGAAAGCAGCTCCCGTTTACTCTATCGGTTCCGGCATAGATTATCCATCAGTTGGACCTGAACATGCATACCTCAAAGAGAGCGGAAGAACAAAAGTCGGTCTTTGCAATGATGAAGAAGCAGTGGATGCTTTTTACAAACTCTCACAACTTGAAGGAATTATCCCTGCTCTTGAATCTGCACATGCTGTTGCATTTGCCATGAAACTTGCAAAAACATTAGATAAAGACAAAACCATTCTTGTAAATCTAAGTGGCAGAGGCGATAAAGATATAGATTTTGTAATTGAAAATTACCCTATTCCAAACGCTAAGTTTTAATTCTTAGCATGTGGATTTCCACATGCTAAATTTTCTTTTATATTTCAACAGATTATAAATTGATTCCTAGATATTGCTTTAAATCAAAATATAAAAAATATAAAAGCATATAATTCCTCATTATTATAAAGGAAAAAAATGAGTGAATTTTTAGGTCAAAATACATCTTCAAGCCTGCCAGAAGGTCATCCGATAAAAGTTTATCTGGATGAAAACAAATTAATCAGAGAGTTAATATCAAAAATTAACAGCATAAATATCCAAGAGAGTAATGAAGAGTTTATAAAACTCTTCGCAAAGCTTTGCCTTGTTGAAAAACATTTTGCAAGAAAAGAGAATCAACTCTTTCCATACCTTGAAAAATATGGTTGGACAACTCCAAGTCAGAATATGTGGGCATTTCATGATCAAATCAGAGATGAGATTAAAGCTGTTCATGGTGCAATAAAATCTCAAAACACACTCCACATAAGTCAAAATTTACACCGAGTTTTTGAAAGTTTAGAACATATTTTACAGGTTGAAGAGGGAAGACTTCTGCCAAGAGCATTCAGCATGCTCAGTAGTGATGATTGGGAAGAGATGAGAGGCGGTGATGAAGAGATAGGCTGGATGTTTGATGAAGCACCTCCTGCTTTTCCTGCAATAAGTGAACAAGAGTATATACATCCAAGTCAAGATACAAAAAGAAGAAAACTCCCTTTCTCTCTTGACAATAGAATTAAGCTTGATGAGGGCTACATGCTCCCTGATCAGATTAACTGGCTCCTCAAATTTATGCCCGTTGATATAACTTATGTGGATGAGAATGATATAGTACTCTTTTATAATCGCGGTGATAACAGAGTCTTTCCACGAAGTGCCGGCATTATAGGCAGAGAAGTGAAGTTTTGCCATCCTCCTAAAAGTGTTGATCAAGTTTTATTGATATTAAGAGAATTTAAAGCCGGAAGAAAAGATGAAGCAGAGTTTTGGATAACATTTAAAGATAAGTTTATTCATATCAGATACTTTGCTATTAGAGATGATGAGGGTTCATATAAAGGTGTTATAGAAGTTAGCCAAGATGTTACACATATTAGAAACCTTGAAGGTCAACAAAGATTACTTGATTGGGAATAGGTAAAAATTTAAACTATGACAATTCAGGAATAAAATATGACTAATGAATTGATTTGTTGATAAATATCCCAGTGCGAACTGGGATAACGAAGTATAATCTTTATGAATGAGGTAAAAGACCATACAAGGAGAATCGTAGTGGCATTGTATATTTAATTTGTTACAGAATCGTTAACAGATTTGTATCTATTTTTTGATAACATATAAAATCAAATGTATATTTGGCAGAAAATGAAAGAAATATTTTCTAATCTATCTTAAGCACTATAAAGGATGAACATGAAAGTTTATAACTCATTAGAAGAAGTGAGACACGATATAGACATACTTGATACGAAGCTAGTTGATTTAATAGCAGAGAGAAGTCAGCTAATACGCCAAGTTGCTAAATTTAAAAATAGTGTTGATGAGGTAAAGGCCGATGATAGGATAGAGTTTATATTACAAAAAGCCAGACAGCAGGCAATAGAGCTTGGATTGTCTCCGAACTTAATATCAGAGCTATTTACTATTATGATTAATGAAATGGTTGAGACGGAGATTTCCGAGTTTAGAAATAAACAGGCTTTTTAAATAAAAAGAGGAAAAGCCTCTTTTTATTTGTATCTGTAAGTGATTCGTCCCTTATCAAGACTGTATGGTGTTAGCTCTAGTTTAACACGGTCACCTGGAAGTATTTTGATATAGTGCATACGCATTTTACCTGCGATATGACATAAAATAATATGTCCATTTTCTAATTCAACACGAAATGTTGCATTTGGCAAAGCCTCTATGATTTTGCCATCAACTTCGATAACATCCGATTTAGCCATTATATATTCCTTACTTCTCTATGCAAGAGATAAAATTTCAGCTTTACCGTTGATAACTGCAACAGTATGCTCATAGTGTGAACCGCGCAAACCATCGGCACTAACAACATCCCACTTATTTTCTAAAATAATTGGTTTTGAATTTTTTTGACAAATCATAGGCTCAAGACAAAAAACCATTCCGTTTTTTATTTTTGGACCTGCCTTAGCATTCTTTCCGTCTAAATAATTTGGTATTTCAGGCTCTTCATGAGGTTTTTTTCCTATTCCATGCCCGCAAAAACTATGAAGAGGAACAAAACCTCTTGCTCTTATGAAATTCTCCATTAACAAAGAGAGCTCTTTAAATCGCATTCCCTCTTTTATCTCACCTATAGCATGATATAAGGTGTCTTTTGCACATGCGATTAAATCTTCATCTTCTTGACTTATCTCTCCGACAGGGACAGTTATGGCAGCATCGCCGAAATAACCATCAAGCTCTACGCCGACATCATAACCTATAATATCCCCATCTTGGAGTTTATAATCAGTTGGAATTCCATGAATAATTACTTGATTGAGAGAAGTGCAAACAGCATTAGGAAATCCATAAAGACCTTTAAAAGAGGGTTTGGCGCCATGTGAACGGATATAATCCTCTCCCATCGCATCAAGCTTTTTTAAAGAGATTCCTGTTTTTGTATTTATACGAAGAAGCTCTAAAGCGCCGCCAACAATTTTATTGGCAGCTCTTAATTTTTCTATTTCATCATGTTTTCTAAGCGCAATGGCCATTTTTATAGACCAACCGCACTTAGTGTTTCATATTTGCTCATATATAACTGAGCTTCTATTTTTCTCATAGTATCAAGTGCAACCTGAACAACAATTAAAACTGCTGTTCCTCCAAAGAAGAAGGGCACGCCCATTCCCTTGATAATCATAAATGGAAGTGTCGCAACAAGGCCAAGGTAAAGAGCACCCGTAAAGGTTAATCTACTAGCAGTCTCATTTAAAAACTCTTTTGTAGCTTCTCCTGTACGAATACCTGGAATAAATCCACCTTGTCTTTTTAAATTATCAGCAATGTCTTTTGCATTAAATGTAATTGATGCATAAAAAAATGCAAAAAATACAACAAAAACAAATGTTAAAAAGTTAAAAAAGTAACTATTTGGATGTAATAAATCAGCTATACCTTGAATAGTAGGGTTAGTACTACTCGATAAAACTGTCATAGGAAACATTAATAATGCACTCGCAAAAATAACAGGAATAACACCGGCTAAATTCACTTTAATTGGAATATAGTTCATAACTCTTTTGTTTTGGTTTTGCATCATAGTCTTTTTAGCATAAGTAATAGGAACACGACGCTCACCAAGCTCAACATAGATTATTATTGCAACTGTTCCTAGTATAAGCGCCAAAATGGCGATTACAGTTAAGAAATTCATAGCTCCCGTATTTACCATAGTTACAGTTTGCCCTATAGCATTTGGGATTGCAGAAACAATACCGGCAAAGATTATTAAAGATATACCATTACCGATACCACTTTGCGTAATCTGTTCACCAATCCACATTAGAAGCATTGTTCCTGCGAGCATAGATACAGCAGAAAGAAGAATAAATGTAGTGTGATCAGCCAATATTGCACTATTCCCACTTGGTCCGGTTAAGCTTTGAAGTCCAACACTCACACCAACAGCTTGAATCAGAGTAATAACAATAGTCGCATAACGAATAATTTGCATATACTTTACCATGCCATCACGCTCTTTTTTCATTTGTCCTAAAGTAGGAAATGTAGCAGCTAAAAGCTCCATAATAATCGAAGCAGTAATGTATGGCATAATTCCAAGGGATATAATAGATAGTCTTTCAACAGCTTTGCCGCTGAACATATTAAATAGACCTAGTGCATCTGATTGATGTGAGTTGAAGAATGAAGCAATAACAGCAGTATCTACGCCTGGAACTGGCACATAAGCCAGTAGGCGGTAGATAAATAAAAACCCTATTGTAATAAGTATCTTATTAACCAGATTTTTATTCACGATTAGTTACCGGTTGTAGTAATGTTTTCGTCTTTAATTTTTGATGCTAAATCTTTCGCAGTAGCACCAACCAATTTAACTTTAGTAACCATTGCACTGATTTTATGAACACTACGGATTGTTTCCATAGTAATTTCAGCCAATTCAGCGATAGCACTAATTCTTTCAACATTGATTACATAAGGTTTTACGACACGAGAAGTAAATCCAATTTTAGGTAATCTTCTTGCAAGTGGAGTTTGTCCACCTTCAAAGTTTCTTTTTCTTGAACTACCAGAACGAGCAGTTTGACCCTTTCCACCACGAGTAGAAGTCTTGCCCATACCAGAACCTTGTCCACGGCCAACACGCTTACGAGAAGATGTTGAACCTTCAGCAGGTGTTAAATTTTCAATACCCATTTTCTATCCTTTTATACGAGACAATGCTTCGATTGTAGCACGTACTAGTGTGTTTGGATTGTTAGAGCCAATTGATTTAGTAAGAATATCTTTAACACCAGCAAGCTCAAGAACATGACGAGCAGCTCCACCGGAGATAACACCGGTACCTTCTGATGCAGGTTTCAATAAAACACGACTAGCGTTATATTTATGCTCAATATCGTGTGCAATTGTTGAACCTTTAATCTTAACAACTGTTAAGTTTTTAAAAGCGTTATCAACTGCTTTACGAATAGCATCCGGAACCTCTTTAGCTTTACCAACACCATATCCAACAGTACCTTTTTTGTTACCTACAACGATAAGTGCAGTAAAACGAAAACGGCGACCACCTTTTACAACTTTAGTTACACGACCAATATTTACAATTGATTCTTCAAATTCATCTCTATTGATTTCCATCTTGGCCCCTAGAACTTAATTTCGTTAGCACGAAGTGCGTCACCAAATGCAGCAATTACGCCGTGATATTGGTAACCATTACGGTCAAATACTATTTCAGAAATATTAGCAGCTTTAAGCGTAGCAGCAAATGCAACACCTAGTGCAGCTGCACCTTCTCTGTTTGATTTATGACCAGTTGACTTTGAGTGAAGAGCAGCTACAGTTGTAGCAGTTACATCATCAATAGCTTGTACACTTATATAACGATTTGAACGAAATACAGAAACACGAGGAAGTGAAGCACAACCAGATATTTTTGCACGAATACGACGCTTAC
Source organism: Sulfurimonas sp. (assembly GCA_041662325.1). GTDB lineage: Bacteria > Campylobacterota > Campylobacteria > Campylobacterales > Sulfurimonadaceae > Sulfurimonas. The sequence goes on along the minus strand of JBAZSU010000006.1, from coordinate 5,519 downwards.
GCTTTAAGCGATTAGCAACTTTGCTTTTTAATACTTTAGCATTCATTTATACTCCCCCCTTATTTCTTAGAAGTTTTACCGGCTTTACGCGCGATATGCTCTTCCATGTATTTAACACCTTTACCTTTGTAAGGCTCTGGTGGACGGAAAGAACGAATTTCAGCAGCAACTTGACCTAGAGCTTGTTTATCATGACTTTTTATAGTAATAACATTTTTCTCTACAACTGCTTCCATACTTTCTGGCAACTCATAGTTAATATCATGAGAATAACCTAACTGAAGATTAAGTACATTGCCATTTACTGCAGCACGGTAACCAACACCATTAATTTCTAACTGCTTTGTATAACCTGTAACTAAACCAGTTACTATATTTGCAGCTAAAGCACGGTAAGTTCCCCAAAAAGCTCTATGAGTTTTTGCATCAGACAAATTAGCAAAAGTCAATGTATTTCCTTCAATAGTAAAGGCAACATTTCCCTTTGTATCTAAATCAACACTATTTTTGCCTTTGGTAAAAGTTATAACATTTCCATTTGAACTAACATTTATATCAGCAGTAAATTCTACTGGCAATTTTCCAATTCTTGACATGCTATCTCCCTACCAAACCGTACACATAACTTCGCCACCAATGCCAAGCTCATATGCTTTGTCATTTGGTAGTACGCCATGTGATGTACTTACTATAATAGTGCCGTAACCATTTTTAAAACGCTTAATCTCTTCTTTACCTCTGTAAACACGACGACCCGGTTTAGAAATTCTTTTAAGCTCATTAACTACAGTTTTACCCTGTTCATTGTACTTAAGCACAACTTTTATAGTTTTTTTAACGCCATCTTCAACAACATTACAGCTCTCAAGATAACCTTTGTCAACTAAGATATTTGCTACTGCTTCAACACTCTTAGAGTGTACTAAAGTAGTAACATTTAATCTTCTCATACCAGCATTACGAATACGGGTTAAAGCATCCGATACTAAATCATTAATCATATATTTTCCTTGCTTGTGACCATTTCAGTTTACTTTTTTGTAACTAAAATGATTACTAATTATCAGAAGTTTCCTCTTGGACTTACCAAGAAGACTTTCTAACACCTGGGATTAATCCCTCATTTGCCATTTTTCTAAAACAAACACGGCATATTCCAAAGTCACGAATAACAGAGTGTGGACGACCACAAATCTGGCAACGCGTGTAACCACGAACTTTAAACTTTGGCTCTCTTGCTGCTTTAGCGATCATTGACTTCTTAGCCATTAGTTGCTCCCTTTAGTAAAAGGCATACCCATTTTCTCTAAAAGAGCAAAACCAGCCTTATCTGAATCAGCAGTTGTAACAACTGTAATATTCATACCATGAATTTGCATGATTGAATCATAAGTAATCTCTGGAAAAATTAATTGCTCTTGTAATCCAAAGTTGTAGTTACCACGACCATCAAAACCATTTCTAGGAACACCACGGAAATCTTTTACACGAGGAAGTGCAATAGAAATCAAACGGTCTAAAAAGTTGTACATGTTTTCACCACGAAGTGTAACACGAATACCAACCGGCATGCCTTCACGAACTTTAAAACCTGCAACAGATTTCTTAGCTATAACAGTTGTTGCTTTTTGACCGGCAATTGCTGTAATAGTATCTTCAATATTTTTAATAAGTTTATTGTCTTTCATTGCAAAACCTGCACCGACAGAGATGATTATCTTGTCAAATGAAGGAACTTGCATAGGATTTTTGATTCCTAGTTCAGCCTGCAATTCAGATTTTAAACCTAAATATTTTTCTTTAAAACGAGCCATCTAATTATGCCTCCACTTTTCGTACATTTGAAACATCTATTGGCATCTCTTTATTTAAAAAGCCGCCTTTCGTGTTCTCTTCAGTTGGTTTAATAGCTTTTTTAGCTATTTTACAACCCTCAACGATCACCTTGTTTTTCTTTGGCATAACTGCTAAAACAGTTGCCTTAGTTCCACGGTCATCTCCAGCGATTATCTCTACAGTATCGCCTTTTTTGAAATTAAACTTTGCCATTAAACAACCTCCGGTGCAAGAGATACGATTTTCATAAATCCAGCGTAACGAACTTCACGACCAATTGGTCCGAAGATACGAGTTCCTATTGGCTCTCTCTTGTCATCAAGTATAACAGCTGCATTGTCATCAAAACGGATTAGAGAGCCGTTTTCACGTTGAATCTCTTTTCTAGTTCTAACAATAACAGCTTTTACAACTTTACCTTTTTTAACTTTAGAAGTCGGTGCCGCTTTTTTTACAGAAGCAATGATAACATCGCCAACAGTAGCGTAACGACGCTTTGAACCTCCAAGTACCTTAATACACATAATCTCTTTTGCACCTGTATTATCAGCTACATTTAGACGAGTAAAACCTTGTATCATTATTCTGCTCCTGATACAACTGTTTTAAGTCTAAAAGATTTAGTCTTAGAAAGTGGACGACATTCGATTGCAATAATCTGGTCTCCAACTTTTACTTCATTTCGCTCATCATGTACTAAGTACTTTTTGAAACGTTTTACAACTTTATGGTAACGTGGGTGCATTACACGACGCTCTACCAGTAAAGATACTGTTTTATCGCCTGCAATTTTAACTACACTACCTTGAATTTCACGCTTATGTGTCATCATCAGCCCCTAGTTTGCTACTGCAGTAAGTGCAGTATTGATTCTGGCAATGTCTTTTTTTGTAACACTTATTTCGTTAGTATTAGTCAATTGCATCATCTTTTGTTTAATTTTTAAAGTAAAAAGTTCAGTCTTTTTTGCTTTAAGCATAGCTTGAAGTTCTGCTGAATTTTTATCTGCTAAATCAGAATATTTCATTGTTCATCTCCGCAGTGATTATTTTTGTTTTAAATGGCAATTTGTGCATTGCAAGAGTTAATGCTTCACGAGCAAGCTCTTCCGGTACACCAGCCATTTCAAAAATGATACGACCTGGCTTAATGTTCATTACCCATGAATCAACTGAACCTTTACCCTTACCCATACGAGTTTCAAGAGGTTTTGCAGTTAATGGTTTAGCTGGGAAAACACGAATCCAAATTTTACCACTTCTCTTAATGTGACGAGTTGCAGTAATACGAGCCGACTCAATTTGACGAGAATTGATACGACCTGCTTCTACAGCTTTAAAAGCAATGTCACCGAAAGCTAACTTGTAGCCACTACGAGCATAACCACGGTTACGCCCTTTCATAACTTTACGATATTTTGTTCTTTTTGGCATCAACATAATTAATCAGCCTTTCTCGGAGCACGCTTAGGACGACGCGTCTCTTTATTTGTATTTTCTTCTTTTACTTCTGCAGGAATACCTTTAGTAAGTACTTCACCTTTGAATATCCATACCTTTACACCAATACAACCATAAGTAGTATGCGCTTCAGCAAAACCATAATCAATTTTAGCACGCAAAGTATGAAGTGGAACGCGTCCCTCTAAGTACCATTCAGTACGAGCCATCTCTGCTCCACCTAAACGGCCAGATACAGAAACTTTGATACCTTTAGCGCCAGAACGTTGTGCACCTTGCATAACTTTCTTCATTGCACGTCTAAATGCAACACGGCGTTCAAGTTGAGTAGCAACATTCTCAGCAACTAATTGCGCTGAAGTTTGAGCTTTTTTCTCTTCTTTGATATTTACAGCTACATCTTTACCTATAAGGTTTTGAAGAGAAGTTTTGATTTTCTCAATGTCAGCACCCTTTTTACCAATAATGATACCAGGACGAGCTGCAACGATAGTAACACGAAGTCTCTTAACTGTTCTTTCTATAATGATGTTAGCAACACCAGCATAGTAAAGTTCTTTTTTCAGGTATGTACGAATCTTGTGATCTTCACCTAAAGCTGCCGGAGCAGTTTTAAAATTAGGAAACCAACGGCTTTCCCAATTTCTGTTGATACCAAGACGTAAACCAATAGGATTAACTTTTTGACCCATATTATTTACCCTCTACTTCTACTAATATATGTGCTGTCGGCTTTCTGATTCCTGATGCCATACCACGAGCTCTTGGACGAAATCTCTTAAGTACTGGACCATTGTCAACACGGCACGATGTAACAACACAATCTTCTGCTTCATTACCACTATTAGCAACTGCTGATGCAAGTACTTTAGCAATAATTTTTGCTGCCTTATTTGGAGTAAATTCTAAAGCTGCTAATGCTTTTTCAGCATTCATACCTTGAATCTCTCTTGCAATAAGACGAGATTTGATAGGTGAAACACGGATAAATTTTAATAATGCTCTAGCCATGATTAACCTACCTTTTTCTGTACAGAACCTTTATGGCCCTTGAATGTACGAGTTGGTGCGAATTCACCTAATTTATAACCAATGTGATTCTCTGTAACATATACAGGAACAAATTGGCGACCATTATGAACATTGAATGTTAAACCAATCATATCAGGTAGAACTGTACTTCTACGAGACCATGTTTTTATTGGTTTTTTGTCGCCTGCTGCTTTAGCAGAAACAACTTTTTTCATCAAGTGATCATCTACAAATGGACCTTTTTTTACTGAACGAGCCATTATTAACCTACCCTTTTAGCGTTTGGTTTACGGCGAGTAATAATAAGTTTATCACTTGCTTTCTTACGACGAGTTTTAGCACCCTTCGTTGGTTTACCCCAAGGAGTAACTGGGTGACGACCTGAGTTCGTTTTACCTTCACCACCACCATGCGGGTGATCAACAGGGTTCATAGCAGAACCACGAGTCTGAGGACGAATACCCATATGGCGAGAACGACCAGCTTTTGCTACAACAATGTTAATATACTCTTCATTTCCAACAGTTCCAACAGTAGCTAAACACTCACCCAAAACTAAACGCATTTCAGAAGATGGCATACGAAGTGAAACATATTTTCCATCACGACCCATAATTTGAGCTGAAGTTCCAGCAGAACGAACCATTTGTCCACCCTTGCCAACTTTTAACTCAACATTGTGAACCACAGTACCGACAGGAATATTAATCAATTTCATTGCATTGCCCGGTTTAACATCTAGCCCAGTTTCTGCAGAAGAGATAACATCACCAACATTCAAACCTTTCGGTTGAAGAATGTATCTTTTTTCACCATCAACATAGTTGATAAGTGCTATACGACAGTTACGGTATGGATCATATTCGATAGCTGCCACTGTACCTGGAATACCGAATTTATTTCTTTTGAAATCCACGATACGGTAAAGTTTTTTAGCACCAGCTTCTCTATGACGAGATGTGATACGACCATGGTTATTACGACCTGCACTTGCAGGAAGTTTTACTAATAATGAACGAACACTTGCTTTTGCAGTGATATCAGAGTTATCAACATTTGTGTAAAAACGACGACTTGGTGTTGTTGGTTTATAAGTTTTTATTGCCATATTACACCGCCAAACTTTCTATTTGTGCACCTTCTGGCAATTTAACATAAAACTTTTTAAAGTTATTTTGTTTACCAGCTACA
>JBAZSU010000005.1:0-311143 GCA_041662325.1 Sulfurimonas sp. | reverse complement strand
TGATAATACGACCAAAAGTTTTACCCTCAGCATCAATCAAAACCCATTTTTGATCAATTTGTTCAGAAGTTGCAATTTTTGTAAATTTCATTCTTGAACCTTTTTTAGTAAATTTATTAACAAGCAGGCAAGCCGCTTATTTAAGTGGCGAAAGTATAGCCAATTAAACTTATAAGTTGCTTAATTTATGGTTTATTTAAGGTTTGCATATCTTTTTAATAACAAAATAACTATATGCCTGTTCACTCTCTTTTGGTGTTATATGGGTAAAATTCTCATATTTTATAAGCTCTAAATCTGATGGCAACTCTTGGAGTATCTTTTCATAATCATACTGAACTATTTTTAGTCCTGCACACTCTGTTTGTCCGCCGAGAGCAAAAGTATTAATGATTGCAATTCCATCTGAGGTCAGGCTCTCTTTCAATACTTCAAAATATCTGGCTCTCTCTTTTTTAAGAAGTAAAAAATGAAAAACTGCCCTGTCATGCCAAATGTTAAGTTTTTCAGTAGGTTGAAAATGCATTATATCAGAGCATACAAACTTTGCCGTTTCTAACTTAGAACCAAGCCTATTTTTAACAATATCAAGTGAAATTTTAGAAGTATCAAGAAGAGTGATATTTTTATATCCCATCTCAATTAGATTATCGACAAGAAGAGAAGCGCCGCACCCTACATCAATAATAAAATCATCTTTTTTTGCATAATTATTTATAAGTTCTAATGAAAGTGTTGGACTGTTTTGATGCCATAACACCTGTGTATAATCTTTTGTTTCAAAGACAGTATCCCAGTGTAATTGTCTGAGTCTGTCGGAGGAGATTTTTTTTGCTCTAAATGTAGCACCATAGGTTGTATCTGAGGTTTTGTAATGATTTATGCCCGTACATTCAACAGCACCGAACCCTACTTTGCATATGATTTCAATAAGTTTCTCTTTTTTAAGTGTTCCGGCAACACAATTTGCCCAGTCACCTTCCTCTGCGGCAGCACTGCAACTTGTATTGCACGCTTCTTCTGCAATATCTATTATGTCGGCAAACATAAGTTTTCCCTCCGGCTTTAAAACTCTGTATATCTCTGCAAATACACTCTCTTTACATGGAGTGAGGTTTATTGCACCGTTTGATATAACGACATCAACACTCTCATCCTTCAATTCCAGATTCTCAAAACTGCTCTCTAGAATTTCTACATTTGTAAAGCCTGCCAACTTTACATGTTCTCTTGCTTTTTGAACCATTTTAGGAGTTATATCTACTCCTATTACTCTGCCTTTTTCACCGACTAACAAAGCACTTACTAAAACATCCACTCCTGCGCCACAGCCTAAATCTAAAACTGTCGCACCCTCTTCTATGGTTCCCTGTTCAAAAGGATTACCCACTGCAGCACAATACTTCCAAATCTCTGATGGAAGTTTCTCGAACCATGCATCTAAGTAGTTATGCGCCTTAGCGTTCTCAAACCCTTTATCCCAACCAAAATCTTCATTTGGCTGCTCGGCTAACTCTGAATATAGTTTTATAATCTGCTCTTGACTTGCCATAACAATTACTCCTCATTCTACTTTAGCAATTATGCCAAAACCATTTTCAAAAGACAGACAAGCTCATACATCTTTACACTTAAAGAGCATTTACTGACTATATTTTAATCATTTAATTAACAATAAATTTATATACATTTGTTACAATTGTAAATTATTATTTTTTATTCTAGAGGTTTCCTAATGTTCTTTTTAAAAACCTTTCGGGTCATGCTTATTGCCATGGCAACCATATTAATGTTACTGTTTTTGATAGTTGGAGCTTTCTTTTATAGCTCTTCACAAAATTTAAGCAAATTATCACAGCTAAAATATGAAGTAAAAGGTGTTGAGAGCAGTATACTGCTTTTACGCCGTAATGAAAAAGATTTTCTTTCTAGATATGATTTAAAATATCAGGCTGAATACCAAAAGAATTTCCAAGAACTCTTAAAAAATTTAGAAAAAGTTTCTGACGGTCTTGAAAAAAATGGTATAGACCATCAAACAGCTCAAAACTTAAAAAGTATTCTCACTTTATATTCTGAAAACTTCAACAATATAGTTTCTATTCAGCAAAAGATAGGGTTAACTCCTACAGATGGGCTATATGGTTCACTCAGAAATAGTATTCATGCCCTAGAAGAGTTGCTTAAGGCAGATGCGAATTACAAACTGCAAGTAGATATGCTTATGTTACGTCGCAGTGAAAAAGACTTTATGTTGCGCAGTGATCTTGTATATATTGAAAAATTTGACAAATCATTCAAAGCTTTTTTAAATGATGCAAAAGAAGCAAAATTATCAGACTACGATAAGACAATCAATCTTTTAGATGGGTATAAAAAAGATTTTTATAATTTAGTGGATGGATATAAACAAATAGGTTTAACACCGAAGGATGGCGCTTTAGGAGAAATGAGAGATACAATTCATAAGGCAGATAAGTTACTCAAAGAACTCCTTGACAATGTGGATACTGCTATAGATAAGAAAGAGACGACTATCACTAACTCAACAATAACTATCTTCATTTTCTTACTATTTGCCATGGCTATATTTGCATCTTTAGTGGTTAAAAAAATCAATTCACAAATCAAAAACATATCTGATGCTATAAATCACATTACAAAAACAAAAGATATTTCATCTGCCATCGTAGTCAAAGGTGAAGATGAACTTAGCATACTTGCAAAAAATTTGAATGTTATGTTTTCAGAGCTTAAAGATGTCATAGATGATGCCAAAAAAAGTTCTAATGAAAATGCCTCAATCTCACATGAACTCTCAACAACATCGCTACGAGTCGGCAGTAATGCAGAGGCATCAGTTCTCATAATAAATGAAGCTACCCTCAAAACAATTCTTATAACTGATGAGATAATTAAAGCCGTAAAAGATGCGCAATGTAATAAAAAAGAGATGATAGAAGCCAATTTGATGCTAAGTGATGCAAGAGATGATATAGTAAGTTTAACTTCTAGAGTTCAAAACGGTGCAGAGGCAGAGAGTGAACTAGCAATCAATATAGAAAACTTGACAAAAGATATGGATCAGGTGAAGAGTGTGCTTGGAATTATCTCTGACATTGCAGATCAAACAAATCTATTGGCATTAAATGCTGCCATTGAAGCAGCAAGGGCTGGAGAGCATGGAAGAGGATTTGCGGTAGTAGCGGATGAAGTTAGAAAATTAGCAGAGAGAACTCAAAAGACTTTAGTTGAAATAAATACTGCAATTAATGTTATTGTACAGTCAAGTAATACGGCACATGAGCAGATGAGCTTTAATTCAACACAGATGAATGAATTAGTAGTGATATCTAACGGTGTAGAAAATAAGATTAACGCAACATCAAATATTGTAGATAGTGCGACAAAAGCAAGTGATAAAACAGTAAGTGATTTTGAAAAAATAGCAGCAAGTATAAACTCTATTTCTAAACAAATAGGTGAGATTAACACTATCTCAACAAACAATGCAAAAAGTGTGGAAGAGATAGCATCTGCATCAAATCATCTAGATAATATGACCGAATCATTAGTAAATAAACTTGAGCAGTTTAAAACTTAAAGACTAGCTGCCAATTATCTGCCTCTATTTGGGTTATGTTTAGATTTTTACTATCTTCACTTCACCTTCAAGTAGATAGCATATATAACCATTGACCTCATCATGAGTTATTTCTTCAACAGCTTTGACATAATAATTCACTTGCTTTATGTGGTGACTTGAATATGCCAATGAACTTTTGTAGTCAATTATATTCCACGTGTCGCTAGAAAAAAGCGACAATGCCTCTTTAGGGGTTTTTTGTACCAAAAGGTCAATATAGCGTAAATTATTTTTATATCTTACTGCCTTTTCTCTGTAGCACTCGCCATCCACCAAAGCCATAAACTCTCTTGAATTCAGGAGTAACGACACCCTTTTAGTAATATCTTCTATCTCATTTTCTTCCAAAATAGTGCCATATTTATTGAGCATCATGTCTTTGGCTTGTGGAATATTTTCTGTTTTAAATGCGCCCAGCATCTCCAACATATAGTGCATAGCAAGACCAAAATTTATAGATTTTAAATCCTCTTCCACGCTCTCTTCAAGAGCTAAAATATCGCTTTGCGTTCCGTAGTAGAGCGGTTTGTATTCTAATGGTTTAGAGTCGGCATCACTCGTAGAAGTTACTGTTTTTTTTCTGCATGCTAGCGTTCCAAAACTAGCCGATACTAAATCCAAAATATCAAATGCGGAGTCTTTTGATTTTAAAATCACAAACAGATTTTCTCTGGCTCTTGTAAATGCAACATACAAAGCATTGAGACTATCTTCTCTAACAAGCGTCTTTTCTTTTAAAAGTGCATTTGCATAATTCTCATCAAGCTCATCTCTGCCTTTAGTACGCAAATATACATTTTTCAAAGCGATTCCCTCATACTCATAAATGATTGCATCTCTTGCCGGCGGTGCTTTTTTTATTCTGTCCAAAACTATGACATGCTCATACTCAAGCCCTTTTGATTTGTGAATTGTTAAAACTCTCACGCCTCGCAAATCAGAAGCCGCAGCGGAGATATCGAGCCTCTCATACTCAAAAAGCAGAGCTTCAATATCTGCATATTTTGTAATAGCACTCATGAACCTGATAAGATGAAAATCATCACTGAAAAGTCCATATTCATCAATCGCTTTTTTTACAACATCCAAGAGTTTAACATGTGTAAAATTGACTTTTTTTATCTCTTTAACTTCCTGATTTATGAGTGCAAAAAAGTTGTGTTTATATATTTCCTCTTCAAAATATAAATACTTCAAGTACTCCAACATGGCTTTTACGCTCTTTTGATTTATAAGCTTTGTGGTTGTCTCTGTTACAACTTCAATTCTCTCCTCTTGAAGTTTCTCTTTTACAGCCTCGCCATCGCCGTTTGTTGCACATAAAATAGCTATTTCGTTGATCTCTGCACCAAGTGAAATGAGCCGTTTCACCTGAGTTATCGCCTCCTCCAAAAGCTCGTCATTTTGAATCACCTCAACAAAACCGCCCTGTGCATCCGCTCTTACTTTCTGGGGGAGATAATTTTTGATTTTATCTTTAAAGACTCTGTTTACAAACTCTATAATCTCTTTTTGCGAACGGTAGTTCGTAAGGAGCGGCTCTACATGGGTATTGCACTCTTTTGCCACCTCACCAAACAAGGCACTCACCCCGCCGCGAAACCTGTAGATAGACTGCTTCACATCACCCACAAAAAAGAAACTTCCATCACTGAAAACTCCATGCCCTGAGACAATCTCTTCAACGAGAGGCTTTAAAATCTCATACTGCAATATGCTAGTATCCTGAAACTCATCAAGCAACATGTGTTTAATCTGAGAATCAAGCCGAAAGTACAAAAATTCGCTATCCACTCGCTCTTTTAAGAGGTAATAAACAAGCACCGTAACATCGTTAAAACTCAGCTCACTGTCATCGGTGTAGAGCGCTTTTTTGGACTTTATATAGATTGAAACGAGTTCACTCAGTGCATAAAAAAAGTTCTGCTCTTTGGCTTGATGATACTTTTTCACTGCTTCTTTTATTGCATGTAAATGGATGTCCATCTCTGGGGTAAAACATTTTGAGAAGGTGCTGTAGTTGAGCGAATCTCGCCCAAGCCAACTCTTCTGCAAAAGTTCATCAAAGCTTTCAGCTACTACTGCATTCTTCACAGTTGATGAAGCTTTATCGCAATTTTCTATTAAGTTTTTAAGCTCCGAAAAACTGTCCATCGCTTCATGCTCATAGTGCCAAAATTCTTGCTTTGTAAATTTGAGATGGCTCAGCTCATTTTGTTTGATGTAAAATTCATCGAGTAACTCAAATATATCTCCAAGTCTCTTTTTTGATTGGAGAGAGAGCGTAATCAAAGTCTCTTTTTTCCCCGCAACACTTACCTCTTTTAAAAATCGTGAGAGAAGTTTGAGCTCATGTTGCGAACTCATAACCGAAAAATCGGGCATCAAAGAGGCGTAAAGAGAGAACTTTCTGAGTATTTGGGTGAAGAATTTATCAATTGTCATGATTTTGGTATTTGAGTTTAAAAACTCGTCCAAAATCTTTTTGCGGTTTTGGAGGAGATACTCTTTTGCCAATCCTGTAACTTGTGCAATTTCATCAAGCTCACCGCGACTCTCAAGCTCTTCAAGTGTTAAAACAATTCGCTCCTGCATCTCGTAAGCAGCCTTGTTTGTAAAAGTGAGTGCCAAAATTTTAGAAGGCGTTGCACCCTTGTAGAGCAGACTAAGATACCGCACGACAAGCATAAAAGTCTTACCGCTTCCCGCACTCGCTTCGTAGGCTAGGTTATTTATGAAGGACATTACTTTTCTATTTTTAGAATATTTAATGCTTCGCCAAGCTTATCTTTATCCACATAAAAATACTCTTCCAAAAGCGGCTTGATTTTGTACTCTTTTACGAACTCTAAATCTTCATCATTCGCAACATTCATAAAATAACTATGTCCGAGTTTATAATCTTCGTTTAAATTCTCAGCTATAAATATATTTAGCTTGTTCAATAATTCTTTGGCATGTGAAAATATTACAAGCTCTTCATTTGGCTTCATTTTCAAAAATGTAAATCTTCGTCTGAGTGCGATATCTATGGTCGCTATGGATTTGTCCGTGGAGTTCATAGTTGCGATAATGTAGAGGTTTGAAGGCACTTTGAACTTCTCTTTTGAGTAGGGAAGCGTGACTTCGTAAACATCTCTTTTATCCTCTTCAATAAGTGTGATGAGTTCGCCAAAGATTTTAGAGATATTGCCTCGGTTTATTTCGTCTATGACTATGTAGAAGTTTTGTTCATTTTTCTTTAGTGCCTCGCTACAAAACCGTTTAAAAATACCATCTTCAAGCTCAATATTCCCGCTCTCATTTGGTCGAAAACCCTCTATAAAATCTTCATAAGAGTAGCTCTGATGAAAGGTTACAAACTCCACTCTTTTCTCTTTTTTTATACCCTCATAGGTTTCGTTCTCTAATTCTACATGCCGATTTTGCGCAATGGTATCAAATATCTCTTTTTGATTGTTGCCCTCTTCTATCATAGAAATTAAATTTTTATAGTTGTGAGTTTTTCCGACTCCTGGTGCTCCGTAGAGGATTATGTTTTTGACTACACTATTACTATATTTTTTTTCTGTTATTTCAACATCTTGTACTAATTGATTATTATCTATAAAGTTCTCTTTTACATATTTATAAATTGGTTCGCCGTATGAATCATTTTTATCATTTTCTGTTGGACTATTATTTAAAAATCTGGTTACCATATTCTTTTTTTCCCACCCTTTTTCATTATTTGGTCTAGCTTCTGGTCTAGCATAAAATTCATTTTGACTGTCTTTATATACATAAAATATTTTATTTTGTGCTAATGTTTGTAATTTTAATCCTTTCTTTGGCAAATGTTCTTCGTTAATTTCTAATGAATTAATAAATTCATTTAAAGCTTCTTCATGCATTATATGTTCTCCAATCTATTTTTAATTTCCTCAACAAATTCACCATACCCACAACTTCCATACTCCAAGGGCACTTCCTCGCTATCGCTCACGGCACATGCCAAGTCAATACTCCTAATCTTTAAACCAATTTCCCTTTCATCTTTCCCTAAAACCATCTCATAATCAAAATGCTCTAAATGCTTAGGATACAAAAGCATAGTATTTTTTATCCCAAAGTTTGTGCCGTACACAAACATCTGGTACTTATCGCTCACCGCCAAGTCATCTCTACTTTTTAGGATTTTGTACTTTGTGTCTATTATCATATTTGTCGTTATTATGTCTGGTTTTAACTGTAAATTGCCAAAGTTTTTCTGATTTTGCAACTTCGTGCTTGGGTCAATTTCACTGAAAATTCTCCCGATAAATTTCTCAAACAGCTCATTCATGTCAAACAAAAATGCAAAACTTTTTTTGTCTTTACTAAAGAGCGGAATGGACTTTTGCAAAAGCAAAATTGCAAACTCAAAACTCTCTTTAAATCTATTGTTGAGCCTGTGAAAATGAATGTTTAAGATGTTGATATCAAAACTTTTAACCTCGACTTCATCAAGTGCAATTTCACACTGCATCAAAACTCTTTTGTCCTTTGCAAAGACGAGCAATGATTTTACAGCAAACAGAAAAAATTGGTTGAGCGTGTTGTCCATGCTAAACTCATCGTATTCGCAGTAGATTTTATTTTTTGTCATGTTGTATTTTAAATTTTCATTGATTAGATATTTTCCTCGAAGCGTTGTGATGTTTTCCTGCTCCGTAATGTACTCTTTGAAAACACCAAACTGCAACTCTTGAAACAGCTTTTTTGCAAACATCTGTATAAAAACTTCCAAAATATTGTAACTCTCATTTTGACAAGAAGCAATCTGCTCATTTTGAAGTTTGATGTTATACGCATACATGAGCATATAAATAAAAGTGTCCAAATTTGTCTTTTCATCATCTTTTTGACTTATTTTTGGAAGCAGATAAAAATCTTCCCCTTCAAAGTTGAGTATTCCGCAATATTGTTGTGATTTTAAGATGTTCCAGTCGAGTTTGAAGTATTTGTGTAGTTGGGGAGTGTTTATAATATATGATTTTAATTTCTCATGTGTTACTTCGCTATATTCATATATTGTATTTGGCATCTCTAAGATTCTCTGCCGCAAATTGTCGCGAACTCGCAATACATACAATTTTTCAAATCTTCGCACTTGTCAAACTCATACTCTTCATGTGCCAAAATATCTTTTATGTTCGATTCTAAGACTGCAAGTTTCTCCTCCAAAAAGGCTTCATGCACGATTTTTGACTCTTTTAAATCGTAATATCCGCAACCCACAACACTCCCTAATTGCTTCGTTAAAAGATAGTAAAACTCCAGCTGAAAGTCGGTTGCTTCTGTGAAGTTTTTTGCCGTGTAGATTGGATAACTACCTGTTTTATAATCGATGACAAATATCTCATTGGCTCTTTTATCGATTCTGTCTATCACGCCTGTCAGTGTAAGCCCTGCAAACCCACATGTCAAGGGTTCTTCGCACATCTCCACATGCCACGACTCTCTAAATCTTTGCACCTCGTTTTCGCAAAATTCATCCATTCTTCTTTTTTGCAGACTGATGAGATACTTTTCTAGTTCACTTTTTCCACATGCCTCGTCAAGCTCTTTATGCAAATCTTTTTTTAGTTCATCCACGCTTGTATAACTACTTTTTTTGCTGTACAACTCTTTAAGCGCTGAGTGGACATCCACGCCAATCTCCCACTCCTGCGGCATATCTTTTGGTATCTCATGCGAAGAGATATTTTTTATATATCTGTAATAAAATTTTCGTTTGCATGTTAAAAAAGTTTTTAGCTTCGTGCTTGAGAGTTTTTTCTCTCTGAAGTTGTACGCAGCAACTATCTTCTCATCGCTTTTGGGGTGTGAAAGTGAACGCTCAAAAAGTATATTTGCGTATCCATGCTCTGCATGTGAGTTTGTCTCTTTAATATTGAGCTGTTTTAAAAACCTCGATGCGTTGCTCTCGCTCGATTTTACATAGGAGAGTGCCACCTCTTTTGAGCGGTTTATAAGCATCTGGTAGTAATGTTTTTGTAAATTTTCTCTGTCGCTCATGGTTGGCAGAGAGGCTATCTCTCTTATATTTGTGTTTAAAAACATATCCTTGTCGCTTCGTTTTGGAACATTTGAGTCGCTGAAATCAACTATGATTACAGCATCAAATTCAACTGCACGAGTTTCAAGAACTCCCATGACGGTTATTCTACCGCCTCTTACATCATCAATTGTTCTGCTTGAGAGCCTCTGCATGAAGACTGAAATCAGCGATTTTACACTCATCTCACGCATGTGCGGCAAAACTGTTTTAAAGCTGTAAATTTCCTCTTCAAAGATTTTTAGCTCTGTTTTTGATGCTATGCTCTCTTTATATAAATTGAGAAACTCTATAAAATCCACTTCATAAACTTTCTTATAATAGATGCTATAGAGCCGCATATAAAGCTCTTCGCCGACTCTCTCTAATCTTGCCTTATTCTCTTTGGAATCCTGTTCAATCGCTTGGCATGTGGAGTTTAGCTTTTCGTATGTTTTTGTTTTGCCGTATGGCTCACCCATGGCGAAGTTAAAATTTGAGTTGTCATCAAATGCTTTTAAAATTTCTGCCATTTTTTCATCGGGTAAAATGATTGCAATATTTTCCGGTGCAAACCCTTTTTTTATAAACCCGTACACTTTTTGCTTCACAAATGCGACTTGTAAAATTGACTCGCTGAAGGATTCACAGCTGATATTTTTGTTTCTTTTTATTTCTATTTTTTTAATGATTGTTTTTGAGTTGAGTGATAGAGTGTATTTATAATTATTCTCTAATTCTAAGCCCAAATCTAAGAGTTTACTTTGCATCTTTGTATTAAACGGTGAAGTGTTAAAAATGAGATTTACACTGCAAAAGTCACAACATTTTAACAGAATTTCCAACTCAAAGTTGGTCAAATGCCCTTCGATATGAAGTTCAATATTTTTATTTATTTTTGCATAATCTGCATTGAACTTATAAAGTTTTGGTAAAAAAATTCTATCCAGTATTTTTCGCTCGCCACATAGTGCTTCATATCTTTTGTAAAGCTCTTGGAGTATGGCTATATGCTCCTCATATTCGGCATAGATGTCGGAAGTGTCAAGCTTTGATATGTCATACATTTCAGCACTCAGCTCTTCAAAAAATTTAAAAATATAGGTGGAGTTTTTTGTGAATGTAAAAAAGTTTCTCTCTATTTGCAGATTTTTGAATGAACTGAAATCGGAGGCTTCTAAAAGCAGTAGAACTCTGCTGTCTTCATCTGCGATTTTAAAATCTTTCACTACGCAAAGCTTGCTTATGAACTCTGACATTGTTATGAAATTTGGTAAAAAAAGTGTTGATTCTTCTATGAGAAATTGCTCATGCCTTATGGCACGAGCGGAGGGGAGAACTATTGTTTTTTCATTCATCTATTTGTTTTTACGAATACATGAATAGTTTTCATAACCCTTAATATTCGTAAGCTTCTTTAGCTCTGGTATCCGCTTTGACATTGTAATATCTTTGCAAATCACCGACACTTACTTTAGCCATAATATCCCATCTGCCCTCTTTTTCAAGCTTGACAGAATCAAATGAATAAATACCATTTTCTATGGTTGGATTATTTAACTCTTTGTCATATTTATGCCCATCAGGTCTGGTCAGTACCACTGTAATATTTGCATCACTTACTTGCTTAGAGTTTAAATCACTTACTTTATATTTAATTACACAGCCATTGCAATCAAGAGAATCAGCAATGTATTGGATTTTATACTTTTTATCAAATGCTATGCGGGCCTCTATCAAATCATTCGCCTTCGCATCCGCCTCATGATAATTCATCATAAATGCATCACTATTCTCTACAGGTGTTTTTATAGAAATAACAACTGTAGCGACACCGGCTGCAACTACCAATGCAATTGCCGTGCTAATTGCATATGGCCAAATTTTTCCGCTATTTTTCTTCAATTTTTTGCCTTCTTGAGTACATTTTTCTTTTAAAGTACATAAATATAGCGTAAATAATAAAACCGTAGAATAATACTTTAACAAGCAATATGCTGTTTTTATTTGCATTGCCTACTGCATTTTCTAAAACAATATTTTTACTTTTTGCTATCTGCTCGGCAATATCTGTGTAACCATTAAACATTGCACCGGAATATTTGCCTAATATTTCACCCTCTTTTGCTTTTCCTGCGAGAAGAGGCAATATAGTGCCGTCTGTGTCTGTCATCATCTCTTTAAAAGCATCTAAGCTTTTACTATATAAGACAGCCATAAAAAAAGCTTGAACTGGAGATGCGACTGGGCTTAAGACTTGTTTTTTATTAAAATACTCATATAAAGAGGCATCGTTTGCCAATATATCAACTTGCGAGTCTAACTCTGAAAAAGTAAGCAATATCGTAGGTTCACTGAACTCTTTTAACAGCTCTTTTTCATATTCAACTATATTTTTGCCATGTGGAAGTTCTTTAAGCATCAAAAGTTTTAATGATATGCCTGTTTTATCATGGAGTTCGGATCCGAGTTTTTCAACTTCTGCATTAAATTTAGGATTAAGAATAAGTTCATCTTTATATAAATATTCTGCTGTGAGTGCTGTATGAAAAAATAGTGTGAGGATGAGGGCCGCAAGCCCTCTTGAAAATTTCAATGAAATCTTCCTAACCGATATAAAGGTGATTAGGTGTTAACACCACAAAAAGAGTATAAGCAGCCATAATTACTAGACCAAGTGAAATTAATTTTTCCATTACTTACCCCCTTACTTCACATCAACAAGATGACTAGCATTTTCTGTGCTAAACATCTTAATTGATTGTTCATCTTTAATATCGTAATAGTTAGCAGCATTTGCATTTTGCACGCCAAGACCTAAAACTGTAAGACCAGCTAGGATTGTGAGCAATAATACAGTTGCGATTAACATACCTGTAATACCATCAAGAGCAAAAACACTTCTATTTTCATTCATGCTAATCTCCTTATTTACTTAAGTTAGTGATGTATGCACCAACAGCTTCTTTTTGCTTAGCATTAAGTCTATCAAACTTAGGCATTTCACCGATTGCACCTTTTTTACCATGTGCAAGTACATTTCCAACAAGTGCTGGAGAAAATGAAGCTATATTCGGAGCAACTGAATCCATACCTTTTCCATCTGCACCGTGGCATGAAGAACAAACACCGGCAAATACTTCAGCACCAGCTCCAGTCATTCCATTTGCAACATAAGCGGCAACTGTATCAATCTCAGCATCAGTAATTAAAGCGCTAGTGTTAGCGTTGAAAAGACCGTTACGATCAGGCATTGGCATTTCCATACCAAGTAAATGATTGTTTGAACCGTTTGCAATTACATGCTTAACAGATTTAGCTTCAATTCTTTTATTAAGATTTGCAGCTTTACCCTCAATACCATCAGCATTAATACCGTGACAAACTTTACACTCTGCTAAGAAAACAGATTCACCCATTTCTACTAATCTGTCACCAGTAATTGATGCATATTCTGCTTCAAATTTAGTATTATGTGCAGCTGTATCTTCATTGTATTCACCAATTTGTGAATATGCATTTAAAGGGTAACCTACGGTAAAATACCACATACCCCAAACAATTAGAAGGAAGAACATAATTGCCCAACCCATTGGTAACTCGTTTAAATACTCACCGATACCATCCCACTTCTCATCAGCTAACTGACCATCAGCAGTATCTGTCTGCATTTGACGAACATACTTGGTTACTACAAAAACAGTAATAATAACAAGTGCTACTGCACCTGCTACCGCAAGCATGTTGACGATATCACCATGTAAACCACCCTCTGAACCAGTCACTGACATGTAAGTGAACAGTAACATTAGAGCGGTAAAGATAATTCCCCCAAGATAAAGCTTATTCATATATCTCTCCTATTTCTCTTTATCATCAGATATAGGCGTTACCGGAGCATCACCTATATCATCATTTAGTGCCATATTGCTGAATTTTTCATAATCATGACCACCTTTTTTCTTGTCTGTACTGTATAGATGATATATATAACTATAAAGTACCACTACTAGAAGTAAAACTAGAGCGAAGTAACCATAAGCCTGAAGTTCTGCAATATTCACTACAAACCTCTACTATTTAAGACTGTTCAAGTATGCAATCAATGCTACGATTTCAGGAATCTGACCGTTTGCAACTGCATCTTTTACATCTTGATCTTTCATATCCGCTGCTATAACTTTAGCTTCAGCTAATGCTAAAGCGTTTGCTTCAGCTGTACTAGTTCCCATTTTAACAATTTTAGTTGACCCATCTTTCATAGGAACCGGTTTGTTATAAGGAGTAGAAAAGAACTGAGCAACAGTTAACTGTTCTGCATAAGCAGTATTTATATCTGCATTATTTTTGAACATCCAAGCGTAAGCAGGCATGATTGAACCCGGAACAACACCTGAAGGGCTTTTCATGTGATTTTCATGCCAGTCAGTAGTTCTATAGTTACCAACTCTCATTAAATCTGGACCAGTTCTTTTTGAGCCCCAAAGGAAAGGTCTATCATACGCATACTCACCACTCAATGAGTAGTGACCATAACGGTCTGTTTCCGATTTAAACGGACGAACTAACTGTGAATGACAAGCATTACAGCTATTTTTAATATAAACATGACGACCCGCTAACTCTAAAGTAGAGTAAGGTGCTGTACCGATTACTGGACGAGAAGCCTGTGCAAAGTTTGGAAGTATTTCAACTAAACCAGCAAACGCAATTGTTAAGAATACACCTACCGCAAAAAAGAACGGATGTTTTTCTAACCAATGAAACATATTAAATCCTTTCTATTTAAGCGCCCATAGGCGAAGCATTTTGTAGCTCTGATTCTTCAACAGGACGAGCAGACATAGTTTTAAAGATGTTATAAGCAAACATCAAGAAACCAACTAAGTATAATAAACCACCAACACCACGAATAGCATAGTATGGGTGTAAAACTGTAACCGTATCGATAAATGAGTAAGCTAAGTTACCGAATTCATCGTGAGCACGCCACATCATACCTTGAGTAATTCCGGCAATCCACATAGAAGTGAAGTATAAAACAACACCTAATGTTTGAATCCAGAATTGAGATACCATTAATGATTTAGAGTAAATCTCTCTCTTAAACACACGAGGTGCCATGTGATAAAGTGCTGCCATAATCATAAATCCAACCCAACCAAGAGTTCCATCATGAACATGTCCAACAATCCAGTCAGTAAAGTGAGCAATCGCATTAACAGATTTAATAGCTTGAATTGGACCTTCTAATGTTGAGAACATGTAGAATGTAGAACCAAGAACCATAAATTTAATTAATGGAGATGCTGCTACTTGCTGCCACTCACCCTTCATTGTAAGAAGCATATTGATTGCAGAACCCCATGATGGCAGAATAAGGATTACAGAGAAGATAGAACCCATCGTTTGCATCCAATCTGGAACCGTTGAATATAATAAGTGGTGTCCACCAGCCCATAAATAAACAAACATTAAGCCCCAAAAAGAGAGTAATGATAATTTATATGAATAAATTGCCTGACCTGATTCCTTCGGTAAGAAGTAGTAAATCATCGCAACAATAGGCACTGTAAAACCAAATGCAACGGCATTATGACCATACCACCACTCAACAAGAGCATCATTAGTACCTGCATACATAGAAACTGAATGGTACCATGCACCAATACCTGTTTCACCAGAAGCATTTGTAGCTAACATTGTAGGAATTTCCATATTGTTAAATAGATAAAGCATAGCTATACCTAGGAATGTAGCAATATAGTACCAGATAGAGATGTATAATGATTTCTCACGGCGAATACCGATAAGACCAAATATACTTACACCAAACAGAACCCAAACAACAACAACAGCAATATCTATTGGCCATTCAAATTCAGCATATTCTTTTGAAGTAGTAATTCCTAAAAATAGTGAAGCAACAACAGCTACTACAACTACCATGTATAAAACAAAGTGCAGCTTGCCTATAAACATCAAGAAGCCTGACTCTGCCATTGACACTTTTAATACACGCTGACCAACATAATACCAAGTAGCCCAAATACCACTTAAAGTAAACCCGAAAATAACTGCATCAGTATGCAGTGGACGAAGACGACTGTAGTTAGTAAATTCAGCTAGCCCTTGACCCAAGATTGTATTAACCCCTGGAAAAGCAAGCTCAAATGCTAATATTACACCGATGAGCATACCAACAATCCCTAACGCAATTGTTGTAAACATGAACATCTTAGCAACTGTGTAGTCGTACTCTAATGGACGATTCTCCATATATAGCCTCCTTAAAGATTCAAAGCAATTTGCCTAATTAATCGAATATAAATTAATTAAACTAATTAACCTTGTATAATATCAATACAATTGTTTAAGTTATCTTAATTTGTGTCAAATTCGTAATAAATCTTGATATATGTTATTTTCTTGTTTACTTTTAAAGCTTCATAAAAAATTTAAGTGAGAAATATTTATTGTAGAGATCAAGGTAATCTTATACCTTAATCTATTAAAAGTGAGTTTGTTATCTTTTAATCAGAGAAAGAAATTCGTTGAAAATATATCTGCTCTCTTTCGGTCCAGGACTAGATTCTGGGTGGTGCTGTACAGAAAATATTGGTGCATTTTTGTACTTTAAGCCCTCTATCGTATTATCAAAAAGATTAGTATGTGTTACTTCTGCAATTTCTACTATATTTTCAGGCACATTATAATTATGGTTTTGCGCGGTAATCTCTACTAAACCTGTTTTTTCATTTTTTACCGGATGATTTCCTCCGTGGTGCCCAAACTTAAGTTTAAAAGTATCATAACCATGGGAGATTGAGAGAAGTTGGTGTCCTAAACAAATTCCGAACATCGGAATTTTTGCAGCTATTAGTTTTTTTATCTGCTCCTGCTCTTTTTTCAACACAAGCGGGTCACCTGGACCATTGGATAAAAATACACCATCTAACTCTTTAGCTTTATATCTGCTTATTAATTCATCTGCATTAAAATCATTAGGAAGAACTTCCACCGCCATTTTAGCCTGAACTAGTTCATTTAAAATATTTCTTTTTACACCAAAATCTATAACCGCTATGTTTGCCTCTGGTACAGATGCAACTTCATATTCAAATGCAGTTTGAGAGTAGGTTCCACTTATATGCTTATACGCATTTTTTGTACTAACTTGCTCAATATAATTCACATTTTCAATTCTTGGTGAGCTTTCTAAAATCTTTTTGAGCTCTGTTTTGTCGCTAATAACTGTGGAAGCTACCATCATCATAGCACCTTCAGTTCTAATCATTTTAGTTAGAAACCTAGTGTCAATATCGCAAATTCCAATTATATTGTATTTTAACAAGAAACTTTTTAAAGAGTTCTCTGCTCTAAAATTTGAATATCTCTCTTGATGTTTTCTGACAATCATGCCCTTTGCATGTGCTTTACTGCTCTCCATGTCTTGCTCGTTCACGCCAACATTTCCAATCTCTGGCATTGTAAAAGTAACAAACTGTCCGGCATAAGAGGGATCAGACATAATCTCCTGATAACCGCTCAGAGATGTATTAAAAACAATTTCACCTACACTTGTGCCCTCAGCACCGAAACTTTTAGCTTCTAAAAAAGTGCCGTTCTCCAGATATATCCAGATTTTACTCATGATTGCATACCCCTTTTTGTTAACTCTTCTCTATATAAGTTTTCATGTAAAATATCAAATTCATCCGTTCCGGGAATATATTTTTTCTTATAACTTCTAATTTTAGTCATAACTGCATCTTCAATTTGTGAGCTGTCAGCTATAAATGATGTTATTGCATTGTATATAATATTTTTAATTCTATTTTCTGTTACTTCAAAATGAATTAAATCCTCTTCATAAAGCTCATCTAATATTTTGTGTGAAATATCTGAATATCTCTCTTCATAATTCAAAATCACGCCGAAGTCAGGGGCTAGTTTCTTTTTAATCATAAAAAATAGTTGTCTCTCATCTACTAGCATAAAATCAATTTCTTCTTCATTCTCTTCACATATTTCGTGCACTTTCTCTTCAAGTGCCAACTCTTTCTTTATAGTGTCTGTTAATATTTTTTCTGCCTCATGTGCGACGGCTTCAAGCCCTTTTGTCATAGTTACTGCACCACTAAGGTTTAAATCAATTGCAATCTTATTAGATATATGCGGTACAGTTTTTAGTGATATTTTCATGAATGAGCCCTGCTTGTTAAAATGAATTTTGATATTTTACAATAACTAAGGTAAAGATACAATTAGGGCTGGATTTGCGAACGGTTATTTATTTAAAATTGCTGTCAATTCTGATGCTTTTTTAGCATCCATTTTTGTTAATATTTGACCAACTGTCTTTGGTTGGAGCGAGCCCAATATTGTTATAGCTTCAGTAGCATTCATATCTGATAAAATTGCCGCTGCAGAAGCCGCTTTCATTTTAGCAAATGTTTGTGAAATATTATTCATTTTCAAATCTTTCATCTCTTTAAGAGCTGTTTCATTTTTAGTCAACATTGACTTTATAGATTCCTCTTTTTGAGAAATTTCTGTCAGTTTGTTATTTACACTTTCCTCTTTTTGAGTTATCTGTGTCTCTCTTTTTTTTAACAACTCTTCTGTTGCAGATTTAAGAGCATCAAGTGCCTGTTTTTGCTCATCTATTCTCTCTAGTTCAACCAATAGTTCACTTTTTCTCTCTTTAAATATCTCTGTACACTCAAATAATTTTTCACTTGTTTGCAGAGAGAAGAGTGATGATAGCGCTACAATGAGCAATAATAGAACTTTCATTCATTAACCTTTATATGTTGCTTTTTCTAGCATGTGTCATAAGAGCAACTTCATCTAAAATTTTTGCTTCTTCGATTTTTCTTTTTTTGAGTATTATTTTGATCTCTTCAAGTTCTAAATACTTAAATTTTTCATGTTCAATCATATCAGATTTTAGTTGCTCTTTTGCTTGCTGAACTTGATTCTTTGAAAATTCTACCCACTCTTGGTTCTGTTTAATTATATCCCTCTGGGAGTGTAGCAGTGTTCTGTTGGCTATCATCTGAGACATACTTCCACTTTTTGGTGCGTCTATATTCTCTAGGGATTTATAGGAGAGTTCAAGTGCGGTTGAAGCACTATTTAAACCAGCATTTGCTTTTTGAACAACTCGTTCACTCTTATCCATAGTGCTTTTTTTTAAAGTTACTAAAGAGCTAAAACGAGTTTTCATTTTCACATGCCTCTTAAAGGATTATTGTGTCATCTCTCTCTGGTGAAGTAGATATAATTCCTACTTTTGTTTTGGTTATCTCTTGTATTGCCAAAATATAATCTCTAGCCTCTTTTGGCAACTCTTCAAGTGTTCTGGCACCAACAGATTTATCCCAGCCCTTAAATGATTTGTAGATTGGTTTTACATCCTCTAAATTTGCAGGCATGTAATCTATCTCTTTGCCATTAAGCTCATAGGCTACACAAACCTTTACTTCAGCAAATCCATCAAGAACATCCAGTTTCATAAGTGCCAGTTCATCACAGCCGTTTAAGCGGCTTGCATATTTTGTAGCAATCGCATCAAACCAGCCACATCTTCTTGGACGACCGGTTGTAGTGCCAAATTCATGCCCTTGTTTACGGAGAATCTCTCCATATTCGCCTAAATCTTCACTTGGAAATGGTCCATTACCGACACGCGTACAATAAGCTTTTACTATGCCGGTTACTTTACCGATATCTTTGGGATTGATTCCAAGACCTGTACATGCACCTGCACTTACTGTCGCACTTGAAGTTACATATGGATACGTCCCATGGTCAATATCCAGCATTGTTCCCTGAGCACCCTCTAAAAGAACTCTTTTATTGTCATCGAGTGCATTCCATATCATCTGGGTCGTGTCGGTAATAAATGGAGCTAATTTAGCTTTGTAGCCTTCGAGCTCTGCTAAAAGTTCATCTTTTTTAGGTGTGCTAATTTCAAGTATTTCAAACATAGCGCTGTTTTGTTCAAAATATCCCAATATTGAAACACAAAGTTTAGCTGGATTTAGAAGTTCACCAACTCTAAAGCCGATACGATTAATTTTATCAGAGTATGCAGGTCCAATTCCTTTTCCTGTTGTACCGATAGCCTTATCACCTTTTAGTTTTTCGCGAGCTTGATCGATTAAAGAGTGATATGGAAGATTTAGATGTGCTTTATCTGAGATAAAAAGACGACCCTCCAACCCTTCAAATTGAACCATCTCTTTTATGATAGACTCAGGAGAAAGAACAACGCCGTTTCCTACAACATTTATAGCTTTAGGATTTAAAACACCTGAAGGAATAAGGTGAAGTGCAAATTTTACACCATCTACCCAAATAGTATGACCAGCATTGTGTCCGCCTTGACTTCTGCAAACCATGTCATACTCTTTTGCCAATCGATCAACAATCTTCCCTTTTCCCTCGTCACCCCACTGGATGCCTACAATCAAATCTGCCTTCATTATTCCTCTTTTTTCGATAATCTATTATTTAGTGAGTGCTTCGCAAAGCGTGTCTGTATAGATTGCAAAACCTACAGAGGTTAACTCTTCGTTTTTGTATCTTCCACCGCGTGCATAGACCTCATTTTTGTGTATAACTCTAAAAAAGAGTTCATCATAGTAAAGCATCTCCGCATAGTACATCGGAGCTAAAACACTACTTTCACATGACATCTCTGAACACAACTCTTTCATTTTCTGAAGTTCCATCTTTATCTCATTTGGAACTATTTCTAAAAGTTCATCTATCTGCTCTACATGTTGAAGATAAACAAGTTTTTCTAACCATTTTACTTTTAGATTTAAAAATTTTTCTATATTTATATGACGGAAATCATCAATATTCAACTCATCAAACAAAGAAGTTAAGATTTGCGGTATTTTCATATTAGAAATCTGGATTAAGGGTTTCAACTCAAGCTTATCAAGAATTTTGACCGCGATTTTCATCACGGATGAGAGTTTTTGCTCTCCCATAAACTCAACGCCCACTTGATACTGCTCTATTGACGGGTAACGAAAAACAGGCTGAATATAAAACCATTTTTTATGTTCTGTGTTTCGTCCTAATCTCTTTTCTATAATTCTAACAACATCAATTGTAGAGTCTGCTCTTAAACTCATGTTGTTGTTTTTAGCATCATTCACTCTCACTAACTCTTTTTCATCCGCAATACTAAGATGTTGATGATAAGAAAATACTGGAGTAACTATCTCTTCAAAACCGTTGGCATATAGTATTTCACTGGCAACTCTCTCTATCTCTCTTTTAACTTTAGCTGATTTTCCAAAGTAGAGTTTAGAGCCATTTGGTATTTCATGTTCCAGAATCATTTATACGCCAACCTTTTTTCAAACATTACTTAACTTCTTTATTTTCAAAAAGTGTTTGGTTTAAAATTTTATTTGCTCTTCCATCATAAGCTCTGCGTCCAAGGCTACTCAGCGCCAGTTCTATAGAATTAACAACCCATGCTATCTCATAAACTGGAATTAATCCCATCTGATTTATACGAAAAATTTTGCCCTCTAAGTGATCTTGTCCACCGGCTAAATTGACATTAAACTCATTTTTTAGCATTTTTCTGATAGCTGATGCATCTTTATCGACAATAGTTGTCATAGATTTAGCCGGAGTTTTTGGATATACATGTAAGCCTATCGCTTCTAATGAGAATTGAACTGCTTCTGCTCTGAGAGCTGTATCTTTATATAGTTTTTCCAAACCGCCATCTCTTTCTATTGTCTCAAAAATTTCCAATAAACCGATGATCAATGTAGTAGCCGCTGTCCAAGCTGTCGTATTTTTTCTTTGTGATTTAATTTCTGTTGCTAAGTTAAAGTAGTAGCCTTTCCCACTTCCTATCTTTTCTAAAGCTTTATTACTAAGCCCTAAAATTGATAACCCTGGAGGGAGCATAAGTGCTTTTTGACTTCCTGCAATCAGACAATCAATGTTTGTAATATCAATTTTTTCCACTCCTACCGCAGTGATTCCATCAGCAATAATAATAATATTTGGATTAATCTCTTTAACCGCTTTTGCAATCTCTTCAACCGGATGGCGAAGTCCGCCTGCCGATTCACTGATTTGCACGGCTATTGCATCTATATCGCTATTATTTTTAATGGCTTCAACGACTTCACTCACGCTTACCGCTGTATCCCATTCATTTTTAATTTCAACACTTTTAAGTCCATTTGCAACTGCTATTTTTCCAAAGCGCTCGCCAAACTTTCCTGAGTTTACATTCAAAAGAGTGTTATGGCATAAGTTAATTACGGCCGCTTCCATAGCACCTGTTCCGCTTGACGAAAGCATAACAACTTCGTCGCTTTTAAAAAGATTAAAAAGATGTTTTCTTGTCTTTTCAAAAATAGCTTCAAATTCTGGTGTGCGGTGGTGCATCGTCTCTTCAGACATTGCATTACGAACATTCTGCGGTACTGGAGTCGGACCAGGAGTGAAAAGTAACATTAAATAGTTCCTATAATTAATATATTTTAAAGTCTCGAATTATATCTAAAAAACTTAAATTCTCTCTTTTTGTATCTCGATATCATGCTTTAAATTGTTGATAAAATACTCTTAGCAAGCGCTAAAGCTTTTGCTCTGTGTGAAAGTTTTTGCTTAATGCTCTCTTCTAATTCACCTAATGTTTTATCATACCCCAGCGGTATAAACATCGAATCATAACCAAATCCTCCATCCCCAATAGCTTTTGTTATTGCAGTTCCATACATCCAACCATGAACACTGTATTCGTTCGTCGCCGTTACTATGGCAATTGCTGCCGTGTAGTGAGCAGGAGATGAAGTCACATTTTTCGCTTTTATTTCAACTATCAGCTTATTAAGGTTCTCTTTATCATTTGCATCTTGACCTGCATATCTAGCACTGTATATTCCAGGTTCACCGCTTAGCACATCCACGCTTATCCCGCTATCATCTGCAATAACTATAATATTTTTATCATCTAAGGCATTAAAAACCGCTCTAGCTTTTATTAGTGCATTCTCCTTAAAAGTAGAGCCATCTTCTATAATTTCAAACTCATCCATCAGTTCATTATATGGAACAACCTCATAAGCTTTACATAGTGCTTTAATCTCTTTAACTTTTCCCTTGTTGGATGTTGCTAAAACTAATTTCAAAATGACTTCCCTTATATTTATCTTTAGAATTTTATTTTATTACTCTTGAAGCTTTCGTATAAGCCTCTTTTTAATATAATCGCAACATTATATACAAAAACAAAGGCAAATCATGTTTAAAAAGGTTTTTCCACTTTCTGCAATTCTCTCTCTTAGATTTTTAGGTCTATTTTTAGTTTTACCTGTCATATCTGTTTACGCTATGGAACTTCAGGGTGCTACACCATTCTTAGTTGGTGTTGTTGTGGGCGGTTATGCACTAACACAAGCTATTTTTCAAGTTCCTTTTGGAACCATGAGCGATAAAATAGGTAGAAAGCCAACTCTTCTATTTGGGCTCATCATCTTCTTTATCGGCTCAATAATTTGCGCATATTCAACCGATATTTATACTCTCATGGCAGGAAGATTTCTTCAGGGTGCAGGTGCAATTGGCGCAGTTGTTACAGCTATGATTTCTGACTTAGTTGAAGAAGAGGCTCGCGGAAAAGCAATGGCTATTATGGGAGCCACTATCGCCGTAAGTTTTGCACTTGGCATGGGGATCGGTCCTGTTATAGGTGCTAAATATGGCGTTAACACTTTATTTCTCATTACTGCAGTATTATCAGTTGCTGCCATGCTACTTTTATTTACAAAAGTTCCTACCCCTCCAAGAATTAAACACATATACCATAACAAGTCAAAAATAAGTGATATTTTAAAAGATCCAAATCTGCTTAATATGATTATTATTAATGGCATGCAAAAAGGTCTTATGACTGTAGCTTTTGTACTGATTCCTATTATTTTAACAGGTGATGACTTCAATTGGCACAAGTCTGACCTTTATATGGCATATCTTCCAGCCATGCTGCTTGGCCTTATAGCTATGGGACCAGCAGCTGTTCTTGGAGAGAAAAAGAACAAACCAAAAGAAATATTTTTAATTTCTATTCTTCTCTTTATTGGCTCTTTTTTAATTATGGGTCTTACAGATGATAGTACTATTTTCATTGTTGGTGTTTCAATGTTTTTTATTGCTTTTAACATGATGGAACCCCTCGTTCAATCAATGATTAGTAAATTTGCAAAAGTTCATCAGAAAGGGACAGCATTAGGTATTTCTAACTCTGTTTCTTATTTTACCACTTTTTTAGGTGGTACTTTAGCCGGTCTATTTTTAGACATAAGCAATAGAGAAACAATAGGTATATCTGTCGCAGTTATTGCAACTCTATGGTTTTTATGGACTTTAAGACTACAAAATCCTACTAGATATTCCCATCTTTTTATCCCTCAAGAAAGTGTTGACATGGATAAATTAGAGAATCTAGAGCACGAGCATATTGCAGAGTGGTATATCAACGAAACAGAAAAGCTTATAGTTGTAAAATATGTTGCAGAGAGTATGAAAGAGGAAGATATAAAAGCTAAAATTCTTAGATAATATTTTAGCTATTTCCACATGTCAACTGATTTACATGTGGAAAGAAAGTAAAAAGACATTACCTACTTAGGAAGAACCAGCATATTGTAATAGCGACCCTCAAAACGAGGTGTTTTATCCATTACTCCTACATCTTCAACCATAGCCCAAACTCTTAAAAGAACATCTCTTCCAGCATCAGGATTTGCCATCTCACGACCTCTTAAAAATACGCGAAATTTAACATGCTTGCCTTCTGCTAAAAATTCTCTCGCATGTTTTACTTTGTAGTTTATATCATTTTCAGCAATTTTCACAGAGAGTTTTATCTCTTTTATATCTACTTTAGTCTGATTTTTTCTCTGCTCTTTTTGTTTTTTCTCTTCTTGATATCTGTATTTACCGTAATCCATTATCTTTGCAACAGGCGGTTTAGCCTCAGGAGCTATCAAAACTAAGTCAAGCCCAAGTTCATTTGCTTTTGCCATAGCTTCATCAGTAGAAATAATCCCTAAAGACTCCGCTCCATCAACATTACATCGCACCTCAGATACACGGATATCATCATTCATTATGACACGGTCAGTTTTTTTACTCAAAAATTTACCTCATTTATTTTAGTTTGTATAAGCGATAAAAACTCTTTTTCGCTCAGATTGTATTGTTCCCTTGTTCGACGGTCTCTGATTGCTACGGTTTTTCCTGCAATTTCTTCATCGCCTATCACAACTATCATTGGAACACGCGTTTTTTCGGCTGTTCTAATTCTTTTATTTAAAGAATCATTTTTCGCGAATATCTCACTATCAGCACCAATGTCGATAAGTTTATCTGATAATTCCTTAGCATACTCTTTATGTGTATCCGCAACCGGAACAATTGCCACTTGTGTAGGAGCAATAAACATCGGGAACTCTCCGGCATAATGCTCGGTTAAAATTCCTATAAAACGCTCAAACGAACCAAGAATTGCTCTGTGAATCATAACCGGCTGAATTTTATCGTTGTTCTCACCGTTATATTGAAGCTCAAATCGCTCCGGCAAATTGAAATCGAGCTGTATCGTTCCACACTGCCACTCACGACCGATTGCGTCCGTAATTTTTATATCTATCTTTGGACCGTAAAAAGCGCCGCCGCCCTCGTCTATCTCATAAGGAAGATTATTTTTATTCATAGCATTTTTAAGTGCCTGAGTTGAAATTTCCCACACTTCATCACTTCCAACCGCTTTTGCAGGTTTCGTAGAAATCATCATCTTGTAGTTAAATTCAAATGTGCTCATTATCTTATCGACAAAATCAACAACTTCTATAATCTGCTCTTCAATCTGTTCAGAAGTACAAAAAATATGTGCATCATCTTGAGTAAATTCACGAACACGAAAAAGTCCATGAAGTGCGCCTGTCATCTCGTGACGGTGAACTACTCCATACTCAAAATACTTGAGTGGCAAATCACGGTAAGAGTGTAATTCTTCTTCATAAACTTTAATATGTCCAACACAGTTCATCGGCTTAACACCAAATTCAAGCTCATCTATGTTTGTAAAGTACATGTTTTCGCCATAGTTTTGGTAGTGACCCGATGTTTTCCACAAATCGCTTCTAAGCATTTCTGGTCCACGAACAGGCTCATAACCTCTCTTACGGTGAGCTTTAAATAAAAGTGACTCTAATCTTGCACGAAGTCGTCCACCCGCAGGAAGCCAGATAGGGAAACCTGCACCAACCTCTTCGCGGAAAGTAAAAAGCTTCATTTCATTACCAAGTTTTCTATGATCTCTTTTTTCAGCTTCGGCAATCATGTCTAAATGCGCTTTAAGAGCCTCTTTATCTGCAAAAGCGATACCGTAGATACGAGTTAAAACTTCATTCTTTGAATCACCGCCAAGGTATGCACCAGCTATTTTCATAAGTTTGAAATAACGAATTAAGCCGATATTTGGCAAGTGAGGCCCACGGCATAAATCTTCAAACTCACCCTGTTTATAAATAGAAACTCTATCACCTTGGATTCTTTCCATAACGGCTAGTTTTAAATGATCATTTTTAAACTTTTCTTTTGCTTCATCTATAGAAATATCATATTTTTCTATTTCATATTTTTTCTTTGCAAAAGATAACATCTCTTTCTCAATATTTTTTAAATCTCCCTCACCTATTTCATGTGAAGTTTTAAAGTCATAGTAAAATCCCTCTTTAACTGTTGGCCCAACATAAAACTCTGCATCCGTATAGAGCGATTTTATAGCCTGTGCCATTAA
Source organism: Sulfurimonas sp. (assembly GCA_041662325.1). Lineage (GTDB taxonomy): Bacteria > Campylobacterota > Campylobacteria > Campylobacterales > Sulfurimonadaceae > Sulfurimonas. The sequence continues at coordinate 284,578 of JBAZSU010000005.1, read as the reverse complement.
GTGAGCCGTTGAATGACGCAGAACTTCTAAAGAGTCTGGTGAGTTATCAAGATGTATCTGTTCACCCTCAAATCCTAGTTCTTTAGCGGTTTGTAAGTCAATTATTTCATCATTATGTTTTATTGCGATTGCATTCAAAATTTATAATCCTATCTGTTTATTCTGGGCATAATGCCCGATTTTTACTTTAAAATGTATGAAACATTTTTTCTAACCCTTAGCATTTGGAAATTCCATATACTAGGATATCTTATAACTCCGTTTTTAAAACTGCTCCATTTGACGCATTTGAAACTAAAAGCTGATAGCGTTTAAGCCATTTTGATTTTACTTCATTTTTGTAAGGTACATAGTGATGTTTTCTTCTCAATATCTCTTCATCATTTACATTTAATTGTAAAATGTGTTTATCTACATCAAGTTCAATCTCGTCGCCATCTTCAATAAGTGCGATTAAACCGCCTTCAGCAGCTTCCGGCGAAACATGTCCTATCGAAGCACCTTTTGTAGCTCCTGAGAAACGACCGTCAGTTATAAGAGCAACACTCTCACCCAATCCCATCCCTTGTATAAGTGCAGTTGGTGCTAGCATTTCTTGCATACCAGGACCACCTTTTGGACCTTCATAACGAATAACTACAACATCACCGGATTTTACTTTATGCGCCATTATTCCTGCAAGTGCTTGTTGTTGAGAGTTAAAGCAGACTGCCTTTCCTTTAAACTGTCTCATGTTCGGTGCTATTCCTGCACTTTTTACAACTGCACCCTCTGTTGCAAGATTTCCAAATAAAATTGAAAGTCCCCCAACTTGAGAGTAAGCGTTTTCATTTGTATGAATAATATTTTCATCTAAAATTTTTGCATCTTTTATTCTTTCACCAATAGTCTCACCACTTACAGTTAATGCATCAGTAAATAGTAAATCTCCACGGCGAGAAACTTCCTTCATTACGGCATTTACTCCACCGGCATTATCAATATCTTTCATATGGACTGTTGTTAATGATGGGGAAATCTTAGCTATATGTGCCACTTTTTCAGCAATTGCATTAATATTTTCTATTTTAAAATCAACATCAGCTTCATTCGCAATTGCCAACATGTGTAAAACAGTATTTGAGCTTCCGCCCATCGCCATGTCAACAACAAATGCATTATGAACAGCTTTTTCATTCAAAATACTTTTAAAATTATACTTACTGTTATCTTCCATTTTCGCTAATTCAACAATTCTTTTAGCAGCTATTTTTACCATTGCTATACGCTCAGGTGTCATCGCGAGAACTGTGCCGTTTCCAGGAAGTGCGATACCCATAGCTTCGCAAAGCGTATTCATTGAGTTTGCAGTAAACATGCCAGAGCAGCTTCCACCGCTTGGACAAGCTTCACACTCAATCTCATAAAGTTCCGCATCACTCATTTTACCTTCGGCATGCTGACCAACCGCCTCAAAAGCAGTCGCTAAATCGATAGGTGTTCCATCTTTTTTATGTCCGGCAGGCATAGGTCCACCTGAGACAAAAATAGTAGGAACATTTACACGAAGCGCTCCCATAATCATTCCTGGAACAATCTTATCACAGTTAGGAATACAAATCATTGCATCCAATTTATGTGCATTCATAACAGTTTCAATCGAGTCTGCTATTATCTCTCGAGAAGGAAGAGAGTAAAGCATTCCATCATGACCCATAGCAATTCCATCGTCAACACCAATAGTGTTAAATACGAATGGAACTCCACCTGCTTCTCTAATGGCTTCTTTAACTATCTCTCCATATTCATGCAAGAAAAAATGCCCTGGAATAATATCTATATAACTGTTTGCAATGCCGATAAACGGCTTATCAAAATCTTCATCTTTTAAACCAGTAGCTCTTAATAGAGAGCGGTGAGGAGCTTTGTCGAATCCCTTTTTAATAGTATCACTTCTCATAAAAATCCTTATACTATATTATTGTAAATGGGATTATATCATTTTTTTACAAATTTATTGAAAAAGCTCTTTACAAATAGAAATTAAGTGGCTATAATTCCGCTCACTTAAAAGTTAAGTGTCTAAAAATTGCGGGAATAGCTCAGTGGTAGAGCACAACCTTGCCAAGGTTGGGGTCGCGAGTTCGAACCTCGTTTCCCGCTCCATTTAAAATTATAAATTGTTGAAAGACACCCAATGCCCGGGTGGCGAAATCGGTAGACGCAGGGGACTTAAAATCCCCCGGTAGTAATGCTGTGCCGGTTCAAGTCCGGCCTCGGGCACCATTGGAAAAAATGATTGACTGGTGCCATCGCCAAGTGGTAAGGCCGCAGCCTGCAAAGCTGCTATCCCCAGTTCAAATCTGGGTGGCACCTCCAATTTTATAATTATTTATCATCACAAAACGTGGATCTTTGGCAGAGTTGGTCGAATGCACCGGTCTTGAAAACCGGCGAGGGTTATACCTCCCAGAGTTCGAATCTCTGAGGGTCCACCACCTATTTTACACAATCCCCTTAAACACTATGCTTACAGAAATTTTTTATAACTAATTCTTATTATAATTTACTCTATATTTTTTATTACTCGCCGGTCTACTTTATCAGTATATTGTAGTTTTATGGTGATTTTGGTCGCAGATTTGTCACATTCGCCAATTAAAAATCAACGATCTTTTAAGTTTCTTATCCTACCCTTCTTTATTTCGTTACAATATCATAGAAGTACGCTTTAAATTTAAGGAATATTATGGATTGGCTTATAGAAAATAAAGATTGGATTTTTAGTGGCATTGGTGTAACTATATTAGCATTCGTTGCAAGCTTATTTCTTAAAAATAAGAATAAGAAAATTTTAAAACAATCTTCTGGTAATAAATCTATTAATATTCAATCAGGTAATGATATTAATATAGGTAAATAGAAAAAATGATTAACGATGAAATAAAGCATCAAACTTCAGGAGATAATAGCACCAATATTCAAGCTCAAAATATTATTATTCATAATGGAATTACAAATGCCGAAGCCAGAGAAATCGCATTAGATATATACAATGCTAACTTTATGAAGCTTTCAGAAGAAGCTGCTTTAACTGCACTATCAAGAGTTGAATCCTTTACTGACAAATGCATCAAAAAAATATTTGATGAAAATTTAGAATACACATTTCAGTCTCCGGAGTTGCAATATGTTCTATTTAATGCTCAAAAAGAATGTGCAAGAAGTAGTGATGAAAATCTTGAAGAAATATTATCAAATATATTAATTGATAGGGCAAAGGAATATGAAAGGGGATTGAAACAAATTGCATTAGAGGAATCAATTTCTATTATCCCAAAGTTAACAAATAAACATATGGATATACTTACTTTAAATTATTTATTGAATGATTGCTATTTTCAGGCTAATTCCACTGATAACCTTCAGAAGTTTCTATCAAAATCGATAATACCATTTAAAGCAGAAATTGATTTTTCTTCACAAGATATAAGACATATGCAATTTACAGGCTCCCTTAGCACAGATCCACTCAACAAGGCTGGTTTACAATTTCAATTACCACATACTTTCCCAGGATTATTTTCAAAAGGCTTTACTATTGATGAATACAAAAAAGACGTAGGTGAAGATGAAAAATATACTAAATTATTAACGGAATGTATTCATGACAAAACAAAATATCAATTGAATGGTGCAAGTATCCATTCTGTTTACGCTCATGTCAAAACTGATGATTACAGCAAAGAAGATAACAAGAATATATATGAATAAAAATAGAATGACCAGTGAAGAAGTTAAGTCATACCTAATTAAATTGGAAAATAATATAGAATTTATATTTGATTTAAAAAATAATCATATTTTTAAATTTGAACTTACTCCAGTTGGTATTGCAATAGCAATAGCAAATTTTAAACAAAAGTTAGGGTTTGATCTAAATTGGCCTTATTCTATGAGAGATTACTAATATATGAAAACAATTAGAATAACATGGAATGAATAAAGATAATCAATGATGCTGAAAGAATGCTTACTTATACTCAAACTCACTGACCTGCGAATAATTCACTAAATCTTAAAATTAAAGACCTTAACGGTTACTATAACCGGCGAGGCGATGATAGCAAAAGCCTATCTAGCAAGCATTTTAACATGCTGCGAAAATGCACCCTGTCTAAAAAAGTGTCTTATTTTTTTGACTTTTGATATTTTTGACAATAATCTCACTAAAAAAAATCACCGTCATTAAAGCGGTGATTTTAGTTTCTTACATAGCCAAACCCTCCAATTCAGCACGAATTTCTATACCAATAAATAATTCTAATTACATAAAAATTGGTATTGAAAATTTGTTATCTTATACTTCTATTGAAGAGGCTGCTAGTAAAGGTTACATTACACATAGTAAAACATCAAAAACGGTTGGTGATACAACTGACACTATAGAAAACTATGAATTAATTAAAAATCAAAAATCTAATTTATGTAATTGGTTTTGTACTGAAAGAGAAAATTCTACTGATGACATAGCAGCCTTTTGTGTAATATTTGACTTAATTGAAAGTAAACTATTGTAACAATTTTTCAATTCTCATATTTTTCACCCTCAATAAATTTCTACTATTCACTTCAAAAAATGTACTAAAAAATTATTAGACTAACAACAATTAGATGGTGATTTTATACTAAAAAATTGTTTTTTCGGTTCATTTAGATTAACTCCATTTTCAATAAGAAAGTTTCTTATATCTTTGGTACAACAAACCCCTTTTGGATTTGATTTTTCACAGAATGATTTTCCATCTGAAATTATTGATTTGATTTTTTCATAGATATTGGATTCATTATCTTCAATCATTTTCAAAACTCTCTCTTTTAGTAGTTTCCTGCAATAACACAATGGAGTTTTGGGATTATCATTTTTGATTGTAACTTTAGATTTTATATCTTTTTGATTATATGTTTCACTTCCATCGTTGGAATAATAAACTGTATCACACTTAGGATTACTACAAAAATTAAAATCACTCATCGATAATTTCAAATTGTTGAGTGATTCTTTTTTGAGTTGAGACTTAATTGTAATCTCTTTTACTGCTAACCCCTCTTCTTTACAACGTGGACACGCATTATGTGAGTTTGTAGTAGTTGAACATCCGCAACCAACAGTTTCTTTTTTATCTTTAAAAATCATTTTAATCATGGATTGAATCATAACACTTTTTTCAAGGCTTTTTAATTTTTTGCTGAATATCTTGATAAAAAAACATTCAGTATTCATGAACAATATCATCGGCACAAACCAATGATATTTATGCACTTAAAACTAAAAGTTAATTAAGCTACTTCTTCGGTAAGCCTCATAAAATATTAAGAGAGCAGATGTGTCAGTGAAGATTTAATATCTGGGTAACGAAACTTAAATCCAGCATCCAAAAGCGCTTTTGGATAGACCTCTTTAGAGCCTGTAAGCACAGTCGAACCTTCACCAAAAAGAAGATTGAGTACAAACACCGGAAGAGGAAAAATTGTAGGGCGGTGCAAAGCTTTTCCAAGCGCTTTTGTAAACTCATAATTACTTATAGGCTTTGGTGCCGTTGCGTTAAAAACACCTGTAAGTTTATTTTCTATGATATAGGAATAGATACGTACCAAATCATCCACATCTATCCAACTTGTCATCATTTTTCCATTTCCGATAATGCCTCCTATTCCCATTTTAAACGGTGTCAGCATCTGCGCCAATGCTCCACCGTCTGCTCCTAAAATCACTCCAAAACGGATGATGGATGTAGGTTTAGTACACTTATTTGCTTCTGCTTCCCACATTTGTGTTAAAGTTGCCAGAAAATCATCTCCATACCCTTCAAAACTTTCATCATAAGGTACTCCATCTGGATATGCACCGATGGCAGAGGTGGAGATAAAGTGTTTCACTTTACTTTTATTTATCGCATCTACAAGTGTTTTAGTTGTATCTATACGGCTAGATACAAGAACTTTTTTATAGCTCTCGCTCCATTTTTTTATGATTGGAGCACCTGCAAGATTAAAAACAACATCTACACCATCAAGTTTTTCTAATATTTCGTATTCACTCTCATCTCTATTTATGCTCACATAGTCAGTAAATACTTTTGTTAAATGTGAGCTTACAAACCCACTCGCTCCGGTAATCGCTACTTTCATCTTACACCTCCATTATCTTTTTAAAATTTTTAATATTTGTATTTGATAGAACACCCGAAATTTAGTGCAATAAATAATCTTCCAAATTATTTTTACCATAACTTATCGCTGAATTTGAATCTTTTATCTGTTTTGCAATAATCGCCATAATTGTTTTAATACCATTTGTTTTCTCGGGGTCGGTGAGTGGCAAAAGTCTCACAGTAAGAGAGGATTTTTTTTGGCTAAGTTGCACAAAAAAATTTTGGTTTTTACCGTTTTCAATAGCCAAAGCTTCTATAAGCACTGTCTGTTCATTTGCATTGATGTACTTATCCATCACCTTAAGCATTCCATCTTCTATTTTATTTGCAAATGGTTGCACCGCCTCGTAAGCTTCTTTTGTTGCTTTTATATTTTCTAAAACAATATGTGGCATTTTATAATCCTTGTAATTTTTGATTTATTGTAGAGAATTTGTAAAGTTTTTGGTAGCCTCTTTTTGTCAGTTTATATTTTATGGTGCAAGTCTCGATATTTTCCACATGCCATTTTCTCGGGTGTATAAAATCCTATCGTGCACCCTGCTCTCTCTTCCCTGCCAAAACTCTATCTTGCTTGGTACAACTCTGTACCCTCCCCAAAAATCTGGCAGAGGGATCTCCCTATGCTTGAACTTCTCTTTCATCTTCTCGATGGCAATGCTCAAAAGTTTACGCGAACTTATAATGGTGCTTTGCTCACTCACCCAAGCGCCTATCTGGCTAGAACGTGAACGTTTCAAAAAGTATGCCAAAGAGTCTGCATGTGGAATCTTTTCACATTTACCTATAATGCGTACCTGCCGCTCTAAATCAAGCCACAAAAACTCAAGTGCGACATGTGGATTCTGCTTTATCTCTTTGGCTTTGTCAGAGTTGTAATTTGTAAAAAAGACAAAACCCTTCTCATCAAAAATCTTAAGCAAAACTGCGCGTACATTTGGAATATTATCTGCAGAACTTGTTGCTAAAATCATAGAGTTTGGCTCTAAAACTTCAGATTTTTGTGCCTCGCTAAACCACCTTTTAAACTGCACAAAAGGGTTTTTTTCGATACTGCTCTCATCCAACTCGCTCTGCTTATACTCTCTTCTCATATGTTGTAAATCTAGCATTTCATCTCCATTTATTTATATAAGATTCGCGCAATTCCAAAAGCAAACAGCCCCACAGCCAGCTCTTTAAAATCTTTTTCATACAGTAAAACAAAAACACCGCCAAATATAAAACTAAATGAGATGGCATAAGATTTAACTTCTGATTTTAAATCTTTTTTTATCCACTCAAGCTGGTCATTTGAGAGTTCTACTCGTAACTCGTCAGAACTTATTTTTTTAATAGCGTTCTTAAAATCTTTGGAGATAAAAGGAATCTCTTTTATCTCCTCAATGAGCGTCTCAATTATGCTCTCTTTTGCCCCCAAAGCTTTTGGAATATTTTTTTGTAAAATTGGCAAAATGTCCTTAATGCCATTGAAATTTTCTATATAAGTCGTTCCCAAACCTTCAATTATAGCACTTACACGTAAAATATAAATCGCATCGCTTGGAAGTTTAAAAGGCAGATCTTTCGTGGATTCCAATACATCAAAAGCAAGTTGCTGCATCGATTCGCTGTCTAAATTATCGTTTGAAAATATCTCAAACATTTTTGCCGTAAACCCTGCAAGTTCCGCACTCGGCGCTTCATAAGCGATGGTTCCTAGCTTTTTATTAGCTGCGATGTAGCGCTCATAATCTTGCTCATGTGCTGCTTTAATCAGCTCTATGATTGCAACTCTCGAATTATTCGGTACAGTTTTTACCATCCCAAAATCTAATAATATTAGTTCACCCTCTTTGGAAACAAGTAGATTCCCAGGATGCGGATCTGCGTGAAAATAGCCGTTGATAAGCATCTGTGTCATATAAAAATCAACAAGTCTTGAAATAATACTTCTAAAGTCAATATTATGTTTAAAAATTGACTCTTTATCATCAAAGCGAAAACCGTCTTCATAGCTCATTACAAGTGCATCATCACTACATAGTTCGGCGTATGGAATGGGAAATCTTATACCTGCATCTTTATACACAGATGAAAATTTGACAAGATTTTTGAGTTCATGCGTGAGACTCACCTCCTCTTTTATCATCTTTGTAAACTCACCAATCACGGCTTCGATAGAGTTCTTTGTGTAATGTGAAAAAAGAGGTTTAAACAAAGAATTAAAAGAGTTTATTATTTTTATATCTGCCATAACTTGAGTAAAAATATTTTTACGGCGTAATTTTACTGCCACTTTTTGATTAGCATGTGTGTACGCTACATGAACCTGACCGATAGATGCCGAAGCAATTGGATTTTTTTCAAAACTCAAAAAGCTGTTTTCATGGAATGCTCTGAAAAAAATCTCCTCAAACTCCTGCTCATTCATTGGAGGGAGTGAGTCATGCAGCTCTTTTAACTCCGCCAAATACTCTTTATCAAAAAAGTCTGAGCGAGTTGCCAAAACCTGAGCCAATTTGATAAAACTCGCCCCTAAAAGAATAATGGTATCTTTAAGCTGTTTTGGTGCTAATGGTTTAAAGCCTAAAAAGCTTTTTTTCTTTTTTATCACCAAATAAATAGTGAGTAAAAAAGAAAAAACTCTATACACCCGTGACGGCGAGTAGTGTCCTAGGCTAGTGAAAAACGAGTTTATTTTAAATCCTCTTTGAGCTTTTGCAAGTCTGCTTTTGTCGCAAGTCCAAGCTCATCAATCACCTCTTTGAGTGCCGATTTGAGTTGCTCTTTAAACTTCAACTCCTCCTCTTTTCCTTTTGCCTCAATAGACTCCATAAAGCTTTTTGCATCTGTGGTTTTGAGCTTGCCCTGCTCTTCGAGTTTTTTTACCTCTGCTTCTACTTTTTCTTTCAAAACAACCGCGGCACCGATGCTAGTGTAGAGTAAATCTTTGAACATTTTTTCTTCCTTAAAGTAATTTTTCTATATCTTTTTCTATCTCTTTTGGAGCTGTCGATGGCGCATAGCGTTTTACAACCTTCCCCTCTCTATCGACCAAAAACTTTGTAAAGTTCCATTTTATAAGTTCTGAACCTAAAATTCCGCTTGCACTTTCTTTAAGATAACCATAGAGCGGATGCGTATTTTCACCGTTAACATCAATTTTTGCGAACATATCAAAAGTCACACCAAAGCTTGTCATGCAAAAGTTCTTTATCTCCTCTTCGGTTCCCGGTTCTTGAGAAAGAAACTGATTGCACGGAAAGCCAAGCACGCTTAAACCTTTTGCATCGTACTTCTCATGCAACTCTTGCAAACCCGCGTATTGCACAGTGTAACCGCACTTACTTGCAACATTGACAATGAGCATTACTCTGCCCTTGTACTTCTCCAGCTTTACATTTTGTTTGTCTATATTTTGAACTTCAATATCGTAAATACTCATAATCTCACCTCCAAAAAGTTGTGTTAGCAAAAGTAATAATACCCATACTTTTTTCATGGCATTTCTCCTAATATCTTTTGTGTCACTTTATGTCTATGTCCGAACATTTTAGCCAGTTCATGCTGAATAAAAAAGTCAAAATTTGAAGGGGATTTTAAAGCTAAATCCACCGACAAATAAAGCTTTTGAACTTTTTATGTCTGCACTTCCCAATCAATTGGGATAAAACTTTTTACAGTTCTAAGCCTTATGATGTCACCCTCTTTAGAAGTAAAAGATTCGCCGATATAAGTCACTTTAGTATCTTCTGGTGTAATCACTTTGAGGTTGTTTAAATCAAGATGAATCTTCAATTTTACATGCAATAAGTGAAGTTTTTTTTCTTTTAAGCGCTTACATCTGTCTCTTGTCCATCAACGATAATAGCATCATTAATCTGATTGGCATGTGATTTATCCCATATTGCACCATCACACTCCAGCTGCTAATCACCTGATTCTGTTCTATCTGTTCAACTGCTTTTTTACAGCTTCTGTATAGCTTATAGGTTTTTATTTATGGGTAAAACTCTGCTGCATTGTTATTTTGTATTGTGACTTCGGATTTCAGCCCTTCAATAAGCGCTTTTGCAACACTAAAGGGCACCGGTGTAAAAAGATTCAACCAGTATGATGAAAGAGTAATACTTATAAAAGGAACAGGTAAAAGCCATCTTTTAAGACCAAGTGCTTTTACAGCTTCAAGCATCATCTCTTTGTAGCGTATAGAGCTCTATTGCTTAAGAGTATTTTGATTATTTACATAACGAAAAAAATTTATAGCCTCTTTAGCAGCCTCTTTATGATGAACTATTGGTTTTGGATAATCCTGAATTCTGGTTTTCAATAGATAGTTCTCATCATGCAGAAATTTACTTTCCACAGACTCAAGTTCTGGAATATATTTTTTAATGTAGCGTCCTTCTTTATCAAACTTTTTGCTTTGCAGATAAGGGTTGAATACTCTAAAATAGGGCTGTGGGTCAACACCAGTGCCTGCACTCCACTGCCAAGAAAGAACATTAGAAGCTTTGTCATAGTCGAGAAGATGTTGTGCAAAAAATCTTTCACCCCATTGCCATGGAAGAAGTAAATCTTTAGTGAAAAAAGAGGCGACAACCATACGAACCCGATTATGCATATTGCCCGTTTGTAGAAGCTCTCTTACACCTGCATCCACTATCGGTACACCGGTTTTTCCATGGCAAAATGCATGAAACTTTTGCTCATCTTCTATGCCGTTAAAACTGTGCTTATAGTTTTCATTCTCAATTCTTGGCATGTGGAATAATAAATAGGCATAATAATCTCTAAAGATTAGCTGTCTAATAAAAGGCTCGGCATCTTGCCCTTTTAGTTCCATAACAAAGCGTAAAACCTCTCTCACCCCAATTGTTCCAAAGCGTAAATCCATACTTATACTTGAACTTGCATTGACATTAAGGTAATCTCTTTGCTCTTTATAATTGTTTATTTTATTTTGAAAATTTTCCAGTTTGATATGCGGATTTATAATATTTTCTAGAACCTGCTCAAACCCTAAACTCTCAATTCTAAAATCAAGTACAATAACTTCACCACTCTTTTGAATTTGTGTTATGCCATTATAATTTTCATCTATTAGTATATTTTGTGTGAGATAAGTCTCTTCAATATTTTTATGTTCTAAAATAGCTCTCGCTTTTTTATAAAATGGGGTAAAAACAAGATATGCAGAGCCATCATCTTTTAAAACTTCGTCGTGTTTAAAAATATAGGTATCTTGAATATAACGAAAATGGAGTTTATGTGAGATTTGTAAATCACGCTTTTTTGCGTAGGAGTCATAATCACCGGAGGCAACCACTTCATCAAAGCTACAACTGCTTAAAAGAAAATCAAAAACATCACTTGGTGTTCCATAAAACACTTTCAAATTTAATCCACATGCCAAGAGCTCTTGCTTTAACAGTTCCACATGCGAAAAGATAAAGCTTACTCTTTTATCCTCTTTTTGTAGTGTATTTAAAATAGTGATATCAAAAATAAAGATGGGTAAAATTTCTTCTCCTAATGACAAGAGAGGATTATCCTGTACGCGTAAATCTCGTCTAAACCAAAGAATTCGCTTCATTTTTGTATCTTTACAAAAGGCTTTACTTCACTACCGCTGCTCAAGAACTTACCACTCTATTTCTTCCTAAATTTTTCGCTTTATATAAACAATCATTATCCCCTTTATATATAGTTCCCACTGTAGTTGTTTTATCAATATTTTTATATACTAAACCAACTGATACAGTTACAAATTCTGATGCCAAATTTTTAGCATGTGGAATTTTGAGCTCCTCTATTGCTTTTAGAAGCTTGTTTGCAAACATCAATAATTGGCTAGCACTATCTTCATGAAAAATAATTCCAAACTCTTCACCACCAAGTCTAAAAGCAAAATTCCCTGCACACTTTGAATAACTATTTAAAACTTCACCTATTTTTGAGAGAACATTATCCCCTTTTTGATGACCATATGTATCGTTATATAATTTAAAATGATCAACATCCAACATTAAAAACAAGATGCTTCTCTTTTCTCTTTTTGCACGATTGAGCTCTTTTTTAAATACTTCATTAAAGTAGCGGAGATTGTATAATTTTGTTATTTCATCAGTTATGGAAAGTTCTTTTAACACTTTTTTCGACTGCTTAAGCTCATCCATTTTTTCTTGCAAAGCTCTCAAGGCATCGAGTAATTCACTATTTAATTTATGAAATTGAAGATGATTACACACTTTGGCAAAAAGCCTAGAGACATAATCTACTGCTCCATCTTGAAAACCCTTGACAATACTTTGCGTATCGCTCTTTGCCGTTAAAAAGATAAAAGGAATCTCTAAAATTTTTTTATTGTGTTTGAGTTGACGTGCTTCTTTATAGCCATCCATCTCCGACATTATAATATCAAGCAGAATAAGGTCAACATTTTCATCTGAATTTGCAATCTCTAACGTAGTTGCACCATCTGTTGCTCCAAGTAAATGACATTTGTCATCAAGCATCTCTACTAATACGGATACATTTATGCTTTCATCATCGACTATTAGCATACTTTGTTTTTTCATCTTAATCCGCCAATAACATAGATATTTCTGTAATCATTTTATCTGCTTTTTTATATTTATAACCAAGGAGATAAGAACAAACTGAAAAAAGTTTTGATAAGAGCAGATGTTAGATACAGAATTATATATCAAACTAAACATTCGTTTTGTTCTATCAATTTACAAAATGGTGAAGATTTGATTTGGGTATCAAAGATACTAGGACATAAAAATCCGAGAATAACTTTAGAAAAATATTCAAAGTATATACCTACAAATTCTAGAAAAGGTACTATATTTGATAAATTAACATTTTAAAGCTGACACATTCTTGGCACAATTTTAGCACAATGAGTTTTTATGATTCTTTGCAGTACTGTATTTAAGGGGTTTAAAGAGTTGATGGTGCGGATGGGGAGACTCGAACTCCCACACCTTGCGGCACCAGATCCTAAGTCTGGCGTGTATACCAATTTCACCACATCCGCGCACTGTTTTAGTAAGTTTCTGAATATTTTAATTTCTTAACTTTAAAAGTTAAAGCTTCAGTGCCCCAGCGGCTAGCTTAATATTATAAAAGTGGTACGCCCTAATGGATTCGAACCATTGGCCTATGCCTTAGAAGGGCATTGCTCTATCCAGCTGAGCTAAGGACGCACATGTAAACTTGATTTTCTTGATTTTTAATAAAATCAAAGCTTTAGTGACCAAGCGTCTAGCGTAGATAAATGGACTTTGTTCATTTATCGTTCAAATAAGTGGTACGCCCGATAGGATTCGAACCTATAACCCTCGGAGCCGAAATCCGAAACTCTATCCAGTTGAGCCACGAACGCTACTATATTTATTATTTTATTAAGTATTATATTATGGGGTGGGATGCGGGGCTCGAACCCGTGACCCCCGGCACCACAAACCAGTGCTCTAACCAACTGAGCTAATCCCACCATGCTAAGAAATATAAAACTTAAAATTATTTTAAAAGTGGTCGGGGTGAAAGGACTCGAACCTTCGGCCCCCTGGTCCCAAACCAGGTACTCTAACCATACTGAGCTACACCCCGACCTATCACAATTAACCAAGCAAACAGCTGATTAATGAGGCGAAATTATAGTCAATTACTTTTAAAATGTCAATACTTTTTTGCCAATTCTTTTATATATTTATGATTTTAAGTATAATAACTTCAATATAAATGGATTGTGAGCTACTAAAAAAGTATAATTTATTAAGATTACATCCATTTTAACAGGAGTTTATATATGATTGATACAATAAATAAATGCAAAAAACTTTTAATTCAAGAGGGCATCGATATAAATTCTGAAGTTGATTTTGATGTAAACGGAAAGGTTCATACACTCAGCTTTCTTTATATCATCGAAACATTTATGAAAGCATCAAGTGAATCACAAACTGTTTTTTTCACTGCCCTAGAAAAATCATTAGATGCTAAAGAAACGGGCGTTGATAGATTTTTTGAAAGCATGGGTCAACTCTTATTAATGACGCATCTCTCAGAGAAAATATAATTTTAAGTAATTTAGCTATAAATATCCGATAAAATATTTTTATGAATAATTTATCAAAATATATTGCACTCTATGTTATCGCAGTTTCAACGTTGGTTGGGCTTTCTTATGCTGTTTATCAATTTTCTACGCAAAGCATAGAGTTCCAAGAACAGATACTTGTTAAACAGGCCCAAACTCACTACTTTGACCAAATAAATACAAGAAAATGGAATGCTTCTTATGGTGGAGTGTATGCCTTTGCTAAGGTCGGAGAAGAGCCGAATCCCTATCTCAAGAATAATACTTTAAAAACTGATGACAACAGAACTCTTATCAAAATAAATCCGGCTTGGATGACTAGGCAGCTCTCTGAAATTTCAAATATAAAAGATTTTCACTTTCGCATTACAAGTCTTAAACCTATAAATCCAAACAATAAAGCTACACCATTTGAAAGAAAAGCGCTTGAATATATTGAGAAAACAAAAAAAACCGAATATTATGAATTGGCTGACAATAATCAATTCAACTACATGGGTTCACTCATCACGACAAAAGATTGTTTAGTCTGTCATGAAGTTCAAGGATATAAAGTTGGTGATATACGAGGTGGAATTAGTGTTAGTCTGGATAGCAGCGAATATAATCAGTTTGTTACAGATACAAAATATAAATCTTTTCTTACAATTTTATTGATTCTACTTTTTTTACTAGCGATAACATTTTTAGTAAAAAAACAGATTGCAAATAATGAACACCTCAAATCTGAAGTTGAAAAAAGAATAAAAGAGATAAAATTAACACAAGAACTTCTTCAACAAATTTTGGATGCTGACCTCAGTTTGCTCATAGTGACAGATGGCGACAATCTCATTTTTACAAATAAAACTGCTCTTGATTTTTTTAGACTAAATTCGCAGGAAGAGTTTAAAAATAAGTACACACACATTTCAGATATATTTGAAAAAATAGATAAAAAAGATTTTTTACAGCGATATATGGATGGTCAGCACTGGATAGATTACTTGCAAAAAGAACAGCTTGTAAAAGAGCTAAAAGTATTAATAAAAAAAGATGCTGAAAATAGATATTTCAGACCATATGTAAAGAAAATATCAGTTGAGAATGAAAAGCTTTATTTGGTTATCTTTAATGAAATTACAAATCATTACGAAAAAATTCAACAGCTAAGAGAAAAAGTTGCAAGAGACAGTTTAACAAAACTCTTCAATAGAAGTAAATTTGATGATGTTTTAGCCCAAGCAATAGTCCTGAGCCAAACAACTTCATCTCCTTTGTCAATAATATTTTTGGATATAGACCACTTCAAAACCGTAAATGACACTCTCGGACATAATATAGGTGATGAAGTTTTGGTAGAGATAGCCGAAATAATCTCTTCAAATGTTAGAGAAGGTGATTTTGTAGCAAGATGGGGCGGAGAAGAGTTTATTATAACACTTCAAAGTACAGATAAAGTTCAGGCAACAACTTTAGCAGAAAAAATCAGAATAAAAGTAGAGGAACATAATTTTAAAAGTGCAGGTAAACAAACAATATCTATTGGGGTTACCGAGTACATCCGAGATGAAAGCATAGATAATTTTACAAAAAGAGTTGATAAAGCTTTATATGAAGCTAAGCAAAGCGGTAGAAATAGAGTAGCTGTATACTAGATGGTTGGCATAGTGGACATTATCTCCACTTGCCACAAATTTAAAATTGTATCATTCCATCAATCGGCGAAGAGGCAGTTGCATAAGGTCGTTTAGGAATTCTTCCTGAGAGGTAGCTCATTCTTCCAGCGATTACCGCATGTTTCATAGCCTCAGCCATCATCATTGGATTTTGTGCACAGGCGATTGCCGTGTTTGTTAAAACTCCATGCGCACCCAATTCCATCGCATATGCGGCATCACTCGCACACCCGATTCCAGCATCAACGATTACAGGAACGCTAACAGCTTCACGGATGAAAACTATGTTATATGGATTTTGAATTCCTAAACCGCTTCCAATGGGTGCAGCCAAAGGCATGATGGCATGCGCACCTGCATCTTCAAGCCTTTTTGCCATAATCGGATCATCCGAAGTGTAAGCCATAATCGTAAAACCCTCTTTTGATAAGATTTCACACGCTTTTATAGTCTCCAAAACATCAGGATAGAGAGTTTTTAGAGTGTCACCGATAACTTCGAGTTTTATCAAATCAATCCCTGTTGCTTCACGCGTGAGACGAAATGTAGTTATCGCCTCTTCGGCAGTTGTACATCCGGCAGAGTTTGGTAAGAACTTTACATTTGTTCCTTTGAAAGTATCGCGAAGATTTTCCTGGTCAGGATTTGTAATGTTAAGACGGCGAACTGCCACTGTGATTAGCTCACTTCCGCTCAAAAGTGTTGCCTGTTTCGTTGTCTCAAAATCTTTATATTTTCCGCTTCCAACAATTAAACGAGAGCCTAATTCATATTTTCCGATTTTTAATTTTGTGTCCATTTTGTATCCTGATATTTTAAATTTTATAACTTTGCAATGCCGTCAATCAAATCATAAGGTGTAAGTGAAAAATCCGCACCGCTGTATTTACAAGCCAAGCTCACATGTGTGAGTGAACCATTTTTTGCAGCTTCGAGCGGAGTATAGCCTTGAGCCAATAGTGAGCCGATTAAGCCACTTAGAACATCGCCGCTTCCGCCTTTTGCCAACGCTTGTGTTCCATGTGGATTTATAAAAAACGCATCATCTTTTGCGATAACAACATTTGCGCCTTTAAGCAAAAGCACGACATGTGGGAATTTATGACAAAATATTTCCACATACTTGAAACGATTCTTTTGCAACTCATTAACACTTATATCTGCAATTTCTGTCTGCTTTAAAAGCGCCACAAATTCTTTGACATGTGGGGTAAGCACCACATTCTCTTTTTTTAAAATATCTGTAAGTATCGGCATGTGAAAAATATCTGCATCCACCAAGAGAGGAAGATTATTGTCTAAAAATTTATTCAACTCTTTGTCACTAAATTCCTCTCCCATTCCCATACCAAGTGCCAGTGCCGTTGCGTTATAAGGTATTTCATGTGAATACATTATTGCATGTGGAATCTGCACATCTTCATAACCTACAAGAGTTACCAAGCCCGCTCCAAATCTAAGAGCGGCCTCAGCACTCATGATGCTCGCGCCAGATTTATTTCCACAAATAAGAGCTAAATGCCCGAAACTCCCCTTGTGAGAATCTTTCTTGGTTCGATAAGGAAGTTTCGAATCATTCAAATCTAGTAAGTTCCAAGAGGTATTTACCTCATAGAACATTCTCGAAACACCCAAATCTATAACCTCGATGTTACCGACAAACTCTTTTGCCTCATCCAGAAATAGCCGTTTTTTCAAAGCTCCCATTGTAAGAGTCACATCGGCTGCAAAGCATTCATCGGCACATTCACCGTTTTGTTTTAGCCCTGATGGAACATCGCATGCGATTTTAAAAGCTTTAAGAGAACTTAACTTGCACATAATAGTTTTTAGTTCATCAATAAATTCACCATCAAATCCTGTACCAACGACTGCATCAACCAGAACATCACAATCTGTAAGTTCAAAACACTTAGGTACACCTACACTTTTAGCACGTTTGTCTTGCAAAATCGCCATATCCGACTTTGGCTCTCTTGCATAAAATAGGGAAACATTATAGTCACCATGAAGAATTCTTCCGCATGCCAAACCGTCCGCTCCGTTATTTCCACTTCCACATGCAAAGATAACTGATGAACCTTTTGCAAAATTTCTACGGATATACTCCGCCATTCCGTTGGCTGCATGCTCCATCAAAATATCTTCGCTTAGAGCAAACTTTTCATAGCATCTTTTATCTAACGATGTAACCTCTTCAAAAAGCTTTTGCATATCTACACTTTTGCAACATACTCATCAATATGAACTAAACTGCTTATAATATTATTAAAAAGAAGCGTACGGTGCGATGTTCGGTATTGATGAAAAAATTCATTTTTTATCAAAGTTTTTAACTGTGCCGTGTTGTAATACTCTAGGTTTGAGCATTTTCCAAGGTATAAAAATGTGAAGAGCAGTTTGAGTTGCGGGTTTTCAAAAATTTCATGCGGTTGCGCCAAAAATGTAAAACCATATTTTTTGAGATTTAAAAATCCAAGCATGTAGAGTAAAAAGTCCTCGAATTTTGTGTAAAAACCATCCAAATTCTTAATATCGTGGAAAAAGTAGTAGTAGTTTTCTAAAAGCCCTTGCGTTTGAAGCGTCTGTGTGAGCTTACTTGTAATATCTCTTTTATTCGAGAAGTAGCGAGGATCAACCGCCATGTAGATGTGTTTTCTATCTGCTATCAATTTATCGAGCTCTATTTTAAACGCATCACTTTCATCAAATCTTATATAATTAAAATGCTCATCTTTGTATCTTGACTCTATCTCATCCTCATTAGAATCTGCGAAATCAAGATATAAAGTTGCGACACCGCTATCAACTACATAATTTCTTATTTTGCATGCAAGATTCGTTTTACCGGCGCCCTCTTCTGCTAAAATCAGAGTATTATAACGAAGAGCTCTCTCTTCAAGCTTCAGTGCGTTTATACTGCTCTCATATTTTCCTATAACATTTCTCATAATTTTCTCCAAAAAAATTTTATGCAGTGATTATAGCTTATCTATTGTTTTGCTAAACTTTTGTTTTTTATCTTTATTTTGTCACAACAATTGCATGCAATCCATTTATAACTCTTCTTTAAAGCCGTTTAATGTGTAGCGTCTGTTTTTTACAAAATCTTAATTGGCAAATAAAATTCTAATTCAAACTCCTCACTCTCGTTTAAAAAGTGATTTTTTTTATATATAGCATAGGGCGGTTCAGTTTTGGCTTCAAAACCACTATTAGGGAGCCATATATGGTAAACATATTGCATAAAGTTTGGAATCTCCCCATATTTTCCTTTAATTTCAAAGACAGCACAGAGGGAACTTGGAATTTCTAAATACGCCGTATTTCCATAAAAAGCAGTTTCATCTATTAATTCAACTGCAGCGATGTAAGCACACTCTTCCAAGGGTGTTATAGTTGGGTTGTCATGGTAGAGCCCTATTTGTCTGGCATTCTTTGGAATTCTATTTTCTATACACCAAGCATAAAGCCTGTTCCATGCATTTTTTATAGATCTGTTATAGCCCTTATGTCTGATGTATGCTACTTTAATAGATTTTGTTTTTACTATTTTTGGAATTAGTCCGGTGAACTCTCTCTTTGAAGTATCTGTGCTTTGGGAAGAGGAGAGTATCATCTGCGAGTATACAAGATACGCCCCACCTCGCCAACCACCTGGAGTAGTTTCAAATCTACTTTTAAAAGCCTTTATAAAAGATGTCTGTGAGCTATAACCGCACATGGAAGCAATTTCAGATATTGAAGCGTATTTATTCGTTAAAAGTAAACTTGCAGCCTTTTGCAGTCTTATAGATTTTATGCTTTCATAGATGTTCTTTTCAGTCTCTTCTTTAAAAATTCTATGAAGATGATGAGAACTCAAACCCTTAAGAGCGGAGAGCTCCGCAACATTAAGATTGGTATCTATGTATGTGTAGATGTAGTGTAAAACATCATTGACAACGCTGCTTCTCTGCTCTTTCGTCTCTTTATTCATTCCTAATAATAGCACAAATAGATAATAAAAATGTAAGTAATGGATAACTAATTTGATTATTTTGATAAAGAGTTTTTTTTTTGTTTGACATATAATTTTGCTCAATATATCTTATAAATTTGGAGAATAAATTAGATGTTGCAAATGAAACAAATGTTTCGTATCTCACAACATGTTTTACACGAATGGCTTCATAATAATGTAGCAGTTTATGCATATATGATAAAAGCGGTTACAGCAGCACTCCTTGCTCTTGGAATATCAATGGAGCTTAGTTTGGCTGATCCGAGGACTGCTATTTTTACTGTTTTTATTGTTATGAATCCGCAAAGTGGCTTAGTTTTTTCAAAAAGTTACTATCGTATATTAGGGACAATCGCCGGTGTTGGATTTTCTCTTTTGTTAGTTGGACTCTTTGCACAAGAACCTTTTTTATTTATTTTCTTTAGTGCCCTATGGATTGGTCTTACAACTGCCGGAGGATTCAAATATCGTAATTTCCAATCCTATGGCTTTATTTTGGCAGGTTATACGGTAGCTATTGTCGCTTTTCCTGCAATGGAAGCGCCTTTAAACACTTTTGATATTGCCACAGCGCGTTTTAGCGAAATTATTGTTGGAATTTTATGTGCCACGTTTATCAGCGATGTGCTTTTTCCAAGACGCTTGTCTGATTCTATGCTGGGCGCTGAGAGCCAGAGGATAAAGAGTGTTTTACAAACAGTCTCAAATTCAAATTCTATTTTTGATAACCAACACGATTCAAAAACACACTTGAGTCATTTTTTGAGTGGTATGGTTGGGCTGAATGCCATTCGTATCAATAGCAGTTTTGAGAGTGTGCATGACAAAAAAAGAAGAGTTTTATATAAGCAATTAAATCACGAATTTATGAATCTCTCAACAACCTATCACTCACTAAAAAGTATATTATTTGCGATTGAGAGTAAAAAATATTCACACATGCAACCTAGTTTGCATCGTATCTACGCTCCAATAGCATCCGCTTTTGACGTAGATATAGACGAAACAGTAGAGTACAAAAAAATAACTGCAATTATCAAAAAGCTCTCAGATGCGAAAGTTGAAGTTGCATCTCTTACGGGTATAGAACAAAAATATCTCAAGGTTGCATGTACGGATGATATTCCGGATGATTTTGCACCTTTGGCAAATTTGGTGTTTCGTTTACTCGAAGAGTTACATGTTTATTTCGTAACTTATAAAGCTCTTTTAAAAAATGATGCATCCGAAAATAGCTCAAAAGATTTGAATCAAGTAATCCATTTTTCAACGCGTTCAGATAGTGTTCTTGTTGCTTTGGCGGCGCTAAGAGGAGTGTTTGTTTTAATTATAGCGGCACTCTTTTGGAAATTAACAGCATGGCCTTACGCCATTCAAACGATTAGTATGGCAGTTGTAAGCGGGATGCTCTTCTCAACGCTTGCGAATCCGCTTGAAGCACTTGTGAATTTTTTCAAAGGAAGTTTGGCTGCTCTTTTGGTTGCTACTGTTTTAAATTTTTATCTTATTCCGCATGCCACTGACTTTTTTACATTGGCTCTTATTTTGACGCCTCCTTTGGCAGCAATCGGTTGGTGGACTACGCAACCAAAATGGACAGTATTTGCACTTGGATTTATTTTTATGTTTATGTATCAAACGGCTCTTGATCCATACTATAAAATGGAAACAATATTCTTTTTTGAAAATGCCATGGCCTCCCTGCTTGGGATTATTTTGGCAGGAGTTGCGTATATGCTTATTAATTTTTGGTCTAATGCATTGACACAAAAAAGAGTGGAAAAAGTTTTGAACAGGATGATGAGTAAAGTATGTAATTCAAGTCTGATTATGCCTCGTGCTGCCATAGAGAGCAAAAGTCGTGATTTGATACAACACTTTTCTACACAAGGGCGTTTAGATGAAAGTTCAAATAAACTGATTTTTGATTGGCTTTTGTCCATACTTGAGATAGCAAGAGCAGTTATCTCTATTAGACAAAACTTAAAATTGATAAATTTATTCTATTCTTCAGTAAAGGTTGATTTGTTGTTACAAGAGCTAGGAACTCTGTTTGAAAAACCAACCGAGGTTGGACTGAGTCACTTTATGCAAAAACTCAGGAGTCTAATCTATATAATGAATAATGAAACACCGCTTATGTCTATGCAGGAAAACAGGGCTATCAAACATATTGTCAAGGAGCTTGGAATTATTCGAATGGTACTACACAATAAACAATCACTCAATGTAGCCGAGGAGGAGAGATAAATGCCCTTAGATATAGTTTTATTGGGAATTCAAATGCCAACGCTTCTTTTATTTTTTGTTATAACAGGAGTTTTACATATACTCATAGACAGGATTATGATAGATACAGGTTTTTACAAATATGTTTGGCATCTAGGCCTTTTTAGAACGGCCTTTTTTGTTTGCGTTTTTACGTTAGTTTCTCTAACAGTATATGAATAAGGATTCTCATAATGAATACAAATAGTAAGTTTTCAAAATTTTTGCGTTTTAGCCTAACATTTCTAGTAACTTCAACGGCTATCTATTTTGGTTTTGTGCTATGGGAAAACTATATGGACGGCACATGGACGCGTGATGGAAGAATTCGTGCAGATGTTTTTATGATAGCACCTGATGCAAGCGGTATCGTAAGCGAAATATGTGTAAATGATAATCAATTTGTTCATAAGGGTGATCTGCTCTTTAAAATTAGCGATGAACGCTTTAAAAGTGCCTTGCAAGTTTCTATTTCCTTTTCTAAAATTAAGAAAATAGAATATGAGATGAAACAGCATAAGGCAAATACAAGAGTTTTTACCGATAAGAAATCAATCTCAAGAGATGAGCTAACTAACTCTGCTTTTGGTGAAGATTTGGCAAAAGCAGCGTATGATGAATCTTTAGCACAAGTTGAAATAGCTAAATTAGATTTGACCCACACGAACGTGTATGCACCTGCAGATGGATGGGTTTCAAACTTATTACTTAAAAAGGGCAATTATGTAAAAATAGGTGAAAATTGCTTTGCGCTCATTGGCAGCGGCACATTTTGGGTTAATGGCTACTTTGAAGAGCATAAAATCTCAAAAATTCATGCTGGAGATATAGCAATCATGGACCCACTCGGGACAAATTATAAAATAAAAGGGCATGTAGAAAGTATAGCTTCCGGCATTACTGATAGAGATAACACTCTAGGCGATAGACTGCTCGCAAATGTAAATCCAACCTTTACTTGGGTGAGATTGGCACAAAGAATTCCTGTACGCATTCATATAGATGAGATACCGGAAGGATTCACCCTCATTGCAGGCATGACATGTTCTGTGAACATTTCGAAATAAACTTTTTGCATTCATACAAGACATTGGGTGCAAAAAAACAAAGGGATTTCTTTCAACATTAATTTTAGAATTTTTAATTAGCCTTGAATCTTGTCATTATGTATAATATATCTAACGACAAATATGAAATGAAAACGGGTATAATTTCACTATGAATTACAAAGAGATTGCACAAGAAACTTTAAATATTGAAGCATCGGCTCTACTGCAAGCATCTAAAAACATGAATGATGTTTTTGGAAAGGCTGTAGAGCTGATACTTTCTTGCAAAGGTAAACTTATTATTACCGGCGTTGGCAAGAGTGGACTCATCGGAGCAAAGATGGCTGCGACTTTTGCTTCTACAGGAACTCCAAGCTTTTTTCTTCACCCCACAGAAGCACTTCATGGTGATCTAGGGATGATTAGCAAAGAAGATGCGGTTATTGCTATCAGCTACAGCGGAGAAAGTGAAGAGCTTAGCTCTATTTTGCCTCATATAAAAAGATTTGGCACTCCCATTATCGGCATGACAAGAGATTCAAACTCCACTCTTGGAAAATTTAGCGACTTGGTTATAGCCGTGGTAGTTGAAAAAGAGGCTTGTCCGCTAGACATTGCACCTACAAGCTCAACTACTCTTACTCTGGCTTTGGGCGATGCGCTTGCAGTTTGTCTGATGCGAGCAAAAAATTTTAAAAAGAGTGATTTTGCTTCATTTCATCCGGGTGGAGCTTTGGGCAAGAAGCTGTTTGTAAAAGTTAGCAATCTTATGCGAACCAAAGATTTGCCTATAGTCGGTAAAGAGACAAAAGTCAAAGATGCCATACTAGAAATTAGCCATGGGCGTCTAGGTACAGTTTTGGTCGTAGATGAGCAAGAGAGACTTGTGGCACTTGTAAGCGACGGGGATATTCGCCGTGCACTATTACGAGATGACTTCTCACTTGAAGCAAATGTTTTAGAGTATGCAACAAAAAACCCTACAACATGCGAAGATGAAGAGATGCTGGCAAGTGAGGCACTGGTTCTGATAGAAGAGAAAAAAATACAACTTTTAGTAATTACAGATAAAAATAAAAAGATAAAAGGTGTACTTCATATTCACACCTTGATTGAAAAAGGCATATCATAATGATGCGATTAAACAAATATATTGCTCACAATTCGAGCTACTCAAGACGCGAAGCAGACGCGGCTATCCAAAGTGGCTACGTGAGAATAAACGGCGAAATACAGGACAATCCGGCAACACAGGTTGATGAGAAAAAAGATGTGGTTTACATAAGCGGAAAGCCTGTAACTCCACAGGATAAATATACGGTTATTGTTTATAACAAACCAAAAGGCGAGCTTGTAACAAAAACAGACCCAAAAGGCAGAAGAACAATTTACGATACACTCGACAAACAGTACAAGCACTTTGTTCCGGTCGGAAGACTCGATTATGCTACTGAAGGAGTTCTGCTTCTAACAGATGCCTCGAAAATTGCAACTGCCCTTATGACTTCAAACTTAGAGAGAATTTACAAGGTAAAGATAAAAGGTCCAGTTACAAATGAGATGGAAGGGGCGATGCAAAACGGATTGGAACTTAAAGATGCTTCCGCCGGAGGGCACTCGCACAGCACGATTACCTCTATGACTTTCGCACCTTTTTTGGGGTATAAAATACAAAAAAGCGAACACAACTACTCTATCTTAAAAATAGCCATTGCCGAGGGTCAAAACCGTGAAATCAGAAGATTTTTTGCACACTTCGGTGCAGAAGTAGCCGACCTCAAACGAATCAGTTTTGCAGAGGTTGAGTTAAACAACCTTCCAACAGGCAAAACAAGGTTTTTAACAAGAAGTGAATATTCTGCTCTTTTTACATTTATGAAAGAAGAGAATAAGAAAGCAAAAGAGAGGGGAGTGAAGTAAATTTGCGAGATTTTACTCTACTGCTGCGACCAAAAAATTTTGATGAGATAGTCGGACAGGAACATCTATCCGCTAAAAATGCTCCGCTGCGGGTTCTTTGTGAAAAGGGAGTTTTGGGACATAGTTTTTTTTATGGACCTGCCGGATGCGGAAAAACTACAATCGCGAGAGTTATTGCGAAGAGTATGCAACTTCCGTTTTATGAGTTCAATGCCACCTCCATCAAAATTGAAGATTTAAGAAAAATTTTTCTCCAATACAAAAATACTCTAGAAAAACCTCTTATTTTTATTGATGAAGTCCACAGGTTAGCCAAAAACCAACAAGAGGTTCTTTTGCCGGTTATGGAGAATAACTCTGTTCTGGTTATTGGTGCTTCAACAGAAAATCCATTCT
The DNA here is from genome assembly GCA_041662325.1 of Sulfurimonas sp. Classification (GTDB taxonomy): domain Bacteria; phylum Campylobacterota; class Campylobacteria; order Campylobacterales; family Sulfurimonadaceae; genus Sulfurimonas. Next base: position 258,995 of record JBAZSU010000005.1, on the reverse strand, counting down.
TTTCACTTACATCTGCCATTCGTTCTCGCTCTATGCTTTTTGAAATAAAGCACATAACAAATGATGCACTACATAATCTTTTACTCTTTGCATGCGAAAGTGCCTCGGTTGGATATGAAAAAAGCTCAATTACTTTAGAAGATGAAGCGAAAGAGTATCTTGTTGCAAGCAGCGGCGGTGATGCGAGGGCGATGCTAAAACTTTTAGAGTTCGCTTCAAATATAAGCACACATGTAACAATTGAACTATTAAAATCACTCCGACCAAATGCTCTCTCTGCAGGAAGCAGCGAAGCGGGTGTGCATTATGATTTGGCAAGTGCTTTGATAAAATCCGTAAGAGGTTCTGACATGGATGCTGCCATCTACTATCTTGCAAGACTTATTGATGGAGGAGAGAGTGCCGAATTTATCGCGAGAAGGCTCGTTATTCTAGCCAGCGAAGATATTGGAAATGCAAACCCACAGGCACTTACACTCTGTACATCTGCTATGACAAGCGTATCAAAAATCGGCTATCCTGAAGCCAGAATAATTTTGGCGCAGGCAGTTATCTATCTATGCGCTTCGCCAAAATCAAATTCTGCATATCTGGCAATCAATTCAGCACTTCAAGCTGTAAATGATGGAGTAATGCTGGAAATACCAAAAAATATTACAAATAATCATCAAAACTATCTCTATCCACATGACTTTGGCGGTTTTGTAAAACAGCAGTATCTTTCAAAATCGCTCAAGTTTGTTGAACTAAAAAGTATCGGCTATGAGAAAAAGATGAAAGAGTGGATTGATTTACTATTTGATTTGCATTGATATAGGTCAAGAAAGAAAGAATAAAATTTTGATAGTATAGGGCTATTTTTAAATTAACAGTAGGATTTATATTATGAATATATCTACAAGCTCAAACAGAGTCATAATAGATGGAAATATAAAAAGTGTCGGTGACTTCCAGAGTATAAAAAACAGTGTTGAATCTGTAGTTTTAAACAATAAGAGTATAGTCATAGATATTAAAAATTCTTTATCACTTACTTCTGCCGTGATAGGTTACTTTAATAAACTTATCTTAAAAGACAGAATAAACGTACAGGTAAATGTTGGAGACAAACAACTTTATGAGCTTTTAGATGATTTAAATCTCACTTCTGTTTTTAACCTTAAAAAGGTTTAATTATGACTATAAAATATAAATTAAACATCATATTGTCAATGGTTTTAGCTTTTTCGTTGATAATAATTGGATTAAGTATAAAAAATGCAGTGTCTGACAGAGCTTTTATACTTCAAGCTGAAACACTTAATATTCTCTCTCAAAAGCTAAGTCTTCTTATACATGAAACTCAAAAAGAGAGAGGGGCGAGTGCTGGCTTTATTGGCTCAAAAGGTAAAGATTTTGCTGATATTCTGCCTAAGCAGAGACCTTTAACAACAGAAAAGAATAAAGCTTTAAACTCTTATCTTGCTACTCTTGATATAACTTCTTTTCCTGATGAATTAGAAAAAGAAATATCAAATCTTTCAGCAGAGATGGCTAAAATAGACACTATTCGCTCACAGGTGGATGCACTTAGCATAAGCGCTAAAGATGCGGTGGCTTATTACACAAATATGAATAGTAAAATTTTAAATATCGTCTCTTTGACAGCGAAACTGGCAAATACTCCAGAGCTTGTAAAAGCATTGGGCACATACACTAACTTTTTAAAATCTAAAGAGAGAGCAGGAATAGAAAGAGCTGTGCTAAGTGGAACTTTTGCAGCAGATAAATTTGGAGAAGGAATGTTTGCTAAATGGATAACTCTTGTTGCAGAACAAGATAGCTATCTAGACGCAGCTTTTGTTATGGCAAATGATAGCACAAAAGCTTTTTACAAAAATAAACTTAACGATCCTTCGATAGAAGAAGTTAATAAGATGAGAGAAATTGCAAAAAGCAAAGCCTTTACAGGTGAATTTGGAGTGGATAGTGTTACTTGGTTTAAAACAATCTCTACAAAAATTAATTTATTAAAGGAAGTTGATGATGAGATTTCTAAGCAGAATTCTCTTCTGCTTGGGCAATTAAAATCAGCTTCGCAGATTAGAACAACTATAATACTCACAAGCTATACTATTTTTACTATTCTGATATTTATTATAATTTTAGTTATAAGCAGAGGGGTGAACAAAAGTGTTCAATCTAGCTTAGAAAAAATTGAATGCGTTTCCCGTGATTTAGATTTAACATGTGACATCATAGTCCCCGGTAAAGATGAAATATCACAAATTTCAAAAGCCATACATGTTATGATAATCGCATTTAAGCAGAGCGTAAATGATTCTATAGAAGTCGCCTCTTCAACCTCTTCTGAAAGTAGCAAGTTAAATGAAGTCGTAAATGAGTTGACTGTCAATAGCAAAATTACAGAAAGCAAAATAGCAAGTATTAATATTTTAGTATCTGAAGTCGGAAGCAGATTGGATAATGTTGAAGAATCTTCTATAACAGTAACCGAAGATTTAGAAAAAACATATAATGTCTTAGATGGATTTATAGGAAAACTAGACTTGGTAGTAAGCTCTATAGAAAGAGGGAGTATTCATCAGGAGGAATTAGCACATAAAGTTTCATCCTTAACCGAACAGGCTAAAAACATCAAAGAGGTTTTAAGCATTATCTCCGATATTGCAGAACAGACAAATCTTCTGGCACTGAATGCCGCAATTGAAGCGGCTAGAGCCGGCGAACATGGAAGAGGATTTGCAGTTGTAGCAGATGAAGTGCGTAAACTGGCGGAGAGAACACAAAAAAGTTTAAGTGAGATAAGCGCAAATGTAAATCTCATCACACAGAATGTTGTAGAGATTTCTGGCGAAACCGATAAAACTTCACAAAATATGCACAACATTGCAGATTCAGCTCAGGAGCTAATCGCTTCCTCACAAGAAACAAAAAATAATTTATCTATTACACGAGACAAATCAACTGATGTTATGCACCAAAGTACATACATAGCTACAAAAACTAAAGAGCTAATCGCTGATATGGACGAAGTCATAGAGATAAGTTCTAAAAATACAAAACTAAGAGTGACAGTAGAAGATACTGCTAAAACACTCTCTTCAGATTCACAAAAACTTCAAAATACCCTGCATAAATTTAAAGTTTAATATACAAAAACTTCTCTTCATTCCGTGCATGCCACGGTATGTGGGGATAAATCTTAGGTAAATTGAAAAATATTTTTTAAATAGATTGAATAGAGTGAAAGTTATAAATATTTAGCAAAGCTAAAGACCAAAAGGTCTTTATGCCTTATTTGCTAAGTGCTGCTTTTGAAGCTTCTGCAACTGCACTGAATGCTGCTGCATCATTCATCGCCATATCAGCAAGAATTTTACGGTCAAGTTCGATACCAGATTTATGAAGTCCATTTATGAAAGTTGAATAATTCATTCCATTTAAACGACAAGCAGCATTAATACGAACAATCCATAATTTACGGAATTCGCGTTTATTTTGCTTACGGTCACGGAACGCATAGTAATATGAACGTTCAATTTGCTCTTTAGCTTTTCTGAAATGCTTACGGCGTCCGCTGTAAAAACCTTTCGCTAATTTTAATATCTTTTTGTGTCTTCTTCTACGAACAACACCTGTTTTTACTCTTGGCATATTTTTCCTTTTTCTTTACCCGTGATACTTTTTGTCTCAGAGGTGCCACAACTTTTGTGGTCTTGCCCAATTAAATAATTGGAGATTTATAATTAACTAAAATTAGTTAATCATAGCCTTTACATTTTTCTCATCTACTTTAGCAATCACTTTAGGTGCATTTTGCTTACGACGAGTGCCTGCATCTTGTTTAGTTAAAATATGGCTTCTAAACGCTGTTCCGCGCTTAACAGTACCATTTTTCTTAACTTTAAAACGCTTTACAGCGCCTTTAACAGATTTCATTTTTGGCATCGATAACTCCTTTGTAAAATTCTCATTATAGAGGCGCGGATTATACCCGAATTATTATAAAATTTTGCTACAATAGCTTTATGAATTCAATAAAACACATAGAAAATGCACTTGCAGAGTTAGATAAAGAGGTTCAAGAGATGTTGCTCGATTGGAGTATTCCGCTCAATGAAAAAGATAATTTAATGCTTCCGATTCTTCAGCAAAAAAGAGTTTTGACTCAAACGCTAGAAGATTTGACATATTTAAAAAATAATCCGCCAAAACCAAATCAGCCATGCGGAATTTCAAAATATAGGGAAGATTAAAAGAAAGAGTACTTCCCTCCAGATACCTGCGGCACATAACAGTTTAAGGCGTGCTGCTGTATTCCTACCCTGACACAATATCTCAAACTGCCATTGCACAGGTCTAAAGAGAAGCGGCGAAATTATAGCCTAAAAAGCTAAAATTACAAAACAATTTTGATACAATTACGAATGCTATATATTATAACTGCACTCAAACCCGAAGCTCAAGCATTTATTGACAGATACAGACTTCAAAAGAGTAAATTGGGTGATTTCAATATATTTACGAACAAAGAAACAACTCTCATCGTTAGTGGTCTTGGCATTAAAAATGCGACACTTGCAACCCAAACTCTCATCGATCACTTCGACATCACAGACGATGATATGTATATAAATGTCGGCATCTGCGGGGCAAGTAAAGAGTACAAAATCGGTGAGCTTTTGCAGATAGGTGCCATAAACTATAAAAACCAAACTTATACAGCGAATCAAAAGATTCAAACAACCATAGAGTGCCTCGACGAAGAGGCAAAAGATAAAAAATATGAGATAGTTGACATGGAATCATTCGGTTTTTATGATGCAGTCATCCACTCTCCGGCGATTAAAAACTACTCTATTTTCAAGGTTGTATCCGACCATTTTGAGCCTCATAAGGTTACAAAAGATGGTACAAAATCACTTATTTTTAATGTGATAGACGCTATCAACAATATAATTTTTACAAAGGCTAAATCTTGAAATTTATTATTCTACTTTTTCTGCTTCTTACCCATTCTCTTAGTGCAAACGATGGAAACAAAGAGGATATAAAACTTAAAAAGATGATAGGCAGAATGCTCATTGTAGGATTTGAAGATGAAAAAATCGATAAAAAAAGTAAGATAATAAAACAGATAAACGAGTATGAGTTGGGCGGTGTAATTCTTTTTGACCGTTTTTACAGTGACAAAACAAAAACTAAAAACATTAGCTCGCCAAAACAGCTCCAAGAGCTAACACAAAAACTAAAATCACTCTCGGCAAAATCGCTTTTAATCTCGGTTGACCAAGAGGGGGGAAGAGTTGCAAGATTAAAGCCCGCTTATGGATTTGATGAAACTCCGTCCGCTCTCAAAGTATCCAAAGAAGGCACCCAACATGCCAAACAAACATATGCAAAAATGGCAAAAATGTTAAAAACAAACGGCATAAACTGCAACTTTGCCCCGATTGTTGACTTGGCACTCAATCCAGAAAATAGCGTTATTGTAGGGCTTGAGCGCTCTTATGGAAATTCTGCCGAGCAGGTTAGCAGCTATGCAAAAGTGCTCATAGACGCACAAAAAAAAGAGGATGTTCTGAGTGTACTCAAGCACTTCCCAGGACATGGCTCCTCACTCGGAGATTCGCATCAAGGGTATGTAGATATAAGTGAGAGTTGGAGTAAAAAAGAGCTGGAGCCATACCAAACTCTCATAGATTCAAAAGATGTTGATATGATAATGACGGCACATGTTTTCAACTCTCATTTGGATAAAAAGTATCCTGCCACACTCTCCTACAAAATTAATACAAAACTCCTAAGAGAGCAGATGAATTACAGGGGAGTAATAGTGAGCGATGACATGCAGATGAAGGCGATTTCTCAAAACTACTCCGTAAAAGAGAGTGTTGCGTTAGCGATTAATTCGGGCGTTGACATGCTTCTTTTTGGCAATCAGTTAGCAACGCAAGATGTTGATGAACTTGTGAATGTAATACTAACACAGGTCAAAAGCGGAGAGATTCCCCAGGCAAGAATAAAAGAGTCAAACAAACGAATTGAGCAACTGCTCAAGAAGAGTACAAAAGAGTGAACAGTGCTTTTTCTTCCCTTGACTGGATAATTTTTGCGGCCTACTTTTTAGTTCTGAGCGTCTCATCTATCATTTTAAGCCGTGTTAAAATCACCTCTTCAAGAGACTATTTTATTGGCTCAAACTCGATGCCGATGCTCGCCGTTGCCATCTCGGTACTGACCACATCTCAATCAGCCGCAACCTTTTTGGGAGTTCCGGAATACTCCTACGCAAATAATTTCACCTTTATAGGGTTTTACTTTTCAGCCCTGCTCGCTGTCATTTTTGTAGCCTTTGTGCTTGTTCCGAAATTTTATGCAATGAAAGCTGTTACAGTCTATGAACTTTTGCAAATACGTTACGGAGAGAGTGCAAAAAAACAGGCAGGAGTGATGTTTTTAATAGGGCGGATTTTTGCCAGCGGAGCGAGGCTCTACATCGGTTCAATCGCAATCAGCATGATACTTTTTGGAGATATTCTCTTTTTGCATGTCTCTTTTTCTATCTCTCTTTTAATGTTAGGAGCTTTGGGCTACACCTACTTTGGCGGAATAAAATCTATAATTATCAGTGATGTTATTCAGGGCATAGTTTATATCGGTGCGGCAATTGCAGTGATGATTTTTCTCTTCAACTCTCTCGAACATGTGAACATATTGGAGACACTCAACGCGCATGATAAGCTCAAGTTTATAGACACCTCCTTCGATGGAAAATTCAATATCTTTGGGCTTTTTACGGGTGTACTGCTTCTAAATATTGCCGCATTCGGTCTTGATCAAGACATGACGCAGAGGGTGCTCTGCTGTGAAAATAAAAAAGAGGCGGCAAAATCGCTTATTCTCTCCATTCTGCTCACTATTCCGGTCGTGCTTGTTTTTTTAACCATCGGAGTTTTGCTCTATCTTTTCTACATGCAGGGCTCAGTTACCCAGAGTTTTGAAGGTGAAAAAATTACTATTTTTATGTACTATATTTTGAATGAAATGCCCGATGGCATGCGTGCAGTTGTCACAATCGGGGCGATTGCCGTAACACTCTCAAGCACAAACTCTGTTTTGGGTGCGATGGCATCCGTTGCGGTTGAGGATATTTACAAGCCATGGAAACTAAAAAAAGGTTTTGCGAACGAGATGCATTTTGTAAAAGCCTCAAGAGTCGCCGTACTTTTCTTTGCCCTTGCTCTTTCGCTTATGGCTATGGCTAGCTACTTTTGGCAGAGATACAGCGACCTTTCACTCATCAGTTTTGCACTGGGCGTGATGGCTTTTGCCTACACAGGACTTTTGGGGGTTTACTTTTCGGCGATTTTTACAAGGCGCGGAAACGCAAAAACAGTTCCATGGGCGCTCTCCGCAGGATTTCTGAGTGTTTTGGCTCTGCAACCCTACACTTTTGGAATTACAATGGATTTTTCTTGGCAGATAGTTATAGGGACAATTGTCGCATTTGGCGTAATGCAGGTAGGAGCAAGTGATGAGTGAAAAATATATTGGGGTGATGAGCGGAACAAGCCTTGACGGCATTGATGTTGTACTTTGTGAAATTAATTCAAAAAGTTGCAGACTTCTTTTCTCCTCGGAATATCCTTTTGACAAAAAGCTCAAAGAGGATGTTTTACATGCAATCAACGCACCGATTACGCTTGAATTTATAGGTCATCTCGACACCCGTTTAGGCGAACTTTTTGCCAACGCAATCAACTCTTTTATAGAAGAAAAAAATCTCTCTCCTGATGAAGTAACTGCTATCGGCTTACATGGGCAAACGCTCTGGCATCAACCGGGTGGCGATTTTCCCTTTTCCATGCAACTTGGAAATCCGAATGTTCTCACTGCAAAAACCGGAATAAGTGTTGTCTGTGACTTTAGACGCAAAGACATCGCTAACGGCGGTCAAGGCGCACCGTTTGCCCCTGCATTTCATAAAGAAATTTTTGGCTCACTCGGGCGAAAAACAGCAGTCGTAAACATAGGCGGAATGGCAAATATCACATTTTTAGACGGCAAACTTCGAGGGTATGACACTGGGGTCGGCAATGTTTTGATGGATTATTGGATGCAACAATGCAAAAATCTATCCTTTGATAAAAACGGAGAGTTTGCGGCATGTGGAAGTGTAAACGAAGAACTTTTGAATAGCTTTTTGAATGATGAATATTTCCAAAAACTCCCTCCAAAAAGCACAGGAAGAGAGTATTTCAACGCAATTTGGCTCGCATCGCATCTACCTATTTTTCAAACCATAAAAGAAGAGGACATCCAACGAACACTCCTAGAACTCACCGCAAAAAGTATTGTAAATGAGTTCACAAACACTCCAACAGATTTACTCATAGTCTGCGGTGGCGGAGCAAAAAATAGCTTCTTAATGCAAAGATTACAAGAACTTTGCAAAATAGAAGTGGCAAAAAGTGATGACTACGGAGTAAGCAGCGACTTCCTAGAAGCCATGGCATTTGCATGGTTGGCATACAAAAGAGTGCATAACGAGAAGGTGGAGTTAAGCTCTGTAACAGGAGCTTCAAAAGATTCGATTTTAGGGGGTATGTATGTATAAATTCAGCAAATGGCTACAAACAACGGGGTATAAAAATCACGCTGTAACGGTGGCTTCGGCGGATGCTAGTTTTAGAAAGTATTATAGGCTCACGGAAGGAGATGAAACCGTTCTATTGATGGATTCTTCGCTTGAGAAACACTCTTTGGCTCCATTTTTGGATGTGACGCAGAGGCTTTTGAATGCTGGAGTGAATGTTCCTTTGGTGTTGGAACAAAATCTTGAAGAGATTTTTTTGATACTCAGAGATTTTGGAAATATTCATTACCTAAATATTTTAAATAGCGATAATTATAAAACTCTTTATAGAGATGCCATGGATACGATTATAGCCATGCAGAGTGCAGAAACTTCTGGATTACCGCTTTATGACAAAAAATTTCTGCATGTGGAGATGGATTTGATGCAGGAGTGGTACTTAGAAAAACTACTGGATTGCACACTTTCACAAGCCCAAAAAGAGCTGATTCAAACTTCGCTTGACGCTATTTCGAATGTCGTATTAGAACAGCCTCAAAATGTTTTTGTACATCGTGACTTCCACTCACGAAATATCATGATTACCAGTGAAAATAAAATTGGTGTTATTGATTATCAGGATGCTATGAACGGGGCGATTACCTATGATCTAGTTTCGCTTTTAAAAGATTGTTATATTGAGTTTCCAAGAGATGAAATTGAAAAATTGGTTTTGGAGTTTCGCAATAAAAAAGGATTAAAAATTGATGATGCAACTTTTATAAAATGGTTTGATTTCATGGGAATGCAAAGACACATAAAAGTGCTCGGTATCTTCTCTAGGCTCTCCCTTCGCGATGGCAAAGATGGATATCTCAAAGATATTCCGCTTACTCTCAAATATGTGCTTGATACGGCTAACAGATATGATGAGACAAAAGAGTTGGCAAAGTTTTTAAAAGAAATTCAATGAAAGCAATGATTTTAGCAGCCGGTAGGGGAGAGCGAATGCGTCCTCTTACGGATGCTCTCCCCAAGCCTCTTTTGAAGGTTAGAGGCAAGCCTCTTATTGTTTGGCATATAGAGAAACTTGCCTCTTGCGGATTTAAAGAGATAATTATAAACATTGCCCATTTGGGCTATAAAATTCCTGAGTTGCTCGGCGACGGGAGAGCTTGGGGTATTGAGATAAAATACTCTGATGAGCAGAATGAAGGCGCACTGGAGAGCGGAGGCGGAATTATAAAAGCACTTCCTCTGCTGGGAAGAGAACCCTTCCTAGTAGTGAATGGGGATGTTTTTTGCGACTATCAATTTGATGCAAATTTTGAGCTTCATAACAAACTTGCACATCTCATTTTAGTGCCTAATCCAGACCATAATTCGCAAGGAGATTTTGGTCTAAAAGACTTTTCAGTTCTAAACAATTCCTTAACAAATTACACATTTTCTGGAATTGGGTACTATAATCCAGAAATTTTCGATAAAATATACTATGGGAAATGTGCATTGGCTCCCATTATTCGTGACGCTATCGACAAAGAAAAGGTGAGTGGTGAGTTATATGACGGCATTTGGCACGACATAGGCACTCCGCAAAGGCTTCAATTCATAAATAGGCAGGTCTGATATGATAAGAGTTATTATTATACTACTACTAATTACCACACAAATCTGGGCAAATCTCAAAAAATGTAATTTTGAAAACAAAAATTACAAAGATATTTGCCAAAAAGTTGTTATTAATGGGGTTCCTTCCGTCTATGCGAATGAGTTTCTTGTTACAAACTTTAACTCGCAAAAACCTGATGAAACTAAAATTAAATATACCAAAAAAAAGCATGAAAAAGTTTATGCAAAGAATGGGAAAAAAGTTAAGAAAAAGTCATCAAAACATGCAAGTGAAATCGTCGCTCACTTACAAGAGTACAAGGAAGTTTATGATTTTTCTGAAAAAAAGTATGGTGTAAATCGTGAAATTGTCGCAATAATTTTGCTCAAAGAGTCAAAACTCGGCAAAACGAAACTCACGAATGATGCTTTAACAGTTTTCAACTCTATGGCAACAAAAAGTACTCCTGCTAACACAAAACAAACAGCGGTTATTGATAGCGGCAAGACAAATTTGGTAAATATAATTACCTACTGCTATAAAAAAGGAATTGAACCTGAGGAGTGTAATTTTCCGAGTTCCCATTCTGGTGCTGTCGGAATACCACAGTTTATGCCGGAGAGTTTTAGCTACATTGCCGGCTATGAAACAAAAATCGGTGATTTGACAAAAATGGAAGATGCCATTGTTTCAACAAGTAATTATCTCAATAAAAGAGGTTCATTTAAAAAACTAATAGATTGGGATAAAACATCAAAAATTGCAGAAACTGAAAAAGCTTGGAAAAAGTTTAGTTCAACTCATAAAAACAGTTCTTTTATTTACGATAAGAGTGAGAAAGAGGATACGCAGTATGACTGCTTTAGATGTGAAACCGGCGAGACAGCCTATGTGAAAGAGTATGCAAAAAAACTTATGAGCTTCAATAACTCTTCAGATTATGCTCTTGAAATTTTGAAACTTGCCTACAATGCACACTTAGGGCTTAGTAAATCGTAGCTTTTAGAGTGTGAAACTCTTTAGGCTTCAAAATTCTAAAATCTTCAAAAGCATTTGCCGATTCGATGCAGACAAATTCTCTGTAAGCATCGTCTCGCATCCCACTCATTCTTTTGCATTTTTCTATCCATGGATTCCATACAACAACAGAAGAAGAACCCTCATTTTTAATACTAATGGTACGATTTTTATCGATAAGTAAAATCTCACTCTCTACCTCTTGATAAACACAATCAAACTCTTCAATGAAAGCAATGTCACCTTTTTGTACATGGTGCTCATCTACAAGGGCGTTTAAATAGGGTTTATCACTTAACCCATGAATAAATATATTTGAGATGTCAGATATTTGGAAGTAGCTGTGAAACGCCTGCGTAATTGCAAAAGACTCATTATCAAGATTTGTGGTTGTAAGTTCCATAATTAATTTTTCAGATATTGTTACTTTCAGCTCTAATAAAAAGCTGTAATTCCAAAGCTCCCTGCTCCCTTTTGTATCGCTCAGTGTAAATGAGATTTGCGTTGTATTTTCATCAAGCTCACTATACTTTTCTACTCTCCACATGCCGACTCTTGCAAACCCATGTTGCGGCAAATCCGGATTATTCATCCCAAAAGATGGCCAACAGAGAGGGATACCGCCTCTTATGGATTTACCTATTTCAAAATCACTTGTATCACTGAGCCACAAAATAGGCTCTTCGTTGATATGTGCAAAATGAAAAATATGTGCACCTTGGAGCGCAATTCTCGCCCTTGCAAAACTGTTGCTCACCTCTACATACTCAAACCCATTTTCAAATTTTTTAAACTCTACCATGTCAGCTCCACGAACTCATTTTGTGCCACTTAAGAGCATACATAAATATAAAGAGATAACAGACTACTCCAATAAGATAAGTAGATTGCATATCTCCGCTCAGTTGGGAGATTTTTCCAAAAAGAAGCGGGAGAACTGCTCCTCCGGCTATTGCCATAATGAGGAGGGCACTTCCTTGTGCAGTATATTTTCCTAGTCCTTCAAGTGCCAAAGGCCAGATTGTAGGCCATACGAGGGCATTTGCAAAGCCCAAAAGTGCTACAAAAGCTACACTGTTTGGAAGAATGGGAATTCCGCTCCAGCCCCACAATATTTCTGAAACTTCGCTGCTGCTGTTTGAGCTAAAAGCGACTCCCAGCAAAAATAGAATTCCTAAAGCAGAGGAGCTCATTAAAGCCGCTTTTTGTGAAAGAAATTTAGGTATAGACAAAACCCCTACCAGATAACCAAAAACCATAAAAATCATAGTGTATGAGGTTAAAGCTGTCGCATTTGCAACACCTAAGCTCTGCCCGTAAAGCCCTATCGTATCACCCGCAATAACCTCTATTCCGACATAAAAAAAGAGTGCAACAGCCCCTAAAATTACCCGCGGGAAATGAAATATATTCTCTTTATCTTCATGCTCCTCATGACACTCAAGTTCCGGAAGTGATGAAAATTTTATCAAGAGAATCAGGAAACTAAGAACTACCGCCATAATAAGATAGGGTATAATCAATCTATGTGCCAAGGCTTCAATATTTGCCTCCGAGAGCTCTGCATACAACAGATTAGGAATATCAGAGAGAATAAGAGCCGTAAAAACTAAAGGAACCAAAACACCCGCACTCTTGTTTATAAGCCCCATAATACTTATTCGCATAGCAGCACTCTCGATTGGACCTATCAAAACAACATAGGGGTTTGAGGCTGTTTGAAGCATAGTGAGTCCTGTTCCGAGGGTAAAAAGTGCCAGTAAAAAGAGTGCGTAGTTTGCACCCAGAGCAGCCGGAATAAAGAGGAGACTCCCGATAACCATAATGCCCAAACCGATTGCCATGGCATTTTTATATCCGGTTTTTTCTAAAACAAAGGACATTGGCAGAGCCATAACGGTGTATGCTATATAAAAAGCAAAGGTGACAAAGAGCGATTGAAACTCTGTTAAATCACATATAACATTTAAAAAGGGGATTAATGAACCATTGAGCCATGTCACAAAACCAAATATAAAAAAGAGCGTACCGATAATAACCATCGGCAAGATTGTTGACTTTTCACTCAAACTAGACCCCTTCTAAATATTTAGCTACGCCATCTTCATCGTTTGTGTATGGCAAGACAATATCGGCAAACTTTTTTACCTCTTCTTGGGCATTAGCGACAGCTACCGCAGTGTTTGCCAACTCAAACATTCCCAAATCATTGAAGTTATCGCCAAAAACGGTAAGGTTTGAGAGCTCAAAATTGCTCTGCTCGCTGACGCTCAAAATACCGTGCGATTTGTCTGCATTTTTATGCAGAACTGTTAAGAACCAACATCCTACATATGCTTCGGGTGCTAAAATAAACTTGAGAGCATCACCAAATATCTGCTTTAAGTGTTTTTCAAGATTCCGAAGTAACTGCTCTTCTCCCATATAAACTATCTTAAAATTGTCACGCATCGCTCTGAGATTTTGGCACTCTTGGAGGTTGTCATCCCGAGAGTATCTGGTTAAAACACTCTTTTGATATTCATTTAGAATAGAAGAGTAAAGAAAAGCTTCATTCAGATTTTGGTCAGCCAAAGCTAAAACAAAAGGGTAAATGCCAAACTTTCTACCCTCTTCAATAATAATGTCTGCTACTTCCTGGGTTATAAACTTTGTCTCTATTATCTTCCCTTCCATCGTCGCAATCAATGCACCGTCAAGAAGTATCATGGGCGTATTTACATGAATGCCTTTCAAAAACTCTGCTGTTTTTTTGTAGGTTCTGGCAGTTGCAACACTCAGCAATGCCGAGTCCGCCTTTGCATTCCAAATAGTTTTAGTATAATCACTTAGAGATAAATCATTTCTCAAAAATGTATGATCAAGGTCTGTTATATATATTTTTTTCATAAAGAAAGTATAGCCAAAGAATAAGGACTTATAAATGCTAATAATTAAAATTCTATTCAGTGAGGCACTAAATGACGAGTCGTAAAACAGCAGTAGTAACGGGTGCGAGCAGTGGAATGGGAAGAGAGATTTCTTTGAAACTTTTGTCGCTTGGATATAGAGTTATCGGTATCAGCAGAAGTGTAACAAAAGAGATGTTTGAGAGTGAGAATTTTACTCCGCTTCAGGCAGATTTATCCGATGAAGTCTCGACACTCTTGGCATGTGGAACTCTGAAAAAAGAATCTGTTTACATACTGATTAACTGTGCCGGATTTGGTAAATTTGAGCCGCATGAGGAGTTGAGCACAAGGATTATCTCTGACATGACCTTTTTAAATTTAACTGCACCGATGCTTCTTACAAATGCACTTTTAAGAAATTTGAAACAAAACTGCGGCTACCTCATCAATATCAACTCTATTGAAGCGATAAGAGCCAGTAAATTTGCCGGTGTTTACAGTGCAACAAAGGCTGGATTAAAGGCATTCAGCGATTCTCTTTTTGAAGAGACAAGAAAAAGCGGACTCAGCATAAGCAATATAAATCCCGACATGACTGAGAGCTCCTTTTATAATGAGCTTAGATTTGAGACGAGCATTAAAGAGGAGGAGAAACTCTTAGTTTCAGACATTGCTGACGCTGTAGAGCATATAATCAGTATGAGAAAGGGTGCAGTTGTGAGCGACTACACCATAAGAAGTTTGAATTTCGGGATTTCTAAAAAAAAGCTATGACATCATGTCAAGATTACGTGACATGGGAATATCGGTTGAGCGCAAGAATTGTAAGTTCTTTTGAATCTGATTCATAGATTTCAGCGCCTCATCTTTTAATCCACTAAACACTCGGTCAGCTTCTTCTAGAAGATGAATTGCCTGCTCTCTCTCTGTTATTTGTGTAAGCTTCGGAATATCATCCAAAAGCTTATCTAGCGATTCTGTATTCTTTTCTATTATCGCTATTTTGAGTTTAGTTAGCCACATTTGTGCTTTCTCTCCATGCATCCAAAAGACCTTTAAACACATTGCTTACTTCATCAACCTTTTCTGCATCGTTTGTAAATCCTGCACTGTTTAAAAGCTGTATCTCATAATTATAAAGACCTTCCAGATACTCAGCCACTTTGCCCTGAGAGATATCTAAAATGGCAATAAGCTCTGTAATGATAGCGATAGAACGGTTTATCCAATAGACTCTTTTTTCAATGTTTTCATCTTTGATTGCTTTTTTTGCCTGAGCATTAAAACGAAGAACACCCTCATATAACATCTCTATAAGTTTAGCCGGAGATTCTATTCCGAGATTGTTTTGTGTGTAAATATCATGAGCTACATTGCCATACATTTCAGACCCTTTTTTATTGTTTTGATTAAATTCATTCATGCCATGTACATCGACAGATGAACCATTTTCTTTAGCTTTCTTTTACTAATGTTTTAATTATTTGAAGTATTAGAAGTAGTCATCTGCTTAAACATAGATGATGCTGAATTAATCTTGCTAATAATTAAGTCATATGCAGCATACTGCTTTTTCATAATCGCATATCTGTCATCTAGTCTTTGAGTCGCCTGAGCTTTTCTATCTTCTAACGCGCTGACTTTATCCGCAATAGAGGCTTGTAACTGGTCAAGAGTAGCATTAAATGTAGTATACCCTTCAATTTGTGTAGCAAATGCATCAAATGCTCCTGTAACTGCAACTTTAGTTCCATCTGTTTGTGTAAAAGTTCCACCTGCAAAAAACGCTTCAACATTTGCAGCATTTGCATCCATCTTAGCTCCAAAAGTAGTTTTATTCAGAGATAATTTCCCATCTTTGTCAACATCAAAACCATAATCATTCATTGTGCCGGAAGTTCCGCTTATGGATGCAAACATGTCAGATACTGTTCTCTGCATAGATTTTATTGTACTTTCATTAGAAAATATACCTCTTGTGGCACTATCCGTACTTTGCTTAGTCATTTTACCAAGCTCTGTTATTGTGTCATTATATTTGCTTACAAAACTATCCATCTTAGTTAAGATTGTGTCACGGTCTTGTTGTACGCTTACATTGGTCGTCCCAACCTCTTTTAGAGTTATGTTTAGTCCTGTTATCAAGTCATCTACCGTATTGCTTTGTCGCGTTATAGCCTGCCCATTAAATTTTAAGTTTGCCGCAACACCTGTTTGAATTGGAACTCCATCAAAAGCAGTAGTGAGGGCAGTGGAAGCAGCAGGCGTGAGATTACCTGTAGTGTCTGTCATTGTGATATTTTGTGTTGTACCTGTACCGACAGAACTTATAAAAAGGCGGAAATCTCCACCGTTTATCTGAACCACAGTTGCATCCACTTTATCGCCGGCAGCATCATTGATAAGCTTTTTAAATCCATCTAAAGTTGTCGTTGCATCATAAGCGATTGTGTAATCCGTCCCATCAATATTTAAGTTCATATTTCCCGCACCTGTCGCAATAGTACTTGTATTGGATGCGAATGAACCCGATTGCTCTATCTGTTTCGTAGCTAAATTTACAACTTCCAAGCTAAAATCCTGAAGGTCACTGTTTGAAGCAGCAGTAACAGCCACAGAAGTACCTGTAAGTGCAGCCTTTCTGTCACTGTAAAGAGTTTGGCTTTTAATCTCTGTAATACTATCTATAAGATTTTTCATACTTGCTTTGACAGTATCCAATGCGCCTTTTTTATCACCCTCGTTGGCTAAATCTAAAGTTACGGGTGTAATAAACTTAGCATCATCTGCCGCCCTTAACTGATCTAATACACTTTGAGTTAAAATACTTGAGCCTACACCTAGTGAACTGACACCCATAATAAATCCTTTTCGTAATAATCTTTGATCATCATTTATATTGAGTATTATATCGGCAAATTTCATTAACTTTTTAGCAAGGCAGTAAAATTTACATGGTACTTAATTTGCTATACAAGTATATAAATACTATTTTTTTGCAAGAGAGCTATCGTGAATATATTACATTTAATTGGTAGAAACAGAGAGCTTTTTTATGATGACATGAAAATAAATGAGAAAGAGCTTCACCGGGTTGTCTCTTCGTCCACTTTTTTAGTCATCGGCGGTGCCGGAAGCATCGGTCAGGCAGTTACTAAAGAGATATTTAAACGAAATCCGAGAAAGCTCCATGTTGTTGATATCTCTGAGAACAACATGGTCGAACTGGTACGAGACATACGAAGCTCACTCGGCTATATCGACGGAGAGTTTGCCACATTCGCACTCGACATTGGAAGTGTTGAATATGACGCATTTATAAAGAGTGACGGCAAATATGACTTTGTTTTGAACCTCTCGGCACTCAAACACGTAAGAAGCGAAAAAGACCCCTTTACTCTGATGCGAATGGTGGATGTAAATGTTTTCAACACCGACAAAACGCTTCAGCAATCCATTGATAACGGGACAAAAAAATATTTCTGTGTTAGCACGGACAAAGCCACAAACCCTGTAAACATGATGGGGGCGAGTAAGAGAATTATGGAGATGTTTTTGGTGCGCCGCTCTTTGCAAATCAACATCTCAACTGCCAGATTTGCAAATGTGGCGTTTAGTGACGGAAGTCTTCTGCATGGTTTCAATCAGCGCATTCAGAAAAGACAGCCGATTGTAGCACCTAATGACATTAAACGCTACTTTGTAACCCCGCAGGAATCAGGTGAACTTTGTCTTGTGAGCTGTATTTTCGGGCAAAACCGTGATATATTTTTTCCAAAACTTGACGATAATCTGCATCTCATTTCATTCGCCGACATTGCCGTGAAATATTTAAAAGATTTGGGATACGAGCCTTATTTGTGCAAAAATGAAGATGAAGCGAGAGAGCTTTGCAAAACACTGCCGGATGAAAAAAAATGGCCTTGTTTGTTCACTTCGAGCGATACGACGGGTGAAAAAGATTTTGAAGAGTTTTTTACTCAAAAAGAAGTTTTGGATATGAACAGGTTCGGAAGTATCGGGGTTATAAAAAACGAAGCTGTTTTTAATGAAAAGAAGCTCAATGATTTTCAAGATACGATGCATTACTATAAACGAATCCTTGAATGGACAAAAGAGGATATCGTAAGAGAGTTTTTTGAGCTTATTCCAGACTTCGGGCATGTGGAAACCGGAAAATATCTTGATGGGAAGATGTAAGATGCAGGAAATAGTAGATTTCATTCAAAAAACTTTTAGCACAAAAGTAGCGAATAGCGATTGCGAAGCAAACTTTCCTCGAAAAGAATTTATTCCTCTGCATGAACCACGATTTTTTGGAAATGAAAAGAAGTATCTGAATGAATGTATCGACTCTACGTTTGTTTCAAGTGTCGGCAAATTTGTTGATAGTTTTGAAAAAGAATTCGCCCTAAAAATTGGCTCCAAATATGCCGTTGCTACGGTAAACGGCACGGCGGCATTGCACATTGCGCTCATTTTGGCGGGTGTGGAACATGGTGATGAAGTGATAACGCAACCGCTCACATTTATAGCCACATGCAATGCCATAAGCTACTGCGATGCAAGACCCGTTTTTGTGGATGTGGATTTGGATACGATGGGGCTAAGCCCAAAATCACTGGAAAACTTTTTAACAATACACTGTGAAATTGTAGATAAAAAGTGCATCAATAAAACGACAGGAAAAACAATAAAAGCCTGTGTTGCTATGCACACTTTCGGGCACCCATGCAGAGTGGATGAAATAAAAACAATCTGCGACGCTTGGCATATAGAACTGGTTGAAGATGCAGCGGAAAGCCTTGGAAGTTACTACAAAGAGAAGCACACAGGCACTTTCGGCAAACTTGGAGTTTTTAGTTTTAACGGCAATAAAATCATAACTTCAGGCGGCGGCGGCGTGATAGTTACAGATGATGAAGTCTTAGCAAAAAAAGCAAAACACCTCACAACAACCGCAAAAATTCCGCATGCCTATGAGTTTGTCCATGATGCAATCGGTTACAACTACCGCATGCCGAATCTAAACGCCGCACTGCTTGTTGCTCAACTTGAACAACTGGATGGATTTTTAGAAAATAAAAGAGCGTTGGCAAAAGAATATGCGGAGTATTTCAGGAAATCCGCCGATATAAAATTTATAAAAGAGCCAAAAGATGCAAAAGCAAACTACTGGCTTCAGGCAGTTCTGTTAAAAGATAAAAAAAAGAGAGATGAATTTTTAGAGTTTACAAATAAAAACGGTGTTATGACACGCCCAATTTGGCGGCTTATGAATGAGCTTGAAATGTTTAAAACATGTCAATGTTCTGATTTGACGCACTCGAAATATTTAGAAGAGAGAGTCGTAAATATCCCAAGTTCAGTGAGAATGTGATGCAAGAGATTTTACTTATCGGCGGCGGCGGTCATTGCAAATCTATGATTGATGTAATTGAGCAAGAAGCAAAATATAAAATCGCCGGGATAATAGACAAAGAAGAGCTTATCGGCGGTGAAGTTCTGGGGTATAAAATCATCGGTTGTGACGACGATTTGCCGCAGTTAAGAGAAAAATTCTCCCATGCAATTATCACTGTCGGACATATAAAATCAAACGAGATAAGGGTAAAACTTTTTAGGCTTTTAAAAGAGCTTGATTTTCACATGCCCTGCATTATCTCTCCCCAAGCTTATGTCTCAAAGCATGCATCAGTGGATGAAGGAAGCGTTGTAATGCACCATGCACTTGTAAATCCGCATGCCAAAATCGGTAAAAATTGCATCATAAATTCTAAGGCTCTCATTGAACATGACGCGGTTATTGAAGACCAGGTTCATATATCAACATGTGCTGTCATAAACGGCGGAGCGGTTGTCAAAGAGCATACATTTTTTGGAAGCGGCGCAGTGCTGAGAGAGTATAGCACGGCAAACGGATTTATAAAAGCCGGGAGTGTTGTAAAATGAAAAAAGTATTTATCATCGCAGAAGCCGGAGTGAACCATAACGGGAGCACAGAACTTGCTAAAAAACTGATCGATGTGGCAGCCCTTGCCGGTGCGGATGCCGTAAAATTTCAGACCTTTAAAACCGAAAATCTTGTGAGCAAAAATGCAAGTAAAGCAGAGTACCAAAAGAGCACAACAGATGCGGATGAGAGCCAGTTTGATATGATAAAAAAGCTCGAGCTCGACGTTTCCGCACATCGTGAACTCATTGCCTACTGCAAGCAAAAAAATATCTTGTTTCTCTCCACTCCTTTTGATTTGGACAGTGTGGATTTGCTCCAAAATCTAGGTCTTGAGATATTTAAAATCCCAAGCGGTGAGATAACTAACCTCCCCTATCTGCGAAAAATCGGAGCCTTAAATAAAAAGGTTATTTTATCTACAGGCATGGCAAACATGAATGAAATTATGGATGCTGTGGCGATTCTAACCGCTTCGGGCACAAAAAAAGAGAACATTACCGTGCTTCATGCAAACACGGAGTATCCAACCCCGATGGAGGATGTAAACCTAAATGCGATGCTCAGTATAAGAGACACCCTGAATGTTGCATGCGGATACAGCGACCATACTCTGGGAATTGAGGTGGATATTGCCGCAGTCGCTCTGGGCGCAGAGTGCATCGAAAAACATTTTACCCTTGATAACACAATGGAAGGACCCGACCATAAGGCCTCTCTAGAACCGCATGAGCTGATAGCCATGGTACAAGCGATACGAAATATAGAAAAAGCCCTAGGCAGCGGTATAAAAACTCCAAGCAAGAGCGAGAGCAAAAATATAAATATCTCCAGAAAATCAATTGTCGCAAAAAAAGAGATAAAAAAAAGCGAGATTTTCAGCGAAGAGAATATAACGGTAAAAAGACCAGGAACCGGAATAAGTCCGATGAAATGGGATGAGATAATCGGCAGTTGTGCTTTAAAAGATTATAAAGAAGATGAGTTGATATGAGAAAAATATGCGTAATAACCTCAACAAGAGCGGATTATGGGTTATTAGAACCTTTAATAGAACAGATAAACAGTGACAAAAATTTAACGCTTCAGCTTATAGTGACCGGAACACACCTCTCACATGAGTTTGGAAACACCTATGAAGAGATAGAAAAAAAGTTTAAAATCGATAAAAAAATTGTTATGGATTTGTCAAAAGACACACCTATCGTTATCTCTGAGTCTATGGCAAAATTGCAGGCGGATGTGAGTAGTGCATTTGCAGAGCTTAAGCCCGATATTGTCGTAATACTCGGCGACAGGTATGAAATGCTCTCGGTTGCCATATCTGCCATGCTATTAAATATTCCAATAGCGCATATCCATGGCGGAGAAAGTACGGAAGGTGCACAGGATGAAGCTATCAGGCACTCAATTACCAAAATGTCCCACATGCACTTTTGCGCAACAAGAATTTACAGATATAGAATTATTCAGCTTGGAGAGAATCCGCATACTGTTCATAATGTCGGTTCGCTCGGTGTTGAAAATATCAAAAATACAGAGCTGTTGTCTTATGAGGCGTTTGAAAAATCTATCGGTTTTAAGCTGGGCAAAAAAAATCTGCTGATAACTTTTCATCCCACAACGCTAGAGTCTCAAAACTCCGCAAAGCAGTTTAAAGATATATTGGATGCTCTTGATTTGCTCGAAGATACAACCCTTATTTTTACAAAAGCAAATGCCGATACGAATGGAAAAACGATAAACAGCATGATTGATGCCTATGTTTTAAAGCACCCTTCTCGCGCCACATGCCACACCTCTTTGGGGCAGCTCAGATATTTGAGCGCTTTGCAGTTTGTGGACGCTGTTGTCGGAAACAGCTCAAGCGGAATTATAGAAGCACCAAGTTTTAATATAGCTACTATCAATATAGGCGATAGACAAAAGGGGCGGGAGAGGGCAAAAAGCATAATAGACGTGAGTGCTTCAAAAAAGGAGATACTCCATGCAATCCACTCTATTTATACACCCGAATTTAAAAATGTTCTTAAAGAAAATGTAAATCCCTATCAGGGAAGAGATACAAGTTATAAAATAAAAGAGCTTCTCAAATCAACAGAGCTTACAAACCTGCTCAAAAAATCATTCTACAACCTTACACCAAAAATAAACAGGGTTTTGGTGGTATCTGTCCATCCCGATGATGAGACACTGGGATGCGGCGGTACTCTCCTAAAACATAAAGATGCGGGAGATGAAACGCACTGGCTTATCTGCACGCATGTCAATAACAACAGAGAATTTTCGGCTATTCGCGATAAGGAGATAAAAGAAGTTTCTAAGAGTTATCAATTTGATTCGGTTACAAATTTAATGCTTGATACTATGCGGGTAGACGAATACAGCATGAGTGAACTTGTGCAAAAAATTTCACAAGTCATTAAAGATGTAGAACCCAATATTATCTACCTCCCATTCAGAGGCGATGTTCATAGCGACCACAGAGTCATCTTTGATGCCGCATACAGCTGTACAAAATCCTTCAGATACCCGTTTATAGAAAAAATATACATGATGGAGACTCTAAGCGAAACAGAGTTTGCTCCTGTGTTCAAAGATGATATTTTTATACCTAATATGTTTGTAAATATAGACCAATACATCAATAAAAAAACAGATATCATGAAAATATATAAAAGCGAGATTCAAGAGCCGCCATTTCCAAGAAGCACAATAAATATAAGAGCATTGGCAACATTCAGAGGCGCTTCTTCGGGCTGCAAGCATGCGGAGAGTTTTATGCTCTTAAAAGAGATAAGCAAAGGATAGTTATGCAAGATATCGAAGAAAAGGCACTCCAAACTTATAATGAGAATATACTCTTTTTACAGATAAATCATCCGGATGTATTTCATAAATTAACAGCTCTTGAGAATGCCCTCAGCAATGGATACTATCAAGAGAGATATTCCCTAGAGTATAAAAACGGATATTTTGATGTTTTGGATATAGAGTCTAAAAAGTGGTTTTATGACACAAACAGCATTACACATGCAAAAGAAATTGCCAAATCAATCAACTATAATAAAAAAGATAACGTCTATGAGACGTACCTGCATTTTGATATTGATGATAAAAATGTCGATGAATATGAGAGTACAAGCACAGAAGAGAGCTCCCTCTCCGCTTCTGCGCATCTATTAAACTATTCAAATAAATATGCAAATCATAAAAATACATCGATGAAAGAAATATATAAATTTATTTTTATAGGAACCGGGCTTGGTTTACATATTCAAACAGTGCATCAAAGACTTCACTCTCGTGTGTATTACATTATCGAAGATGATTTAGAGCTATTCAAACTCTCGCTTTTTGTTACAAACTACAGCAAAATACATGCGGACGGTTCAGAGATTATCTTTTCAATATTTGATGATGCAAATGAGTTTCAGCAAAATACACAAAAATTTTTAGAAACACTCTTTATTTACAATCACTATATAAAATTTCTCAATCTCTCGATGAACGATGAGAAAAAATTAAAAGCAATTCAAGAAATTATTGTCTCACAGGGCTATCTTGCATTTAATTTTGCTGCCATGACCAAAAGCTTTTTACGACCCTTAGATTACCTAAAATGCGGCTATCCAATTTTGAATTTAAATAGTTTATCCAACAAACAACTTATCAAAAACAAGCCTGTTTTACTGCTGGGTGCGGGTCCATCTTTGGGCAGGAACATAGATTGGGTCAAAAAAAATCAGGATAAATTCATTATTATATCCATTAGTACAATACTCTACGAATTAGAAAAGCACAACATAAAACCGGACATCATAACGCATATACACGGTGATTATCAAGCATTGCCACACATACAAAAGGTAAAAGATGTCTCCTTTTTTGATAAATCTGTTGCTATTTTTGCAAGCATGGCTTTTATGGAATTTACAGAATATTTCAAGAAAGAGAATGTTTTTATTTTTGAGAGCAACAGTAGCTACAAGGATAATTTCGGAAATTTAGTCACTGAAAATGTCGGTTCCTCGTCCTATCAATTGTTATTGCACCTCCAAGTTGAAGAGTTTTATATGCTGGGCATTGACTTTGCTCTTGATCAAGAGACGGGTGCAACACATATAGAATCACATGAGCACCTCAAAAAAGCCAAGCTTGAAGAAGACGAAAATCTTGGCGGAGCGTTGGATTACGAGATGGCGGTGGTCAAAATGCAAGGTAATTTTTTGGATGAAGTATATTCGACAATCCTTTACAGAAATCAGACCTTTGAACTTACCAAAATTTATCACTCCTTTACAACTATTCACACAAAGAAAATCTATAATTTAAGCAATGGCGCATATATAGAAAATACGATACCTTTAAGAGTGGAAGATATAGACTATTCTAAATTTGAAGCCATCGATAAAGATCTGTTTTATGATGCATTTAAATCTCTTCTTCGTGAAAATTCAGAGAATTCTTTAACCACAAATGAACTTCATAGAATTCAAATTGATATACAAGAGTGTGATATGAAAATAGATATTTTAGACGGGTTTAAAAAGAAAAATCATCAAGATTTGAACGCTTATCATAGTAATATTTTAAAAATGTTTCAAGCATGTTTCACTTCTCAAAAAGGCGTAGAGAATCAAGATTTATCACACATTTTAATGCTTTATTTTCAGTTTACTTCAGGGTATATTTTTGATATTATCAACACAAAAGAGATGAAAAATCCAAAGAAATTGATGAAAGATTTGAATAAACTCTTTATTCCACAACTAACAAAGATTATCACACACTACAAAGATAGACTCCAAGAGTATATAGATTTCACAAATAGCAATAAAAGTGTTTAAGGATGAATTCAACCTCCATCCATCAACCCTCTTACTTCCCATGGCAAGGGCTTTTAAACAAAATAAATGCAAGCGACACGTTTATAATTATGAACGAGGTGCAGTTTTTGGATGGCGGGTATCAAAACAGAAATATCTTTTTGGATAAAAACTTGAATGTCCACATGTTAACCATTCCTATTGAGAAGAAAAACTACTTTGACAAAACCATAAAAGAGATGCGCATTGCAGACAAAAGATGGCAAAAAAAACATCTCAGATTTTTAATGCAGAACTACAACAGACACCCCTTCTTTGAAGAGATTTTAGAGGAAATTGAACCTCTGTTTGCAAAAGAGTATAACTTTTTGGCGGATATTCTCATAGATTCCATGACGCTCTGCTGCAAACTCTTTGAGATAGAGACGCAAATCATTTTGCAATCGGATTTACTCTATAACAAAGAGAGCAAAAAGAATGATTTGATTTTTGAGCTGTTAAAATGCAGTGATTCAAAAAGTTATCTCTCAGGAGTGGGAGCAAAAGGGTATCAAAAGGATGAAGAGTTTGAACAACAAGAGATAAAACTTTTCTATCAGGATTTTAAACAAATGCCGTATGAGCAGTATAAAAACAGCGCATTTACAGAGGGCTTATCCTCTTTGGACTTGCTTTTTAATGTCGGCAAAAATCTGACTCATAACTACATATAGGTGCAAAACATGGATGATTTACAGACGATAGAAAACTTTTTTAACGAAAAGACCGAGCAGAACGGATACAGCATCAAGTCCCTTGATTGGGGAAGCAAAAGAACGCAGCAGATTCGGTTTCATATCTTTAGCGAAATCGCCTCACTGCAAAACTGTTCCGTACTCGATGTCGGTTGTGGATTTGGAGATTTTTTTGACTTTTTAAACATCAATCTCGAGTTAAATGTCAGATACACGGGCGTTGACATCTCATCCAAAGTTGTTGCACAGGCAAAGGAGAGAAATCCTGCGCTGAATATTCTAAAACTCGATATTTTGAGTGAAGAGATAGACAAATATGACTATGTTTTTGGCTCCGGAATCCACAATATAAAGGTTGAAAAAAACGATGAACTTTTGGAGAGAGTGCTTGCTAGAATGTTTGAGCTTTGCAACTACGGCGTTGCAACCAACATGATTAACAAAACATACGAAAACTCTTTAGCGGAACATATTTACGGTTATGAACTCTCGAAAGTGATGGAGATGAGCAAAAAACTTACACCTTTTAGTGTCGTGCGACAAGACTACCTTCCAAACGATTTTACGCTCTATCTTTATAGACATGACTGGGCAACAAGAAGCAACTATGAAGAGAAATAAAATCCTCTTTTTTAGCGGAAACCGTGCAGAGTTCGGCTACCTTCTCCCCTTTTTAATAGAGCTAAATGCGCACCATGAAATCGACTTCATAATCTCCGGCACGCATCTGCTCCCTCCATGGAACACAAGCGTGGAGATACTAGAGAGTGTTCGCAAGCATGACCTAAATGTCAATCTTATCAAAATAGAGATACCCAATAATCCAAATGCACACATAGACTCTTTTGCCCTTATCCATCAAAAAACGGTTAAAATTTTAAAAGAAACTCACTATGACTACGCCTTTGTTTTGGGCGACAGACCGGAGAGTTTTGCTTTTGCATCTGCCGTGTTTTTGCACAACACACCGCTTATCCACTACGCCGGCGGAGATGTAACCGACAACGCTTATCTGGACTCAAATATCCGACATGTGATAACCAAAATGGCACATCTTCATCTTACTCTTTCACAAGATTCAAAGGGCGTTGTAGAACAGCTAGGCGAAGAGAAGTGGCGAGTTAAAAATGTGGGAATCTCTACTTATGACTATGACAGATTAAATCTGCTTCCGACAATAGAAGAGATTGAGGCAAAATTTCCGCTCTTTGATTTAACCAAAAAAACGCTCATCGTGACCTACCACGCAACGCAATATAAAACTCCACATGCAAACTATTTGGATTTCAAAAATCTGCTAGAGATACTTAGTGAGTTTAATTTAAACACTATTTTAACCTACCCAAATAACGACACAGGCTCTGAAGAGATAATCAATTACTTAGAAAACACAACATTTGAGAAGAATATCGCCCTTGTAAAAAACTTAGGCACGCTCACCATGCTAAGCCTCTACAAAAATTTTGACACAATCGTAGTAGGCAACTCAAGCAGTGGACTTTTGGAGACATGTCTCTACAAAACACCAACGCTCAACATCGGCGACAGACAGGGCAACAGAAAAAAAGCAAACAATGTTTTGGATGTCAATTTGGACAAAAATGAGATAGAAGAAAAACTGGGATACATACTTCAAAATTACGAAAAGATTAAAACGGCTTGCGAAGAAAACAGAGGTATTTTCGGCTTCGGAGAGAGCACAAAAATACTCAGAGAGATTATAGAAGATGCCTCTCTCACGAAAGAGAGACTTATGTTTAAGAGGTTTGTGAGAGCCTAGAAAACAATGGTTTCATTATAGAATAAAGAACTAAACTCCATAAAACCGCACTGCTGAAAATAGAGAGTATTCCTGCCTCTTCATGCAGATGAAGAAGTGATTTTGGATTAATTTCTGATATTTTAAAAATATAATCTAAAGCCAATCCAAATAAGATACTGCCGATAATAATACTTCCCAAATAGATGTAAAGAGATCTGTTACCAAGCATCTTTTTCACTACTCCTATTGTCACGGTATTTGTAGCCGGTCCTGCACTTAAAAAAACAAAAGCGGCTCCCGCACTCACTCCCGACATCATAAGTGCTGCCGCTATCGGCAGAGATGCAGTGGCACAGATATACATAGGTACCGCAATCGCAATCACGATGATATAGGAAAGCCAAGAGTACTCAATTAAAATGGCACTCAAATTTTGAGGGATTACAGTCGTAATAAGAGCACCCAACATCAAACCCCAAAGCAGGGGTTTTGCAATATCGCCAAGCAAAGTTATAAAACCATATTTAAGCGCTTTTGAAAGAGAAAACTTTTTTTGAACAGTTTGGCTTTCGCATGTGCCGGAGTGAAATGACAAATTTCCTTTTGGTGCAGAAGATGAAACACAGCAGCTTTTAGTCTCCTGTTTGACCCAACTCATACTTTGGGTCTTTTCTGCAATATCCTCTTTATCAAAAACATTTGTCAACACTCCTGCCGCCATAGCAATAATCATAGAGCTAAAGACACGGTAAAGTGTAAAAATCCAACCGAATATTCCGTATGTCGCCAAGATTGAATCCACTCCTGTTATCGGGGTGGATATCAAAAAAGAGAGGGTAGCTCCTTTGCTCGCACCACTTTTTTTGATGCTTGTAGCCAGAGGAATCACTCCGCATGAGCAGACAGGAAGAGGAATACCAAACAGTGTCGCTTTGACGACTGACAATATATTCTCTTTCCCCAAATGCTTTGTAACGATACTCTCAGGAATTACTTCATGCAGAATTCCTGCAAAAATAAGACCAAAAAGTATATACGGAGCCATTGCATTGCTTAAATCAAATAATGCAGTTCCAAACAGTGTCAAGTATTCCATAAATAGAGCCTCTTTTAACATTATTATATATTTTTATATTCATAATTGATTATAGCAGATGCCAAGCTATTACTTAACTTACACAAATTATTTTGATAGATAAACAATGATAGACAGCGACATTTTTAGTTTTGAAGACAACACAAAAATACTCATAGGAATTATAAAGGACAAGGCTCGGAACAAGAAAAATAATATAAATATTTTCACTTTTTGATGTGCTATCTGTCTTAAATGCAAGTATCCAAGTGTGCCCATATTTGTTATCTTGTATAGTATTAAGGAGTGTCTAACTTGGAACTTTTTTTGTATACCGGCAAATTCATTCGAATCACCCACTCAGCAAACATATTTTCATTTCAGCGTTAAGAATTATGTTTTACAAAAGTGCTATTCTTAAAACTCCTTAGATTCCGCATTTTTAACAAACCTATTGGCCATCTCGCCTGTTTGTATAACTATCTCATTTACTTCTTGTGCATTATCCGCATTTTTTTGTGTTGTTATTTCTAACTCTGAAATCGTATCATTTATATTTGAAACAGCTTTTGACTGCTCATGCATTGTGCTGCTTACCTCATTTATAGATCCGACCATAACATTTACCGTAGCAGATATTTTGCTCAAACTCTGTTGCGTTTTCTCTGCCAAATTTCTGACCTCATCCGCAACAACAGCAAAGCCTCTGCCATGTTCTCCTGCACGGGCTGCTTCTATCGCCGCATTCAGAGCAAGAAGATTTGTTTGATCAGCTATATCACTAATTACGCTTGTAACCAATTTAATATCTTCAGATTGCCCAACAACCGCATGTGTTTTTATTACTATCTCATTAATAGCCATAGTGATAGATTCCATAGCTCTTGAAGTATCTTTTAATTTCAGTGCCTGCTCTTGTGCAGAAGCAGTAAGAGAGAACATGTTTTGTGAAAGTTTGCCTGATTGCTGCTCAAGACTACGACCATCTTGTAGTTCTTGTCTGCTCGCACCTGCCAGCGATATTCCAAGACTATTTGTGCTCTCAAATAACTCTTTAATTCTGCCTGTTGTATCGGCTATATTCACAGTAGGCTTGAAATTGTCATTTTCATAGCTTTTCAAAACTTCCAAGACTTTTTTGATATTATCATTCATAGCATCCAGCATGCCGTTTACAATCTCTCTTAATCTATTAAGTGATTCGCTGTTTGCTTGTACTGCAACTCTCTCCGTCATATCACCCTTTGCAGTTTTCTCAGCTACATTAGATAAATTTTCAATCAGTTTATTATCTTGAATTACTCCATCTTCCATATTTTTTATATATTTATTAAACTCATGCGCTATATCTTTAATCTCGTCATTCTCTACAATATCTATTCTCGAACCTTTTTTCTCATTCAGATTCTTGATTCCTTCCAACAAAATCTGAAGCTTGCTTTTAAATTTTATAGAAATCAGAACCGATACAACAATAATTATCAATGCAATTGATAGAAGTGTCATTGTGAAATTTCGCATATTGTCTTTAATCTGGTCACGCATTTTTTTATTTGAGATACTAACCCCAATATACCCTGAGATACCACCCTCTTTCCAGTTTGTATGGCAGGAGATACACTCTTTTTGGGCAATAATTTGCTCATAAAATGTAGAAGTATCACTCTCTTCATCTATCTTATAGGCTCTATTGTTGCTAAATTTCAAATCTCTGTCAATTTCGTAGTGGCAAGTTCTGCACTCTTTTGTTTTGTCCATCAGGGTGCTTCCGTGAAAACCTGCGGATTTTTCAAGCGGTGTATAGCTCCAATCAGCCCTGAGAAACATTCCGTTTGTTTTTTCGTATATCTCTTTATTGGGGTTGTAATATTTATCATCTTTATGTACAAAAGGCTTTCCTACGGTGACTTCTTTTGACTTATAATTCATAAGCCCTGAAGAAGCATATAAAACTGTCTCTTTAACACCGTCTAAAAGAGCTATATTGTCCATAGCGGCTTGAAATGTTTTTCGCTGACCTCGCTCCAAAGAATCCCTAGATGAGACGACATAATTTTGCAAAATAGCCGATCCCTTATCCTCTATCATCTCCTCAAGTTTTGATTTTTGGAGATAATAGTTAACAGTTATGGAGATAATCGATATAACTAAAACACTAAAAACTAAAGGGAAAGAAAGCTTAAATAAAATAGATTCAGAGAAATTTCTTTTTTGCATTTCTTATCCCTCTATGTGGAAGTTTTTAAATTTTACAATAGCTCTTGTATCATCATATGTATGTAGCATGATTTGTCTTGGAAAGTGTTCACTTGCACATCCTATACAAGGGTGTCCTGCTTTTATGCATGTGTTTGTATTGTTATTATGTCCTATTTCCATACAATCATTTTTGGTGACGGGTCCTTGGCACCCTAATTTAAGCATGCAACCCGATTCACCTATTTTTTTAGCATAATTTTTCTCTTGAAATTGAGAATAGTACATACATCTTTCATGAACTGTTTGAGAATAAAATCTAAGCGGTCTTCCTTCTGCATCCAGTTCAGGAATGGTTTTAAATTTTGCATAGTGAAAAATAACATAGATGAGATGCTCAGGTTTCATAGGACAGTTTGGCAGGGCTATAACGGGCTTATTTAATTTTCTATCTTTTACAAAATTACCGATAGACATAACACCCGTATCCATTCCCTGCATTCCTGTAATTCCGCCGAACACTGCACATGTTCCGGCAGCCACGCATGCCGAGGCACTTGCAGTCATCTGCTCCATCCAATCCATGATAGGTCTATCCCCCATCATACAGGCATGCGGCATTGCTACAGGAATAGAGCCCTCGACCACTAAAAGATAATTATTTTTCAACTCTTTAGAAGCTTTATCAAGCAAATCAACAACCTGTTTTCCCGTTGCAAGGGAGACATCAGGATGATAGACCATATTCGTATATCTCGTAAGAATGTCTAGTACAGAAACATCCTCTATATTTAAAAAGGAGCATGAGCATCCAGAGCATGAGGATCCATGTAGCCAAATTAAATTCGGCTTAAACATTTTTCCATCTTCCATCGCAAGCAAATCTTCATAACTGAAAAAATTTGCAGCCCCAACAGCTACCAATACTTTTAACATCTGTTTAATGGCATCTCTTCTCGACAAACTCATCTTTTGCTCCTTAATGAACTGAACATGCAAGGCATGGATCTGTTGACCTCACTATTCTTGCCAACTCTATTGGATTATTTGGATCTTTTATCTTGGTGCCAATAAGCATTTTTTCAACAACCCCTGGGGTTCCTTTTGCGTCTTTTGGCGAAATATTCCATGTTGTGGGAACAATCATGTCATAGTTTTTAATCAATCCGTTTTCGTCAGTCTCTATCCAGTGTGCCAAAGCTCCCCTTGTCGCTTCAGTGAGCCCGAAGCCGACAGCATTCTTTGGAACATCTCTCTCTACAAAAGCAAGTTCATTAGGAACAACTTTTTCCATATCTTCAAGAATTTTATCAATAATGATGCTTGAAGCAATAGCTCTGCAGAGATGTCTTCCCAACACAGAGTTGTACTCTTTAAATGTAAGATTCAGCTTTGCATTAATCGAATCGACAAGCGCATTCAACTTTTTATTTTTACCGCTTTTATAAGTATTTAAAACTCTGGCAACCGGACCGACTTCCATAATCTCACCTTTGTAGCGGGGAGCTTTCGACCAGCTATATTTTCCACTCTCTTTCTTCTGTTCTTCTTTAAACTCATCATAATTTATCGGAGTAAGTTTTGTAGAATCAAGAGGCTTTACATTGAAATCCGGAGTGCTTTTATAGTAGGAGTATTTGTGATCTTCAAAAATATGTTTCAAATCAAGTGCTTCATACTTATCATCTATCGTTGCACCGCCTACAAAAAGGTGATTTTCCCCATTTTCATCTGGCAGATAGGGATAAGAGAGGTAGTTTCCATATCCTGCACCCATCTTAAAATATTCCGGAAACTCTTTCGCTACAGCGATAATATCATTTATGTAACTGTTTTTTATAAAGCCTTTAGCGCGCATGACTAAAGATCTGTATTTTGCAAGTTTCTCCACTGTAGGTATTGTAGTGACCCCACCGGCTTCAATTGTAACGGAGTGGGGAGCTTTTGCACCAAAAACGGCGACCGCTTTGGTTAAATCAGCCATTACTTTAATCGATTCAAGATAATTTTTAATCGCGGTAAAATTTGTACTGTCTGATTTTGCATATACAGCTTCGTATCGCGGGAGAAATGGGGCTACAGGAAATATTTTATTACTTTTGAGCTCATTCTGAACCCAATTTTTTACACTAAGAACACTCTCATCATCTCCGTCATACTTTAAAACAGCAGTTATATCTATAAAATCAAGTGCGCTTAAAACATAAAAATGCAGAAGATGATCTTGAAGCTGATACGCACCGACAATCATATTTCTTAAAAGCTGTCCGTTGTGGTTAGGCTTTATGCCCATTGCATTTTCTAGCGCAAGAGAGGCTGCCTCGGCATGAGCATAAGGACAAACTCCACAGACTCTTTGTGTTACTTGTTGTGCAACTCTGGCATCATAACCGATAAGCGCCTTTTCTATTCCTCTGAACATCTCTGCAGAGCATTTCGCCTCTATAACAACGCCATCTTCAACTTTTGTAACAAATTTAAGATGTCCCTCGATTCTAGTGAGCGGATCAATAGTGATTTTTTGCACGGCCATTTAACAACTCCTTAAAGAGTAAAATTAAATTCTCTTTGGTGCATTCTACATCTTAAATTATTAAATTTAACATAAAAAGTTATATTTCTTCTTAAAAGTATTATTACTTATTCAGATAAGTCTTTTTATACAAATCGGGTAAAAAACACTTTCTGCACATCGGGATTTTGTAGTAGTCGCCGTTTGCATGGGCATCTCTTATCTCTTTGTATTTCGGTGCATTCCAAATATCTATGAGCTTTTGCTCTTTCCAGTTGCCTACAATATATTCATCCGAATCATCTACACAGCAGACCGTTACATTGCCGTTGCATTTTAAAAACATTCTCTGAAAGAGCTGCTCACATGCAAAACCTTCAACCGGCTCATACTCATGTTTTTTATTTGGATTCCGCTCGTTGAATATACCGTATCCAAGAGAGTCAACAAGACCTTCCCACATAACTTTCATAGCTTCAAACTGGCGCTTCCAGATAGGGTCGTCAAACATAACCATGGAGAGTCTTATATGCGTTTTCGGGTAAAACTTATCACGAAGTTTTATAAACTCATAAATATTGTCTATGACCACCCCGATAGTAGTTCCGACGCGTTGCTGTTCATAGAGTTTAGGGTTTACCGCATCAAAAGAGATGAAAAGTTTATCAAGCCCTGCTTCAAGAAGTTTAAGTGACAGATCGGGTGTAAGCAGTACGGCATTTGTGTTAAACATAACATCAAGCACTCCTTTTTGCTTCGCATACTCAACCTGAAATGCCACATCTTTATGCAGAAGCGGCTCACCCAGATATTGAAGTTTTATAGCCTTTACTCCATGCTCCACCGCTTGGTCGATGATATTCATGTAGGCTTCTTTGTCTATGTAGCGGCTTTTTACCACATGATGCTCTTTGTCCGCATCCTTCATGGTTCTTGCACACATCGGGCATTTGAGATTACAAAGGTCTGTTGTCTCAATATCTAAGTTGAGCGGAAAATGAGATACAAATCTCTCTTTTGGGTATTTACTCCAATTTGCTCTGTACTCGGCATACTCCTCGCCTTTAAAACTCTCCCAATTTTTTGAGAAAACTACTTCATTGGCATTGTAATTGACCTCTTCTTCTTTTTTTTCTATATGTTGTCCTGACATCTAATCATCCTTTGTTTGAAAAACTGCTTGAGCTATTATAAAATCTAACTTTGTATCTATATCGACTGAATGTTCCTGTGTCATTAAATATGCGTAAATATTTTTCTTTACAAAAAAAGTACCATTTTTTAAAACTGAATCCACTTTTGACATATAAAAAGCACCGTTTATTCTGTAATATGGAGGTAAATCTTGTGATCTTGAGTTGTTATATTTGTCATCCAAAAAGTTGTCCATACTCAAATTTTCATCCAAAGTATTGCTCCACAGCGGAGAGTGTTCAACCTCACAGACACCTATTACAGAAGTAGCCTCTTTTGCGTAGTAATACTCTATTGCAGAGTCAATATCGTTTACGTCCCTTAGCGGTGAGGTAGGTTGCAATACAATCAAATCATCGTAATTATCACCGAGGTCACTTAAAAAATTTAAAGCATGGATTTCTACATCAATAGAACGCGTTTCATCCATAGCAAGTTCTGCAGGTCGCAAAAATGGCAAATAAGCACCATGTTCTTGAGCAATATCATAGATGACTTGTGAATCTGTACTCACTAATACCGTATCAATATATTTGGATTTTTTTGCTTCGTCAATGCTCCAAGCAATGAGAGGTTTTCCATTTAAATCTAAAATATTTTTATTGGGAAGTCTTTTACTGCCTCCTCTCGCAGGAATTAACGCTAATATTTTTTTGCCTTGATACATCATTCGCCTCCATAAAGTAAACAATTTTTACATAAGTGGTTATCAGGGAATTCACTTTTTTCGTGCATTTTTCGTACATCTGCAAACGCATTTGAGTTGTAAATATCTAAAAAATCATGCTCTTTTAAAGAGCCAAAATTGATTAAATCAAAGTAGTCTTTACAGCAAAGTCCAAGCGTACCGTCAGAGTTAATGTACAGCTCATCAAAAGGTATTTTACACTTTTTAGTGACAGCTTTTTGCGATGCAACTTCAAACTTCGGCGTATATCCCAAAGCGTAAACAGATACGCCATTGACTAACGCAAAGTTTACACCGAAAATCGTTTCAAACTTTTTTGTCAAACTCTCCTTGTCGATGTCAATAACGGAAGAGATAAAAATTCTCAGGTTTGGATATTTCTCAGATTTGAGTTGTAATAAATCTCTGAAATTTTGTATGACAACATCAAAATCATCCACTAAATGAACGCTTTTATAGGTTGCCGCATCAAGTGCATTGATAGAAAATTTAATGCTGTCTATGCCTGCTTCTAAAAGTTCTACCGCTTTTTTGTGCGTAAGCAATGCCCCGTTTGTACTAAAATAAACATAAGGAATATTGAACTCTTTTTTAGAAGACTCCACAATCTTTGCAAACTCTTTGTTTACAAGCACTTCGCCCTTCGCCGAGAGTCCTAATTCTGTAATCTCCACATGCCTAGCCACATTTGCCATCACTTTTTTGAAATCTTCCAAAGTCGTCTGCTCTTTTATGGTTCTTGGATCTGAATTTGAACAGAATGTACACTTATGATTGCAAAATGTACAGATGTCAAAATTTACTTTTTTTTTCATAGAGATTCCTCAAACACACTCGCATACTCATCTCTCGCCTGTTTTAACTCATTCATCTGACCGATATCCAGCCAATACTCATGTACAGGAAAAGAGATGGGTGCCTTGTTGCTCTTAATTAAATCATCAAAAAGTGTCGGCATGTCATAAAAAGTGTTATCTTCTATCATCTCTATAACCTCCGGATTTAAAATATAGATGCCTGCATTGACATAAAATCTCTGCATCGGCTTTTCAATAATTGAGGTAATTCTTCCCTCCTCTTGATTTATGACACCAAAGGGAACCTGATACTCATACTCTCGCACCGCCATCGTAGCATGTGAGCCATTCTCTTTATGAAAATTCAAGAAGTGTTCAAAATTAACATTGGTGAGCAAATCGCCGTTCATGACAAAAAACGGTTCATCAAACTTGCCTCGCATAAGGCTTAACGCCCCCGCTGTTCCCATGCGTTTGGCTTCATGAATATACTCTATGTTTACGCCAAACTTCTTGCCGTCGCCAAAATACTCTTTTACAATATCTGCCTTGTAGTTCACGCTCAGGATGATATCTTTGAACCCATATTGCTTAAAATTATTTATAATAGTCTCTAATATCGGTTTGTTCCCGACCTTAAGCATCGGTTTTGGAGTCTCTTCCGTCAGTGGTCTCAGGCGCGAACCAAGCCCGCCTACCATGAGAACCACCTTGTTGATTTTGGTCTGCGATGCCAAAAGAGTGTCTATATCTTCTATCCCTACAACTTTATTGTTGGCATCTAGAACCGGCACATGGTAGATTTTTTTACCCAGTGATTTAGCCAGAATATCCTCTTTAGAATCATTCACGAAGCAGACAATAGGATTGGTCTGTATGATTTTTTCTATGGAGCTGCTGAGCGTCATACCGTCAATCAAACCTCTTCTGATGTCTCCATCCGTCAATATTCCGGCAAGCTTCCCCTCTTCATCCACGACTACCGCTATTTTCATGGCGCCGTCATCAATAGCTATCATCGCTTCTCGTATGGTTGAACTAGATTTGAGTCTGATTTTATCTATGCTTTTCATTAAAACTTCTCTTTTAGTTATTGTATCTAAATCGGTCAAAGAGTGACTTTTTGTAATAATTTAAGGTATGATTTTTGCTCCATGTAAACAACTAAATAGAGGGCATCATGTGAAAAATATTGAGATGGAAGCTATTAATACCTATAATAAAAATTTGCTATTTTTAGAAGATATTGACCCGGGGTTATGTGAAAAAATTTACGCGCTTGCCTATGCCATAGAACAAGGGTATTATCAAGAAAAATATTCACTCGAGTACAAAGATGGGTATTTTGATGTCTTAGAGCCGGCAACAAGCAACTGGCTATATGGTGCAAACAGTAAAACGCATGCAGAGATGGCAGCAGAAAGTATAAACTATTCAAAAACAGAAAATGTATATGAAACTTTTGCGGATGTCACTATAGATGATGCCTATGCCAAAGAGCTTGAGGAGATGGATATTTCCCAGAGTAGCTACTCCGGTGCAGCAGGGCTTATAAACTATTCAAACAAGTATGCAGATAAAGAAAAAACTTCTATGAAAAAGCTTTATAAGTTTATATTTATGGGTGTCGGTCTTGGGCTGCATCTGACTACGATACATGAAAAACTGAACTCAAATATCTATTTTATAGTAGAGGATGATTTGGAGCTTTTTAGACTCTCCCTTTTTGTCACGGATTATCAAGCACTTACACAAAACGGTGCCATGCTTATTTTTTCTGTTTTTGACGATGAGGATGCTTTTAAAAATGCCACCAACGCCTTTTTGAAAGAGCATTTTATCTACAATCACTACATTAAATTTTTCTATCTCCTCAGTCACAAAGAAAAGAAATTAAAAACTATTCAGAGCATAATCGTAGGGCAGAATTATCTTACTTTTAACTATTCTGCACTCAGCAATAGCCTGTTAAGACCGCTTGTACATCTCAAAAACGGCTATAAACTTTTGGATATCAGCGCATCCTACAAAGAAAGTATCTTCACAGACAAACCATTCTTACTTTTAGGTGCCGGACCATCTTTTGGAAAAAATATAGAGTGGCTGTGTGAAAATCACCATAAGTTTATAATTGTCGCAGTTACTCCGCTTCTTGCAAAGTTAGAGGAATTAAACATCCGACCCGACATCATCACGCATGTACACGGATTTGCCGATGCCATGCCTCATGTGCAGAAAGTAAAAGATATCTCATTCTTTAATAAAACCATCTGCATGTTTGGCGGCTTTACATCTTCCGAGTTTGCAAAATATTTCAGACAAGAGAATATTTTCTTTTTTGAGGGAAGCTCAAGATATAAGCGATGGGACACAGGCTTGACCTCCTCAAACATCGGCTCTATTTCCTATGGACTGCTGCTTATGTTGCAAACAAAAGAAATTTACTTGCTGGGTCTTGATTTTGCTCCCGACCAAGAGAGTGGCAGTACGCACTCATTAACACATAATTATGTTAGAAATGTAGAGCTTCAAGAGGATGAAACAATAGGCGGCGGACTTGTTTTTAATAGTGCTATCATAAAAATAAAAGGCAATTTCCGAGAGGAAGTTTTTACTACGCTTATGTTTAACGACTGGAAAGAGGAGTGTAACGCTGTAGCTAGAAGTTACAGGACAGAAGAGAATGCACATGTATATAACCTCAGTGACGGTGCCTACATAGATGAGACCATCGCACTTAAAGCCGATGACGACCAAATCTCATCTTTATATGCATTAGATAAAGGG
Organism: Sulfurimonas sp.; assembly: GCA_041662325.1. Lineage (GTDB taxonomy): Bacteria > Campylobacterota > Campylobacteria > Campylobacterales > Sulfurimonadaceae > Sulfurimonas. Next base: position 220,367 of record JBAZSU010000005.1, on the reverse strand, counting down.
AGTGCGAACAGTGAACTCCTCTGTGTTTTAAACTCCAAAGCCGAAAACTTCTTAAATCCACAGGAGCTGCATAATATCAGATTAAGAGTTGAATATTGTGACAATATTATAGATATTCTAAACAAACATGCAAGAAGCAATCATCAGAATATCAACCAATACCATTACAATCTCTTAGGTGTATTTTATAATATCTTAACAGATGAGGGGCAAGTTGAAAGCTCTGACATTAACCGTGCGATAACCCTCTATCTGCAATTTGTTTCAGGATTTATATTTGACCTCATAAATACAAAAGAGATAGAAGATGAAGAGACACTGATCAAGCATTTAGATAAAGTTATTATTCCTCAAATTGTAAGAGTTATAGTATATTTTAAAGTTAATTTGAAAGATTATTTAAGTTATATAGCAGAAAGATAAGAGATAGATTGCTTTACTTTCTCACCGGAAGCGAAGTCAGCCATTACCTCCAAACATTATTGAAAAAATGTTTGGCTACGGCTCTCATGGCAAAGAGCCGATGAAGCAATCTTAGTTATGTAAGAATTTTATATTATTGAAGCAACTTGAGAACATTTTGCTGAACAGCATTCGCCTGACTCATGGCATAAGAACCAGATTGTGCAAGAATATTATGTTTTGCAAAGTTTGCACTCTCTGCTGCAAAGTCAACATCTCTGATATTTGATTCTGCAGCAGAAACATTCACTTGAGTGATTGATATATTTCTTACAGTTGATTCTAGTTGGTTTTGTGCAGCACCCAGTGTTGCTCTTAATCCATCAACTGCTTTAAGTGAACTATCCATCATAGATATAATGCTTGCGGAACTAGCCTGAGTTGAGAAAGTAGCTAATTGATTTGCAAATATAGATGTAGTTTTCATACTACTCACTGTTGTAATTGTTGTATCACCTCTAAAAGCGCCAACTTGGAATGTATATGTTCCAGTAACACTTAAAAGCGGTTTTCCATTGAATTTAGTCTCAGAAGCGATGTGGTTAAGCTCACTCTGAAGTCTTATCATCTCTTTAGAAATATAGCTGCGAGAACCACTATCTTGAGTATCATTGGCACCTTGAATTGCAAGAGTACGAATTCTTTGCAAAATATTGCCATACTCTTGCAATGCTCCATCAGCCGTTTGAATCATGCCAATACCGTCATTTGCATTTTTTATGGCTTGTCCTAAGCCGTTTGCTTGTGCTGAGAGTTTATTTGCGATTGCCAAGCCTGCTGAATCATCAGCCGCTTTATTTATTCTTAAACCCGAACTCAAAGCGTTAAGACTTTTATCCAGTCCAACATTATTCATCGTAGCTTGCATGTGTGCATTCATCGCACCCACATTTGTATTAATTCTAAATCCCATAACAGATTCCTTACGATTGACTATTTGTCAAACTAAAGCAAGTACTGTTCCAAAATTAAAGATGAAAGTTATTTAAAGGGAAGAGATGCCAGAGAAGAAACTCTTTTGGCATCTGTAGTTAAATTCAGGATTATGAAACTAAACAATCTCAACACCTTCTTAAAGAAAGAAATGTGTTCGCTACTTTGAAACTCTAACGACTGTTATTACTGTAGCAATCTTAACACATTCTGCTGAACGGCGTTCGCCTGACTCATGGCATAAGAACCTGACTGTGCAAGGATATTATGTTTTGCAAAGTTTGCACTCTCTGCTGCAAAGTCAACATCTCTGATATTTGACTCAGCAGCTGCAACATTCACTTGTGTTACAGAAATATTTCTAACTGTTGATTCAAGTTGGTTTTGAGCAGCACCTAGTGTCGCTCGAAGTGTATCAACTGTTTTAATAGCGCTATCCATCATAGATATGATGGTCGCAGCACTTGCCTGCGCAGTTAACCCAGCAATTTGGTTTGCAAATAAAGCTGCTGTTTTCATACCGCTAACTGCAGCTGTAGTTGTATCCCCTTTATAGGCACCGACTTGGAAAGTATAAGTTGTCGTAGTACTTAAAAGCTGTTTACCATTGAATTTTGTCTCAGAAGCAATGTGGTTAAGCTCACTTTGAAGTCTTAACATCTCTTTACCGATAAAAGAACGGGAAGAACTGTCTTGCGTATCATTGGAACCTTGAACGGCAAGAGTACGAACTCTTTGTAAGATGTTGCTGTACTCTTGCAAAGCTCCATCAGCCGTTTGAATCATTCCAATACCATCATTTGCATTTTTAATAGCCTGACCAAGACCTTGTGATTGAGAAGAGAGTTTATTCGCGATTGCCAAACCTGCTGAATCATCAGCCGCTTTATTTATTCTTAGACCTGAGCTTAATGCATTAAGACTTTTATCCAGTCCGATGTTGTTCATTGTAGCTTGCATGTGTGCATTCATTGCACCAACATTTGTATTTATTCTAAATCCCATCTTAAATCCTTTTCGGGTAAGAGCCTTTCGCCCTATTTAATTTTATTCAGCTTCCTTGCTGATTACACAGATTATATCGTCAGCTAAAAAAATAACTTTAACTATTGTAACGAAAAAAAGCCAAAGAGCAAATCTCTTTGGCTTTTGGAAATTAAAAACTTTTTACACTACCTTATTGAAGTAATCTTAACACATTCTGCTGAACGGCGTTCGCCTGACTCATGGCATAAGAACCTGACTGTGCAAGGATATTATGTTTTGCAAAGTTTGCACTCTCTGCTGCAAAGTCAACATCTCTGATATTTGACTCGGCAGCTGCAACATTCACTTGTGTTACAGAAATATTTCTAACTGTTGATTCAAGTTGGTTTTGAGCAGCACCTAGTGTCGCTCTGAGTGTATCAATAGTTTTAATAGCACTATCCATATTTGAGATAATACCGGCAGCACTTCCCTGAGATGTAAAGCTAGAAATCTGATTCGCAGCACCATATACACCAGCTGTTTTAACACTACTGATAGCAGCTGTAGTTGTGTCCCCTTTATAGGCACCGACTTGGAAAGTATAAGTTGTCGTAGTACTTAAAAGCTGTTTACCATTGAATTTTGTCTCAGAAGCAATGTGGTTAAGCTCACTTTGAAGTCTTACCATCTCTTTAGCGATAAAAGAACGGGAATCAGTATCTTGCGTATCATTGGCACCTTGAACGGCAAGCGTACGAATTCTTTGTAAGATATTGCTGTACTCTTGCAAAGCTCCATCAGCCGTTTGAATCAAACCAACGCCGTCATTTGCATTTTTAATAGCCTGACCAAGACCTTGTGATTGAGAAGAGAGTTTATTCGCGATTGCCAAACCTGCTGAATCATCAGCCGCTTTATTTATTCTTAGACCTGAGCTTAATGCATTAAGACTTTTATCCAGTCCGATGTTGTTCATTGTAGCTTGCATGTGTGCATTCATTGCACCAACATTTGTATTTATTCTAAATCCCATCTTAAATCCTTTTCGGGTAAGAGCCTTTCGCCCTATTTAATTTTATTCAGCTTCCTTGCTGATTACACAGATTATATCGTCAGCTAAAAAAATAACTTTAACTATTGTAACGAAAAAAAGCCAAAGAGCAAATCTCTTTGGCTTTTGGAAATTAAAAACTTTTTACACTACCTTATTGAAGTAATCTTAACACATTCTGCTGAACGGCGTTCGCCTGACTCATGGCATAAGAACCTGACTGTGCAAGGATATTATGTTTTGCAAAGTTTGCACTCTCTGCTGCAAAGTCAACATCTCTGATATTTGACTCGGCAGCTGCAACATTCACTTGTGTTACAGAAATATTTCTAACTGTTGATTCAAGTTGGTTTTGAGCAGCACCTAGTGTCGCTCTGAGTGTATCGGTAAACTTAATCGCACTATCCATCATACTTATAATAGTCGCAGCACTACCCTGCGTAGATAAAGTAGTAGGTTGGGTTGCTAGGAGTGTACCTGTTTTCATACTACTTATAGTAGTAGTAGTAGTGTCACCCATGTACGCACCAACTTGAAATTTATAAGCTGTAGTAGAACTTAAAAGCTGTTTACCATTGAATTTTGTCTCACTTGCAATATGATTTAACTCACTAGTAAGTCTGTTCATCTCTTTACCAATAAAAGAACGAGAAGAACTGTCTTGCGTATCATTGGAACCTTGAACGGCAAGCGTACGAATTCTTTGTAAGATATTGCTATACTCTTGCAAAGCTCCGTCAGCCGTTTGAATCATGCCAATACCGTCATTTGCATTTTTAATAGCCTGACCAAGACCTTGTGATTGAGAGGAGAGTTTATTCGCGATTGCCAAACCTGCTGAATCATCAGCCGCTTTATTTATTCTTAAACCCGAACTCAACGCATTAAGACTTTTATCAAGTCCAACATTATTCATCGTAGCCTGCATGTGCGCATTCATCGCACCAACATTTGTATTTATTCTAAATCCCATCTTAAATCCTTTTCGGGTAAGAGCCTTTCGCTCTCGCTGCTTATCAAAGTTTATTAACTTCCTTGTTAACTACAACTTATATCGGTATTAAAAAATATAACTTTAATTAATATTCAAATTTAAATCCAATAATTTTATTTTTATTAGGGGGGGGTCATTTTTATTATTTAAACTTTTTTGATACACTTCCGACACTAAAAACCACTATTCTTTATATATAGGAAAGCTATTTGAACTTAATTATCGTCGAATCACCCGCTAAAGCTAGGACTATTAAAAATTTTTTAGGCAAGGATTATGAGGTTATTGCCTCGAAAGGGCACATTAGAGATTTACCAAAATCCCGTTTTGGAATAACAATTGATGAGAATAATCAGCTTATTCCTGCCTACAGTGTAGCAAAAGAGAATGCTGCTACTGTCAAAGAGATAACCGCTTTAGCCAAAAAGTGTGACACAATTTATATCGCGACCGATGAGGATCGCGAGGGTGAGGCAATTGGTTGGCATATTGCACAGGCGATAAAAAAAGATCCTGCGCAGCTTCCCCGTATTGTTTTTCATGAGATTACAAAAACTGCAATCAACCACGCACTCGAAAATGCCCGTAAAATTGATATGGACATGGTAAACGCCCAACAAGCGCGTCGTCTTCTTGATCGTGTCGTTGGATATAAACTCTCTCCTCTTCTTAGTTCAAAAATTCAAAAAGGACTCTCCGGCGGTCGTGTTCAATCCTCTACTCTTAAACTTGTCGTTGACCGCGAGAGAGAGATACGAGCTTTTATTCCTGAGGAGTATTGGACTATAGACACTCTCTTTAGAAAAGACATAGAAGCAAGTTTGGTAGTGCATCAAGGTGACAAGCTCTCAAAACTCTCAATTGGCAACAAGGATGAAGCCTCTTCTATAGTAGAAAGCGTAAAGAGTGATTCGTTTATTATCGAAGCGATTGAAACAAAACAGAGAAAAAGTTCAACTCCGCCACCGTTTATGACATCAACTCTACAACAAACAGCATCAAGCAAACTAGGATTTACTCCTAAAAAAACTATGATGGTGGCGCAAACTCTTTACGAAGGTGTAAAAACTCCCGATGGGACATCAGGTGTTATTACCTACATGAGAACAGATTCACTCAACCTTGCCGGTGAAGCGGTAGAAGCTGTTAGAGAGGCAATTCTAAACAGATTCGGTGCAAAATATTTGCCAAACGAAGCGAAAGTTTATAACAAAAAATCAAAAGGTGCTCAAGAAGCGCATGAGGCTATTCGCCCCACCATGCTTAGCTTTACACCGGAAATTGCACAAAAATTTTTAAAAGGTGATGAGATTAAACTCTACACACTTATCTATGAAAGATTTATGGCATGTCAGATGAATGATGCACTTTTTGAACAGCAGAGTATTATTTTAAAAGGTTCAAACAACGAGTACAAAGTAAGCGGCAGAAAACTACTTTTTGACGGTTTTTATGCACTTACCGGAGCTGAAGACAAAGATAAGCTTCTTCCAACACTCAAAGAGGGTGAAAAAATCGACCTTCAAAGCATAAAACCGGAGCAGCACTTTACAGAACCGCCTGCAAGATACTCTGAAGCATCTTTGATTAAAAAGCTCGAATCCGAGGGTGTTGGACGACCATCAACCTATGCGCCGACGGTCGCAACCCTAAGCAGTCGCACCTATGTAAGCATTGAAAACAAACAGATTGTTCCAACCGAGATGGCTTTTACCGTAACAGAGATTTTAGAAAAAAACTTTGCAAATATTGTTGACATCTCTTTTACTGCGAACATGGAGGAGAAACTGGATGAAGTTGCAGAGGGACAAGTGGATTGGCAAAAACTCTTAAGTGACTTCTACTTCCCTTTTGTGGCACAGGTAGATGAGGCTAAAGATAAAATAGTATCACTAAAAATAGCAGAACCGACTGGGAAAGCTTGTCCTAAATGTGGGGCGGAGCTGCTTCTTCGCTCTGGCAGATTTGGGACATTTGTAGCTTGCAGCGGATTTCCAAAGTGTAAATACACAGAACAGGTAGATGAAGAAGGAAATAAAGTAGAAGCCAAAGTTGAGTTAAGCGATGAGAAGTGCGACAAATGCGGTAAAGATATGATTGTTAAAAGTGGCAGAAACGGCAAATTTTTGGCATGCAGCGGCTATCCGGATTGTAAAAATACAAAAAGCATGGCAACTGAGAGTAAAACTTCAGATATTCCATGCCCGGATTGTGGCGGAAGACTTATCTGGAAACAGTCCTTTCGCGGTTCTTTTTGGGGATGTGAAGCCTACCCTAAATGTAAATTTATAAGCAAATTTGAGCCAAGCACAATTAAGTGTAAAGAAAAAGGGTGTGACGGAGTTTTGGCAGAAAGAGTTTACAGAAACAAAGAAGTTTATGAATGTGTTAAGTGTAAAGTCAGAACACCAAAAGAAGAGATAAAGTAATTCCAATATGAAAATCGGCATCCTATCAGATACGCATAAAAAAGTTAAAAAAGCTTCAAAAGCTCTTGATATGCTTCTTGAAAATGGTGCTGAATTTATCATCCATGCAGGTGATATTGTAGAGCAAGAGATATTAGAACTTCTAAAAAACTCTACAAAAAAATATGTAGCCGTTTATGGCAATAACGATGCCCATCTTGTGCAATACCACGCAAACTACAACCTTGTACAAGAGCCTCACTACTTTAAGTTGGGCGATACAAAATTTAAACTTATGCACCTTCCTTTTTACATGACACCCGATGCAGAAGTAGTTATATCCGGACATACGCATGAGTTTTCATGTGAATTTATCAATGGAACTCTTTTTCTAAATTCCGGAGAGTGTTGTGCAAGAAATAAACCTCTCTCAGAGTGTGCAATGCTTGAGATTAATAATGATAATTTCTTGGTAACATACTACAAAAGAGAAAAAAAATCTGATACATTTGAAGCAGAAGAGTTCTCATATAAGAGGATTTTATCGTGAATCAAAAGATTTTTTTATGTTCTATCTGCAACATAAATAGCGGAACATGCAATGAAGATTGTAAATTTTGCTCTCAAAGCGTACGATACAAAGCAGATATAGCGCGTTACAAGAAGAAGCCCCTAGATGAGATTGTACAAGAGGCAACGCGTGCCAGAGACCATGGCGCTTTAGGTTTTTGTTTAGTTACCGCCGATAAAGGGTTAAATGATAAAACTCTTGAATTTGTCTGCGCAGTTGCGCGAGCCGTAAGTGAAGTTGCGCCGGAACTAAGACTTATAGCATGTAACGGAACTGCCACACTCGAACAGCTTTTGGTTTTAAAGAGTGCCGGCATAAAAGCGTATAACCACAATCTGGAAACCTCTAAAGAATTTTATAAAGAGATTTGTACAACACACAGTTGGGATGAACGGTATGAGACTTGCGAAAACGTAAAGAGGGCTGGAATGGTGCTGATATCCGGTGGCATTTTCGGGCTTGGGGAGTCACAGGAGGATAGGATTTCAATGCTGAAATCTTTGAATGCACTAGGTCCAACTTCGGTTCCAATAAATTTTTATCATCACAATGAAGCTCTTGAACTTCAGCCAAATGCTCTGAGTGTTGATGAAGCATTAGGACTCATCAAATTAACAAGAGAGACAATCCCGCATGCCCAAAGGATTATGGTGGCAGGAGGAAGAGAGCTTATGTTTGGCACAAGACAAGATGAAATCTTTGCATACGGTGCAAACTCAATCGTTATAGGAAACTATCTTACAACAAGCGGCAGAGATATAAGTAAAGATTTAGAGATGCTAAAGTCTCTCAATCTTCAAATTGCCGCGGCCGTTTAGGAATTGAAATGAGCAGTTCTGTACTTTTTATCGGGATAGCTTTTTTAATTGTAATCTCACCCATTTTTTCAAATGTCACAAAACTGCCGGTCGTTGTTGTAGAAATTATTCTTGGTGCATTGGCAGTGTGGTTCGGTTTTTTTGATACCGGCAACGAAGTTTTTAAAAATCTTGCAAAAATAGGTTTTTTTTATCTCATGTTTTTAGCAGGTTTAGAGATAGACCTCAAACAATTTGCAGCAAAAAAAGGCAACCTGCTTAACAGCGCAATTATCTATTTTTTAACCCTCTATGGATTATCATTCTCTATATATCTCTTTTTTGACCTCAATCCTGTTTATATCGTTGCCATACCGATTGTCTCCCTTGGGATGATTATGGCTCTTATAAATGAACAAGGAAAAAAATTTAAATGGCTTGAAATAGTTTTGATAGTGGGAGTTTTAGGTGAAATACTCAGTATCTCTGCAATAGTTATTTATGAATCCTATATTCATTTTGGTGTAACTTTCCAATTTTATAAAAATATATTTATATTTTTTGCCGTTTTACTTCTGTTCTATTACTCTTTTAGAATCTTAAATATTTTATTTTGGTGGTATCCTGAGCTCAAAAAACTTCTTATGCCGGAGGATGATTCCAAGGCTCAAAGCGTTCGAGTGAGCATCGCCTTTTTTATCATACTGATTACCGTTATGAAAATACTTCATATTGACATGGTTTTAGGTGCCTTCTTTGCGGGTATCTATATTTCAAACTTTTTCGAGCATAAAAAAGATTTGCCGCATATACTTCATAAAGTCGGATTTGGCTTTTTAGTTCCCGTGTTTTTTATCTATGTCGGCACAACTCTCGATTTAAATATGATTTTCAGTACAGAGGTTATCTACCGTGCACTTCTCATCCTCTCTGCCATGATTTTTATCAGGGTGGTCAGCTCTTATCTTGCATACAGTAAACATTTAAACCCTGTTGAAACTTTTTTGCTGGCACTTGGAGACTCCATGCCTCTGACATTTATTATAGCGATAGCAACCATCTCTTACGAAGCTTCACTCATATCTCACAATGAATATCTCTCATTTATCGTAGCAGGTATGTTATCTGGTATAATTATTATGAGTTTAATAAAGTTCTTAATCTCTATTATTTATAAAAGAAAGGTGGAATGAAATGTCTCGCTCTGTTTTGCTGCAACTAGCCCGTGATTCAATCCATGAAGTTTTTGAAGCCCAAAGAACAATAGATAGAAAAGCCCTCTTAGAGGAACACCCTCTTTTGAATGAAAATATAACTACAACAGTAAATATTTATCTCAACCATGAATTAAGAGGTTCCTACTCATCTTTAGACGCTTCAAAAACTCTGCTAGAAGATATAATTTATAATGCTAAAAAATCTGCTTTTGAAGATAAAAACTTCACACCGCTCACCAGTTCTGAGTACCTGCACTCGGAGATAGAACTCTTACTTACGACTCCTGAGGGCATTATAAGTCAAAAAGACCCAGCAATACTAAAAAACTAATTATTAATTATTTAACATCCGCCCTGAATATAGCAAGCTATCGCATAGCCATGATTTAATCCCAAAGCAATACTTCCCCCACTCTCCTGAGTAATATCTCCGGCCACAAAAAGCCCTTTAATATTTGTCTCATAATTTTCATCATGTACAGGTTTTCCATTTTCTTCTTGTATGCCTGAACTTGCCAAAAATGAGCTGGGAGTCGTACCTCCAATTGCATAAATAACTCTATCAAAAAGCTCAGATTCTATCTCGTTAAACATAACTTTTACTTTAGAGTTCTCCTCTTCTAAGTCATCAATATTAACACCCAATATTGCTCTAACTTCACCATTTTTAATGGCATCCGCAATATTTTTTTGATTCGTAGGATTTGCTCTCTCAAAAGTTTCTCTTCTGTAACAAATCGAAACACTGTTCTTATCAGCTAAATCCACTGCATACTCTATTGCACTATCTCCGCCACCCACAACCAAAACTTTTTCATCTCCAACGCACCCGTCAAGTGTAAAACCTACTCTGTTTTTAATGCCCATCGGTATTTTGTAGTTCGGTTTATTAGGTTTGCCCATGCGACCTATTGTGACAACAACATTCTTTGCTTTTATGCTTTTTCCTGCCATAAAGACTTCAAAACAGTCATCCAACTTTTTAATACTTTGAACTTCCACATGTGTCTGTAACTCAACAGAATGGTGTGCTAAAATCTCATCAAAGAAATCTAATGTGGTCTCTTTTGTACCATCAACAAAGTAAATCCTGCCATCAAGTTCAACTTTCTGACCTTTCCAATCTTTGTCAACTCTTTTGTTGTCTTTATAATATTTTCGTATAGTTGAATTGTGATTCCCCTCTTTTTCCAGCAAAACAATATCTCGAATTCCTTGGAGATAGCCCTCCACCGCAGTGGCAATGCCCGCCGGCCCTGCTCCTATAATTGCTAGCTCATGTATATGGTTCATATCTTCTCCTAAGGTTGAAATATAAATTTTAACATAATTTATTATTTTTATTATATACTGACAGAATGTATTATGTAATTAAAAGACAATTAGATAAGCCTATGTCATGTTTCATAGGTTTTATGGTTCCCAAGTATATAGCTTCAAAAAACAATGACAGTGTAATTTTTGAATTTCATAAAGATGGAAAAACTCAAAGAAAATGGGTAAAGAAAGAGGAGATAGTTTTGCTCACGGAAGATAGAGAGTTTTTCATAAAAACAATGGAGCAGTTCAAAGCGGTAGAAGAAACGCAACAAAAACTGGTAGATGAAGCTAGAGATATGTTAAATTCAAGCATAGAAACATTTACAGAGACTGTAAATGCAGAGTTAAATGAATTTAATGAAATAAAAAGTTCGGCTGATATACCGTGCCTTCTAAAAAATTTATAAATTTTTACCAAAAATTCTGATTTTCATTCCAAATTTTGAGGAAAATTTGTCATAGCTTCCCTCTTCGAGGTTTTATTCCAAATTTTGAGGAAAATTTGTCATAGCTTCCCTCTTCGAGGTTTTATTCCAAATTTTGAGGGAAATTTGTCATAGCTTCCCTCTTCGAGGTTTTATTCGAAATTTTGAGGGAAATTTGTCATAAACTTTTGAAGTTTTGGCGCTATGACAGCTTGGCAGTAGCCTTGCGATGAGTTGAGTTTAAAATAGTTCTGATGGTAGTCCTCAGCCGGAAAAACTTCAGGGAGGACACTAACTTCAGTGACTATTTTATCGCTAAAATTCTCTTGTGCTTTTGAAATTGCACTTAAAATCGCCTCTTTTTGCTCACTGTCTTCATAATAAACCACAGAACGATACTGCGTGCCTCGGTCTGCTCCCTGTTGGTTTAACGTCGTAGGATTATGCACTGAAAAAAATATATCCAAAAGCTTACTTCTTGTAACAATATCTGCATCAAACTCTATATCCACAACCTCTGCATGTCCCGTTGCACCGGTGCAAACACTCTCATAGGATGGATTTTGTCTCGCCCCGCCTGCATATCCGCTCACAGAGGAGAGCACACCTCTAATATTAGAGTAAACAGCTTCAACACACCAAAAACATCCCCCACCCAAAACTAATCTCTCTCTTTTCATGTTTAAAGACTCCAAATATTTTATAATTTGTCCAATTATTACACAAAAGTTATCTAATAATTTGTACAAAACTCTTTAAATTTAAAAATTAAGAAAACTTATAAGATTAATACAATAAAGTATTGAGATTATTGAAGTCAAAATATTAGGAAAACTAATGAAAAATACAAAAAAAGTGGTTTTGTGTCTTAGTGCATTTACGTTATTCAGTGTCGGTTCTTTGTGCGGTGATGACATTAATGCAACAAAAGTTGAAGAGAATATTATAACAATTGAACTTCCAAAAGTTCCGGATGTACCGAAAGTACAAGCGATTATTCCAACTGTTAAAGTAGTAGAAAATGGAAATATCAAGCAAAGTGAAACTCTAGAAGAGATTCTTGCTCCTAAAAAAGTTGTGTTTAGTGACCATGTAGCACCTTCGAATTCTGTTATAAAAAAAGACACCAATGCTGCAAAAGTCGAAGTTGGCGACATTGAAAATGGCAGAGTAGCAGCTTATTTGCACTCTCCTCTGGTTACGGTTGAGCAAGTCAAATCAAACTTAGGAAAAGCAGGTTTCACTGTCTTGGCTGAATACAAACTTGATGAGAAGGGTGAAATAGTATCGATAGTGTTCAGCGATAAAGCAATGGAAGAAGCAGCCGCTAAGAAAAGCAGAGGTTTTGCCAGCACTTTGAGAGTGCTTATTGACACACAAAATCAAACAGTCAATATCTCAAATCCAATCTATATGATGGGAGCTTTTATGCAGGAGGAGTATGATTCTAAGATTGCTCAAGATGTACTCAAACAAATAAGAGAGAACTTTGAAGGTCTCAAAAACTCAGGAGAAACTGTAAAATTTTCGGTCTTAGAACACTTTCAATTTATGGAAAACATGCCTTTATATAAGGATATGCAGGTTATAGCGACAGGAACAAATGATGAGCTGCTCGCTAAAGCCAAAGGATCTAACAAGATTGTTTATGAGCAGCATCTGAGCAACGGTACTATAGTTTTGGGTGTTGAACTCGACAAAAGAACAAGCAAATTTGTTAAAAAAGTAGGATACATAAATGGCGGGTTACTCCCTTACCCTATCATTATAGAAAATGGAGAAGCTAAAATTCTTGAACCAAGATTTTATATTTCAGTCATGTATCCCTTGCTGCAAATGTCCGAGTTTATGACAATTGCTACTGTTCCAGGGGCGATAACTGCAGATTGTGACAAGATATTCCGTTAATTACTATATGCCATTACACACTCAAATGGGCTAAGCCCGTTTGAGTGTGTAATCACTCTTTATGTTTTTTGAGAAGTTCCCCATACATTTTGTGCATGAGAGGAACTTCCACAAATTCTCTCTTCGCCTCTTTCACAATATATCCGCTCAAAGTTTTCAGCTCATCCCTTCTTCTGTTTTGAAAATCAAGGTGCATAGAGGTAGATGAATCATAGGGCAGATTTTTAGCAATTTCTAAAGATTTTTCAACCTCATCATATATATTTACCCCCTTTGCATGTGCCACTTCCGCTATCTCTTGCAGAAGAGTTTTAACCTCATCATAGTGGTGTTCGTAAACAAAACCGATTGTATTGTCATAAAAAGCAGTCGCAGTCGCAAAGGCGGAGATAAATATATATTTTCTCCAAATTGCTGTTTTTATATCTTCTTCCACCTTGGCACGAAGAGATGCCTCATCACAAATTGCTTTTAAAATTTTTGACTCCTCTGCCAATCCACCAAAAACAAGAGCAAAAACTTTCCCTTTTTTTCTTATGACCCCAGCTTCTTGCACATGCGAGAGTATATAAACGCAGCCGTCCAAAACCTTGCATTCACTCAGAACCCGTAACTCATCCCCATGCTCCACACCGTTTGCAAGACTCAAAACAATTGTCTCTTCATCCACATGAGAGCTTATCGCCTCATAGGAGCTTTTCAAATCGTAGCTCTTTACACAAAAAAGTACAATGTCAAAATATCCCTCTGCCTCTTTTAACTCTTGTGCTTTTAATTTCACATGCGCCGTGAGCGTCAGCGAGGAAGTGCCCTCGGGGTGCCAAGAAGTATCATCCTCGATTATAGTAATTCCATCTTTTTGAATCTTTTTAAGATGCTCACCCCTTGCAAATCCAACAACTTCATGAGAAGTTCTAGCCAAATTTGCCGCAATATAACCACCGACTCCGCCAAGACCAACAACCGCTATTCTCATCTCAATCACCCCTCTTATCTCTTGAAGTATTATATAATACATTTTATATTTTCACAAAAGGAAAGGTTATGCCGCGCATTGATGATAAAGCATTTTATGAAGCCGCTATAAAAAAACATGGCATAACCGCGATGGGTCTAAACTGGCACTCTAACCTCTCTCAAGAGATTCGATTTGATGTAATTTTAGAGATGCTCCCTAATGATTTAGAGAGCTTCACGCTCTGTGATGCAGGGTGCGGATTTGGAGATTTTTATACCTACATGGAAAAAAACTTTCAAATGTGTAAAAAATATATGGGAATTGATGCTCTTGAATTTATGTGCAATGTAGCAAAAAAGAAAACAGGATGTGAGATAATCCAAGCAAATATCTGTAAAGAGTCACTTCCACATGCCGACTATTATATCTGCAGCGGTGCAATGAATGTGCTCAATGAATTTGAAACGCATCTCTTTATCCGCAACTGCTTCTCGGCATGTAGCATCGGCTTTATATTTAATATTCTGCACGGTGATTTCGATAGAACAACATACAACTATACAACGACCCAGCAGATAGAAAATATTGCAAAAATACTTGATGTCAAATGTGTAACCTACTCGCAAGGCTATATGGAGAATGATATAACCGTAGGATTTTTCAGATAATGTGCGCTATTTTTGGGATAATCGGCGAATACGACGAAGCAAAAGCCAAACATGCGCTCTCTCTTTTAGCCCACAGAGGAGAAGACTTTTGTGGAATTGTGCAGAAAGAAAATCTCTTTTTTGCACATCAAAGATTGAGTATACTCGACACTGGCAAGCGCTCCCACCAACCTCTAAAACATGAAAAAATTCTGCTCTCTTTTAACGGGGAGATTTATAATTTCAAAGAGTTAAAAAAAGAGTTGGATTTTGATTTTAAAAGCGAAGGTGACAGCGAAGTAATAATTGCCGCCTACCTCAAATGGGGAGTAGATTTCGTAAACCATCTTCGGGGGATGTTTGCAATTGCCCTGCTTGACGGCGAAAAGCTCTACCTTTTTCGCGATAGGCTAGGCAAAAAACCTCTCTTTTACATGCATGGCAAAAGCTTTATCTTCAGCTCGGAAATAAAAGGGCTAACTCCCTTTTTG
The DNA here is from genome assembly GCA_041662325.1 of Sulfurimonas sp. Taxonomy (GTDB): domain Bacteria; phylum Campylobacterota; class Campylobacteria; order Campylobacterales; family Sulfurimonadaceae; genus Sulfurimonas. Next base: position 205,216 of record JBAZSU010000005.1, on the reverse strand, counting down.
AGCAAACATGAGCTCAACGACGATGCACTTATGAGTTACCTCAGTTTTCTAGCCCCGACTCCGCCACACACCTTTTTTAAAGGAATAAAAAAGTTGGCAAGCGGAGAGTATCTAAAGCTTGCAAACGGTCATGTAGAGATAAAAAGATATTTTGATTTGCTAGACTCTGAGCCAAATATTATTACAGATAAAAACGAAGCAATTCACATGCTGGAGAATCTGCTGGAAGAGTCAATTACCATGCGGCTGAATGCAGATGTTTCCATGGCATCGCTTCTTTCAGGCGGAATTGACAGTGCAACTTTAAACTACTATGCGAAAAAAAATGGAGTAAATCTTCACACCTACACACTGGGGTACAAAGAGTTTGCAAAGTATGACGAGAGACAAAATGCCTTGCAAAGTGCGGAGTTTTTGGGTCTAAACAACACGCAGGTAGAGATAAATCAGGATGATTTTATCACCGCATGCGGAGCTGTTTTAGAGACGCTGGACGAACCGCTCAACGACCCTGCCGCAATTCCGCTTTACCTGCTTTTCGGGCAGATTAGAAAAGATGGCTACAAAGTAGTTTTGAGCGGAGAGGGAAGCGATGAGCTGTTTTTGGGGTATCGACAATATTTTGAGTATCTCGACATCGAAAAAGCCTCTACTCTGGCACACAAAAACTGGCTCAAAAAGTATTTTCACTCTAACTTTTCTATGAACCGCGAATGGGAGTGGTACAAACGCATCTTTGATGACACACTTTTGTTTCGTACATCGGGAGATAAATTCACAGACCTTCAAAAAAATAATCTCATGCGAAGAAATGTAAAAGATAACGAATCGCTCAAATATCTCAAACCCTACCGTGACAGATTTGAAGCTTCAGCCCACAGTGATGAGAGCATGTGGTACAGCTACATCGACCTCAACCTCTTTCAGGGGGAGCATTTTTTAACAAAACTTGACCGCGTGAGTATGGCACATGGCATCGAATCTCGTACTCCATTTTTAGACCACAAGTTGGCATGTGGAATCTTTAGTATCGCCCCTCATCTGCGCTATGAGGATGGAGTTACAAAGTCGCTTTTAAAAGAGATTATGAGAGATAAGCTGGATGAGAAGATTTTAAAAAGAAAGAAAAAAGGGTTTTCCAACCCCTACATGGAGTATCTCATAAACTCAAAACAAATTGACCTCATAAAAGAGGTAAACAAAGAAACTGGAATGTTTAAAACGAAAGAGCTGGATGAGTACATCGCCACCGCTTCAAAAGGAAGTTTCAAACAGCATGTCTGGGGACTTTATATTCTCAGCGTATGGATGAAAAAGTGGATGCTATAAAAAACTGCCAACTCCGTAAGACTTTTCCCCTTCGTGTCCAATGTCCTCATTGGGAATGCATGCAGCAATGCCAACTATCAAAATTAGATTTAAATTTTTTTACCTAACTAATATATAGATTAACAGCAGTTTCATAAGATATCTTTAACACAAGTAGTTATAGAATAAACCTAATTGAATTTTTAGAAAACTTAGAGTCAAAAAATGAGATGTAATGAAAAATATAGATAAGGTAATATATGAAAGAGATAAAACTTTTTGTAAAAGATGAAAATTTAAAAACTGTGTTGAGTGCATTAAACAATTTAGAAACTGGATTGATTAGTAAAATAGAGACTGCATCTGAAGATGCTCCCCATGTACATGATGTATCAAACAAGACAAGAGTGATAAATAATAATTTAAGTACTTTTCCTTCTCGTCATGTTGGTGAAACAAGAAAAAAACTTTTTTCATTTGCATTTGGTACATTGATTATATTGTCTATAGCAGCTGTATATTTTGAAGCTTATGATAAAACTTACGTACCTCCTTTTTTAAGAGTTGTTTTAGCGGCTTATTGGTTTTATTCATTAACTGGAATCATAATAGCAAAGAGAGGAAGTGATTATTGGGTATCTAAATTATATTTTAATGTATCAAAGTAAAATAGAAAAACTAGAGAAAACACCTAATTCCATAAGGTTTTTTAGAGTAACACAGTTTAGCATGCGCAACAATAAGAGCGTGAAACTCCTGATAGAAAATCACCAGTTCATTTCTATCTTTTACCTCTTTCTTTATCTCGTCTTCCATAAATTTTTTGATTGCATGATAGCCTGCTTTTTCATCTATTAGCCTCACATGAATTAGTAATCTTTTTGTATAAGCATCTACCACAAACTCAGGCTGTTTGTACGCATAAAGAAGAATGGAGTCAGCACTCTCAGGACCAATTCCTTTTACAGCCAAAAGCTCTGCACGCGTCGGAACTCTGCCCTCTAAGCTCTCAAAAAACTCTATAAATATTAAAATATAACTCGCTTTTTGATTGAAATAGCCTGAGGGTTTTATGGCACTTTTCAGCGTATCAAGAGGCATATTTTTGATTGCTTTGCAGTTTAGACAATTCATTTCGTTTAAATTTCTTAGTGATTTTACAACGGATGTAAATGTGGTGTTTTGGGTCAGAATCACGCCCAGACAAATCTCAAAACTCTGAGCCTCATTTTTTGGGAAATCATACTCGTTTGGATGATAGCCACCATTTGTAAAAGGCCACCAACCTTGCGCTCCGTATTTTTCATGGAGTACTTTGTAAATTTTCATCACCCTATTCATTTGTTTTCCCACAGTTTAACCTTTGCCTGTTCTATTCTCAAACTCTATTTAATATGCTAGAATCCTACTCTTAAAAATATGAAAAATTGATTATAAAACACAAAGGGTTTGATGAAAACTTCCACCTACTCCTACCTCTTAATTCTTGCAATGCTATTATGGGCAGGAGGCTGGAGTGCTTTAAAAATTTTAACGCATGACTTGAGTGTGGATGTGATTGTTTTTTGGCGATTTTTTATTATGAGCCTCTCCTTTTTACCGATACTCTATTTTTTAAAAATTCCTCTGGTTCTGGGCAAATCAAATCTAAAATATGTGGTTGGAAGTTCTCTTTTGAACATTACATTTATGTTCTTCTCTTTTGTAGGAATCAAGAATGGGTTTGCAGGAGGCGGAAGTGTCATTATTACTACGCTTAGTCCTGTTATGACATTTTTGCTTGTTGCACTTGTCTTTAGAAAAAGATTGGCAAACCTTCAATATTTTGGTTTAGCTATAGGTATATTGGGCGGAGCCGTCATGCTTCAACTGAACGATATGAATCTCTTTTTAAACAGTTCTAACATATTTTTTCTGCTTTGCGCACTTGTTTGGGCGGCTCTTACCCTGCTCTCTCAGCACTCGCAAAAACATATTCATCCCGTTCATTTCAGCTTTTTAATCTCTGTTTTTGCTTCTATTGTCACATTTATTTATGCCTATCATTCGGATTTACTCAGCATTTTCAATCAAGGTGCAAAGTTTTGGGTTGCCTTGATTTATCTGGCTGTTTTGGGGCAAAGCGTGGCAACAACCATCTTTTTCATGGCATCGGGAAAGTTGGGAAGCGAAAAGACAAGCTCGTTTATGTTTTTAGTCCCCGTTTTTGCTCTTTTTATTGCTTGGCTTATTTTGGATGAACCGCTGCAACTCCACATAATCATCGGCGGTGCCATAAGTATGGCGGCTGTTCTTTTTATCAATAAAAAGAGTATTTAATCACAATATATAAGTTTTAAAATTATTTAATTATTATCAGCTATAATACAATAAATAAAAATATTATATATTATCAGGGTAGCAATATGAAAAAAATTCTGATTTTAGGTGGTGGTTTTGCGGGTATTGATGCTGCAATTCATTTTACAAAATTAAACTATTCCGTAACTTTAGTGAGCGATAGAGAGTACTTTTATATTTATCCCACTTCTATTTGGATTCCTACACGAGAGAGTGAATTTAGCGATGTCTGCCTCAATCTGAGCGAACTTCAAGAGGCGCATGGCTTCAAACTTATAGTGGATACTGTTGAAAAAATCAGTGTGAAAGAGAACTTTGTTAGACTTAAAAGCGAAGAAATTTTAAAGGATTATGATTATCTGATTATCGCTATGGGCGCATCAAAGATGAAGCACAGCGGGATTGAAAACACTCTCTCTATTTGCGGTGCGCCTGAACAATCACTTCTAATCAGAGACAAACTTGATACACTTATAGCAAAAGGCAGCGGTAAAATCTGCTTTGGTTTTGGCGGAAATCCAAATGACAGTTCTGCAGTTCGTGGCGGTCCAGGATTTGAACTGCTTTTTAATGTGAATAACCTTCTAAAGAAAAAAGGCATCAGACACAATTTTGAACTGACATTTTTTGCACCGATGGCGGAACCCGGCAAAAGAATGGGTCCTCAAGCTCTTAAAATGATGGAGACATATTTTTCAAAACTGAACATAAAATCGCACTATGGCAAAAAAATCAAAAATTTTGAAGTTAGCGCAATTGTTTTTGAAGATGATTCAAAACTCTCATCTGATTTTACAATGTTTATTCCTGCCGGAGACGGTCATGAAGTAATTAAAAATTCTGATTTACCGACGAATGCAGCCGGATTTGTTAAAATAAATGATTTTTGTAATGTAATATTTGAAGATTCTGGACTACCTTCGAATATCTATGCTATCGGTGATGCTGCAGCGATAGAAGGATATGAGTGGAGAGCAAAGCAGGGGCATATTGCCGAAGTTATGGCAAAAATAACAGCGCACAATATAGAAGAGAGAGAAAATAACCGCTCAAATTTTCATGGGTATCAAGAACATCTCAATATTTTATGTGTTATGGATAGCGGCGACGGAGCTGCCTTTGTTTACAGAGACAATAAAAAGGCTTTCATGCTTCCTCTTCCTATCATCGGACATTGGCTTAAAAAGGGATGGGGAGTTTACTGCAGATACTCAAAACTGGGGAAAATTCCTAGAATCCCAGGAATGTAAAGTAAAAAATAAGCTTTTAAGTAATGCTAAAATAAAATACCAATATTAATGAAAGAGTGGTTTTAATGAAAAAAATTTCAATGAGTTTGTTAGCACTTATGGTTCTGAGCACATTGGCGATGGCGGATGTAAAGCACAAAAAAGAATCTGTTGTGAATGAGAGAGCCAAAGAGTTTGTAGCTTCAAACATGTCTATTCTTGAAAAAGAGATTGCCATCGGACATGGAGAGTCGATTGACACTCTGGCTGAGCTTTTAAGTATTGATGAAGTAGCTCTGTTTTCTGCTTCTTTACAGGCACATTACAAAAGTATTTACACAACTCAGAATGTGACAATGGCGGATATGCTTAGCAGCATCTCCGCTACTTGCATGTTGTAATGTATCACAAGTTTTACAACTTTTTTCGTTTAGTTTAACCTCTTTTTTTATCCTATATTCAGGAACAAAGTATCATACTCAGATTCTTCTTTGGCATTCTATTTTGCATCACTTTTTCTCACGCTTCACTCGTAGAGTATAAAAACAGAGCACATGAACTCAAGCTCTCAGAGGAGAGATACTGGAATTTACTTCTTCACATGGTGAATGGAGAAAGCGAAATTGACGATGTCCAATTCTTTTTCGCATCGGACGGAAAAACAAATGCGAAGAGTGAACTTGATGCAACACTGGATGCTCTCTTTCAAGAAAAAAGCTTTGATGACAACTCCAGTGCCTGTAAATTTCCGGCAAGAAAAGCTTGGCTCAAAGAGAAGCTCAATATTAGCGATTTTGCAAAAGTCACCTGCAAAAAATATGACGATACTTTAAAAAAATTAAATCCAAAGTCTGCCACGCTTGTCTATCCCTCAGCGCACATAAGTTCGCCTACCTCCATGTTTGGGCATACGCTGATACGGATAAATTCAGGTTACAACTCCCGACTTCTCTCGTACGCCGTAAACTATGCGGCTGAAGTTGAATCAAAGAAGACAAGTATGTTTATGTATGCTACAAAAGGTCTGACAGGCGGTTTTTCCGGGAGTTATTCACTTCTTCCCTATTATGAAAAATTAAAAGAGTACAGAGACACGGAGCAGAGAGATATATGGGAATATGATTTAAACTTAAGCGAAGAAGAAGTTCTAAGAATGTTTATGCATATCTGGGAGCTAAAGAATACAAAATCCGACTACTATTTTTTTACTGAAAACTGCTCCTACAATATGCTATGGTTTTTGGAGATTGCAAGACCATCCATACACCTCAGAGAGCACTTCAGTTACGACATTATTCCGCTTGAAACCGTACATGCAGCCAAAGAGGAAAATATTATTGAAAGTGTTAATTACAGAGCCTCAAAAAGGTCAATTCTTTTAAAGTATGAAGAGTTGCTTAGCGATGAAAATATGCACCTGCCACGAAATCTTGTAGAATCAAAAATTGAACTGAACGCTATTGTAGACAATAAAAGTATTGATAAACAACAAAAGAGATATATTTTAGAGGCTGCTCTTGAATTTTTAGAGTACTCCTTTTCCAAGCATTATATAAGCGAGGAGAAGTATCTATCCCTTTTTCATAATATGACAAAAGCAAGAGCCGCACTTGGAAGCGGAGAGAAGCTCAATGTCGAAGTACCGCAAGACCCTCTGGACAGCCATCGGGCTCTAAGGGTATCTGCAGGTGCAGGATACAGAGATAATAAGCCGATTGGTTTTTTGGGTATCCGTCCGGCACATCATGATTTGGAAGATAGCAGCTACGGCTTTTTACGGGGTTCTCAAATAGAGTTTTTAAACCTTCAGCTTTCATACGCAGAAAATAATGTAAGCGTAGAGGAAGCAACTATTCTCTCAGCAGCATCACTCAATCAAAGGTCTGAATTTTTTGATAACTTTTCATGGAGAGCTAAGGCTGGTTGGGACAGAGACTACATAGGTGAAAAAGCAAACTTCATCTCTACTGCGGGAGCAGGATACAGCTGGGGAAATAAGTTTGCTTACATCTATCTGATGGCGGATCCGCTCTTTTACAGCACAGAAAAGATAGTTACTGCCATCGGGGGAAGTGTGGGTCTAATAATTGACAGATTTTCATACATGAATACAAATTTAGAGCTGACAAGAAGATGGTACGATACAGGCGAAGAACAGTGGCTGGCAGAAGCGTCACAAAATTTTAGAGTATCACAAAATCTGCAGTTAAAATTTAAGTATGACTATAGCGAAAAGCTGTATTTAGAAAGTGTGCAAAAGAGAGAGACTTTAAAAGTAGTATTGAATTACTACTTTTAAAGAGTAAACTACTGAATCTTAGATGCAATCTCGTCTGTTAAATCCATATGAATTTTGGCATACATTCCAGGAAAAATCATATCATTCTTTTTCTCAAAGTGAATACGAATTTTAAATGTGTGCGCCATAGGATTTGCACTTGGAACAATCGCTTTAATGTATCCGGAGGCCTTATATCCAAGAGATGGAATTGAAATATCGACTACCTTATTTCTTCTAACATACTTGAGGTCAGATTCAGCAACTTCTGCCTCTATTTCAAGATGATTCATATCCACAACTATCATGGTAAGCATACCAGGCGCGACCATATCTCCAACTTGAATTCTCTTCTCAACCAATATACCGTCATTTGGTGCTTTTACTTTTAAATATCCTGATATTGTCGCAAATTGCTTGGTCTTTTCAGATGCTTGTTTGACTAAAACTTGTGCAGATTCTAACGCTGCAGTCGCATTTTCAGTGCTTTGTTTAAGATCACTCATCTCAAACCCAAACTTCTCTTTAGAGTAAAGACCCTTATCTCTCTCTAAATCCCTTTTTTCTTTTTTTAGCCCATTAAATGACTTTTGATAAACTTCAAGCATGAGCTTTGCTTGTTCTAATCCCAAATCAGCTTGACTCTCCAGTATGTCAAATTCGGCTGATTCCATTTCAAAAAGCACATCTTCTCTTTGAACCATATCGCCAACTTCAAAATTTATCTTTTTTATATACCCCATATATCTTGCCGGAATCATTTTTTGGTTGTTTGATATAACTGTTCCAGTCAAGACTAAATCTGCTGAGAAGAGTGAGTTAACTGTGATTAAAAAAAGTATTACATACTTCATGCCTCTCCCTTTTTACCAGTGTCTTAATTCTCTATGACACTTCATACACTGACCCAAAATTTTTGTATATGCTTGTGCAGCTTGAGCAGAATCCCCATCTTTAAATCTTTGTAAAATAGTCAAAGATTTTTGATTTATACTTTTTACTATTTTATTTGACATCTGAATTTTTACATTCATATATTTGGCTAAAGGATCTTTGTCATCTTCCTCTTCCATCGGTGGCTTCACTCTTGCAACAGCTGTAGATAAAGACGTTACCCCGCTGGCAACAGTTTCATAATTATTAAAGAAAAATCCGCTCTGAATTGTATTCATAGCATCCGCCATTTCGTGCATATCTTTTACTCTATCCTCTTTGGTATAAGGTTCCGCCAGCAACAGACTTCCCATAAGGGTAAAAGCCAAAACAATTTTTTTCATTAATACATTCCTTTAATAAATTTCAAAGCATTGTATCTAAAAAATTCACAAATGAGTAAGTCATAAAATCAAATTTTTTAATATTTATAGCAAGTGTGATATATTAAAACATTATAAGTAATTATTAGAAATTTTTATTAGCATTCAGTTTTTATTTAGCTTTAAAGGGTTATAGTTTTCCTTAACTTAAAGGGAAAAAAGGGGAGAAGAATGAAGAAAAAATTAGTAATAAGCGCAATTGCAGCACTAGCAGTAACAACAACTTTATCAGCAGATTTCAGTTTCGGCGATATGTTTAAAGATATGAAAGATGGCGTTACGTCTATGAGTAAAGATGCCAAAGATGCCGTTAAATCAGGCGTTGACGGTGGAGTTGAAATTTCTAAAAGCGGAGAGAGAACTGTAACAAGCGTAAGTCACGATGCTAAAGATTCAGCTGTAAAAGCTTCTGACGACCTTAAAACAAGTGAAATTGCAACTGTTAAGAGTGGCTCAGACACTACTACCGGAATCAGCAGAGATGTAAGAGACAGTACAATCGAAGTTGCTGAGGATTCTAAAGATTCAATTTCTAATACTACTAGAGATTTCAAAGACAGTTCAACAATGGCTACTAAAGACTTTAAAGACAGTACCGTTTCTGTTTCAAACAACATGAATAATTCTGCAAACACAATGTCAAATAATGCTAATGATTCTACTAAAACAATCTCTAACAACATCAATGATTCAACTAAGACTGCGTCAAACAATGTTAATGATTCAACTAAAACAATCTCTAACAACATCAATGATTCAACTAAGACTGCGTCAAACAATGTTAATGATTCAACTAAAACAATCTCTAACAATATCAATGATTCAACTAAGACTGCGTCAAACAATGTTAATGATTCAACTAAGTCAATCTCTAACAATTTGAATGACTCTACAAACACGATGTCAAACAATGTAAATGACAGCACAAAAACTGCATCAAACAATGCAAATGACTCAACTAAGACAATCTCTCACAACTTAAATGACTCTACTAACACTATTTCTAATAATGCGAACGATTCAACTAAGACAATTTCTAACAATGTAAACGACAGTACAAAAACTGCAACGAACAATGCTAACGATAGCACAAAAACTATCTCTAACAATGTGAATGACAGCACAAAAACTGCATCAAACAATGCTAACGATAGTACTAAAACTATCTCTAACAATGTAAACGACAGTACAAAAACTGCAACGAACAACGCTAACGATAGCACAAAAACTATCTCAAACAATGCAAATGATTCAACTAAGTCAGTTTCTCAAAACATCAACTCTGATGACTACAAAGACTACTTAAAATTAAAAGCGAAATACGAAACAAACAAAATCTAATTTTTGCTTCTTCGGAAAACGGCACATCAATAGTGTGCCGCTTTTTTTCATACATAAACAACAATCAAAAAGAATTTTTCGCTACAATCACAAAAAATAAAAAAGAGTCTGCTTGCGTCTTCCTAAAGGTTTTGGTAAAAACTACTTTACCCTCAGAGCTATCACCGCTACAACCAATCAGATAACACTCAATGCAAATGCCACTCGCGTGCAAAATTTTCACATGCTAAACTTTAATTCTGATGAACTAGAAGCACTGGAAGAGGATGCCGAACTCGCCGCCACCCTTTGCACCCTAGAACTCTCTTCTAAACCTTGCCATTGCAACTGCTACTATTTAAAAAAAACGAAAAAAACGCTCAAACAATACCGCTCTCAAAAAAAATATCTGAACTATTTTAAAACCCTCAATAGTGCAATCTCTCCTCCGCTTTTATATGCCAATTCACAAACAATAAAAATATAATTCAGGAAAAAAATTATGAAAAATAGAATAAAAATATCAATTATTTCAGTTGCTTTAACCAGCTCACTTCATGCACGCCAAGATGTAACACTCGAACCTATTGAAGTAACAAGTGCCACAAAAACGACACAATCACTTAAAGATGTTACATCAGATATCAATGTTATAACCAGCCAAGAGATAGAAGAAAAACACTACACAACTGTAGCTGAAGCACTTAACAGTATCTCTGGTATCAGCTTTACAAACAATGGCGGTCTAGGTAAAACAACTTCCGTAAGTGTAAGGGGATTTGATTCAAAGAGAGTTTTAGTTTTGATAGACGGCATAAGATATAACGACATTACGGGTCTATCCGGAGCACCATTTTCTGATTTGATGATAAACGATATAGAACAGATAGAAGTTGTAAAAGGAGCTCAATCCGGTGTTTGGGGTGCGGATGCAACCGCCGGTGTAATAAACATTATCACAAAAGGCTCCAAAAAGGGTCTTCACGCTTCTACCACCGCTGAAGCAGGAAGTTTCAATACAAAAAAATATGGTGCGCTGGTTTCTTTCAAAGATGACAACTACTATGTGAAAATAGATTCGCAAAAAATCACGACAGACGGTTTTAGCGCACAGGCTCCCAAGGGAGAGGATATAAAAAAGTATGAGAAGGACGGCTATACAAACAGAACTTCAAATTTTAAGGCTGGATTGAATCTAGATGAATCAAACAAGGTTGACCTCTCTCACACCATCATAGACTCCTACACTGAATATGACGGCTATAAAGACCCAAATGGGAATTTATACTCAACTACGAAAAACAGTTTTTCTCAAATCAACTTCAACCATGTTGACAGTTTCAATAAAGTTGACATCTATGCCAAAAAATCACTCTTTGAGAGAAACTATCCGCAAGGTTATACTAAAGCGTATAGCGGTGACGTTCAGGAGTATGGACTAAAATCAAATATCCCCTATTCCGATAGGAGCTTTGTAGTTGTCGGTGCTGACTATAAAATATTTGAACACAAAAATGAGCTGAATGAAAAATATAGCAACAAAGGTGTTTTTCTTACAAACAACAACAAGTTTGATGGATTTAGCGGCGGAGAGACTATTCTTACGGAGTCCATCAGAAATGACATGTACGATACATTTGATGACAAACTAACAGGTAAAGTAGGTGTCAAACATATCAGCGAAAAGATAAACGGGCTTGTTACAAGCGCGAATATCGGAACGGCTTACAATGTGCCGACTCTCTACAATCTCTATGATGTTACATACGGCAACGGTAATATAAATCCTGAAAACACCCAGAGTTATGATGTGACAATCGGGTACAATGATTTCAAAATCAGCTACTTTAACAGTGATGTAACCGACATGATTGATTACGATTTTACAACTTCAAAATACAGTAATATAGCCGGAAAATCTAAACTCCAAGGGTACGAGCTGGAATATAGTACAAATATAACAACTGCGTTTGTGGCAAATGCAAACTATACACTGCTGGATGCCAAAAACAGCGATAATAAAGTATTGGCAAGAAAACCGCAAAAGAGTATTAAAGCCGGTATTGATTATTATGTCTCTGAAAATTTACACTTTGGTTTAAACGGTGAATATATCGGCAAGAGATTCGAAAAAGACAATGAACAAGGGATGCAGACCGGAGAGTATGGGATTGCAAACTTTGTTGCCAACTACGATATAAACAAAAACTTTCAAACATACCTGAAAGTGGATAATATAACAGACAGAAATTACCAGGTGGTCGAAGGTTATACGACCGCCTCAAGAAGCGGATATATAGGGATGAAGGCTCTTTTTTAATGATAAAACTTTTTTTACTTCTTGTAATAACTGTTTCATTATTTGCAGGCGAGAGGATAGTAGCCCTCTCGCCGTCAATAAATGAGATAATTTTTGCACTGGGCAAAGGCGATGATGTAGTGGGCAATACAAGCTACTGCGACTATCCCGAGGCATCGCAAAAGATAGCAAAAGTCGGAGGCTATTTCGACCCATCTCTAGAGAAGATTATTTTACTCAATCCAACCCTTGTCATCATGCAGCAAAACAGCCACCAACTAGGCCAGAAGCTGCAGCAACTTGGAATAAAAACTCAGGTTGTAAAAATTGACACTCTCTCGGAGATAAAAAATTCTCTACTGGATATCGGAAAAACTTTAAACAGACAAGAAGATGCCCAGATGATAGTAAATAAGATAAATCAAGAGCTGCAAAAGCTAAAAAATATCACCGCAGATAAAAAGATTTTTATCGTAATAGGGCACAACACCTCTCTTGCTTCAAGAATTTTTGTCGCAGGTCAAAACCTCTATTTTGACGATATTATCAACGAGAGCGGAAACACAAATGCTCTGCAAAGCCAAAGAAAAGGACAACCGATTCTTAATATGGAGAATATTATTGCATGCAATCCCGATATTGTCATACTTCTGGCGCACTCCATGCATGAGAAGGGTTTAAGCGAAAATGATTTAACCGCTCCGTGGAGAGAACTCCCCATAAATGCAGGCAGAACGAACTCTATCTACATTATTGATAAACTCTACGCAGGCATTCCGAGCGACAGATTGGTCTATTTTTTACAAGATTTCCAAGGGATTTTACATGATTACAAAAAAAACAATTTGCTTCATCCTATAAAAGAGAAACAATACTAACATGCTAAAAATCAAACGCTTCAGCAATGCCATACTCAGCAACATAAACGTTCATCTAAAAAAGGACGAGAACCTAATCCTGCTAGGCTCAAACGGTGCCGGAAAATCTACCCTTGCAAAAGTTGCTTGCGGAATTATCGACTCAGACAGAGTTGAGCTCTTTGGCGAAAAATTGGAACACCTCGGTGCCAAAAAAAGAGCAGAATTTATAAACTACATTCCCCCAAAACTGGAGATATTTGACGACTACATCTCACTCAAAGAATATCTTGAATTAAGCAGACTCTATTCGTCATTAAGCGTTGATGAAGCTATATCACTTTTAAATTTAGATGCGTTGGCAGATAAGCCATGTAAAACTCTCAGCAGCGGCGAGCAACAGCTAACCATGCTGGCATCTTCAATACTTCACAACGCAAAACTAACTATATTTGATGAACCGACAGCAAATTTAGACCCGAGCAAAACACTGCAGGTTTACGAGATGTTAAAAAGCGATGTAATTAAAAACAGAATCATCATAACCCATGACTTGAATCTGGCTCACAAACTGGGGTATAAAATACTCTACATACAAGAGGGAGAGGGAGAGTTTTTTGATGAGAATAAAAAGTTTTTTGAAGCGTCAAACTTAGAAAAACTTTTTGGCTCAAGCATAAAACATATAGATGGCTATTTTGTGGTGAATATATGAAATATCTCTTTATTATCCTCTCAATAACTCTGCTTCTTACAGCTCCATTCTTTGGGCAAATAAAGATAAATCTCTTCAATATCAGTGACATTGCATCTATAGATTATAAACTTTTTTGGGATTTGAGACTTCCTAGAGTTGTTGTCGCCTTTTTCACGGGGGCACTTTTAGGTCTGAGCGGTCTCATTTTTCAATCGCTCTTTAGAAACCCAATGAGTACACCATTTACGCTTGGTGTGGCGAGCGGAGCGACCTTGGGAAGTGCCTTTGCAATAGTTTTCGGCTTTGTCACACTCGTTCCGGTTTTTGGTTTTTTCGGAGCGCTTTTAACCATTGCGATACTCTTTAGCATCGCCTCAAAAATTAAAGGTTATGACACCTCATCACTCCTACTGGTGGGTATCGCTCTCTCATTTTTTTACAGTGCCGCGCTTATGATCCTCTTTTATCTCAGTAGTCAATCTCAAAGCTATGAAATACTCAGATTCACCATGGGAAGCCTCGATGTAGTTGGAATCAGAGATACCGTTCCGGTTATTGTTGTAAGTATTTTGCTTCTTTTCATCTCCCTTAAATACAAAAAGGAGATTAAGCTGCTTCTGACCTCCTATGACAACGCCTTTTTAAAAGGGGTAGAGGTTCGCAAAATCAACACTATTCTCTTGGTATCGGTCTCAGTCGCCATCGGGGTTGCTGTGAGCATTACCGGACCTATCGGCTTTGTCGGGCTTATAGTGCCTCACATACTCAAAGCCATCTACAAAAAAAGTGCCGACAAACTGCTCTTGGTTACATTTTTTTACAGCGGTGTATTTCTCGTTGGATGTGATTTGATTGCAAGAAATCTAGGAACGACCTCGGATGTGCCCATAGGAGTTGTCACCTCATTTCTGGGCGCTCCGTTTTTTATATACCTCATCATAAAAAGAGAAAAGATATGAAAGCTTTATGCATCAGCGCAACCGCTTCAAACCAAGGCAAAACAATACTTACAACAGCTCTGCTTCACCACTTTAAAGATTCTGTGAGACCCTTTAAGATTGGACCGGATTTTATAGACCCTCAGTTTCATACCAAAATATGCGGTACTCCATCCGTAAACCTTGATACCTTCATGATGAATCAAGAGCAGGTTCAATGGATATTTCAAAAATACAGTGACAAAAAAATCTCTATCTGTGAGGGCGTGATGGGTTTTTATGACGGAATGGACAAGGGATGCAGCGCTTACGATGTCTCTAAACTGTTAGACATCCCGACCATACTTCTTCTTGATGGAAGCTCCAGCTATATAACCGTCTCTGCCGTTTTAAAGGGGCTCAAAACATACAGAGAGGACAACACCATCAAGGGCGTAGTTTTAAACAAACTCTCTTCGGCTTCCCACTTCGAGCTTATTAAAAATCAGATTTTAAAAGATTTCTCGGATGTCGCTGTTCTTGGATGGATAAAAAAGGATTTAACCTCTTTGAGCGATACACATCTGGGGCTTGATTTGAATGATATTTCAAAGATAGAGAGAGTTTCAAAAGAGGTGCTTGAGAATATAGATATAAAGAGAGTTGAAGATTTGGCACATGAAACTCGGATGTGCAAAAACGAAGAGAGAACGAGCAGTGAATGGTACCCCTTTGAAAAAATTCAAAAAATTGACAAAAAACTGGCTATTGTGAATGATGAAAACTTCTCATTTTTGTACCATGACAATACCCAGTTTTTAAAAGAGATTTTTAGGGAAGTCTGCTTTGTATCCTCTACTAAAAATGAGATTATCGACGCGGATATTGTCTATATTCCGGGCGGCTATGTCGAAACAAAAGAGAGCTATGAGAGACTAAAAGAGTCGCATAATTTTAGAGATTCACTCATAGCCCATGCAAAAACAAAACCCATATATGCCGAATGTGCAGGAATGCTCTACCTCGGAAACTCCGTGGATGAAAACAAGATGAGCGGTATTTTAGATTTGGATTTTACCCTCCACAATAGGTTCCAGAGAATGGGGTACTACTACAACTCCAAAAACATCAAAGGGCATGCTTTTCACTACACAAATATTGTAGATGAAAAAGAGGGAACGGATAGACTCTTCAAAACAAAAAAAGATGAGGGAAAAGTAGGAAGCTGGCAAAAAGAGAGAGTTTTTGGAACCTACCTCCATGTAATGTTCAGAAGCAACACTGAAATAATTGATGAACTATTTTAGAAGATTTAAAACATATACACAGAAGGATAAGTTAAATATGAGCAAGAAATCCATTTCCGACTTCTGTCGAAAATGGATGAATGAAAAAATTAGAACATAAACCAGCCGACAAGATAGAGCGTGTTGTTGTCTGACGCGTTGCGACCTGCACCGTCATAGTTTGTTTTTGCTCCGTTAAATTTATCATACATAGTATATTGCAGAGTAAATTTAACTTGGTTTATAGGAAGGTAATCAAGCTCAGCAATTCCATAGCTGCTGTCCGGTGCCAATGTGCCTGATGTTCCATATCTTGCGGCATCTGCATCGCCGGATGTTAAAGCGTACCCAAGTGAAGCACCGTATTTATGGTCATAACGGTAACCGACTTTTACTTTGGTTGTTGAGAGTGAATCAGAGGTATTATCCGAAGCTCCTGTTTCATGGCTCGCATCCAGCTTTGCCTCTTCCCATATTTTTGATGCCGTAGCAGTAATATTATGCATATCATGCGTGTATTGATACTCTGCATCTACCGCCATGTCATGGTAAGAATCTAATTTATTACTCCCTACTCGACTTACATTTGTTGCCATTGCATAAGTTCCAACCATAATATAATGGTCTCCAGCCTCTTGCTGAAGAGCGATACGACCGTAAGGTGAAGTTCCATCCACTACCGGATCAGAACCTCCGTTATGCCAACCCAGTATTGATTTTGGTCCGCCGGTAGGAATTGTCTGATACGCTCCAATCTCAGCATAAACAAGATCATTAAACATAGCATAAATACTTACTCCAGCCACCACATGTCCAAGTCCTCCATCTATAAGCGTAGCTGCTGAAGGCGTTGGTGCCATAGAGGAAGTAACATATGGAAATCCCCATGCAGGCGTGGAGTTCCATAAATCTTGCACTGTCGGATTATTATTGACAGAAACCCCATATACTAGCTCTTTTGTTAAAACCGTAGCAGAGTTTGCATAGCGTATATCAACATTATCCATCGATATATAGGGTGCTACCGCTTTGTCTTGAGGAAGAAGTGTTCCGTCGTAGGTCATCTGTACAAACGCACCCACGTTATCATAAATCTTTCCGCCATAAAAAAGGCTGACTTGCGGAATCACAAGCTCACCGTTTCTATTTTCGCCATTGCCGTTTACAACCGCGTTCGTGCCGTCAGGATTTTTACTCTTGGAGATAGTTGTAGCATCTGCCATAATCATAGCAGCCAAAGGAAGCGGCATTTTTGTCGTTCCACCTCCCATCACATAGCCGCGCATTTTAAAATCACGCCCAAAATGGGTTAATTCCGGAAAAACTGTATGGCATACCGTACAATCCAACCCAGTCTGACGAGCAAAACTTGGAACCGCATAGGCGTTTTCAATACCAACAATCGCTAGCAACAGTGATGCAAGCGTAAAACGAGATAAAGATATTTTTTTCATATTTAACTCCTCTTTTTTAGAAAAAATAAACTGTACTACAATAGTGTGAAGATAGTATGAAGATAGTATGAAGATTTATAAACCTTCCGATATAAAACATAACTAAATTTTTTTGATAAAATAAACAATTCTTTTAATAAAAATAATACTAATGGATAAATATGTGTAAACTGTGTACATGGCTACTGTTATTTTTAATCATCAACAAAGGCACAAAATGAGTTACCAATCTTGGTTTGTCAAACACGCAGAAAAGCATAAGGTGATCGTAGATAAACTTTTGAAACATGAAAAGACAGAAGATGAAATCATTGAATATTTCAAATTTGAAAGCATGGTCAAAGAGGAGCCTGATTTTTGCCCTTTATACAAAGAGAACAAAAAGTGCCACGATATAGATGAGCTGAACTGCTATCTCTGTGCCTGTCCAAACTTCCGTTTTAAAGATGAGGGGATTAAAAAAGTTGAAGCCAAAATACAATACAGTTTTTGCTCTATAGATTCAAAAGAGGGCAGACAAGGTATTTACGGCGAGAAAATCCATCAAGACTGTTCCAAGTGTGAAGTTCCGCATCTCAAGAGTTATGTTACTAAACATTTTGATTTGGATTGGAAAAAGATTATGCGAAAGTGCCCTTTATAGATGGGCGTAAAAACTGCAATTACGCTTGATGAGTTAAATCGGCTCTTTACATCCTACGAATTTACCTCTTTAATTGAGACTACTTCCGGAATAATCGACACGACTTATATAGTTTTCACAAAAACAACAAGCTACATTTTAAAAAAGTATGAAAGAGCTATTTCACATAAAATAGAAGAGGATAGTAAGCTTTTGGCTGAATTAAAACTTTTTGGATTAAATGTACCAAATTGCATTGAAAGCTCTCATAACTGGTATCTTTACGAAAAAATCGAAGGCTCACAACCTACCCACATAAAGAGTTATCATATCCAAGCTTTGGCAAGATTTTTGGCAAAACTTCATCAACACACCTATAAAAAAGAATCTACTCAAAGTGTAATAGACCAAGATGAGATATCGTCACATCTGGACTACACAAAAGCAAACTTCTTTAGCTATTACAAGAAGCTCCAGTTTTTAAAAAAGCAGAACCAAAAAAATGAGGGAGTCATTCACGGCGATATATTCAAGGACAACACGGTTTTTATTGGTACAAAAATCGGTGTTTTCGACTTTGTTGACTCTGCATGCGGCAATTTTGCTTTTGATGCAGCCGTTGCACTCGTGGGGTTTGATGCAAAAAAGCATAAAGACTTTTTTGCAAACCTCTTTCTCAATACCTACAACCAACACGCACCGAGAAAACTCTCAAAAAAAGAGTTGCAAGAATCCATAAACGCTGCATGCGGATTTTATGCACTTAAGCGAATAGCAAACTTCAAGAACACAAAAACGGCAAAAGAGATACTCAAATGAAACATGGGGCAGGCATCTATAAAGCAGCCAAAAAACTAGGCTGTGAAGCAAATGAAATCATCGACTTTTCATCTAACATTAACTGCTATAACCCTGACATTAGCATGACACTAACAGATGAGATGTTAGTAAAATATGCCGACAGCTCCTACTCTGAGCTCAAATATGCCATCGCTGAAAAGTATCAAATCAAGAAAAAGCAGATGGCTCTTTATAACGGTGCCACTTCCGCTATCTTTGAACTTTTTAAAAACCTGAGAGAAAAGAGGGTTTATCTCTACGCACCCCTTTATGGGGAGTATGAAAAGGCGGCAAAGCAGGAAAAGAAAAAAATCATCAAAATCAACCGCTTTGAAAACATCTATAAAAAACCAAAAAAAAACTCTATTGTTGTCTTCGTAAATCCCTCCACCCCTGATGGTAAATATTACAATTTAGAGAAACTGCTCGGCATGTGGAAAGAGCGAAACTGCATAATAATATTGGATGAATCCTTTTTGGAGTTTGAAAACTTAATCTCTTTGAGAAACCAAATCAATTATAATAAAAAACTATATATAGTCCAATCTTTTTCTAAATTTAATTCGTGTGCGGGTGTAAGAATCGGAGCGATTTTCTCTGACTTTTCAAATATTGAAAAATTAAAAACTCCTCTTTGGAACCTCTCCTCTTTTGATGCTCAGTTTTTGATGCAGAGGCTCCAAGACAAAGATTTCGCAGAAAAGAGTAAAAAGCTGCACAGTACATATAAAGAAAAACTTTTGAGCATTTTAGAAAACTCAAAACTTTTTACCAAAATATATGAAAGCAACTCCAACTTTTTCCTTACAAAAGCAGAGAGAGCTGATGAGATTTTTGAGCATCTTCTGAAACATAAAATCTTAGTGAGGACATGCGGAAGTTTTGACTTCTTAGACAATAGCTACCTGCGCTTTGCAGTCAAAGAGACTGGCGCACACGACAGACTTGCAGAAGCATTAAGCAAACTCAATTGTTCACCTGAGTGATGCATTTCTCTTTTTAAATTCAAAAAAGATACAATCATAATCAAATATTAAAAAAGAAAGGATCTTTGTGATTTCAATGCATGCAGGTTCCATAAAAAGTAAAATAATTGTTGATATACTTTTTTATACTGTAGTAACATCGCTTGTGTACTTTTTTTCAGCTAAAGTCGTAGGACCATTATCTTTAAATGAATCATCAAGTATTTTTGCAATATGGCCGCCTACGGGAGTTGCTCTTTCATTCCTGTTTTTTAGAGGCAATATAGTTATTCCAGGTATTTTTCTTGGCGCCTACTTTTTAAATATGACTCTCAGCTCACCGACCGTAGCATTCGAGATAGCCATTGGCAATACTATAGGTCCGGTTGTAACCTATTGGCTTACTAATAACGGTGCAATTAAAAATGATATTTTTTATGATACAAATACTATTATCTCTTTTATTTTTTACAGCATAATTGGTGCACTTATCACGTCCAGTATGGGAACAACTATGCTGTTTCTTAATGATCTATTATCATCTGAACATCAAATACTTGGATGGCTGATGTGGTTTTTTGGAGACCTTATAGGGTTTATCATGATTGCCCCCTTTTTTATTGCCTATACTTTACAACAAAACATTACTCTAACAGCAAAAAATCACTTAGGAGAGATAGCACTAATTTTTACAATATTAGTTATATCATCAGTTTTTATTTTTGGTTCAGGATACTTTTTTGATGAAAAATATCCAATCGAGTATCTGATTCTATTTCCACTTATATGGGCAAGTATTCGTCTAGAGCAAGGGGTTAATCTTATCTTTCTAATAGTTGTAACAATTTTGGCTATTTTGGGAACGTCATCAGGATATAGCCAATTTTCGTACGATGGCGACCATAAACTTTCCTTGATAATGCTTCAAATATTTATCTTTACCGTTACATTTTCTATTTTGATGATGACTGCACAGCGCCACCAAACATCGAGAATACTTGATGAAAAAGAACAACTTACTCTCATAGACTCACTGACAAAAATTGGAAATAGAAGATTTTTCAGTGAAACTTTTAAAAAAGAACTTGAAAAAAGCCATAGATATAAACACCCTGTTTCTCTGATTATGTTTGATATAGACCATTTCAAACAAATTAATGACTTATTTGGGCATAACAGCGGAGATATAGTGCTGCAAGAACTCTCTTTATTAATAAGTTCACATCTTCGTTCAAGTGACCTTCTTGCGAGATGGGGTGGAGAAGAATTCACAATCATCCTTCCTGAGAACACACTCTCTGAAGCTGTTTTTACTGCTGAAAAATTACGTAAAATTATTGAAGAACACAGCTTTAGTATCAAAGCACAAGTCGCTTGCAGTTTTGGAGTCATTTTATGTGCTGATAATGAATCAATGGATAATGCAATCAGCCGTGTGGATGCCAAACTTTATGAAGCGAAAGAGAGTGGACGCAACAAAGTTGTATCTTAAATTTCTTAAAAGGCAAAACAATGAACTCCCTCAGCATCTTCGGAACAAGCAGCGATGCGGGCAAATCTACTCTCAGCTTTGCCATCACCTATCTTTTGCATCATCGCGGTGTAAGTGTCGCTCCTTTTAAAGCACAAAATGTCTCTAACAACTCGAAAGTTTGTGATGACGGCGGGGAGATTGCCATTCCTCAACACTTTGCCGCAGAGGCTATCGGAATACCTACATCGCACTTTATGAATCCGGTACTCTTAAAATCCGGCTCTAAAAACTCTGCACACATTATTATCAACGGCAAGAGTGTCGGTGAAAAAGATGTTTGGAGCTATTACAAAGATATTGATGCGCTCAAGCCACATGCCAAAAGAGCCTTTAAAAAGCTTCTTAAAGAGTATGATTGTATTGTGGCGGAGGGTGCTGGGAGTCCTGTTGAGCTCAACCTGATGAGCAAAGATTTATCCAACATCTACATCGCAGATGAATTTGACACAAAAATTATTTTGGTTGCCGACATAGAACGTGGCGGTGTTTTTGCCTCTATTTATGGAGTGTATAATCTGCTTCCAAAAAAACTCAAAGAGAATGTTATCGGGGTGATTGTCAATAAATTCCGAGGAGATATGACTCTCTTTGATGAAGGCGTACAGATTATAGAGGAGAAATTTGGCATCAAAGTGCTTGGAGTTGTGCCGTTTAAACCATTCAACCTCGGCTTTGAAGATAGCGCGTCCATTATGAACTATGTTCAAGACTTAAGCAAAAGCATCATCAAAGTAGGCGTTATCAAACTTCCGCACATCAGCAACTTTACCGATTTTGAGCCGCTTGTTGCAGATAGTGAGATTGAACTCTCATTTATTTCAAACCCTAGTGAGATTGCATCATGCCAAGTAGTTGTTATTCCGGGAAGCAAAAGGGTTGTTGACGATTTACTATGGCTGAGAGAGAGAGGATTTAAGGAGAAGCTCAGCTCAAAAGAACAAAAAGTAGTCGCTATTTGCGGTGGCTATGAGATGATGTTTGAGCGCATTTTAGACCCCTTTCATGTGGAATCTGAAGCGGTGGAAACAAAGGGGTTCGGTCGGATAAAAGGCGATGTGGTTTTTGAGAAAGAGAAGATTGTAAAAAAAGGGATCTACAACCTTTTTGGCGCAATTATAGATGGCTATGAGATACATAACGGTGTTGCAAAAAAGAGAGCCATAAAGAAAAAGAATCTATACGGGACATTTGTTCACGGGCTCTTTGATAGTGATGCGTTAAGATATACTCTATTTAATGCTATTGACAAACGATACAAAGGATATGATTTAAAAGCCTACAAAGCGAAATCCATACGAGAGTTTGCCAAACATATCGAAAAACATGTTGACATAGCTTTTATACAAAGAGCGCTTAATGAGTAATATTTTAATAACGCTGTTTGCCTACCTGATAGACAGGGTTTTTGGTGAATTCAGTTTTTTTAGCAAGACAGCATTCAAACACCCTATCGTGGCTATCGGTGAGATTATCACCTACTTTGAAGACAGCTTTTATCAAGACTCTGTTTTACGCGGTTTTTTTCTTGTCTCTTTTGTCGTAGCAATCTCCGCTGCAACAGCCCTGATTGTAGATCATTTTTTGGCTGAATTCCACGTACTTTTGTACATCATCACATCATCGCTTGTATCTTCCATGTTTATCGCTCACAGAATGCTCTATGACTCGGTAAAAGATGTATTATCCACTGAGAACAAAAAAGAGGCAATCTCTCAGCTTGTAAGTCGCAATGTGGAGAATATGAACGAGAGTGACATATACAAAGCAAGCATTGAAACCTATGCTGAAAACCTCAGCGACGGAGTTATTGCTCCGCTTTTTTATCTTCTGCTGTTTGGGCTTGTGGGAGCCGTTGTTTACAAGGCGATAAACACAATGGATTCTATGGTGGGGTACAGAAATGAAAGATACGAAAAGTATGGGAAAGCTGCCGCTATCCTTGATGACATTGCAAATTTTATCCCATCTCGAATAACCGCCCTTTTAATTATGCTGCTCTCAAAACAGAAAAAAAACTTCTTATTTTATGAGGATGCCAAAAAACATGAGAGTCCAAATGCGGGCTATCCAATCACGGCTATGGCTCAAGCTCTAGGACTAAAACTGGGCGGTCCGACCTACTATTTTGGAAAATTAAAAGAAAAAGCCACCTTTGGAGATGGTAGAGAAGAGATTACAAGAGAGGATGTCGAGCATGCTTTAGAGTTTAGAAGTAAGATAGATTTAGCACTTTTAGTTTTCTTCACTCTTCTTTATTTATTGCTGAAGATGTAGTTGCAACAACTCTATTTCTGCCAGCTTGTTTTGCCTCATACAGAAGCTCATCTACCTCTTTGTAAAGCTCCTCTAAATCTTCAATGGAGTTGGCATTTTTAACTGCCAAACCAAAGGATGCCGTCAAATATTTGCTTGCACTGTTTTTTTTATGTGCTATCTGTAAATTTTCTATATTTTCCCGCATGCTCTCTACAAGCTCTTTAGCTTCTTGTGCCCTCAGCCCTTTAAACAGAATTCCGAACTCTTCTCCGCCAAGTCTGAAACAGTAATCATCGGCTCTGTGCAAAGATTCTTTCATAACATTTGCAACGCCCCTGAGCACCTCATCTCCTGCAACATGCCCATAAGTGTCATTGTACTGTTTAAAAAAATCAATATCTGCCATGGCAAAGCAGATATTCTCATTCTCTCTCTTTGCACTGTTGATTAGCTTTGGAAATATCTCATTAAAATATCTTCTATTGTAAAGAGATGTTAACTCATCTGTAATAGAAAGCTTCGCAAGTTCTTTTTCTATTTTTTTTCTACGCACTATTTCTACACGTAATCTTCTGTTTGCAAAAAGTCCCATGAGTAGAAAAATAGTAAAGAGTATTGCAACTAAGCCGACCCATTTAAAAATAGCTGCATAATCTGCAGCTTTGTCATAGTGTACCGATACCCATTTATTAAAAATCTCTTGCTGCGTGGTTGAGGAGATAAGTTCTACAGCTTTGTCAAATATCTCTTTTAAAATCGGTTCATCATTTCTGGTAGCAACACTTAAATCCCACGTATCGCCAAATTTGCCGGCAATCTTCAGCTCTCCAAGATAATCTTTTTGTATGTTATAACCGGCTGCAACCAAGGTATCAACATAAGCAAACAGCGCACCGCTGCACACCTTATCCAATCCCTCTTTTATACTTTCTACATCCTCAAAATTTATGCGAGGATACCTCTTTCTGAGTATCTCTCCATAAGCATAGCCTTTTATTATGCCTATCTTTTTATCTGTAATTTGTATTATGTCATCTATATAAAGTTCGTCGGGTTTTGTCACAATGACGACAGGCGTTTTAAAATATGCTTTTGTAAAGTCAAGGTAGGATTCTCTCTCTTTTGTAGGCATAGCCAAAGATAAAATATCACACTTTCTCTCTTTTAAATATGTGATAGACTCCGCCCAATTTTTAGTAGTTACCATTCTAATCGGAATACCGATAGATTTTTCAAAGAGTGCTACATAATCGGCACCGATGCCTATATATTTACCGCCCTCATTTTTCTCAAACGGCATCCAATCCGAGTCGATACAAATATTGATAACTTTTTTCTCTTTTAAATAGCTCTTCTCTTCTTGCGTAAAAATATTTTTACTTTTGAGCGGGTCAAAGATATATTCTTCTATTGGAACACTGTTTTTTATAAGTCCGTATTTTTCATAAATTCCAAGAATAAACTCTACCCGACCATTATCAATTGTGCCCATAGGAGTGCTTTTTTGCTGCGTCAACTGCTCCAGCGCGTCTGCTTCATATCTTAAATGCTCTATTGATTTATTTGTTGCATATTTCTTTTTGATAAGATTTATAATCTCCTCTTTATGCTCAAACGCATACTTCCACCCTTTAAGAGTCGCTTCTTTAAATTTTTCTACTCTTTGAGGATGCTCAGCTACCTCTTTTACACTTGTAAAGAGCATGTCACCGTACAAATCAAAACCGTAATTTGCTGGATTTATAATATTTATCTCCGTGCCCATCTCTTTAAAATAGAACGGCTCATTACTCAAATAGGAAACATACGCGTCCGTTTTTTTATCTGCCAAATAGGTGTAGTTTGTCTCTTCCTTGACTCTTGATATATTGGGTTCAACATGTAAGCTTTTAAGCATTGCTAGAATTCCAAAACCGTCAACATCTTTTTTATAAAATGTTATATCTTTGTTTTGAAGTTTATAGGGGCTGTCAATTCCACTGCTTTTGAGTGTTAAAAGTACATTTGGAGAGTGCTGAAAGATAGCTGCGACAATCACCACCGGCTCTTGTTTTGCCTTATGCAAAAAAAGTACAGAATCGGCAATTCCATACTCCGCTTCACCGTCTATGACCTGTTTTATATTGCTTTTGTTTAAATCTCTTTCTCTGATTTCTACATCTAAGCCGACATCTTTATAATACCCTTTTTCTAGAGCAGCATAATAACCGGCAAATTGAAATTGGTGCAGCCACTTCAACTGCAACACAACCTTCTCATCCCCAAAAAGTGCACCAAACAAAAATAAAAAAGCAAAGAGAAACTTTCTCAAAAAAAACCTCATTTATAAAACATATAGATATTCATTCTACTATACTATTTGTTAAATCGGCATTTATAACTGCACTTTTTGCACAGCTCTTCAACAGCCTTTGCATGTGCAAAGCCCTCAACTATCGCTTTTGCTCTCGAAGAATCAAGAATATTTTTGAGCGCTGTTTCATGCAGATTACCGAGATTTATCACACCCTCGGCGTCAAGGCAGCATGGCACGACAGTTCCATTCGCCAAAATTCCGATATGAGATTTCAGACCATGACATGGTGCGTCACTCTCATGCAAACTGCCAAGAGAGGGCCACTCAAAATAGTTGTCAAAATTAAGGAGTATTTTTGGGGCGAGACGGAGGGATTTTGCCCTCTCTTCGTAAATTTTTTCTGTATCTATTGTCAACTCAAAATAACTCTCTAACTTCTCAAACAGGAGTTTGTTAAACTCGGCTTCGGAAATCTTTTCATCAAGATTCCAAACCCGCAGATTTATAAAGGGTTTCGGGTAACTCTGCAGTTTATTACCGCATGCCTTGAAAACACCGTGCATATACTCATCAAAAGTTAAGTTCAGAGAGTTTTTATTGTAGCTGTTGAGCGAGATGTTGAGCTGCCGTACACTTTTGTGAAACAGCACCTCCATAGGCGTTTTACTCAGGTAATATCCGCTGGTCGTAAGCTCCACCTCAAAGCCATATTTTTCTGCGAGTTCCAGATAATCAACCAGATTGGAGAGGGTCAAAGGGTCGCCCATCACATGAAAAGCGAGAGATTTTGTGTAGGGGCGAAGCTCTTTTAAAACATATTCAAAAAAGACAAGCGGCATCGTTTTTGTCGGCATCACCTTCGGCGGGCAAAATGCACATGCCAAACCGCAGATATTTGTTATCTCTACATGGACTCGGTGAAATTTCACTCTGATTATTTACCCGTTTTTTTTAGGAATCCGAATAGTAAATACGGCTCCCTCATCATCATTCTCTACGCTAAGAGAGCCATGCAACTGTTTATCTACAATAGATTTACTGATATACAAGCCCAGCCCTTTTCCGTTTAAGTCCTCTTTTGTACTAAAATAGGGCTCGCAAATTTTGCTTAGATACTCTTTTTTTATTCCGCCTGCATTATCAGAGATACTGGCTACCACCTCTCTCTCGCTCTCCTCTATGACTATTGTAATTTTCGGATTGATAATCTTGCGTTCTATCAATATCTCTTTGGCATTGTTGATAATGTTCCAGCAAACCTGAAAGAACTCCTTTGACATCAGCATTATTTCATCTTTATTTTCACACTTAATATCAACTTTTATGTTGTAATGTTTAAAGTTATTTTGCATTACGTCTAAAATTTCATTTACAATCTTGCATGGTCTTGTCAGAGTCTCAACCGAATCAGACTCAAAAAGATTACTGAATTCTGTGATTATTTTAGAGAGTGTTTGTATCTGAGTTGAAATCTTTTCCAGCGATTTTTTCATCTCATCTTTGTCATCCATTCCAAGCTCAAGGTTTATCAACAGATTATTTGAAATTACTCCAATAACGGTAATCGGCTGACGCCACTGATGAGAAATCATCTCCATTATCTCTCCCATAGCCTGATAGCGCGATTGGGTTAATATTGCTTCATCTTTTTCTCTATTTTTTGCTACCTCTTCTGCTACTCTAGCTTCGAGGGTATCATTCATCTCGAGAAGCTCTTGTGTTCTTTGCATGACCTTCTCTTCAAGCTCTTTATTGAATTCAGCCATCGCACTCTGATGTGTGAATATTCTTTGCATCACAAATGAAAGCAACGAAGCGATAATTAAGGCAGCTGTTAAAATAATCCATCGCATATGAACGCTCTCATTTTTTATCAAGCTCATTCCATCATTATACTCATCTATGGGAACAGTGACTCTGATTCCGCCTCTAATATCGCCCAATTTATAGCCTTGTTCGGCATGACATGACATACATTCCTCAACTACTTTCAAGCTTCCCATAAAATTAAATTTCTCTACAATATCACCGCTTTTTTGAAAATTCCAGAAGTAGAGTTCGTCTTTGTTTTTTTCAAAATACTTCAACGCCTCTGTCTCAAAAGCATCTGGTTTATTTGCCGGGTTTATAGGTTTGAGAGACGTCATTTTATAGTAGTGTTTTGTTTCTTTGTTAGACATTTCAGAGATTTGACGGGTCATCCAAGAGGGGTTTATTCTAATAAGCGTCTCATTCTTATCACTATGTATAACACTATCTTTAAGATACATATTTGGCTTTATTCCATTCTGCTCTTTGACATAGACACCGCTAAAAGAGGCATTCCAAGCTCTAGCTAAAATTATACTATCAAAATTATCAATCGCATTATGTAAAATATCCTGGGTAAGATGCCTCTCAAACTCGCGCTTATTTTTTTCTTGTTGAATCAGAAGCGTAACAACTACGACAATAATGATTGAGAACATCACAATGAGTGAACTATAGAGTCCAAAATATTTATTACCATTTTTTACTTTTTTAACACTCATCATTTACCTCAACACATTTATTATGTTATGCTACTATAAATTATATTTTAAACTACATAAGAGGTCGAAAATGTTTATACACAAAAAGATAGAGAGTGTTGAGGCAATGCCCCAAAAAGCCGGAAAAGGTGTTGCTATGAAGATGCTTCTCTCACCCGAAGAATCACCAAACTTTGCTATGAGAAACTTCACAATTGAAGCCGGAGGTCACATGCCGCTTCACACAAATATCATTGAACATGAACAGTATGTCCTTGGCGGGCGTGCAAAAGTGACAATCGGTGATACTGTTTTTGAAGCGCACGCAGGAGATGTCTTGCTTATTCCGGCAAATGTTCCCCATGGCTACGAGACTCTTGGAGATGAAACTTATAGCTTTTTGTGCCTTGTTCCAAAAGCCCAAGACTGCATCACGCTGATTTAACACTCAAAGAATAATGGATTTGCACAAAAAAAAGGAACGCCTTTTAGCCCTCTCACCCTTCGTGAAAGAGGCTGAAGTGCTTATCAAAGATGGATTTCCACATGCTCTGCTCTACCCAAATTTTAAAGCACTCAAATCTGCGCACATCGTGAATATAGAGAGTCAACTTCGCTGGTACTGTATTGAGCTCTACAACATGGAAGCCAAAGAAGATGAGAAGATTAGAAGTTACACAATCTCTAAATTCCCTCTCTCACAAAATGAACCGAAAATAGCTGAAGAAGAGCCTGACGATGCACTCTACAAAACACTCAAATCTTTTTTGCACGGCATGAGCAGCTGCGAGGTTTTACCCTCTTCACACTTAGAGCTTGACCTTGGGCTTGATTCACTGGGCAATGTTGAACTTTTTGTCTTTATAGAAAAAAGTTTCGGTGTCTTTATAGATGAAATGATTTTCTCAGAAATCATGATTATGAAAGATTTATACAGCTATATAAAAGCGCATCAGAAGCATTTTAACCCGACCAAAATGGACTGGATAAAAATGCTCAGCGAAGAAATGAACGAAAAACTTATCTACTCCCCTTTTATTATGTTTCTCTACAAGACCCTTCTCTTCCCCCTTTTTAAGCTCTATTTCCGCCTCGAAGTGCGAGGGTTAGAGAATGTTCCAGCCCCTCCATGCATCATCGCCCCCACGCATCAAAGCATGCTTGACGGCTTTTTGATGGAGGCGACGCTTCCCTACGGCATCCTGAAAAAGACTTTTTTTCTTGCCTATGAAGCGGTTTTTGGAACAAGATTTCTGCGTCCAATCTCAGACAACGGACAGACACTTCTCATAGATGCAGACAATAATCTTATCCGCTCTATGAAACGGTGTGCGCTAGTGCTAAAAGAGGGAAATAATCTGGTAATTTTTCCGGAAGGTGCAAGAACAAGGGATGCAAATCTGCTAAAATTCAGCCCATTTTTCGCCATGCTGAGCAAAACCTATAATGTTCCCGTTATTCCTGTGGTAATAGATGGAAGTTTCAAAGCACTCAAAGCAGGCAAGCTTTTTCCAAAACCCGTAAAAATCAGAATCACTTTTTTAGAGCCGATTTATCCTGAGGAGTTGAGTTTTGATGCGATTACAAAACTGACAAGAGCGGCGATTGAAAAAGAGACAGAGAGAAACCCACTCTCACAATAAAGCCTTCTTTACATCCTCCGAAACCTTCTTCTCATCCACAAAAAAGAGCAAAACTCCGCCGATTATAAAAAAGAGAACAACCGAGGCGATTGCAACTCTTGAATTCTGGCTAAAGAGTGCTACAACTGCTACCAGAAGCGGTCCTAAAATTGTGGCGAACTTACCCAAAAAGTTGTAAAATCCAAAGAATTCTGCGGAGTGCTCCTGCGGAATCATTTTTGAGTAGTAGGAGCGGCTAAGTGCCTGAATACCGCCCTGCACACAGGCTATCATGAGCGCCAATATGTAAAACTCATACACCTCGCTCATCCTCGTTGCCCACAAAATTATAAACATGTAGATAAAAATAGCGAGAAAAATTGCTTTTTTTGTATCCCATTTTTGCGCCAATTTTGCAAAGAAAAGCGTTGCCGGAAAGCCTACAAACTGGACTATCAAAAGCGACAAGATGAGACTGTTCGTATCGAAACCCAGTGCCATTCCATAATCGACCGCCATGCGGATGATGGTGTCAACACCGTCGATGTAGAGCCAGTACGCCACTAAAAAAAGGAGCAGCCCCTTGAGTGCTTTTATTTTTGAGAAGGTGTTTTTCAGTCTGAGATAACCCTGCAAGAGCAACGAACTCTCTTTGTTTACACCCTCTCTTTTCTCCTCCACAAACAAGAAGAGAGGGGTTGAGAAAATTGCCCACCACAAAGCCACGGAGATAAAGGAGGCTTTTACCGCGTGAGCCTCGCTCTCCAGACCAAAAAACGATGGGTTTTGGAGCATCCAAACATTAACACCAAAGAGAATCCCGCCTCCTAGGTAGCCAAGAGCAAAGCCAAGCCCTGAGACAAAATCAACACTCCTCTCATCCGAAATAGAGGAGAGAAGCGCATCATAGAAGGTGTTCGAGCCCATAAAACCGATGTTTCCAAGCACATAAACAAAAACCGCCATCTGCCAAGCACCCTCACCGACAAGCGCCAAAGCGGCACTCATCAGAATTCCCAAATACGCAAAGAGAAAGAGGAAGCGTTTTTTGAGGGAGCCTGCATCGGCGATAGAGCCTAAAAGCGGTGCCAAAAGTACAACGATAAAACTTGAAATTGAGTTTGCAAAACCAAGCTGTGCAGTACTTACAGTCGCATCCACATTCGCACTGTAATAAGTTTTGAAGAAGAGAGGAAAGAACCCAGCCATCACCGTAGTGGCATAGGTAGAATCCGCCCAATCATAAAGCGCCCAAGAGTAAATTTGTTTTTTGTCTTCCATCTTTTTTGCCACCTTTCATCAATGAAGATATGATACAATAAATCATGAAAATATTAGAACTGCTTAACCGCAAAGGTCTTATCGGAGCACATAGAGGAGCGAGGGCGTTGCGTCCTGAAAACACCCTCTCAGCCCTTAAAGAGAGTGTCGGTCACTCTGATTTTATGGAGGTGGATGTGCAGTTTAGCAGCGACAGAGTTGCTATCATTATACATGATGAGACGCTTGCCAGAACAACAGATGTGAGCGAGATTGAGAGTTTTAAATCACGTACTCCCTATAGAGTTTGCGATTTTAGCTTCGATGAGCTTTGCATGCTTGATTACGGAAGCTGGTTTTACAGAGAGGATCCGTTTCATCAGATAGCCGAGGGCAGAGTAGATTTAGCCAAAATCAGAGATAAAAGTGAACCTCTCCTTACCCTTTTTGAGACGCTGAAATTTGTAAAAGAAAACAACCTCTTTATAAATGTAGAGATAAAAGATGTGCATGACTTTTTGAGCGATAGTGAGGTTGTTGCAATAATCACAAACGAGATAGAGAGTTTACATGTGCAGAAGCATGTTTTGCTCACCTCTTTTAGACATGAGTATCTCCCTTTGTGCAAAGCAAAAATAGCGGATGTTGCAACTGCGGCTCTGGTTGAGGGCAAACATCCAAAATCTGATATAAACGAACTTATCGGCTATTTAAAAAGTTTGAAAGTGGAGGGTTACCATCTTCATGACGGGCTTGTTGACAAAGAGACTGTTACACAACTGCATAAAGCAGGTTTTTTTGTAAATGTATATACCGTAAACAATCCTTTGCGACAAAAAGAGCTTTTTAAAATGGGAGTAAACGGACTTTTTAGCGACTTTTGCGGGTAATATGCCGCAGAGGAGTATGACATGACACTTTTTTATTATAGAATACTGCTTCTATATAAATAACAAGGTTCAATTTAAAATTTATGAAAAAAACTTTTTCTGTACAGACAATATTGCAAATACTTTTAATGTTTTTTTTAAATATACCCTCTGTCCGCGCTGATTCCATAATAAAAAATCAAGATTTTCTTCAGACACTTACAGAACAGGAACGGGCATGGTTGTTGTCTCATCCTGTTTTGATCATGGGGATTGATAGGGATTTTCAGCCTTACGAATGGATTGATTCACACGGTAATTATGTCGGTTTAACCGCGGATTACATGGCTCTTGTTCAAGAGTACCTTGGTGTAAAAATTGAGATTATCAAAGATAAATACTGGGCTCAAACTTTGGAAATGGCGAAACTTGGTGAAATTGACATCATCTCCGATGCCGTTCAAACACCGGAGAGGGAAAAATTCTTAAATTTCACCAAACCTTTTATCTCTACCCCGATTGTTATCGTTGATAATGGGCAACATGGGTATCTTGACACCATAGAGCGGCTCAAAGGAAAAAAAATTGCCGTAGAAAAGGGTTATTTTATTTCGGAGTTGCTCTCAAAAGATTATCCACAGATCAATCAATTAATCGTCGGAAATGTTCATGAAGCACTGAAGGCTGTTTTGGACGGCAAAGCTGATGCCTATTTAGGAGATGCAGGCTTAGTAAGTCACTCTGTAAAATCTTCGGGTATGCCTTCATTGCGTGTTTCCGGACAAACAAACTATGTAAGTCACCACAGCATAGCGACTACAAAACAACATCCTGAACTTGTTTCAATCCTCAATAAAGCGCTTGAGGCAATTCCGCAGAGCAGACAAAAGGAAATCACTAACAATTGGTTCAGCTTTAAAATCAACAATGGTATTGAGCGTGAAACAGTTTTAAAATACGGTTTATTTATGGTTGCCATCATCCTTATTATTCTCTACTGGAACAGACGATTGCTAAAAGAGATAAAGAGAAGCAAAGAGCTAGAAACATCACTTCAAGAGGAGCGAAATCGCTTTGCTTTGGCGATTGAAGGCGCTCAAGACGGCTTATGGGATTGGAACTTACTAACAGATGATGTCCTCCTGTCTGAGCGCTTTGAAACAATGTTGGGATATACTAAAGGTGAATTATCCCAAAATATTGAGGCATGGTTTAAACTATTACATCCTGATGATAAAGAGCAAGCCTTAAAAACCGTTCAGGAGTATTTAGCCACAAAGGGTAAAGGAACTTATGAAAACCATTTCCGATTGCGGGCGAAAGATGGCTCTTGGCGCTCGATTCTAGGCAGAGGCAAAGCTCAGTTTGACGCAGACGGTACGCCTTTGCAATTTGTCGGTTTTAACAGCGACATTTCGCACCAACTTGAGTTTCAGGAAAAACTGAGTCATACAGCCAAACATGACTCTTTAACGAATCTTCCAAACCGGTTTTTACTTTCAGAGCTGCTGACACATGCCATGCATAGTGTAAAACGGAACAATCAATTTCTTGCCCTGCTCTTTATCGATCTCGACGGCTTTAAAGAGATTAATGATGTATATGGGCATGAGGCGGGGGATGAAGTTTTGTCCGTTCTGGCACAAAGAATGTCTCAAATAGTTCGTGGAGGTGATATTGTCTCACGATTAGGCGGCGATGAATTTGTTATTGTTGCGACTGAACTTAAAAATAGTGGTGAAGTAACTCCTTTACTTCATCGCCTCTTAAGCGATCTCTCTTCAAATATTTTATATAACGAAAACAGTATGCATGTTTCTGCAAGCATTGGAGTCAGCTTCTACCCTCAAAGAGATGATATAGGAAACGAAGCCCTTCTTCGTCAAGCTGACCAAGCCATGTACCATGCTAAACTTTTGGGCAAAAACCAATTTAAAATTTTTGATTTAGAAGCCACTCAAGAGCTCAAAGAGCAGCAGCAACAAATATCAAACCTGCAAGAGGCCATCAGAACAGACCGATTAGTTCTCTACTATCAACCCAAAGTGAACATGAGAGACAATAAAATAGTGGGATTTGAAGCACTTTTGCGTTGGAATCATCCACAAAAAGGCCTTCTCTACCCCGACAGTTTTCTCCCTCTTGTAGAACATGACCAGAGTTCTATGGTTGGGCTTGGACGCTGGGTTTTTGAGCATGCTTTTTCTCAGTTAGAATCTTTGCATCTAAATGACTTTAATATTACACTTAGTATTAATGTGAGCTCGTATGAGGTGCAGCAGCCGAATTTTTCTGCATATTTAAAAGAGCTTTTCGCAAAACACCCCGACATAAAACCAAATACGGTAGAGATAGAGCTCTTGGAAACAGCAGCATTCGACAACTTTGAGGTTACTTCAAAAACATTGCGTGAATGCCAGGAACTTGGGGTAAGCATTGCGATTGATGATTTTGGAACGGGGTACGCCTCTTTACACTATTTAAAAACGCTTCCCATGAATACCCTCAAAATAGATAAAAGTTTTGTAATAGATTTGCTGAGTTCATGTAATAACCTCTCTATCGTAGAAGCGTCAATAGGACTCGCCCGCGCATTTGGCTGCCATGCGGTTGCGGAGGGTGTTGAGTCGGAGGAGCATGGAAAGATACTCTTGCAGCTTGGATGTGATGTAGCGCAGGGGTATGCCATTGCAAAAGCGATGCCTGCAGAGGAGATAATCAACTGGATGAAGTCTTGGAGGGGATTTCCCTCTTGGGGTGCAACTACGCCGATAAATGAAAACAATCGTGCCATACTCCATGCCTCGGTTGAGCACCGCAATTGGATTCTTTCTATTGAAGAATTTTTACAGAAGAAGAGTTCTAAACTTCCGGAACTAGGTCCTGCACACTGCCATCTTGGCAGCTGGCTTCTTCATGATGCGTCAATAGAACAACGTAATAACCCCGATTTTGAATCGCTCAACAGACTTCATTCAGAGTTGCACCGATATGCTACTGAACTTTTACACTCCGATGAAGATAATAAATCGGATGGAATTGAGAAGCTCAAAGAGATGCGTGATGAGATTCTTCAGAAACTTGAATCCTTAATGACTGTATCCTAAAAAGAGACCCTTTAGAGATAACTTATAATCTCCGAGAGTGTCGGGTGCACATGAATTAACTCTTTTAACTCTTTGAGTGTCACTCTTTTTTCTATCGCCAAAAGCAGTTCATGGATAATCTCCGTTGCTCCTACTCCGATAATCGAAGCGCCCAGCACTCTGTCGCTTTTAGCATTAACAATCAGTTTTACGAATCCTGAGTCATCGCCCTCAATCTTTGCCTTTGAGTTCACTTTAAAATAGGCTTTTTTTACTTCAATCAGAGCTTCACTCTCCCTTGCATCCTTTTCTTTTGCACCGCAGCTTGCAACGGGAGGATTGCAAAAAACGGCGGAGGGAGAGAGATGAATATTCACATAGCTCTTATTGTTTATGATATTGTAAGCAACTATCTTTGCTTCGGCATAGGCGGTGTGGGCAAAAGCCGGTGTTGCAATGCAGTCTCCGAGTGCATAGATATGGCTTTGTGAGGTTTGAAAAGAGGGTGTGACCTCAATAAATCCCTTTGCATCCAACTCAACCGCCGCCTTTTCAAGATTCAGCCCCTCTGTGTGCGGCATGCGCCCTGACGCAACAAGAATCAGTTCACATCTTATCTCCTCCCCTCCCTCTATGAACAACTCGACTCC
The DNA here is from genome assembly GCA_041662325.1 of Sulfurimonas sp. Taxonomy (GTDB): domain Bacteria; phylum Campylobacterota; class Campylobacteria; order Campylobacterales; family Sulfurimonadaceae; genus Sulfurimonas. The sequence continues at coordinate 169,405 of JBAZSU010000005.1, read as the reverse complement.
ATCCTCTTTTACCTCTGCCTTGGAGATAACGGCGGAGCTTATCACTTTTATATTACGCTTTTTAAATGCCCGAAGCAGCGCTTTGGATATATCCTCATCCTCGTAGGAGAGAAGCTGTGCACTGCGCCCAATCAGTGTCACCTCCACGCCAAAGGCACTGAAAAAAGTTGCCGCTTCACACCCTATCGCCCCGACCCCTACAATTGCGATAGATTTCGGCATCTTCACCAGCTCAAATATTTCACTGCTTGTGATAATGCGATTGTTTACAAGATGGAGCTGCGGCAGCTCTCTGCTATGTGATCCGGTTGCTATGATGCACTTTTTAAAGGAGATTTTCTCGCCTGCGACCTCTATAGTATGTGCATCTGCAAAAGAGGCAGTGCCAAATAAAAGCTCCACCTTCGCCTGCTCAAGCAACCATAAAACACCGCTGCGAATCTCATTTTTGAGTGCAATTGTCTTCTCTCTTAGCTGTTGCAGATTCAACCCTCCAAACTCCAGCATAAGACCGCACTCTTTAAAATAGGATGTTTTTAGCGCAAAGTTGGCACTCTCAAGATAATTTTTAGTTGGAATACACCCCTCATTGAGACATACACCCCCAATTTTCTCTTTTGTCTTCTCGACCAAAAGCGTTTTCATGCCACCGTTGCCAAGCTCTATCGCAGCTCTATACCCTCCGGCACCGCCGCCGATAACCACTACATCATACTCTTTCATCTTCTCTCTCCAAATATTCATGCGCCATATAACTGCTTCTGACATAGGGCGAACTTTTTATATATGCAAATCCCATCCCCATTCCAAGCTCCCGCAACTCCTCGAACCGCTCTGGCTGAACATACTCAACCACCTTTGCATGTCCGCTTGAGGGTGCAAGGTATTGACCTATACTGAGATATCTGCAGCCGACATTCAGCAGCTCTTTCATAAGAGCCTCCACCTCCTCGTCTCTCTCGCCTAGACCGAGCATTATTCCGCTCTTTGTAGCAATTGTCGGATTGAGAGTTGCCAACATCTTCAGTACCCTCAAAGAGCGGTTATAATCCGAACCTCCCCGAACTCCGTAGAGACGGGGCACCGTCTCAAGATTATGCCCTACAATTTCGGCTCCGCTCCTAGCCACCCGCCTCAGTGCATCTCTGTTTTCCAACATGTCGGGAATGAGCAACTCCACGACAACGGAGTTATCTATGGTTTTGATGGCATCTACAGTTTTGCAAAATTGTTTTGCTCCGCCGTCACTTAAATCATCCCTCGTAACGCTGGTAATCACCACATGTCGTAACCCAAGCTCTTTTACGGTTAAAGCGATATTCTGCGGTTCACTCCCATCGACTGCAACCCCTTTTCCCTTGCCGACTGCACAAAAACTACAGGCACGGCTGCAGAGCGTGCCTAAAATCAAAAAAGTCGCCTGTTTTTTAGAGAAGCACTCCGTAATATTTGGACACATCGCCTCTTGACAGACCGTATTTACATGTGTATCCGCAAAGAGCAACTCCAACTCTTGATTGATGCGGAGTGAGATTTTTTTACGCAGCCACTCCGGTTTAGGTTGCATCATGTTTTGCATCTCTATTCCACCCCTCTTGAGAATATTTGTTTGCTAAAAGTTCGTAGGCTCTTCTCTTCTCCGAACGGTTTAGAGTATCAGGCAAAAGAGTAGCATCAAAAAAAGTCTCAAATGCTTCTATCAAGAGAGCGCTCAGCTGCGCATGTGTCATCTCTTTTTGCATCGTCTCTAAGGAAGCCGCAGCTCCTAAACCCGACTCTTCCAAAAAGAGATTTTTAAAGTGCTCCCTGTTGAGAGTAATAGGAACAGTTCCATGTTGAAAAAGCATATTTTTTCTGTAGCGCTGCGCATTTCCGCCCATTTTTTTGCCCTCAATTATAATGTCGTAAGGCTCATAGGAAGCCATGCAGATAGCAGATTTTGAGTTTTGCAGGTTTAAATCATGTGCAAAAGCAGCATAAAAACCCAACTTTTTATAGAGTTCTAAGAGAAAGCCGCACAGATATTGATAACTTTTTTTTACGCCTACATCTTCGAGACTCTCCCTAGGAAGTACTAATGCGTAAGACAAATCTCCGCCATGCACCAGCACACCGCCACCCGTCATACGGCGGACATGCGGGAGTCTCTTCTCTTGGAGAGTTTTTAAATCCAGAGCACTCTTCACATCCGAAAATCTGCCAAAACTAAGTGAATTTTCCCATCTGTAGAGCCTAAGAATCGGCAGACTCCCTTTTGTGTAGCTGCTCAAAAGAGCCTCATCCACCGCCATGTTATATTGCGCCGTTCCGACTCCACTATCAATCAGCCGCCATCTTTTCAGCATAAAAACAAACTCCTTTGTGAAGTTAATATAAATATTATTATATTATATGTAATTGTGTTATTATACTGCTTAAACTAAAGAGATGCAACCTGTTTTGAGAGGATGTAAAATGAATAAGATGTTGATTGAAAAAAATATAAACAACTTTCCGGTTGAACCTAACTTAATTGATTATGAGCATGTTTGCAGTGACTTTCGCTGGGAAGATGTAACCAAAGAGTTTGAAGGTGTGTCGGCAGGCGGCTTAAATATCGCACATGAAGTAATCGACAGACATGCAAACGGAGCATTGGCAGAAAAAACCGCTTTGGTGTGGCTGGGGCAAAACGGAGAGAAAAAAACCTACTCTTTTGCCCAGATGAAAAAAGAGACGGCAAAGTTTGCGAATGTTCTAAAAACTTTAGCTCTTGCAAAAGGGGAGAGAGTTTTCACCCTCTCTCCCCGCATTCCGCAACTCTACATCTCCGTGATAGGAGTACTAAAAAACCTGAATGTTCTTTGTCCTCTCTTCTCCCAATTTGGACCCGAACCGATACTTCAGCGCATGCAGCGGGGTGACGCAAGAGTACTTTTAACCACAAAAGCGCTCTTTGAAAAAAAGATAGTTCCTATTTTAGACAAACTCCCAGAACTCCGCTACGTTCTGCTCTTTGACAGTGAAACACATGAGAGCGAAAAAGTGCTCTCCTTCTCTCGTCTGATGGAGGAAGCATCCGACACATTTGAGATACCCTACACAGACCCTGAGGAGATGTCCATTCTCCACTTTACAAGCGGAACAACAGGCATGCCGAAGGGAGTTGTACATGTACATAAAGCCATCTATACCCACTGGATGAGCGGAAAATATGTACTGGATTTTCATCCAAATGACAACTACTGGTGTACCGCCGACCCCGGCTGGGTAACGGGAACCTCCTACGGAATTATCACCCCATGGATGCATGGAGTGACAAACATTGTAGATGAGAGCGAGTTTGATGCTGCAAGGTGGTACAAAATACTCCAAGAGGAGAAAATAACCGTCTGGTACACGGCTCCCACGGCTATCCGCCGTCTTATGAGAATGGATTCCGAACCGACAAAAGAGTACGACCTCTCCCATCTTCGCCTTATCCAAAGCGTGGGCGAACCCCTGAATCCTGAAGCCGTTCTGTGGGGCAGAGAGAAGTTGGGTCTTCCTATTCATGACAACTGGTGGCAGACGGAGACGGGCGGAATCATGATTGCAAACCTTATCTCTCAAACCATCCGCCCCGGTTCCATGGGCAGAGCGCTTCCGGGTATCGAAGCGGGTATTGTGCATCAAAACGGGGATGGAACTCTTACCCAAGTGAATGAACCGAACAAAGAGGGTGAGTTAGCCCTCAAAGTCGGCTTTCCCTCTCTCTTTCGAGGTTATCTTCATGCAGAGGAGAAATACAAAAGCTGTTTTATAGGAGAGTGGTACATAAGCGGTGATTTGGCATATAGAGATGGGGATGGATACTTTTGGTTTGTGGGACGCGCAGATGATATTATCAAAACCTCCGGTCACATGGTCGGTCCTTTTGAGGTAGAAAGCGCTCTTATGGAGCATCCTGCCGTTGCGGAAGCAGGAGTTATCGGCAAGCCTGACGAAATGATAGGTCAGCTGGTCAAAGCCTTTGTAACACTCAAAGCCGGATACACTCCGAGCGATGCGCTGATGCATGAGCTTATAGGCTTTGGACGCAAAAAGCTCGGAGCCGCAGTAGCGCCCAAAGAGATAGAGTTTCAACAAAATCTGCCAAAAACCAGAAGCGGAAAGATTATGCGAAGAGTCTTAAAAGCGCGTGAGATGGGGTTGCCTGAGGGCGACACCTCAACGCTGGAAGATTAAAGGAGCAGTGTATGGAACTTGATTTAGAGAGAGCCAAAGAGTTTTACAGAGAGATGCTTTTCATCCGCCGATTTGAGGAGAGATGTGTGGAGCTTTACTCCAACCAAAAGATTCGCGGTTTTTTGCATCTGTACATTGGAGAAGAGGCGATTGCAGTCGGACTCATGAGTGCATTAAGCCAAGAGGATGCAGTATTTGCCACCTACCGCGAACACGGGCATGCCCTTGCACGGGGAATAAGTGCAAAAACTATTATGGCGGAGATGTTCGGCAAAATGGAGGGGTGTTCACGAGGGCGCGGTGGTTCTATGCACCTTTTTGATGCTGCAGCGAGATTTTACGGAGGCAGTGCAATTGTCGCAGGTGCTCTGCCCCTCGCCGTTGGAATGGCGCTCGCAGATAAGATGATGAAACGCAACCGAGTTACGGTATGTATCTTTGGGGATGGTGCCGTAGCAGAGGGGGAGTTTCATGAGTCGCTCAACTTAGCCGCTCTATGGAAGCTTCCCGTTTTATTTGTTTGTGAAAACAATAGATATGCCATGGGAACGGGTTTAAAACTAACCGAGTCCGAAACAAATATCTACAAGAAAGCAGCATCCTATAAAATCAACTCAAAACAGATAGATGGAATGAGCGTTATAGATGTAGCCGAGGCAGCCAGAGAGGCTGTTGCGTATATTCACTCAGAAAAAGCTCCCATGTTTTTGGAGTGCCTCACCTACCGTTTTCGCGCCCACTCCATGTTTGACGCCGAACTCTACCGCCAAAAATCGGAAGTGGAGGAGTGGAAGAAGAGAGACCCGCTTTTAGTGTTTGAAGAGAGTCTCAAAGAGAAAAATATGTGGTCTGAAATAGATAGTGCAAAAATGGAAGATGAGATAAAAAATACAATAGACGAGGCAGTAACATTTGCAGAGAATGGAACACTTGAGCCGATAGAAGATTTAGAAAGATTTGTATATTCGGAGGCGCGCCATGGATAATATCACTACCTACCGTGAAGCGGTCAAAGAGGCTATCCGAAAAGCCATGAATGAAGATGAACGCGTCTTTCTGATGGGCGAAGATGTCGGTCACTACGGAGGCTGTTATGCTGTGAGCATGGGATTTTTAGAGGAGTTCGGAGCTGAGAGAATCATAGATACGCCGCTGAGCGAATCAGCTTTTACGGGTGCCGGAATCGGTGCGGCTATGAACGGCATGCGTCCAATTGTTGAGATTATGACCGTTAATTTCAGCCTTTTAGCACTTGATCAGATTATGAACAACGCCGCAACTCTGCTTCACATGTCGGGCGGTCAGTTTAATGTTCCTCTGGTTATCCGTATGGCTACAGGTGGAGGCAAACAATTAGCCGCACAGCACTCCCACTCCTTGGAGGGGTGGTTTGCACACATTCCGGGACTGAAAGTCTTGACACCTGCGACCGTTCAGGACGCGTATGAGATGGTTGGTTTAGCACTGAACGACCCTGATCCGGTGCTTATTTTTGAAAACGCCCTGCTCTACAACTCAAAGGGTTCTCTTGATGTTCATGCAACGCCCATGCCTATCGGAAAAGCGCTTATCCATAAAACTGGCAAGGATATAACCATTGTAACCTACGGAATAAGCCTCTTTAAGGCACTTGAAGCCTCAACAACTTTGGCAGCTGAGGGAATAGATGCAGAGGTAATTGATTTGCGTTCTCTGCGCCCTCTGGATGATGAGACAATTATGAACTCCATTAAAAAAACGCACAAAGTTATCATCGTGGATGAGGGGTGGAAGTCTGGAAGTATCTCAGCCGAGATTATGGCGCGTATCAATGAGCAGGCTTTTTATGAGCTGGATGCACCGATGGAACGCATCTGTACGGCAGAGGTTCCGATTCCTTATGCAAAACATCTCGAGGATGCAGCTTTGCCGCAGCCACAAAAGATTGTTGCAGTGGCAAAAAAAATGATGGGGAAATCATGAGCCAGTTTCTAATGCCCAGTTTGGGTGCTGACATGGAGTCTGCTGTTTTGATGGAGTGGCATGTTAAAGAGGGCGATGCGGTTAAGAAGGGGCAGGTTATTGCCGAGGTTGAGACTAGCAAAGGGGTGATTGAGATTGAAGTTTTTGAGGACGGCATAGTAGAAAAACTTCTTGTTGCGCCGGAGACAGAGTGTAGCGTCGGCATGCCTCTGGCAATAATAGCTTCGAACTCTGAGAGCATCGCACAAACAGAAGAGACCAAATATGAGAGTATAACAAAAGAGCAGAATCTATCTCATGAGGAGCGTATAAAAATTTCTCCTGCTGCCCGTAAAAGAGCAGAGGAACTAGGTGTAGATTTGAATAAAATCACTCCTTTAGAGGGTGTGATACAACTAAGCCAAGTGGAGGCGGTTGCCCCAACTAAGGTAGAAGCTCCCAAACATGCAGAAGCCAAAGAGGGGATGCGTCAAGCTATTGCAGCCGCCATGAGCCGCTCCAATGCTGAAATACCTCACTACTACCTTGCGACATCCATCAACATGACGCCCGCTTTAGAGTATTTACAAGAGTTGAACAGAGAGCGAAGCATAAAAGAGCGAATACTTCCAATCGCTCTTTTAATTCGTGCAGTTGTGCTCTCTCTCAAAGAGGTTCCACAGCTCAACGGTTTTTGGCAAAACTCTGAGATGCTGATTAGCAAAGAGATTCATCCGGGCATAGCTATTGCACTGCGAGGAGGAGGATTGATTACTCCGGCACTAGTTGATGCACAAAAGATGAATCTGAGTGATACGATGGATGCTCTGAGTGAGCTGATTACACGCACACGCTCAGGTAAGCTTCGCTCGGGCGAGATGACAAAACAGACAATTACTGTCACAAATTTGGGTGATTTGGGAGTGGAGAGTGTCTATGGGGTTATTTACCCTCCGCAACTCGCCATTGTCGGATTCGGAGCTATAATAAATAAACCTTGGGCTGAGGGGGATGCACTTTGCGTCAGAAAGGTCATGTCTGCAACGCTCGCAGGCGACCACCGTGCCACAGACGGGCGCATTGGAGCGCTGTTTTTAGATAAGTTGAACCTATTTTTACAAAAACCTGAGGAGCTGTTATGACAAAAGATGAGATTAAGCAGATGATAATTGAGCAGATTTTAGAAGTTGCCCCCGATATAAGTGTTGAGGAGATTACACCCGACGGAAGTCTGCAGCGCTCTTTGGAGATTGATTCATTCGATTTTTTAAAGATTCTTACTGCTATGAATGAAAAAACAGGTGTTGAAGTCCCTGAGGACGACTACGCAAAAGTTGCTACACTCGAGAGCATGGCAGGCTATTTTGCCGAGCATTTATCTAGTAAGTAGAAGGAGAGAAATATGAATCATAATGCATGGCTGAGCAAAAAACTTAAAAGCGGTAAAATCATGTGTGAGGCCTGTTCTCAGTCATGCACGCTTGACGAGGGCGAATATGGAATTTGCGGTGTGAGAAGGGTTGAAGATGGAGAGCTGAAACTTCTCGTGTATGGGGTTGCCGCGGCTATAAATGTTGATCCTGTAGAAAAAAAACCGATGTTTCACTTTTTACCCAAAAGCAGGGCCTTTTCTGTTGGAACAGTGGGGTGCAACTTCTCATGTAAGTTTTGCCAGAACTACGACATATCCCAATATCCAAAGGAGCATAGCCATCAGATTATCGGTCAGCAGTTTGCCCCGGATGAAATTGTCGAACTCGCGATTGAGAACAGATGCAATTCCATAGCCTACACCTACAACGAGCCTGTAGTTTTTTTTGAATACACTTATGACACGGCTAAGCTGGCAAAAGACAAGGGATTGAAAAATATCTATGTCACAAGCGGATATGAGACAAAAAAAGCCATTGATTTGCTTGCCCCCTACATTGACGGAATGAATATTGACATCAAATCTTTTAGCGATGAGTTTTACAAAGAGGTATGCGGCGCGCGACTTAAACCAGTCCTTGAAACAGTAAAATATGCGCATGATAAAGGAATTTGGGTCGAGATAACGACTCTTCTTATTGAGGGTAAAAACGATTCTGATGAAGAGATTCGTGGGATTGCAAAATTTATCGCTTCTGTTGATACATCCATGCCATGGCACCTCTCTGCTTTTCATCCCATGTACAAAATGCTTGATATCCCAAGAACCTCGGCTGCAACCCTTCATAGAGCCTATAAAATAGGTCAGGAGGAGGGGCTGAAATACGTTTATGTAGGAAATATTGATGACAACGATTATGAGTCAACCTACTGTCCGAGCTGCAAACATAAAGTCATAGACAGAAGCGGCAATATCGGTCAATTTGTAACAAATTATCTTGATGAAAACGGAACTTGCCCACATTGTGGATACAGCCTTAAAGGGGTGTGGGAATAATGATTTCTAACACAGAGCTGACCGAGAATTTGGTGGATATAGGCGTACTTCGCACAAGCAACATAATCGAAGCTTTTCAAAAGGTGGACAGAGCGGATTTTGTTCGTGATTCAACCGTTCCGGATGTATATGAAGATTATCCTCTCCAGATAGGACATGGACAAACCATCTCTCAGCCAAGAACAGTGGCCATGATGATGGAGATGCTCTCTCCAAAAGAGGGAGATAAGATTTTAGATATAGGAAGCGGCTCCGGCTGGACAACGGCACTTCTTGCTTTTATAGCCGGAAAAGGAGGCTCTGTAACCGGAGTAGAAAGGATTAGTGAACTTGTTAAGTTTGGAAACAGTAATCTTGCAAAGTATCACTTTACAAATGCAAAGATTATTCAGGCAAATGCTAAACTTGGGGTAGTCGGTGAAGAGTTTGATCGTATTTTGGTCTCTGCTGCTGCAGATGAATTTCCTTTTGAGTTGACCGCGCAGCTCAAAATCGGTGGAAAGCTTATAATTCCTGTGAGAGACTCAGTGTATGAGATAAGAAAAAATGAGAGTGAAAAGCTTGAAGCGAGGGAACACTACGGATTTACATTTGTGCCGTTGATTTTCTGAAATTATTCACAGAGGATATAATAAAGTTGATTTCCAACAATGTTAATTTTATAATTTCGGATATTATACGGCTAGATAATTTAAAAAAGAGGTAATGTGAAATATATATTAATGGCACTATTCATTTATGGCAGTTTATTTGGAGAAAATCTTGAAACTGCTGCAGAGGTACAAAAGAGCCAAAATACAACAAATTCTACCTCCAATGTCGAATTAAAAAAAGGATTAGAGGCACAGAGCAAAAATGATTTTGTTGCTGCTGTTAAATATTTGGAACCATTAGCCAAAAACGGTGAACCCGTTGCCCAGAATGCCATGGGTACAATACTCTACTGGGGTGGACATGGCGTAAAAAAGAATATTAATGAATCAATAAAATGGTACACACTCTCAGCTAAGCAAGGTAACGCTGCAGCTCAATACAAATTGGGTGAAATGTACTATCACGGCACAGAAGTGAAGAAAAATATGGCTGAAGCCGTGAAATGGTATACAGCGTCCGCCAATTTAGGAAACAGTATCGCTCAAACACGATTAGGGTATATGTTTACATTTGGCGAGGGCATCGCGGCTAACAACAATGAAGCTATAAAATGGTACAAACTGGCGATTCAAAATGGCGACCAGAAAGCTAAATGTGATATATTTGAACCTTTGCTGGCATCAGACAACACACCAGAGATGAAAAAAAAAGCCAAAACTCTTCTAACAAAAGCTTACAATGAAACACACAATTACCAATGTAAAATGATTTACGACAGATATAAGCTACAGAATTTTTAGCCTATATCTTATAAAAATTCCTTAGAGTAGCAAAAATTACAATAGTGTCACATTCTATTTATTAAAATATACTTTAAATTAAAAAAAGCAGAAGCATCGTTATAATTGCGAAATAGTAGATTTTTAAAGAAAGAAGAATGAATGAAAACACTCAATATATTTACAGATAAAGCAGATTCCCTTCCAAGCGGCAGAGCAGACCTCTTGCTGGCGGCATGTGTAACAAGAACTTGTGAAATTGAGGGGATAACACAGGCTGGAATACCCGGAATGATTCCTCTTACTCCGACTCTTGATGCAGAGTTTATTATAAACGAGAAGGTCTTCTCACTGGGCGAGCTGGCGGAGACTCCACACGGTGTTCCAACCCCCGCCGTCATAACAAGAGCCGTACATAATATTGCACCATTCGTGCGAATTGAGATTCTAAATCTCGGTCTTGATGTAATCCCAAAGAGTTCAACTTGTCATGATTTTGGAATACCTCCATCCGGCTCAATCAGTGAAGGTGCGCAAATTGATGTCAGAGATGTTTTTTCTAAGGGTATGGCATACGGAAAGAGTTATGAGCTAAAGGGAAGTTATCTGATACTTGCTGAAAGCACGCCAAGCGGGACGACTACTGCTATGGCTACCGCACTGGCTCTTGGGTATGACTGCCGAGACGACTTCTCTTCTAGTTTTAAAGATGTGCCGAAGAGTATAAAAGATGAAACTGTTGCAAAAGCACTCTCTCTTATAAACTCTGATATGACAAGCATAGAGAGACTCTCAATCGTAAGCGATAACATGCTGATATTTTGTGCCGGATTTTTGCTTGAAGCTTCGAGAAGGTTTCATGTTGTATTAGCTGGTGGAACGCAGATGGCAGCCTGCTTGCTTGTAGCGGACAAATTAAGAGAGGATGTTTTTATGAGAGTAAAAGATAAGAACATAACCCTTGCCACAACTGCGTGGGTGGCAAAAGATAAAAACTCAGATATTGCGCACATCTTATCTCAGCTTAGTTTCACTCCGCATGCCATTTATACTACCTTTTCATTTAAAAACACAACAATTCCCATCCTTAGAAAATATGATGAGGGAGAGGCTAAAGAGGGAGTTGGAGCGGGAGCGGCTCTTGGCTACGCCGTTGCAAATAATATAACTCAAGCTAATCTCCTAGAACAAATAGAATATATTTTATATAAAATGTGATATTTTCCGAAGACTATTAAGGTATAATTTTTTTTAAAGTTTTTTTAGTATTAGGAATGATTATGTTAAAAACAGTGAAATCGAAAGTAATGGTCTCTATATTTGCACTCAGTATCATGGGGCTTATTGGAAGCGTTTACTATATATCTTCAACCCTAAACAGCTTATCAAATAAAGCGACGCAGCAATCACTCAATATGCTTAGTCAATCTATTTTTCAGACAATGACAGGAAGTATGATGATGGGTGACCCGGCAGTTGTTCAAGATACCTATAAACATGCTAGAGCAATAGAGGGGATAGACTCTCTTGACATAACAAAATCAAAAGCAGTTTTAGAAGTTTATCCATCAGACAAGCCAATTACAACAGATGAACTTATACAAGATACATTAAACAATGGTACTTCAAAAATAGTAGAGATTAATACAAATGGCCACCATACGATAAGAATGCTAAAACCTATGATTGCAGAAACTAAATGTCTCTCTTGCCATTATAATGCGAAAGAGGGGTATGTTCTTGGTGCGATGGATTTAGTAATTTCACTAGATAAAAATGATGCAGATATTTTTGCAACACAAAGAACACTTGTCATTTCACTTATTATCGGTGCTATTCTTTTTGCTATTCTTGCCAGTATATTTTTTGTGAAAGAAATTTTCACTCCTCTTACTGATTTGAAAAGTCGTATTTCTGAGCTTGTTGGCGGAGATAAAGATTTAACAAAACGATTAGCTGATAAAAATGGAAATGAGTTTGGAGATGCAGCAAAAGAGGTAAATAAATTTATAGAGATGATTCAAGATACCGTCAACGAAGTCAAGTCCTTAGGTCATGAAAACTCGTCTATTGCCTCCGAAATTGAAAGCTCTAGCCATATCATAGGAAAAAGCACCCTAGAGGAACAAAGAATAGTTGGAGAAACAACTCACAAGAGTGAAGCAATTAAGGGTCTTTTAGTTCAAAGTATGGAGGCAACCGAACAGACGCAGCATGCCGTCCAAGAAGCAGGCGTTGAGTTAGAAACCGCAAGAGAGTCACTCTCCATGTTGAGTCATGAAGTGAGTCTATTTGTTGAGATAGAAAATGAGCTCTCCTCTGAACTTTCAGGTCTTAAAAACAATGCAGACCAAGTAAAAGATGTGTTAAATGTTATAAAAGATATAGCCGAGCAGACGAATCTTCTGGCCCTAAATGCAGCCATAGAAGCAGCAAGAGCGGGTGAGCATGGAAGAGGATTTGCAGTTGTAGCAGATGAGGTAAGAAAACTGGCAGAGAGAACTCAAAAAAGTCTAACAGAGATTGATATGAGTGTAAGTACAATTGTTCAATCTATAAATGAGGTAAGCGACAAAATGCACAAAAATGCAAAAAATATAGAGAACCTTACAAACATCTCTAATGAAGTGGAAGATAAAATTCACACCACTTCTAATGCCATGAATTTATCGAATGAAGTAGCAACGAAATCTAAAGAAGATAGTCTGAAAATGTCTAAAAATATAGAAGAAATTATAAAAGATATAGCAAAAATAGAGTCTCTTTCCACAAAGAATGGCACAAGTGTTGAAAGAATTGAGAGTGATTTAAGAAGACTTGTAAAAGTAGCCAACTCTCTTCAATCAACCATAGATGAGTTTAAAAGTTAAGAATCAATCATATCTCTGATTGCTTCTCCCTTTTTTACCTGTGTAGTGTCTTTTAAAACATGCTTGACAGATTGTATACTTTGAGTTCATCGGCAGGGCTGCTTGGCACATTCTGCATCTTGGGACAAAATGGCTCTGTTGAAGCGAATCCTCTATAAATTTATTTAAAATATATCTCGATTTTCGTGCTAACTCTGCATCCAAAAAGTACTCTTTAAACCTATAACTCAGCCACAGATAAAGCGAAATCTCTTTTACCATATCTTCAGCCCGCAAAAGCTCCTCGGTTGTTTGAGCAAAACTTCCGCTGGGCATAGGCGGTACGTAGATAACAGGCATTTTCTTCTCTAATGCCAAAATATAACTTTCATAGGATGCCACAATATAAGGTGATTTCAGAGTAAGCGGTGCGCATGCAAGATGATACTTGGTGGCAATATCCAAATCATAGGTGTCGACAATTTTTGCGGCCTCAACCATATCATCTAAATTTGAGGCGTGAAACGGACCGCTAAACTCCATGTTCTCGACAAAAAATCTTAACACCTCTTTGAGGGATCTCTCTTCCAGAATATTACTGACCAACTTTATATGTTCAAGGTTTGCCATGACCCTAAAAGGTACCGTTATTTTCTTTGCCTCTTTGTGAAAGTTCTTTTTTACGATACTTAAAACTTCACTGTCTAATGCTCCCACAAAACCCTTCTCATGAAGCCCAAATCTGCCGGCTCTTCCCGAGATTTGATGCACCTCGGAGGGCTCCAAATTTCTTTGGCTTATGCCGTCAAACTTATCCGCCTTAGAGAAGAGTATGGTTTTAATAGGCAGATTCATCCCCATGGCTATGGCATCGGTTGCTATAAGTATCTGCGTCTCTTTTTCTCTAAATCTTCTCGCCTCTTCGCGTCTCACTTCAGGGGAGAGGTTTCCATAAACAACACTCACTTTAAAATATTTTGAGAAATTCTGCTTGAGTTTTAAGACATCTTTTCTGCTAAAAGCAATAATCGCCGTCCCTTCTTTTACATCTCTCACATGTGTCGGCTCATCTAAAAGAACCAAGGGATTTTTTCTCTCAAACTCTATAATCTCAAGCTCTTCGCCCAGATACTCTGCGAGGGCAATAATCGCCTCTTTAACATTTGGCGAGCCTGTCATAATAATCTCTTTTGCAGGTGCGCCGATGATGGCATTTGCCCATGCCCAGCCGCGGTCTCGGTCATCTATCATCTGCACCTCATCGATTACGCAGACATCCACATCCACCTCAAAATTGAGCATCTCTATTGTAGAACTTATGTGTGTTGCCTCTTCGTTTAAAAGCTGTTCCTCTCCCGTAATGAGTGAAGTCTCAATACCCTTTGCTTTAAGCGTTTCATACCCTTCAAGGGCAAGCAATCTAAGAGGTGCAAGATAATAACCCGTATCTGCACTTTGAAGCTTCTGCATAGCTTGGTACGTTTTGCCGCTGTTTGTCGGACCGATGTGAAGAATCAGTTTTCTTCGCATCTGTCTTGCCATTGGAAAGAGGTTTTTAAAATCCCTTATGGTTCGTGCGAGAAGAGCTTGTCTCTGTTTTTTTATAAGCTGCTCGTGGATATTGAACATAAATGTTTTGATAGTTTTTCTGGCTGCTTTTGAACTTATAGTAAGAGATTTTGACAACAAATCAACCAAAATTTCATATACTTGGCTGTGAAGTTGCTCATCGCTAAAATGAAGCAGAGTCGCATAACTTCCGCACTCATCCATAAGACTTTTTAACGAATGTAAAAAGTTCTCTTCATGCTCTTTTTTTGCACTCTGCACAGCCTCATTAATGTTCAGTTCATTCGCATTCCAAATATCTTCCAAAAGAGTGTTTAACTCTATATGAACTTCTAAATTGTATGGAATTTCTATGGTTGAATAGGGGAGAATAAACTTCTCTTCCATGGTTATAAAAATCTCATCGGCATGAGAGTTCACATCCCAAAGAGCTATATTTTTTTCAAGAATCTCTTTTAAAATCTCCCTCTTTAGAGCCGGAAACTGTAGTTTTGACTTCGGCGGTGCAGAGCGGAGTGCATTTAAAATCTGCTCTTGCGTGAGGTATGGATGAGGATCTTTTATACCTGCCAAAAATGCGTCTATATTTTTTTGTTTTTGTGCAACTGCCGCCTCTTTGTCGAGAGTTATTTTTTGGACAATCGCATCCACACTGCTCTCAAGCAGATAGTTGTAATCGTAGGCTTTTGTGTTAAGCGTCACAATTTTGTGAAAGGTTTGCCCATAAAGCTGATATTTAATCGAGGCGTTGAATTCAAGAGTGTCATCTATATCAAAAACCCCCTCAAGCCTCTTCTGCATCTCCTCTTTCTTTAAATCAAATCGGATATGCAGAAGTTTCGCTTCCATCTTCTCTAAAGTGATTTTTTTGCTTCTCACTTCCATAAAGGCAGAATTAAGCAAAGCAGCCTCTTGGGGAGTAACATGCAACTCCTGCAAAAGAGCCTCTATCTTCTGGTTTCTGTCTTGGTTCTGCTCTTTTGGAGCAGTCGAATAGTAGATGATTTCGTTTGCATGAAAAAAGTTTAGAATCTCTTGACGCAAATCGCTGTCCGATTCGCTCCAAAGCATCCGTAATGTTTTTATGAGAACTTTTTTATTATGCTCAATATCGTACATGCCGAGGTAGTGAAAAAGTTCACTCAGCGTCTCAACGCTCACCCGTTCAATGCCCACATCAAAAGGGTCATTATCAAAATATTTTTTGATTTTCTGATTTATTTTTGTGTTTTTTTTATGTTTATTAGCCAATACCATCAATCCATTTGAAATTTATAGATTACACTTGCATATCCGGAGACCATACTCTCAAATCTGTAGCTAATGCCGTTTTTTCTGTTCTCAAACTGAAAATCCATTATCCTTGTTCCAAGCTCAACATCAATGGATTCAGATGCATGTAGATTCAAACCAAAATCTCCGCCATAATAGGAGTCAGAAATAGTACGGGAAAAGCTCTCGTTATCAATCATAAATTTCATATTTGCCATACCGCCGTTTATTCCTATAAAAAGGTTGGCAGATTTGGAAAGATTAAACAGATATTGACCCTCTACGCCATAGGTAGTGATATAGTCAAAATCACTATTGTTGAAGTATCTACTGCTTAAAAAAAGTCTGTAATTTTCTGACTCGGCACCTATTTTTAAACCAAGATGACCACTTTTATGCTCACTGCTTAGAGCTGCTTCAGCAGGTGCAGTTCTCTCCACGCCCATACTGCCGTAACCACCCTCTATTCCAATCAACGATTTATCGCCAAATCCACCCGCACTCAAAGAGCCGCCTAAAACAGCATATGCTAAAACAATTTTTTTTATCATCTCTTTTTCCTTTTAGAATTCAGTTGCAGGTAAAACATTGACTAACCCTACTGTTCCGCCGAGCGGTGTCGGGGAGGTAAAATTAATATCCACAAAACTTACGCCGTTTTGATTGTTAGTTCCGTAGCAGTAGGTAATGCCATGCGCCATTGAGTCATCTGAAACTGTCCAACTCGCGCCATCGGATGACACGACAACAGAATAGCCAAAGTTCGCATTTCTAAGAAATTCCGTTGTTCCGTTTAATGTTACATGCAATCGAACCACTCCGCTAAATCCGCTGGAAAATGCGTATGTTTCACTCGTTAAACCTTGCCCTCTGAGAGTTATTTTTTTCGCTTCGCCTATTCTTACCGTACTTGCCTCGCTGTGTTGCGCACCTGTGAGATTGACCCACAACATGACATCTTTTGCGGTTAGGTAGTAGTCATACTCTACATTTATTACCATACTGCCCGTAGAGTTTATAATATAGTTGTTCTGCTCCGCAGGATAAACATTCCCCACCCACTCTGCACCCTCTTCGCATGCGTCTTGTCTGTAGTTATTGCCGACTGCAAAACCTAAACCAGATGTATCAACGCCACTATAAGTATCAACTAATCCTAAATCACTACTATTATTGAAAAAAATATCCCATTTACCCGAGGCATTATAGGTGTACCCATTTCCAAATGTTACTAAATATTCATTGCCCTGACTCATATTTCCAAATGCTGATGCCGCTGTTGAAAAATTATTAGTAACACTACTTAGCATGCCATTGCCGGCACTAGGCAAAAAGAAAAGATTATTGGCAACATTTCCCGTCGCTGCAGAGCTTTGAGCATATCCCGCCATCATGCCCATAGAGACTACCGGATTGGTATTGACCAAATTATTATATCTGTCCGTAACCGTCAGAACCCATTTCTCAATATATTTTGCTCTCTGGGCAACTTGTTCCGTACTGGCATAAGAGAGACTCATGGCACTTGGAGGTCCAGACAAAATAACTATATTGAATACTTTGTCTATTGACTTCATAACACCGTTTGAGTCTCTAAATTCCGTCGTCACATGCAAAGGAACGACCCCTGAGAGTGTATTGCTACGTGCATTGATTGTGATGCTGTTTTTGTTAATAATTGTAATGTTATTTCCGACGGTACCTGTTGTAACATCCTCTAAAGTTGCAATATTCGGGTTTAGTGACACTATGCTTATAGATGAGATGTCTTTGTCCGGCAATGATTGATTTGAATCATTATTGAGATGAAATGAAATTGACTTATTTGCATTCAAATTCATAGATACGCTGCCGTTATCTAGGCTGCTATAAAGTTCATAACTATTTGAAACAGTTTGGTTAGACTCCGGAGAGATAGTAAAAGTATATGTTTTTATATTTGCAACATCCGAATCATGGTAAAAACCAAATTTGATGTCGGATGTGTTCAAATCCAACTTGCTCGGCGCCGTATAGGTGAATGAAGCAACGCCATTAATAACGGTTGAGGAGAGCTTGTCGAATGAACCGATATCCCTTCCCGTTATTGCATCATCCGGATACGCTATTTTTACATTCCCCTCTGAGGAGGGAATATTGGTGCTGTCAAATACGCGTACGCTTATCTGCACAGCCTCACCGTTTAAAGTTAAAGCAGCAGTTGATATAGGTAGCACAACTGATTTTCTGATGTCTGAACTATTTATGTCAGGTATGACTGTTGTTGCATCCCCGGTTGAAGATAGAGGGGCGTCACTATTGTTGCTTTGACAGCCGCCTATTGCAAGTAAAACTGCTAAAAAAAAGCCAAACAGAAAAAAATTTCGTATATTCATCTAAAATCCTTAATAATTTTCGAAAAACAGAGTTTGCTAAAGAAACATTTTCGCTTTGCGAAAAGCACTTCACTTGTTTTCGTAGCTTTATGCGTGTAACATCAGTAATTAAACAAAGTCATTTTATCTGATTATACATGAAGATAAAATATGTTGTATGCCAAAGAGGAAGAACTCTAAAATTTAAATCTAACTTCATAGAAACAGATGTTACTTTATGCTACATCGAAATTTAATTGCTCTCAAATCTGTGCTACAATCCTTTTATGAAATTATCACACCTAAAACAAATCAATACTTACTTACAAAAATTTACAAAAATCTCTGCAATATATAGAGTCTCTGATACCATAATTAAAATTTCCTTCGATAGAGACGATGAGATATATTTTGAGATGCAGCGCTCAAATTCAGCCATGTTTAAATGCTCTTCCTATGCCCGTTCCAAAGTTTACAATGCTCCTTTTGATGTCCTCTTGGCAAAACGGTTTAATCGTGCAAATATATTAGGCATTGAACTTTTAAACGGCGATAAAATACTTCGATTTAAGACCTCCGTTGCTTCAGCCTATAAAGAGGAGTTTACTTATTTGCAGTTTGAATTTACCGGAAAATATACAAATGTTATTATCTTGGATGAAAATGAAATTGTACTTGAAGCACTTCGGCATGTAGACCTTTTCTCATCTTTTCGTGAAGTAAGAGTTGGTCAGAAACTTCTCAATGTACCCACGGCTCCCTTTCAGGCTAAGGAGTATCCGTTAGAAGACATTGAACAATTTCTTTATGCACAACATGAACAAGAGCAGAACCAAAAACTCTCATCGCTCAAAAAACAAAAAATCTCTCTTCTAAATAAAAAGCTAAAAAAAATAGAAAAGTTATTTACTACTCTTGAAGATGAGGAAAGATTAAAAAATGAAGCGCAAAAATATCAGCACTATGGAAATTTAGTTTTATCCAACATGCACAAAATCAAGCCATACAGCAGGATTTTGGAACTTGATGATTATGACGGAACAAAAATAAATGTAGAGTTGCAAAAAACATATCCTACTGTTGCTATGATTTCTGATTCACTCTTTTCCCAAAGCAAGAAAGCCAAACAGAAGGTAAAAAATCTCCACATAGAAAGGGAATCTCTCTCTTCAAAAATAGAGCATCTGAAACTTTTTATTAACACAGTTGAAGATGCAAAAGATGTGGCAAAGGTGGAGCTTCTCTTTCCAAAAAAAGTTCAAAACAAGAAAATTAAAGAGAATGACTCCGTTGAAACTTTTTGGATAGAGGGATATAAAGTTCAGCTTGGAAAAAATGAAAGAGGAAATATAGAATTGCTCAAAAATGCAAGAGCAAAAGATATTTGGCTTCATATGAAAGAACGCCCTTCTGCGCATGTAATTATCACAACCGACAAGCAAAATGTGCCAATGAATATTATAGAAAGTGCCGCAAGATTATGTGTTGACTTTACAATGTTTGAAAAAGACAGATATTTGGTCGATTATACTCCGCGAAGAGAAGTTACAATTCAAAATGGTGCAAATGTGTTATATAATAAGTACAAAACAATTGAGGTAGATACCCGTTAAGGAGGTTATGATGGCAATAGGTGCTATTGGAAATACAATTTATGTGAATCAACAAACCGCTACCGTTTCCTCTGTACAAGGGAATTTCCAAAATCGCCTTGACCTTCAGAATGTCGCTGCACAAGCGATTGTAAATGAAGAGGAAAAAATAATTTTAGAACTCCGCCCGGCTGAGGGCAACCATGAAGTTGACGCCGATAGAGAGCACCAAAGAGATGAGGCTGACCGAGAAAATAAAAGAAATAAAAAAGACCAAGAAAGTAAAACTGAAGAAAAGGAAGCAGTTTTTTCTGAGCATAAACTAGATATTAAAGTGTGATTAGCTATAATCCAAACCAAATTATTTTGAGGAAATTTTATGAGCATATTTGCAGACCATAAAGAGAGAATTATCACTGGCTTAGTGCTTGTCGGTTCAGTTTTGACTGTAGGCTTTATAGATAACTTTTACTTGACATGGCTGACTCTTGGGGTTATTTATATTTTAGCATTTAGAGAAGCTTCAAGACTCTTTGGAGTTGAAAATCACTCACTTCTTATATATGCAGTAGGAATCTGGCTTCTAGCTGCTGTTTACCCTTACGGTGATGACCTCTTTGTTCTTGCAGGTGTTGCTTATGCGAGTGCCGTAGCGTACAACAAAAATCTTGAGTGGAAAGACTTTTTTCCATTTATCTACCCGACTGCAGGGATGCTTTTTGCATTTACCATGTACCAAGAGTACGGCGTGCTTGCACTTTTATGGCTTTTAGTTGTTGTTGCCATGACGGATGTGGGAGCGTATGCGTTTGGAAAAAGCATGGGGAAAACCTCATTCAGCGAAACAAGCCCAAATAAGACTATTGAGGGCGTTATCGGCGGAGTATTTATGGCAACGCTCAGCGGTATGTTCGCAGGGCTTGCAATTGTAGATTTAAAAATCTCTATCATTATCTCATTTGTGGTTGCAGTCAGCTCTATTTTTGGCGACTTGTTTGAGAGTTCTCTCAAGAGAAAGGCGGATGTAAAAGATAGCGGGGATTTGCTTCCGGGGCATGGCGGTGTTCTTGACCGCATTGATGGCTATCTCTTTGGTGCCATTGTAATGCTTGTTCTTTTAAGAGGTTTAGTCTAAATTGATACTCCTTGGTTCGACGGGTTCTATCGGAGTAAATACACTGGAGGTTGCCAAAAAATTCAACATCTCCGTTGAAGTTTTGGTTGCCGGAAATAACATCAATCTTTTAAACACTCAAATTTCAGAGCATGCACCCAAAACTGTTGTCGTCGCACGGCAAGAGGATGTCAAAAATGTAAATCATAAAAATGTCCTTTTCGGCGAAGAGGCAATTTTAAAAGTTATAGAAGATGCGAATTCTGAGCTTGTTGTAAACGCTCTTGTAGGTTTTTTGGGGCTTCGTCCAACACTTACAGCCCTCGCATGCAACAAAAGAGTTGCTCTTGCAAACAAAGAGTCTCTCGTGGCAGGTGGAAATTTCATCGACACAAGTAAAATCCAACCCATTGACAGCGAACACTTCGGTCTTTGGTACTTAATGCAAAATAGACCCATCGAGAAGATGATTATCACTGCCAGCGGCGGAGCATTTCGTGACTGGGATATCAAGCGGCTCTCCAGTGCTACATTAGCCGATACACAAAAACACCCGAACTGGTCGATGGGACAAAAAATAACCATAGACAGCGCTACAATGGTAAATAAAATATTTGAACTCCTAGAGGCAAGATGGCTCTTCGGCGAGGGAAAATATGACGCTCTGATTGAGACAAAATCACTCATCCATGCACTCATAAATTTCAGAGACGGTTCAACAACCGCACACTTCGCACATGCCGACATGCAGCTCCCAATCGCCTACGCACTCAATGGAGACATGAGTGAAAATATCTTAGGACATGTAGATTTACTCAAAGTAGGCTCTCTCGAATTTCGCGAAATCACATGTGACAGATACCCGATTTGGCAAATAAAAGCGGAGCTTCTGAAAAACCCTGCAAGAGGCGTCGTAATAAATGCCGCAAACGAAGCAGCAATAGAGAAGTTTATAAACAAAGAGATAGGGTTTATGGATATTTCAAAAGCAATTATAAATGCGTATGAAAAGTTTACAGATATGCCAAAGAGTATAGAAGATGTGTTTGCCATAGATAGTGCCGTGAGAAGATTTGTGACACAAAAATGAACTACATAGGCTCAAAGCAAAAACTGGCTTCATTTTTAAAAGATAAAATTACAAATGTAGCAGGCGCTGATTTGTCGCAGAAAGTTTTTTGTGATATTTTTGCCGGAACCGGAATAGTTGGACGAACCTTTAAGCCTTACGTCAAAAAAGTCATAAGCAATGATTTGGAAGAGTACAGTTTTGTGTTGAATAAAAACTATATCGGCAACCATGCAGAGATAAAGAACAAAGAGGATTTTATTGCAGAGCTTAACTCTTTAAAGCTCTGTGAAAGCGGTTTTGTGTATCAAAACTACTGCATGGGAAGCGGAAGCGAGAGACAATATTTTAGTGATGAGAATGGCAAAAAAATCGACACTATGCGGATTAAAATCAGAGAGTGGAGAGATGAGAATAAGATAGATGAAAATCTGTACTACTTCTTACTGGCTTCACTTCTTGAGAGTGCCGATAAAGTGGCAAATACAGCCTCAGTTTATGGAGCATATCTCAAACATGTAAAAAAGTCTGCTCAAAAAGAGTTGCTCCTAGCCCCTGCACATTTTGAACTGCATGGAAATGCACATGAAGTTTTTAATTGTGACAGTAATGAACTAATCAAAAAAATTGAAGGCGATATTTTGTATCTTGACCCGCCCTATAATCAGAGACAATACGGTGCGAATTACCATCTTTTAAACACGATTGCACTTTATGATGATTTTGTTCCAAAGGGTAAAACTGGACTAAGAGAGTATAACCGTTCTGATTACTCTAAAAAAAATGAGGTGCATGCAAGCTTTGAAGAGTTAATCAAAAATGCGAACTTTCAATATATTTTTCTGAGCTACAACAATGAGGGATTGATGAGCGAAGAGGATGTAAAAAATATTATGTCAAAATACGGTAAATATGATTTGCAAACCAAAGAGTACCAAAGATTTAAAGCCGATAAGACAGAAAATAGAAACCACACGGCAGATAGAACATACGAGTATCTGCATATTTTGGAGAAGAGATAATGATATTAAGTATTGAGAGCAGCTGCGATGACAGTGCAATAGCGATTACGGAGATAGCAACATGTAAGCTTCTCTTTCATAAAAAAATATCTCAGGAGCTAGAGCACTCGGTGTATGGCGGTGTCGTTCCGGAGCTTGCGGCAAGGCTTCATGCGGAGGCGTTGCCAAAAATTCTAGAGGAGTGCAAACCCTACTTTGAGAAGTTAAAAGCCGTTGCGGTTACCTCCTCCCCGGGGCTTGCGGTTACGCTTATTGAGGGCGTGACTATGGCAAAGGCTATCTCCGTTGCACTAGATATTCCTCTCATCGGAGTAAACCATCTGGTTGGGCATATCTACTCTCTTTTTATAGAGAAAGAAACAATGTTTCCGCTTACGGTTTTATTGGTCTCCGGTGGGCATACGCAGGTGATGGAGGTCAAAAGTCTTACCGAAATCAGCACGGTTGCAAAAAGTATGGATGACAGTTTTGGTGAAAGTTTTGACAAGGTTGCGAAGATGATGGGGCTGGGCTATCCCGGTGGACCTCTTATCGAGAGGCTGGCACTTAACGGAGACAGAAAAAAGTATAACTTTACTATTCCACTTATGCGGATTCCAAAAATTGCTTTTTCATATTCAGGTCTAAAAAATGCTGTTAGGCTAGCAGTTGAAAATGGCACGCAAGAGGATTATACCGATATTGCAGCTTCTTTTGAACATGTGGCAACGGCACATATCATCCACAAGCTGAAAAAATATTTTCTATTAAATCCGCCTAAAAGCTTTGCAATTGTAGGAGGAGCTAGCGCAAACCTTTATCTTCGCTCTCAGATAGAAGAGTTGCTAAAGCCTCACGAGGCTTCACTACTTTTGAGTGAGCTAAAATACTGCTCAGACAATGCGGCAATGATAGGCAGAGTAGCCGTTGAGATGTATGAGAGAAAGTTGTTTAGTTCATTAGACGAGCTGGATATTTCACCAAAAAGTATTATCTGATTTTGTGCATTTACACTTAAAATAAGCTTATACGAAAAGAGACCTTTTCTAATTAAGAGTAAAATCATCCGATTTAAAATATACTTTCTGCATAAATTAAAACAAAATAGGGAGTCAAGATGGCAACTACAAAATTCAAGGGTATAGACGTAGAACTTTTAGGAAATGAGGTAAATGTTGGTGATAAAGCGCCAGAAGTTACGGTTGTAAATTCAGCTGGTTTAGGTGACGTCGTAGTCGGTGGTGCTCAAGGTGTTAAGCAATTAATTATCGTTGTTCCTTCACTTGACACAGGCGTATGTGCTACTGAAACTCGTAACTTTAATGCTAAAGTTGCTTCACTAGAGGGTGTTAAAGCTACTATCGTATCTTTAGATTTACCATTTGCTTCCGGTAGATTTTGTGCAGCTGAGGGAATTGACAAATTGACTGTTACTTCAGATTTCAGAAACAAAGATTTCGCAAACGCGTATGGTGTGTTACTTGGCGGTTCAGTCCTTGCAGGTGTAACATGTAGAGCAATCTTCGTAGTTGACGTAGACGGTGTTGTAACATACAAAGAAATCGTTCCAGAAATCACAGAAGAGCCAAACTACGACGCTGCAATGGCTGCTGTTAAATAATTTTTACCTTTCTTTCTCCTGTTTTAGGGCTTTTTTGCCCTAAAATAACAACTCTTACTCCTTTAAACACCCTTTATAAAACTCTTTGATACAATCAGCCATATTAATTTATGGAGTTTACTATGAAAAAAATCTTATCAATCGTCGCATGCGGGGCTGTTTGTGCAACTGTTGCCAGTGCGGATATAGCAAGAGTTGAAATGGGTGTCGGTGCATGGGCACAAAAATCTAGCGGTGAGATTACCTATACTTCAAGCGGTGGTACAGGTAACGACAAATCTTTAGAAAAAGATGAAACAAATGGCTACGCATGGCTGCTTGTAAAACATCCGATTCCTATTCTTCCAAACCTAAGAGTTGAATATACAAGTGTCAAAAATAGTGGTGAAGCAACCGGTTCATTCAAAGAGTTCAGTGTCGGCACTCTAGCAAACAGTACTTTAGAGATGAAACAGTTTGACATTATTCCTTATTACAATATCTTAGATAATATGCCTTGGATAACGATAGACCTTGGTATTGATGTTAAAGCTACTAACGTCTCTTATGAGGCGACAGGAAATATGACAATTAATGGCGTTGCAAACACTTCATACAGTGAATCAACCTCACTTGCAATTCCTCTTTTATACGCAAGAGCAAGGGTTCAGATTCCAACTACAAATATAGGTCTTGAGTCGGACTTGAAGTATATTGGATACAACTCAAGCAGTATCTATGATTTTAGAGCAAAAGTTGATTATACGCTGGACTTTATGCCGGTTATTCAACCCGCACTGGAAGTTGGATATAGAGTTCAAAAGATTAAGATTGATGAAGAAGGGAGTACTAATGCCACCATGGATTTAAGTTTTTCTGGAATTTATGCCGGTTTAATGCTTCGTTTTTAGAAATAACTCAACATGTGCAGTGAGCGCTAGCGAGGGAAATACCCTCGTTGTGTTATTCTTTTGACATGTGGATTTATAAGCGGTGAATTTTTGCCCATGTATCTTGTATCTAAAACGATAATCTCATTCTCTAGCCAAATTCCAAACTGCTCGTACACTCTCTTTTGTGCCTCTTGGATTAAAAATATCGCATCATCAAATATGCCATTATCTGCATTTACTAAAAAGTTTGCATGCGCTTCACTAAACTCCATCCCTCCAACTCTATCCCCTTTGAGTCCGACAGCTTCTATTAGTCTTCCGGCATAGTCGCCAACAGGATTTTTAAAACAGCTTCCTGCGCTTGGAGTGTTTGGCTGGTTTGAACGCATCTTCTTAAAGAGTTCTACTTTCTCTTTATCAAATCCATGCGACAGAGTAAAAGATGCTTCCAGAATGGGAGATTTAATCTCTGTATATCTGTAGCCATAATGTATCTCACTCTTCTCTTTCGTACCCTCACATGTTACAATTGAGACCAGATTATTAAAAATCTCATGCTCTTTTAATCCTGCATTCATCTTTATCAAACCACCTAAAGTACCGGGTAGATGCGATACAAACTCAAAATTTGCAATGTCATGTTTTTTGCAAAAGGAAGCTATTTTTCCTGATGGAGTTGCTGCACCGATTTTTAAGAGATTATCTTCTATTTTGATATAGTCATATTTTTTACTGAGTATCATAAGTGGTGGAGGTTGTGTACCGATAAGTGTGTTGTTGCATGATCCGATAAGATAGTAATCTTCATTGTAGTCCGAGGCATCTTCTAATATAAGAACATCAAAAGAGCCCCCAATTTTTATAGAAGAGAAGTTGGAAAAATCAATAAGCTTAAAATTCATTACTCTACAAATGTTGGAATGAGATTAAATACCTCTTTGGAAAAGTCGGTCATTGAGTTTAGCATCCATGGCATAGTAAGCACCAAAACAATAACAACACCCAGAATTTTAGGAATAAAACTGAGCGTCATCTCATTGATTTGTGTCGTGGCTTGAAAAATACTTACCGCTAAACCCAGAAACATACCCGTTAAAAGCCCTGGCAAGGAGAGCAACATGGCAATTTTAAATGTTTCGATACCTAAAGCTACTAATTTTGCTTCCATAATTTATGAGTTCCTTAGTTCTGTGTATTCTGTAGGAATCAGATAATCTTCCACTTTAACTTCCACTTCATAAAAACCATGTTTATAACCAATCTCAAAAAGTTTGTTAATCGCTCTGTACTGCAGATCGCTAAGCATTATTGATTCATCATTTGCGTAAAGCTCAAGATATTTATCGAGTGTTGCTGCATCTATACGAACCAAATCTCTCTCTAGAAGCATCTCCGAGAGTCTATTTTTATGGTCTCGTGCCACTTGAACCGCTTTAGTTAGCGTTTCTTCATACTCCATGGCTTTATTAAGTGGAATGGAACGGCGGATTGCCATTCCGCCAAGAGGAAGAGGTAAATCATTCCCTGCTAACTCTTGCCAAATATCCCACATCTCCCGTTCCACTTCAAGTGCGCAATCGTAAGTTAATATGCTCTCATGAATCAAAACACCGGCGTCAACTTCGCCATTGAGCACAGCGTTCTCAATCTCAAGAAAATTCATATACGTAACCCTAGCATGCGGGTACGCTATGCGAAAAAGCATGGCATTTGTAGTGTGCTTTCCACTTAGAGCTACTTTAAAGTTTTTCTTTAGCCAGGCACCTTTCTTTTTGATGATTTTAGGACCATACCCCTCACCAAAGCTTACTGCGGTACGAAGCAGGGCATACTCATCTTTGATGTGTGGATAGAGTGCAAAACTTATGGCAACAATGTCATAAATACCCTCAAGTGCATCTTCATTAAGTGTTTGAATATCTTTTGCAATATTGTCGAAATGAGTATTTTTCATATCTACCCAGCCGAATTTAATGGCATAGTACATAAAAATGTCATCGGCATCCGGGGAGTGGGCTATTAGCGTTTTTTTCAATTTATATGTCCGTTAGAAAAGCATTTAGTTATTATAAACTAAATTTTAACCAAATAAGGATAAAATTTCACCCTAATTTATCTGATTATTCTATAAGTAAAATAGATAAATTCAAAAAAAAGTATGACAAAATGAAATATTTTTAATTAATATTTTAAATAGTCATATAATAAGTCTAAATTTAATAAGAAGTGAGCCAAAAGATGGACGCAAACAAACAAAAATCATTAGACTTAGCAATGAAACAGATAGATAAAGCATTTGGAAAGGGTGCTTTGATGCGATTAGGCGATAAAGAGATTACGCCTATTGAAGCAATTAGTACAGGTTCTCTCGGACTCGACTTGGCATTGGGAATAGGCGGCGTTCCTCAGGGAAGAGTTGTAGAAATTTACGGACCTGAAAGTTCTGGAAAAACGACTTTAGCACTCCAAATAACAGCAGAATGCCAAAAAGCCGGCGGCGTTTGTGCATTTATTGATGCAGAGCATGCACTGGATGTTATTTATGCAAGAAACTTGGGTGTTGATGTTGACAATCTTCTTGTTTCTCAACCCGATTACGGCGAACAGGCTTTAGATATAGTTGAAACTATTGCCAGAAGTGGAGCGATTGATTTAATCGTTATAGATTCTGTTGCGGCATTAACGCCTAAATCTGAGATTGAGGGTGAGATGTCTGACCAAAATGTCGGGGTTCAAGCGCGTCTTATGTCAAAAGCTCTTCGTAAATTGACGGGGATTTTACATAAAATGAACTGTACCGTTATATTTATTAACCAAATTCGTATGAAAATCGGCATGATGGGTTACGGCTCTCCGGAGACAACAACAGGTGGAAATGCCCTAAAATTTTATGCATCTGTTAGAATTGATGTAAGAAGAATAGCATCCCTAAAACAGGGCGAAAACAGTATCGGTAATCGTGTTAAAGCAAAAGTAATAAAAAACAAAGTAGCACCTCCATTTCGTCAAGCAGAGTTTGACATAATGTTTGGAGAAGGTATTTCTAAAGAGGGTGAACTTGTTGATTATGGTGTAAAACTTGATATAATTGACAAAAGTGGAGCTTGGTTCTCTTATGAAGATATAAAACTTGGTCAAGGGCGTGAAAATGTTAAGGCTAAGTTTAAAGAAGACCCTGTTTTAGCAAAAGAGATAGAAGATAAAATTAAAAGTGCCATGGGAATAAGCAGTCTTATGACCATGGATATATCTGAAATAAGTGAGGTAGATGAGTAATGTATATAGATAATATAAGCGCAATAGAAGTATTGGATTCTCGTGGAAATCCAACAGTTAAAACAACGGTAGAGCTGAGTGATGGAACAATTGAGAGTGCTATTGTTCCTTCAGGAGCAAGTACCGGTAAAAGAGAAGCATTAGAACTTCGTGATGGCGGAAGTCGTTACATGGGCAAAGGCGTACTTCAAGCAGTAGAAAATGTGAACGCGAAAATTTCAGATGTAATTATAGGTCTCTCTCCATATAATCAAGCTGTTATTGATGCAACAATGAAAGAACTGGACGGCACAGACAACTATGGCAACTTAGGGGCAAATGCTGTCCTTGGTGTTTCTATGGCGGTAGCTCGAGCAGCAGCAAAAAGTCTTAAGATGCCACTTTATCGCTACTTAGGTGGTGCGAACGCTATGGTAATTCCTACACCTATGCTCAATATTATCAACGGTGGCTCGCATGCCGACAACTCAGTTGACTTTCAAGAGTACATGATTATGCCAATCGGATTTGATGATTTTGCTACTGCACTTCAAGCTAGCTCTGAAGTTTATCACCACCTCAAAGCAATTCTAAAGGCTAAAAAACATAATACCGCGCTTGGTGATGAGGGAGGTTTTGCACCGGATTTAGGTTCAAATGAAGAGCCGATTCAAATCATTATGGAAGCCATTCATGCAGCCGGCTACAAGGCTGGCGCACAGATGGGAATTGCACTTGATGTTGCTGCTTCTGAGCTTGTCACAGAGGGTGGATACAGACTAGATTCTGAAAATAGAACAGTATCTTCTTCTGAATTAGTTGACTACTATATTGACCTATGTTCAAAATATCCAATAGTTTCCATTGAAGATGGTTTAAGTGAAGACGACTGGGATGGATGGAAAATTTTAACAGAAAAATTGGGTGATAAAGTTCAAATAGTCGGTGATGATTTATTTGTTACAAATGCCGGTATATTAAATGAAGGTATCAAAAAAGGTATTGCAAACTCTATACTTATTAAACCAAATCAAATTGGCTCTGTAAGTGAAACTATGCAGACTGTAAGACTTGCTCAAAGAAATGGTTATAAATGCGTTATGAGCCACCGTTCCGGAGAGAGTGAAGATGCTTTTATTGCTGACTTTGCGGTAGCTTTAAACTGTGGAGAAATTAAAACAGGTTCTACAGCTAGAGGCGAGAGAACTGCAAAGTATAACCGTCTTTTAGAGATAGAAAATGAGGTTGTGTATGGCGAGTATTTAGGTTCAACACTGTTTAGTTAAGCTTTGCCCAAATGAATATAGAAGAGTTATACGAAGAAAATGTCTCTTCTCAGAGCTTTACTCAAAAATATCTTGGATTGTCGCTAGCAAAGTTTTTGATTCTTATTTTACTTGTCTTAGGTCTGGGTGTCTATCTTGGTGCCGTACTGTATGGAACAAACTCTCTTGAAGTTCTCTTTGGACTTCAAGATTATGAAAATTACCTTCAATCTGAGATTAATAGACTTAAAAATGATAATGCAGAGCTTCAAAGAGAGTATTTTGAACTAAAAGAGATTTCCACACAATAAATGATATAATAAATAAAAAAACAAGGGTTGAAGTGGTGAAAATACTGCTAATTGCATTTATTATTATTGGTGTATTGGATGCTCGAGAAAATCCTTTTTTTCCTTCTGATGGCGAAAAAGATATTCCATATACTACAAATGAAACTGCCGTTGTATTGCCACTCAAAAAAGCAACTATATCACTTCCTCCACAAGCAAGAGTTCTTCAGGGCGTAACAATACAGTATAAAAATCTTGACGGTTCAGAAGAAAATAAAACAATCCAGTTAGAGAATTCTGTTGATTGGCATAAGCCAATTTTCATATCTCAAAACTATAGTTCTAATGATAATACTAAAGAAGAGAATGTAAAAAAAGATTCTATGAAAAAAGAAACAGCAAAAATAGAAGAACAAGCGACTAAGAATGGGGATAAATACCAAAAAATAGCCTCTTTTGAATATGCAAGTTTTTACTCTTCAGAAAAATATTTTAAAATTATAACCAATGATAAAATTATAAGAAGCTTTCTGCTTGTTCAGCCACACAGAATAGTGATAGATTTTAAGAGTAGCAAAGATATAAAATTTTATGAGCAAAATATCACTGAAAATGTCTTCACAAAGATAAGAGTAGGAAATCACGATGGCTACTATAGAGTTGTAATTGAATTAGACGGCTACTATAGATATAATGTGAAAAACATGGATGACAGCTATATTTTTCAGCTATTGTAGAATCCTAGGACTTAAATATTAAATTGATAATTCTCTTAAAGAGCGACTCTTTTTTCCCTTCAATAATGTAAACATTTTCAATTTTTATATTGTTCTTCTCAACTTTCTTAAATGCATTTAACTTATTTTTTAGATATTCAGATGCTATATGAATATTCTTTGCTTCAAATTTATTCAAAATCTAGCAACCTGCCAATCTCATCCATGGCATCATCATTTCTCAAGCTAAATTTAATCTCAATTCTTCTTGAAGCATCTTTGTCTTCTACCATGTCTTTGTTGTAAATGGTATCTTGATACGAACGGCCACTTGCCACTAAAAGCGGCTTAAGATTGTTGTCATTAGTAAAATCCAGTGTTAAAAGATAGTTCATAACCGCATAGGCTCTTTGTTGGGAGAGGTTTAGATTATATAAATATCCTCCATCACTGTCTGTATGCCCTTCTATGCTTATCCTATCGAGCTGAGACTTTATACTTTTATTTGCTATCAAAGCTCCGATATAATCAATAAAAACTTTTTTAAGCTCTATTTTTGACGATTCCTTTAACTCAGCACTTCCTTTGTCAAATAATATATTGGACGCTAGTCTTAAAGAACCGCTTTTTGGATCAATCTCGACATTTTTGCCAAGACTCTCTTTTAACTCTGCAATAAGCTTTATTTTAATACCTGTTAAACCTTTAATTTTGGCTTTTTGAGCTTGCAATTTCGCTATTAATGTATCATACTTTGTCTGTTTATCCTCTATCGCATGCAAGAGGTCTAAAAGCTCTTTATCCTTTAGTTTTAATGTCTCATTTTTGCCACTTAATTCATTGGAGAGTATTAGAACTTTGTCTTCATAATCTTGTAATTTTTTGTTTTGATTACTCAAGCTAGTGTTTGTTTCATTGAGTAGATTTTGAATGATTATAATTTTTGAGTTGAAATCATCCACTTTCATATTTTGCGACAGCAAGATATTGTTCAAATTCGCTATCTCTTCCGTTTTTAACTTGAGAGAATCTCTTGTCAAAACCAAAGCATCTTGTGAACTCTTCAGCTCATTCATTCTCGCTTCAAGCAATTTTTTCAGTTTTTGCACTTCCGTATCTCTTAAAAGAAGCATTTGAGTTGAACTCTCCAAAGAGCTCTCTTTCTTATCGAGATTTGTTTTGAGCACGATTGATTTTACAACTATTGCACCTATAAGCAGAATAAAAACAAAAAGCAAACCTGCCATAAGGTCAGCGTACGATATCCAGAAGTTTGTGTTATCATCATTTTCGTTTTTGTAAAACATTTACTGAGCTTTTATTTGACTAGCTATCATCTGATGATATTTTTTTACACTATCTTGGACTTCTTTGCTCTCTAAGCTCACATGTGTTGCGAAATCTGCCAATTTTATAACTATATCTCCTATCTCTGTGTCAATCTTTTCAAATGTTTTATCTAATGAAGTCGTAAGATGTGCATTAAATATTTTTGTACTCTTTTCGAGACTCTTTGTTGCATAAGTAAAGTCTAACAGATTTTTTTCTATCTGATTTTTCGCTTCTTGTGCACTTTGACTATTGTCCATTAAAGATAGCGTTTCTTTCAGTTCTTTGGACGCATATTGAAGATGGCTTGATATTTGCGTAAAGTTATAGTTGCTTTCATGCATAATTTCTTTAAAGCTTGCTAAATGCTGCTCATTGAGTGTCTTAACAAAATCAAGATTGAATGTTTCACGCAATGCCGTAAGAAATCTATTGTCTTTGAGTTCATATTGTGAATATTTATATATTGTTAACTCATCCTTTGACCATGTATTTGATTTAAATCTTTCTTTTATAGCAGCAAAGTAGTGGTCAATTTTACTAAGACCGCTTTTTTCAAAATATGTCCATATCAAAGAGAGTAGAATTCCATATATAGAAGCATAAAATGCTGAGCCGACACCACTTAAAAGAATAGATATATCATTATCAAGAGCCGTAGTATCCGAAACAGAAAAAGTTGGCATGGAGATAGAAATTGCTAAAAATGTTCCTAATATTCCCAGCATAGGAAATATAGATGCTGCAACTGCCACAAAGTTGTTATTTCTGATATCTGCATAGTAGTGATTTAAAAAATCTCCAATATCTAATACAGATTTTCTCTCGCTATTGATAACTAAAGAGTTTGCCTCTAATTTAGAATTTAAGGTGTTTTCCATCCTTATATAAGAAGAGCGCATTTTACAAATGCTGTAATTAGCATTATGTTTAGTAAACATTAAAAAGGTAAGTAAAATAAATCCAATAATCAAGACAGAAGAGAGCGGTACATTAAGTGGGATTATGCCTATGTATCCCATCACTATTGCTAAAAAGAATAGTGAGGGAATCATTGAAATAACAATAAAGTTTGCAGAGCACAATGAAGTGCCTCTTGAAATTGGCATGTCTGTTCCTAGTATATTAGATAAAGATAAAATTATATACTATTTTTTTGGCACATAAACGCCATTTTGATCCCAAATGTCAATTTCTCCCATAATGTTGCCATTGCTGAAAAATGCTTTATAACCAAGCTGTCCATTTTCATGCCATTTTTTTTGAATACCGTCTTTTTTACCGTTTATATAGAGCCCTTGAGATGCTAAATTTCCATTCTCATGCCAAGTCTTATACTCACCGTCTTGAACATCATTTTTAAAATATGAACTGCTTTTTTTTCTGCCGTTTTCATACCAAGTAGCGACTTCCCCATCTTGCAATCCATTTTTAAAGTAAGCGACTACAGCTTTTTTATCATTGTTATAATTGCCTATATATTCGCCGTCTTGTTTGCCCTTTCTAAAATAAGCAACAGTTTTTATAGCTCCATCGCTTCGCCACTCTGTCAATCTACCGTCCATTTGTCCTTGGTAATAAGGTACGATTTTTTTTGTTTTACCGTCTTCAAAAAAGAAATAGGCATTTCCCGTAAATAGTTCATTTTTATCTTTTTCATACGATAAGTTATCTTTTACTGTAAGCATGTTTCCATCAATATCTTTTGCATTAAGCGTAAGACTTAACCCAAACATTAAAATTGTCGTCATTAGTACATTTTTCATAAACACCCTTTAAATTTTTTCTAATTGTAAGCATATCAATTTATTGAATATATATTCATAAGATTGTTATTATTTTTTATTATTTATATTAACTTTGTGTAATAAAGTAAGTTTTCTAATTAATATTTGAATAACAAATAGATAGTGTTGTTTTTTTATGCGTATTGATATAAAATCTTCTTATCAAAAGGGATGCAAGAAGGATTAAAATGAAAGCTATAGAAAAGGTTAAGTTATTGCTATTATCATCAATTTTAATAGCTTTAATTATCGGGTTATTTCGCTTAAGCGATATAGATGTGAAGCTAACGAATTTTTATCAATATGATAATAAAAAAATTAATTTAGCTGGAGTTAAATATATTCAGTCAAGAGTTGATTATGTGGCAACTCTTTCTCAAGATAAAGATGAAGATTTCAATCGTAAATACTCAACACATTTTAACTTGGATGAGATATCGAAAATTGAAAAATTCTTAGAGTTAAGCAAAAAGAGTGATTTTTACGACATACAAATTAACGCCTATATGATGTTTGACAATGAAAAAATAAATCTTTTTCAATCAAAAAGATTTGTGAAGCTGCCAAGCAAATACAAGGTTACTCCATACATGATAGGCAAGTTAAGTGCTTATGGGCTAGATGAACATCAAAATCAAAATTTGACAAAACTTCAAGAGCAGGTATTTAGCAAAAAAGATGAATTTGTAGACACTGTAATAGAACGGGCAAAACTTAGAAAGAGTGATTGGTTAATGACCAATATCGCACTGATGGGTGTTGGACAAAAAGAGAGCAATTTCTTAAAAAATATAGAGAATGATACTCCCGAAACACTCTTAGAAAAGAGTGATATTAAAGAGATTATAAATTCTCTCAAAGCTGCACATGATAACTATTTAGGAATCAAATGAAACCATACAAGATAAATAACATTGCAGGGCATTTAGCAAAAGGTTTTTTGAACAATCCTCTCACTGCTATTCTTGCATTTTCTATTCTCTCTTTGGGTTACATCTCTTTGGTTATTATGCCCAGAGAAGAAGACCCGCAAATTGCAGTGAGCGGCGGTTCTATAATTGTTCCCATGCCGGGTGCTTCACCCGATGAGATAAACAATGCTGTTTTAAAGCCGTTAGAGAGAAGAATAAGCGAAATAAAAGGCATAAAAGATATTTACTCCACTGCCATGCACAATGTCGGCATGCTGAACATACAATATGATATCGGTCAAGATAGAGAGTCTTCAAACCTAAAGCTCTATGACAAAGTCATGCAAAATATGGACTCACTGCCGGGTGGAGCCATGATGCCGCTTGTTAAGCCTTTTGATATTGATATTGATGTTCCTATTGTAACCGTTGCCTTTTACAAAAAAGAGGAGAAAGGGATTGACCATATTGTCCTCTATAAGCAGATAAAAGATATTCAGCAAGATATAAATTCTATTGAGCATATTTCTAAAACCACATTAAAGGGTGCAAAGAAACCGCAATTTAATGTTCTTTTAGATCTTGATAAACTCTCTGGCTACCATATATCAATAGGTCAAGTGGTTCAATCTATCCAAGCAATCGCAAAGAACTCTCCCGAAGTTGATTTACCGACTAAAGAGAATAGGCTCATTGTGTTTGGTGTTAAAAATGCCATTAATGACATAGAAGACCTCCAAAATCTTATTATTGCAAAATATATGGATTCGCTTATCTACCTCAAAGATATTGCTGATGTTAAATATTACTATGATATACAAAACTATCAAGAAGCATTTATCAACTATCAAGCGGATGGCTCCCCATTTTCGGACACTCAGGACCAAGTTACTATGACTGTTTCAAAGCTAAAGGGAACAAACGCTGTTCATTTGGCTGAAAGTATTATAGAAACATTAAAGGAGAATGAAGAGGAGCTAAGCAAGAATGGTCTGGGATATATTGTTACCAGGAATTACGGTGAGAGAGCAAACGAAGCAGTAAATGAATTAGTGCATCACCTTGTTCTGACCATTGCAATAATATCTCTTATTCTAATCCCTTTTTTAGGGTGGAGAGAATCTCTTGTTGTAACTATTGCCATACCCATGATACTTGCAGCTACACTTTTTATTGCCATGATGACAGACCAAACCATTAACAGGATTACACTCTTTGCCTTTTTGCTTAGCTTAGGACTTATCGTTGATGATGCTATTATTGTTATCGAAAATATACACAGGCGAATGCACTTAAAGGAGTCTGTACATAAAAATTTTGACCAAATAATTATAGAAGCCACAGATGAGATTGGACCATCAACAAACATAGCAACAATTGCAATTATGCTTACCATGATACCAATGGCTTTTGTTGGCGGAATGATGGGGCAATTTATGCTTCCTATTCCTCTGAATGTTCCCGTCGCACTTGCTGTATCACTCTTTGTCGCTTATGTTTTTACCCCTTTCTTGGCAAAAAAACTTCTCAAACATACCAAAGGACACCATTAAATTATGGAAGAGTATATATATAAAATTGCGAGCGATAGAAAGGAGCAGAGAAAAATAGGCTTTATAGTTTTGGGTCTGTTAATCTTCTCACTTATGATGATACCTACTAGAATCGTTCTCGCAAAAATGTTACCCGGGAAAAGTGCCGATACCTTTAGTATATATGTTGACACTGCGACAAACAGCACTGTAAACCAGACAAAAGAGGTAGTTGAATGCGTAGCAACTGAGCTAAAAAAAGAGAAAGAGATTTTAAACATGGAGATGTTTTTGGGTCAAGGTGCTCCGCTTGATTATGCAGGACTTGTAAAGGGAAGTGGATTTAAGAATCTAAAAAATCAAGCTGAAATAGTTGTAAATCTAACTCCTAAACATGGGAGAGATGAAGCTTCCTACATGATGGTTCACAGAATACGACCAATCATCCAAAAGAAGTGCGAAAGCGTCTATCCGGATGCAACAGTCAAATTTATAGAGATGCCCTCAGGTCCGCCGACATTCGCAACCATAGAGGTGAATCTGTTTGGAAAAGATAATCTGCTTCTAAGAGAAACTTCAAAAATTATACAGGAGTCACTCAAGGCGACTGAGGGACTTGCAGATATTGATGTTATGCAGGATGATGTTTATACAAAATATGAAATAATCCCAAATGTTGAAAAAATAATAGCCAGTAATCTAAGCGTAGAGCAGGTCAGCAATATACTCTATATGGCGTTTAAAGGGAATGTAGTAGCCATTAAAAACTCAGGATTGCAACAAGACCAGATTCCAATTTTTGTGAGTTTGACAGAGGAGACAAGAACCCTAGACAGTGCATCAAAAGATGAACTTGAACTAAAACTTTCAAGATTAAAGCTAATAAACATGGCAGGAATAATGGTTCCTATGAAAGAGGTAATAGATGTCGTTCCAACGGTTGCCGACCCAACTATTTTTAAGAAAAATATGAGAAACATGGTATCAATTACTGCGGAGTGCGACTTAGTCTCTCAAGTCTATCCTCTAATGGACGCAAGAGAGAAAATGATAGAAAAACTCTCAAGAGATTTTGATATTGAGAGATTAACAGGTATGAGTACCTACATGTTTGACCTACAATTGACACACAAAGAGACAAAAGAGAAGGTTTTAGTTCGTTGGGATGGAGAGATGAAAGTTTCGCTTGATACATTCAGAGATTTGGGCGGAGCGTTTATATCTGCTTTGGTTTTGATGTTTCTTCTGATGGTTGTCTATTATAAATCTTTTGCCCTGAGCGGCATAGTTTTGGTAGGAAGTTTTTTATCTATTATCGGGGTAATTATCGGTCACTTTATAACCGATATGATTTCACTGGTTATTACCGATGTACACTTTTTTCTCACAGCTACATCGCTTATCGGATTCATTTCACTCATGGGTATCAGTGCCAGAAGTTCGCTTCTTTTAATTGATTTTACGAAGTCACTCATTGAGAGCGGTATAGAAAAAAACAGAGCGATCGCTATATCAACGGCTACAAGAGCAAAACCTATTCTGCTCACCGCTGTTGCAATTATTTTAGGCAGTTTGCTTCTCGCAACCGACCCGATATTTGGCGGGCTTGGAATTGCTCTTATATTTGGAAGTATAGCATCTACTCTTGTTTCACTCTTTTACATTCCCGTTCTTATGTCAAGAGCAAAAGCAATCTGCCCAACTATTTGTATTGACGGAAAAGGCATAAATATAGAGCACATGAATGTAATCGAGATAGCTCCAGAGGTGCACCACGAAGATTAAAAAAAGTATTTAACTTATACTTTGATTTTACGCACTAAAACGAACAAGTCCGTTTTAGTGGCAGGGACAAATGTCCCTTGCAACCCCCTAAAGCTACGAAAAACTTTGTTTTTCGAGAATTACAAAGCGTTTTTAATGTTATAAATAAATTCTGAGATGTCGTTATGGAGAGCTTGCAAATCCTCTTCATGTTCAACTTCGTCAGCCAAAATTTGCGACACCATATTGTATGTAATAATGTCCTTATCTTTTACTATGTCTGATATGGATGCATAGGTGCTGATTGCGCACTGTTCACCCTTTATAGCATCTTCAAGTATTCCTACAACATCAAACTCTGAGGGCTCTTCATAACCGCAATTTGTTTGTTTAAACCACTCCTGCGGGTTTAAAAGAGGTATCCCTCCAAGCTGGACAATCCTATCTGCCAGCATCGTCGCATGTCTCAGTTCATCTGCCGCATGAAGCGTCAGCTCAGAGATGACAGCATCTTTCATAAGTCCTTTAGCAACTTTCGCCTCTATAAAATATTGGTAATACGCCAACCACTCATCTGCATAAGCTCTGTTTAAAAGCCTAACAATTTCACTGATTTCCACACCTTTAATAATTGAATTACCACGAACAGCCATAACCGACTCCTTGTTTATATTTCTTTCAAAGCTTTTTTAATTGCCAAAGGAAGTGGCAAATCTACTTTCTCGCAATCCTCTTCTAGGCAACATTCGCATACAGTTCCCGCATCGGTCTCTTCCATAATAGCTTTCATATCGTTGCCATATTTTTTTACAGCTTCTTTTATCTCATCAAAATGGACATCATTACAATCGCATACTAACATTCTCCTAGCTCCTTAAATCTGAATAAAGGTAGAGCCTTTGACTCCACACACAGGGCATATTTCTGGGGGAGTTCCCAACTCAATATATCCACATGTAGGGCACAAATAGATATTTACTTCGTCTAAATCTTTTCCCTCTTTGACAGCTTGAAGTGCTTTTGCATAAAGCTCGGCATGAACTTTTTCTGCCTCAAGTGCATAGCCAAACATTTTTTTAGCTTTATGCTCCTCTTTAACGGCTTGCTCATACATTGGAGGATACATGTTTTCAAATTCATAAGTCTCTCCGCCAATTGCAGCTTCAAGATTTTCAAGAGTTGAACCTATCTTGTCCATTGCTTTTAAGTGACCTTCTGCATGAATACGCTCAGCTTCTGCGGTTGTTCGAAATAGTTTTGCAATATTTTCAAATCCGTCTTTTTCAGCTTTTTTAGCAAATGCTGCATATTTTTGATACGCCTGACTCTCACCGCTAAATGCAGTTTCTAGGTTTTCTTTCGTAGTTGACATTAAAACTCCTCTAAAATAGCAATATAAAGGAAAATAATTATCCTTCGGATTATTATAGCAATCTATAACTTAAAAGAAGTAAACACACAATAACTGTTTTTTTAAATTATCTAAGGTTTGTTTAATTTGATTTTATTTATACTATCGTAAGTATAGATGGTAATAAATGTTTATATTATTTGTCACCCCCCCCCTATATAAAATTATATTTCAGGAGTTTGCCATGTTAATTACAAGATTTGACCCTTTTAAAGATTTAAGAGACCTCAACAGAAGGTTTAATTATCTAAGTACCGCTTTGCCAAAGATTAATATGGGAGAAGAGTCATCCATCTCTGGCTTTGTTCCGGTTATGAATACAAGAGAGGGAGAGTTTGCTTATCACATAGATGTTGATTTGCCAGGGGTAAAAAAAGAGGATATAAAGGTGGATATTGAGGATAATGTACTTAAAATCTCCGGCGAAAGAAATTTCAAAAAAGAGGTTAAAGAGGAGGATTACTACAAAATAGAGACATCTTTTGGCAAGTTTCAAAGAAATTTTACTCTGCCTGACAATGTGGATGTAGAAAATATTGAAGCTGCATCAAAAGACGGTGTTCTTGAAGTAATTATTCCAAAAATTAAGATTAAAGAGAAAGAGAAGGAAGTTAAAAAGATAGCGGTTAAATAAAAAGAAGTAAGCTTTTTTTAAAGCTTACTCTCAATCTCACTTACGACCACATGCATTTTATACAAAGAGTCTGGATTCAGGGAGATAGAATCAATTTCATTTTCTACTAAGAATTGGGTAATTTCAGGATAGTCTGAAGGTGCCTGCCCGCAGATACCTATGTATTTATCTGCTTTTTTACATGCCGCTATCGCCATTTGCAACATTCTTTTCACTGCCTCATTTCTCTCATCAAATATGTGCGCTATCTTTGCACTCTCTCTATCAACTCCAAGTGTCAGTTGTGTTAAATCATTTGAGCCTATGGAGTAGCCGTCAAATATCTCCAAAAACATATCGGCTATGATTACATTGGCAGGAATTTCGCACATCGCATATATTTCAAGAGAATTTTCACCCTGAATCAAACCTTGGCTTTTCATAATCTCTACCACTTTTTTTCCCTCTTCGGGTGTTCTTACAAAAGGAATCATTATTTTTATGTTTGTAAGTCCCATATCGTCACGCACACGCTTTAATGCTTCACACTCCCACTCAAACGCTTCTTTCGAACTCTTGTCATAATATCTTGAGGCACCGCGAAAGCCAATCATCGGATTCTCTTCTTCAGCTTCATATGCAAATCCGCCTCTCATATTTCTGTACTCATTACTTTTGAAATCGCTTGTTCTTATGACGACCGGTTTTGGGTAAAAAGCAGCGGCGATTGTTCCTACACCCTCGCTTATTTTTTGCAGGAAAAACTCTTTCATGTCACTATATCCTGCCGCAAATGAGACGATTTCATCTCTGTCTTTTACATCCAAACCTTTGTGCATGTCAACAAGAGCCATAGGATGCGCATTGATAGAGTGGCTCATAATAAACTCCATTCGAGCAAGTCCTACCCCGTCATTTGGCATTTTTGCAAGGTTAAATGCCTCAGCGGGATTTCCTATATTCATAAAAAGTTTTGTTCTTGTCGGTTTAAGGTCATTCATATTTATCGTTTTGACAGAGTATGGAATTTCCCCCTCATAAATATAACCTTCATCGCCCTCTGCGCAGCTCACAGTGACGTTCGCACCGTTTTGAAGTATCTCTGTTGCATTGTTGCATCCAACTACTGCCGGTACCCCTATTTCACGGGCGACTATGGCTGCATGGCAGGTACGGCTTCCACGGTTTGTTATAACGGCAGAGGCCTTCTTCATAATCGGCTCCCAATCTGGGTTCGTAGTGTCCGCAACTAAGACCTCTCCATCTTCGAATGTACCAAATTCGGATATATTATGAATAACTCTTACTCTTCCGCTGCCAATCCTATCGCCAACCGCCCTTCCCGATGTTAATATTTTTACATCTGCACTCTTTTGAACTGAGTATTTTTCCATGCTGATCTCATCATGAAGTTTACTCTGCACTGTTTCTGGTCTTGCTTGGACTATGTAAAGTTTATCGTCTCCTCCATCTTTCGCCCACTCAATGTCCATGTGACGTTTGTAATGTTCTTCGATAATGAGCGCTGATTTTGCTAAAGCTATCACCTCTCTGTCATTTATGGAAAAGCTGCTTTGCTCCTCTGCCGAAGTTTTTACATTTTGTGTCTGGTTACTCTCATCTCCATAAAGCATCTTCTCTTTTTTACTTCCAAGTGCACGTTTTAGAATAGTGTTTTTACCCTCTTTAAGTGTAGGTTTAAAGACAAAAAACTCATCCGCATTGACTTTTCCGCTTACCACATTTTCGCCCAAACCCCAGATGGAGTTAATAAGTATCAGATTTTCCGAACCGCTCTCTGTGTCAACCGTAAACATGATTCCGCTTGAAGAGATGTCGCTTCGCACCATCTTCTGAACACCAACCGAAAGTGCCACTTTGAAGTGGTCAAATCCACGGCTTGTTCTGTAACTTATAGCACGGTCGGTGAAGAGTGAAGCATAGCATTTCAAAACGCTTTTTAGGAGTTTATCGCTGCTGTTGATATTTAAAAAAGTCTCCTGCTGCCCTGCAAAACTTGCATCCGGCAAATCCTCAGCCGTTCCAGAGGAGCGAACTGCGACATCAACATTTTGTGAGCCGTACTCATCCGACAAAGTTTCATATGCCTCCAACAGCTCTTCTTCAAGCACAAGCGGAAGTTTTGAAGAAAGTATAAGTTCTCGAATCTCTTTACCTCGTTTTTGAAGATTGTCCGTGTCAGAAATATCAAGACCTTCAAGCGCATCTTTTATTTTGTCTTTTATCTTATTCTCTTCCAGCAATAGCCAATAGGCATCGCTCGTAGTTGCAAAACCATTAGGAATGTTTACTCCCTCACATGTGAGATGCTGATACATTTCACCCAAACTGGCATTCTTCCCACCCACAGTGGGAACATCATTTATCGTGAGTTGATTAAAAAAACGAATATATTTCATGGCGGAACTCCTTGAACGAAACATGTTTTTATATATTAACATAAAATATATGTTTTTATAATAGTTTTACTAATATGAGTTATAATAATGCAATTTACTTAAAAAGGAAAATAATGAAAAAAACAGTATTGGCGCTTCTTGGTGCATCATGTTTATTGCTGGCTGTTGAAGCTGAGACAGCAGTAGGTGAAAGAGCGAACATAAAAGAGCAAAGGCAAAATAAATTTAATGAAAAACAGACTGAGATAGGAGAGAAACAGCAAGAGAGAGCAGAAAATTTTGCAGAAGCACAAGAGACTCAAACTCAAAAAAATACACAAAAACAGATGCAAAGAGAAGACAAGCTTAAGAACAAAGAAGCTGAACGATTGAAAAAAGATATAGAACGACGACAAAGAGATATGGAAAGAGAAAATAAAATACAAGAGAAGTCAAAGATACTTGTAGAAAAAACAGACAAAAGAGTTATTCAAAAATAAACAAAACAGAAAAAGGAGAATAATATGAAATTAGCAATTATAGTAACACTGAGTCTCTTGGCACTGCTTAATTCCGGCTGTGTCATGAAGCAGACGCATGAAGCGACGCTGCAAGAGCTTGATAAAACAAAATATTCGTTAGGAATTGCTGAGAAGACGATTGAAGAGCAGGACAGTATCATCAAAATGAAAAAAAATGAAATAGCACAAACGAAAAATGAGCTTGCTGGTCTTGATATTAAAAAACTAGCTCTTCAAGAGGAGCTGTATGATGCACAAAATCTCTTAAATTCAGCGCTGATGAAGCAAGAAGATTATGAGAGACAGCTAGAAACGATGCGTATAATTGATGCTGAAACAAGAAAACGGAATGAAATTTATGCCAAGTTTGTACAACAGCTTCAAAAGATGATTGACGGCGGACAGCTCACTGTTAGCATAGAGAATGGTCGAATAGTTATCAATCTCCCTGAAAATGTTCTTTTTGCAAGCGGAAGCGCAGAACTTAACTCGAACGGAAGAATAGCACTTGCAAATATAGCGGAGGTATTAAAAGACTTTACTGATCGCAAGTTTCAGATAGAGGGGCATACGGATAGCGTGCCAATCAAGAGTTCAAGCTTTCCAAGCAACTGGGAACTTTCAACTGCCCGCGCGCTCAGCGTTCTTCACTTGATGATTGAAAAAGGCGTCTTATCTACAAATGTGTCAGCGGCAGGTTTTGGCGAATTTCATCCTCGCGCAGACAACGAAACAAAAGAGGGAAGAGCGCTCAACCGCCGCATAGAGATTATTATGCTTCCAAATCTTGATATTCTCTCTAGTGAATTACCAAAAGTGGCACAGTAGAGATTCTAAACTTTTATCGCTCTTTTTTTTGAGCGGTAACTTTGTTCATTCCTTTGGTTGTTACATAAAAAGTGCTAAAATTGCACCTATGAGACTCAGGCTAATACTATCCATTCTTTTTATCATTGCCACAACCTTTACTGCTCTGCACGAGATAGAGCATGTAAAAAACCACAACAGCTCTACATGTCAGATTTGTATAGTTGATAACCACTCGGTTTCTGGTGACATAATTGTTGATTTTAAAGAAGTAAAACTCCTCAGCTTTAAACAAATCTTTTTACAAACACAAATTTTAAACTTTCAAACAAAACAAACCACATATAAAAGCCGTGCCCCTCCTCTCATCTCCTAAATACAAATAAAAAAACCTTACAAACAGACAAAAAAAATATAATTTATTTAGGATAATTATGAAAAAAATAGTACTAGCTATTGCACTTTGTGCAACTCTGGCACTCGCCGGAGAGAGCGGCGGAAGTTTTGACCAGTCAAAATACATACCCGATGTTTCACTTATAGTGGATACGGGTTATGTTCACAGAAATGTGAGCAATGCAGATTTAGAAAAGAGTGCTCCAACTTCAAAATATGGAGACTACGGGACATTCAAGGAGTTCAACACCAACAACGGATTTAACTTAAACTATGCAGAGATGGCGCTTCACAGCAATGTTGACCAAGCTTTTGAGCTTGACGGAATATTTCATTACGCCACTGAGAGTGTTGAAATA
This sequence comes from Sulfurimonas sp., assembly GCA_041662325.1. Taxonomy (GTDB): domain Bacteria; phylum Campylobacterota; class Campylobacteria; order Campylobacterales; family Sulfurimonadaceae; genus Sulfurimonas. The sequence goes on along the minus strand of JBAZSU010000005.1, from coordinate 124,789 downwards.
GAAGAGGCTTATTTCACAACAAAGGCACTTCCATACAGCCTTAGAGTAAAGGGTGGAAAGTTTAAATCTGATTTTGGAAGATTGAACTCTCAACATGCACATGTTTGGGATTTTGCAGATGCACCTCTTGTTTATAACAGCTTTTTATCGCCCGAAGGCATCAATGCTCCCGGAGTTCAATTTCAATGGCTGGCTCCGACTCCATGGTATATGAAACTGGGATTTGAGGCGATGCAAAAAGGAAACGGCGGTACATTTGCCAATGATTTTGATAAAAAAGACGCAGAATCGCTCTATATCGGATACTTGAAAAACTCATTTGATGTAAAAGATGCCTCTGTGCTTTTTGGAATAAGTTACGCGAACGGTGTTTCAAACATAGAAGATGCTGTGTCAGCATTGCCTATTTATAAGGGCAATGCAGAGATTTACGGTGCCGATTTAAGCGTCAAAAACTATTTTGACAGCTATAGCTATCTCAACTGGCAGAGTGAACTTTTATACAGAAATATGAAAAGCGATGATGCAACAATCGACAAAGATAAAAAACAGAGCGGTTACTACACGCAGTTGGTATATCAGATGGATGAGAATTGGAAAACAGGCTTAAGATATGAAGGATTTTTACAAGATTCAAACGGTGGAAAAACAACGGTGGATGCTTCATACAAAACAAGCGAATTTGCGCAGCTGAGACTCCAATACTCACATGACGAAGCTTTTAAACAAAACGATGTAAAAAAAGCTATTGATGAAATCGTACTTCAATTAACATTTGCTATCGGCGCACATGGCGCACATAGCTTTTAGGAGATACATATGAAAAAATATATATTCGCGTTGCTCTTTCTTTTACCGCTCACACTCTTTGCTAATCTGAGTGTTGCCGTTACCTATCCTTATATCGGTGCTCTAACAAAAGCTATCGGCGGAGACAAGGTTGATACGGTAGTTTTGGCAAAAGGAAATTGGGATCCGCATTTTGTTGTTCCGCGCCCTTCGCTCATTGCCAAAGTCAGAGATGCCGATGCACTCATTATGAATGGCGGACAACTAGAAATCGGCTGGCTCCCACCGCTCATCGACCGTGCTTCAAACCCAAAAATAGCTACAAATGCAAAAACATTTTTAGACCTTTCTCAGCATGTAGAACTTCTGCAAAAACCGACAAGCGTTGACCGTTCAGGCGGGGATGTGCATCCTGATGGAAACCCGCACTTTCACCTTGACCCAAACAATATTTTGATTCTTGCCGGAACCGTAAAAGAGTTTTTAATCTCTATCGACAGCCAAAACAGTGCAGAGTATGAAAAAAACTATGCGCAGTTTTGCGACATGTGGAATAAAAAGCTTGAGATGTGGAAAACCAAAATGGCAGATAAAAATGGTCTCAAAGTTGTGCAGTACCATAATGTTATGGCATACTTTAACCATGCGTATGGACTCACTTCTATTGCGACGATTGAGCCGCTTCCAGGAATCCCTCCAAGTTCGAAACACACTATGGAGCTCATTGAACTTATTAAAAAAGAGAATCCTTGCTGTATCTTGCATGATGTCTATCACGATACAAAAACAGCTGAATTTATCAGCGAAAAATCTGGAATTAAAGTTATTACAATGCCTCATGATATTGGTGCTTTAGAAAACATTGAAGATTTGGTCTCACTTTTTGACTACCTTACAAGTGCCATAAAATGATTGACATTCTCTTAGTTCCTATCGCTTTAGTTATTATTCTTGTAATGATACATGCATGGTTTGGGATAAAAATTTTAGAAAAAGGAATTATATTTACAGACCTTGCCATTGCTCAGTTTGCAGCGCTTGGCTCGGCTGTAAGCCTTGGCTATTTTCATGGCGAATATTTTTACCTTTTAACTCTCTCTTTTGCCATGCTGAGTGCTTTTTTAATAGCCGTCGCCTCACAAAGAGAGATGAAGCTCGAGGCATTTATCGGGCTTTTGTATGTTCTGGGTGCAAGTGGAATCATGATGGTTCTATCAAGCTCGGCAGAGGGAATGGAGCACTTTAAATCACTATTAGCCAACGATATACTCTTTACGCCGATGAGCGATGTACTAAAAAGCGGAGCGATTTACGCTCTTATTGCACTTGTAATCTGGAAAGTTTATCCGCGGCTGAGCGGCTTTTACAAGGAGCTTCTGTTTTTCTCGCTTTTGGCTTTGACAGTTACATCATCGGTGCATTTGGCAGGAGTGTTGGTTGTATTTGTTTTGCTCATCGCCCCAGCGCTCATGGCAACATCACTCTCCTTTAAAAACCCGCTTCTTGCCAGCTTTGGCATTGGATGGTTTTTTAGCATAAGCGCCATAATCATCTCCTACTATTACGATTTGCCGACGGGCTATACCATAGTATTTTTAGGTGCACTGCTTAGCTCGGTTGCGGTTTTTGTAAGTTCCAAAAAGATTTAATCTGCAACTAAAGCTTCTTTTATATAATTGCACAAATGAACAAGAGGTTTTATGATGACTTATCCCGATGAATGGACACAAAAAGAGTACTTGCAAAATAAATTAAAGCTTGAGATGAATGGTGTTAAAGTTGTTTTGATTGATACGATTTTATCGCCCATTGAAAATGCACGCACTGTGACCTATAACCCTTTTGAGATGAAAAAATATCCTAAAGGAACTGTTTTTGTATTTTACTGCGACAGCGGAAAATCAACACTTTACAGGATTAAAGAGTATAGAGAAAAGTTTCCGGAGTATCACTGTATTTCGCTCAAAGGCGGAAGAGGCTATTGGAGAAAAAATATGACGATTTTTGATGACTAGCATCCAAACACAGCTTTTAGACAAATCTTTAGTGGAAATTGATGAAAACCGATTTTACGATGCACATGAAACTTTAGAAGCAATCTGGTATCCGCTAAGATTTGATGAGAGCGATGAAATAAAACTCATAAAAGGTTTTATCAACGCTGTTGTCTCTCTTGAACTCTCAAAAAGAGGCAAAGAGTCCGCAAGTATAAGAGTATGGAAGAATTATCTGAAATACCGTCCTCTTTTGTATAAAGTAAGCTCACCGAACCTCAACAGATACCATACAATAGCCCGCCATGTAGAGAATGAAAAAAATAAAATCATTTAGCTACAATTTCGTAAATAAATCAAAGGAAAAATTATGGATATTTCAAAATACTCAGAGATGCTAGCGGTTTATGCCAGCCAGTACGGATTAAAAATTTTTGCGGCAATTCTTATTTTTATCATCGGGAAGTGGACTTCAAGAAAAATTGCAATTATTATAAAAAACCTGATGGAAAAAGCTAGCGTTGATCAAACTTTAGTAGAATTTGCTAATAGTGTTATCTATTTTTTACTCATCGTTATGGTTGTTTTGGCAGCTTTAAGTGCTATCGGCGTCAACACAACCTCTTTCTTGGCAGTATTTGGTGCGGCATCTTTAGCGGTTGGTCTGGCACTTAAGGATTCTCTCTCCAACATAGGAGCTGCTATCATCATCATAGTTTTTAGACCCTTCAAAATCGGAGATTTAATCGAAACCGCCGGAGCAACCGGAAATGTAAAAGAGATAAATCTATTCTCAACTATCTTGGAAGCAGCAGATAAAAGCACTATTATAATTCCTAACTCAACGATTATCAGCAAAAATATTACAAACTTTTCAAACAGATATGAGAGAAGAGTTGAGCTTATCTTCAGCATAGGCTACGGCGATGACTTAAGAGCTGCAAAAGAGATTTTAATGGATATTATTCATAAGGATGCGAGAGTTTTAAGCGAACCTGCTCCTTTGGTTGCGGTGCATGAGCTTACACAATACAGCGTAAATTTGGCATTTAAAGTTTGGGTAACAAGCGAAAATTATTTAAACGTCAGCTCAGACATGCTCGAAGTCGTAAAACTTGCGTTTGAAGAAAAAGGGTTCTCTTTTCCACTTATACAACACGAGAACAACAAAACTATTGCAAAGAGTATGTAAGGAAAAGACAGAATGAAGAAAGTAGTATTTATAGCCGTATTCTTGAGCTCTTTAGTCATGGCGAAAGAGTCAAATAATAATCTTGTCTCCCATGCAGAACTCGGCTACGTTAACACACAGGGGACCAGTACAACTACAGCTTTAAGTCTTGACGGAAAGGCAAAAAAGGGTTGGAATCAACATATTTTCGAGCTCATGTTTGATGGGCAATACAGTACAAATAAAAATGTAGAAAATAAAAACAAATACTATACAGAGCTCTCTTACGACTATGATGTTACAGACACCTTCTCTTTTGGTTATTTGGTCGGATACAAAGAGGATAAATTTTCTAGTTTTGATTATCAGTTTTATACGGGTCCGAGTGCAAAACATAAGCTTTTTAAAACAGAGGAGCATAAACTAACGATGGAGGGAAATATTCTTTACTCAAAAGATAAAAGAGCAGATGTAAATTATGATTCTCTTGGAAATGAAATTCCCTATCCTAACGCGTTGAGTACTACTATAGCAAGCACCGCCATTGGAAAAACAAGGGCCTACGCTTCATACAGAGCCAAAGCACTTTACGAAAGAAATATAGTTGAAAACCTAAAATTTACTCAAGAGCTTAGCTACAGATCAGAGTTTTTTGATCTTAATAACTTCTTTATCTACTCTAAAACAGCATTTACAAATAAGATTACAGATATTTTATCCGCTGGTGTAAGCTATAAAATAGATTATGTAAATTTGCCTACACAGGATACACAAAGGGGAGACAGAACATTTACGGCAAACTTGATTATGGATTTCTAAAGGTACTTAAACTCTTTTTGCTCCAGACATATAAAAACCAACATGCTAAGAGTGCGAGAGCTGCTGAACTTAAAAAAAGATATTTCGGATAAAACTCATAAATATATCCCGCAAGCAGTGCTCCGCTAAATCCGCCCAGACCGTAACTTATTCCTGAAAAAAACTGTTGCGCAAGCGGTTTGTGCTTATAAAGATAAAAAAGATAGCTGATAGCCGCAGAATGAAAAAGTGCGAAGCTGAGAGCGTGAAGCGTTTGAGAGAAGAAGAGAATCCAAAGGTTTTGCGGAAACAGAAATAACAAGAACCAACGCAAAGCGGTCATAGCAGTGGTTACTTGCAAAATATGAAGCAGATTCCCCCGAAGCAATCTTCCCTGAAAATAGAGCATAAAAATCTCAGCCAAAACCCCAAAACTCCACAAATAGATTGTCATATTCATGCTCACGCTATGATCTGTTTCATAAATGGTAAAAAAGTTGTAATAGGCTCCAAAACTCACCTGCATAAGAGTGAGCCCAAGCCAAAGTCTCCAATCTGCCAAAAGGTTAATGTCATTTTGTAGTAGTTCTGCTTTTTCTTCCGTTTTATTTGTGTCTTTTGCAATTACAAAAGCAACTATCGCGGTTAAAAAAGTAAGAACCACTAAAAACTCTAAGGCTACAATCGGCTCACTTAAAAAGCGAACCAAAACAAGAGCAACCAAGACAAATCCGACGGAGCCGAAGAGTCTAATCTTGCCATACTTTTCTTTGCCTATTTGACTCAGCGCGATGAGTTCGATGTACGGAAGAATCAAACTTAATCCGATTCCAAGTCCTATATTTGCAAGTAAAAGTTTATAAAAATTATCGAGGGAAAAATAAAAGGCGACAGAACTTAGCAGCATAACTAAGAGCGCTGTATTAAATGTTTTTACACTCAGTTTTAATCCTCTTGTAAAGGCAAACGGGAGTAAAAAACGAACCAAAGGAGCAACCGCAAAAATAGTTCCTATTTCGGTTGCCGAGTAACCGGACATAGCCAATACTTTTGGCATGAAGATAATGTAAACACCGATAATAGAGAAGTAAAAAAAGTAAAAAATTCCTAGAAGTACCGGTATTCTAAAAGTACTTCCTCGTTCTTTGCTGTGCATGTAAGGGTTATGATTTTGTATAAATGACAGCTGTTCCGCTCAGTAAATCATGCAAAGTTCTTTTGTCATCTCTTAACAGCCCTATGAAGAATCCAAACGTAAGCAGTGAGATAAAATAGCTAATAAAACGAATAGTAAGCTTAAAGTAGGAGGCTTCTTTAAGGGTTGAAGCATCCACAACTTTTATGTGTACAAATTTTTTCCCGGGAGTCTGACCATTTTTTCTCCAAAAAACGATAGTAACACCCATAATAAGTACTATCTGGACTATCGAAGCCATCGGATTCGGAGCATGTTCAATAGCTTTCTTATCTTTGACTATCACATCCAAAGCCGTGGCACTTTTTGTTTCATCATAGCCAAACATCATCATAATAATGATTGCCACGGGCAAACCTATCATGAATATATCAGTCACAAAAGCTTTTACACGGTCTATAAAGCCAGCATAATTCGTAAACACTTTGGGCATTTTTTGTTGTATTTTTGATTGTTTTTTTATTTCTCTGAATCTCATGCGGCAATTATATCAGTTTATATCTTTTTGCTTACTTTTGAGAGAGTTTATTTTGAGGTTAGTTAAAAAAGAGATTTTTAGCAGTTAAACGCAGCCCGAAAGCTGTCGCTTAGAGGCGTGATTCGTAGCGTCTCATCATATAAAGACGCTTAAGCATTTTTTTGCGAGAAGCAATTTTGAATTTCTTAAGCTTTTCAGTTGCTGTTTCATGGAAACGGCGAGCACGAGCTTCAGTAACGATTAAGTTACGGTCAGTCTGCTTTTTGAAACGGCGGTAAGATGCATCAAAATTATCATCACTGCGTAGTATAATACCAGGCATATCACATCACCCACTTTCTTTAAAATTTTGGAGTTGAAATTGTACCACAATATAATGATTTAATTCACTAAAAGGATATAATTTCGCCATGATTACCCAAGACTCTATAGAAGCTTTAAAAGCACGACTTGATATTGTTGATGTTGTTGGCTCGTATGTAGAGTTAAAAAAATCGGGTGCAAACTTTAAAGCACCCTGCCCTTTTCACGGTGAAAAAACTGCCTCATTTACGGTAAGTCCGCAAAAACAGATATACCACTGTTTTGGTTGCGGAGTTGGCGGTGACAGCCTCAAATTTGTTATGGAATATGAAAAACTAAGCTATCCCGAAGCGTTAGAGAAACTTGCTTCAACCTATAATTTTTCACTTGTCTACAGCGACAACAAACAAAACAAACCTCGCTCTCCGCTTATGGACATGGTGAACGAGTGGTACAAAAATCTTCTCAGCTCAAACAAAATCGCTTCCGACTATTTAAGCCAAAGAGGTATTTACGAGAGCAGCATCGAGAAATTTGGTGTTGGCTACGCACCTGATTCTCTTGCAACAATAAACTATATAAAATCTCAAAAACTCAACATCAGTGAAGCAATTGAAATGGGAGTTGTGGGCTACAATAGCGACAATAACACAACATTTGCAAGATTTATAGAGAGGATTACTTTTCCTATCCACTCTGCAAACGGGACTATTGTCGGCTTCGGCGGAAGAACCATCACTGGGCATCAAGCAAAATATGTAAACTCCCCCGAGACTCCGTTTTTTAATAAATCCCGTCTTCTCTACGCTTATCACCATGCAAAACAATCCATCTATAAACTGCGAGAGATAATCATAACAGAGGGCTATCTCGATGTTATTATGCTCCATCAGGCGGGTTTTACGAATGCTGTTGCAACTCTTGGCACTGCTCTTACGCCTGAACATCTGCCACAACTCAGAAAAGGCGAAGCAAAAGTTATCATGGCGTATGACGGGGACAATGCAGGAAGAGCGGCTGCACTTAAAGCTGCAAAACTTCTGAGTGCTTCAGGCTTTGACGGGGGTGTCGTTATTTTTGGAGGTGGGCTTGACCCTGCCGACATGGTTGCAAAAGGTGCTGTTGAAGAGCTGGCAAATATATTCAGGAAACCAAAACCATTTATAGAATTTGTTCTTGATGAGCTTCTTTTAGGCTACAACCTCAGCGATCCGAAGGCGAGAGAATCCTCTATGCATGAAGGAATTGGATATATTAAAACTTTATCTGCAATCCTTCAAGATAAATACAAAAATTATTTTGCCCAAAGACTCGGAATTAACCCCTCGTACATCAAATTGACAAACCAGACCAACACTGCAAAAAATGCGCCGCTAGTGCACAAAAATACGCATAAAGACATGTGGGAACTCAGCCTCATAAAAACGGTTTTGGAGTATCCGCACTTTATAGACCAGATTTTGGATGTTCTTGACCCCTCTCTTTTGCAATTTCACGCGTCAGAGTTCTCATTGGCGCTTCAAGGTCACCGCGATGCACCCCAACTTATGGCAATTTTGGTGGATGAGAATATTAACGCGCTCCAAGATGAAGATGCACTCAAAAATGAACTGATAGCTTTTTTGTCTAAACATTATGAGAGAGAGCTAAAAAAAGTAAATGTACAGAGTTCTATCTCTTTTGAAGAGAAAGCTTTTTATATAAGAAAATTTCGTGGTAAAATTGCAAAATTAAAACGGGGCGAACTGGTTGCTTTTGGCGACTGATTTTCACATGCCGACAAAGGAAAACAACATGAAAGCAATCGCACTTTTCAGCGGTGGACTCGACTCTACTCTGGCTATAAAACTCATCATAGACCAAGGAATAGAGGTTTTAGCCGTCAACATCAACACAGGTTTCGGCAGTACAAAAGACAGACTAACCCACATGCAGAGTATGTGTGACCAAGTGGGAGCAGAGCTTAAAATTATTGATATTCAAAATGAATATCTCCAAGATGTTCTCTTTGATCCAAAACATGGGTACGGAAAAAACTTTAATCCATGCATAGATTGTCATGCGAAGATGTTTGCGGTTGCAAAAAGAATTATGGAAGCGGAAGGCGCCAGTTTTTTGATTAGCGGTGAGGTAATGGGGCAGAGACCGATGAGCCAAAATAAAGATGCACTTCAGACGGTTTTGGACGAGAGTAACTGCAACGGGCTTCTTCTTCGCCCTCTTTCGGCAAAAATGCTGACTCCGACTATTGCAGAAATCAACGGCTGGGTTGATAGAGAAAAACTTGAAGGCATCACAGGCAGAAGCCGCGACAGACAGATGCAGCTGGCAAGCGAGATAGGACTGGATGATTTTGAAAGCCCCGGTGGAGGCTGTCTTTTAACGGATGAGCACTTCGGCAAGAAGATGTTTGACTTCATAAAATATGACAAATTTGAAGTAAAAGATATTTTAGTTATGAAATATGGAAGACATTTTCGCCTAAGTGACGGTGCAAAACTTGTAGTCGGAAGAAACAAAGAGGAGAACGAGCATCTTCGAAAGATAGACAACGATAAGTACTCGCATCTTTCAACCGTCGGTATAATGGGTCCACACTCCTTGCTAAGCAAAAACGCGACTGAATCCGACAAAGCCTTAGCTGCAAAGATTATTTTGACCTATTGCAAAACAAAGACAGACGAGAGCTATATTGTCTCAATTGATGAGCTAAAAATAAGCAGTTCTCCTTTCGCTTCAAGGGATGAGACTCGACTATTTGCAGTGTTGTAAAAACTGTAAATTATCTTTTGTAAGAAGTGAAAGTTTAAAGCAGAGAGCCTGAGTATCTGAATACTTTTGTTGTTGCAAGTGCATTGGCATTTGTGGATGAGAGATTGAGTCTATAACATTCAGAGAGGTTGCTGTCGCTGCTTGGTGTTTGAATATACACTTTGTTATCACTATTTGAAACCCATGCATTATCAAACTCAAGATAATATTTGTTGCCAATAAACATTGTATTCGTGCCTATTCTTTCTACTGATAAATTAGGATAAAAAAGTTTTATGACTGTTTTTTCTATTTTAGTGTTGAATCCTATATTGGACTTAATATAGACTCCATTTGTTGTGTCGGCTGTAGAATCAGGAATAAAACTGGTATTGTCGATTACATTATAGGTACTACTGTCTAAACATGCCTCTCCATCATAGATTGCATCCGTAGTATTGAAATCAGTTTGTGCTATCTTATCAATAGTAATGTTTAAATCTATCGGAGTTATTGTTGCGTTGTAATCCTTAGAGTTTATAGCAATTATGGAGGTGTCTCTTTGTATTTCCAAAAGAACCTGAAGCCTACTCAGCATGTTAACCGTTAATCTTGGATCAGCCCTCAAAACTTTAAGAGAATCTCTAAATTGATTAAGATTTTTGGCTACAAACTCCTTTGCTTGGGTAGGTATATGGGCGCCGGTTTCTGCTTCCATGACAGACAATACGATATACAAATCTAAAGTATCCCACATCTTCTCTTCTATAGGAGTTAGCAGTGCCTTTTTTATTTTATAATCTATCTCTTGTTTCTTAGTAGCATTTATATCTTGGGCTAGTGAGGCAATAGTGACATTTTGTACTATTTTTTTTATATATTGCAAGTCTTGAACTGTCAAGAATATCTTAATATCTTGCATCGGGTCCTTATCTAAATCTTTTTGGAAAAGAGAGAGACCACTCTCTATCATCTCTTTCGAATAATTTAGTTTTGTACTATTTTTTACAGATGAATTTAAAAAAGATACAGCTGCTAAGTCGGTTAATGGAGTTATTAAAATTCTTGAGTGCACATTTTTAGTATCAATAATATTCTCTATTTTTTCTCCAAACTCTTTACCTGTCGCAATGTCTACCCCGCCACTTAATATAACAGTTCCATATTCATTAGCGCCTTTTTCTATATTACTAAAACTAAAGTTTCCGTCAGCTGCCGTAATGGTTTTTGATTCCGATGCGGAGCAGATTCCGTTACTATCTAAATCCAAACAGATATTAGCCCCTGAAATATAGCCATCAACAGCGGTGCCGTTTATAGATAAATTTTCTCTGACAAATTTTGAATTTTCGCAAGCGGATAAGAAGATAAGTATAATGCTAGCAATAGCCACTCTTACACTGTATCTCAATATCAGCCCCTAATACGAAAGATTATTATTCTTGATATTTTAACATAAAAATATTAAGTCTTCTTGTTAAGGAAAATATGAAATTGTCGATATTGTGAGATGAAGTTGAAATATAGAACATACGAGGAAGTTGGTTTGAAATTTATAATTTTTATTTTTTTATTGGTATCAACTGTTTTTGGTAACGATCAGTCATATATTAAGATTGCTAAAACATCAAGTAGGAATACTCTGTTATCCGTAAATTCAAGGTTTGCAGAGATTGGTGTCCCAGTAAAATATAGCTACGCCGATGCAAAGTATCTTATTTATGCCGGTCCATATAATGATGAAGAGTCTGCCAAAGAGGGATTGGAAATAATAAAAACATATTTTCCTGGGGCTTTTATAGTTAAAAATGAGGATGCCCAGAGAGTTGTAAAACAAAAAGACAGTCAAAGCAAAAATATTCCAAGCAGATACGATGATAATTTTTTTGTCGGCTTAGATTTGGGCTACAGCAATTCAACATCAAACCACATTGGCAAAGAGGGAAGCGTTGTTGCGAAGGCTCCGTATGAAGATTTTGGAAGCTATGGTCTGGATTTAGGCTATGAGTTTAAAAATGGAATCTTTTGTACTTTAGGGTATTCTCAAATTATAAACGGCGATATTATAATGGATAATATTTACCTCACTCTTAATTACAAGTTTTTAACTTACTATAACTTTTCTCCCTATTTTGGTTTGCTAGTAGGAAACAGTTATCTCAAATGGGGAATGTATCCCATAGAAAATCCTACATCTTTTGATGACCAAAGCACATCTCTACTCACAGGCGCGCAATTTGGCGTAAGTTATCCAATTAATGATGAAATTTCACTCTCTCTTGCATACAGAGTTGCCGCAATGGACCATGTATCTGCATTAGAAGTGCCAGGGAGCAGCTCAGAACTGCATCACAAAAGATTAGACAATATACTTTTTGGCATTCAATACAAATTCTAGAATCTGCGAAAAGTATATTTCTCTCTTTCTAGAACCGCTTCTAATAAGTCCTTCACCCATAAGTAAACAATTTGCAAACAAAATAACAATTCCAAATAAAAGTGGAACACTATTTGCTCAGTTGCAACAATTGATGAGTTCCTTTTGCGGAATTTACAATGTTCGTAAATTTATATTAATAAATTGTTTTATGTTGTCGATATAGACATGAAACAATTTTCAATTTAAAAGGAGTTAAAATGAAAAAAGGAATTTTCCTTTTGGCTAGCATTTCTATGTTAATGCTGGCAGGGTGTGGAGAGAGTAGTAGTGGGGCAACCACAACAAGTAGCGGCGGTACAAACAATACGGGTACAACGCCGACTACTCCTACAGTCAAAGTCGATAATGGCAATGTAAGTAACACTACCACTGCAAATGGACTTGGCGTTAGTCTTAACCCATCCCTAGGAGTACCTCCACGACTTCCTAACTAGGAGAGAGTGTAAGGTCTATGATGAAGTTATTAGTCTCAATTTTTGTAATTGTTTTTCTCTGTTCTTGCGGTGTAGATACATCGTCAAACTCAGTGAGCTCTTCAACTACAACAAATGGTGGTATAGACATAGGGCTAGATTTAATAGACCCTAATCCTATACACTCAGATTCTAATACAACTGATACCGATCCGACAGATAACAATGGTACAAACGGCGGCGGTACAAATGGCGGCGGTTCAACCGTAACGCCGGAAAGTGACTTTGATACAGTCGGTGCGATTTATGATGCGAGTGCTTGTAATGCAAGTACCTATCAAATAGCAAGAGATGCTTCGTATAATGGTGTAAATGTCGGAGAGAATGGTTCTAAATTTTTTAGTGTTAGAGATCAAGGTTTAGAGATTAGATCCGAGCATTTAGAGGGTGATTCCGTAAATGGAGGTAAGACATGGGTAACTCTGTTTTATAAATCATTTCCGGATATAAGAAGCCTAAATTTACAGGGTTCTACAAGCTATTTGATGGATGGTGTGTTTTTCCTTACATATGATATAGCATGGAGTGATAAGAGTATTCCGGGTATTGATAATACAATGTATGTTCAATCTGCAATAACTACAAAACCATCATGCTACAGGTTGATTTTAAATAATGTTGTTGGTACACAAATCAGCATGAAAAAAGTATATAGATAGCACTCGTGCTATAAATTAAATTTTAAAAAGGATAGTTTATGAATTATAAAAAAAGTTTATTAAGTTTAGTGACTATTATGGCACTAGGCAATATGGCAGTGGCAGATGATGCTGCGACATACTTACCGTTGTCTTCAACAACAACAGATAGTGTTTGGACTCTCTTTGGCGTGAATGGCTTTAGCAATGGTGTTGCTAGCAGTGTATCTACAGGGAGTTCTTCTTTTACTGCCGGTCTTACAGAACTTGCCGACACAGTGGTTACCGATGAAATGGCAACAGCCGGTCTCTCTAGCGGTGGAAATTTAGCATCACTTCAAGCTTTAGCGACTGATACTGCTATGACCTCACTTTCGGTCGGAGTTGATTTAACCGGAACAGCATACGAAGCTACCGAAGCGGTTCGCAGTATGTACATGAAAGTTGGTACTAACACTCCTAATGTAAAGTTTAACTACAAAGCTTCTCTTGAGGGTAAAGCGATACAGATTTTGCGTAACGGAATTCTCTATTCAGCAACAATTAGTCAGTCGAGTACTTGGTTAAATGCTTTAACTGCTACTTTGGGCACAGGTGCCACAGTTGCTGTAACAGACCAAATTAAAACAGTTACGGGCGTGCTCGATTTTAACATGACGAACAATCCGGTTGAGGCAAAATATTATGATGCTTCTACTCATCTTCAAGCGACTGGCGCAACGGCGAGTTTTTACCACTTCAATGCGCTAACGCAACAGTGGGAAGTAAATCAAAAAGGTGCTCCTGCGGCTGCTCAAGACTTTACTAGCTTTACTGCAGGTAAAGCATATTGGGGTAGAGCAGATAGAGTGGACGCTCTTGGAAGCTTAAATCCGGATCAAGACGGTGCTACAGGTCTAATTCTAGGTCAGGCGACTGCACTTAGCAATATTCCGGATCCTGCTATGTATCAAGATGAGAGCAATGTAAGCACGCTTACTGCCGGATGGAACATGTTGTCATTTGATGAGCACAAACCGTACATCCGTCATGCAGCAACAGGTTTAACTCTTACAGGTGTTGCCAACGGGGATATGCTTGTAATTACGGATGACTCCGGACTAAATTCTATACAGACTGATGTAATAGCGGGTGCCGGTAATCATACCGATGCTATAGCAATCAACGCAAAAATAGAGTCTGCGAAACTTCTTGGTACTCTTCCTCAAACATTTCATATAAAAGTGTTTCAAGGCTCAGCTGCTGGAACAATGGTTCTTCTCTCAGATAGAAAATTCTCGGTTGCTACAGCAACAGGTGGTGGAGCTATAGGTGTCAAAACATTACGTAATCTAAATCCGTTTGTAAATGGTGTTCCGCTTACGGCAGTTGCTGATTTAAATGCGACTACTGTAGCCGGTAATAAAGCTACCTCAGCGTATGGCGAATATACAACAATTGTACAAGCTTTAACGGGTGCCGGTACTTCGAGTGCTATACTAACTTCCAATGCTGCAGATGCTACAGGTGCGAAGCTCAAATTTACAGATACAACAAATGGTTCTGCAACAGCAAATATTTTAACGGCTATTGGTACAGCAGAGACAAATATTGAGGGTATCGCTGCTGCTCCTACAGCTACACAAATAGATACAAATTTTGACGGTACAGCCGACATGCTTATTGTAGCGCATAGTGAGCCTTACACACTTGAAGATAATACCTATACTCGTGTTTTTGCTCGTGTCGGGGCAGTTGATGGAAATGTTACAGTTTCCGGAACTGCAGCCACAGTAGTTAGTTCGGGAGCTACAGCGGCTACTTTGGCCGGTAACATACATGCCGTAGCGGCTACATCACACATTGATGCAAATGCTACTACGGTAACTGCTACAGAAACAGTTTCAAAAATTGTAGCTGTAACAAATATAAGTTCTTCTTTTGATATCAAAGATACTCCTCATGGAAGCGTAGATGTAATCTCTGCCAGCATAACAACTACAGATTTTGCTAAAGGTGCCGTGGGAGGAGTTTACTCTCTTGATGGCGTTGCAAGACTCCCTCTCATTCAGCACTCGTTTGTGAGTCCTCAAATGAGCCGTACTTATATTGGTGCTGCGCCGACAGGTACGCTCGATACGAATGTAACTATTAATGGTTCGACTTCAACTATAACGGCTCCTGCACTCGGTACTACTGCAGCAACTAGACTAGCATATTTTGATGCTTTGGTTGCCGGAATCAATACCAAGATACAAACTACTCTTGGCGTACATGGATCTGCAAGCCATAACTTCAACGTGACTACAGACAATACAGATGTAAACATCACGGTTGCGGGCGTCGGCATAACAGTTTTTGATTTAAACAATACCGTTAGTGGCTCTGGATTGACAGTTTCAGCAAATGATATAAATACAGCTACAGCACTAAAATTAGGTATAGGTTCCAGTTATTTAGGCGATTTGGTTGCCGACCTTAAAACAAACCCTGTCGCTTCACCTAACTATGCTACTTATGGTCCGCTTTACACGCTTCGTAACTCTGGTACAGGATACGATGTAAGAGCTATCTTAAAAGCTACGACTGAGTTAGATACGAATACATCAAGTGCAATTGCTTGGGACAGTATAGATATTACGCGTCACGAAAGTGAGTGGTTCTTAAACAACGAGTTTAATCTCTTCAATATTAACCATAATGCGGGTTACTGGGTTTATTTAGAAAATAAATCAGCAGACACTGTTTCGATAGTTTCGGCTACATTTACACCTTCTGCATATACATACTACTTCAGTAATGCAGCCGGTTTAGTGACAACAAATATCATGAACAGCGGTCAAATATCGGTAACTATCACAGGACTTGATGATACGGTAGCTAGTTCAGCATACCTTAGTATCGGCGCTGAAGATATTGCATTAACAAGATCAGGCACTACAAATGTATTTACTGCAGATGTATCAACCTATGCATTGGCAAGCTTTATTCAAGACCAAACGGGACCGATTACTGTTGCGGTGCGAGCCGTAAACGGTAAAGGTCAAGCTGTTTCAGCAGACAGTGTTGTTACTATTGACTATCAAGCTCCTGTTATGACTACTCCGGTCGCTTCAGGCGGAACAAGTATAACTTTAGGCGCAACGGGAAGTCCATCGAACTTCTATGTGTTTAGCAATTATATTCCGGAAGTACAATCGGCAAGAACTACTGCGATAGTTAAAACACTTCCGGCTACGGCAAGTGCAGCGACATTTAACGCTTGTTCAGAGTTTACTTTTGGTACGACAAATATTTTAAGAATAGTTGCAGCGGATGGTGCTCTGAATAGTTCAAATGTTTCGGATGCTAAAGAGGTTATCTATGCAAGTATGCTCAGAGGAGCTACTGTACTGACACACACTCAAGGTGTTGGCTTAAAATCTCAGATTGGTAATGTGTATAGCACGGCATGTGTAAATACTGCTACTCAAACACTTCCAAGTGAAAACGCTGGAGTAAGTTTGGCTGCACTCGCAACCGGAGCAACTGCTCGTATGTCGTTTACACCGATAGCAAATGCAAACTTTACACAGGATGTTGCATGGACTGCAAACTATGAAATAACTGCTGGCGCAGGCGCAGTAGTTCAGATTCAGAATGTGGTTGCGTATGCAGGTGATACATTCTTCGTAGAGTATAACGGTGCAATTTATCGAGGTACATTCCCTGCAACTCAACTTGCTGCAGATGCGAGTATAGCTGCTCCAATAGATTTGACAGCGATTACCGGTACTGTAAATACATCATTAGTTCCTTAAGGAGCTAATGAGGTTTATGCAATGATGAAACAGTTATTTACCTTTTCTCTATTTTGTATAACACTTCTTGCAAACTCCTTGCAAGAACTCTCTCCATCTTTCTCTCAAGCCGAGAGAGAGATTCTCATCAAAGAAATTCCTAGCATATCTTCACTTTACACTTCAAAAACTTATGACCTAAAAAAGGGTTGGAATAAACTTACGACTCCAAAAGACGGCGTTGATGTTGCAGCAACTTTTGGTACGCTCTCAGAGCTGAAGTTTGTAGCTGTTTATGATGATGTAAGTAAGCTGTGGGCAGTATTTTCACATGAGAAACTTTCAGGAGAGTTGTTGTTCCTAAAATATTTGGAGCCAAATGTAACCTTTTTTGCACTGGCACAATCAGATGCAAAAGTGGAGATAAAAAGCAGTACTATGAACTCTGCATGTCAAAAGCTTGCAGAAGATAAACAATATAACACCTTACCGGATTCGGGAAGAACACAAGATTCCGCTCTAAGTAAAGATGAAACAATAAGTGCAAAATCTCGCTACTTCTCACACCATGAAAAGGGGATTTATAACGACACACGCATTGTATTAATTTATCCAAAACTAGAAGCAAAAACAAAAAGAAGTTACAAGTACGGTCCTGCCATGCCAAAAAGTTTTTTTGAATTTAGCAAAGAGTATGAAGCCAAAAAGTTTTTTGTTTATGACTTCAAAGAGCAAAAGTGCTTTGAAGGTATCTTTCCATCCATGCAAATACCACCTTTTCCTACTTTAAAAGAGATAAAGACAAATTAAGATAGAATGCACCCCATCTATGTGGTGGGGAGTATCTGCTTGAAATATTTAGTCTCTTTATTTTTTATTTATATATCTTTAACCTTTTTTACCGGCTGTGAAACAACAAGTACAAGTACAAGAAGTTCAACAAAAAAAATAACTCTCAGCGGCGCTGTTGTCGATGGCTATATAAAAAATGCAAGCGTCTGTTTGGATCTCAATATGAACGGTTCATGTGATGTGAGCGAACCATCTACGCTTAGCTCAAACAGCGGAGCGTTTAGCTTTGGAGACATAAATGTAACAGGTACGCTCTATATGCCAGTTATAGCAAGTGGCGGGACAGACACTGCAACCAATAATCCTTTTAACGGTAAGCTCAGAAGCATCGTAAATACAGATAATGCGCCACAGGCTGGACAGCTGTTTGTAACACCATTAACAGATATGATTGCCACTTCATTTCTTAATGCATCCGCACAAAATTACTCTTCCCTGCAAACCTCTACTACTCAAATAGCAGTTGCCTACAGAATTTCAGAGGGGTACATCAATAAAAGTCCGATGCAGTATGCCGGCGTATTTGCAATAACACAGGAGATTCAGCAGACTCTGGCACTCATTGAAACTGCTGCCGCCAAAGCAAAAGGGGTCTCATTAACATCCGTACAGTTGCTTCAACTCCAAAGAGAGATAAAGAGTGCAATAGTTACGCAGATTAGCGAAGATGCAGATATAAATATAGAAAAAGCACTAACAAAGCTTGAATCACTCTCTACTATTACCATTCCGGCAAATGAAAAAAGTTTTGTAATAGCTCAAGTTGCAGAACTTAAGGTGGCAATAGACTCTTTTGTTGCAAACAAAAATTTAACTGCCGCAAATCTCAACACTTATCAGGCAGCTTTAGAAACAGAGCAGGGAAAAGTAATTACCGCACTTGAAAATGCGACTTCAGGAGCTTCTCTAACTCCTATGAAGATAAATATAGATATCTTTGCTGTTGTGGACACAAATACAACTGACACCAATACTACAGACACGAACTCGACCGATACAAATACTACAGACACAAACTCGACTGTGCCGGTAGAGAGCAACACAACAACACTCTCTTTTGGAGGCGTTATGGTGGATGGCTATATCAACGGAGCTAAAATCTGCTTAGATTTAGACAGCAACGGCGTATGTGGCACAACAGAACCATGGACAACTACTTTGAGTGATGGAAAATTCAGTTTTTCCAATCTAAAAGTTAATAAAAACGCACTGATTCCTCTTATAGGATTTGGAGGAACAGATATATCTACCAGTAAATCTTTTTCGGGTGAATTTCAGAATATATTAGATGTAAATAGTACGCTTCCAACTACTAATATTGCTTTAACTCCATTCACGGATTTGGCAAAAATTCTCTTTTTTCAGTCTGCTGTAAAAAACGAAGCAGCATTTGAAGCTTCCCTAACAAGTGTTGGAGATGCTTTTGGACTCAGCAGCAGTGATATAGTAAGCGATACCATGCAAAATATCCAACTCTTTGCCCTCTCACAAGAGATTCAGATTACAAAATCACTCATAGAATTCGTAGCAAAAAAAGTAATGCCTACTGTGCTATCAGAAGCTCAAAAAAAAGATTTGCAGTACAAAATAAAAAATGCACTCTTGACTCGTATTTTGGATAACGGATATGAAAATTTGAGTATATCAGAAGTTTTATCTGTACTTGAATTAGATATGAATTTTATAATTTCAGACGCTAATAGGACATTTGCAATATCACAAATAGCCGAGGTGAAAAGAGTATTTACTCTGCTCTCGACAGATGCAAATATACATGAGTGGACACTTCCTAGACTTCAGTCGGTTGTTGAAACTGCTTTAGAACCAGCGTATACAAAATCTGATTATGTTGATATGAATGTTACGGCCGAGAGCGTTACATACAGTATATTTGACAAAACAGATGCGATTTTTGATGAGTTTGCCTGCGTTAAAGATACATATTATAAAAACACTTTAATTGACAGTAATGCAACCGAAGCAATAAGAGAAAGCGATTCTGTAAATGGTCTTACGCTTAATTTTAACAATAATTCAGGATTTGAGTCAACAAATAGAATTATACTTTATTATCCTCTCTTAGGTACGACAAAAACAAATGAGAGTGTAACTGTTTTTCAAGACAGTTACTATTTTGCCTTTGACAAAGCATGGGCAAACAGTGGCAAGCAGATTTATATACAAACACCAAAAGATGCCAATGGATTATATGGATGCCAAAGAGTAAAACTAGACTCAAATGTGTCAGCCAACATCGGCTTTACTAAAGTATACAGATATACTGATGTAAATGCATCATGAGTTTCCACGGTAATTTAAATATTATGTTAAAATACTTACAATTAAAAAGATAAAAAGGGGATTTTATGTTGTTAAAGTTTTTTTTATTGTTTGTTATGTTTGTATCTTCTTATGCGGGCGAGTCTCTTCTTGCAGATAACGTAAAAGGTGAAGATTACGCAAAAGATGCTGCTTGGTATGCAAAAATACATCCCACTGTTGAAGCTGCAATATATATGTCAGATTTTCAAGGAACTCTGTCAAATGCAACTCCGTCTTCTATTGACTTCAAAGATGATTTTAAATATCCAAATTCAACATCATCTTTCTTCTCCGTTGAAACTCGGTTTGATTACGACTATGTACCAAATATCTATATTAGTTACTTTAATATGGTGCAAAAAAAAGATGTTGCTTTTAACAGAACCATAACCATGGTTTCAACACAATTTACAAATGCCGCTACAAATATAGACAATAAAGTATTTAATGTAGTGCTTTTTCAGGATTTCAAGGCAAAAGGCGCAGTCAAAAAAGGTTTTTATTTAGGTGACATAGAGCTCGACATTGGAGCGAATCTAAAAGTAATTGATTATATTGTAGAGATGAAAGACAATGCAAATCCAAACGCAATCTACATGTATGACAAAGTGGATGCTACTATTGTATTGCCATACGCAGGCTTTAAATATTACCGTTATAATTTTGTTCTCTTTGGAAATATAAGTTCCCTGTCCTATTCAGAATCTAAAGCTACCGGCTATCAGTTTGGCGCAGAGTATCAAATTATAAAAAATATTTATTTAGGATACAGCTACATGTATGAAGACTTTCAAGCTATAGAGAAGAAAGATCATATCGATTTTAAAACTGTCGGAAATAAATTTAGCATTAAGTACGCATTTTAATTTATGTGCTTTTTGCTATAATGTCTGTGAAAATTTAAGTTAGGAATTTTAATGAAATATTTGATTTTATTTATATTTTGTATCGGTAACTTCTCTGCTGTTTTTGCAGCCGATGGTTTTCCATCGGGCAAAATGCAGGAAGTAAAAGATTTAGATACCGATCTTGTATTAAAACCTGAAAAGAGTGTAAGAATAACTGTATTTGGACAGGGTGTCGCTCCTGCGTTTACAACAATGCCGGCTCAAGCTCAAGCCCTTGCAAAGCGTGCTGCAATGGTGGACGGATACAGACTTATAGCAGAGCGAATAAAAGGCGTATCAGTTGAAGGTCAAGATACAATTAAAAATATGCAGGTTACTCGTTCGGAAGTCAGAGCACATGTTCAAAATATAATCAAAAATGCAACAATTGTAAATACAGTTTTTAAAGATGGATTATGCGAAGTTGAGATGGAAGTTAATCTCAACTATTCAGACTTTTAATAAATCTTTAAAATCTATATTGGATTCCTAGATTTATTCCGTGTAACAGTTGCTGAGTAAGTGTCGAAGAGCCGGTTACGGTCGCTGCATTTGTCACCAGTAATGGTGTTTTATGATTCATAAAAGCGAATTGGTAGTTTATGAATACTGCCAAATTACTAAAACCTGTCTCATAGTTTAATCCCGTTTGAGCGCCATACAACAGAGCGCCATCGGCTCCACTATTAGCAGTCTCCATTGGCGGTTTTGTCCAACTTAGAGTGCTTAATCCGCCCATTACCCCAACATATGGCACAAACTGACCCATTCTCATCTTATAATTCATTGTGCTGTAGAGATTTGAAATCGTATTTGAACTTGAAGCTGCATTTAGATAACTTAAAGTCATAAAAATATTATTTTCAAAGCTATATCCCGCTTCAAAAATATATCCTATTGCGCTAGTGCCGATTGGATTTAGTATTATGTTTCCTTCTTTTACAGAATGGTTAAACGGAACTCCTAAAGATGCAAATGAACCATTTATAAAGTAGTATCCCTCCTTTGAATCCTTTATTTCTTCTTGTATTGTTTGTGAATCAAAAGAAACTATAACGGCTTCAGGAAAGATACTTTGAATCTTTTGTAATGCAATAATTGCAGATTTATGGTTTTTAAAAGCACCTGAATATACAGTATATATATCTTCAGATTTATAAGCAACCATATTTAATTCTAATTTTTTAAGCTTAGCTTTTATATATGGCAGCTCAGCCTCACTTTTTGTTTTTTCAACCAATACATATTTTGAATCAGCAAAAACCGAAATTGAGAACAATAGAGATATAACAAAAAAATATAATAACTTCACAAGCAACCCTTTTTATGATATGTGGAATCAACAGCACAATTTGTTCCAAAATTTTGGAATAATAAATGCTGAATGGATATAAAACCTTTTTTCATATGGAGATAAAATGATTTCATCAGATGTAAAAACAAAAAATAGTTCATCATCGCCCATAAGTTTAGTGACAAAAGAAGATAAATCAAAGCTGTCGTTCTCTGAACTTTTAAAAGGAATAAGCGGTAAGAAAGAGACGCACCCTATTCAAAATGGGGCTTTAGTTTTATCTCTGCCTAGTGAAGAAAAAAATACTAAAAGTACAAAAGTATCTACAAAAACTGAAACTTTGGCATCACTGCTTAAAAATAGAGATGTAAAGTTAACAGAATTAAAAGAAGCAAGCGTACCTTTTGAACTAAATCCAAAAATTGTTTCAACATTAAGCAAAGAGGAACTAAAAGTTCTGGTAAAAGATGCCAAAAAGTATCTTAAATCTAAAATTATCGAAAGTGATGATTATAAAAGATCCGAAATAAAAGAGCTTCCAAAAACACTCAAAGGATTGGTTGAAGTAGGCAAAAAGTTTGGCATAGATATTAGTAAAATAACAGTTGAAAATGTTCGCTCAGAAGTAAAAACTAATAAGCCAGATATTAAGCTGGCAGAAACTTTCATTTTCAAAACTACAAAAGAGAGTATAGCTCAAGAGGCTCACCCGACAAAAACGGTCGTCAAAGAACCTTTAAAAGAGGCACTTAAGACAGAAGCTCAAAATGCAAAAACAGTAGCAAAAGAACCTTTAAAAGAGATGGTGGTTAAAGCAGAAGCTCCACATGCCAAAACAATCGCTAAAGAGGCTTTTAAAGAAGGTGCGGCAGTAGAAGTTCCACAAACCAAAGAGCTAAAAACAGAAGCTTTTGATAATAAAGAAAAGAAAGTAAAAACTCCGCTAACTAAAGAACTCAAAGCTGAAGTTAAGAACGACATAGATGTAATTCAATCTGATAAAATCGCAACTATCGAAGAGCCTAAAACAAAAGAGACAAAAGCTGCACCGCTTTTAAAAACTTGGGTACCGACAGAACACACAACAGAGCAGTTGGTTCAAGCTAAATCTGGCGCAATACTGAAAGTTGAAGAAAAAAACACTAAAAACAGAGCTGATGAGACTCTAAAATCACTCTTGCATGGAGAAAGAACAACGCAAAGCATATCCGAACTTGCTAGCAACCTCTCTGTTGTTGCTGCAAGAGCAATAGACTCTAGTAGTAACTCATCTGAATCTAAAAACCAATCTGAGAACCCATTTGAAAAACTTTTGGTCAATGATACAGAATCAAAAGCCGATAGTTCCAAAAATATAAAAACTGATGGACCGAACGTGCACAAAGCCGATAGCTTTGAAGTGAAAATCAATGAAGCCAAACAGATGATAAAATACCTCTCATCAGATGTTAAAACTGCAATAGAGGATTACAAAGCACCGTTTACGAGGGTTAAAGTGCAGCTCAATCCCGAAAAATTCGGTGATGTCGAGTTGACCGTAGTGCAAAGAGGCAAAAATCTCCATGTAAATATCAGCTCAAATGCAACTGCAATCAATACCCTCTCAGCAAATATAATGGAGTTAAAAACCCAATTAAATAATAGTGGAATAAATAATGCTACATTGAATTTTAGTAACAGCTCTGACAACTCTGCCTCAAGTCAGCAGCAAGGGCAAAGACACCAGCAAAAAGAAGCTCAAAAAGAGTATAACTATTTTGAGAATGATGAAAAAAATGAAGAGATTTTAAGCTCTTTAGAAATAGTCGTTCCTAGGTACATTTAAAGGAGATATTAACGCATGGCAATTACAGCAACAGGCGAAAATGCAGCAACAGCTGCAGCTGCGACAGCGACCGCAGCGAAAGATAAAAGTGCTTTAGGAAAAGATGATTTTATGAAACTTCTTTTGGTTGAACTTCAGTATCAGGACCCAACTGAGCCTATGGACAGTCAGAAAATTTTAACACAAACTTCTCAGCTGGCAACGCTAGAATCGTCCGATAAGACAAACACTGCCTTGACGGCTTTAACAACAGCACTAGGAAGTTCGCAGCAGTTTTCTACTATTGCAGCTATTGGGAAAACGGCTGATTTAGGGAGTGATGCGATAACCTTTGATAAAGGAACTGATTCTAAATTTGAGGTTTATTTTCCAAAATCTGTTAAAGATGGCACGGTCACAATCAGTGATAAAAATGGGAATAAAGTTGGTACACTCGATGTCGGTACCAATCCGGCCGGTGTCTATCAGTTTACATGGGACGGCAAAAATAGCGCAGGCAATATAGCCGATAGCGGTATCTACCATGTGAATGCAACATATGCTGACACAGAAGGGAAGACCCAAACAACAAGACTTGGTGCCTATCCTATAGAATCAGTAAAGTTTGAGAAGGGAAATACTCTTGTCAAACTTGGTTCAAGTTATGTGCCACTCGAAAATGTTACAGAGGTTTATTAAAAGGATTTTGTTATGATGACTCAAGCTTTTTATACAGGAATCTCTGCTCTTAAGAGTAACCAAACAGCCATAGATGTAATATCTGACAACTTGGCAAATGTAAGCACAAACGGGTTTCGTGGATATAGCGCAGAATTTTCATCACTCTTTGAAAATGCACTCAACTCAACTTCTGCAAGCTCAAGTGCAGATAGTCAAATAGGTGTTGGCACAAGAGTCTCTGCGACAACTATGAATATGCAAAATGGTTCTGCGATACTCACGGAAAAAAATACCGATTTGGCAATTAGCGGGGATGGATGGTTTGGCGTACAGTCTTCTGGTGCACCTTTATATACCCGTGACGGAAATTTCTCTTTTGATGCCAATGATAATTTGGTAACGGGTGACGGTTTTAGTGTTCTGGGAACAATGGGCGGAAATATCTCTAATAACACTCTTACTAAAACACTGGGTGAAATACCGCTAAAGAGTGCGGCGGCTCAAGAAAAACTGCAATTTCCAAAATATCTAACTTATCCTGCAGAGCCAACAACAAATGCAAAGTTTTTTGCTAATCTAGGTCTCGGAGCAGATATGGTACCTGTTGGTGTAGGAGTTGTTGATTCAAAAGGTAATAAAAACAATCTGAAATTAGAGTTTACGAAAAGTGCTACTCAAACTCCACCTGGGAGTCAATGGGATGTAGTGGCAACTACGAAATCTTTAGATGGATTAACTACTTACGATACCAAAACAGGAACTGTAAACTTTGGCGAAAATGGTGATTTACTCTCAACTACGATCTCCACTATTGACAATAACGGCACAAATGTGGCGATTGATTTAGGCAGTGGATATGGTGGAGTAGTTACGACGAACGGAATTTACAAATCAGGCTCAAGCATTGTAGATGGAACAGTTGGCGGAGATCTTGAAGGTTATTCGATTAACAAAAACGGAGAAGTTTTGGCTACTTTTACGAACGGTATGCAAAGCAGTGTCGGAAAGATTGCTGTTTATCATTTTCAAAATGATCAAGGCTTAGACAGAGTAACCGGAACAAAATTTTCTGAGTCTTCCAATAGCGGAAATGCAATGTTTTTTAAAGATGCCAACGGTAATGATACCATAGGCGCAAGTATTATGAATTATAAATTAGAAGGTTCTAATGTTCAGATGAGTACAGGGTTAACAGATTTAATAATACATCAAAAAGCGTATGACGCTAGTTCAAAATGTGTAACAACAGCAGATCAGATGATACAAAAAGCATTAAACATGCACAAATAATTTAAAAATATGGAACGCTAAATGCTGAATCAACATACTATTAAATAAAAAATTCTAGCTTTGTAAAAAGCTTAGCTTCAGTGACCTTAGCGGTCTCAGCGAAGTGAAAGGGACTTGTTCCTTTTGTGTATTAAATAAAAATGAAAAGGATTTAAAATGTTAAAATCACTTTATTCTGGCGTCTCGGGATTACAATCGCACCAAGTTGCGATGGATGTCGAATCGAATAATATTGCCAATGTAAATACAACAGGTTTTAAATATTCTCGTGCTAACTTTTCAGACCTTTTAGCTCAAAATCAGGCAATCGCTACGGCTCCTCAAGGCTCGTTAGGTGGTAAAAATGCTGTACAAGTTGGGCTTGGATCTTCTATAAGCTCCATGACACGCATATTTTCTCAAGGTTCTATCCAAAACTCTGATAAAAATACGGATGTTGCTATTCAAGGGGATGGTTTTTTTATAATCTCTCCTGATGGCGGAAGTACTTACAAATTCACCAGAGCAGGCGACTTTAAGTTTGATGCATCCGGAAATTTTGTCGATAATAACGGTTTTATTACACAAGGCTGGCTACGGGACAGTAATACAGGCAAAGTTGACTCAACTGCACCGATTACAAGTATAAAGATTGCACCTGGACTTACAACACCTGCAAGTCCAAGTAGTGAAGTTGTACTCAAAGCAAACTTAGATTCAGGAACACTTGTTGAGAGCTTTTCTCCGGCGTATGAAATAAAGACAGGCACTCCGCCGAGCGTAACAACTCCGGGTGCCTATGACGGCGTTGATTCAGCCGGAAATCCTGTACCGGCAGGTGATGCAGGGGTTATGTTTAACGAGACCGGAGAAGCTTTTAGTCTTCAGAAAGATCAAGGCGTATGGGCATCATTTTTAAGTGCTCAAAAGAATGGTGTCGGAGTAGTTCAGGGTGGCGCCGGAGAGCTTGATTTAACATTTACTCTCGATGACGGTACAACTAAGCAGATTACAACGACCGGTGGTGATGCGTTAAACACTGCAGCGATTAATGGAAATAGATTTGTAGCCGCCATTAATGCTCAAACAACTGTAACAGGTGTGACTGCTACATACGATATAGCAAATAATAAAATCAACTTAACAAACACTAACAGCAGTGATTCTGCATCACACAATATCAATGTAGTTGCCGGAAATGCAAACAGTGGTGTTACGACCGGTTCAGTTACAACTGCATATAAATACCAGTATGACCCCGCGGTTGTCTCAACGGCAACAGGCAGTGACAAAAAATTTACTACTCTCTCTGATTTGAGATATGCCATGGAGCAGCAAGCGCGTGCTGATGGTGGCGGCGTTGCCGGTGCCGGAAATAACATAGAGATTAAAGTAAATGCGCAAGGGAAGTTTGAAATAACAAATCCCGGCGGTGCGGTGAATGATTATGATATGAATCTAAAAGTCACATCATACTCAGCTACAGGCATTACCGATAATATCCGCTTTACTAGAAATATGCAGGCGATGAACGCTGTTTTACCATCTGGAAGCGGTGGTAAGGCATACTCTCAAGGTTTTAATGCAGCAACACACTCAAGTAGCATAGATGTTTTTGATTCGCTTGGCTCTAAACATACACTCAGAATGGAGTTTAGAAAAACAGCGGTTGACATAACAACGGGTAGCACATGGGATTTAAAAATTACTGTTCCGGAACCGGCTACTATTAATACAGTTGCACCTTATAATGAAAAAACAGGTTCGGTCCGTTTTAATAATGACGGTTCATTGTCAACCTACAATCCGCCAAATGTCTCATTTTCCGGAAATAACGGTTCAGCACCTGATCAACAGATAAGTCTCAGTTTTGGTACTCCAAATGCGTTTGACGGAATGACAAGTTTTGACTCTGCATCATCCACATCCGGTATCTCTCAAGATGGTTACACAGGCGGAGATTTAGTAGGAATCAGAATTGACCAAAGCGGTACTTTAGTCGGTTCATTTTCAAACGGCCGTTCTTTCGGTCTTGCTCAGATTGCCATGGCTAAATTTACAAATAATGAAGGGCTTGGAACAGAGGGCGGAAACGTATTTACCCAATCTGCCAACTCCGGTGAGCCGATTATCGGTACGGCGGCAACTGCAGGGCGTGGATTTATACAGTCAGCCGCACTTGAGGCATCAAATGTTGACCTCTCTCGTGCATTGACACAGCTTATTATTATTCAAAGAGGGTATCAGGCGAACGGTAAAACAATTACCACTTCAGATCAGCTTCTTCAAACTCTAATAGGGTTAAAACAGTAATTAATTCATTTTTGCTATAATTCCTTCATAAATAATGAAGGAATTTTTATGCAATTCTCAGCACCGTTAAAATCAAATTCAAAAAAAATCATGTTACTTGGCTCTGGTGAGCTAGGCAAAGAGGTAGTTATCGAGGCTCAAAGATTGGGGCTTGAAGTTGTCGCAGTTGACAGATACCAAAATGCTCCGGCACATCATGTGGCACACCGCTCCTATGTCGTAAACATGCAAGATAAAGATGCTGTGTTAGAGATTATCCGCCGTGAAAAGCCTGACTATATTCTCCCTGAAATTGAGGCTATAAGCATCGCTGCTCTCTTTGAAGCGGAGGCTGAGGGATTTAATGTGATTCCCAATGCAGAAGCTGTCAATAAAACCATGAATCGCAAAAATATTCGCCGTTTCGCAGCGGAAGAGTTAGGATTAAAAACAGGTGCGTACGAGTTTGTAAAGACACTCGATGAGCTCAAAGCCGCCGCAGAGCGTATGGGATTTCCTTGTGTTATCAAGCCTGTTATGAGCAGCTCAGGGCATGGTCAGAGTGTGGCAAAAAGTGCCGCAGACATTGAAAAGTCATGGGAGATGGCAAAAGAGGCAAGAGGCGATTCAAGTGAGCTTATCGTAGAAGCTTTTGTTGATTTTGATTATGAGATTGCACTTTTAACTGCCAGAAACGGGAAAGAGACGGTTTTTTGCGAACCTATCGGGCATGAGCAAAGAGACGGCGATTATGTCTTCTCATGGCAGCCGATGGCGATGAGTGAGGTTGCAAAACAAAAAGCGCAAGAAATGGCTAAAAAAATCACTGACGGACTTGGCGGTCAAGGTCTTTTTGGGGTTGAACTCTTTATTAAAGGGGATGAAGTCTATTTCTCAGAAGTTTCACCTCGTCCGCATGATACGGGAATGGTTACTCTTATTACACAGAGCCAAAGCGAATTTGCACTTCATTTAAGAGCTGTTTTAGGGCTCCCTTTAGGTTTTACATTTTATGGAGACGGTGCAAGTGCCGCCTTTAAATCAGAGGTTCACAACTTTGCTCCTGTTGTGGATGTAGATGATTCCCTTTTTAGCCAAAACAGTTTTGTAAGAATATTCTCAAAACCCGAAGCGCACAAAGGCCGCCGTTTAGCAGTGGCTCTTGTATTTGACAAAGTTGACAGTGCACTTGCTAAAGCTAGAGAGTTGATAAAAAAAATAAAAGATGTACACCAGTAAAATCAGATATGAAAATAGTTCTACTCGATACACTCACATTTGGAGATACTGACTTAAGCGGATTTGAGCAATTCGGGCATGTAGAAAGTTATTTAACCTCATCACCCGATGAGGTTTACAAACGCATAACAAACGCAGATGTTATTGTTACTAACAAAGTTGTTATAGATGATTTACTCATGCGGCAGACCCCATCTTTAAAACTTATCTGTGTGGCAGCTACGGGTATGAATAATATTGATTTGGCTTCAGCAAAAAAAAGATATATAGCCGTTAAAAATGTTGCAGGCTACTCAACTGATTCGGTTATTCAACACACTTTTTCTATGCTTTTTTATCTTTTGGGTCATTCAAGATACTATGATGAGTACGTAAAAAGCGGAGCATATTCCAGAAGCAAAATCTTTACAGATGTATCCAACCCATTTTTTGAAATCAAGGGTAAAAAATGGGGCATAATCGGTCTGGGTTCCATTGGTCGCGGAGTTGCAAATATTGTAAAAGCTTTTGGAGCCGAAATAGTTTACTACTCTACAAGTGGTAAAAACAGTACTGAGGATTTTGAGCATGTAGAAATTTCAGAACTTTTAACAATTTGCGATATTATCTCCATTCATGCACCGCTTAATGAACAAACAGCTAATCTCCTAGATTATGAACAGTTGTTAACTTGTAAAGATAGCGCTATTGTATTAAACCTTGGGCGCGGTGGCATTATCAATGAAGAGGCAGTAGCACGATTAGTTGATGAGAAGAATATCTACTTTGGTTTGGATGTGCTTTCAAAGGAGCCAATGAGAGATAATCATCCTCTTTTGAGTATAAAAAATAGAGATAGACTCTACATCACTCCCCATATTGCTTGGGCTTCAGTAGAAGCGCGAGAGAAGTTAATAGCCGGTGTCATTAAAAACATAAAAGAAACTTTTGGCTTATAGATTCACTATTAGTCAAAAAGAACAGACATGTCTGAATTAGCACTTTTCCTCTCTGCATTTCTTGCAGCAACCATCTTTCCTCTGAGTTCGGAAGCTACTTTTTTATTGGCTCTCTCCGAAGGAATGCCATTTTCACATGCCATTCTTTTTGCCTCATCCGGAAATATTTTGGCAATAATACTCAACTATTGGTTTGGTTACTGGCTCAGTGAAAAAACAAAAACAAAACTCTCAAAATCAAAAACAGGGTTAAAAAGCCTTGCTTACGGAGAGAAGTACGGCTACTTTATTCTGCCGTTTACATGGCTTCCGCTCATCGGTGATCCGCTCACACTCGTTGCAGGTGTTATAAGGATTAGGTTTGTTTGGTTTGTTATAATTGCAGGAAGTTTAAGAGTTATAAGATACTATTTTTTAGCTCAAATATTTTAAAGGGTAGTGTATGAGAAGTGATGTTTTAATCATAGGAGCGGGCGGTGCAGGTTTGGTAGCTGCTATAAATGCCCATGAAGCAGGTTCAAAGGTGCGAATCATAACAAAAGATTACCCTACCAGAAGCCAGACAACGATGGCTCAGGGCGGGATAAATGCAGCACTAGGAAATGCAAGCGAAGACAGCGTTGAAGCACATGTGCAAAACACTCTCAAATCAGCCCATGGCTTAGCCAACGAAGAGTCAGTCCGTTTCATGTGTGAACAAGCGCCGACTTCGGTACATTGGCTTGACAGCATCGGCGTCTGTTTCAGCAGAACCAAAGATGCGAAAATCGCTCAAAGAACTCTTGGCGGTGCTTCTGCTCCTCGTGCATGTTACGCTCAGGATTACACCGGACTTAAAATTCTTCACACTTTATACGACAGAGTTCTCTCCGCCGGAATCGAAATTTTAAATGAGCGATACCTCTTAAACATAATAACAAACATGGATGATAACAACAAAGCTTATGCATCCGGAGCGACGGTTTTGAATATAAGAACAGGCGAAATAGAGAGCTATGAGAGTGCCTCGGTTATTATCGCAACCGGTGGATACAGCAGAGTCTATGATAAACACTCGACCAACGCCGTCGGCACAACAGGCGATGGCATTGCCGCTGCAATTCGTGCAGGGGCAAGACTCAGCGACATGGAGTTTATTCAGTTTCATCCTACTGCTCTTAAAAACTCTTCAATCCTTATTTCAGAGAGTGCCAGAGGTGCGGGTGGGCATCTTTTAAACTCTAAAGGCGAGCGCTTTACGAACGAGCTGGCTCCCCGAGATGAAGTTGCCCGCGCAATAAACAACGAGATAAAAAAAGGCGAAGATGTCTTTTTGGATATTCGTCATCTTGGAGAAGCGTTTATAGACGAGGAGCTTCCTCAAGAGAGAAAATTGGCAAAACTTTATGAAAATGTTGACCCTATTTATGAACTAATTCCCATAAAACCGGTCGCGCACTACACTATGGGGGGCATTGAAGTAGATAAAGAGTCTCAAACAAAACTGAAAGGACTTTTTGCAGTCGGTGAGTGTGCAAACCACAAAGTCCACGGTGCAAACCGCCTTGGTGGAAACTCACTTTTAGAGCTTGTAGTTTTTGGGAAACAAGCGGGAGAGAGTGCCTGCGAACATGCAAAGAAGTTTGACAAAAGTAGAGATACTGCCACACAAACAACAAGTGCTAACAACTTTATAACAGATGTAAAACAGTTTACAAACCAGATAGATTTTTATCAAAAACGAGAGTTTATAGGCACTCTTTTTTATAACCATGTAGGCATTAGCAGGGATGAGATGAGCTTGAAAGCGGCTCTTGAAGCTATTCGTCAAATTCAAAAAGAGATTCCTTTGATGGGTCCAAAAGATAAATCAAAAGTGTATAACACAAATCTTATCGAGTTTATAGAGTTTGTAAACATGGTGGAGCTTTGTGAGATAATTCTGGTTTGTGCGATAAGCAGAAATGAGAGCCGAGGTGCTCATTTTAGGGCAGATATTCCGCAAGAAAATGACATGGCATACAAGGCACATACTATAGCTTGGAAAGAAAATGATGTACTTTGCGCGGACTTTATGGAGTAGCTTATGAAGATTAAAATAAAAAGAGAAGAGTTTGTAGAGTATGAAGTTGCTATGCAAAATGCAACACTTTTAGAAGTTCTTGGCGAGATAAAAACAAAGCAGGATGCAACCCTGACCTACTCCAGCGGATGCAGAAGCAGCGTCTGCGGAAGCTGCTCCGTACGCGTAAACGGCAAAGAAGTCTTGGCATGCGGATACAAAGTACAAGAGGGAGATTTAGTTGAGCCTCTTAGAAATGTAACTGTACTTCGTGATTTAGTTGTTGACATGGAGAGGGCTTACTCTTTAAATGTAAAGGCGAAAGCTTGGCAAACACATGAAAGCAGTATCTCTCTTACTCCGGAAGATGAGAAGAGAAATGAAGTTCAAAGCGACTGTATTCTTTGCGGCTCATGTTATAGCGCCTGTCCTGTTTATGCAGTAAATGAGGAGTTCTTAGGACCTTTTGCACTCACAAGGGTTTGGAGATATGTGAGCGATGCGAGAGAAGATGGCGTACAAACAAAAATTGAGAACATTCAGACCAACGGCGTTTGGGATTGTACTTTATGTAATGAGTGTACAATGGTTTGCCCACAGGAAATTTCAAGCAAAGCGGACATAGAAAAACTTCGCTCAAAATCTGTCATGCTTGGATTTACAGACCCCAGTTTTAGTAATTTTGGTGGCGGTTTTGGTTTCGATGGGAGTCCTAGTTTTTAAAACAACTAACAGAACTAACAATTGAAATGTGTTATAATAATTCTCAATTAATGTAAAAAGGGTTTAATATGGCAAAAGAGTATTCATTTGATATTAGTGCAAAAATAAACATGCAGAGCTTTAAAGATGCGATAAATCTTGTGGACAGAGAGGTTGCTAACCGCTATGACTTCAAGGGTACAAATTATGAAGTCGCCTATAAAGAGAAGGACAAACTTCTTGTTTTGATAGCTTCAAGCGACAACAAACTTGATGCACTCAAAGATGTTGTAATTGCTAAACTTCTAAAACAGGGTTTGTCATCTAAAGTTTTGGATGAACAAAAAGTGGAAGATGCAAGCGGCGGAACAAGAAAAGCGACTTTTAAAATCGTTGACTATATAGAGTCTAAAGAAGCAAAAAAAATAACCGCTGAGATAAAAAACCTAAAACTCAAAGTAAATGCCCAGATAGAGGGAGATTCTATAAGAGTAAAGGGTGCAAAACTTGATGATTTGCAAGCTGTAATCGCTGCAATCCGCGGCATGGAGTGGGAAGCTCCACTTGTATTTGAAAATATGAGATAATTCACATGCCAAAGATGAGCATTGAAGATGCAGCTACGCATTTTGGGGTTTCAAAAGAAGCTATCCATAACAGAATCAGAAGAGGCTCATTGCAAAGCGTTGTGGAAGAAGGAGTAAAGCTCGTCGAGATTGATGGGGTTCTTTCACAGGCGACTAACAAAACACAAGCAAAAAAAAGTGGCAAGAATCAGGATGATAAATACTATAAATTTTTAGAAGAGCAGAATGTAAAACTTCAGGAAAAAGTTGAAAAACTCGAAGGTGAGACAAGAACGCTCCGAGACCAAAAAGAGCAAATGCTCATCGAAGAGCGAATCAAAATAGAACAAATTTATAGAGACAAAGATGAGCAGTTAAAAAATATACTCAACACTCTCTCTTCACAATTTATGCTTAACACTCCGATGAAAGAGAGCATGAAAGAGAGCATGAAAGAGAGCATAAAAGAGCCGCATGTGGAGGCTGATATTGAAGATATTGAAGATATTGGAGATGAGCCAAAAGAAGAGAGCCAGCGAATATCTCTAAAAAAGTATCTCAAGCAGAGCGGTTTTTCGCAGCTGATGCAAGAAAAAATCAAAAAAAGATTTAAAAAAATAAAAGATGACAAAAGAGTTGTTACGGTTGGCAATAAAATGTATATTGATTTGAGTAAATATGACTACAGCGATATAATACGCTAAATGAAAGCACTCTTTATCGGCGGTATAAAAAGCGGTAAATCTTTGCATGCAGAAAATTTCATTCTTAAAAATTCATCAACAAAACCCTGCTATTTGGCTACTACTGAGTTTATTGATGATGAGATGCGAATAAGAATTCATGCGCATAAAGAGCAGCGAAAAGATAATTTTATAACTATTGAAGAGCCGTTAAAACTTTACGAAAAGATACTCTTGGAGTGTAATGAGAGTGTTTTAGTTGAATGTCTTAGCATATGGATAAACAATATGCTTTATCACGAATTTGATTTTTTTGCTATGAAAGAAGAGCTAACAAACATCCTAAAACTCAACAAAAACATTGTGTTTGTTATAAATGATGTCGGCTGCGCTGTTATTCCCGAAAATAAATTGGCAAGAGAGTTTGTTGACATCAGCGGAAAACTATCACAGCTTATAGCGTCGCACTGTGATGAAGTTTATCATACGGTTGCAGGCATAGCAACTAGGATAAAATGAGAGATATTTTTAAAGGTTTCGCCCTTGCCGTCTCTATGCTTACTACGCTTCCTTTTTTTAGAGTGCATGATTTCAGCAAAGGAATAAACGGCTATGCAGTCATGTTTTATCCTTTGGTTGGATTCATTCTTGGCGCAATATTGTGGGGCATTCATGAGCTCTTAAACCCCTACATTCCACATGCACACCTAGGCATTATCATCTTTGGCATGTTGATATTTCTCACAGGTGCACTACATCTTGATGGTTTGAGTGATACTATTGATGGAATGTACGCTCCAAAAGAGAGAGCACTAGAGGTTATGAAAGAGCCGCATGTCGGCGCAATGGGAATGATATTCACAGCCACTTTTTTACTG
This sequence comes from Sulfurimonas sp., assembly GCA_041662325.1. GTDB lineage: Bacteria > Campylobacterota > Campylobacteria > Campylobacterales > Sulfurimonadaceae > Sulfurimonas. Next base: position 89,553 of record JBAZSU010000005.1, on the reverse strand, counting down.
CTAAAAGCCTCTACTTTAGCAGTTTTTGATGCGTTTTATCTGCTCCCTCTGGTTTTGATGCTCTCTCGTTTTAATGCAGTTCTGGCAATCTACCTCTATCCCTATGTTAGCCCAAACGGCATGAGCAGTTTTGCAAAAAATGAGCTAAAAAAGGTTCAGGTTTTAGCAGCAACTTTTTATGTCATTCTATTTGGCATGTGGGCGCTCGGCTTATGGAGCTTTGTTTTGATGTTTGCGAGTGTGTTAGTTTTGTTTGTCATAAAGCTCTATTTTGTGAAAAGATATGGCGGTTTTACAGGAGATATTTACGGTTTTACTATTGAGATTACAGAGTTGATTCTGTTAAACAGCATACTGATTATCGGCATTTCATGAAAATCACTCTCATTCGCCATGCAGAAGTTGAAGAAGCGTATCACAAAAAATATAATGGGCATCTGGATATTGGACTCTCAAAAAATGGGTACGAATCAGCCAAAAAATTAGCCGAACATTTTAACAACATAAACTTTGAGAGTGTTTTTTGCTCAGACCTTATTCGTGCAAAAGAGACTATTAAATACTTTGGGCATACCAAAGATGCAATCTACACACAGAGGCTAAGGGAGAAGTCATGGGGACGGCATGAAGGGCTTAGTTTTGATGAGATAATTGCGCAAGGCGAGATAGAGTATAAAGATTTTTCGCAATGGATAAATGCACTTGACGGCGAAGATTATAAGAGTTATGTTCATAGAGTAAAAGAGTTTTTTTTAGAGTACTTACCGTCATTAAAAAAAGAGAATATTTTAGTAGTTACACATGCCGGAGTTATAAGAGTTTTTATGGGCATAGTCCTAAATCTTAGCCTTGAAGAAGCATTTGGCATATCATTCCCTTATGCGGCATATGTAATTTACGATAACCAAAATAAAAGTTTTAGCGAAGCAAAAAATTTATAAATCAGCAATATTACTAAAAATTAAGAACGAAGTCGGTAAAATTCAACTTCTCATTAATGGACAGTTGGGAGAGCGGTTGAATCTACTACCTTGGAAAGGTAGCGTAGGGAAACCTACCGAGGGTTCGAACCCCTCACTGTCCACCAGAAAAACAATAATGACTTCAAATACCCTAAAATAGGGACTTTCACCAGCACAAAACATATAAAAAATCAACTGTATGACACCTCTAACAAAAACTATGCACCTTTGAGAATTTACAAAGTTCAAGAAATTTACTATTACAGAAGAAAGATTAAGAAAAAACAATATAGAATTAGTTTGAAAACAAAGGCTTTAACGATTGCTTTAAATCGTAGAAAACTTTTAAATCTGCTCAATGATGGAGAATTTATGTATACATTTTCAAAAGGTGATTTTAAAATTATTTTTGAATACGACACAATAGAAGAGTATAGAGAAATGTATAAAGATGCAGAAGAAGCTTATAAAAATACAATGCTGTATAATTATGAAAGGGTTCAAGCAGCTTTATCCCAAGTTGATACTTCTCCTAAATCTGCTGAACACTCTATAACTTTTGAAGAATTAAAGAATAAGTTTCTTGCAATGAAAAATAAGTCAGATAAGGTTGGAGATAGTAGCTATAAGCAATACCATTCTATTTTTAGTAAATTAACTAAATATTTTCAAGATAGAAATATACATTCTCTTAACATAGAAGATTTTGAAGGATTTAGAGACTATTTAATCAGTTCTGGTCTGGTTGCCAAAACCATCAATGGAATAATGCGAAATGTAAATCAATTTATAAAGTTTGGTGTTAATTATAAATATCTCAAAGAGAATAATGTTGGGGGCTTAGAGACATTAAAAGAAATAACAGTAAAAAAAGAAAATTTCACTGACGAAGAAATAAATACTGTTCTAAATTATGAAGATATAGAGCCAAATTATAAAATGGCGTTTAAAATAGCGATTTACACAGGTATGAGAGTATCAGAAATTATCAATATTGAAAATGAAAATATAAGAGAAAAAGATAGTATTACATACATAGATTTACCTAAATCAAAGACAGATGCGGGGATTAGAGATATTCCTATTTGTGACAAACTTTTAAGCGATATAAAAAATATAAACTTTCCACTATTCCCAGAAAAAACTCAAAGTGCTGTTCAAAAAGCAATATTGCGAAAACTTTATAAAATTCTTAATGTTGAAGGTGAAAAAGTATTTCACACATTTAGAGCCACTTTTATTGGCAAAGCTGTAAATACTTTTCCTGAAAAACTTCCTATTATTCAAGAAATAGTTGGACATAGTAAAAGTGATAATAATTCTTTAACTATTGATACATATGCCAAAGGCTTTGATTTGAAGCTAAAAAAAGAAATTGTTGATGCGATAGAATATACTTCATAAGCTTATTCGCCCATCTCTAAGAATGAACAAGCTATCAAAGTATTAGTGATTGATTTACAATAACTACACTATGGTAAATCAATCAATTGCCAATCTATATATCAATATCAAAGCTACTTTTTTTCTTAGTGCTTAAAATGACATCTTTGATATTTTTATTTACAAGCTCCATATTCTTATCAAACTTCTTCTGATTGTTCTCTTCAATAGCTTTATCCATGCGATTTAGATAGATTAATACTCTTTTTTCAACCTTCTCTTCAAGGTCTTCTAAAATAGTGTCAATACTGCTTTTATACTCATTTAGTGCATCTCTTTGCTTGTCTAATTTAGATTTATTAATTGGTATTTTTTTCTTTGCCGTTGGTTTATTGGTTTTTATAACATATTCATTTATATCATAGCCTTTTGCTCTTGCTACTTCAATTGCGATATTTTTCAATAAAAATGAGTATTTCTTTTTGGACAAATCAAGTTTAATATCTTTTATGTATTCTGTCAGCACAAAATTAAACTGTGTCATACTCCCTTGCTCTTGCTTGTGTATATTGTAGAAATTATTGTCCTGAATATGGTTAATTATATCTTCTCTTTTCATATCAAGATTATTAGCATCGATTAGGTTAGTAAAGAACTTTAACAATATAGACTGTATGGCGCTTTTCTCTTCTTTGTCGTCTTTATAGTAAAAAGGGAAGTTTATAGTGAAGCTGTGTCCGAACTTAGAAGGTGGTTTCCCACCAATGCCTTTTAATAGTTGTTTAGTATGTGCAACTTCAAGAGGGATGCACATATTTAAAAATACCTTTTGCATAGATTGAAAGTTTCTTATTGAATGACCATCTTTTATATGGTTTTTGTGATTATTATTGGTTAAATACCTTAAATAAGTCAATAAACCATTCTTGCCAGATTTAATCGTCTTTGCGATGGTTATCCAGTTTTTTAGCTTCCTGCTCATTTATTGAAGTCTTTTAGCTCTTGTTCAAGCTGTTTTAACTCTAATTTTTTTTGTTTAATCAAATCTCTAAAATATACAATTTTATTATCTTTGATTTTTACAAATATTTTAAGCATATGTATATTTGTTAATGTATGACTAATTTTTTCTATGCATTTGATGCTTTCACACTCTTGCATTTGCTCAATCAATTCTGCAAGCTCTTTTAGCTCCTCTTTATTAATACTATCAATACTGCTCGTTAATCCGTCAATCTCTTCTTTTATATTTTCATATTTCATTTTTTACGCCTTTAAAAGTTTTATAACTCTTAATTATGCAAATGAAAAAAAATAATAGGAATAGATATGACTTTTAAAATTACTCCTTCAAGATAGGGATAGGTCCGTTGGCTTATCACTTCTTGCAAAGGGGAAACCCTTTTGAAACCCTTTTTTGAAGACTTTAAGAAAACTACCTTTTCAACTTTACTACCCTATTGCTACCTTGGCATTGTAAAACTTTGCAATATTACATCTAAATCAATTTCTCAAACACTCTTATCTTTTCTTCTTTCACTTTGTAATCACTAAGGTGCTTATGAACAAGTTTCCAAAATTCTTTTGAGTGGTTTTTATATTCAATGTGAGCAAGTTCGTGTATAACAACATATTCAACTAATGAAGAAGAGAGTTTAACAAGATGGTAGTTATATGATATACGATTTGTTGAACTACAAGAACCCCATCTATGTTTTGAATATCTAAAACTTATATATTCTGGCATTACTTCCATTATTTTAGCCCACTTTTTAGTAAGTGGTATTATTTTCTCTTGTGCTTTTTCTTTATAGAAGTTTTCAATGGTATTGTGAAGTTCAATATCGGAATATTTTGGTGGTGTAGTTATCTGAAATTTAGAGTGAGTGAAGTCTATGCTTATGTTATCAGTATCTTTATCAGTTATCATTTCTACATAATAACTTTTACCCATATAGTAAAGTCTTGAACCAGTTGTAATATTGCTATTAATCGCTATTGACTTGAATAGTTCAAGCTTCTTGCTTATCCAAGCTGATTTATCTTTAACCATTTTATTAATTTGTTCTATTGTAGTGCTGTCATTGGTTTTTACTAGCACCCCATCAGTATCAACATTAATATAAGTATTTTTGAGCTTATTATTTCGTTCTATCTCAAATTCAATATTTTTTGTTCCATATACAATGCTATACAAATGCTTCTACCAATTTTTGAACTATATCTTTTGCTATATTTCTATCCACTCCATACTTAGCAAGTATAGGCTTAACAGTGTTTCTCATATCTTTTTGAGCATCGCTTTGAACAAGAATAGCTTTTTTATTTAACCACTCATCAAGTTCGTCAAATATTTCAAGTGTTAGAGTTGAAGCATCCTCTGTTAGTTCCTGAACTATGTCATAAACTATAAGTTGTCTTTCATTGCTTAATCCAACACTATTATATCTGTTCTTATGGCGATTAATAATCTCTTCCATATCACTAAACAAATCTATTATAGCCTGCTTTCTGTCTATTTTGGCATCTAATATTTTTCTCTCTAACAACTCCGACAACTCTAAGGCAAGTTCTGGAAAATCTTCTTTATTTGCTTTGATTATTGCCTTAGCTTTGTCAAGTGGATTATGACCGCCAACTTTACCAAGTTCTGCTCTAAATTTCTTATAATCAGTTATATCAATGGCTTCTTCAAGTAAATATTCAATCCCGTTAGCTCTTAAATGTTCATCTATAATCATTTGAAGTTTTTTGCTGTCTTCACGAGTAATTTTTTCTTTACTATCACGAACCATATATTTGAGTTCATTAAATAGCTTAAAGTCATAATCATATCTTGTTGCAAAAGCATCAGGTAAAACTATATTCATTGATTTATTAAAATCACTAACCAACTCTTTGAACTTATCCTTTATATCATCTGGCTTCAAGTAAGAAACAGCTTGAAGTATAAAGTCATCTCGTTGTGTATTTTTATCTTTTTTGACACTTTTGAAGTAGCTTACAAGTTTAGTGTGTCTATTTTCAAGAATAGTTTTTTCTTCTGCTATATTAACCATTACATCACTTGGTTCTAAATCCCCACTGAATATTTCAAGAGCTTCTACAAGGTGCTTTGTTATCCCAGCATAATCTACAACATACCCAGCTTCTTTACCTTTTCTTGTTCTATTTACACGAGCTATTGCTTGAAGTAGATTATGCTCTTTGAGTATTTTATCAACATAAAGGGTTTGAAGTATTGGAGCGTCATATCCAGTAAGAAGCATATCACTCACGATAATAAAAGCAGTATTATCAAACTGTTTTCTTCCACCACGGCTTACATCACTCTCATCGCCAAATGGCAGTTTGAAACCTTCAATAGCTTGTTTCACATCTGCTTCTGGTGTAGATAAGTCATAAAACTCTTGTGTGTCTTTTTTTGTGTCAAAACTCATTATAACTTTACTCTGAAAATTATTTAGTCCTTGTTCTGCCAACTTGTTAAGTGCTTTTTTATAAGCTATTGCTTGGTATCTGTTATGACAAACTATCATAGCTTTGAAACCGTCCAAATAACTCTTATTTTTATAGTGTTCTACAATACTTTTAGTTATCTCTTCAACTCTACGAGTAGCATTTTTATCAAGTTGTGTTGCTTTGCTTTTTAATAAAGCTTGTTTTTCTTTACTCTCATTTCCAAACATCTTGTTGAATTCAGCATCAAGTAACTCTTTTTCTATAAAGAATTTACTTAGTCCAGTTTCATATAAAATTGGCAGAGTATTGCCATCAGCTACTGATTGTTTTATGGTGTATTTGTCTATATAATCGCCACCGTAGAACTCGCCAAGTGTTGATTTATTCTCTTTGTCTATTGGTGTCCCAGTAAAGGCGATAAACTTGGCATTTGGTAGTGATTGTCTCATATATGAAGCAGTTAGTCCATATTGCGAACGGTGAGCTTCATCTATCAGAACAAATATATTTTCTTTTGTGCTTAAAACTTCTACTTCTTTTTGTTCTTCTGCTCTTTCTTGAAACTTTTGAATAGTTGAAGTGAGGGTTTTACCGTAGCTATCTTTTAGAAGTGTTTTTAAGTGTGAAATTGAAGTTGCTTGTATAGGGTTGGCGAAGCCAGTTCTTCTAAATGTTAAACTTATTTGATTATCTAAATCTGTTCTATCAGTAACGATTAAAATAGTAGGATTATCAAATCCACTTGTAGTTGCTCTTAGCTTTGTGGCAAGATAAATCATTGTAATTGATTTACCGCTTCCTTGCGTATGCCAAACAACACCGCCACGGTTTTCATTTTTAAGTCTATCAACTATTTTATTGACTGCTCTAAGTTGTTGATACCTTGGCAGTTTTTTAATAGTTTTACCCTCTACAACTTCAAAAATAACAAAGTATTTGATGATGTCTAAGAACTTTTGTTTCTCAAACAGATTATAAAGCAAAACATCTTGTGGTGTTGGTTCATTGTCAAGAAGTGCTATAAGCTCATCAGAAGCCTTTTCATTGTATTTCGAGTAGAACTTCATTGAAGCTTCTATTGTTCCATACAAACCACTTATACGGTTTATAGCACCTATTATTTGATTGTATTGAAACAGCTTTGGCGAATTGGTTTGATAGTAGTTCAAATCATTTAAGTCAGATATATCTACCTTTTGATGTTTAGCTTCAATTACAGCAAGTGGAAGTCCATTTATGAACACTACCAAGTCAGGAATAGAGTTGGCTCTCTCCCCTTTGAACTTCATTTGATTAACTATAAGGTAATCATTATTATCATCTTTGGTACCAATATTTTCATAATCAATAAACTTTACAGGTCTTGGTTTATCTTCTGGGCTTGGTTTTAGTGAGAGAGCATCTGCTTTGGTTATAAGTTTATGAGCTTCTGAATTTATCTCCATCAAAGAGCTACCACTAATTGCTAATATTTTTCTAACTGCTTTTTGTAGATTGTTTTCATTTAGCCAAGGATTAATTCGTTTGAGTGAAGAAGTTAATCTGTCTTCAAGAACAACTTCATACATTTCGCCTTTGGCATCAAAGTAATCATAACCAAGTTTTTGAAAAAGTTCTATTGCTGGGAATTCTGATTGTAGGTATTCGCTCATTTTTCTATCCTAAAATTGTATCATTTTGAAACACTGAAAAGTTAAACATAAAGTTAAACATTTTGTTTTACCTTTCTTTTATATAACTTATAATATAAGTACACATCTTGAACTACCAATGCTATGTAAATAGGGGTAGTAAAAACTTGATTGTTTTTACAAGTGGCTTTTCGCCCTGCCGCATGGGCGACCAATCCTTCTAAAACCATTCTAATCCAATTGGTGCTTCTTCTTTATATTCTCGTAATTGTTTTTCATATCTTTTAATTTCAGTTCTATAAATCAAGTAAGACGAAACCAAAAACTTATCATTTGTATTGCTAAGTTTTCTAACAATAACTAAAAAATCTTTTTTTGTATGCCAAATTATTAGATTAACTTTGTAATCTCTTTTTTGATAAAAAAATTCTATATCACTATCAGTTTGCCAATTATCTATAAGTATCTTTATCCAGTGTATTCGCTTCGCTCTTGCTTCATCATATTTTCTATTTTTTTCAACTTCATCAGGACAAGGATTGTTTTTGTGCTTGGTTTTATTTTCTTCTTTGGTAATTATATGCCAAAATCTTTCAGGCTTATCTTCTTTGGTAAAAGGACAAGGGCATAGTTTATTTGCTTTAACATCTATGATAAAAGATGTAGCACCTTTTTGTAGGATTGTTTGATTATCAATAAAATCTCTTCTAAAAATATCAAACAACTTTTCAATATTATTTTCATTGAGTGTCGTAATGTCTGGATGTGTTAGTATAATCACTATTTATTCCCTAAAACCCATCTAAATATATTAAACTTCTCAACCCAAGGAGCAGTTCCAACTAGCTTATAGCCTAATTTTTGCTCTAAATATTCTATTATAAAGTTTTTTATATCGCTTGTGTGTTCAATATCATCTCTATTTTTATATGAAATAGCACCTATAAACAAATCACAAAGTTGAAGTATTTGAGCCTCTTGCGATTGAATAATAAAAACATCAGTAGAGCCTTTATGATTAAAAATCTCTTTCATCTTTTTTATTCTTTTGCCACCATTTATATCTTTATAATCAAGATATATTTTATAGTTATTTTGACTGTCTATAAAGTTTCTAATGGTGTAATGATAAACAATATAGTAGAACTCGTCAAAAGTATATCCATATTGCTTATGGAGGGCTTCTTTTTTATTTGGTATGAATGTCGCTTTAAATTTCATATTGCTATCAAAGAAGTAATCAATGAGTTCTATATAAAAATCCTTTTGTTTTTTTAAAACCTTAGTCCATTTGAGTTCATTGTAGTAGTTGTGTTTTTTCTTCAAATATTTTATATATCTATTTACTTCTTCAACTTCATCTTCTTTGATGCAAATTGCACCATTAACCATAACTTTTGATTTGTCATTAAGTAAATGATTACTCTCATCACAAAATATTTTATAGTTCATTATTTAGCCTTCTTTTTTACTTTTTTCTTATTTAACAGTGATTTCAAGTAAGTATTTTGTTCTTCAATTAGTTTATTTTGTTGTTCCATCTCTTTAACAAGTAAAGATAGTTGATTATTTTGAGTTGTTTTATTGTTGATTGCTTCTAATAAAACTTTATTATCATCATTGTTATCTTGTTTCTCTTTTTCATAAACATCATAAGTCGCTTTATAACTCATATAAGAAGCCACAATACTTAATACAATACTTATAATGGCAATAATAAGAGTATTTCTTGATGTTTTTCTGTTAGCTTCGATTTCTATATCTTTTTGATTGATTTGGTCTTCAATATAGCCATTTTGTTTTTTAATATCTTTATTTTGTTCTTGTGTATATTCTGAAATATCGGTAAGTGATTTGTTCTGTAATTTACCTAATTTTATTATTTCATTATTTTGTTCAAGTATCTTCTCATTTTGTTTTACAAGTGGGTTGTCTGGAATGCGAATAGGCTCAAAATATATCGGCTCTATTAATCTATTGGCTTGTATATTATCTTCAATATTTTGCTTGAAACTATCTTCTATTAAGGCGTGCCTTACTTCACTTAAACTTTTAGTGGCATCCAATAAACTTTGATTAGTTGCTATCGATTCTGTTGCTTTTTTAATTGTATCTTCATAAATACTTAATCCACTTAGTTCTGGGAGGACACTTTGAACACTTGTTGAACTTATGGTTTTTTTCAGGTCTTCTATTGTTGATAAAGCACTGAGATATGTTTTGTCGTATTGTGGTTGAATATATTTCAAAGCTTCTTGTGCTTCTTTAAACTTCCCTAATTCTAATGAACTAATTAATGGATTAGCATATGAAGCGTAATCATCTATGGTAGAAAAAGCTTGTGAAGCTGATTTTAGTGTTTCTTCATAATCCTTAATAGTTCGCTGCATTGAACTATCATACCATTGAGAAGTAGCATTGTCAATCAGTGTTTTTCTATCAGCTTCCATTTTTTGAATAGCTTCCATCATTGGATTATTGGAAGCTTTTTCAATTTGTTCAAGTATTAATTCATAAGTAGTCTTCTCTTTTTTAGCCATCTCTAAATTCTAACCTCCCCACTTAAAAGCTTCTTCAATAAACCTTTTTTAAGTATTTCATACTTCTCTTTTTTAGCTCTAAGAATTTCTAATTTTTCATCGGCAGTTGATAAAATATTAGCCATTTGATTTCTTATTTATAAAATTTAACATTCTACTCATTCTCTATCTCATACAAAAGAAGTTCAAATATCTCATTTAATTTATCATATTCTTGATATGGATACCATATTGGGAAAATCATATGTTCCGTTAAAAACTTTTCTCGTTCAACAAGTTTCTCTTTTGTTTTCGGAGCACTTATTATAGTAAAATGTCTTGGTATTTTTCGTTCTTCATATTGTTCTTTTACTTTCTTGAAAAGTTGAAGTGTTCTATCATTTTCTAAACTACATCCCAAAAAGAGAAGAGTAGAGTTCAAATAAATTTTTGATAAATTCTCAGGTAATGGTTTATTAAAATCAATCTTACCATCTAAAAGATAAGCTTCTTCATATTCTGTTTTTGTAAAAACACGAGACTTTGTATCATTTATAGAACCGTGTAATTTCAGTAAATAATTATCACCAGAAACAAAACCTCTATGAAATTCTTTATCTTCATTACCATGGATAATATCTAATCTAATTCCATTATTTTGAAAAACTGTTTCTACTAATTTATCAAAATTTGTTGTAATAATTGTTCCATTAGTAGCCTTTGGAATATCATTAATCATACCTTGTATCTTACCAACAGGACTGCCAAACTTCAAATCTACTTTTGAATTAAAGTTTTCTTTTCCTAATTTTTCCATTAAATATTCAGAAGCTTCTTCATATAAATTATCATTTAATAATTGCTCAACTGCTTCAAGTTCATTTGCTTCATTAGCCAGTGTAATTAAGAAGTTAGTCCAAGTTTCATAACCAGAAGAAGCTGATAGTCCAGAACCAATAAATGGGACTACTTTTTTCTTTCTAATAACATTAACTAACTGCTTGAAATTATCCAGACTACTATTTATGCTTAATAATTGTTTTTTATATTCTATTTTCCACTCTTCACACAATTCATCATATTGTATCTCTTCAAATTGATGTAATGTTTCACTTGGTTTTATATGATGAAATTTTTGAAAAAATAGATTATCTTGATATACTTCATCAATATAATTGTTAAAATATTTTTTAATCATTTGCTAAACCCTAACCTCTCCACTCAAAAGCTTCTGTAATAAACCTTTTTTAAGTGTTTCATACTTCTCTTTTTTAGCTCTAAGAACTTCTAATTTTTCATCGGCAGTTGATAAAATGTCGGCTATTTGTTTTTGTTCTTCAAGTGGTGGAATTGTTATAAAAAAATCTCTAATTTCTTCTAAGTGTAGATTTGTAACTGCTCCTTGTTTTGCTCTAATCATAATCTGTGTATCTACAATACTTGATGTCAAATAGTATTTAAGATATTCAGGAATAATTAAATCTTTATTTGGTTTTATCAAGCATAAACTTACAAATATAGAAAATTCCCAATCCCAAGTTACAATTCGTGTTAATCCAATTGTTCCATTTTTTGAATATAAAATGTCACCATACTCAGGATTACATCTTTTAAGTAATTCAATATGCTCTTCTTCGGGTATATATTTTATATTACTTGCTAAAAGGTCTTTTGATTTAAGGTCTGTTACTCTCAAAAAAGGTATTCCACTTTCTACATATGTCGGTGTAAAATGGGCTCCATCTGTAATTTTAGTTGTAATATCTGATAATGTTTTTAGTTCCCAAGAATTAGGAATTTTTCTCATTGGATATACAATACTTAATCCTGTATCCTTAAACTCACTATGTCCTATACCCTCGCTTAGTAGCTTTTGTAGTAACCCTTTTTTAAGTGTCTCGGCTTTTTCTATTTGTGAAGCAATAGCATCTATCTTAGCATCGGCAGTTGATAAAATATCAGCTATTTTCTCTTGTTCTCTTAGTGGTGGGAATGAAACAATTACTTTTTCTAATCCAGAAGAGTAGATATGAACAACAGAATTACCTTGACCAAGTTTTCTTAATTGAGTTCTTACAGAAGTGGAATTTAATTGATATGCCATAAAAAGAGCATTATAATCTATATCAGGAGATAAAATAACAGTATCTCCCCCAACATAGGCTTCAAAGTCGTCTATAAAAGCAACTGATTTTCCAATATCTTCAAGAGTTTCACCAGACCCAGCAAATAGTATATCTCTATTGTATATTTGCTTACTATTAAGTGCTGAATTTTTATCAATAAACGATTTTATATTTTTTAATACAGTATTATATTTAGTATAGATTTCAGCATACCTCATACAAGGTATTCCATCTTTAATTACTTCATTTTTTGATATACCTTTGCCCTTAGAAAATGAACCGATTTCTGATAGAGATTTCACTTCCCACTGAATAGGAATAACACCTATCTCAGTATCTTTATAACCCTCTGCTACCATACTAAAAACCCAAACTTTTCAGAAAACCGTTTAACTTACTATCTATCTCTTTCTCTTTTGTTTCTAAGTCTGTAATATCTTCCATAGTAGCTTTTATATCAACAACAACTTCTTCGCTACTTGTATCAATGTATCGTGAAATATTTAAGTTGTAATCGTTCTCCGCTATTTCACTTATCTCAATAACTCTCATAAACTTGTCTATATCTGCAAGTCCGTCATAGCCATCAACTATTTTCTTGATATTCTCAGGCATTATTGTGTTTTGGTTTTTACCGTTTTTGAATTCGCTTGAAGCATCTATAAACACAACTTTGTTTTTAAGGGTTTCAGCCTTACTCTTGTTTATGATTATGATTGAAGCAGGAATACCAGTGTTATAAAACAAATTAGAAGGTAGTCCAACAATAGCTTCTACTAAATCATCCCTAAGTAAGCCCTCTCGTATCTTGCCCTCAGTTCCACCACGAAACAAAATTCCGTGTGGCAATACAACACCCATGCGACCATCATTTTTAAGAACACTTACCATATGTTGCACAAATGCCAAATCTCCATAACCTCTTGGTGGAATACCATACTTAAATCTACCATACTCATCAGATACGACACTATTATACTTTGGTGCTATCTCTTCACCTTTTTCATCTTTTTTGATGTCTATCTCAGCAGGAGCCCACCACTTGCTTAGACTAAACGGTGGATTAGCTATAACTCTGTCATAAGTCATTAATTCACCGTTTTCTAAGTGTTTGGGTGCTGATAAAGTATCGCCTTTTCGTATATCGCTATCTTTGAAGTTATGAACAATCATATTAATCTTACAAATAGCCCAAGTTCCAAGGTTCTTCTCTTGACCATAAAGTTTAGCATCTACAAATTTGCCAACAGTTCCGCCATTAGATTTAATGTAGTTGGCACTTTGAATAAGCATACCACCACTTCCACAAGTAGGGTCATAAACACTATTTCCAGCTTCTGGCTTTATTAATCCAACAACAAGCTCAACCACCTCTTTTGGTGTATAAAACTCTCCACCTTTTTTTCCTGCATCATCCGCAAACTCACGGATTAGATACTCATAAGCTGAACCTAAAATATCGGGGTTATCTAAATCTTCATTAGCAAGTGAAAATTTGTTGAAGTGTTGTAGTAATCTTGACAATAAGTTATCTGGAAGTTTCTCAGTATCTCCAAAATGAACAGCGGTCATAACACCCTCTAATTGAGGATTTGTTTCTTCTATAAGTGAAAAGGCTTTATCAAGTGCTTGACCAATGTTCTCAGTCTTTTTAGTAAGCTCACTCCAATAGGCATCATGAGGGATAAAAAACTGATGATAGTCTTCATCAATAAGTGCTTCTTCTAAACTTACGCCGTCATCTTTGACTGCTATATTTGCTTCTTCCATAAATTGGTCGTTTGCTCTTTTAAGAAATAATAAGCCAAAGATATAATTCTTGAAATCTGAACTGTCTATGTGTCCTCTAAGTAAATCAGCACTGTCCCATAGCCATCGTTCAAGTGTTTCAAGTGTAAGTTTGTTCATATATATTTCCTAAAATGTTTTATTGTATTGTATCTTAATAAGTAAAAAAGCTTTCATTACAGCAGTATTTGAAAAAGGAATTGATTTAAAAATCACTACCACTAAACTCTTCTAAACTTCCTAATTTTTGTTAGCACACCACAACTCCAACCAAATCAATAATCTATTAAATCATACCAATCATTAGTTTCAGTTTTTTTGTCATTTTAGTGTAAAAAATTGTTTGCCTACACTAAATTAAAATACTACTTATTTTAGTTTATTCCAAGCAAAAATTCATTCCCCACATTCCTACAAAACCCGATGAAACTAACGAAGAGGTAATCCTTAAAAAGATTAAGAGATTTGTTTGAAGTTCTTAAAATTAGAAAGTTAAGAAGAAAAAACAATCCCCTCCAAAATCTTCAAATAGGTAAATTTTGATTTAAAGGAAAGTAAGATGACACAAGCACAAATTGAAAACGAGTTTATAGATGTAGAAGGCATAAACGAAGTTAAAAAGATATATAAAGAGTTGGCTAAAAAACTGCACCCAGATGTTGGAGGTTCAAACGAACTGTTTAAGCTATTAAATTCAGTCTATAACCATATTTTAGAACATGGCATCAATTTTGCCAAAGATAGTGAGTTTGATTTGGAAATAGAAAAAATTATATCTCAAATACTCCATTATGAAAATATTATTATTGAAGTAGTGGGAAGCTGGATTTGGCTACAAGGAGATACTAAACCTATAAAAGACTTGCTAAAAGAGGTTGGCTTCAAGTGGGCAAGTAAAAAGAAACAATGGTATTTTGGCGAAATGAAAGGACGCAACCCACACCAAAAGAGCATGGACGACATAAAAGCTAAATATGGTTGCCAAAAAGTAAAAACCAAAACAAGAGATAAAATCTCTCATATATAGGGTGTTTCACCCTATATATTACGCTTTTCTTTCATTCTTGTCTGCATCTGTAAAAAATGATATTTTCGCATATTGTATATATGCAAATTCATAGGCTCACTCGAAGTTTTATCAATAAAAAAAGAAATTGCATAGTCGAGATAAAAATCTTCATTTTCTCTCACAAAATAGATATAAGCATTATTTTGTTCAAATCCTTCTACTTTTTGATATTTATAAACAAAGGAGATATTAAATT
This sequence comes from Sulfurimonas sp., assembly GCA_041662325.1. GTDB lineage: Bacteria > Campylobacterota > Campylobacteria > Campylobacterales > Sulfurimonadaceae > Sulfurimonas. Next base: position 74,417 of record JBAZSU010000005.1, on the reverse strand, counting down.
TATACAATTTAACTTTTTTTTCAGTTGCTAACCATATATATAAATATTTTTCATCAATATAATGTATGCTCTTTGGCACAATCTTTAATTTAGTAAATGTAAAATTACCTAATATATCAATCTTAACCTCATTAGAAGCACTCTTTATGTTGCTTATGCTTATATTTTCAAACTGACTCAAATCAGCTGGAGACAATTTGTAAAAATATTCATTAGCGTTTTGCGTCTCCAAAAGATACTCTATCTCTTCATTTGAAAGAACAGATTTTAATTTCATAGAGACAGAAGCTTTTAATAATTCATCTCTAACCTGATTAACAATATCAGTATCATATTGATTAACATCTTTGCCATCTTTACCTATCTCTTTATCTCCCACACGCTTATGACAACCAGCTAAATCGGTATCATTAAAATATTCAAGAATAGGCTCATATATGGAATAGCACTTTGTATAGTCTATATTTACACTAATTATATTTTTTTCATTCATAAAAAAATATTATCTGAATAAGAATAATGAAGCAATATTAACCTTTGCAATACACCTTTTAAGGTTCTACAAGACAACGCCCCTATTTACTCCTTTGAAAATATATTAAAAGCACCTAAACAAAGGGTTTTTTAAGTCATTTTAGAAATTAAGCTCACGCGCATATAAATATTTTTTTACAATACAACTATCGAAATAAGAAGTTTGGAACTAATTAACTCCAAATTTAGTCCGTCCTAATCAGGATCAAAAAAATAAAAATATGAGGAAACCTTATGAGAACATTATTAACCACACAGAACAAAAGAGTTATTAAATCTATATCATTAAACCAAGAACAAATTTGTTTTTTACAAAACCAAGGTATTACTAATTTTAGTAAGTATATGAAAAATCTGTTTATTGAAACATTTGAAAATTTTCCAACTGATACTAAAAAAGGTAAAAAAAAAGTAATTCTACCTGTAAATAATCATATTACAGGTAGTTGTATTGTGGATAATTCAAGTGAATTAATCTCTACACCTAAAAAAAGAATTATAAGAATTGGTTGTCATTTTGGTGGAATTGGTTCCGTTGAAGAAAGTATTAGACAAATGAAAGAGAGTGGTCTATTTAATGACATTGAATTTATTGTCGTTTATTCAATAGAGTGGGATATAGGGGTAAGACAAGTTTATATAGATAATTGGGACCTAAATCCTGAACATTTCTATACTGACATAACAAAAGTAGATGAAACAACACTACCAGAGGTTGATATTATATTCACATCCCCAGTCTGTTGTTCTTTCTCTATCCAAGGACTTAGAGGAGGGTTTGACGATACTCGTGGAACTTTGATATTTGAAAGTTTAAGAATTATCAATCACCAAAAACCAATGTATGTTTTATACGAGAATGTGAAAGGTCTTGTAAATCACGATCAAGGTATTACTTTTGAAGTTATTCAAAAGTCATTCAAAAATATTGGATACAAAAATAATTGGAAAGTGTTAAACAGTTTAGATTTTGATTTACCACAAAACAGAGAAAGAATTTTTGGAATACTATCAAGAGAAGATATAGAACCAGTTGAATTTCCCATCGGAGAAAGAACCACAAAATCTCTAAATGACTTTTTGGAAGAAAATGTTGATACTTCATACAATTTAGATACTCAGTATGTTATCAATAATCCTAAGTATAACCCTAATGGACAAGGTGTATTAAGTATCACTCAAACACACATGTATACGAAAACTACCTTTATGTCAGACCAGAGGGTTCAATGTAGTAGTGGTTTTTGTGGAACATTAACAACAAGTTCCACAAATACGAAGATACATATCAAAGAAACGAATGTTTCAAGAAATTTAACAGAACGTGAAAGAATAAGATTACAAGGTTTTTCTGATAATTTTATCCTTCCACTAAAACCCGATGGGACCTTCCATAAAACATTAAACGGAAAAATCTCTGGAAACACTATACCTGTTCCAGTTGTAAAATCACTACTGACACAAGTTTTACATAGTATTGAAAAGAGTATGAAAACAAGTCATATCTCTTCAAACAATAGTGATTATGAAACACAACCAACGAGGTTGATTTCATAATACCTTCTCTGTGAATTACAGAACTCACATTAAACCCTACTGTATAAGGTTCAGTCTATTTCACCTTATAAATCTTGAAATTATTTCGATAAAAAAATACAAAAAAGGATAAATCATGAAAAAAGTAATTAATGGAAAAGTATTTGATACTGAAACTGCAACTGAGTTATTATCTTGGGGTCATGGAAATATTTATGATTTTAGATATATAAGAGAAACATTATACAAAACAAAGAAAGGAAAATATTTTTTATATGGAGTTGGTGGGCCACTGACATCTTACGCAGTAAGGGTAAGTAGTAGTGAAACTTCGGGGTCTTCTAATATCACTCATATGACTTCAAAAGATGCTTTGACTTGGGTAGAAGAAAATTTTGAAAATGTTTCAGATTTAATTTTGGAAGAATTCTCAGATTTATTAGAATTAGCTTAATCATTAAATACGGTATAAGGGAAAGAGTCTTTTCCCTTGTTTTTTCTATAAATAATAGTATATATACGAACTGCCTCCCAAACATTTCAAAACTTTTTTCAAAAAAACAGCAAAAATTTAAATTATCATATTTTTTAATATATAATTTAAGTTAATATTAAGTTTTATCTTTTAGTTCAGCTACCAAACTGACTTATCTAATTCAATTGCTTAACAATGTTAAGTGGTTGAACTAAGAGATACATTTTGATTTTAAGATAGGTTAGTTTGGTAGCTTCTTCATTTTAAAATCTTCTAATAACTTTTTCAAGATAAATACACCAATGGAGCAATGAAAGAGCATAAACACCGTATTAAACAAATAAATTTAAGAGTTAAAGAACTAAAATCATATGGAATTATTCTGCCTAACTTTAAAGATATCTGTAATTCAAATGAAAAAAATGTAATAGAATTTTTAATGAAGCAATACGTAATGGCTTTTAATAAGCATTTTGACTCAATAGAATTTTTGAAGAATACAAAACTAATCAAGAAAAATCCTGCTCTGAATGAAAACTTCACGCATAAAAAAGATATTGACATACTAAAAATTATGAACTCAAAAACCTCTCAAAATCAAGCCTTAATGCTAAACTTCATTAATTCATTCACAAAATCACTTGAAGAGCAAAACCTTCAATTCGTATTTACAACGCAAACAATCAATACTGCTTATAGACATGCAAAAGATACTAACATAGAAAAAAATATAATTATTCAAAAAGATATCCTCAATTCATTTCATAGAAGTGAAGGCAAACACTATCAATTTTTCAAAAAAAACATAAAAATAGACGCTGCAAGTGGTAAAAAGAGTGAGAGAAGAGAATTTATAAGAGCTTTGGAGTTTCACAAAGACTTTAACCTTCACGAACACACTATAAAAGCATTTGATAACTCACTAAACCACTTGATTAGCTACATAGGACTATATGACCACAATAGAAAAAGTCATAATAAGGGAATAGGGCGCTGTGAAATAGTTGTGAATGCAAGTTATGAAGCTGATATCATTCAACACTTCCAACTAATCAAATATACAGATAAAGATACTACATTTTATTACAACGAAAATTTATTCCAAGGTAAATTAAAAGAAGGTAATCAGCTCTGCATTAAGTTCTTTCAAAATGACGAAGAAAATAGCAGTGCTATACAAATCGCTAAATATCTTGTTTCCTACATGAATGCTGATATGAGCAAAAACAAAGGAAGTCATAAATTTATCTTCAACAACCTAAACATTAGAAACATAACCCATAGCCAAGTGCTGTTCTCAAAATCGCTATTCAGCAAAATATATAAGCATATTAACAAATATAAAGCATTGCATAAATACAAAGATATGCATGAATTCACAAAAGCATACAATGACCACAAAATTATTATTGAATTTCAGTATAAAAACAGCTCATTTGCCAATGGTGCGCTTGAAGACAATTTAATAAATATCAATCAAAGATTTAATGAAAGGATAAATCAATATGTTGGTTTGATTAATATGCTTCTTGCAACACTAAAAAAATTCAAATGGTCAAACGTTTCAGTACATTTAAGTTTAAAAGATTATCAGTCTCAATTTGAAAAATTTAATGAATTTTGCAAGAAGCCTAATATTAAAAAAGCTAAAAGAGAAGCTGAAAGAGTAAAATCACATTACAATAGATTTATTAAGCGACACAGCACATATTTTAAGAAAATGACCCATAGCATTGAAATTGAATTTGTAAGCGAAAGAACTACTTTAAAAGTTGATTTATCAACATATACTTCGACTTCTTCGTTTATCTACAATAAGTTGAAGAGTATTGACGCAGATATACAGCTTATAGATAAAGAGCTGCGAAGTTATGAATATATAAAAGCTAATAATTTTTATGAAGAACAAGACAACAGATATGCAAATATGAGACTTAACACATTAGACGATTATGTAGAGCAAGACATTATGCTCGAAAATCTTGAAAACAATCAATTAGAGAAATCTTCAAGAATGAATCAACTGATTGAGATTGTAGATGCAAAAATTATTCAGTATAAAGAGGTAGATAATCAGTATGTTAAATACAATACAGAGAAACTTTCATATGCTCTTATGGCATATGAAGATAGAACATTTCAATTTAGAGAAAGTCAAGAAAATGTTAAAAAGTTTAAAGATTTTTAGCCTCAAATTTATATGCAAATATGTATAATGAAACATAAAAAATGACTATGACACTTTAAGGAAAAACTATGACACTTTCACTGTCTGACAATGATATGAAATCCCTAATTTCAGGGGTAATTGATGGTTTAGTCAATGTCCCCCTCACTGTCCACCATTCTTTAATTAACCTCTAGTATAGCCATTTATACAAGAGTCAAAAACCCACTGTGTCATTTTTGTATCAACTTGTGACACTATCTTTCTAAAAAACCAGCTCTTTTTACATTTTTCTAAGAGATATATCTAAAGTCATTGAACTATCCTTATGACATAACATCTGCGAAGTCCAAAGTATATCTTCATTATCCATAAGCATTTGACTGGCAAATTTTAGAGTTTGTTTGACACTCAACAATCCTTAGTTATTATTTAAAAAATCTGACACAAAACCATTCTCTTTGAGAACTTTCATAATTCCTCTTAAAAGATAGTTATTGACAAACCTAATAGTATAAATTCTTCCGCCCTCAGTAACAGGCACAACAATTTTTTTTTCTTTAAGTTTACCCATGACAACGGCTTTTTTCTTTGAGTCAGTTATTCCTAAAAAACTTAGTTCTTCCGACTTCATCGCCATATCATCTTTATTTATCAAGTATTCCAATATTTTAAACTCTTGGTCTGTAATCTGCTTACTCTCAAGTGCCAAAATCAAAGTAGGCAAAAGGATTTGTTTTTTTACATACTCTTTATTAAGTAAAGAGTCTATCTTCTCTATCTCATTTTTTAGTCCGAGTAAAAAGTATTCACACCATGCCAAAATATCATCATTTTTTAAAGAGTCTGCACGAGAAAGCATTTCGTAGTATTTATCTCTATCCGTATAAAAGACAGATGAAGGGTTAATGATTCTTCCATTTTTCACTTGAAATCCAAGCTTTATTAAAAAAGCATAATTTAATAGTCTACCCATTCTCCCATTACCATTATCAAAGGGGTGAATAAATTCAAATCTATGATGTGCAACGGCAACCATTAAAAGTTGATACTGCTCTTTGTGGGCAAAGTTTATGAAATCAATGAATTTTTCAAAATACTCTCTCAAAATAAAATGCTCAGGTGGCGTGTGCCCAGAACTTTTTATTTTGACATTGTATGTTCGAAGTTCTCCTGGATTTTTCGAGCCTTCACCACTTGGTGGAGGAGTTAAGTTTTTAGTTAAAATTTTATGAATTTCCGAAATAAAAGCACGATTAAAAAGTGTATTTTCATCCGTGTTCTCTTCAATAAAATCTATGGCATTTTCTAAATTTTTGATTTCATCATCACTCTCACCATCTACACTTTTTTCTATAATCTTTTCTACATATTCTGAGAGTGTTGTATTGTTACCTTCAATTCTTGCACTTCCTAAAGTTTCTAAAATGTGAAAAATGTCTTTTAATTGGAAAAAGATATGAGAAGGAACATCCCCGCCGAGTCTCTTAGTTCTAAGTTTTTCCAAATCTAAAATAATATTAGCCAAATCACTGCCCCATGAAGGGTCCGGTATGATAATATCTTCCATATTACTTCCTTTTTAATTTTTCACTACTTACCTTATATGCTCTTTATAGTGCCATTATAACGCAAGTTTTCTTGTTTTTATTATTTTATTACTTACCTTTTTATGCACACACTACTTCCTTGTAGTGCTTAATTTTTCACACAAACATCTTTTGAAGGAGTGCTTTTTTAAACTGTTTTGTGGAGTTTAGTTGTTGTTCCACATGTGAGAGTTTTGAGTCTAGGGATGAGAGAAAATTTGCTATTTTTGTTTGTTCTTTTAGGGATGGCATATGGATTTTAAATGATTCAATATCTTTTGAACTTACATTAGACTGTGCTCCAGCAACAAGAACTTCTATTAATTGTTCAGAGAAATATTTAGGAAATACAAATTGTATCAATACTTTATAATAAAGTTCGTTTTCATTCGCTTTAAAAAGTCCAACTCGCTGATTTAGATATGCTTATTTTTAAGATTATAGATAGATGATTTACCAGTTGTCAAACGAACTCTAAAATTTGGCAGTAAATTCAACAACTTATCGAGCCTGCATCATTAGCTCCATTTGCCTTTTACAAAGGATATCCCACGACTCTAACAGTACAAGTTGCTCTGCACTATAGAAGATTCGAGGCTCTTCACTTTGTATTATTTCATCTAATAATTTTCTTGCTTGCTCGAGTAACGGAGTATTTTCTTCTATCTCTTTTATTATTTCTATTTTATTCAACATGGTATATCCTTGATAATTTGTAGTTTTATAAATTCTTTGTTTTTATATATATTCAATAATTATAATTTTAGAAAATGAGATTTAAATGAGAATTCTGAAATATACTCTAGGAAATTTCTTAGAATACTTGATGGAGAGGAGGTTGATGAGTCTGCCGAATATAAGTAATTGACAGACTTCTTATCTATTGAAATCTATACGGTAGGTAGTTGATTTGGAACTTCTCCATCAGTTGTTTCTGCGTCAGTCGTTGATGAACTAATAGCATTACTATCAATTGTTTCTGCATCAGAAGCTGTAGTATCCGTTGCTATTGAACCAGTAACATTACTATCTGTTGTTCCTGAATTAGGAACTATAGGGTCTGATATTGTTGAATCAGAAGTTTCACCATCTTTATTTTGTTTTGAAGACTTTTTACCTTTAATTTTTTCTATTTCATCAAAGTTTAATGTGTGTATAAAATCTTGCTTTTTAAGATTGATCATTGTTTGTTCTTCAACAGCAAGTGCCATCTCTAATGATGTAGCATTGTCATCTAGATTCGTATTGGTCTCAATTTCAGTAAATCTTTTTAAAATAGCCTCGATTGCAATAGGTGCGTTAGAGTGTTCGTTGTCTCTTTCAATCAGTTTCTCATAAACTGCATTAAGAACTATAATGGACTTCTTTGTTGCTTCAGATGGAGCTTTTAGCAATTCTTCCATTGTTGTATTTGTTTCCTGCGCCAACGCAAATAATTTCTGCTCACGAATTGTTTCATTTTCATCGGCAATATATGTGGTAGTAGGAGTAATTACATTACAGTAAGATGTAAGGTTAATATCAAGGGCAACGTCCGCGGCCGTTAAATTTCCATCACCATCAACATCAATCCATCCACCTACAGCTGTAACAGGAAAAACAGGCTCATTTGCAAATATATATGTATTATTTGTGTCACTTACCTGTACTGCAACACTGCCATTCGCATCTGTAACATTAGAATCATAAACAGCACCTCTTTCAACTACTACACTGTATCCTGAAACTGCAGAAATTGCAGTTTGTACGGAAGCAGGAGCATCGCTTAATGAACTAGAGCTGGTACCAGAACCACAGCCATAAAACGAGAGTGCGGCAATTACCGACAATGCATAGATAGACTTTTGTTTTTTCATAATAAATCCTTTTAATTTAATGGGGTTTATGCAGATAAAGAATCTAGGAAGGCAAATTAGAAGAATATTGCAACCTGGCGATCTCTTATCAAAGACCCATAGCTTTCCGTCCTTGCTTCACAACAAGTTTGGCACGTTTTAACAAGCTGCATTCTACATTTATAATAATTGTAATAAAATTAAAAAATTTTATTAGTTTCATGATAATTTTATTTTAACTTTTATATTTCAATAAATGTGCCTACTTAAAACGCAAGTCAAATATCTTTACTTCAACTCTCTTAAGCAACGCTATTTTGTAACAGTTGTTATAATATATGTAGTCATACAGCGCAGGTTTTTTACATTTTAGTGTATAATCAACGCTTATTTGAAAAACTATAGTACGGAAGTAGCGATGCCAAAATATTTTCAAAATCTCAGCATAAGTACAAAACTGCAAATTGCAATCTTTGTTATCTTATCCGTTATGCTTAGCAGTGTTATCTTTTGGCTTCAAGATAAGAATCGTAACAACTTAATAGAGATTATTGAGGGAAAAGGTGTTGCGATAGCTCAAAGTACCATTAATGGACTAAACATGATGATGCTCACCGGTGCAATATCGGATGTAGAAAACAGAAAACTTTTTTATGAAAAAACAGCTTCAACAGATGAGGTGAAAGGTTTTTATGCCTTTAGAACAAGCCATTTAACCCCAGATTATGGCGAAGGTTTAGAGACCGAGCATTTAAGAGATGCACTTGACAAAAAGAGCATTGAAACGAAAACAATTGTTACAGATTTTGATGAAAATATCAATAAAACTCTAAGAGTCACCATGCCGTTCATTGCGAGTTCAAACTACAAGGGAACCAATTGTCTCACATGTCATAATGTTCCAGAGGGAACGGTTCTTGGCGGGGCTACGGTTTACATTGACATACTCCCTGAGATAGAGAAAATTAAAAGCCAAACACTATTTATGTGGATTGGAGTTATTACTCTTCAGCTGGTTATCCAGCTTGCTGTATATTTTGGCATGAAGTTGCTCGTCGGCTCTCAGGTAGAAAGAATTGTGAATGAGCTCTCTTCAATGAAAGGGGATTTTTCGAAGAGACTTACAATCAAATATAACGATGAGATTGGTCTTATCGCAAAATACATAAATGAATTTATAGAGAACTCCGCAAGCTTCATTCGCGATACAAAGCATGCCGTAGCGACAAATAAAGATGTAGCACTTCGCATAAACAAAATGACTGTTTCACAAAAAAATGAGATATCTAAAGGGTGTAATCTTCTGCGTGACATGATGAACAATTCTGCAAAAATAGAAAATATCATGAAAGAGTCTAATCAAATAAATAATGAATCTGTAAATAGAATAAATGAGGCGGATAGTTCGCTGAGTAATGCGCGAGATAAAATTGAAAGCATGATTTCAGGCATCAAAAAGAATGTTGAGAGAGGAGGAGAAACCGTTGAGCAGATAAGTAATCTTAATCATACAATAGGGGATGTTCAACATATTCTGACTATCGTATCCGATATTGCACAGCAAACAAATCTTTTGGCATTGAACGCGGCTATTGAAGCCGCCCGAGCAGGTGAACATGGAAGAGGGTTTGCAGTCGTTGCTGATGAAGTTAGAAAACTGGCTGAGAAAACTCAGAAGTCCCTGACAGAAAGCGATTCAACATTTAAGGTGCTTTCACAAACAGCAGTTGAGGCAGTTGAGAGCATTAAAGAGCAATCTAATTCTCTAAATGAATTAAATGAACATAGCGATGAAGTGAAATCGCTCATTACTGAGGCTGCTAAAAAGCTGCAAACTACAAAAGAGTACACAAATATATTGTTAGAAAAAAATTCTAAAATATGTTTTGATATCGAAGATATTAATGAAAGCACTTCTAATGTTCAGTGTGTGGTTGAGGGAAGTTCAAAAACTATTGATGAGTTGATGGATTTGGCGAATTCTCTTAGTAAAGATGCTCAAATATTGAGTGAAAAAATTGATAGATTCAATGTATAGGAAAGATTAGTGAATATTGTATTTCTTTTAGAAGTAGGTTTTGGTCTATCGGTTGTTTTAGGTTTGTTAATTTTTCTGCTTGTGTCAATCAGAAATAAGAGTGTGCAGAATAATTATGAAGTAGAGAAGGAAAATCAAAAACTAGATTTACAATCTTTAAAAGCAATTATAAAGGATGAAAAAACAACCTCTAAAGAACTCAAAGAGGCTCTTGATTCAATTATAAAATATTACGGCGTAATTGATGGGAAGGAAAGAGTTAAAACTTATCACCATTTTGATACATATTTGGAAATAATTTTCAGTATCTGTCTTCATCCAAATACAAACAAAGATTTAATTATAAATTTTGAAAGAGAACTAAGAAAGTTGAATCCTGACTATACAACTGAAATTGAAGATGCTCTGATAAAAGGGCTAAACTCCAGAGGAGTTTAGGACTTAGTTCTTGTTTTTAATTTAACTCAATTATCTCCGTAGCTCGTCCTTGAATAACAAATATATCTTTTGCCTCAAGCTTGCCAAGTGTCTCTAAATCCATGACTCCTGTTGCGATAAGCGAGATACCTATTGTGTCTGTGATTAGTCTAAGAGCTGATAGAGCTTGCTCGCTTTGGCTTAAAAAGTAGCTTGTTTCACCTTTGATGTAGGCAGGTCTTAAATCTTGCAGATATTGATAATCTGCACTCTCTCCGATAAACTCATAAATTCCCATCTCAATATTATATTTCTCAAAAAGGGCTTTATACTGTTTAATCTGCTCAGAATTTTTACGAACAAGTCTATCTGGAATCTCGAGAATCAACTTAAATGGAAGGTGTTTTGCATACTCTTTAAAGAGGTTGCTAAGCTCATGATAAGTCTCTTTCATGTCCAAATACTCAAAAGAGAGTCTAAGAGAACAGGTTAAACCTTTTAGATTGCTATCCGGAGTTTTAAACATCATATTTATAACATTTTTATAGATTTGTGAACTAATGCCTGCCTGATTTGCCGGTGCCATAAATTGTCCGTAATAGTATGTTTTGCCATCTTTGTCTTTAAGGTTCAGACTCAGTGCATGATGTGCTACTTTTTTTGCTTTTGCATCCACTGCCGTCCATGAGACAAAATTAAAGCTACTTGAATTTAGTGCTTCATTTATAATGCCTCTCCAAGCATCTTTACCCATAACTTCAATTGCACTCTCCGCCCTCTCTAAGTGTATATGCGTATCGTTAAATTTAGCTTGAGAAAGGGCATTATCTGAAAGAGAGAGTAGTTGACCGATATTTTGTGTGTAGTTGTACTCATAAAGTCCAATAGAGATATAAGTTGCACTCAAGTCAAGTCCACATAACATAATAAGGTTACTCACCGATTTATAAATATTTTTAGCAAGTACTAAACCATCTGCATCATTACAATCAGGAAGCAAAATTGAGAACTCAGTGCCGTTCATTCTTGAGACTATTGAGGATTCATATTTGTCTGTATAACTTTTAAATACATTGGCAATATCAATAAAAAGTTTATCGACATCACGGAAACCTATCTTGTCATTCGCTTCTATTACTCCGCTGAAAGCTATCATCATATTGATACCGCCCTTAGAGCTTGCATCTATTTTAAGATACTCCGGCAGTTTATCAATGAGATATTTACGATTTCTAAGTTTTGTTGTCGGGTCTATGTACTCCAACTCTTTTTGTCGTTTTAGCTCCTCGTTTCCTTTATCAAACATAGCCTTTACTTTTGAAACCATATTATTCATGCCAAGAACAACATCTTTGAACTCTTTCGTATTAGGAATACTTTTTTGTATAATAAACTCATTTCTTCCAACTGCTTCTGCCTGTCTCTGAACCTCTTTGAGCGGTTTAAGTATCGCTACAAGTATAAGATTTAAAATTATAAGGGCAACAATTGCGATAATACTAAAAGATACAAGAAGACTCATTAAAATTGTATATAACTGTTTGTAGGCATAACCGACATCGCTCTGAACATTAAGAATACCTACTTGACTCCAACCGGCTGAAACATTCGCAGATGCAACCGGTGCATGAATTTTCACCACTTTTAAAAACCATTCAGGTACTGTTATTCGCTGATTTTCTGATTTTCTCTCATACAACAATACATTATCAACATCAATAAGTGAAATAATCAGGTAGTTGCCGCTATCGAAGTTAGCATTTATCATAGTTGACATAACTGATATATCGCCAGCGGCAGTTCCAAGAGAGAGACTAAGAGAAGTTGCCGTATTTTTAGCATCCTCATAAAGCCTCTCTTGGACAGAAGTGTTGGCACTCTTAAAATTGAGCGTCAAGACAGTTCCCAAAATGATGAGTAGAAATATAGAAAGCATAAGCGCTATCTGCTTGAAGAGAGTCATATTTTTTTCCTTTGTATGTTGAGATTGAGTTCATCCCAGTTTTTGTGGATTTTTTCATTTTCTATCTTTTCTCCGGCACTATCTCCCGAAGCTTTATAAAGAGAGGTTCCGCTAAAGTTATAAATAGGAGTAAGGTCTGTCCTTTTTGAGGCAGGGAGAACTCTGTGGTTGTTGTTATCCAGAACGAGAGGCTCGCTTCTGGCAGTCGCAAAGTATGTTAAAACCATGTGCGCCTCTTTAAACTGCGTGGAGCGGACATAAGTAAAAAACAGTTTTTTAGAATCAATTCCAAGATAAACCAGAGCGAAATATTTGGCTATTACATAATCTTCACAATCGCCCATATCTCTAGCCAAAAATTCCGAAGGTGTAGCCCAATAGTCGCTTACGCCATACACTTTCATGTCAGCTGCATATTTGACTTCATTGTAAAAGGTATTTATCTCTTCCAACTTCTGGGCATCAGTTTTTCCTGCAAGAGCATCCAAACTTTGCTGAAGATATATAAATCTTTTTTTTGCAAACTCATCATACTTTTGTCCTACTTGCGCAATCAAGGCTGCATCAACGTAAGGCTGCCCTGCATATGCGATATCCAATGTTAACAAAATGAATAATACTATTTTCAAAAAAATCATTTTTTATTATACATTATTATTCTCAAAAAACAGAGTTTTTTGTAGCTTTAGGAGGTTGTAGGGACAATTTGTCCCTACTATCTAAACGGACGCATTCGTTTAGATGTGTAACATTAATAGGTTAGATTTGCCTTTTGTTAAAACCTGCGGTTCCCTCTTTTGCATCTGAAGAAAAGTCTTTAGCATGTGCTTTTAAGTAACTCGGAATTGCTCTGCCTTTGACCTTCATCATGTCTTCGAGCATCTCTTTTGCAACGATATCCGGTGAGATTTTTTTGATTTGTGTTAGGTATATGAAGAGCAGTTCACCAAGCCTTTGAAGAGAGATTTGCCATGTAGAATCAGTCTGTTTGTATATCCACATTCCAAATGCATAAAAGTTTTCGTAAACACTCTCATCTTGCCAGATAAGTTTGACGCTCTTTTTGAAATTTCCGCTGTTATATGTCAAATCCCAGAATCTCGCAAATCTTTTCATAATCTGAATATCATTAAAGCTAAGCTGAGAGCTTTGCAAAATATCATAAGGCGGAATATCACTATAAACCATGCCATGTTCAATATCATGGCGATTTATAAATGTTCCCGAGAGTTTTTTAAGTATCCCTATCTGTATCTCACAACTGCTGAGTTTTGTCAGCTCGTCAAGATTTTTTCCAAAACTTCCTAGGCTCTCACCTGGAAGCCCGACTATCAAATCAAGATGTATGTGAGCCTCCGTTTCATGCTCTAAAAAGCTTATATTTTCTCTGATTTTTTCTAAGTTAAGTTGTCTTGATATATTTTGTGCTATCTCAGGGTTGAGCGTCTGTATCCCTATTTCAAACTGTAGCGCACCATGTGGGAACTTTGCAATTTTTTCTTTGATAGAGGCTGGGAAATGGTCTGGAATTACCTCGAAGTGAGCAAAGTAGGGAGGCTCTTTTGCCAAAAAGAAGTCTAATATTTTGTTAGCTGTTTTCATGTTAAGGTTAAAAGTTCTATCCACAAACTTAAAGTTTCTTGCACCTCTTTGCCAAAGTTTTTCAAACTCTTCCAAAACGGCATCCAAATCAAATGCCCTTACTCTTTCATCCATGGAAGAGAGACAAAACTCACAGTGAAATGGACAGCCTCTTGAAATTTCTACATAAATATAGCGGTTTTTTATATCATCATCTGTGTAGTATTTATATGGAAATTCTATCTCTTTAAGATTTGGAGTATCCATTTTCATAATTCTTGACTTTGGCGGATTTGTATCTATGATGTTTCTACAAAGTTCATAAAAAGCTAAATCTCCTTCGCCTTGAATAATAAAATCAACCTCATCAAAATTGACACGAAATGGTTCATGGCTCACTTCAGGACCGCCTAGTATTATTGTTGTTGATGGTAAAACTTTTTTTAAAATGTGAATAAGTTCTTGAATCTCTTTTGCATTCCAGATATAAACACCGATGCCTATAATATCGGGTGTCTGAATTAGTAGCTTCTCTGCTACCGTTTGAAGAGCATCATTGATACTGAATTCTAAAATTTCAGCTTCTTCTTGTAGCTCTTTTAGATTAGCATACAAATATCTAAGACCTATAGAGCTGTGAGTGTATCTTGAATTCAGAGTAGTGAGGATGATTTTTTTCATAGTGTGATTTTAGCATAAAAGTCCCAAGCTCTGTAAAGGGGGTTAAGAGCTTGGGAAAGTTTATAGAAAATTTATAGGAGTTTATCTTTATCTCTATATGAAAGGGGGAAAACATATTTGAGATGCGTTATTATATTTATTATAAATAAAGAGTAAGTTAATGATAATCTAAACCTATTTATTTAAGCTGTTCTTAATAATCAACTTTTCGATTGTTCATACTCTTCTATCATGGCATCGAGCTTAACAAAGAGTTCAGCAGATGCCTCTTCCATTAAAGTAAAGTTCGCAACTATCTGTTTTGGATGATCAAGTTTTAGCGTAGTACCATGTTTTACGAATTCAAAGTTTTTAAATACTGAGTTATGAACTACGGCATGTGGCGTATCCATCTGTGCAAAAGCTCTTGTATCTCCAAATCTCTCTTGCCCGATTCCAAGGTACCATTTACCCATACGACAATTTTTGTGATCAGCAAAAACAGCAGATGTATCAGCTTCTAAGATAGCAGAATACGCTTTAGATTTAAAAACGATGTGGTCAACTTTTACAAGCGTTGTAAAGAGACGATTTTGAACTTTTATTGCTGAATGAGATGCACTATTTGCAAGAGAGTTAAGTTCTTTGAATGTATCTTCAAATGCATGTATAACTGTGTTTGATGTATCTGCAATCTCTGAAATATTGTCAGAGTTTGTTCTTATATCATTTGTCTCTTGTTGCAATGCTTTGATAGTGATTTCTATTTGAGTTGTTGCCTTTTGTGTTCTTTCGGCGAGTTTACGAACCTCATCTGCTACGACTGCAAATCCTCGTCCATGCTCACCTGCACGTGCGGCTTCAATTGCAGCGTTAAGAGCTAGAAGATTTGTTTGATCTGCAATGTCTTTAATGAGTCCGACAACTTCTGAAATCTCTGCGGAGCGTTGTTCTAAGTTTATTATACCGCTATGAGAAGAAGCTATAAGTTCTACAAGTTCACCTAGTCTTTGACTTATTTCAACAACAGTGTGTAAACTTTTTGATGACTCTTCCGCGGTTTTATTAGCAACACCGACAATTTCATGTGAATCTTCAGAACACAAATTTATATCTTTTTGAATAACTGTAAGACCCTGACTTACTCCGCCACCTAAAGTACCTAATTCATGTGAAAGTTCTCCTCTTAATTTTGTCTCATTGCCCCTTGCTATAGAGGAGATTGCCCCATTAAGTGTTTTTGCAGTTGTATAAAAAATTCCATGAAGTCCTTCTGGATAAGCTCTTCTATAATTTTGACCGGCAGATGCCTTTTCTATGGTAGTTACAGTGTCCCTCATGAAAGCTTCAAGTTGGTCAAGGACATCATTGAGGCTCCATGCAAACTCTGATTCAGCAGAGTTATCATCCGGTATATGTGTAACACGATCTTCTAACTTACCATTTGCTGCATTTTTTAAAACCCTTTGCATTGCAAGATGTAATTCAGAAGATGATTTGGAGTCAGAACCCGCTGGGATAAAAACAGATAATAGTAAAACAAAAAAAAGAACTAAAGCTAAAATATAGCCTCCGGTAGCCAAAGCAAATATCGCTACACCTACAAGTGCAACTAAAAGTAAAATAGTTTGATTACTCTTGAATAGAGATGATAAGTTCATCGTAGCTCACTCCTTTTTCAGTTAATATATCCGTCAAAATTTTAGTTGATGCTTCAACTCCGCTTCTCTTCTCGGTTTCAAGCATCTTTGCATAGAGAGGTTTGATAATCTCAAGAGCTTTTGCACTTGGCTTTCGTCTAACTGAATAGTAGCCGATAAGATTGCCTTTTTCATCTAATGAAGCGGTAACATATGCAAATACCCAGTAGCCATTCCCATTCTTTGTTTTATTGATTACATAGGCGAATATCTCTTCTTTTTTACTCACTCTTTCCCACAGAAGCTTGAATACAGCTTTTGGCATGTCCGGATGCCGAATTATACTGTGAGGCTTTCCAAGCAACTCTTCCTCTTTGTACTCTGCCATCTGCATAAAAATTTTGTTTGTATAAGTTATACGACCTTTCAGGTCAGTTTTTGACACAATAAAATCATTTTCTTGCATTTCTTTAAGCATGTAAAACCCTCCTTTTTTAAATTGTGCTATAAATATATTACAAATGTACTTAAATAATGCCCTTTAAGGTTGAACGCATGATTCCAAACTACAACTTCCCGTACATCTCATTGTAAAAAGAGATAGCATGTCTGTCGCTCATATTGGCGATGTAGTCGGCTACCACTCTATGCTTATTTCTAACATGCAATTGCTTATAGTAAAACTCCGGCAACATCTTCTCCTCTTGCATAAGCCCTTTATATAACCCTTTTATCGCTTGTTTTCCTGCGAACATTTTTATCATAATATTTTTATGTTGATAGAGTTTATTGAAAAGCAATTTTTTCAGTTTTTTCAGTTTTTTCTCCAGTTTCGGATCAAAACCGATAGGAATTTCACTTTTACTATCAATTGTTGCACTCAATATTTCGCCTCTTGAAATTTTATCTTTGGAAAACTCTAAGAGTGAATAAATAAGATGGTTTATAAGATGGGAGCTAAAACGGTATCGGAACATCTCTTCATTTTCAAACCCAACGCCCTCATGTGCAACTTTTTCTAGAATCTCACAAATCAACTCGCTCTCTCTTAAATCATCAAAACTGATAAGTCCTGAATTTACTCCATCATCAATATCATGACTTATATAGGCTATCTCATCGGCACGGTCAACGACCATGGCTTCTATGGATGGATGTGTTTCAAGGTTAAACTGCGTATGGATGATTGCCGGTAAAAAGCTTTTTTTGTAGGGATAGGAGTGTTTTAGAATACCCTCAAGTGTCGCAAAAGAGAGGTTTAGCCCATTGTAACTGTTATACCTTTTCTCTAAGAGTGAGACAACTCTAAAACTTTGAAAGTTATGCTCAAACCCGCTCGCAAAACCATCTTCTTTCAGACACTCATCCAGAGAGTCGCCACCGATGTGACCAAAAGGAGTGTGACCTAAATCATGTGCTAAAGCAATAGCCTCTGCCAACGCTTCATTAAGTCCAAGGGTAGAAGTTATAGAACGGGCAATTTGTGAGACTTCTATGGAGTGGGTAAGACGGGTACGGAAGAAATCGCCCTCCTGATTTAAAAAAACCTGAGTTTTATACTCAAGCTTTCTAAAACTGCCGGAGTGGATAATTCTATCTCTGTCTCTAGCGTACGGCGAGCGAAAGTCATCATCTATTTTGTAAAATCTTTCGTGCGGTTTCATTATACTTTTTTCAAAAACTCAGTTTTTAGGAAGATTTTTGTGCCGTTTACTCTTCCCTCAATATGGTCGTCAATATCAGCAGGGAGAGCAATACGAGTTACTGTTGTGCCTCTTTTTGCAGTAAAACCTGCACCCTTAACCTCTAAATCTTTTAAGATAACCACACTGTCTCCGGCTTGAAGGATTACGCCGTTTGCATCTTTATGAACTAATTTATTTGCGCTTGCATTGAGAGCCGAATCTG
Organism: Sulfurimonas sp.; assembly: GCA_041662325.1. Classification (GTDB taxonomy): domain Bacteria; phylum Campylobacterota; class Campylobacteria; order Campylobacterales; family Sulfurimonadaceae; genus Sulfurimonas. The sequence goes on along the minus strand of JBAZSU010000005.1, from coordinate 56,074 downwards.
CCCATTTTTTTTCATCTTCTTCCAGATACATCATCTCAACCAAATCTTGACGACCAAGTTTATTTAGCAAAATATAGGACATAACTTTCACAGCAGGAACTTCACTCCACATGCTGTCGTTTAAGCAGTTAAAGTGGTTTTCGTCCAATGTTTCAGTGCTAATCTGCTCTTTACATGTTGCACAAGCATATATTGACTGCTCAGTGCTACCATCCGATATACTGACTTCTAAAGCACTTAAGCTCTCACTGCTTCCGCAAAGTTCACAAACTCCGCCACTTCTTGCTATTAATTCTTTTTCTGTATTCATACATTCTACCTTTTTTCATTTTATTTAGAGCTCTTGCAGAACTCATTATTGTTACGCTAGCCGCCCTATGGCACTAAAGTGATGGAATTATACCAAAAAGCCTCTATCAACCTTTTATTACCTGATTTCTTCCGGCTTCTTTAGCTTTATAAAGTGCGTTATCCGCTCTTTTCATGACTGCAAACGGGTCTTTATCTTTTTGAGAGTTTTGGACTATTCCAGAGGAGATATTAATATAGATAGTTTTAGAACTTTTTTTATTTCTTACAATAAAAGGAGATGTGGCTATTTTTTGTCTTAGGGCATCTACATGTACAAACGATTCATCCACCTCTTTTGATGGAAAAAGAATCACGAACTCCTCTCCACCGTATCTATACGCTTTACCGTCTCCACCGACACCAACAAGTTTTGAAGCGACCATTTTTAAAACTTCATCGCCCGTATCATGCCCGTAGGTATCGTTAAATTTTTTAAAGAAATCTATATCTATCATGGCAAGTGAGTACTTTCTTCCAAGTTTTGCCATATCTTCCACAAGTGCACGCCTGCCCGGCATAGAGGTCAGCTCGTCATAAAAGGCTAATCTGTATGACTCTCGAATAAGCAGAGCAAAAATAATGACGCTTATTGCAAGCAAAGATATTTCATTGGCATGTGGAGTTTTAAGAAAAAATAGACCCATATAAAATGCAACTATTATGACTAAGAATGTGCTGTTGTACATCAAATATCTGTTAAAAACGACTACTGCACCCATGATTAAAACAGTGAGTATTCCAATAATGGCCGTAACATCTTTGAGTGGATAAAAAGATATCGCAAATATTTTTACCTCAAGCAACTCTTTGAGTGTGGCACTCGGATAAAATACAAAATACAATACAATCGCTATTTCAAAGGCAAAAAACACTATCTTGAATATGCCCCAAATAGAAAAAAGCCCTCGCTCTTTTAAAAATAAAAATATAATGATGTGCAGGGGATACAATAAAGAGCTGTACAAAAATAGATCGGTGGCTCTTTGTGCGCTCAGATATTGAAATCCTATATGCATAATTATGAGCGGTATGATAATAAAAATAAATCTGTTACGATTAAACTCCCAAGAGACCCATAAAATCATGGCACTCACAGCATAAAATATATAGGGAGTCAAACTAAATATGATACTCGGTATTTTTGTACCGTTCACAATCAATAGTAAAAAAATCAGAGATATGAGCAGCGGCATCAATAAATTGAGTGCTATATATTTTAAAGAGTTCATGACAACTATTATTTTCTACCTTTTGGAGATGGACGAGTTCTGTTACTAGGACGAGACCTATTATTTGAACCTGAACCTCTTTTTTGCACAATCGGCTCAGCTTTTATAGACGGGTCCGGAGCAAAACCTTTTACTACAAATCTGTGAATATCTTTTTTAATCAGTTTCTCTATATTTTCAAGAAACTCTTTTTCGTCTATACAAACAAGTGAAAGTGCCTCTCCGATATTTCCTGCACGACCAGTTCGTCCTATACGGTGAACATAATCTTCTGGAACATTAGGAAGTTCAAAATTGACCACATGCGGAAGCTGGTCAATATCAATACCACGTGCTGCAATATCTGTCGCAACAAGAACTCTTACAGTTGAATCTTTAAAATCAGCCAAAGCTTTAGTTCGTGCATTTTGACTCTTATTTCCGTGAATTGCCGCTGAAGTTATGCCCTCTTTTTCAAGATACTCACTTAGTTTATTCGCACCATGCTTTGTTCTTGTAAATACAAGGACCTGCTTCCACTCTCCCTGTTTAATGAGGTATGAAAGTAATTCTTTCTTTCTCTCTTTGTCTACAGGGTGAATAACTTGCTGTACCTGTTCCGATGACATATTCGCGCGTGCAACTTCTATAAGCGTCGGTGCATTAAGCAGAGTGTCTGCCAGTTTTTTAATCTCTGGAGAAAATGTAGCTGAGAAGAGAAGATTTTGTCTGCTTTTTGGCAAAATTGCTAAGATTTTTCTAATATCATTGATAAATCCCATATCCAGCATTCTATCCGCTTCATCCAAAATCAAAAAATCAACTTTTGACAGATCAATAGTTTTCTGAGAAATGTGGTCCAAGAGTCGTCCAGGAGTTGCGATAACAATATCAACACCTTTTCTAAGTGCTACAAGCTGAGGGTTTATCTTGACTCCGCCAAATATTACTGTAGATTTAAAAGGAAGATGTTTTCCGTAAACATCTACACTCTCGGCAACCTGAGATGCAAGCTCTCTTGTCGGAGTTAGAATAAGCGCACGAATCTCCGGTTTGTTGTGTGCTCGCTTGTGCTGACTTAAAAGTTGAAGCATTGGAAGCGTAAAACCTGCTGTTTTTCCGGTTCCGGTTTGTGCACCTGCAAGAATATCTTTTCTGGCTAAAATAACAGGAATTGCCTGCTTTTGAACTGGAGTAGGTTCTGTGTAACCCTGCTCGTTTATGGCTTTTAGAAGTGGCTCAATGAGCCCGAGTTGTTTAAATGACATTAACTACCTTTTACATTAGCTTAAATAGGCTAAATTTGGGGCATTATAGCAGATTTTGCGTAGGAATGAAACTCTCACGGCACATTTACGCTATAATTATGTAACTATTTTGCAGCGTACAACTTCTACAGCTGCAAATCACTCAAGGATTTTTATGCCATCTTCTACACCAACTCTAAAACGCCACAACCATCGTATTCACCCATGTCAAACAGAAAAAAAGCATGAGCTTTTAAACCTGCTTCTCACAAAAAATGAGGGAAAAAATATTATCGTTGTCACTTGTGAAACAATTGAAAAAGGTGAAAATTCAAAAAATGTCACTTTTATAAACGATGATGATTTGCTAAATGCACCAGAACTCAAGGCTGAACTTCTAATTAGCTACAACTTACCCGACAAAGCCATTGCTTACATGGCTAGAATTGCTCATGCAACCTCACATGCACTTATTTTACTCGACCAAGAGGAAGAGAAACTTCTCTATCCGATAGAGACACTCATTGGGCGAACTATTATGCAGGAGCCAATTGAAGGCTTTGGACCAATAATTGTTGTAAAGCCGGAAGTTGTAAAAAAAGAGTATGCGCCAAGAGAAGAGAGAAAAGATTTTAAACCAAGAAACAGTGACTTCAGAGGTGAAAAGAAGAAATTTGGAGACAGACCATCAAGAGACGACAAACCTCGTTCTGCAAAGCCTTATGACAGAGACAAAAAAGATGAAAAGTCTGAATTTAAAAAGCCATTTGACAAAGATAAATCTGCTTTCAAAAAGCCTTATGATAAGGACAAAAAAGATGATAGGTTTGGTACAAAGAAGCCTTGGGACAAAGATAAAAAAGATGATAACAAGCCTAGCTTCAAAAAGCCATGGGATAAAGATAAAAAAGATGATAAGTTCGGCTTCAAGAAACCTTTTGACAAAGATGGAAAATCAGGATTTAAAAAGCCTTATGACAAAGATAAAAAAAGTTCGAAATTTTTAGGTAAAGATGAAAATGGAAAAGCTATATTTTCTGGCAAGTCAGGCGATAGAAATCATCGTCATGACGGCTCTAAAAGAGAGTCCGCTCCAGTACTTACCGGCAAAAAGATAAATATAAAATCTCTTAAAAAACCGGCAGACAAAGAGTAGACTTCTTGCAAAATTGCAAGAAGTTGTCTGTCTCGAAGAGGCAAGCTTTAGTGACCCAAGCGGTCTTAGCGTAGTAAAATGGACTTGTTCATTTTACGTTTTAACTAGAGTTCTGCAAGAACTCTAATAAAAGAATTTTTACTCTTTGTTAAACTCTAAACTTTCTTTTGACTGAATTTTCTCAGATGGCTTGATAGACGCTTTTGCAGCCTCTTCCTCGCTATATTTCATACACTCTTGAGGCATAGTAGCCTGAGGATCTAATCTTATATTTTGACACATCTGGGCATTAAATGTCATATTTGCACATCCGCCAAAAACAACTACTGATGCTAAGCACAACTTCCAAAACACTGTTTCTTTAGACATGTGAATCCTTTTTTTTATAATCTTTTTTTAATAATTAAATCTAAATATTTCGATGGCGTTACCCGCATCATCTCCTGCGCTAACCAACGAATTTGAAAATATGCTGCACCGCTATCTCTCAGTGTAAAATAGTTTTTTAAACTTCTAAGATTAAATGTTACAACCATGTCAACTTTTACATTGTCAGTAATGATGTGCTTAAAAGCGTCACCTACATTCTTTTTCTTTTTGCCAGCCTCTAATGCTTCAAAAAGCGCCTGTGCATTACCGGAAAACTCTTCTATAAAGGGGAGAGAACTTTTTGCAACAGCCATGTCAAGAAAATCTTCCACTCTTTGTGACTGAAACTCAAGTTTATCATAAATTGCGCCTATTTCGATTCTATTGTACTCTTTATCAGTCGTTACAAACATATCAAAATCCAAAATTTTATCTATGAAAAACTCTCTATCTCCTCCATGTCTTGAAGCAACAAAAGCATTGATAACAGAGCTCATAGTATAACGGGTGCTTCGGACAGATATAGCCTGGATACGGTGTCTTGCATGCTCTTGAAGTACACCTCTTGAAGTGCCGCGAATCAGAAAACTAAGATTTGCATGTTCTAAAATAGAGTGATGAAAATAGGTCCATGCCAAGTCACTTAAAAGGCTTGAGTCTTCAATAGAGTTTATAGCATTACATTCGTCTGCTTCGGGCATATTGGTTTCAATATATTGAATAACCTCATTTTCACTATTTTCAAATGAGTCATAACATGTCCTAGCGGCGGCTTCTGCTACACCAATACCAGTATCTTGCAGCAGAACTACTTTTGGTTGTGAATATTTTATACCGTACATTTCCATAGATATGTCCTATATTTTATTGACAGAATTGTACTCTATTACTTCTGTATGCCATCTAAAATAGGAACAAAATCACACGCTTCTAATTCTGTCTGCTCAATATTTGCACCATTTTTTTTAAAGCGGGTTATTATCTGCTTGCCGGCTTTTTCTATGGGTGCAACTAAAATTCCGCCATCAGTTAGCTGCTCAAAGATTTTTTGCGGTATCACTTTTGCCGAGGCAGAAAAGAGTATTCTATCATAGGGAGCATACTGCTTCCAGCCATTTTGTCCATCATCTATTTTTGTATGAATATTGTTTATGTTGAGCTCTTTAAAGCGCGCTTTTGCTTCGAACATTAACGACTCAATTCTCTCTATAGTAAAAACTCCACGAAACATGTGCGAAAGCACCGCTGCTTGATAACCGCTTCCACATCCGATTTCCAAAACTTTAAAACCATCTTTTGGCTCTAAATATTGGCTCATCTTCGCAACAGTCAAAGGAGAGCTTATCCACTGTGCATACCCCATTGGCAGAGCATCTAGTTTATAGGCATTATGTTTAAGCCCCATCGGAACAAAAGCCTCTCTGTTTGTATTTGCTATAGCATTTTTAACTTCAGGACTGAGAGCAAATTTTTGGTGGCAATCCTCTGCTAGCCTAGTTGTTTTTGTAGCCGTTATTCTATCCATCTATGCCAACATCCATGTATCTTCTCATTAAGGTTATCTCTTTTTTAATATAATCCACTTCTAAGCAAGCTCTATTCCCATTGCGGCGTACTTTACCGTTTGGTTTTATGATACCGCTCATCTTTGTACAATCTTCATTTAAACTGTCGCTTGCAATCACATAACACTGGTTCATTATTGCTAATGCTCTTGTAAGTGTTTTGAAATGCTCTGTTCGCAAAACTCCCCACCAGGAGGGAGTAGCAATGACATCACACCCCTCTAACTTTTTCCATAACTCTTTAAAACGAAGTTCAAAACAGATAAGTATCCCTATCTTCATCCCCTCTATTTCAATAATCTTAATAGCATCATCACTACCCTCAGAAAAATAGTTATCCTCTCCGCCAAAACGAAATAACTTTGCCTTGGCTCTCTCATAAACAACTTCACCGTTATGAAAAATTTTAGCAAAATTGAAAACTTCATCTCCTCTTTTTTCGATGATAGTTAGTATGATAATTTTATCTGTTGAGCCTTTTTTAATCTCTTCAATTGCTATCGGGGCTGCGTCACAAACCTTTTCAAAGTTATCATAATCAAAACCGCTCAAACATACCTCTGGGGCTACAATGAGTGAATCTTTTGGGGCTTGATTTATAAGTGTTAGGAGTGTTTGTAAGTTAGTGTTATAGTTGTTAGTTGTTATAAATGAGAGTGAGCATAGTTTGTACATGCTTACTCGCTAAAAGTCGTCATCAAATGATAAACTACCTTTTGAGTAGTTTGTTACAGTGCCCTCAAAGAAGTTAGTTTTTTGATCATTAAATTTTGCAAAATCATTCACCCATTTGATTGGATTTGTAACATTATAAATCTTATCAAATCCAACTGCATTTAGTCTCTCATCTGCTAAAAATTGAATATATTGCTCAACAATATCATCGGTCAAACCTAAAATCTGACCCTGAGTAATATATCTCCCCCAATCTGCTTCTAGTTTTACAGCTTCTTTGAACATCTCAATTACTTCTGCTCTTAGTTTGTCGCTAAAAAGATCCGCTCTCTCTTTTCGAAGTGTATTTATAAGATTCTGAAAAAGAACTAGATGTGTAACCTCATCTCTTTGTATAAACCGAATCATCTGTGCTGAACCTAACATTTTTCCTGATCTTGCAAGAGTATAAATATACGCAAAACCGCTGTAAAAATAGATTCCCTCTAAGATTTGATTTGCGAAACAGGCTTTTACAAAGTTATATTCGGATGGATTTTTTGCTAGCTCTTGATAGACTCTTGCAATAGCATCATTTTTGCCTTTTAACATCATATCACGACGCCACAAATCATAAATTTCAGCCGAATTTTGTGAGATACTGTCAACCATAACCGCATAACTTTGTGAGTGAAGAGCTTCTTCAAAAGATTGACGAACTAAAATAAGATTAATTTCAGGTGCAGTTACATATGGATTTATATTATCAATTAAATTATTCGTTTGAAGTGAATCCATAAATATCAATTGAGAAAGTGCCTTGTCATATGCTGTTTTTTCGGCTTCTGTAAGTTGTTTATAGTCATTTACATCCCTTGTCATATCAACTTCTTTTGGGAACCATGTGTTATTAAGCATAACTTCCCAAAGATTGTATGCCCACTGATATTTTATATTATTTAACTCAAAAATACCCGTTGGATTTCCGCCAAAGACCCTTCTATCATTTACATTTTCAGTTGAATTCGGATTATATATCTCTTTTCTATTCACTCTCTTACTCTCTCTTATTTATTTATTCACTGCCATAAAAATTTACAATCTATCATTATAGCATCGAAAGTTTTTGTTTAATTGAAGCCAATAAAAGCTTTTCTATTTTTGCGACTCTTTTTTTACTTTTTCTGCATCTTTTATGTCAGTATCATATTTATCAACAAATTTTTCAGCGGATTTATCAACTGAGTTTATCATTTTGTCTTTGAATTCTGTAGCAGTATGACCTGTTTCATGAGAATAGATTATATAAGCACCTATGGCAACTGCCAACAACATTAACTTTGTATTATTAGTCCTATTGAATGTAAAAATCAGTAAAGCCACTAAAATCAGCGAACCAATATATATTAAATTATCCATTTTTTTATCCTTTTTGTTGAGGAAGTATATCGACATTTGGTAATAAAAAGTAGTTTGACTATTCAGAAGGGTTTAATGCGAGGTAAGAGTTTCACAGGCATAAGCCTGTGAAAATTTGAAGCAGGAGACTATTTACGAGAGTATCTTTTTCTTTCTGCTTCTGTTAAATATCTTTTACGGATACGAATAGATTTTGGTGTAACTTCAAGAAGTTCATCATCTTCAATCCACTCTAAGGCACGCTCTAAAGACATATCTCTTGGTGGAATAAGTTTAATAGCTTCATCAGCGCCAGATGAACGAACATTTGACTGCGCTTTACCTTTAATAGCATTTACTACTAAATCGTTTGAGCGAGAGTGTTCACCTATAATCATTCCCTCATAAACTTTAGTCTGTGGTCCGATAAAAAGAACACCACGGTCTTGGATGTTGAATAGTGAATACGCTAAAGTTTCACCATTTTCCATAGATACTAGTGCACCGTAAGTTCTTGATTCAACTGTACCACTATAAGGACGGAATTCTAAGAAAGAGTGATTCATAATTCCCTCTCCCTTTGTGTCTGTTAAGAATTGTCCACGGAATCCGATAAGTGCTCGGGCTGGTATTTCAAACTCTATTCTTTGAAAGCCTTGACCCATTGGAACCATTGCTTTCATTTCTGCTTTTCTTTTACCAAGTTTTTCAATAACTGAACCGCTGAACTCTTCTGGAACATCTACAACTAAATGCTCAAATGGTTCACATTTAACACCTTCGATTTCTCTAACGATAACTTCCGGACGACTAACACCAAATTCAAAGTTTTCACGACGCATATTTTCAGCAAGAATAGTTATTTGTAACTCTCCACGACCTGAAACTTTAAATTTACCCTCTCCAACAATTTCTAACTTCATAGCAACATTTGTTGTCATTTCAGCTTCAAGACGGTCTTTTAGCTTATTTGAAGTAACATGTTTACCCTCTTGACCGGCAAGCGGAGAATCATTTACAGAGAATATAACTGTTAAGGTTGGCTCTTCAATATGCATTGGATCAAGTGGCATAGGATTCTTAGGATCACAAATAGTATCACCGACATCTACTGTCTCTAAACCTGCAAATGCAACAATATCGCCAGCTTCTGCCTCTTGAATTTCCATACGGTTAAGACCATGAAAACCGATAAGTTTTGTAATCTTACCTTTAACCATTTCACCATCAGCCTTTGCCAACATAACATTGTCGCCTTTTCTAATAACACCGTTAAAAATACGAGAAATACCTATTTTACCAACATAGTTGTCATAGTCAAGTGTAAATACCTGTGCCTGAGTATGATTTTCTCTGTCACCCTCTGGCTCAGGAATATGTTTTAAGATAGTTTCGAAGATACATTGAAAATCACCACCCTCTTCACTCATATCAAGTTTAGCAATACCATCACGAGCAGCAGCATAAATAATAGGGAAATCTTGCTGATCATCCGTTGCACCCATAGCTGCAAAAAGATCAAACATTTCATCAACAACTCTTTCTGGATCAGCTGAAGGTTTGTCAATTTTATTGATTACAACGATTGGTTTTTTTCCAAGTGCCAACATCTTTTTAACAACAAATTTTGTTTGTGGCATAACGCCTTCGTATGCATCAACTAGTACCAAAACACCGTCAACCATTTTAAGAACGCGCTCAACTTCTCCACCAAAGTCAGCGTGACCCGGAGTATCGATAATGTTAATTTTGTAATCTTTATAACGGATAGCCGTATTTTTAGAAAGAATCGTAATACCTCTTTCTTTTTCTAAATCATTGCTATCCATAGCTCTTTCATCATGTTGCTCATGAGCACCATATGTTCCTGATTGCTCTAACAATCCATCAACCAGTGTAGTTTTGCCGTGGTCAACGTGTGCAATAACTGCAATATTTCTAATCTTTTGCATGGGGGTTCCTTGAGTATTCGTTTCTTTAGCTTAATGAAACAAAGGGTAAAAATTTTCGCGATTATATCCAAAAAATCGTTATATATTCATAAAAGTAGTGATATACTTGATAATCTGAATCAAAAAATTCACACTATTGAGATTTAAATGATTAAATATCCTAATTATCTAAAAAAAATATTTGACAAATTACAAATGAGCGGTGCATCATGTGTCATTGTCGGCGGCTATGTTCGTGATAATTTTTTAAATATTGCATCTAAGGATATAGATATTGAGGTTTATCACATATCATCATTTAATAGACTTGAAGAACTTTTAAAAGAATTTGGCAGCGTAAATAGTTTTGGCAAAAGTTTTGGTGTATGTAAATTACGCGTAAAAGACTTGGATATAGATTTCACTCTGCCTAGAATAGATAGTAAAATCTCCTCCGGACATATTGGTTTTGATATAAAAATTCAATCAAATCTTAATTTTATTACTGCTGCAAGCCGACGTGATTTTACTATCAATGCTATCGGATATGAGGCGCTTAACAATAAAATATTAGATCCTTTTAATGGAATAAGTGATTTAAATAATAAAATTCTAAGAGCAGTTGATAAAAATAAATTTTCTGATGACCCGCTAAGAGTTTTAAGGGCTGTGCAATTTTGTGCAAGATTTGATTTAAAAATGGATGAAGAACTTTTTAAGCTATGCAAAGAGATGATAGCTCAAAACATACTCTATGAGCTTCCTAAAGAGAGAGTGTTTGAAGAGATTAAAAAACTTCTGTTAAAATCATCTAAGCCGTCCATTGGATTAGAACTCTTAAAAGAGCTTGGTGCAATAAAATATTTTTCTGAACTTGGTACATTAAATAACAACGACTGGAACCATACTTTACAAGCAGTAGATGAAATTGCAAAACAAGAGATTACAAACAAAAACACAAAAATTGTTTTGATGCTAGCAGGAATTTGTTATAAATTTGATGAGATACTAACAATCAATTTTATATCAAAACTGACAAATGAGAAAGAATTGCTAAAAAGTGTTTTACCTCTGATTCATAATCATATAAAAATTAAACAGAGCAATGCGGAACTTTTTAGACTTGCTATAAAAGTAAATATAGAGAATTTTTTAATTTTAAAAAAGGCAATATACAAAAATTCAAACCATGGGCTCTACATGGCTTGTGATGAGATAAACGAACAGGCAAAAAGGTTAAATATTTCAAACAAGAAAGCTGTTCCACTTTTGAGAGGAAGAGATATATTAGCATATGGCAATGCAGCATCCAAAGAGTTCTCAAAAATTTTAGAAGATGCCTATGAAGCTCAAATGAATGAGGAGTTTAGCTCTTATGATGAAGCTAATGAGTGGTTAAAGAATCATTTAGCACATTTTCCTTTCTGCTAAAATCGGTTTTAGTATTTACGATTCGAATCGCATTTTTTATAGAATTTTTTAATTTTGGACCATATATCTGCTTATTCTTTGTATCATAATCAGTAATAATGTCTGCATACATGTTTATGAATTCTTGAATCAGTTCTATTGCATCAATAGTAACTCTGATGTCCGATGCAATAACCAAAACTAATTCAAAGCAATTTTTAATCTTGCTATCCATGTCGTCAGCTTCTAAATATCTCTCAGAAGTTTCTCCATTCACAGTTGTCAATCTTTTTAAAATTTCAATAACGCCCTCCTCTGAGGGCTCAAAACCTTGCATACTACCTTTCATATAAGCTCTCATGTCGGTCAAATTCATTTTAGATATTTTGTCTATCATTTCTAACTTTTTTTTATCGGAGCTACTATCACTATTTTTCAGCATATTCATAATGTTTTCAAACATGTCAACTCCTTATTACATAAAATTAAACTCTTGCGCTATCTATCTCTATAACCGTATGTACATTACCTCTTGGATTATAATCTGCTACTATTTTCATATATTTAGGTTTCAATTTTGTATCAAGGACATCATATATCTCATTTGCGGAGTTTTCATGAGAGATGTGTCTGTCTCTAAAACTATTTATATAAAGTTTTATTGCCTTTAACTCTACAATCCACTTGTCAGGTGTATATTCAAGATAAATCGTTGCAAAATCTGGATACCCGCTTCTTGGACACAAACAAGAAAATTCAGGCAAAGTCATCTTTATAAGATAGTTTTTTTTGTGTTCATTTGGCCAGATTTCTAAATCTTTTTCAACATTAAATTCATTAACTATTTTTTCACCGTACTTCATTTTCATCCTTACTTTTCATAAATTTTTTCTAATTCACTGAGATATTTCCCTTGAAGATAGTCAACTTGAAGCTTCATAGCTTCAAGTTGACTATCTTCTGATTCAATCATCTTCATCCATGTTTTAACACCTCTGGCTTGTGCCATTGCTATAAAACCAATTATTATACTATTATAGTTTCTCTTTCTTATCTCTTTTGTTAATAGAGAATCAAACCGAACCGCATCTATTTCTAAATCTCTCATATATAAAAAGCTTGTGTGCATAGCACCGAGCCTATCAATGGCAATTAAAATCCCCATTTCTCTTAGCGACTTCAAAATATTATTAAATTTATCAATATGTGAACAGTACTCATGTTCACTTATTATAAACATAATTTTATTACTTTTTTTAATTAGCTCTTTTATTTTCATTAAAAAAATTGGATTCCTAAGCGAAGTCGGTGATATTGTAAGAGCAAATATTTCACTGTCTCTATCATTTATGCAGGTAATCGTTTTTTCTAAAACCATTAAATCAAAATCAACCATAAGCCCGAGTCTATTGATTACATTCATATAACTTTTTTGATGGAGCAGTTTAGCGTTTGGCGTTTTTAGTTTTACAAAACACTCTTTTATAACACTTTTGTTATTTTCAAAAACATTTTGTGTTAAGAGAAGAAAAGTTCTGTTTTTAATTGCACTTACAACAAGAGATTCTAGCTCACTTGGATTTATCTCCTCATCATTAGAAGTTTGCTTCTGATATTTAATCTCTTCTTGAATTTCAAAAAGATTTTCTATCATGTAATCTAAATTATTTGAAAAAGATGTGTCAACAATCGCACCCGATATTTTAACCTCTATATCATCTACTTTATATTCACTGCTTTTTAAGCAAAAAAGGTCCAAAATAGCGTTGTACTGACTTTTATTGCCTTTAAGTCCGATAACAAAATCACCACCTTTTACATGTCCGATAGCAATGTTATAAATATTTTTACTCTCTAAATATTTACTCACATATTTGGCTATTTGATAAAGGATTTTATCTCCATTTTTTATGCCATAACGAGCGTTTATATAATTTAAATTATCTATACTGATAAGAATTAATGTATATTCTCTCTCTTTTTTTAATTCTTTATTTAAATATTTATAGAGGTACTCTCTAGTAAATGTTTTTGAAACAGCCTCTGTTATTTTTTCATCAAAACCACGATATATAAGATAAAAAATAAAATAGATACTAAATGCCAAAAGCAGAATAGATTCAATATAAAAAGTTATCTGCAGACTATCATACGTCGTAATAAGAGTATTTGAGATGAGGGCTAAAATAAGGGCAAAAATAGGGAGTCCCATTCTAAGTGCTAACTTAAAACGGTATTCTCTCTCTTTTGTTTGTGGAAGTGACATGTGGAGTTAAACATCCAAATGTTTAACATCTTTGGCATGTGTTTCTATATAATTTCGGCGAGGTTCAACTTCATCGCCCATAAATAGGGTGAACGTATCGCTTGCTAACTCTGCATCATCAATTTTAACTTGGAGTAAAACACGGTTTTCTGGTGTCATTGTTGTTTCCCAAAGTTGGTCAGGATTCATCTCTCCTAGACCTTTGTATCTCTGAATATATGCACCTTTTTTAGCATATTCTTTGATATTTTCTAATTCAACGATTATATCGTTTTCAAATTTTATATCCCATTCCATAATCTTTCTATAGACAAAATCTGCTTCACTAAAATGAGGAGCTGCAAAAAGGTCATCATTTATTAGTAGCTCTTCCATTCCGCCTTTTGTTTGAACAAAAATGTGAATATGCTCTGGAGTGATAGATTTTGTAAGAATATTATTTCCAGTAGAGACCAAAAAGCTTTCAACTTTTTCATACATGCTCGTTGTATCTAATCCTATAACATCTGGATTTTCAATAAAAAATCGAATCAATTCAACAAGTGCATATCTTCTCTCCAGTGCTTCCAATGAGCCTCTGTAGTGGTCAACCATTCTAAAATAAGCAACTAAATCATTACTTCCTACACTCTCTATCTCTAAAGACTCTATTCCGTTTTCAATCAGGTAATCATTCATGGCACGGTCATCTTTAAAGTAAATCTCTTTTTTACCTTTTTTATAACGATAAAGCGGCGGTTGAGCAAGATATAAATATCCTTTTTCAACTACATCTCTAAAATGGCGGAAGAAAAATGTAAGTAAAAGTGTTTGAATGTGAGAGCCGTCAACATCGGCATCGGTCATAATGATGATTTTATGATAACGAAGCTTATCTTCATTATAATCGTCACCTATACCACAACCCATAGCAGTTATCATATTTGTAATTTCTTCTGATTTTAAAACTTTGTCGAGTCTAGCTTTTTCAACATTTAAAATTTTACCTTTAAGAGGCAAAATCGCCTGAAAAACGCGATCTCTTCCCATTTTTGCAGAACCGCCCGCAGAGTCACCTTCAACAAGATAAAGTTCACAGATGCTTGCATCTTTACTTTGACAATCAGCAAGTTTTCCAGGAAGAGTTCCAACACTCATAGAATCTTTTCTTCTTGTAAGCTCTCTAGCTTTTTTAGCAGCCTCACGACCTCTTGCAGCCATTAAAGATTTTGAAACTATTGCTTTTGCTTCGAGTGGGTTTTCTTCAAAATATTTTGAGAGAAGTTCATATGTCAGTTTTTGAACTAGTGGTCTTACATAAGTATTTCCGAGTTTGCCTTTGGTTTGACCCTCAAATTGTGGTTCAGGAACACGAACAGAAACAATTGCTATAAGACCTTCGCTTGTATCTTCACCGCTAATTTTTAAATCTTTCTCTTTTACAGCACCATTTTGAGTGTTATAATTTGATATTACACGGGTAAGTCCTGCTCTAAAACCAGCCTCATGTGTGCCACCGTTTGGAGTACGAATATTATTTACAAAAGATGCAAGTTTTTCCTCATAAGTATCGTTATACATAAGTGCAATATCAAACTCAATATCTTCAATTTTTGCTGAAAATGAAAAAACTTGAGCAACTACAGCTTTTTTATTCATATCAGCTACATATTGAGCAATACCACCTTCAAAGTGATATTCCTCTTTTACATTTGTTCGCTCATCTTTAAAAATAATTGTAATAAATGGATTTAAGTACGCTAACTCTTTAAACCTTTTTGATAAATATTCATATTCAAAAGTGATAGTTTCTGTAAATATACTAGCATCTGGGAAAAATTCAATTGTCGTTCCGGTTTTTTTGGTTGTTCCGGTTACTGCTAAAACTTCTTGAGGAATACCTTTTTTGAAGTTTTGTTCAAAAATTTCACCATTTCTGAAAATAGTCATTTTAAGATCAGATGAGAGAGCATTTACAACAGAAACACCAACACCATGGAGTCCACCAGAAACTTTATAGGTATCTTTATCAAATTTACCGCCTGCATGTAAAACTGTTAAAACAACTGTTGCAGCTGACATTCCTTCAGTTGGGTGCATGTCAGTAGGAATACCGCGACCGTTATCTGATACCCTACATGTTCCCTCTTTCGTAAGTACCACATTAATAGTATTACAATGACCAGCCATTGCCTCATCAATAGAATTATCAACAACTTCATAAACTAAATGATGAAGACCTCTGTGACCAGTGTCACCAATGTACATACCAGGTCTTTTACGAACAGCTTCTAAACCTTTAAGAACTTTAATATTACTAGCACCGTAATTTTCCATTAAACACTCCATAGCCATTTTGGCATAATTGGGTTATTTTATCTAATTTTTACTAAAAGGAAGTTTTATAGAATTTTATGGATTTTGTAATTTGAGGAAATCACCTTTTAATAAAGGTGATTTTATTTTTATATAACTATAGGCATTACAACTGTCTTGAAGTTATCATCACTTAAAACAAAAGGTAAATTTCCTTCATTTAAACCTAAATTAAATTCCGAAGAATTAATAGTGTTTAAAAAGTCAAGTAAATATCTGCTATTTATAGCGATTGTAAATGGTGTTGAAAATCCTGTAGGAAAAGTTATTTCAGTTTTAGCTTCTATGTTATCGTCACTTAATGATTCGAAAGTAATTAAATCATTTAAAAATGTGATTTTAACATCTGTTGAAATAGTTGTTATCTGTTTTATAGATTCTATCATTAAAGATTTTGGCAATATTAAATTATTTGCTATTTCTTTAGGAATAATTCTTGAGTATTCTGGAAACTTTCCATTTATAAGTTTTGTAAAGAAAGTGTATTGATCTGAATGAATTATAAGATTTGTTTGATCATAGTAAAGTTCAATATTATCAAAAAATAGTTTTTGAATTTCAACTATAGCTTTTCTAGGAAGAATTATAGATAATTCTTCGGAACCTTGATTTGATATGCTGACAACAGCTAATCTACGAGTATCAGTTGATGCAAAATTTATATTTTCTTGTTTTATATCTATCAGTGCACCATTAAGTTCAAACTTAGGATTATTAATATCAATAGCAGGAGTAATTTTTTTAAGTGAATCTATTAATAAGTGTGAATTTATTGAAATACGAGATTTACCTTCATAGTTAGGAAATTCAGGAAAATCATTATGAGAAAAAGTTGGTAATTTGAATTTTGAGTGTGATTGAGAAATATATAATATATCATTTTTTACTTCTAAGTTTATTTCACCATCTTTTAAAATTCTAATAATATCTATGAATTTTTTACCGTTTGCTGTTGTGCTTCCTTCTGATATTACATTTATTTTGTCAGTTGTTACTAAATATCCTATTTCATAATCTGTAGCTTTTAGAGTTAATAAGGAACCAGATACATTTAAATAGACATGTGACGTGATTTGAGAAGTATCTTTTTTTTCTAAAAACGGCTGAGCATGGTTTAAAATATTTTCAATGATTGATTTAGAAACGGTTATTTTCATATGAAATCCTATATATTTATAATAATTTTAGTATGTAGTAGTAGGTGGCAGTGAATATGTGAATACCACTTACCTACTCCTATTTCATGGGAAGCAGTTATGTTATAAACATGCGTCCCTTTTTTCACACTTACTCACTTTATGAATTATATCTTTTTTTTTATATTTTATGAAGATGATGTTATTTTATTTGTTAATTCTTCAATTTTCACTTTAAAATCTTCATCATTTTTCATAAGTTCACTTATTTTTTTAAGTGTGTGGCTGATAGCCGTATGGTCTTGCATTCCAAAATATTGAGCGAGTTGTGGCATTGTATTTTGTGTGAGTTCGCGACAAAGGTATATTGCAATTCTTCTAGCATAAACGAGATTTTTACTTCTGCCTTTTGAACGGATTTCACTTGGTTTTATATTTAAATCTTTTGAAACACTTTGTACAATTAAGTCAAGCGTTATATTTGCACGATTTTCTTGAAGCTGATCTTTTAATACATTCTTGGTAAATGGCAAATCAATATCTACATTTATCAACTGAGAATAAGCATGAAGTTTAGATAAAATCCCCTCTATTTCACGCACATTGCTATCAATCACGGTTGCGATATAATTGATAATATCTTTAGAGAGCTTTACTTTATTTAACCTGCATTTATTTTCAATAATTGCAATTTTTGTCTCAAGTTCCGGTGGATGGATATCTGCAACCAACCCATGTTCAAAACGGCTTCTAAGTCTCTCTTCTAATCCAGCAATTTTTTTTGGGTGTTTATCAGCTGTTAAAATTATTTGTTTTCCAGCACCTTTAAGAGCTTCAAAAGTGTGAAAAAATTCTTCTTGAATTCCCTCTTTGTTACTTAAAAATTGAATATCATCTATAAGAAGCACATCACATTTGCGATATTTTTCTTGAAATCTTTCCATTGTTTTATTTCTTAGATGTCTAATAAAATCATTTAAAAATTGTTCAACAGTGGTGTAAATAACAACTTTTCCCTGATTTTGCAATACATTTCCGGCAGCTTGCATAAGGTGAGTTTTGCCAAGTCCTACTCCGCCATATATAAAAACAGGATTATAAAGAGTTCCCGGTTTTTCACTTACACTTTTAACAGTTGCATAGGCAAATTGGTTTGAACCGCCAACCATAAAATTATCAAAGGAGTGCGATGGATTTAAAAGAGAGTGTTGCGTTTTTTCTTCAGTAGGTTTTTTACTTTTTTTACTATCCATCTGATTTTTTAAGGTTATTACAACAGTTACTTTTGAACCTGTTTTCACTTCAAAAAGATGAGCTATCTTTTCAGTATATTTACTTTTTATCCAGTTAGATACTAAGGCATTTTGGGCATAAAATATTGCAAGGTCACTTGTCGATTTTTTTATATCATAAGTTAGGAACTTAATATATCTGTTATATTCAATCTCCGTAATCTCTTCTTTGAGTGATTTTAATACTTCTTGACCGATATCCATTTCATGCCTTAATTAATGTTTGATATGTGAATAGTATCTATTTTTTACATAATACAGAGTTAACAAGAGTGTGAATAGTTAAGATGTGAATAGTGTGAATATCTAAAATTATTGGCATGTGGAAATCAATTTGTATATAATTTGTAATAAAATTCACATGCCAAGCAGGAAAAGATGATTATACTAGGAATCGACCCAGGAACAAGAAACATGGGTTATGCTCTTATATCTTTAGAGGGCAGTAAAATCTCGCTTGTTGAGGCAGGGCTTATAAAGATGAAAGCCGAAGATCTGCAGTTTCAGATACCTCAGATGGTTGAAGGTTTAAGCACGATATTCGAGAATCATAAAATAGATGAAGTGGCGATGGAAGATATTTTTTATGCTCACAATCCTGCTACCACAATAAAACTGGCGCAATTTCGCGGTGCAATCATGTTAAAACTTCTTCAAGAGTTCGGGCAGTTTCATGAATATACGGCTTTGCAGGTAAAAAAAGCTCTTACCGGAAAAGCAAAAGCCGGCAAAGAGCAGGTTGCATTTATGGTAAAGAAACTTTTAAATATAAAAAAAGAGATAAAACCCCTTGATATAACCGATGCGATGGCAGTTGCCATAACCCACTCTCAAAGAGTTAGGTTAAAAAACCAAAGTACAATGTCAAAATAGGGTAAAAACATGTTTCAATTAAGTTGCTAAAAGATGGTAAAATCTGTTAAATATTTGTTATAGAGGATATTTTTTGAATGTTTTGATTATAGAAGATGATGAATCCACAGCTAAACAACTCTCAAAACTTTTAAAAAGTGAAAAGTATAGTTGTGATGTCGCATGCGGATATTTTGATGCAAAAGAATATCTTGACAGAAATAGTTACTCTGTGATATTACTTGATTGGAATTTAGGAGATGGTGACGGGCTCTCTCTTTTAAAAGAGATAAGAGATAATAAACTAATAGTTACGCCGGTACTCATGCTTTCCGCAAATTCTGAAATTGACGGTCGAGTGAAAGTGCTTGATTCCGGTGCCGATGATTATTTGTGTAAACCCTACTCAAACATAGAATTATTGGCACGAATGAGAGTTTTATTGAGAAAAGGTTCAAAAGAGAAAACTTCTCTGATTACTGTTGGTGATGTAGTGCTAAATATTTCAACACATGAAGTTTTTGTGAATAGTGAGCTTGTTGATTTAACAACAGCTGAGTTTGATCTGCTGGAACTATTTATGAGAAATCAAAATATAGTTCTTACTAAGTATCAACTGAGCGAATATCTAAATAAAGATAATTACTCAATAAAACATAGCAATATTGTAGAAGTACATATAAAAAATATAAGAAAAAAGCTAAATAAAAAAGATTTTATACAAAATGTTAGAGGTGTAGGATACAAAATTCATAAATCTTCATAGTATCTTCATTTTTGTAGAATAAGATTTTGTCAAATTTAGTACAAAGGAGAGATTTTATGAAATCTTTATTTTTATATGTATCTGTTGCGGCACTATTGCTGAGCGGATGCAATAGCAGCACGGGGAGTTCATCTACTGTTGCAGCGACTCAATCTACCGGGGATGTGGGGCTATTCCTGGATGCACCTGTGGTGGGGCTGGAGTATAGCTCAAAATCACATAGCGGGTTTACAAATTCCAGCGGTTATTTTAATTATAATTCAGGCGAGGAAGTAACCTTTAAAGCAGGGAAAGTAACATTAGGTAAAATAAAAGTAACTCCGGCAAATAGTACCGTGACACCTATTAGTATAGTTCCAAATAGTACTATTGATGATACAAGAGTAATTGAAATTTTAAGAGTACTTCAAACGCTAGATAGTGATAATAATTCTGCAAATGAGATTGTAATCCCAGCTGTATTAAATAGTACGACTGCTATTGATTTATCAGAAAATCACACTAAATTGAATGATTCTCAGCTAGCATCTTTGATTGGAGTAAATACAACTGCTTTGACCACTGAGACTCAGGCAAAAACCCACTTTAGTGATTCATTAAGTAATAAAAGCCAATATGAAACAAAATTAGAAAATGATATAAATTATCATGCTAATTATGATTCAGATTCAGACAATGATAAATCAGATTCTGATAATGACCATGAAGACTCTACAATAGGTAGCTCGACGACCGGTGGGACATCAACGGGCAACACAACAACTACATCAACAAGCGGAACATATACACTCTTGGCATGGAATGATTTAGGAATGCACTGCTTTGACGGGAGTGATTTTTCTATCTTTTCAATACTTCCGCCCTACAACAATCTAAACGCACATCTCATTACAAAAGTAGGAACTTCAAACAAACATGTAACTGCAAATGTAACACTCACTTATGAGTCATTAACCTATAACGGGCATACAAATACACAAAGCAGTACAAAAACGAATTTTTGGAGCTATTTAACTTCTCTTTTTCCCGGTGCATCAAGTGTAAGCGATATAGGTTTAACAGGCAATGCTACTCCTTCAACGGTTCCGCATGCTATGGTATATAGTGCAAGTGGCGGTAAGTGGGAAGCAAGCGGAATCCCGATCGTGAATCGCGATGATAATAACGCAACAAACTACTATCCGATGGTTAGAGTCGTGGCAAAAAATACAGCTGGAACAACTTTGGCAACAGCCGATGTTGTACTTCCAGTGAGTGATGAAATGGATTGTAAAAAGTGTCATGCAAGCACAGTAAGTTCAGCTGCAGCAAGACCTGTAGTAGGTTGGGAAAACAATGCCGATAGTTTAAAAGATTATAAACTCAATATATTAAAGCTTCATGATGAAAAACACCCTATTAACGCAGCCGATTTGAGTGCTGTCAAGGCTAAAGGATATACAAATTATCAGGCAAGTTTATATGATACTGCAAAAGCAGGAACTCCGATTTTATGTGCATCATGCCACAGCTCAAATGCACTAGGCACGACAAACATCGGAAATGCTAAACCGCTTACTACATCTCTACACTCAAAACACGCAGGTGTTACTGATCCTAGTAATGGCTTAACTCTTAATAACTCTACAAACAGAAATGCTTGTTATAGCTGTCACCCGGGAGCTGCTACGGAGTGTCTGCGAGGCGCCATGGGGAGTGCAAAAAATGCAGACGGCACTCAAATGATGCAGTGTCAAAGTTGCCATGGAACAATGAATGATGTAGGAAGTTCAACTCGTACCGGATGGATGGACGAGCCAAATTGTCAAGTTTGTCATCAAAATGGACAAAGATATTCCAATGCAATAGTCGGCGGAAGTATGAGAAGCGCACTTGATACAAGATTCGCAACCAACCCAAATACCCCTTCGGCCGGAGTAAGTCTATACAAACTCAGCACAGGACATGGAGATTTGCAATGTTCATCATGCCACGGTTCCACACATGCTATATTTCCGAGCAGTCATGCTGAAGATAATGTAATAAGCAACCAGATTCAAGGTCATAGCGGTACAATTGCAGAGTGTACGGCATGTCACACAACTGTGCCAACAACAACAACCGGCGGTCCACACGGCATGCATAGTGTTGGTCAAGGATGGGTAAGCTCGCATCAAAATGTTGCAGAACATAATGCGGCGCAATGTACAACATGTCATGGGTCTGATTATAGAGGTTCTGATTTATCTAAAACATTTAGTGCAAGAACACTGAGCGTAGAGGGCAGAACTAAAACATTTGCTAAAGGTGCTAAAGTCGGCTGTTATGATTGTCATAACGGTCCAAGCGGCGATTAACTTTCAATAGAACATGTGTTACTATTACAAAAAAAGTATAAAAAACTTTATAATTCTCGAAAAGTAAACTTTTACTAAAGAAACATTTTCGCTTTGCGAAAAGCGCTTCGCTTGTTTTCGTAGCTTCAGGGGGTTGTAAGGACAATTTGCAGCAGCCACTAAAACGAACGCGTCCGTTTTAGTGCGTAACATCAAAATAAGAGGGGTTATTTTTGCTTAAAATTATTGCAGTTTTAGCGTTAGTGCTATCTTTATACGCAGAAGAGGAGTACCAGCTGGGCGAAGGGATGCAACTTGCATCTCTCCCGCTTTTTGTTGGCGGCTATGTTTCATCAGATTATAGAAATATGAATGATGAAAATAGATATAGACTCGATGACATAGCTGTTATGGGTTATGGCAGTTATGATAAATTCTCTTACATGGCTGAGGTTGAATACAAATCATTTTATGTAGAGACACATACAGGTGACACAACAAATATTACAAAAGATACAAAAATACACACAGAAAGAGTTTATCTGGATTATAAATTAGATGAAAACTATATGTTTAGAGTTGGCAAATATAACAATCCTATTGGTTTTTGGAATCTGCTACCTGTAAATGTACTACGGGATACTACATCTAATCCCGTGAGCTTAGAGATTCTTTTTCCAAAGTTTACGACGGGGGGTAGTGCCTCGTACTCATCCTATGATGAAGGTGAGTTAAAAATAGATTTAATGATTCAAAATAATAATGATTTAGACCATGATTATAATAATTATATAGTTGACAAGCATTATGGTTTTAATCTCTCCTATGAGCAAGACGACTATACTCTAAAAGTCAATGGGGGTTACTTTCGTAATGTTATCTCCTATGACCCTTCCGAGGCCAATGAGCCATATGAATCTTTAGAACATCCCGAGGACCTCTACTATTTTCTTCTCTCCGGTAAATATGAGACGCAAAAATATCAATTTTTAGGCGAGATTGGTACACAAAGAAAAGAGAGTGAATTCACAACAAATTATGCAGGATATGTACAGGGCTTGTATCGCTTTACTGAGCAGCATACAGGAATTGTACGACTTGAATCCTATGATGACAAGTACCACAATAAAGAGGATGATATTGCAATAGTCGGTTACACCTACAGACCGATATATCCGGTAGCAATAAAGTCTGAATATCAGTTTCATTCTTTGCACTCAGAAAATCAATTTTTATTTTCATTGTCGGTGATGTTCTAATGAAAAAGATTGTTATAGCTTCGGCCATGCTAATACTTGTGCCACTTTTATCTCTTGGAGATGAGTATGTCGTTATTTCAAATAAAAATATAAAAGAACTCTCAGAGAGTGAAATAAAAGCAATATTCTTGAAAAAACTCATATTCATTGATAATTTTGCGGCAGTTCCTGTAAATCTGGAAGCCGGGGATTCATTAAGAGTGAAGTTTGAAGAGAAGCTTTTGGACATGAGTTTTGAGAGACTGAAATCCTACTGGACAAAAGAGCACTATTTAGGGCATAGACCTCCTGTCAATATGAAATCAGAGGAGAGCGTAAAGGCTTTTGTTAAAAAAGTGGATGGTGCCATTGGATATATAAATGCGAATAGCGTCGATGAGAGTGTAAAAGTTTTATATAAGTGGAGCGATTGATGGCAATAGTACTTTTATGTGATGATGAGTTGATGAATAGAAAAGTTGCCTCAAAGATATTGGAAAAAGAGGGTTTTAGCGTTATTGAAGCACAAAACGGTAAAGAAGCTATTGAAGTTTTAAAGCACAAAAAAATTGATTTGATATTGATGGATTTGATGATGCCCGTTATGGACGGGTACGAAGCTACTAAAATTATAAAAGAGAATGATGAATTTTCAACAATTCCACTTATAATTATTTCTGCCCTTTCAGACAAAGAAGCTATTACAAAGGGGTTAGAACTCGGTGCTGACGAGTATCTGACAAAGCCTTTTGATATAGTAGAGTTTAGGCTTCGAGTAAAAAATGCAGTAAAAATCGGTATCTACCAAAATATGCTAAAAGAGCATAAATCACTTTTGGAATTTCAGGTAAAAGAGAAAACGAAAGAGCTGCAAAATGCACTGATTGAAGTTCAAAAAAGTGAAAAAGATATTATTTCAATATTAAGTAAAACAGCCGAATATCGAGACAATGAGACATCAGCGCATACCATTCGGGTTGGTGAGATGGCAGCACTCATTGCCAAAAAATTTGGCTGGTGCGAAGAAGATGTAGAGCTCATTCGTCTTGCAGCTCTCATGCATGACATTGGTAAAGTCGGCATCGAAGATAGTGTGCTTTTAAAACCCGGCAAGCTTGATGAGGAAGAGTTCACAATTATGAAAACCCACTCCGCCATAGGGCACTCAATACTCTCTCAAAAAGAGACACCGCTTTTAAAGCTGGCGGCAGAAATTGCACACTCTCATCATGAGAAATACAATGGTCAAGGGTATCCCAGAGGGCTGAGTGGTGATGAAATACCGCTTTGTGGAGCAATTGTGGCTGTTGTTGATGTTTTTGACGCACTTCTTAGCGAGAGACCTTATAAAAAAGCATTTACGCTTGAAAAAGCACTTGAAATTATAAAGAATGATTCAGGTACACACTTTAATCCAATTGTTGTTGCGCACTTTTTGGAGAGTTTGGATGAAATTTTAGAGATAAGAAAAAGCTTAAGCGATGTTTGATTATTTTCAAAAATCTTTACGAAAGAAACTTCTTGCAACATTTATAGCCATTGGGTTTTTACCATTCCTTACACTTCTGGTTTACACGCTTCTGTTAAGTGAATCAAAAATGGTTAGCAAGATTGTAGTTGAACAGTTTGACAGAACTGAAGCGGTCATTAAACTGGTCGATAACCATTTAGCGTCCCTAGAAAAAGAGGTAAATTTTTTAAGCTCACTCGATATGATGGATGATTTTTTGGCAGAAGATCTTGATAAAAGGATTTCAAGACTTTTGATACAAAAATCGAATGATATGAATCTGAATTTAACCCTTATGGCAGTAAACATGGATGCAAATATAATTGCTTCTTCGGCTAAGAGTGACATGTTGAGTAAATTTGATCTGAGCAAACTAACAAACAAACATGGCGAATATATCGATGGTAAAAAATTATATATATATTCAAATGTCACGGCTTCCTTTGATGAAAATAAACAGCTTGGTTTTTTAGTTTTGGAGTATGATTTAGATAATCTGGATATGTATCTTACGCATAAAAACAGTATCCACTCCTATATTGTAAATCGTGGAAATGGATTTACAATAGGTGAGAACCTAATTTTAAAGCTTAATTTTAGCAAGGATGAAAACAGTGCAATAACTTCTGAGCATGTTATGGTCTATAAAAAATTGTCTTCAATTATGAGTGATTGGAGCATAGTTTATGCGGTTGACAAGAGTGTTGCATTAGCATTTTTGTATGACTTTATTCGTTTTATGCTCTATATTTCGGTTCTTATCTTTGTTGTGATTATATTTGTTTCTCTTAAATATTCCAAGGGCATTGTCAAGCCCATAGAAGAGCTGACAGCTATAACAGATGAGATAACTAACACACATAACTATTCGATGGAGTTACATGTTGATTCTAAAGATGAGATTGCAATACTAACACACTCCTTTAATACAATGATTAAAACTACATCTTCCGCACTTGAAAAACTTGAAGAGGAGAATAAGTTAAGATTAAAAAGATTTATTCAGCTTATTGAGATTTTTAACACAATTATTCAGACAAAAAATGAAGATGAGTGTATCGAAATATCAATGAAACAAATAAAGATACTAACAAATAAAAGTGATTTGCATTTTAATAAAGAAAAATTCCACCATGTTGATAAAGAGTATATTGCTCTTTTCGTTACAGATTTTGAAAAAAATGAGAAGCTCTATTTTGGTTCAATAGAGTTGGGACTGGATAATTTTGAAGATAAAAATGAGAAAGATTTTTATAACTCAATTGCTTCGATGATTACCCTGCAGCTTGATAGAATTAGGCTAATCGATAGAACAATGTCGGCTTCGCGTGCAAAATCAGCATTTATATCCAATATGTCGCATGAACTAAGAACCCCGTTAAATGCAATTATCGGCTTTACGCAGTATATGATAGCCTATGAAGAGCTCAATGATGATCAGCTAGATACGATGGGCAATATAGAATCATCCGCGCACTATTTGCTAAATATGATAAATGAAATTTTAGATATTGCAAAAATAGAAGCAGGGAAAATGGAGGCACATATAGAGGATGTGAATATTTTAGAGTTGGTTCAAAGTTCATATGCTATGCTTCAACCATTAGCGAAAGATAAAAATATAAACTTCGATTTTATTGCAGTAAATTTTGAAAATAAGTATTACAAAACAGACCCTAAAATGTTCAAGCAAATTGTTATAAATCTCATTTCTAATGCAATTAAATTCACACAAGAGGGATTTGTGACAATAGAGCTGTATAACAACGCTAACGCAATCTTTGTTAGCGTAAAAGATAGCGGTATAGGGATTTCAAAAGAGGATATGAAACAGCTTTTTAATGACTTTACTCAAGTTGAGAATGTGATGCAAAAACAGCACAAAGGAACAGGGTTAGGTCTTTCACTCAGTAAAAAGATGGCTAATATTTTAGGTGGAGATGTTGAGTTGTTAAGCGAGGGTATTGGACATGGAACAACATCTCTTTTTTCAATAAAAATAGTATAATACCCCCCAAAAAAAGGTGAAAAATGTCAAGTTTTAAAAATGTAAGTGTTGTAAAAAAAGCAAATATTTATTATGATGGAAAGGTTACTAGTCGTAGCGTTGAGTTTGATGATGGTTCTGTTAAGACACTTGGAATTATGCTCCCGGGTGATTACACTTTTGGTACAAACGAAGCAGAGATTATGGAGATTATGAGCGGTGATTTGGATATAAAACTTCCGAATGAGGAGTGGAAAACGCTTAGCACACCGGAAACTTTTGAAGTTCCTGCCAATGCATCTTTTGATTTAAAGATAAGAAGTGTAACCGATTACTGTTGTTCATACATCAAGTAATCATTAACTCTTTATGGTGTGTGTAAATTCTCACATGCCGAGAGTTGTTTTTTAAATAAATTGTGAAACTAGCCCGCTTAATTTTGCCTCGTCTAAAGCTCCGGAAACCCTATGAATTTCTTTTGAATCTTTAAATATTACAAGTGTGGGAATACTTCTAATACCAAATCTTGAACTTAACATCTGCTCATTTTCTGTATTTACTTTTGCAAAAAGCACTTTAAGCGGGAATTTTGCGGCACTCTTTTCAAAATTTGGAGCCATCATCTTGCATGGTCCACACCAAGGCGCCCAAAAGTCGATAATTACCGGCAATTCACTGTTTACTACAACCTCATCAAAAGTGCTGTTAGTGAGTTCTATAGGCTGAGTGTTCAGTAACGATTTTTTGCACTTCCCACAATTTGCCTTTGTGTAAGACTCTTTATGGGGAATGTTGTTAACGCTTAAGCAGTGAGGACAGATTACACGCATTTTATGATTTGAAAGACTTTATAGTTTCCACCATTCCAAAATCTGGATGTCTTTTAGGGTTAAGTACAGCCTGAGCTACTCTATTGTTATCGTTATTAACAATGACAGGTGCGAGAAAGTTTATAGTTGAATTTTCAAGCGGGTGTTGAACAACAACTACATTATAAACACTGATATTAGAATTGGCATTAATATCTAATAGTACTTTTATATCAGACGGCACATCAAATGAATACTCTCTTAGAGCATAAGGATTAACTAGAGTAAAAGATATGACTTTATTATTAGCGTCTTGCATTGTTGAAAAAAGCTCATCAACCCTCTCTATCTCCACTTTTACAGTATCTTCAAAACCTAAAATGGTTCCTCTTACTTCATAACTCATCTTGACTCCTTTGCAGTATCGCAATTAGAAAGCACCCTCTTGAAATTTTAAATCCGAACACACAACAAAGCATGCAGAATTTTTAGTGCTTGAGATATTATAGCACTCATCAAGCCCAAAAGCAAATATATTATCATTATTTATAATAGTTATGCCATTGTTCATATCTATAAATTTTAATTTAGAGTTTTCTATAATCCTTGCATCACTTACCGAGTTAAATTCTAGCTTTATAGTAATCCAGTCAAAACTTCTAGCGCTGTCTTGTCCTGCAAGGGTCATCACAATTTTAGTTGGAGAGATGACATCAATAGAACGGATTTCACCACCTCTAAAGTTGTCAAATCTTTGTAAAAATGTATCTAGCTGAGTTGCTAAAAGTGGTTTCATAACCTTAATCCTATTGACAACCTACGCACTCCATGGATCTGTCTTCTACATCATGTGCAATTTCCGGCGACTGTGAACGAAGATAGTAAGTAGATTTAAGACCTAGTTTCCATGCCAGCATGTAGATGTCATTGAGGTACTTTCCGCTTGCTTTATCGAGAGTAATAAATATATTAAGGCTTTGACCTTGATCGAGCCATTTTTGGCGAATCGCTGCTGCTCTGATGAGCACTCTCTGGTCTAAATCATAGGCCGGAGTGTAGTAGCTCCATGTTTCAGGAGAAAGGTTTGGAACAACAACAGGGATGAGACCTGATAGATTCTCTTCAAACCACTTTCTTTTAAATACAGGTTCAATTGCTTGTGTAGTTCCTGTTAAAATAGAGATAGAGCTTGTAGGCGCGATGGCCATGAGATAACCGTTTCTCATACCCTGTTTTTTAACTTTAGAACGAAGCTCATCCCATGCATATGCTGAGGCAAAAAGTCCACCACGATCTACAAGGTTAATCACTTCTGCATTGGCATGATCCATTGGCATAATGCCTCTGCTCCATTTAGAACCTTCAAACTCAGGATACGCACCTTTTTCGAGGGCAATATCAGCAGATGCAGAGATTGTGTTATAGCTCACAGCTTCCATAATTTCATCAATCTTGTCAAAGTGTTCTTGACTTCCCCATGCAATAGATTGCTCTGCTAACATTTGTGCTTCACCCATAACACCGAGCCCGATTGAACGACTTCTCATGTTCGTTCGTTTTACTTTTTCAATAGGATAAAAATTCAGATCAATTACATTATCTAAAGCACGAACAGCTATTGGAACGATTCTGTCAATTTCATCTTTTGTGTTTATTCGCGAGAGGTTCACAGACGCTAAGTTACAAACAGCAGTTGCTCCATTGACTTTTTCTTTCTCTACAACATAGATTGGCA
Organism: Sulfurimonas sp.; assembly: GCA_041662325.1. GTDB lineage: Bacteria > Campylobacterota > Campylobacteria > Campylobacterales > Sulfurimonadaceae > Sulfurimonas. Next base: position 26,524 of record JBAZSU010000005.1, on the reverse strand, counting down.
CTCCGCCAAGAGAGTCAAGTGCAGTTACTTTTTTTGCAGCTTTTGTTAGTCCGCTGTCAACTGTTACAAGTTCATCCTCCTCATAACTAACACTCTCACCATTTTCAAAAATAAATTTTATTTTATAGTGATTTGGTTCTGTATTTTGGAAAATTTCTGTACAGAGATTTGAGCTTCTGATAACACCGTAATGGTCATTCGGGTTAGCTTTGTTAGCGTTATCTTTAAAGCATAGAAAAGGACTTCCGGTCTCAAAATAGGAAGTTAATATTTTCTTCCATAAATCTTTTGCTTTTAATTTCTCTTTGATAATACTTTCATCTTGTTCTAACTCTTCATATCTTTTGTTAAATTCTTTGCCATAAAGTTTAGGTAAATCGGGACAATCATAAGGGTCAAAAAGTGTCCAGATAGCATCCTCTTGGACCCTCTGCATGAAGAGGTCATTGAGCCACATGGCAGGAAACAGGTCATGCGCACGGCGGCGTTCTTCACCGGAGTTTTTCTTCAGATCTAAAAAGTCATTTACATCAATGTGCCATGGCTCTAGATAAACAGCAATAGCACCTTTTCTGGTTCCTAGCTGATCAACCGCAATAGCGATATCGTTTGTAATTTTGAGGAATGGAACTGTTCCGCCTGCTGCATTTTTATGTCCATCAATATAGGAACCCATTGAGCGAACACCAGTCCAATCCCAGCCTATTCCGCCACCAAATTTAGAGAGCATCGCCATCTCTTGGTAAGAGTCAAAAATACCCTCGATATTATCAGGAGTAGAACCAATATAACAAGAGCTAAGTTGGTGTCTTGTTGTTCTTGCATTTGAGAGCGTCGGAGTTGCTAACATGACTTCAAACAAAGAGATCATGTTATAAAATTTAATCGCCCACTCCTCTTTTTTCTCTTCTCTTTGCGCTAAGAACATGGCAATAGCCATGAACATATGTTGAGGAAGTTCAATCGGGTCTGAGTTTCTATCTTTGATTAAATATCTGTCGTAAAGTGTTTTAACCCCAAGGTAGTTGAAGAGTAAATCTCTCTCCGGTTTGAGATGTTTTTCCAGTTCTTCAAGATTGTACATCTCTCTTAAACCCAAAAGAATTCTTCCCTCTTTCTCTCCTCTGATAAAATATTTTTCAAGTGAACCATAACCCGAGTAACCATTCACTTGATGATAGAGGTTAAATAAAAAAAGTCTTGAGGCGACAAAAGTCCAGTTCGGAGCATCAATATCTATCTTGTCAACAGCGGTCTTTATGAGCGTTTGCTGAATCTCTTTGGATGTTATTCCATCACGAAAGTGAATCTGCGCATCTACCTCTAATTCGCTTTGCGATACATTCGTTAAACCGGAAACAGCAGCAGAAGTGTATTTCTGAATTTTACTGATATCAAGTTTCTCTGTTCTGCCGTTTCTTTTTATAATTGTTATCATTGAAATATGCTCCAAATAATTAATTTAGTAGTTAAATAAAATAGTTTTATATATCTTTCTGATATCTCTTTGAATAGTTTTATTTCTTTTTCAGTTATTTCTATGGTGACTTTCATTTCCTAATCCTTTGATTGATGTTCTGTAATCATAGCGAGTAATCAATAATTAAAAGTGGTTTATTTAAAGACTCTCGCAAAAATTTTATCTACATTCTTAGTGTAATAGTCAAAGTTAAAACACTCATGAATTGCCTCTTCACTGAGTGAATTTCTTAGCTCCTCATCTGCTAATAAATGATTAAGATATAAACTTTCACCCTTTTCATTTGTAGTTGGTTTGCCTTGCTGTATCTCTTCCCAAACTTTCATTGCGTTTCTTTGAACAATTCTATAAGCATCCTCGCGAGATACACCTTTGAGTGGAAGCTCCAAAAGTACTCTTTGAGAGAACACCAACCCACCTGTGAGGTTTAAATTTCTCATCATATTTTGCGGATAAACTGTTAGGTTAGCTATAACACTATTCATGCGGTGTAGCATAAAGTCAGTTGTTATAAATGAATCCGGCAACCAAAATCTTTCAGTCGAAGAGTGGCTAATATCTCTCTCATGCCAGAGTGCAACATTTTCCATGGCAGGTATCGCATAAGCTCTAATCATTCGAGCCAAACCTGTTATATTCTCTGTTAGGATAGGGTTTCGTTTGTGCGGCATTGCTGATGAGCCTTTCTGACCCTTTGCAAAATACTCTTCGCACTCATAAACTTCAGTGCGTTGCCAGTGACGCACTTGAACTGCAAATTTTTCAATACTGCTTGCCATAAGTGCTAATGCAGTTGCAAGTCTTGCATATCTATCTCGCTGAATTACTTGGTTGGATGCAGGAGCAGGCTTTAGCCCTAGCTCTTCACATGCATACTCCTCAAGCTCTAGCGGAGCATGTGCAAAGTTACCCATCGCACCGCTCACTTGCCCAACACTTATGACAACAAGTGTTTGTTCCAAGTTTTCTAAATGTCTCGCCATCTCGTCATACCAAACAGCTAACACTAAACCGAATGTTATAGGTTCGCCATGTATTCCATGGCTTCTTCCAACCATAAGAGTCATTTTATGTTCCATCGCTCTTTTTTTGATAGACTCCATAAGCATCTTTACATCTTCGATAACTAACTCTAAAGAGGATTTCATCTGAAGTGCTACGGCAGTGTCAACCGTATCAGAACTTGTCATGCCGTAGTGAAACCATCTGCTCTCTTCACCGAGAGATTCGGAAACACTTGTTGTAAATGCAATGAGGTCATGGCGAGTAACGGCTTCTATCTCATCGATTCTTTTTATATCAAATGCTGCGTTATCAACAATTTTTACTGCATCCACGTCCGGAATCAAACCTAATCTGTTCCATGCTTTTACAACCGCCAATTCTACATCTAGCCAAGCCTGATATTTTGCCTGCATTGTCCACTTGGAACTCATCTCTTCTCTGGAGTATCTCTCAATCATATATTAAACCTCATGTTAATTATCTTATGTATTATGTTAAAATTCACAAATTTAAAGTGATGAATTTTACAGAAACTATTGTAATAAATTGATTAAACAAGGATTGAAATTTGCCATTTGTAATAAAGAAAATGTTTGCCCATAAAAAGCAAAAAGCCTTTTTGTATTTGATAAAAGAGTTGGACTATACACAAAAAGAGGCACAAAGATTAATTGCTAAAGGTCGCCTCTTTATTGACGGTAAACCGATGACCAGAACTTCAGCTGAGATAGAGGGCGAGTTTGAATTTATATATTTTAAACCGGTTACAAAAGGTTTGATTCCACATGTTGTGCATGATGAGTTTGTTGTCTTTGACAAGCCGAGCGGGGTTCTTATTCATCCTCAAAATAGAAATACAGATTACTCGCTGATAGATGAGTTAAAATATCAGTTTGGAAGAGATGCAAATATAGCACACCGTATTGACCAGGAGACAAGCGGACTTGTTCTGTGTGCAAGAAACAAGGTAAGTGAGCGAGATATAAAAATGATGTTTCAAGAGCGAGATATGAAAAAGAAATATTTAGCGATGGTGCATGGAGAGTTTAAAGAAACGCTTTGTGTAGAAGCCCCGCTTTTAAGAGCTGAGGATGATAGTGCGATTGTGAGAATGGTTGTAAAAGTACATGAAAGTGGAAAAGCGTCTAAAACGGATTTTGTACCTTTGAAGTATTTTTCACATGTTGATATGACTTTGGTTGAGTGTTCGCCATACACAGGAAGACAGCATCAAATAAGAGTGCATCTGTTCCACGTGAAACATCCAATAGTCGGTGACCCGATTTATGGACAGAGTGAAGAAAATATTGTTAAGTTTTTGGATAAAGAGTTAGATACTAAAGAAAGAATTGATAATAGTGGTGCGAGTAGATTGCTTCTCCATGCAAATGAATTAGAGTTTGAACTGTATGAAAAAACTTATAATATAAAAAGTAAAATTGATTTTGAGAAAGTTTGTTTAGAGTGCATAAAACAATAAATAGTTTGAATTTTCAATGGAGTGGTGAATAAGTGCGACAGGCTTTTCAAAGACATTTTAACAAATAAAAAAACAGCCATATAAACAAGCAAAAAGCCCATAAATAGGCACTTTAGCAGATGTTTAATAAAAGTATGTTTCAGCCTACATTTATATAAATTAATTCTTAAGAAAGCAAAAAATTATCAAATTTATCTTCTTTAAAGCTTCAGATATTCACAGGTTAGAGCAATGTGTGAATAATACACATTCTGAAGAAATTTGTATAAAATTTTCGTGTTTATATTTTTTTTAAGAAGAGAAAAGAAGTTTTTGAAGATTATTTCTTTATAAGAAAACTAAGGTATCATTATGCGTATAAACGACCTCCCTGGAGTGTTGGTCGTTTACTTCCTAATCCTCTTTTGTAGCAGCCTTAATAAAACCTACAACCCCGACCGCAAACACAACTACTAAAAAAACTATTTGAAATATTTCTATGTAGCCCATTATAAATCCCTTTCTGTTTTTTCTTTTAATTGCCCGCATGCTGCACTTATATCTATACCCTTGGAGTCGCGTATTGTGCAAAGCAACCCATGATTTATTAAATACTCCTGGAAAGCTACCATGTCGGCTCTTGATGGTCTCTCATAGGTCGTTCCAAAATATGGATTAAAGTAGATAAGATTTACTTTTGCCTTGATGTCACTTAAAAGCTTTACAAGCTTTTTGGCAGAGGCTATATCGTCGTTCTTATTTTTAATAACCAAATACTCAAACATAACTCTCTTTCTTGTGTCAATAGGAAATCTTTTAACCGCTTCTATTATTGAAGAGATATTATGAGCCTTATTCATAGGAATTAATTCGGTTCTGAGCTCGTCATCTACGGCATGAAGTGAGATAGCTATATGCACACCTAAGTCCATCTTTCCAAGTTTATCTATTTTACTGCTCAGTCCGCTTGTAGAGACTGTTTGTCTTTTTCCGGATATGCATAAGCCGTCTTCATCCTGAAATATCTCTATAGCTTTGGCCAAATTATCAAGGTTATCAAGAGGTTCGCCCATTCCCATGTAGACTATATTTATCTTTCTGTTGTGTTTATGGTCGTTGTCTCGTTTGAGATTTACAACTTGGGCAACTATCTCTCCGGCAGTTAAATCCCTCGTAAATCCTCCTTTTGCCGTCAAACAAAAAGAACACCCTACTTTGCACCCTACTTGGGTTGAAACGCATATTGTGTATCTTGCCTCTTGCGTAACATTTCCAGCTTCATCTGTTAACTCTTCTTTCATTTTTAACCAAACAGCTTCTACTGTTTTTCCATCTTGAAGCTCAAAAAGATACTTAACAGTTCCATCTGTTGAAATCTCTTTTTTAATAATTTTCATAGGATTTACAATATATTTTTGAGCCAACTCTTCTTTGAGAGCTTTTGGAATATTTTTCATATCCTCAAAGTTTTCGGCATATTGATGATAAAGCCAGCCATAAATCTGTTTAACCCTAAAGTTTGGTTTTATAAGTTCTAAAAGCTCTTTTTGAGTAAAGTCTAGTAGTGATGGTTTTAATTCACCCATGTTATAAAGAATCCTTTGAATTTGAAGTTAACTCTTTTATTCTACTTTTTACATGTGAAGCTAAAAGCTCTTTTGCCTTTTCATGATTTTTTAAAAAGTCATTGTGAGCGTCTTTGTTAGTGTAGTTTGTTATGCAAAAAACTCCACCCGCAGGAATATTAAACTCCTGAGCAATTTTTAAAACTGCAAAAAACTCCATGTTCTCTATCTCTACCCCGAGTTTTAAAAACTTTTGTGTTAGCTCTTGAGATGTTGAAATGTAGTTGGATGAGTTTACGATAATTTCTTTTTTGTTAGTCGTGTTAGTTGAAATCACGTTATCAAGTGGAGTATAGGCATCACCGTTCAAAAAAGCTAATTCTATATTTGAGGCAGTTTTTGATTCAACTATGTCAAAAATAGTATGATTTCCGTAGCTTCCTGCACTTCCGATAAAGAGTAAAAACTCAGGTTTATCAAAGAGGCAAAGTCTTGTTAAGTTCATAGCAGTCTCTATCAATCCAACTCCCATAGGAGTAGCAAAATCAAAAGTTTCGTTATTTCCGGCGCAGATTATCATAGGCGAACAGGAATTCCATTGTTATGCAGGTAGTGTTTGAGATCCATAATATCAATCTCTTTATAGTGAAAGATGCTAGCGGCCAGTGCCGCATCGGCCCCATGTTCAAATGCTTCTTTTATATGTTCCATTGTTCCAGCCCCACCACTTGCAATTACAGGTACATGTACCGCACGGCTTATCTGCTCAGTAATATTGAGCTCAAAACCTGCTTTTGTTCCGTCTGCATCCATTGAGGTCAAAAGTATCTCACCGCTTCCACGGCTTACTACCTCTTTTGCCCATTCCACAGCATCTAAGCCTGTATCAACTCTTCCACCGTTTAAAAAAACATGGTATTTATCGCCAACTTTTTTAACATCAATTGCGGTCACGATGCACTGAGAGCCAAATCTTTTTGCGCCCTCATCAATTAACTCAGGTCTTTTAATGGCCGCAGAATTCACGCTTACTTTGTCGCATCCAACATTTAAAAGTTTGTAGATGTCATCGAGCTTTCTAATCCCTCCGCCTACTGTGAGTGGTATAAAAATCTCTCGTGCCACTTGAGCAACTATGTCAACTATAGTATCTCTGTTATCGCTTGAGGCTGTAATGTCTAAAAATGTAAGTTCGTCTGCGCCCTCTTCGTTGTAACGTCTGGCAACTTCAACAGGGTCTCCTGCATCTTTGAGTCCTACAAAATTTACACCTTTAACAACGCGTCCATCTTTAACATCGAGACAAGGAATAATTCTTTTTGCAAAATAGTTCATATGTGATTTTACCTTGATTATATTATTTGAAATTATACACTTTGGTACTTATATTTAGGTTATCGAATTAAGAGTTGCAAAATGTTTCACATGAAACATTTTGCTGTGATGTTAAATTTAATTATAAAAGAAATCTGAAATTTTATTTAGGTGTTAACTATTTGTAAGCAAAATTATAATAGAATCGTCTTTATGAAAATAAATAGCATTGTAGCTAAAAAGAAATTTGGACAGAATTTTTTAAAAGATGAGACTGTTTTAAGAAAAATCGTCGAAGCGATGCCCAAAACAAGCAATAAAATTGTAGAAATTGGGCCTGGCTTAGGTGATTTAACTAAGTTTTTAGTTGATGTCAAAAGTGTAGAAGCTTTTGAGGTAGATACCGATTTATGTAAATTGTTACAAAGTATTTTTAAAGAAGAGATTGCCACCAAGCGGCTCCACATAAATTGTGGAGATGTTTTGAACGCTTGGCAGAGTAGCTTAATTGATGAGCCGTATGATTTGGTGGCAAATTTGCCCTACTATATTGCAACAAACATCATTTTAAAAGCACTCGCAGATCCAATGTGTAAAAATATACTTGTAATGGTACAACTTGAAGTAGCAGAAAAATTTTGCGCTACACATGGGGAAAAAGTATTTGGTTCTTTGAGTATTATAACTCAGAGTTTAGGGGATGCCCACATTGTTGTGAAAGTTCCTCCAACTGCTTTTGAACCGCAGCCAAAAATTGATTCTGCTGTTTTTTTGATACAAAAAAATAGTGATAGAAGTGATGAAAATTTCGAAAACATGTTAAGAGTTGCGTTTAAGCAACCTCGAAAAACACTAATGAAAAATCTATCTGTTGTATATGAAAAAACTTTGCTTCAAGAGGCTTATGAAGAGCTTGAACTTACATTGACCGTTCGACCTCATGAACTCTCTACCCACGACTATCACCAACTCTATAAATTAACAAATACAAGGAGTTTGGATGGCAGAAGAGAATCAGGATATACAAGCTAGTAATCCTCAGGAAAACCGTAAACCAAATACAAACAACAGAAGACCACATAACAATCGCAAACCAGTTGCAAGTGAAAATGCAGAAGGTGCAAGCTCAACAGATGCCACTAAGCCAAATAGTAACCCGAATAGAAATAAAAATAGAAGCAACAGTGGCGGAAGCAGTAGTAAAAATCGTCGCCAATTAGCCCCAATTGATGAAAATCTCAAACTTTTTGTAACTAAAAATCAAGAGGCACATAAACAGAGATTAAATCCTCACTATAAATTAGACTTGAATTCTAATTCAAAAATTCGCATCACACCGCTTGGCGGACTTGGTGAAATCGGTGGAAATATTACTGTTTTTGAAACAGAAAAAGAGGCAATTCTTGTAGATGTTGGCATGAGTTTTCCAGATGATGATATGCATGGTGTCGATATTTTGGTACCGGATTTTACTTACCTTCGTGAGATAAAAGATAAAATTGTTGCCGTAATCATCACACATGCCCATGAAGACCATATTGGCGCAATGCCTTATCTTTATAAAGAGATGCAGTTTCCAATCTATGCAACACCGCTTCCTCTCGCTATGATTGGCAGTAAATTTGATGAACATCATCTTAAAGAATTTAGAAAATATTTCAACCCGATTGAGAAGAGACAGGTTTATAAAATTGGAAATGATTTTGAGATAGAGTGGATGCATATGACACACTCGATTATTGACTCATCGTCGATAGCTATTACCACTGCAGCCGGGACTGTAATTCATACGGGCGACTTTAAAATAGACCACACTCCGGTGGACGGATACACAGCAGATTTACACAGGCTGGCATACTATGGAGACAGAGGTGTTTTATGCCTTATGAGTGACTCAACAAATTCATACAACACTTTGCCTACACCATCAGAACTGAGTGTTGCTCCGGCATTTGACAGAGTTTTCTCAAAGGCTGAGGGTCGAATTCTTCTATCTACTTTTAGCTCAAATATTCACCGTGTATATCAGGCTATTCAATATGGCATAAAATATGGCAGAAAAGTTTGTGTTATCGGTCGTTCAATGGAGAGAAATATAGAGATTGCAATGCAGTATGACTATATAAAATTTCCAAAAAATATATTTGTAGATGCGGATGAACTTGCTCGTATGAATGATAAAGAAGTTCTTATAGTGACAACCGGTTCACAAGGCGAGCCTAACTCTGCACTCTTCAGAATGTCTATTGGCGAGCACAGACACGTGAAAATCAAGCCGACCGATTTGATTGTACTCTCTTCCCGTGCTATTCCGGGCAACGAAAGCTCTATTTCCGGGATGTTAAACCATCTTCAAAGAGCCGGTGCAAAAGTGGCGACAGATAAAGATATACATGTTTCGGGACATGCGAGTATCGAAGAGCAAAAACTTATGCTTCGCCTTGTAAACCCTAAATTCTTTTTGCCGATTCACGGTGAGTATAACCATGTTATGAGACACAAAGAGACTGCTATGATGTGCGGTGTTCCTGAGAGAAACATTTTGCTTATGACGGATGGCGAACAGATAGAAGTTTCTCCGAAATATATGAGAAAAGTTAAAACTGTTAAAACAGGTAAAACATATATCGATAACCAAAATAACCATCAAATTGAAGATGACATAGTTCTTGACCGTCAAAAACTGGCAACAGACGGTATTGTTATGCTTGTCGCTCAGGTTGACGGACAGCATGGTAAGATGGTTGCTAAGCCAAAAGTTACAAGTTTTGGGCTTGTTGCAGATAAGCAAGATAAGTATTTTGCCAAAGAGATGGAAGAGATATTAGAGCACTTCTTACTTCATCTAAAAGAGGGGATGATAGAAAATCCTAGAGCTTTAGAGAATGATTTGCGTCAAATTGTAAGAAAACATATCTTTAGAAAAATGAAGAAATATCCTATGATAGTTCCTCATGTTTTAATTCAATAACTTTTAAGGCTTTATTTTGAGTAACCAACAAGAGAGAGATTTTGAAACCGCTGTAAAAACTATGATGTTGCATGTGGGTGAAAATCCGCAGAGAGAGGGTCTTTTGGATACTCCCTCAAGGGTCAGAAAGGCGTATGAATTTATTTATAGCGGATATAAAGAGAACCCTAAAGAGATTCTGGAAAAAGCACTTTTTACAAGCTCGAATGATGAGATGGTTCTTATAAAAGATATAGAGTTTTACTCTACATGTGAGCATCATCTTCTTCCTATTATTGGGCGTGTTCATGTTGCTTATATACCGGATGGAAAAGTTGTCGGGCTTTCAAAAATTCCAAGAGTTGTAAATGTTTTTGCACGTCGCATGCAGATTCAAGAGCAACTCACAGAGCAGATTGCAGATGCGATTATGGAGGCAATCCAGCCAAAAGGTGTCGCGGTCGTGGTTGTAGCCCGTCACATGTGCATGGAGATGCGAGGGGTTGAAAAGATAAATTCAACAACAACATCTTCAGCTCTTCGCGGTCTTTTTAAAAAAGATCAAAAAACCAGAAGTGAATTTTTCTCTCTCATCAATTCACCTTCCGGCACGCGTTACTAAATAAAATCTTCCCATGCCATTCAAATCACTTAAAGATAAAATCAAATCTAAAAGCTATTCGGTGGCATTTGGTGAAGTAGTTAAAATAAACGCTACTATCATTACGGCTGTAGGCCTGAAAGTGAGTATTAGCGACATGGTTAAAATTGTCTCAACTGACACGGGGCAAGAGACTTTTGGGATGGTTACCGAGATAGATGGAGCTACATTTTTTATAACTCCGTTTAGTTTTGTAGAAGGATTTTGCTCTGGCGATAGAGTTTTTTTAGACCAAACGGGAATGAATATTCCGGTTGGAGATGCGCTTCTTGGAAGAGTAGTTGACCCATTCATGCGACCAATTGATGGTAAAGGCAATATAAACTGTTCGCAACTCTCACCCATTATTAAAGCTCCGATTGCTGCCATGAAGAGAGGAATGATAGATGAAGTTTTTAGCGTCGGTGTAAAAAGCATTGACGGACTTCTGACATGTGGAAAAGGGCAGAAGCTAGGTATTTTTGCAGGAAGCGGTGTTGGAAAATCTACGCTTATGGGTATGATTGTAAAGGGCGCAAATGCTCCTATAAAAGTTGTAGCACTCATTGGAGAGAGAGGAAGAGAGGTTCCTGAGTTTATAGAAAAAAACTTAGGAGGGAATCTTGAAAATACCGTGATTATAGTCGCGACCTCTGATGATTCACCGCTTATGAGAAAGTACGGTGCCTTTGCTGCTATGAGCGTAGCGGAGTATTTTAAAGATCAAGGGCTGGATGTTCTCTTTATTATGGATTCCGTTACAAGGTTTGCGATGGCTCAGCGTGAGATAGGTCTTGCTCTCGGGGAGCCTCCAACCTCAAAAGGCTATCCGCCATCATCGCTAACTCTTCTTCCTCAACTTATGGAGAGAGCGGGAAAAGAGGAGGGAAAAGGTTCTATCACTGCTTTTTTTACGGTACTTATTGAGGGCGATGATATGAGCGACCCAATCGCCGACCAATCTCGCTCTATTTTAGATGGGCACATAGTACTCTCACGTGAACTTACAGATTTTGGCATCTATCCGCCTATTAATATACTCAATTCGGCCTCTAGGGTTATGAATGACATCATTACAAAGGAGCATCTTAAGGTTGTTCTGAAGTTCAGAAGATTATATACGCTTTTAAAAGAGAATGAGGTTCTGATTCGAATCGGTGCGTACAGTAAAGGAACAGACAGAGAACTTGATGAAGCTATAGATAAAAAAGAGGCGATGCAGGAGTTTTTAACTCAAGATGCACAGCTTCAAAATGAGTTTGGAGATACCGTAAATAGTTTAATGGCTATTATGGAGCTCAAGAACCAATAATTATTTCAGAGTTTATCCAATTATCTCTTGCCCTTTTGCTGTTCTCCGTTATAGCAAGTTTGGCTTTTGTAGTAACTTCATAAAGCCGCATAATCAAGTTTATCTCTGAATCAAGCCCAAATATATCTATGTATAAGTAGATGATATTTTCTGCACTTTTAAAACTTTCTTTAACCATAAATATTTTTATTTTTGTATGAAAACCAACTCTTAAAAGATCACCTATTTTATCCCTTCGAGTGTTCAAAAGAATAAGCTCTCCAAGCGTTGCCTTTATATCTTTTATATTGCCCTTTGATGCAAGTTCTTCGCAACTCTGCATAAGTTTTGACCAATGTTTATCAAGCAACATACCAAGTTGGCTAAATTCCAAGCCCTTGCATGTATCTAAAACTTCATAACAAGATTTAAAATCACTAATTTCATAAGCATTTTTAAGTTTTTGCATACTTTTACAATCTTCTATTAGTGTATTAACTTCTAAGGCGATTGATGGAAGCTCTTTAAATTTTTCTAATGCTTCAGTTGCTAAATCTACCTCACCTTGTTTGATATGGTTTTGTATCTCAATTAGAGCATTCTCCACATTATTTTGAAGAGACTTGTAAGTTGGGATTTTACTAAAATCCGCATGCGTCTTTGCTATTGCATTGACTTTTTGAAAATCTTTTGCTTCGATTGCTTTTAGAAATTCTATAAATAATTTGTTATGGTTTAGAATTAACTTTATCATAGGTCGCTTGGAAGCAACTGTTATATACTCATAAAGAAGAGATTTTGCCATCTCGTCTCTGCCAAGAAGAATTTGTTTTTGGGCATTCATAAAAGCCTCTCTCCATGATTCTTCCATTTTTTTGTACTCAAAGGTGTGCTGAAGTGCCTTAAATTGCGTGCTTAAAATATAAGCAAGAGAATACTTCTTTTCTAAATAGAGAGATTGAAATCTAGGATAATTTTCAAAAGCTTTAAAAAGTAGTGCTATCTCCTCTTTTTTAGAAGATATATTTTTAAACATATCTATCAATTGAAGGGCATGTGTTTTTTTTTGCTTGATAAGCGCTTGAGCAGCCTGAGCATAAACTTTATCGTAATTATCTTGAAGCTGTCTATACTCTTTTGTGTCTTTCATCGCAAAGTCTCCCTCACATAAATTAAAAGCTTCATCTAATATGTTGTGAGAAATAAGTGATTTAAGTTTTGCAAGGCTGGGCAACTCAACTCGGAAAATATTTGAATTATCTACTACAGCTATTAATGTATCGCCATTTACTAAGACTATACTATTAACTTTACCGCTAAATTTTATATATTTATTATGAATAATTTTATATTTTTTTATGTCATATATTGACACATAATTTGCACTTCCGCTAACCATCACATAATTAGGGTTTGACATCAATACAATATCTGTTATTGTTCCAAAGCCAGTATCTATACGCTTAGATTCTTTCATATTGTCTAGATAGTTTATAAATAACTTTCCGTCTGAGGTACCGCTTATTATCGTTTTTTCATCCAAGAAGCAGATAGCATTTACACGAAATTTAGAGTTCGTTAGATGATTTTTATTGATTCTTGAGTGTAAATCTATAATAAAAATATCGCCATAATAACTTCCACAAGCCAACCTATTTTTATGAAATTTAAATGTGCTAATAAAACTTTGTGTCAACTTTTTTGTTTGGTTTGCTTTACTAAAAGAGCAGAGTCTCTCTAGAAAAGATGAGTCATCATATCGATATTGGAGTACTCTGCCAGCAGCAGTTCCTGCGATGATATACTTTGATTCTAAATCAAAAGAGAGTATTTCTATATTTTCTTTATATGTATTTATTGTTTTAATCAGGGTTTTGCTTGCTATGTGGATTATATATATTTGACTTTTGATACAAAATGCCAAATACTCTCCATTGGGGCTAATAGCTGTAGCATCCGCACTTGAGAGATTCTCATGAATCTTGTTTACAGTTAACTTCAGGGAACAGTCTTTATGTGAGAAAATTCTTATGCCATCTTTTTTTGTACTGTATGCTATAAAATCGTTATTTAAAATTTTTAACTCTGTTATCTCTGAGTAATTACTGTGACACTCCGAAATACTAGGCACCACCACTCCAAACTATCTCTTTTAGAGACCATACATTATTATTTTTTTTAAAAATTAATAAAATATTTCTGTACTTTTCTTTTTTGCAAACCAGACTCTTTTCCAGCTCCTCGCATATTGGAAAGTTGTCTTGATTATATGCATCTCTCATTTTAATATTAAAAGGATTTTCTACATAATCACTTGTAATAGATATACTTTTTATATATCGCTGAGAATTATTTTTTGGCTTAGTTGGTGCTATTATCATCACTTCATGCCCGTGATAGCTCACTCTCATTATACTTTTAGATTCTTCACTTTCAAGAGCTGTAAAATTTGTTATATCATAACCTAAGAGATTCGGAGCAATAGCATTTAGCGTAAACTGAGTCTTAGAAGTTAGAGAGTTAATACCAACTTCTGTGAGAATGGGCATATTTAAAGGTACTTTTTCTTCGTTCGTACATGCAGTAAAGAGAAAAAGAGTTGTAAAAAAGAGTGTAATAATTTTCATCGTTTATTATAAGTTAAAAAGATAATATTGAGGCTTAATTTTGAAAATAAGTAGAGTTTAGAGAGGGTTAAACCACTTTAAACTATGCGCCTTGGCAAGCCTAAAGTGATTCAAGATTATTTAATTAACCGCAAGAAGGAACATTTCCGCTGTCACTACCGTATTCGTGGAAAAAGTCAAAGTAATGTTCTAGGTAATCTGCTTTAACTGCATCATCCTTTACATTTGGACAGATTTTTTTGATTTCATCAGCTAATTTGCCACCCTCTTTTAGCGCTTTCCACTCAGCCTGAGTATGTTTACCAGCCATTAATGCACCAGTTCCTATATTTGCTTCTGAACATGGAGCTTTTAATTTTTTTAAATAAAGTTTTTGACCCTTTGCTACATCTGCACTTAGCGTTGTTACACTCATGCCTAAAATAATTGTTGCACCAAGTGCAATTTTTACGATTTTATTCATTCAATCTCCTTCAAAATTTATGTATTCTAACGAAGTAAAAATAAAAATATAATTTTTATTAAAACTAATTTTGACATACTACAGCGATTGTAACATTTTGAAAAATATAAATTAACCCTCTTTAGAGGATTAATTTACGCCTTACCCGTAAGCATTCCGTGGATAGTCATAGGTTTAAGTGCATAAACTTTTAACAACCACCATATCCATCTCTCTTTTGTTGGATCAAGTGGGAATGATGGAGTCGGTTTTGCAGTCCAGTCAAATTCTGCAAGCATAACTGTGCCAATACTTGTGATAAGTGGACATACAGTATATCCGCCATAAGCAGCCGGTAAGGTTGTTTTACCTTCCATAGAAGCTACAATATTGTCAACTAGAACTTTATATTGTTTACGGACTGAACCGCCTGTTTTACCCATAGGAATTGCAGCAACATCTCCAATAGACCATACATTTTTAAATTTAACATGCTGAAGAGTTTCTTTTGTAACAGGAACCCACCCTTTTTCCGAACCAACAGGTGATTTAGCAACAACATCAGGAGCTTTCATCGGAGGAGTAACATGCATGAAATCATATTTAACTTCAACTCTTTCATGTGTAGTAATCATTTCAGCTTCGCCGGTATCAGGATCTATCTTTCCTTTCACTTGTGCATGATGATCAAACACGGCAACTTTATTTGCAGTGTCAACTTCTGTCAGGTTATGAGAATAATTCCATTTGAAACCTCTTGTTTTAAACTGCTCAAGTATCGCATCATGGTATTCAGCAACAGGAAACATTTTTCCACCATTTGGATAGAAAGTAAGTTCAACTTTATCAGCCACACCAGCTTCTTGAAGTCTTGCATGTGTTAGATACATAATTTTTTTAGGAGCACCGCCACATTTGACTGGTGTATGAGGATCTGAAAAGATAGCTTTTAATTTTTCAGATCCTGTATGCGCCTTAGCTTTTGCAACTAGTTCTTGAATTCCAGCCCATGTCGCTTCTGCACCGTCTTGAAAGTAGATAGAATAAAGACCATCTTTTCCAACTTGTTCTTTTGTTGCAGCATTGTCAGCACCAGAAGATGTGATGACCCCATTTAAGCCTTTGATTCCAGCAAAGTTGAGCATTAAACCAGTGGCAATAATGAGTTGGTCGTATGATACTTCTTCTTTACCATCCACAGTAACTTTGTTGTTATCAGGATCAAATGCAGTAACACTACCCCTAATAAGTTTTACACCCTTTGGAAGATGCTCATCAATCTTGTAAACGATGTCACTCTTCGTCCAAATACCTGCAGCAACAAGAGTTTGACCCGGTTGGTAAGAGACAGATATTGGGTCTGGCTCAATAATTGTTATTTCTGCATTGGCCAAAGTATTTTTAAGACGGGCTGCTGTACTTACGCCTGCCAAACCACCACCAACAATTACAATTTTACCTTTAGCATCAGACGCACAAACTGCAGTTGTACCAACAGTTGCTCCTGCTAAAATGGATGCAGCCAACGGAGATACACTTAAATATTTCAGAGCCTCACGGCGAGACATAATCTCTGGATGCTTATCAACTTCTGCTAGTATTTCTTCCAAGATTTCACTTTTCTTCATTATTTCCCTCTTTTATTAGATAAAGTTATACAATGGTACAAGCTTAAGCCTTAATATAAGTTTTAAATATTAGATTTTTTTAATAGATGTACTCAAAGTAACACATATTAATTATAAGTATGCTATTGATGATCTTAGTAAATTTTATTGAGAAGAAGTTGTAGGGATACTCTGTTGTTAAATTCATTTTTTATAACTGTATAGCTGCAGGTTATTTTTTTATCTTTCGGCATTTCAAGCACTCTTTTAAATGCTATAAGTTCTAATGTTTTTATGGCGTTCGGAAATTGTTTAACTTCAATCCTAGAGTGCGATTTATCACTTCCCATAAGTTTTATACTTACAATTTCTGCATCTTTTAGTAAAAATCGAGGACGAAGATTTGCTTCTCCGAATGGCTCAAATCTCTCAAGCAAATTGAGAAGCTCAAAATCTATATCTTCAGTTGAGAGTATTCCGACTATTGAATCTTTTGGAATGAAATCAGCAGGAGAAAGTTGTGAGGCTGTTTTGTTTATGGCGACTCTGAAAGCATCAATATTTTTTTCTTCAAGTCCGACTCCGGCTGCCATTTTATGTCCTCCGAATTTTGTCAAATAGGATTCATTGGCTTTTATAAGTTCATAAATACTTACCTCACCAATACTTCTAGCACTTCCCTTTGCCATGCCGTTTTCACAACTTAAAACTATTGAAGGTTTCCCAAAATATTCAACGAGCCTTGCTGCAACAATTCCAACAACGCCCTCATGCCAATTCTCATGCGCGACAACTATTACATGGTAAGCATCATCTGCACGGTCAATAGCCTCTTTTGTGCACTCAGCCTCTGTCTCTTTTCTTAATTCATTCAGTTTGCCAAGAAGTTCAAATTGCTTATATGCCTCATTTGTTGATGTCGCTGTGAAAAATCTCAAAGCAATAGAAGCATCTTCAAGTCTTCCTGCGGAATTGATTCTAGGCGCTATTGCAAAGGCAATATCCTCTGAAGTGATTACAGATTTATTTAAGAAATCTCTTATTATGACAGAAGCGGGTCTG
Source organism: Sulfurimonas sp. (assembly GCA_041662325.1). Classification (GTDB taxonomy): domain Bacteria; phylum Campylobacterota; class Campylobacteria; order Campylobacterales; family Sulfurimonadaceae; genus Sulfurimonas. Next base: position 9,082 of record JBAZSU010000005.1, on the reverse strand, counting down.
TTGGATGTTGTTAAAATTTTTAAACCCTCCTGAACCAGTGTTCGATTTATATCAATAAGAGGCATAACATCCGCAATAATGGCGATAGAGAGAATGTCTAAAAATTGTTTCATGTCAATCGAAAGATTTAACTCCTTTTTTAGCAGTGCCAAAAGAAGCCATGCCACCTGTGCTCCGCATATCTCTTTGAAAGGGTATTGACATGTAGAAAGTTTTGGATTAACTATAGAAAAAGCGTCTGGAAGTGTTTCTGATGGGGTGTGGTGATCCGTTATTATTAATTCAATGTTTCTTTCTTTGCATATTTTTGCAGCTTCTATGGCAGTGATTCCGTTGTCAACGGTTATTAAGAGGTCGGTATCAACTCTATTTAAAACATTTGGGGAAACTCCATAGCCGTCACTAAATCTGTTTGGAATTATAGCTTCTAGCGGATAGGGGATCTGTCTAAAAAAATCAACCATGATGGCAGTTGAACTCACTCCGTCAACATCATAATCGCCAACTACTGCTATTTTTTTGTTTTCTTTTATGGCAAGTGCAATCTTTTGTGCAGATTTTGCAGCATCACTCAGGAGTGCAGGGTTTGGAATTTGAGATAATTTTTTATCTTCTGTTGGAAATCTTTGAGAAAGCAGCTCGAAAAGAGCCGACTTATCCAATAGTGGTATATCACTTAGCAAATAGTTTTATTTCCAAGCACCCAAAGATGCTTTAACAAATGCTAGTATAGACGGATTTGGTGTTTGAAGTCTTGAAGTAAACTCAGGATGAAACTGTACACCTAAAAACCAAGGATGATTTTCAATTTCAACAGTTTCTATAAGTCCATCCGATTCACCCGTAACTATCATTCCTGCTTTTTCTAATGCTTCCCGGTAAGTTGGATTTGCTTCATAACGGTGGCGATGTCTCTCTAAAATAGTTTCAGCTCCACCATAAGCTTTTCTCAAAATTGAACCCTCTTTTGTATCGCATGGGTACTCTCCAAGTCTAAGTGTTCCACCCATTGGTGATTTATGAGTACGGAGTTGCTTGTTTCCGCTTTGGTCTAAAAAGTTATCTATGAGATAAACCATAGGATAAGGAGTTTTTTCATCAAATTCCACAGAATTTGCACCCTTAAACCCAAGAACATTTCTAGCATACTCTACAAGTGTTAGCTGCATGCCAAGGCAAATTCCAAGGTATGGAATTTTATTTTCACGCGCATATTGAATAGCTTGGATTTTTCCTTCAACTCCACGGCTTCCAAATCCACCGGCTACTAAAACAGAGTCACAATCTTTTAATAACGCTTCTGCCCCTCTCTCTTCTACCTCTTCTGAATCCACCCAGTGTATATCCACTCTTGTATCTAAATGTGCACCGCAGTGAATAAGTGATTCAGTTAAAGATTTATAGGCCTCTTTGAGCTGGAGATATTTCCCAACAAAGCCCACAACAACCCTATTTTTAGGCTGAACAATCTTTTTAACCAATGAGTCCCACTCTTCCATGTCAGGATTTAATTCACCTAAATTTAACTCTTTTGAGAGAGGTTTTAAAATATTTTGTCTTAAAAAAGAGATTGGCACATCATAAATAGTTGCTGCATCAAGAGCTTCTATAACGCTGTCTTGTGAAACATCACAACTCATCGCAAGTTTTTTCTTGAAAGTTTTAGGCATTGGATTTTCACTTCTGGCAATAATCATCTGCGGAGTAATTCCAATGCGGCGAAGCTCTTGAACAGAGTGTTGCGTCGGCTTGGATTTTAATTCGCCTGCCGCCTTGATGTAGGGAATAAGCGTCACATGTATAAAAAATGTTCCTTCAACTTCATCATCGTGTTTCATCTGGCGGATAGCTTCCATAAAAGGGAGTCCTTCAATGTCACCGACTGTTCCGCCAAGCTCTACAATTAGGATTTCATGCCCTTCGCCAGCCTCTTTGATTCGCTTTACGATTTCGCCGACAATGTGAGGAATAACCTGAATTGTTTGCCCAAGATAGCCACCTGCTCTCTCTCGTTCAATAACACTTAAATAGACCTGCCCTGTTGTGAAGTTGCTCGATTTTAAATAGGAGGTATCCAAAAATCTTTCATAGTTTCCTATGTCTAAGTCGGTCTCTGCGCCATCTTTCGTAACAAACACTTCGCCATGCTCTAATGGGCTCATAGTCCCTGGATCGACATTTATATATGGGTCTATTTTGAGCATTCCCACTTTTTTGCCAGCGTGTTTGAGCAGTGTGCCAACACTCGCAGCCGTAATCCCTTTTCCAAGAGAACTTAAAACTCCGCCTGTAACAAAAATGTATTTAGTCATGCAAAAACTCCATAAATAGTTAAATAATAGACGCGATTATAGTAGAAAATTACTTTTGAAGAGTTAAATAATGAAATTAGTTAGATGATTTTCAGTCTGTATTTTAAGCCTCAAGAGTTTTACTTTAGAATTTGGATTAGTTGTATATAATAAAAAAAAATAAGAAAGGCTAGAATGGAATATTCAATATTTTACATCATAGCAGCGTTAGGAATATCAATAATAATTAATATATTTTTAAAGCGATTTGGAATCTCCCAGATTATAGGATATATATTCACCGGCATAATAATAGCCTATGCCTTCGACCTAAGAGCCATGAGTGATTCACAAGCGCTTGGGCTTGTCGGTGAATTTGGTATAGTGTTTCTGATGTTCACTATCGGTCTCGAAATATCTTTAGCGAAAATGGGCAGTATGAAAAAAGAGATATTCGGTAATGGATTTATGCAGATTATTTTTACTGCTCTTGTTATTTATTCCATCAGTCACTATTTCTTTAATCTTGATTTAAAGTCCTCTTTGATTATTTCTTTTGCATTTTCCCTCTCCTCTACGGCGGTTGTTCTAAGCTATCTGAAAAGTTCTAAAGAGATACACACTCCCTACGGACAAAAGGCGGCAGGGATACTTATTTTTCAAGATATAGCAGTTATTCCTATTCTGATTCTTTTAACTTTTTTGGCAAGTGAAGGGGATGAGAGTGTTTTTGTTCTTTTACAAGATACGGTTGTAAGTGCAATTTTTGCATTCGGTCTTCTGTTTATTGTCGGAAAAAAACTTATGACTTGGCTTTTACACTTCTCTGCTTCATCGGAGCTTGATGAACTTTTTATGGGTTCAGTTTTGTTTATTGTTGTCAGTGCCTCACTTTTGGCGCATTACATGGGGTTCAGCTACTCACTGGGTGCTTTTGTCGCTGGCATGATTATAGCGGAGACAAAGTACCATCACAGGGTGGAATCAGACATTGCACCCTTTAAAGATTTACTTCTTGGCACCTTCTTTGTTGTTGTCGGAATGAAGATAGATGTAGCTCTTTTTGTTGATAAATTCACACTTATAGTTTGGCTATTTTTAATTGTGCTCGTTTTGAAAACAGCGATTATTTATATCATTTTAAGATTATCATCTTCTCATCCAATCTCTTTTAAAGCGGCATTAGCACTCTCTCAGGTCGGAGAATTTTCGTTTGTAATATTTGCAGTTGCAAGTGCAGACGGCCTGCTCAATACTCATCTGACACAATTATTGGTTCTCGTTGTAATTCTCTCCATGATTGTCACACCATTCTTTATTAGCAAAATCACTACTTTTGTCGAACTATTTATAAAAGAGAAAGAGGATGATTCAGACATGTCAGCCTTGCAAAGCAGAGCTAATCATGTAATCGTTTGCGGCTACAGCATAGTCGGAAAATTTGTAACAAAAGAGCTGGACAAATTGGATGCTCCCTATGTAATTGTAGATAACTCCTATAAACATGTAAAAGAGGCTATTAATGACAACAAAGAGGCTTATTTGGGAGATGCTTCAAAACACTCTATTCTAAATGCTCTCCATGTTGAAAAAGCAGCAGCCGTTATAGTTACGCTTGACAATATAGAGAAAAAAAGGCTGATTTGCGAAGCTGTTTTGAAGTATTCTAAAGATGTTAATCTGATTGTAAAAGTTGTCTCTTTAGAAGAGAAAGAGAAGTTGGCAGACTTAGATATCTCAATTATTGTGGATGGCAAAGAGGAAGTAGCGAGAGTCTTAGTTGAGAGCATGAGTACATGCAAATTGGAAAAATATTAATTTTTGTTAATTAAATAGATGATAGAATGCAAGCAAGGTAGTTATTCTAAAAATAAAGGATTTGAAATGGGTTTTTCAATTAACACAAATGTAGCATCGATGAATGCTAATTTATATTCAAACTCTACAAATAACGGAATAAGCAAAGGTCTGTCGGCTCTTGCTTCCGGTTCTAAGTTAAACAGTGCATCTTATGATACTTCAGGGCTTGGTATTGCCGACAAGCTCTCCTCTCATATTTCTGGCTTGGGTCAGGCTATTATGAATGCAAACGAGAGTGTCGGTATGCTTCAAGTTGCGGACGGAGCACTGCAAGGGTATAGTGATAACTTGGATAAAGTTAGAGTTCTTACTCTGAAAGCTTCAAATGGAACTATGGGTTCAGATGATAGAGCAATTATTCAAAAAGAGATAGACGGCTTACTAAAATCATCAGACGACATAGCGAAATCTACGAAGTATAATGGCATGAAGCTACTTGATGGAACCGGTGGAAGTTTTGGGAATGGTACATTTGTCACGCAAGCCGGTACAGATGGTGAAGCAACTAAAAGTGTCACAATCGGTGATACTAAAGTCTCTTCTCTTGTCGGAAGCATAGATGTTACAACGCAAGCCGATGCTTTGAGCGCAATGGATACTATTGACAGTGCCATGGGTAAAATAGGTGATATTCGTTCTACTATAGGCGCATCACAAAATCAGCTTGAGTCAACTATTAAAAATATATCTGTAACGCACATTAATTTGGCTTCGGCTGAGTCTCAAATGAGAGATGTTGATTTTGCGGCAGAGAGTGCCAATTTTTCAAGACAAAATATTATGAATCAAATCGGCTCTTTCGCACAGAGTCAAGCGAATGCAGGTGCTTCAAATGTTGTAGGTTTATTGCAGTAGAGAGAAAGGAAAATTTACTCTTTTGGAAGAAGTCCAAAAGAGAGTTTGAATAAGTTAATTTCCTCTCGAACCAGGCTTTATTGCTTCGCTTCCATCTTTACAAAGTGGGCAGTTGTCGGGAGAGTGTATTTCAAATGTAAAGTCGGCAAGTGCAAAAAATGGAATATCTTGAGGCAGTTTACAGTTAGCCTTAGTTACAACATCACTGTTCTCGCGTTTACAAAAACCACGATTTGCTAGTGCTGCAATAGCAACTATTTCACCGCCAAAACTCTCAACAACTTCCGCTGCTTCCATCGCAGAACCGCCAGTTGTAATAATATCTTCACACATTAGCACTCTTTCGCCTTTTTTGATTTCAAAGCCACGACGAATACTCATCTTTCCTTCTACTCTCTCTGCGAAGATATATCGACAATCAAGTGCTTGAGCAAGGGCGAAACCTGCTATTAGCCCACCAAGGGCTGGAGCACAAACGGTATCGATTTTAACTCCGCTTGCTCTGATTTGCTTTGCAAGTTCATCCGCAAGCAGTTTTGCTGTTCTAGGATTTTCCAATACTTTTGCAGACTGTAGGTAAAATTGTGAGTGGTTTCCAGAACTTAGCTTAAAGTGCCCCTCTAAAAGAGCATTTGCATCCATATATATTTTCTTAATATCCATCTAAATTCCTAATGTTAATATTTTTATAGAACACTTCTGATGTGCAAACATTTCGCCTAGAAGAGCTTTTAGTTAACATGTTAAAAGAAAATAATCCTTTAACATGATGCAAAGTAGTTTATACTTTTAGAATTTCCACTTCTTTGTCTTTTAAAATTTGTTCAACATTCGCCGAATATTTATCTGTGATTTTTTGAATAGCTTCCTGGGCGGATTTTGACTCATCTGCCGTTATTAGTTTATCTTTTTCAAGTTTTTTAATTTTGTCGTTTGCATTTTTTCTATCATTTCTAAGAGAAACTTTTGCATGTTCACCCATTCCTTTCATCTGCTTAACAGATTCTTGTCTCTGTTCTACAGTCATTGCAGGAAAAAATAGTTTGATTTGTACACCGTCATTGTTTGGATTTGCTCCAACATTTGCCTTAGAGATAGCACTGTCAATGGCCGATAAAAGGTTTTTTTCCCAAGGATTGATTACAATCGTTGTAGCATCAGTTGCTATAATTGAACCTACTTGGTCAAGGGCAGTTAAGGTACCATAATAGTCGATTTTTACATTATCTAAAACCGAAGTTGTAATCTTCCCAGTTCTAAGTGTTTTAAAGTCTCTTAACATGTGGTTTATGCTTAACTGCATTTTTGTTTCGCATTCGCTATATATTTCATTGAGCATTTTTTTTCCTTGTGTAAATAATGGCGTAATTGTAGCAAGAAATATTTTAAATGATATAAAAGTGGTATTGTAGATGTTTTATAGGGAGGGTTAGGGATAGTTGCAGAGAATGCAACTATTTTGTACTGTTTTGTTCGCTTTGTTGAATCGGTGCGGCAACTGTAGTTATCGGTGCTACAATCGGTGCAACAACATTTGTTGTTTCTACAAGAGCATCAACGACAGATACATTTTTTGATTGTGAATAGAGATACCCTAAAGCAACCGTATTTACAACAAATAAGAATCCTATTATAAAAGTAGCCTTTGCTAAAAAACTAGCTGGACCTTTTGCTCCAAAAACAGACTCATTCGAGCCACTATATGCACCAAGACCTATACTTGAGCTTTTTTGTAGTAGTACTGCTATCACGATGAATACAACTAAAACAATTTGTACGATAAGTAAAAAACTAGTTGTCATTTATTAATTCCTAAATATAAAAAGTTGCGAATTATATCTAAAAAAGTTAAGATTACAAACTAGGGTATAATTTTAAAAAGATTGCGTATTGTTGGTTGTAAATAAAATGAATATAAGTTCGGAATTCTCTAGGTATGCCATTCATTATGGTGCTAATAACATAATACAAAATAAAGTTGTTAAAAAATTACTTCAAAAAGTAACATGCAAACCTAAATATATTTTAGATTTAGGCTGTGGCAGCGGGGCTTTGTGCAAAAGTATTGATTGGAAGTATGAATATTTTTGTGGAGTTGATTTTGCATCCGGCATGTTGGAATTGCATCCAAATTCAAGTAATATAGAGATTTTTTATGGTGATTTTAACGATAAAACTACATTTGAAGCTCTTTTAAAAAATAGATATGACTCCATTTTTTCAGCATCTGCCTTGCAGTGGGCAGAAAGTTTAGAAAATGTATTTAAAAATATAAATCGCTTTAATGCTCCTGTGGCTTTGGCAATTTTTACTTCAAATACTTTTAAAACATTGAATGAAACGGCACTTTTAAAACCACTGCTTAGAACAGCGAATGAAGTTTACGAGCTTCAAAAAAAATATTTTGATGCTGATTTTGAGATAGTTGAGTATAGGTTGGAGTTTGAATCCAGCAGAGAGATGTTTAAGTACATAAAACAGAGTGGTGTCAGCGGTTCAAGAAAAATTTTAAATTACAAGCAGACAAAGCAGTTAATAAATGAATACCCGATTAATTATTTGGAGTTTGAGGTGGTGTTTATTACTTCTAAAGTGTTACAGCTAAATATTTGATGCAGAGCCAAGTACTACTTCTTTTTCAAGAGTATAAAGCTCATATCTTATAAATTTAAAATTCTCACTACAGTCTGCATTATAAAGTTTAAAGAGTTCCTCTAAAACTCTTGCTGACTCTTGGGCTCTTTTAAAATTTGCGATGATGATGCTTTTAATATCGGTACGATTAAGTTCGCTTTTTATAGTTGGACGAAGAACATCATTTATACTGTCGCGATACTGTAGTAGCAATTCTTGCTCATCAATACGGGATTTATGTCTGAGTTGTTTTAACTTTGAAGAAAGTTCTTTGTTGTTTTTTTGATATCTCATAATATCTTCAACAACTCTTATCCCCTCTTTGAGGCGGTTAAGATTCGCATCAATCACCCGAAAGAATTCGGGTGAAATTTCTTTAGTCATCATTTCCGAAGATGCCAAATAGCTGCAAAAGAGCAGTAAAGATGTTTAAAAAGTCAAGGTAAAGGGCAATTGCACCGTCAATTGGGGTCTCATATGAGCCATTCATAATATTCTGAGTGTCAAAAATTACTAAAATACTAAATAGTATAACAACTACCCCGGAAATAATAACATGTAATATTGGGTTACCAAGAAATATGTTAAGAATAGAAAAACCAATAATTACAAAAAGTGCAATCATAAGTGGTTTACCATAGCTGGTGAAATCTTTCGTTGTTTTAATAGCATAGAAGCTCATAGCGCCAAATACTACAGAGGTCATCGCAAAAGCATTGCCGATTATGGCTCCACCTCCACTCATTCCAAGCGTCCGAGAAAGAAGAGGCGCAAGCATTAATCCTGTCATAAACACAAATCCAAACATAACTGCTAAATTAATTCCTGGTTTATGTTTAACAAATTGCAAACCAATTAATAGACCAATTTCTAAAGCAAAGAGCGGCCACATATATGCTGCAATAGTGGCAGCCAATGGCACACCAACATAAGCACCAACTGCGCCAGCCATCATCGAAGCAGCAAATAGTTTGTACGTTTCCTTCACAAAAGAGATTATCTGCGTATCACTTTTAGAAACATTTTCATATGCGAAAGATTTATTTCTTGCATAATCGCGATCATATAGTCCCATCATAATTCCTTTTTAATGTACTTAATTATTTAAGCACTTTTGATATTGATAAGGAATTCTATATTTAAAGAGTTAATAAAAAGCAACAAATAAAGCAGACTAGGTAAAGTACACACTTAAATTTTTTTATATAATGTATAAGCTAATATTGCAGCATAAGAAGATGTTATAAAATGTAAACACATTTGTGTAATTATTCAAATTTCTTCAAAAAAGTATTGACATCTAAGTTTGATTTGTCTATAATTCCCGTCCACAAACACAGAGACCTAAAGTTTAGGCCTAGAGGGACTTCAAGTAGAAGCCGTCGAATGGGTTTGAGATCATTGAAAACTAAGCAAGTAAATAGATTTAATAATAACTATTA
>JBAZSU010000004.1:0-346149 GCA_041662325.1 Sulfurimonas sp. | reverse complement strand
GTTTTCAATGATCTCAAACCCATTCGACGGCTTCTACTTGAAGTCCCTCTAGGCCTAAACTTTAGGTCTCTGTGTTTGTGGACGGGAATTATAGGGGGTTGTTGCTTAAAGGATTCTTAAAATTTGTGGGAATGAAAATATTTTCTTACTTGTTGTTTTTTTATTATATTTTATGTAAGTTCTATCCACTTATATATGTGTACCCTGTTTCAGGTTCAACTATTATAGATACGCTTCCCTCATTACTATTTAATGTAATTTTACAATCAGAAGTCAACAACTTATGCCACCCAGCTGATGCTGTTTCATATGGATTCGAAGTATTCATTGAATTAAATGGTCTGCCTAAATTATCAAAATATAGATACAGAACATTCGATCTACATCCATCGCTAAAAACTACGCTTTCAACTCCATAGGTAGAACCTAGTCTTAATTCTTTCATAGATTGGGAATCTTTAATATGCAAAGTATTATTGTATCCCCCACTTAAATACTGCCTTTGATTTAAAGGATTTTTAGCCATTTCACCCGGATTTGGATTTCCATCCTTAGATACATCATTATAAACTGTATATGCCCATTCATTAGGATATGTACCATTTGGAATATAGGAACCAGCAAAAACTAAATCTTGTTTAAATCTGATTGTCCATCTTTTTTTATACCAATTACTGTCACTTGTATCCAACTTATCATCAATCATAGCCAAATGCTGCGTATATCTTATGTGCGAGACGACTTGAATAGCGGCTTCTCGAAGATTATCTGACCTTGTGCTAGGAATTATAATCGCCGAGAGCACCCCTATAACCACAACAACAAAGACTAATTCTAATAATGTAAATGATTTTTTCATAATGTATACCTTTGTCATATAATAGGAGTTAAGTATATCGAAGAAAGTTGTAATTAAAAATAAGGGAGAAAGTTTGAAGTCGACTCAAGGAAAGTAAATTCCCTGAGTAAAGAATTTTATTATATTTTTTCTGCCATTGGAACATCATATAAAATGTCATCCATAGGGTGTCTGTACATTGGCATTGCAAGTCTTTTTTCATCAAGTACATGACCGATAAAACCTATACTTCTGCCAACTATAAAAAACGCGTTTAAAGTTCCTGAAGAGATAAATTCATTAATCTCCTCTTCTGAGTAACCTAAAGCTCTCCACATGTCAACCATTAAGATTCCAATAGTTCCATCAACATTAAGAATTAAGTTCTCTTTTTTGCTTGTAGTTAATTGCTCAACAGTGAGTGCATAATCAAGAAGTGAAGTGGATGGAAAATGCGCATTAGCGTATTTTTTTAGACCTTCGACTCTTAAATCTGGATTTTTGAGAGATTTAATTCTATGTCCGATTCCTGGGATTGGAACACCCACTTTTTTCATATGATTTAAAAATTCTGCCGGAGTTAATTTATTATCATCTGCATATTTAAAGTACTCAGCCGCACCGTCAATTGCTCCGCCAAATCTAGGACCGATTGTTAAAAGACCCGTGACAAGTGACTCAACAACAGATTTTCCTGCACGAGCCGTAACTTTTGCATTATGCGCACCCGAAACAGCCGGACCGTGGTCTGCTACAGTTTTGATTACAGTTTCAATAAAATCAGTTGCCCATTTTGGATACTGTTTTTTGAACCATAACAGTGAAACAACATCGCCGATACCTTTTCCGGTATCTGGAGTAGCAAGTGATGAGATTGGGAAACCTGCATATGTAGCCTCATCGCCTCTGTCATCAGAAATAGTACAGATAAACTCTTTAGATTTTCTAACACTAGGGCATGTAAGCATGTCCGGCTCAGGAATTTCAGTAACGACGCCTTCAGCTTTTAATTTTTCATATACTTCTTTAATTTTGCTTGGAAGGGCATTAAAACTTTCAGGTACGAACATGCCAGCTTCTGCCATAGCAATATTTTTTGCTGCAGCTGTCTCTGCCTCTGCATTTGCACTGGCACCCGCATGTCCAAATTGAACACCTGAACTGAAATGTTTAGCAATTGTACCGATGCACCATGCGATGATTGGTTTTTTTATTTTTCCTGCTTTAATTGCATCGATAACTTTATACTCTTCAGTACCGCCTACTTCACCTAGTAAAATCATGTATTTTACTTCTGGATTAGCTTCCATTCTAAGTAGATTGTCAATAAAAACTGAACCGACAAATCTGTCTCCGCCAATAGCAACGCCCTCTGCAATACCGTCTGCATTGATTGCGATTATGTTACTTAGCTCATTAAAGAGACCGCCTGAACGAGTTACAAGTCCACATGAACCGGCACGGTGAAGTTTTGATTGAACGATATTTTCTATTGTTCCACCGATGTTTGCAATCTTGAATGCACCCGGAGCAATAGCACCAACCGTTGCTGGTCCAATTACAGTGACATTTTTATTTCTTGCAAACTCATTCATGGCACGTGCTAATCTCTCTGGAATTCCCTCTGCAGTAATCATGATTGAGCTGAATCCGCCAAGGTTTAATGCTTCCATAGTTACATCATATGCTGTTCTAAAAGATGCAAAGTTTAAAAGCACATCAGCTTGTGGCTGCGCCGCTTTTGCTGCTGCAGTAGTTTTAAAAGTAGGTATCATGATTTCATCTGGTCCGTAAAAAAACTTCTCAAATTTATTTCCACTCGTTGGAGCTACTATAGCTGCCACCGATGGTTTTTTTCTCTTTATTGTATAATCATAATCCAACATTCTTTGAATTGCTGATGTATTGTTATTCCAAAAAATTGCTTGTGTATCTTTTGTATATAATTTTTCCATTTCTATCTCCCTACTTCTCTAGTGCCATACGCACAATGTCTGTAACATGCGTTTCTGGCCCATAAACTTCAATATAAAGACCTAATCTGTCCGCAGCTTCTTTTATATCTTTTAGACCTTTTTCATAATTTGGTCCACCGCGTCTAACATATATCTTCGTGTTATGCTCTTTCATTTTCTCAGCTTTTTCTTCAAATGACTGAATAATACCCGTAAATGTTTTTGCAACATCCGTAAAGTTAGCAATAGCCCCACCGATGATTAAAATTTTATCTCTTCCATGTGGATCTTTATGTCTTGTCATTAAATCAATAACTGTATCTGCATAAAACTTAGTTTCACTTGTAGTAGGACCTCCGGAGTATTCTCCGTAATTTGCTAAATCGCTTATGCTGCCGCCGTTTGCTTCAGCAAAATCAGCAATAGTATCTGCATAAACAACAGAAGCGCCACCACCGGCAACCATTGTCCAGATTCTTCCCATTGGGTTTAGAATTGTAAGTTTTAGTGAAGCACCTGATTTACTGTCAGCATCCGCAATAGCTTTTTCTTCAGGAGTTTGATCTTCCATTCCAAAAGCAGTTGGGTACTCTATTTCTCCCCAAGTGTCTCTCATCATGAAACCGGCTGTATCATCTAGTCTTGCAACTAAATCCAAAATAGCCATGTTGTTGTTTTCTAGCATAACAATCGGGTTAATCTCTAAATATGCAAAATTCATATCTCTGTAAAATTTAAAAAACTGTATTGCAAAAGCTGCAAAAGCTTGTTTGTTTGCTGCTGGAATATCCGATGGAATATTTGCTTTTACTGCATGTTCCATATCTGCATCATTCATAGAGATAGGAATAGCAACTTCAATAACTTTCTCATCCCAGCCTTCTTCAACTTCCATACCGCCCTCTGCCGACATGTAAAGTACATCATCTTCACCAACCGTTGTTGCAGAAATATAGTACTCTTGCTCCTGAGTGTGTGGAGTAAATGGCTCAACTATAAAATGAGTTAAAATACCTGATTGACCAGATAAAAGTGTTGTATTATGAGCAGATTTTTCATCTATCCATTTAGCAGCCTGAGCCAGCGTTACATCACCTGGCTTTTTATCTCTAAATAGTACTAAATCATTCTTGCCTCTTTTACCGAAAAGCATATCTGGTTTTGCAACAAGCGCTTCTTGTTTTAACCATTCAAACCCGTGTTTGTTGGCAATTTCCAGTAATTCTGCTCCGCTTGTAACTAAAACAGATTTGAATCCATAATGAAATCCACTAAAATAATTTTCCCATTGCTTAGAAAATAATGCTTTACCATCATATTCTCGTATCGCTTTTTGAGCCATTTCAACTTCCTACTTTGATATTTGTGCGCAATTTTAGCATATCCTTATTTAATTCATATCATCAGTTTATAATTACAATTGAATAGATTTATTTTATGTTGATTTTAGTAACGCTTGCACTGTAAATAGGTATATTTTTGTAACGAATCGTTACATCATCAGCTCTTATAATTTTTATATCTTGCTCAATCACATCATACATGTCACATTTTTCTACACCATAAAATTTCAGTCGTTTTGACATGTCATTCTCTGTATTTACACATGATATGCCTTTTTCTTTGAGTGCCTCTGCCAATTCTTTTGCCACATGCATTTTATATGCAAAATGTTTTTTAGGCTTTTCAATAAACAGATATATCTCTTTATTGAAAAAAACTACCAAACTATTGAAAATCAGAAAAATCAGAGATACAATGAAAAGTGTTTTATATCTCGTTCTAAACATTTTTAGTCTCACTCTATAGGAAGAGTAGAATGTTTGTGCAGCCAATGGCAAGGCTAGAATAACATATGGAGCGAAATTTTCTATGTATATATTCTGTCTAAAGGAGATCAGAAGTGAAAATACAAAGACTGTGGCTGAAATAAACCACAACATATCAATCTCTTTTGTTATGAACCTTCTATATAAAATATAAAATATATAGACAAAAACTATTGGTGTGAAGACGGCAGAATACAATCCTATAGAATCCAGAAAATAGCCCTCTGGCAAGCCCTCTGTTCTTATGCCATAGAGATACATGGAGAATAAAAATAACACTATGTTTAATATAAAAAATATTTTATCTTTATTATAAAATGAGAAAAGCAGTAAACTGAAGTAGAGATATAAGAATCCCCCGTCCAAAACACTCAATGCAGTCAAAAGAATATAACTATATTTTTTCGAATAGTTTTCATAGACATACACAAAAAGAAGTAGCCCAAATATAATAAACCCTGCACTATCGACGAGCAATGCAGAACTTAGAACTCCCGGTAACAGTATAAAAAAGAGTGCAAGCCAAACCCTATTTCTATCATCTTTTAAATATTTTTTAGAAATTGTATACATCAGCAATACACTTAATATGTGAAAAACAATCATGGGAAGCCGAAGGGCTAAATCATTTTGCCCAAATAAGTAGAGTGAAGATTTTATAATAAGTTGCAGTAATGAAAAATCACCATAAAGCAGAGATGCTTCATGGTAAGAGATAGAGATTGTTGATGTCTGTAGAATAAGAATTAAAGCATCTACTCCTAATATTAGGTATAAGATGACTCTGTGAATCATATTTTTAAAAAATTTCCAATAATTTCATGTCCATATTCACTCATGATAGACTCTGGGTGAAACTGAACCCCGTAAATATTCCTATCTTTTATTTTAAATGCCATTATCTCATCGTCATCTTCGCTATAAGCCGTCGGTTCAACCTCTTTTGGAAGCGTCTCTTTTTTGACTATCAGAGAGTGGTATCTCGTAGCGGTAAACTCTTGCGGTAAACCTCTGAAAATTTCACACTCACCGACTCTCTTCATTTTAGAGGTTTTGCCATGCATCATTTTTTTGGCTCTAACGACCTCTCCACCAAAAACTTGTGCGATACTTTGATGCCCCAAACAGATACCCAAAATAGGCAATTTGTCTTTGAAATACTCGATTACTTCCAAAGTTACACCTGCATCATCCGGAGTTGCAGGGCCGGGAGAGATAATTATTTTTTCAGGATGAAGTGCTTCAATCTCTTTTACACTCATCTCGTCATTTCTAATTATTTTAAGGTCAGCCCCAAGCTCCCTACAGTACTGAACAATATTGTAAGTAAAACTGTCATAATTGTCTATCATTAAAATCATCTATTTATCACTTATCTATTAAATTATTTTTTTCATATGCTAGAAGCATATCTATATTGCTCTTTTATTTTACTTATTGAATCTGCTTTTGGTTTGTTAATTGTTGCAGATAGTTAGATATATTTATGAGAGAAAAAGTCACTAAAAATATCATAAGCCCGGGGAAAAAAGTAATCCACCATGCTATTTCTATTACATCTTTGCCGCTGCTGAGAATCGTTCCCCAGCTCATCTGCGGGGCAACAATTCCAAGACCTAAAAAACTCAGACCAGACTCTGAGAGTATTGCTCCGCCTACTCCAAAAGTAAAACTTACAAAATATATGGGAGCAAGAATCGGTGCATAATATTTGAAAAGTATTTTAATTTTACTTACATGTGCAATATTGAGTATTTTAATAAACGGCTGTTCGGTAATTTTAAAGCTCTCTGAACGGATTAATCTAGCCGTAGTCATCCAACCTGTAACGGAGATGATAACTATTAAAACCCAGGCAGAAGCATTTACATAGCTCACAAGCGCCAAAAGCAGAAAAAAAGTTGGAAATGTTAAAAATAAATCAACCATAATTATAAAATTTCTATCGACTCTACCTCTAAAATAGCCAGCCATAGAACCTAAAATAAGACCGATAAGAGAGGCTATAAATGCACTTCCTATACCGATAACAAGTGATATTTTTCCACCCTCTATCAGCCTTGCCAAGATATCCCTACCTAATCTATCAGTTCCAAGCGGGTGCTCAAACGAAGGGGAGAGTAAGATAGCGCCACTATCAAGTGCATATGGGGAGAGAGAGTAAAAATATGAACCTAAAAACGAAAAAACAAACACTAAAACAAGTATGAGAATACTGAAAAGAGGCGGCTTCATGCTAGAATAGTTGGCATATAGAAATTATGTTTTAATTCCAAGAAGTGTCTGCATCATCTGGTCGATTGTTGTTATAATTTTTGCGGCGGCGCCATAAGATGTCTGATACTTTATCAAATTTGTCATCTCCTCATCTACACTTACTTTCGAAGTAGAAAAATATTCTGTCTCTACCGCGTTAAACTGTGCTGTAGCAGTTTGATTTCTTGAAATCGCTGAGTTTGTAGCTGTACCTACACCAGTTGCAATAATATCATACATCCCACTTGCCGTAGTATTGTATATTTTATTACCAACTTTGAAATCGAATCTTTCAAATTGGTGCTGAATCATATTTAAAGCAACTCTATTATCCCCTGCTACAGGAGCTAAACCGGCAGAAATTGTTGTAGGATTAATTTTCATTGAAACAGTTAAATCAATATCTGTCGCATCTTTTCCATCAAAAAATCTACCCATGCCTAAAGCACCCGCAAAATTTGAACCCGAAGCGAAGCTAGCATTTTTTTCAATGTCTTTGATAGCAAAAGTGTAACCTTTGGACTCTGCAGCCGGATCTAATGAAAAATCTACGGCATGGTCACCATTAGCATATGTAGCCCAATTGAATTTAACAAAGTCATCTATATCATTATTCGCATTTCCATCAGAGTTATCGTCGCCCTGTGCTAACATTTGCCCCTCAATAGAATTTGTCCCAGCTGCCCCAGTCATAGTAGTTGCTACATCTATATTGATTTTTCGCGTTGCTACAGCCTTTCCCTCAACATCATAGACAATCAAATCAAATGCACCCTCTTTAAAGTTCAATCCTGAATTCATAAGTGAATTAGTTGGAGATATCGCTAAATTATTAGATGTCATTTTTGTTGTTGGAGTTGCCGCATATAAATTATTTGTTGACTCTATCAAGCCCGTAGCAAATGCGTTGATTTCTGATATTGCATTTTGCAAAGTTCCATCAACAGGAACACCGCTTGTTGAGTCAATCGTACCACCTCTTAATGAAAGAACAGCACCTATTTTGCCACCTTTTAATTTGTCCTCAACAGGTACTAAAACACCATCTTGTCTCTCATAACTAATTTCAAAGAATCCATTTTTATTTTGTGTACTTGAAGTATGTAAAGGATGGTAGGTATTTCCGTCAACAATATTCAGTCCGTTTATATTAAGGGTATAGCTTCCTGTTTTTGTGTTGGATGAGCTACTTACCTGTATATCTGATGTTATTTGACCTGAAATAGAAGTAGCCCCAATTAACTTTGCCAAATCTCTCTCAATTACATTTCTTTTATCTCTTAAATCATTAGCACTATAAACTCCGCCTGCTTCAGCAGTATCAATTGCTTTATTTGTATCTGCGAGTTGTTTCGCCAAAGAGTTTACTTCATTTATATTTGTCTGTAGTTGATCATTTATTTGTGCTTGTAGACTTTTAACCATGCCCTGCGTAGATTTTAGATGGTCAGATAAAACTTCTGCTTGTTTTGCCAAAGCAAGTTTTATAGAGTCATTATCTGGATTGTCTGAAAAAGTTTGCCACATGTTATAGTATTCATGCAAATCTGCTTTAATGCCGACATTATCTATTTCCGGAAAATAAGTTGAGAGCTGTTCGAGTGCGCTTTTTTCAGTATCAGTATATTCTTTATCTGAAGCTAAACCGGTATATTTATCAAAAACATAACTATCAAAAATTCTTTTGACTGATAAAACATCAACGCCATTGCCAGCCTGCCCCAATAACGAATCAGATGAAACTGCAGCACCCAATACTACTTTTTGTCTTGTATAGCCATCCGTCTCAGCATTTGAAATATTATGACTCGTAGTATTAATGCCCACCTGCGAAGCATTAAGTCCTGAATATCCTATGCTGAGTGAATTAAATATAGATGCCATTTTAGACTCTAATTTCCAAAATAGAGGAATCCCTGGATGCTACCCTTTGATAGCCATCCATCTCTGTAGGAACCAGCCTTTCTAAAAATGAATTATACAAACTGCTCACTGCCAGAACAAATTTTGCGTACCTTTTATTTGCCGTTCTAAGTTTTGATAATTCAATTTTTAATTCCGATAAAGATTGATGTTGTTCTTCATTCAAAAGTTGCGGTAAATCTTTTTCGGGGTGTGTGCTCATCAACGCAGATATTTCATAATCTATCATGGCTTTTTTAGATTCAAAACTTTTTAATTTCTCATCTTTTAGAGAAAGTCTCTCAAACTGAGAATCATTTTTAGCTTCTCTTATATCAGCTATATCCAATTCAGTAATTTCAATTAAATCTCTTAAATCTTTTAATGCTCCATTTAAGTGATGAGACAACATATTTAACCCCTCTATATTTTTAAAACTTACAACAGCTCATCAGCTATCTTTTGAGATAAAGCATGTAAATTAATTTTATACTCGCCAGATTCAAGAGCATCTTTTATCCTCTCAACCTTGCTTGTATCACCTTGTTTTGAAATACTCGTAGTATCTTTTTTTGTAACTTCTTTTGCCTCTGCATTACTGCTCGAGTAAGCATTAAAGAGAGCTGAACTATTAAGTTGTGAAATCATTATAAACCCTTTATCTAAATCGCTTTAGTATTTTCATATTAAGCTATATCGACATGCAAAGTAAAAAAATTAGCTTTTACGACTCAAATAATCGTAGAGCATTTGAGAAAAACCAAAACTTCCGGCACTTGCTTTACTAAGTTCATCTCTGTACATGGATTTATAAATTTTATCGCCCGGATCATTCTGCTCTGAAAAAAGATTTTTTTCATCTTTCATCGCATTATCCATGACCATTTTCAAAATTACAGACTCAAAAGCATCCGTTTGCTCTCGAAGTGCGTTATTCTCCTCTTTTGGGTCTTTACTCAGAGCTAGCTTAGACTCAGCCCTGCTCTCTAACTTTGGCACAGCTATGCTCTGCTGCATCGCCGTTTCTGTGTAAAAATTTAATGGATTCGTACTGCTAAAACTCATCTTATATCACCGATAATTCAGCAGATATACTGCCTGCTGCTTTCATAGCTTCCAAAATAGAGATAACGTCTTTTGGAGTAGCACCTAATTTTTGTAAGGAACGAACCAAGTTGGCAACAGTCGTTGTTCCCTCTTTCGTATAGAGCTCTTTTTCATTTATACCAATAACCATGTCGCCATCAACAACCATGGAGCCTGCCGGCTTTTCAGGTATTTTTTGCTCTTTTATTTTTATAGTTATATCGCCATGTGTCATAACGATAGGTTTAACTTCAATTCCTACCCCAGCAATAATAGTTCCTGTTCTCTCATTTATTATAATTTTATCTTTAACTTTATAGTTCATGTCAATATCCTGAACTTCAGCCAAAAATTCTATCATAGATTTATTTTGAGGTTTTTTCAGATTAATTGTTCTGGAATCCATCGCAACAGCAATCTGTCCCTTATAAAAGGTGTTAATTACTTTTTGAATTTCTACACTATTTTTAAAATTAGACTCTTTCAAAGATAACGTTGCATTTTCCTGATTGTATAGATCTATATTAATCTCTCTCTCAACCAAACCGCCTTCTAAAACAACGCCAACCGTAGGATGGGATTCGCCGGCACCTTTTGAATTCTTACCACCAATACTAACAGCGCCTTGGGCCAGAGCATATATTTTTCCATCCACCCCTTTTAGAGGAGTCATAAGTAGCATTCCGCCCTCTAAAGATTTTGCATCCCCGATAGATGAAACCGAAATATCAAACTTATCGCCCTGCTTTGTAAATGGCTTCAGTGCAGCAGTTACAACAACTGCCGCAACATTTTTTGATTTTATGTCTGCCGGACTCATATCTATATTCATAGATTTCAACATGTTGGCGATTGACTGAAGGGTAAATTTTGAGGTTGTTCCATCACCGGTTTTATTAAGTCCGACTACTAAAGAGTAGCCGATAATTTGATTGTCACGAACACCTACTATATTTGCAACATCATTTATTTTGGTAGCATAAATTGAAGTTGCAAGAAGTAAAAATAAAGTAATTTTTATCATAACTAATCCTTGAATTGTAAAAGGATTAAGCAATTATTATTCCAAGTGTATCACTCTGCAGGATTAAAAAAGTATGTTATCGAGGTATTTCCGAATTTTCTTGTTTTTGCTTTGGAAAATTCATTAATTAGAGGCGGCAACTCTAAACCGCTCATGTGTTCAATGATGATTAATTTAACATTTTCTTTTGGCAGAGAAGCTATCATGGCTATCATTTTGTCATAGATATCTTCCATTCCTTCTCTAGTACTAAAAGGAGGATCTATATAAAAAAACGCCTCTTCATTGCTTTTTCTTATCTGTTTTAGCACTGCATTTATATTTGAAAAACTGTCTCCAACAAAGACTTCACATCTACTTGGGTCTGTTTGTGAAATATTTTCTTTTAAAATTTTTACTGCATCGCCATCTCTCTCCATAAAAACAACTTTTGAAGCTCCACGGCTAAGCGCTTCAAGCCCTATTGAGCCGCTTCCGGAAAAAACCTCGACAAATATTGAGTCAATTATATCAAACCCTATTGTATTAAAGAAGGATTCCAGCACAATTGCTTTTGAACTTCTTGTTGTTGTTTTTGATGGTAGTTTTATTGTTTTTCCTTTGAATTTTCCGGAAATTATTTTTTTTATTACAGCTTTACTTTTCATAAAATGCTTTCACTGCCCTTATAATATTTTGTTTATACTCTTGCGTCAATAGATCTATTCGTTTCTCTAAAATGTCAAAGTTAAGCCCCGAGTCTCCATACTCTCTCTCAATCTCCGCTCGTATGCCGGAGATGGATTTTCTATACTTATTTTCAAGTGCCAGAATAAGTTGAGATTTTGAAAAAGGTTTTATTAAATCCGAATCAGGACTGCTTGAGATATAAAAACATCTCTCATCATAGATGCACTCCTCGTCACGAACGACAATATCACACTGTTTCACTGAGCATAAATATTTGGATAAAAAAATCTCTAAAGACTTTTGAAGCAATGGAGACTTACATTCAACAGCTACTTTCATACGCTTCCTTCTAAAAAATAATTGATACTATATCGCAAATCCTCATCTAAATCCAGAATATTTGCAAGCATCCACTGCAGATAACTTGAGTCACTCATGCTAATCTCTTCAATATATTGTCCGGCATATTTTCCAAAACTTAGTTTTTGCATGAGTACATTTTTGGTACTTAATGCGCACATATCCTCTTTTGAAGCCATCTCTAAAAGATATTCATAAAGCAGTTTAACAATTATTGCATCGCTTAGCGCGTTATGCGGATTAATCTTATCTTCAACTCCACATCCCAAGAGTTCTTTTTTTTCATCACGATAAAGCTTTAATTCATATCTCAAAAAACCAAGCGAAAAACCTTCACACTCAGGAATCAGATGCTTTGCTACTCTCAGAGTATCTACAACCTGCCCTTTGTAATGAAAGCCGCATTTCGCAAGCATTTTCAAATCAAATTTACTATTGTGTGCTATGAGCGTTGTACTTTCGTTGTTGTGCTCTTGCAAAAATTTATAAGCTTCAGACTCTGCTACTTTTGGGGCATCTTTTAACATCTCGTTGGTAATATGATTGACACTTGAGGCTTTTGAAGATATTTTTTTGCCCTCATTCACTAAATCATACTTTGCAGCTACTTTGCCTTCTTCAACTGCAACCAAGCCAATAGAGCAGATTTTATCATGGACTTCAAGTCCGGTTGTTTCTACATCGAGGAATATTAACATGTGAAAATTTTATTTTTTAAAGTTTTCAAGCATCTCATAGTAGTGTTCTAAAGTTATAAAACTTTTCTCAAACCTATAACGGATAATAAACTCTACTATTTTATTTTTAAGTTCTTCATCGACACTCTCGGCTCTGCCAAAGTACCCGAGAGAAACATTCTTACTCTTTACAACTGCATCTTTATCATAGCCTATCGCTAAAATTTGAAGATATTTTCCCTCTTTTATTACACCCAGACTCTCACTCAGAAGTGACGCACCGGAGAGGTTTATCGCCTTAAACTCAAAAAGTTCTACAAAATTTTCTACTTTTTTATCTATGCCGATCTCGCCATACAGCTCTTCTAAAATTTTCAGATTCTCTTTTCTTGCTGTCTCATAGCCAGACATTTTAGTTGTTAACACTTTTAATCTATCTAGGGCTGAACTCATCAATATTTCCTTTGGCAAAAGTATATCAAAAAAGTTTTTTATTCCAAAGAGCACCAAATATTAAGCTATAATTACAAAAATTTTAACTACCTACACAAAGAGACTTATGGATTATTTAAAGATACAGGGCATTAAATCCCTAAATGGAACAATTAAAATCTCTGGCGCGAAAAATGCCTCTCTTCCACTGATTGCTATGACAATATTAGCGAAAAACAGTGTTCATATAAAAAATTTACCAAATGTTGCCGACATAAAAACCATGCTAAAACTTTTATCAAATCTTGGTGCAGAGTGTGAGTTTAAAGAGGGGTATGTTGCTGTAACTACAACTTCACTAAAAGAAACCAAAGCAACGTATGAGATAGTAAAAACCATGAGAGCGTCTATTTTGGTTTTAGGTCCGATTCTAACAAGATTCGGTCACTGCGAGGTTTCACTTCCGGGTGGTTGCGCCATAGGGCAGAGACCAATTGACTTGCACCTGAAAGCACTTGAACATATGGGTGCAAAAATTACTATAAAAGCTGGTTACGTTGAAGCAACTGCCCCAAACGGACTTAAAGGGTGTGACATAATTTTTGACAAAATCACAGTTACAGGAACAGCAAACATCGTAATGGCCGCGGCCTTGGCACACGGAGAGACTACAATTACAAATGCAGCAAGAGAACCTGAGGTTGTACAGCTATGTGAAATTTTAAATGAAAACGGTGTAAAAATCGATGGCATTGGAACAGGTGTGTTAACTATCCACGGAACATGTGGAAAGCTGATTGATATAAAAGAGTTTTCTGTGATTCCAGACCGGATAGAAGCTGGAACATATCTTTGTGCAGGTGCAATTACAAAATCAGAACTTAAAATTACAGATGTGCAACCAAAGCATTTAGGCTCTGTTTTAGCCAAACTTGAAGAGATGGGCAGCTCATTTACAATAACAAGAGATTCAATAACAATTCACCCATCAGACACCATAAAACCTGTAAAAATCACAACGCAAGAATATCCAGCTTTTCCTACTGACATGCAAGCACAATTCTTGGCTCTTGCAACTCAGGCAAACGGGGTTTCAATAATAGAAGAAAGACTTTTCGAAAATAGATTTATGCATGTGAGCGAACTTCAAAGAATGGGTGCAGACATAACGCTTCATGGAAATATCGCGACAGTTGTGGGTAAGACAGAGCTAAGCGGAACAGATGTTATGGCTACCGATTTAAGGGCTTCAAGTGCTTTAGTTTTGGCCGCACTCGTAGCTGAAGGAGAGACAAACATACACCGTATTTACCACCTCGACCGCGGTTATGACAGTTTAGAGAAAAAACTAGAACATGTCGGGGCAAAAATAGAGAGACTTAAAGAGTAGCAGATATTATAATTCTCGAAAAAACAAGTTTTTTCGTAGCTTTAGGGGGTGGCAGGGACAATTTGTCCCTGCCAATAAAACAGACGCGTTCGTTTTATTGCGTAACATAAAAGTAGAAGATATCACTTCTTCTCTTCAAATATAATCATGTCATAAATACTTTTTTTTGTAACGAGTGCCTTATCCGGAGAGACAGTCTGTCCGCTTTTAGCTTTCATCACCTCTCGTCTTAAATCTAAAATATCTTGTTCCATCTCATCGACATTCTCTTTTAACCTCAAAATAATATCAACACCAGCCAAGTTTACGCCAAGCTTTCGAGTAAGTCTCAAAATAAGCTTAATTCTATCAATATCCCTTTGAGAATAGAGTCTAATACGACCATTGGATCTGGAAGGACAAACAAGATTTTCTCTCTCGTACTGTCTCAAAGTCTGCGGATGTATCTCCAAAATTTTAGCAACTATGCTAATAAGATATACCGGCTCTTCATACTGATGCATCATTGATTACTCCTTTGGTAGTTTTTCTTTCATAACTTTTACCAACTCTTCATCCAAATCTTCAATCTTTGGAAGTACAATATTTGCTTTTAAATACAAATCACCTCGAACATTAGTCTTTCGGTTCATCGCACCCATCTCTTTTACACGAAATCTCTGCCCGTTTTTCGTATTTGCCGGAATATTTAGTTTTATCTCTTTTTCTAAAGTTGCGATAGTAACCTTTTCTCCAAAAAGTGCAGCATAGAGAGGTACATCAAAGTTTTTAACCAAGTCATCCTCTTCTCTTACATATTCAGGGTTTGAAGCAACTGCTATTTTTAAAAACAAATCCCCTGCTCGCCCGCCCTGTGCATGTCCTTTGCCTTTAACACGCATCCTTTCACCGCTTTTAATTCCGGCCGGAATTTTTATGTCAAATCTTTCCCCATTCACGGATACCGAGTGTGACCCTCCAAGAATAGAGACAATAAAAGGTATTGTGACATTTGTTTCAATATCAAGATTTGGTTGTTTGTGTGAAGAGCCTCCGCCGCCAAAAGCGCTCCCGAAGTTACCCCCACCAAAACCGCCTCCAAATCCACCGCCGCCACCGGAGAACATGCTTCTTAAAATTTCATCTAAATCTGCATTTCCTGCACCTCGGTGTGAACGAGAAAAATCATGAAAATTTTGTCCGCCGAACATATTGTCCCCAACTCTGTCGTACTGTGCTTTTTTATCCTTGTCGCTTAGAATCTCATAGGCCGCATTAATCTCTTTAAATTTATCTTCGGCCGTCGGCTCTTTATTTATATCCGGATGGTACTTTCTTGCAAGCTTTCTATATGCTTTTTTTATCTCTGCTTCTGTTGCACTCTCTGTGATTTCAAGAGTTTCGTATAACGATTTAGCCATTTTTTTATCCTAAAATTTATATTTTTATCTGTTTATTAAGCGTGATTATATCATAAGGGTTGAGTGGATGTCAATCAAGTTTAGAGGGAAATTTTCAACATGGCACGCCACCCCGAGAGTACTTCCTCAGGGCGCTCACCGTGCATGTAAAAATAGATATTAATGTAAAAAGTGTCTCACTTCTGAGAAATAAAGACTCATGCCAAACTCGTTCGCGGCATCTATAATCTCATCATCTCTAATGCTTCCACCCGGTTCTATGACAGATTTTACACCTGCAGCTGCCGCTGCATCTATCGAATCGCGGAACGGGAAAAATGCTTCACTTGCCAGTGCCGCACCTGTTACATCCAGACCCATCTCTTTTGCTTTTTTAAGAGCACATTGGCTTGCATCCACGCGGCTTGTCATACCCATGCCAACGGCTACCATAGCTGAGTTTTTCACATACACAACACAGTTGGATTTTGTGAGGCTTGCTACTTTATATGCTATTTCCATATCTTTGAGCTCTTGCTCGCTTGCGCTGTTTTTACTCACAAGTTTTGCATTTTTTACCTCATCATCTCCCACTTTATCCGAGTCTTGAAAGACAAATCCGCCGTCGATGTGTTTGAAATCTTTTACATCGTTTGCAAGAATAAGCTTGTCACTTCCCATCTCAAAGAGTTTGATTCTTTTTTTAGAAGCAAAAACCTCTTGTGCCTCTTCAGTAATTCTGCCTGCAATAATAACTTCTAAAAATATCTCGTTCATCTTCAGAGCCAGTTCTTTGTTTACAACACCATTCACAGCTACTACTCCGCCAAAAGCAGAAACAGGATCACATTTAAGTGCCTCTTCGTACGCTTCTAGGAGTGTCTCTTTGATAGCGAATCCACATGGATTTCCATGTTTTGTGATACAAATAGCATTCTCATTCCCAAATGCAGATGCGATTTTAACCGCTCCGCTTAAGTCATTTAAGTTGTTAAAACTTGCCTCGCCTTTGAGTGTTTTGAAGTTATCTGAGTAGTGCTTATCAAACTCATACAAAGCACCCTTTTGGTGAGGATTTTCACCATAACGCGTGTCCATAACTTTGTTTCCGACTATGAATTGCTTTTCACCGAAGCCGCCGTTGAAACGAGAGTTCATGTAGTTTGCTATCATGCTGTCATACGCCGCGGTATGCTCATACGCTTTTATCATAAAATTACGGCGAAATTCGACCGTATTTTTTTCGTTTTCAATCGCATCTATTACAGAAGCGTAATCTTTTACATCGGTTACAATAATTACACTGTCAAAGTTTTTTGCAGCGGAGCGAACCATGGCAGGTCCACCGATGTCAATATTTTCTATAATCTCTTCAAAATCATCCGTTTTTTCTATTGTCGCCTTGAACGGATAAAGATTTACACACACCAAATCAATCGCTTCAACGCCCAGCTCTTTGGCTTGGTCTAAGTGCGATTGCTTATCTCGGCGATGTAAAATGCCTCCATGCACAAAAGGATTGAGTGTTTTAACACGACCTTCAAAACACTCAGGAAATTTTGTAACTTCATCTATCTCAATAGCGTTTAAACCACTCTCTATAAGTATCTTATAAGTTCCGCCAGTTGAGATAATCTCATATCCGTTTTTTACGAGTGATTTACAAAAATCAACCACTCCGCTCTTATCGCTAACACTAACTAATGCTCTCTTCATTCATAACCTTGTGAAAATAAATTATGGAATTTTAGCTTAAAAGAGATTATGAAACTATGAAAATGCAATATTAGATACTCAATTTGATTCTTACAAAACTCTCTTTAATTTGAATATTTTGCTACCAATCGATTACAATAATGCACATTAAATTATTACAGTTCCAAATTTTAATATTTGTATTATACAATGCTAGAATAAACATATATAAATAGAAGGAGGGCATATTTATGAGTAAAAATATAGCAATTTTGTGTTCCGGCGGTGATGTTTCAGGGATGAATCCGGCTTTGAAACATTTTGTTGAATATTCACTTAAGAAGGGATTGATTCCCTATTTTGTCTATGACGGATATGAGGGCTTGATTGATAATAATATCAGACAGGCAAGCTACAAAGATGTTTCAGGGATTATCATCAGGGGCGGAACTCAGATTGGTTCGGCTAGAAGCAAAAGGTTTATGCAACCGGAGTTTAGAGAAGTTGCGAAAAAAAATCTTGATGCCCTGAATATAGGTATGCTGATTGTTTTAGGTGGAGACG
Organism: Sulfurimonas sp.; assembly: GCA_041662325.1. Taxonomy (GTDB): domain Bacteria; phylum Campylobacterota; class Campylobacteria; order Campylobacterales; family Sulfurimonadaceae; genus Sulfurimonas. The sequence goes on along the minus strand of JBAZSU010000004.1, from coordinate 328,093 downwards.
GCTCATTTAGAGGACTCGATGTTTTTTACAAGGAGCATGGAATTAAGTTTTGCGGGATTCCTTCTACTATTGATAACGATATTCATGGAACGGACTACTGTTTAGGTGTTGACACGGCTCTTAACATAATTAAAACATCCATTGATTCTATTCGTGACACAGCCTCTGCATTTAAAAGAGCTTTTGTAATTGAGACTATGGGAAGAGATTGCGGATATTTGGCACTTATCTCGGCTATAACTTCGGGTGCGGAACTTTGTCTTATCCCTGAGGTTGAGTACGATTTAAAATCTTACGAAGAGGACTTTAAAGAGCAGATTAAGAACGGAAGAAGATATTTTATCGCCATAGCTTCTGAAGGAATCAAGCAAGATTCGCAGGAAATAGCGGATTGGTTTGAGCAGAAAATCGGGATTGAGTCGCGAGTGAGTGTTTTGGGGCATCTTCAAAGAGGCGGCAACCCGACTATTTATGACAGGCTCATGGCGTATAAGTTTGTTACACATGCAATAAACGGGATTCTTGATGGTAAAGATGAGAGTGTAATCTGCTACTCAAAAAAAGGATTTGAGTTTAAAACTATAGATGAAGTCACATCTAACAAATATAAACTAGACCTAGACTTAATCAACTTTTTATAAAAAAGAACCCTTCCTCTTTTTAATAAGCGGAAGAGTTCTTACTCAACATTCTTCAGATAAATCATAGTTACATCATCTTCAAACTCATGCTCAGATATTTTTTTTATGACATCCTTTATCATTAAAGGATTCTTCATAATAGCTTCCGGCATATACTCTTTTAAATTATCATTTTCATGCTCTAGAATACCATCGCTGTAAAGCATAATAGAGTCCCATTTGTCAATCTTTATCGTAGTGCAAATCGGTGTTGGAGAGAAGTTCATAAATGGAGTATTGTTTGCCCTTATTTTTATAATTTCATCTCCATTTTTTATCAAAAATGGATACATTCCACCCGAAGCATAAGTAAAAGATTTTTTCTCAGGGTCTATCATTAGCATGATGTATGAGAGTTGTTCTATCTCACCTAAAAATGTTTTTGCTAATGGGTAAAGTTTTTCTATCAACTCTTCGATGGATTGCATACTGTAAACAAATTGATTTAACATAGAAGATATTGCAAAAACCGTCAAAGCCGGAGAAACGCCATGTCCCTGTCCATCAACAAGATAGAGGAAAATAGAGCCGTCTTTCATCTTATAGATAGAGTAGAAATCTCCACTTAATATATCCGAAGCAAGATGAAGCACACTACACTCGCTCTCATCCATATCATTAACAATGCCTGCTTCAAGTTTATCTTTTGCCAAATGTTCTTGCTGCATGTTATAAGCATTCATCTCTTCAATTTTGCTGCTGAGTTCCAACACTTGTGTGATGTCATGGCGGATTGATATATACTCTACAACTTTTCCCATCGAGTCAAGAATAGGAAAAATTGAGGCACTCACAGTGTATTTAGTTCCATCTTTTCGCAGATTTGTAACCACACCACTCCATACATTTTTAGATTTTATTGTTTGCCAAAGCTCTTTAAATACACTCGATGGCATCTCTGGATCGCGCACAATATTATGAGACTTTCCGATGAGTTCTTCTTGAGAGTAACCTGATATCTCAATAAATTTATTATTTACATAAGTGATTATCCCCTTCAAATCTGTCTTTGAAACAATATTTGTTGCATCGACTATCTTAAAATACTGCTTTAACATGGATAGTTCACTCTGAGAAATTTCGTCTATACTGCTCATTCTTTACACTCCAATTTATTTTTTTTTCTTAATTAAAAGCAATGGATTATACAACAAACTTTTGATTCAGCTATTTTTATTACAAATTTATTCACAACATATAAATAAATATTACATAAAGAATAATCTTTATCTATTAAGTTTTCCTATTGTACAATTTACATATGATTAATTATACAAACACTTTAAGAAAACATAATTTAAAAGTCACTCCGCAAAGGATAGCAATTGTCGATGCTCTGTTTCTAAATGGGCATGTGAGTACAGAATCCTTATATTCAATAATGCTAGAAAAATTTACCTCTATCTCGTTGGCTACTATTTATAAAAATATAAATCTTATGCTTGAAAACAGCCTAATTTATGAGGTGAAACTTCCACTTAGTAAATCTGTCTATGAACTAACAAAGAGTTCTCACTCCCATCTACTGTGTAAAAACTGTGGAAATATTGAAGACGTGGCTATTGATTTAGAGGCACTTGTAGATAAAATTTCTAAAACAACCGAGTTCCAAATAGATAAAACAGACTTCGTTCTCTCAGGCAATTGCAAAAACTGTCACTGATTTTAATAAGCCCTCAGAACATTTTTTGTATAATCGCGTATTAATTTTTCCAAGAAGGAATCCCATGCGTGGATATAAGATTTTTGCAGGTTCTGCAAGTATTGATTTTGCAAAAGAGGTTTGCCAGATTTTAGATGTTCCCCTAGCCAAGGCGGATATAAAAAGATTTAGCGACGGTGAAATTTCGGTTCAAATAGCTGAGAGTGTTCGCGGACGCGATGTTTTTATCATTCAATCAACAGGAGTTCCATCCAACGATAACTTAATGGAGCTGCTCATTATGACGGACGCGCTTCGCCGCTCCTCTGCAAGCAGCATAACAGCCGTCGTCCCTTACTTTGGTTATGCAAGACAAGACCGAAAAGCTGCACCTCGTGTACCTATTACCGCAAGGCTTGTAGCAGACATGTATGAAACAGCCGGAATAAACAGAGTCGTAACTATCGATTTGCATGCAGGTCAAATTCAAGGTTTTTTCAATATTCCCGTTGATAATCTTTATGGTTCCGTGACATTTGAAAACTACATCAAAAGTAAAAACCTCAAAAATCCAATCATCGCTTCTCCGGACATCGGCGGTGTTGCGAGAGCACGTTATTTTGCTTCAAGAATGGGTTTAGAGATGGTAATCGTTGATAAACGCCGCGAAAAGGCAAATGAGAGTGAAGTCATGAACATCATCGGCGATGTCAACGGTAAAGATGTTATTATGATAGATGACATGGTGGACACGGCAGGAACCATGGTAAAAGCGGCGACTGCACTTAAAAACAAGGGTGCAACTTCGGTTATGGCATGTGCGACGCATGCGGTTTTAAGCGGAAAAGCGTATGATAATATAGAAAACGGTGAACTTGATGAACTGATTATCACAAATACTCTTCTCTCTAAACCTCATGATAAAATCATAGTTTTAACTGTTGCTCCGCTCTTTGCTGAAGTTATTCGCAGGGTTTATCACAACGAAAGCGTAAACTCATTATTTGCTTAATTAAGGAAACATTTTTTGAAAAACATTAGAAACTTCTCTATTATCGCGCATATCGACCATGGTAAAAGTACTTTAGCCGACCGTATTATTCAAGAGTGTGGTGCGGTGAGCGAAAGAGAACTTACAAAACAGATGATGGACACTATGGACATCGAACAAGAGCGCGGCATTACCATTAAGGCACAAAGTGTCCGACTTGATTATGTCAAAGATGGAGAACACTATATTTTAAATCTTATCGACACTCCGGGTCATGTGGATTTCTCGTATGAAGTGAGCAAATCATTAGCTTCAAGCGATGGTGCACTTTTAATTGTAGACGCTGCACAGGGTGTTGAAGCGCAGACTATCGCAAATGTTTATTTGGCAATGGAAAATAATCTTGAGCTTATACCTGTTATAAATAAAATCGATTTACCGGCTGCAGACCCTGTAAAAGTTGCAGAAGAAATTGAAACAAGTATCGGCATAGATGCAACTGACGCTTGTTTAGTGTCGGCAAAAACCGGTGTGGGCATACGCGCGCTCATTGACGCAATTGTAGACAGAATTCCTGCTCCTGTTGGTGACCCAAGTGCAACTACAAAAGCTATAATTTATGACTCTTGGTTTGACCAATATCTTGGTGCTCTTGCACTTGTTCGTGTTTTTGATGGCAATATTAAAAAAGGTCAAAACATCCAACTTATGAGCAATCTAGAAGAACACCATATTCTTGATTTAATGTATCCGCATCCACTTAAGCGTATCAAAACCGACTCAATTGAATGTGGTGAAATTGGTATAGTTGTTCTTGGACTTAAAGAAGTGAGTGTCATAAATGTTGGCGACACAATTACGGATGCTAAGAATCCTGCGTCCGAGCCTGTTGGAAGATATGAACCGGCTAAACCTTTTGTATTTGCCGGTATATATCCAATAGATACAGATGATTTTGAAAATTTACGCGATGCACTCAATAAACTAAGACTCAATGATAGCTCTCTCTCTTATGAGCCTGAAACATCTCTGGCTCTTGGTTTTGGTTTTCGTGTTGGATTTTTAGGTATGCTTCACATGGAAGTCGTGAAAGAGAGACTTGAGCGTGAATTTGACCTTGATTTAATCGCTTCTGCACCCTCTGTTATCTATCAAGTTTATCTCAATAATGGTGAAAAAGTTAATGTTCATAACCCTTCGGAGCTTCCGGAAGTCAACAAAATTGACAGAATCGAAGAGCCTTATGTAAGAGCTACCGTTATTACCCCAAGTGAATATCTTGGAAATATTATCACTCTTCTGATAAATAAACGCGGCACCCAAAGCAAGATGACTTATCTTAACGAAAATAGAGTGATGCTTGAGTATGAGGTTCCCATGAATGAGATAGTGGTTGACTTTTACGATACCTTAAAGTCAATCTCTAAAGGTTACGCTTCGTTTGATTACGAACCTATAGATTTTAGAGTGGGTGATCTTGTAAAACTTGACATCAAAGTAGCCGGAGAAGCCGTTGACGCACTTAGCATTGTTGTGCCTCGTAATCAAGCTCTCTCCCGTGGTCGTATTTTAGTTAAAAATATGAAAGAAATAATTCCTCGTCAACTTTTTGAAGTTGCCGTGCAGGCCTCTTTAGGTTCACAAGTTATTGCCCGTGAGACTGTGAAGTCGATGGGCAAAAATGTTACCGCAAAATGTTACGGTGGAGATATCACCCGTAAACGCAAGCTTTTGGAAAAACAAAAAGCCGGTAAAAAACGTATGAAGTCCATAGGAAAAGTGCAGCTTCCAAGCGAAGCTTTTATGTCTGTTTTAAAAATGGATTAAAAAATGTTTTTCTGGAAAACTTTAGTGAGAGGAATTCTCTTTGGGACTTGTTCCAAAGAGAAGGAGACTTACATGACAAAAGTGCAACTTCCTAGCGAAGCGTTTATTTCAGTTCTAAAAATGGATTAAAATGCGTTGCATGATGTGTGAGAGTTTGTCACTCACACACATCTGTCGCACATGCCAAGAGACTTTTTTAACCCCCTCCATTCATAAAAGAAAAATCCTAAACAACATAGAAGTTATCTCCTTTTACAGATACGACGAAATCAAAGAGTTGCTCTTTACAAAACACACCGATATCGGCTTTTATATCTATACGATTTTGGCAAAAAACAGCTTTAAAAAGTTTGCATCCGAATTTGAATTTCCTACTACTGTTGCATCCATCTCAATTGATGATAATGCACGAAGCGGCTATTCACACACAGCTATTTTAAACAAAGAGCTCAAAGCGAAATTAATAAAGCCCCATTTCAACAGATTAAGAGATAAAAATAGGCTCACTTATGCAGGAAAAAGCAGAGAGTTTAGAATCTTCAATCCAAGAAATTTTGAATTTAAGGATTTTGAAGAAAAAGATGTACTGTTGGTGGATGATATTATAACAACAGGATTAACATTTACACATGCAATAAATACCATGTCGCATAACGGCAAAAATGTACTTGCATGTTTAGCACTGGCAGATGTTGGTCTAGACTAAATTATCAATGGTCTTTTAGAAAACCCTTTCTTACTCGCTCTTGCACTTATTCTCTCTAATAAAATACTTTAAATTTGCAATAATACGACTTCTGTAACCATCAAAAAAAGTACAGATTAGCAAAAAGCTGAGGAGTCTAAAACTTCTTTAATCAGGTATTTTTAACAAAAAATAAATTATTATGTTATTATATGATATTTATGTTTGAGGTGGTCGTAACAAAAAATATACTTTATATAGATGGGCTCAACTTATCTTATTAACTAGACTAAAGTAGCACTTGACATTGTTACACTCAATATGTATAATGACGCCATCTTTTATAACAAAGGAGAAGATAAACTATTATGTCACAACAATCAAAAAAAGATGAATTACAAAAAGAACCCCTGCAAGAAGAGGTTAATAAAGAGTTGAGTAGCGATGAAGCTGAAGCTGAGGCGGTGGCTGTTGAAAATGAGTTCGACCTCTTACAAGAGGAGCTTGTAGCACTCAAAGATAAATATGCTAGAGTTCACGCTGATTTTGATAACATCAAAAAAAGATTAGAGAGAGAAAAATATACAGCCGTAGAGTATTCTAACGAGAAATTTGCAAAAGATATGATTCCGGTTATGGATTCACTGCAAATGGCAATAGCTTCTGCATCATCAAGTGGAGAACCTAGTGAACTTATTGAAAAACTAAAAGAAGGAATGCAGTTGACACTCAAGCAGCTAACAACTTCTTTAGAAAAGCACGGGGTAACGATGGTTTCTCATGACGAACCGTTTGATCCAAACATTCATAATGCTATTCAGAGTGTTGACAGTGACACAGTTGAGAGTGGGCAGATTGTTCAAACTTTTCAAACGGGCTATAAATATAAAGAAAGACCTTTGCGCGAAGCAATGGTTGTAGTCGCGAATTAATTCGCAAACAAATAAAAATATAATAAACAAAATAAAAGGAAAATATAATGAGCAAAGTAATAGGTATAGATTTAGGAACAACAAATTCATGTGTGGCAGTTTATGAGGGCGGGGAAGCAAAAATCATCCCTAATAAAGAAGGGAAGAATACAACTCCTTCCGTTGTAGCGTTTACAGATAAAGGTGAAGTTTTAGTAGGAGACCCTGCAAAACGTCAAGCAATCACAAATCCACACAAAACTATCTCTTCTATCAAGAGAATTATGGGTCTGATGATGAGTGAAGAGAATGCAAAAGCAGCACATGACAAAGTAACTTATAACATAGTTGACAAAGATGGAATGGCTGCCGTGAATGTAGATGGCAAAATCTACACACCACAAGAGATTTCAGCTAAGATTTTATCAAAGCTAAAAGCAGATGCCGAGAGTTATTTAGGTTCTACTGTAACGGATGCAGTAATTACAGTTCCTGCATACTTCAATGATGCACAAAGAAAGGCTACGAAAGATGCCGGTACAATCGCAGGACTTAATGTTCTTCGTATCATCAATGAGCCGACTGCTTCTGCACTTGCTTACGGTTTAGAGAGCAAAGCTGAAGAAAATGTACTTGTTTATGACCTTGGAGGCGGTACATTTGATGTTACTGTTTTAGAGATTTCTGACGGTACTTTTGAGGTTCTCTCAACGGATGGTAACGCATTTCTAGGTGGAGATGACTTTGACAACAAAATCGTTGATTATCTAAATGCTGAGTTCAAAAGCTCTCATGGAATCGACCTCAAGAATGACAAAATGGCACTTCAACGATTAAAAGATGCTGCTGAAAATGCTAAAAAAGAGTTAAGTTCATCTACTGAAACTGAGATTAACCTGCCGTTTATCACTATGACAGAAGCTGGACCGCAACACTTGGTTCTCAAACTTACTCGTGCTAAATTTGAGGGAATGATTGAGAGTCTTGTAAAAGAGACGATTGACCACATCAAAACAGCTATGAAAGAGTCTGGTTTAGATAACAATGCTATCAAAGAGATTATAATGGTTGGTGGTTCTATCCGTGTTCCATTGGCACAAAAAATGGTTTCTGATTACTTTGGTGGCAAAAACTTGAACAAAAGCGTAAACCCTGATGAAGTTGTTGCAGCCGGTGCAGCCATTCAAGGTGGAGTTTTAAGAGGAGATGTTAAAGATGTACTTCTCTTAGATGTTACTCCATTGTCTCTTGGAATTGAAACTTTAGGCGGAATTGCTACGAAAATTATCGAAAAAGGAACAACAATTCCTGTTAAAAAATCTCAAGTATTCTCAACTGCAGAGGACAATCAGCCAGCCGTTAGTATCTCGGTTGTTCAAGGTGAAAGAGAGTTTGCAAAAGACAACAAATCTTTAGGTTTATTTGAACTAGGAAATATTGCTGCAGCTCCAAGAGGTGTTCCTCAGATTGAAGTAACTTTTGACATCGATGCAAACGGTATTTTAACTGTTAGCTCGACTGATAAAGGAACCGGCAAATCTCAATCAATCACAATTAGCGGAAGTTCTGGATTAAGCGAAGAAGAGATTAACAAAATGGTTCAAGATGCTGAAGCTCACAAAGCTGAAGATTCAAAAAGAAAAGCGTTAGTTGACCTCAAAAATCAGGCGGATGCACTTATCGCTCAAACTGAAAAATCACTAGGTGAAATTGGTGAAAAAATTTCTGCTGAGGAAAAAGAAAAAATTGAGAGTGCAATAACTGAACTTAAAGATACTCTCAAAGATACAAATGCTACAAAAGAGCAAATTGAAGCAAAAGTAAAAACTCTCACAGAAGTAAGTCACAAAATGGCAGAGCAAATGTACAAAAAAGAAGAAGGTGCTCCAAGCGGCGAAGCGGACACTAAAAAGAAAAAAAACGACGAAGACGTTATCGACGCTGAAATAGAATAAAACCTATTTAGGAAAATATTTTTTTTATAATGTTATCGACGCTGAGATAGAGTAAATTTTACTCTTCTCTAGCGCTGCGTAAACCCATCTTCTGCCTCTTAATTATAAATGAAAAATGAGCACTGCTAAGTTAATCTACAAAATTCGCAAAAGCGCCTTCAACACTCAAAACATTTTTATAACGAGTAGGCATAAGCTCTACATATTTCGTCTTCAAATCACAAACCGCTATACGGAAGTTTGATCCCATAAACGGCTCAACAATACAGATAATCTTATTCTCAATCTGCCGTGTTGCATAAATATTGCCCTGAAGATTAGGAAAAAAATATTTTGGATAGCTCAGCGGTGTAATCTCAACGATTTCAACACTCTTTCTGTGTTTAAGACTATCAGCAATAATACCAGCATCTTCGTAGTTATCAAACTGAACACACCAATCATCAAATATTTTGTTAAAGTGTTTTAGGTTTTCATCCAAAAAGCCACCGACTGGTGATTGTAAAGCAAATATACTCATAACGTAAGCCTAATAAAAAGTTCGATAGATTTACTATCGGTTATTAAAAAAATTGATTAAATGTCGTTGCTTAGAAGTTAATTAAGCAAATATGCTGCATCCGTCTTGATTCCGTAAACTTCAATTCTGAAGCCTTGGCATTGCCATAAGCCCTTGGTAAATGGCATGTGGAAATAAATACAAAAGAGAAGAATATAGTTTAAATATTGATTTTTGAGTTGTTAATTTAGATATTTTAAAGTAAAAAGTGTCACCCAGTGAGTTCTTAAGTAGTTTTTTCTTTTTTAAGAAGTCTTTGAAGATTCATATTTGAGGAGTTTATAAGTGGTGCGCCCGACAGGAGTCGAACCTGTGACCTTTGGTACCGCAAACCAATGCTCTATCCAACTGAGCTACGAGCGCACATCATCTCCATAAGAAGAGGACGAAATTATATCACCTTTAACTTACATTATTATAAAATGGGGACTAATTTTCTATTTTTCTCAATATCTCTTTTATTTCCTGTTCTTGCATATAAAAATCATGATTTTTTCTCACATAAGCCTGAAGCAAAACTTTTAACTCATTTTTGCCATCCATGTTGAAATCTTTTGTCATCTGCTGTTCTAAATAAAAAGCAAATTCTTCCTCAAGATTAACATCAAAACGATGACCATCTATCTCCAAGCAAATCTTTTTACTCATCTACTTTTAGCCTAAAATACTTTCTATTTTACTTACAATCTCTTCTATCTCTAAATCTTTTTTAGCATTTTGTTCAATAAGCTTTTCTATCTCTTGGTCTTTTATTTCTTTTTCAGCTTTCAATGTAACAAGTTCGTTACGAATAACCTCATTCTCACTTTTTAAGGAATCTTGATTTTTTACTATTTGCGATATTTTTTCACTTAGTCTTTGTAAACTTGTTAAACTTTGCATTTTAATTCCTATTTTTTTATATAAATATAATTCTATCACAAAAAGTAAAGGAACTACAATAACGGGTTCACGAAACTATAAAATGTGTTCAGTACCTTTTTGAGTCAATACTAAAGTGACTCCATCTTCTTTTAACTCTATTAAACCCTCATTTTTTAGTTCATTTATTGCACTCCCCAGAGCATCTTCCTGTTTTGCATTTATTTTAGTCAAGATATTTTGCACTACATCCTGCTTACTCATAATCTGTCCGACGATATTATTCTTTTTAAACCATTTCATAAACATCTCTTTAACCTCATTTTTAGGAGAGACATCTGTACTGCTACTTTTTGGGGGTAACTTTCTTCTATTATTGTGAGGAGGTGCTTTTGTTGTATTACTATAATATTTTTTAGTTGGTTGCTTCATATATATACCTTATAAAATGTGATTGTTTCTGCCTCTACATTGTCACATAATTTTACTTAATAATCAGCTTTTAGCCTCTATCTGCTATACTCTCTCATAGAATTGAAGGAAAATCATGTCTACAAAAGCAACTATATATAAAGCCTCTCTCAATATTGCAAATATGGATTCTCACTATTATGCAGAGCACAATTTAACCTTAGCCAAACACCCATCTGAAAATGATTTCCGCTTTATGGTGCGATTAGCAGCATTTGTACTTAATGCAAATGATGCGCTGCAATTTTGCAAAGGAATTTCACAAGATGATGAGCCGGACTTATGGCAAAAAGCGCTGGATGGCGAGATTCTATTGTGGATAGATTTGGGTCAGCCAGATGAGAAACGAATCAGAAAAGCATGCGGACGCTCACAAAAAGTTATTATCTACACCTATCAGGAGGGGAGCGCATTCGCTTGGTACAAGAATGTAGAGAGTTCACTCAAACGTTTTAAAAACCTCTCTGTAATTCATCTTAATTTTGATGGTGATATAGAGCAGTTGGTTGAGAGAACAATGTCTCTGCAATGCAATATCAGCGATGGCGAACTTACTATGATTAGTGGTGAAAAAAGTATAATTGTCAAAGAGGAAATATTAAAATATATTTAAAAAATAAGATACACAAGAATTTATTACTCCTTGTGTTCTAAATCATTTAACTATAGCTTTATTGCTACTGGAATTTTTGGCATCATATAATGCGATATCCGCTGATTTAAAAGTTATCTGCCATGTATTAGATGGATCATGCAAAACAGCACCAAAACTGCATGTGACTTCCTCGACGATAGAAAACTTATGATTTTCAATAGCTTTTCTTATATGTTCAAGTACTTTTGTGAGCGCTACTTTATCATCTACTTTTAAAAGTAGCAGAAATTCTTCTCCGCCCCATCGCATTAGTATATCTTCTTTCCTCGAAAAATCTTTTAAGACTTTATCTCCAATATCATGACCATATATATCGTTGATATTTTTAAAATGATCTCAGATCAAGGAAGCCGGTACAGCTCCTATGAGTATAGGACATTTCTAAAACATCATAATATCGTTCCAAGCATGAACAGGCGCGGCAACTGTTACGACAACGCAGTCGCAGAAAGCTTCTTCAAAACACTCAAAAAAGAGCTTGTAAGAAAACATGTATTTTTAACAAGAGAAGTTGCAGCATCTGAAATATTTGAATATATAGAGATGTTCTACAATCCAAAAAAAGGACACCGTTATCTTGGATATATTTCACCTAATGAGTTTGAAAAAAGATATAATTCAGAGGCTTCAAAAAATAAGGTGTTAACTGAATAAGTTTCTGTCTATTAAATCGGGGTCATTCCAGACAGCATTCTAAAAGATAACCGTTACCAGACACTTGAAGGTGTTGCAGGAGTTAATATGGATAAGGATGACGCTTGGCTTACTACATAACAAAATTAATTATTACAGCACTCTTAATTGTATTAATCTCTGAGATAGCTAAGAAAAGCAGTTTGATTGGTGCAATGTTGGCAGCTATCCCACTAGTATCAATTTTAGCTATGACTTGGATGTATATAGATACAAATAATTGCAACAGTGCAGTGGAGTTTTCAAGCAGAATTGTTTGGTTAATCGCCCCATCAATGACACTATTTATTGCTTTTCCTATCTTAATAAAAAAAGGATTCCTCTTCTACCCAAGTATGATTATTTCAATTTTGATGACTGTTGTTGCTTACTACAGTGTTATCTTTATTCTTGGAAAGTTTGGAGTTAAATTATAAATATAACTAAATAAATTTCCTAAAATTCATTTAGTACAAAGTATGCTCTATCAAAATTTTAAAACCAATGCCAATGAGAATTACACCACCTATCTTTTCAGCTTTATCTTCTAAAATCCACCGCCTCTTGAACCAATAAAAACTCCTAAAAAGCTAAAAAAGTATGTCACAATCCCTATAATAATCATGGACAAAAATGGGTTTACTTGTAGTAAATTTAGAGTAAAACCTGTTGCCATTGCATCTATACTTGTAGCTATTGCTAAAATTAGCAATACTTTATTCGTAATGATTGAAATTTCATCTTCAGTATTTTCACCAAAACTCTCGTACAGCATCTTTCCGCCGATTACACTTAACAAAACAAATGCAAACCAATGATCAATTGATTCTATATTACTTCCAAGACCAATACTCGCGAGATAACCAAACAGCGGCATTAAACCTTGAAAAAACCAAAAAACAGTGCAACTTTAAGCGCTAAAGTTTTATCAAAATATTTATTTTTTACACCTAGTCCTATGGAGACTGCAAAGGCATCCATACTAAGAGCAAAAGAGAGTAAAATAACTTCTAACATCTTTCAAATTCCTATCTAAATTTTATTTCTGCGATACTATCAAAAAGTAAATATAAAGCTGTTGGTATATTGCTTATTTCTCTACAAAGTCGGTAGCTTATAGGCAGTCATCTTCCTAAAAATCATCACTTTTCTCATCCATTTTCCACATTTAGCTATAATTCCAAACATGAAAAAAGAAGCAAATTTTAAAGTAATATCAGATTATTCTCCTGCGGGAGACCAGCCGACTGCAATCAAAGAACTCACAAACAGCATTCTAAAAGGTAATCGTTACCAAACGCTTGAAGGTGTCACGGGAAGCGGTAAAACGCACACTATGGCGCGTGTTATAGAGAATGTTCAGATGCCTACAATCATCATGACACATAACAAAACTTTAGCTGCTCAGCTTTACAGTGAGTTCAGACAGTTTTTTCCCAACAACCATGTCGAATACTTTGTCTCGTATTATGATTATTATCAGCCAGAGGCTTATATTCCCCGTCAAGACCTATTTATAGAAAAAGACAGTGCCATCAATGAAGAGCTTGAGCGCATGAGACTCTCTTCTACTGCGAATCTTTTAAGCTATGATGATGTTATTGTGATTGCCTCCGTCTCTGCAAACTATGGGTTGGGAGACCCTGAAGAGTATGAGAATATGGTTCAGTCCGTTGCAGTCGGAGATGTGATTTCTCAAAAAACGCTTCTTCTTCGTCTTGTTGAGATGGGATACAGTAGAAACGACACCTATTTTGACAGCGGACACATAAGAGTTAACGGTGAAACGCTTGATATTTACCCTCCCTATTTTGAGCAAGAGGCAATTCGCATAGAGTTTTTTGGGGATGAAATAGAGGCTATTTTCACCTTCGACATCATCGATAATAAAAAACTCGAAGAGCATAAACAGTTTACAATCTACGCAACTTCACAATTTAGCGTCAGCCAAGAGAAGATGGCGGTTGCAATCAAAAGAATAGAGGAGGAGCTTGATGAGAGACTCACCTACTTTCAAGAACAAGGTAAACTCGTAGAGCACCAAAGACTCAAGCAGAGGGTTGAATTTGACCTTGAGATGCTCCAAACTACCGGAATGTGTAAAGGTGTTGAGAACTACTCAAGACTGCTTACAAACAAAAAAGAGGGGGAAGCTCCTTACACTCTGCTTGACTATTTTGCACTCCACCATAAAGAGTATCTGGTGATTGTGGATGAGTCGCATGTTTCTCTGCCTCAGTATCGCGGGATGTATGCAGGTGACAGAGCCAGAAAAGAAGTTTTGGTTGAGTACGGATTCAGACTTCCAAGTGCATTGGATAACAGACCTCTCAAAGCAGATGAGTATATCAACAAAGCGCCCTATTATCTTTTTGTTTCAGCCACACCCTCAGCCTATGAGCTGGAGATGTCAAGCGTTACTGCGCATCAAATTATCCGCCCTACGGGACTTCTTGACCCGATTTTAGAGATAAAACCCTCAGGCAACCAAGTAGAAGATATACATGATGAGATAAAAAAAGTTATAGTTAACGACGAGAGAGTTCTCATCACGGTTTTAACAAAAAAGATGGCGGAAGCACTCACAAAATATTTAGCAGATTTGGGTATAAAAGTTCAGTACATGCACTCGGATATTGATACGATTGAGAGAAACCAAATCATCCGTTCACTCCGAAAAGGTGAGTTTGATGTACTCATCGGAATCAACCTTCTCCGCGAGGGGTTAGATTTGCCGGAGGTCTCTTTGGTAGCTATTTTGGATGCTGACAAAGAGGGATTTTTAAGAAGTGAAACTGCCCTCATTCAAACCATCGGGCGTGGTGCCAGAAATTCAAAAGGTAGAGTAATTCTCTATGCAAACAAAATAACAGGTTCGATGCAAAGAGCTATTGATAAAACCACTGCGAGAAGAGAAGTTCAGGAGGCTCACAACTTAGAGCATGGGATAACACCTACAACAACCATACGAAAACTTGACGAAAATTTAAAATTGGAAGACCACGGCGATATTTACCAAAAGAACAAAAAAATGGATAAAATGCCGCCACGAGAGAAAAAAGCTCTCACAACGGAACTCATGTTAAAAATGAAACAGGCTGCAAAAGAGTTAAACTTTGAAGAGGCAGCAAGACTTCGTGATGAGATAACAAAAATAAAACAACTCTAGAATCTCACCAACGGTGAAGCTTTAGTGACTGAATAAAATCCGGAGTAGTTTTGATTTTATGAGATTTAATTATAGGACGACAAATGGAAGATACATTTACAAATCTGGCAACTTACGGATACATAGGACTTTTTTTATACTCACTCGGAGGTGGGTTTATGGCACTCATTGGAGCAGCAGTTCTCTCATACATGGGGAAGATGGATCTGTCTCTCTCTATTTTCATCGCTTTTACAGCCAATACGCTTGGTGCCATGTTGCTTTTTTATATGGCACGATACCAAAAAACTATGATGATGGAAGGACTTCGTAAACACAGAAGAAAATTAGCATTCTCCCATATTATGATAAAAAAATATGGTTCATGGATAATCTTGCTTCAAAAATTTATTTACGGTGCAAAAACTATTATACCTATTGCTATCGGACTTACAAAATATGAGTTCAAAAAATTTGCTCTTTTAAATGTAGCGAGTGCTGCAATTTGGGCTTTATCGATAGGTATTGGAAGTTATTATTCGGGAGATTTTTTAGTAAAATTAGCAGAGAGCGTAGGTCAAAAACCTTGGATAGCTCCTCTTGTTCTCGTTGCAGTAGGAAGTAGCTTATGGTTTTATGCGACACATGCTACAAAACGAAAGAAGTAAGTTTCTTTCGTTATACACTAAAACGAACAAGTCCGTTCTAGTGGGAGGGACTCACCGTCCCTTCCAACCCTCTAAAGCTACAAAACAAGAGAATCGTTTTTCGCATAGCGAAAATGTTTCTTTAGTAAAAACGAGCTTTTTGAGAATTACAAGGTTACTTGTTTAACTCCCTACTTTTGGACCAGCCTCGGAAAAGTCAAATTTACTATCTTCATTTTGATATTTTTTAAAGTTTTTGATAAACATTTCAGCTAATTTATCTCTCGTATTATCAAACAACTCTTTGTCATTCCAAGCATTTCTCGGATTTAAAATCTCTGGATTAATATCGCCTAAAGTTTTTGGAACATGAAGTCTGAATGTTCTTGTAGTGTCAAATTCGCTCTCTTTGATACTTCCATCAAGAATTGCATTGATACATGCGCGAGTATCTTTAATGCTCATTCTTTTGCCGACTCCGTAACCGCCACCGGTCCACCCAGTGTTTACTAGATAAACATTTACACCATTCTCATCGATTTTTTCGCCTAAAAGTTTTGCATAAACCGTCGGGTGAAGAGGTAAAAAAGCCTCCCCAAAACATGCAGAAAAAGTCGCCACAGGCTCTGTAATTCCTCTCTCAGTTCCGGCAACCTTTGCAGTGTATCCGCTCAAAAAGTAGTACATTGCCTGCTCTTTTGTAAGTTTTGAAACAGGAGGAAGAACACCAAAAGCGTCGGCAGTTAAGAAAATAATATTTTCCGGATGCCCTGCACTTAAAGACGGTTCATGATTTTCAATATGTTCAATCGGGTAGGAAACACGAGTATTCTCCGTCTTGCTTCCATCATCATAATCCACTTCGCCATCGCTATTCATCGCTACATTTTCCAGCAATGCACCTTTTCTGATAGCACCGTAAATTTCCGGCTCACTGTTAGCATCAAGGTTAATCACTTTTGCATAGCACCCACCCTCAAAATTGAAGACACCATGCTCATCCCAGCCATGCTCATCATCGCCTATCAGTTTTCTGTGTGGGTCTGTAGAAAGAGTAGTTTTACCTGTTCCGCTTAGTCCAAAGAAAAGCGCAGTATCTCCCCGTTTTCCAACATTAGCAGAACAATGCATTGCAAGTTTTCCCTCAAGCGGCAACCAGTAGTTCATCATAGAAAAAATTCCTTTTTTCATCTCACCGCCGTACCAAGTACCGCCTATAATACAGAGATTATTTTCAACATCAAAAAGCACAAAAACTTCAGAATTAAGTCCATGTCCTTTCCATTTATCATTAACTGCTTTACATGCGTTTAAAACTGTAAATTGTGGTTTAAATGTTTCTAACTCACGGGTGGTAGGACGAATAAACATATTTTTTACAAAATGAGACTGCCATGCTATTTCAGATATAAAACGAACTGATCTTTTTGAAGCCGGAGTTGAACCACAAAAGACATCCGTTACATATATATCTTTTTCTGATAATTGTTCTTTTGCTACAACTAAAAGTTCTGCAAAAACTTCTGCTGATACTTTTTTATTTACATCACCCCATGCTATGTACTTATTTGATGGCTCAGAGTCCACAAAATATTTATCCTTTGGACTACGACCTGTAAAAATACCAGTGTCAACTGCTGTTGCGCCTTTTGTAGTAAGAACACATTCATCATTGTCAAGTTCATGTTTAATCAGCTCTTCATAGCTTAAATTATGAAAAACCTTACCAACATTTTTTAATCCTAACTCTTGTAACTCAGTTAAATTCATAATAAACCTTCTGGCATTTTTGTATATAAAATCATTTATAATTTATGGAATTATACACTTACTACACCTAAATTATATATAAAAACAGCTCTCTTATTGAGCCTTTTGGAGAGAAAAATTAGTTTAAGTTTTTTTTGCTAAAATTTCAGTCTTGCTCGCATAACTCAGTTGGTAGAGTGTTACCTCGACAAGGTAAAAGTCACAGGTTCGAGTCCTGTTGTGAGCACCACTTTCATTCTTTTCACACTATACAAATCTTTTTTTGCCGTCAATAAATTTCACAATGCTATATAATATAACAATACTCATAAGAAAAACGGTAATTCTGCCATCTATCAGTAGTATCAAAATTAAAAAAAATAAATTTACAATAATCGAATATTTCACAACCCTATCATGGTTCCAACCACTTTGGATGAGCCGTTGATAGGCATGTTTTTTATGGGCTTGACTCAATTTCTCGCCATTTCTGTATCTTCGAAAAAGGGTTAAGGTGGCATCAAACCAGAAAAGTCCAAAAAGAACTATCCATACCCACATGTTTGAACTCTCTTGATTTGCATAATAGAGTGTAAAAACAGATACCGTGTATCCCAACAGCGTGCTTCCTACATCACCCATAAATATTTTAGCTTTGTGCCAGTTCCACACCAAAAAGCCAAGAACTGAAACAGCTAAAACTGCAAAATGTGCTCCGCCGAAAAGTATTAAACCTGCGAGTGCCAAAAAGAGAGCTTCGCTTCCCGCATAACCATCTATTCCATCTAAAAAATTGTAAAGATTTATAAACCAAACAATAAGTAAAAAAGCGAAGAGATTTGTAATGATTTGATTTTTTACAACAAAAATTCCAAAATCAATTGATTCTAACCCGCCAAGAGCAAAAAGCCCCAGAAGAGCGACACCGCTCTGCACTAGAAGCCTCAATTTTGCACTGAGTTCAAACAAATCATCTGCATAACTAACAGCAGAAATAACTACCCCTGCCATCAGGGCATAGAAAAGTTTTGGTTCAATCTGCTCATAAAAATGGAGATAAAGAAGACCGGAAAACCATGTAAAGGCGATAGCAATTCCACCGCCATGCGGAGTCGGAGAGGTGTGAGAACTTCGCTCATTCACCTCGGCTAACAAGGAGTTTTTGAGAGCGTGATTTTTTATAAGATATGTCATTATGAAAGAGATTAAAAATAAAATTAAGTAAATCAACTACTTCTCCCCTTTTATCATAAGCTCAATTGTCTCTTCTGCCGTATATGGATTCTTCAGATTGAGTTCTTCTTTTGTGATGCTATTATCCACCTCCAAACTTCCATAGAGCCTTTTGTGAAATGATGGCTTGAGTAGTTTTAAGAGCGTTTCAAAAAACGGTATTTTAAGAAGATAAACTTTTTTGCCTAAGCCGTCTGCTATCAGTTCTATTAATTTAGTGGTGCTGAGCGGCGCATCATCGCTTGCCAAAAATATTCCGCTTTTTCTTTGAATAATCACCTCATTTATCAAATGAGAAAGATTTCCTACATACACCATGCTCCTTCTGTTTTGTATCTCTGCGAATGGTAAGATAGAGACCTTTTTTACTAAATTCAGAAGATTTTTGATATTTGCTTTTACTCCATGACCATAAACAATCGGTGTTCTTATTATACTGATTCTAAAATTTTCACTCTCGAGTTTTTGCAATTCACACTCTGCTTTAAGTTTACTTTTTCCATACGCGTCTTCAGGATGACACTCGCTTGTTTCATCATAAACCGCCTCTATCTCTTCCCCGTAAACTTTAACCGTACTCATAAACACAAACTGCTTCACACCGGAAGCTTTTGCTTTTTTTGCTAGTTCCAAGGTTTGCATCACATTTACTTTTTCATACTCCTCAGCACTCGCTCCGCCCATTCTGTGTACCAACGCTGAGAGGTGAACAACCGTATCAATAGTCTCTAAATCTAATTTAGCAATATCATCTTTTAAAAATGAGAATTTATGTATGTCATACACGCTACTGTAATTATCTAAAAAATAGTTCCCGATGAAACCGTTTGAGCCGGTGAGCAAAATTTTATTCATCTATTTCTCATTTGTATGTTTGAAAATTCCCTATGTAAAGCATCATAAAAATATTTTTGGGAATATCTATCCACAATACTTTTTCTTACACTATTTTTGATAGAGCTGTAATATTTTTTGTCTGTAATAAACTTTTCAATTGCATTATAGAGACTTGCTTCGTCCTTCTTATTTACCAGTGCTCCATTCTCTCCATGCTGAATTATTTCATTGCAACCGTTAATGTTTGTCGCTACAAGCGGTATGCCGTAACTTCCGGCTTCGATTAAAACATTCGGTAATCCTTCTCTGTAAGAAGGTAAAACAAATAAATCCGAGATAGCTAAAAATCTTCTGATATCTTCTTGGAATTTGATATAGATTACATCTTCATTCGACTTCATGATTTTTTTACCCTCGTCTGAGATGGGGTCTGACTCATTTTCATAATCGCCGATAAGCAGTAATTTCAGATTTGCATACTTTTTTTTCAATTGAATAAAAACATTCAAAAGTTCATTTATCCCTTTGTCTTTTACAATTCTTCCGACAAAAGTTAAGACAAAATCATTTTCTAAAATCTTATTTTCAACTCTTATTTGCTGCTTTTCTTCTTCATTGAAAGTATCATGAAAATAGTCTGTGTCAACACCGTTTACGGAACCTTGCGCTATCACATTCACATTTTTAGAAGTTAATTTTTTTATTTCACCAACCAGATTAAAGCTGTTGCAAAAAAGGTTTGTTGCAAATAAATATGTAAGTTTTTCCGTGAAAATTAAAATCTTTTTTCTTCTGCCTTTCGCTTCTAGGTGCGGTAGTCCTACCACGCAGTGAATTCTATTTGGTACCCTAGCCAGAAAAGAAGCAATCATGCCCAGCAATCCGGCTTTTGGCGTGAGCGTATATACGATGGAGGGTCGATTTTTTATAAAATACCAAAATAGTTGCAGCAGGACTTTTAAATCTTTAAAAAAATTTATTTTCCTATTAAAATCAACAACTCGAATGGAAACATTTTCAAATTTTTCGATATTATTTATATTCACAGAATTGGATGTAATTATTTCTACTTCATAATAGTTCGACAAAAATTTCGCCTGTCCTTTGAGCCATGTTTCCAACACAACCGGAACAGTCACCACAATAACTAACTTATTCATGTTTGCAATTCATCTTTCAAAAATTGTTGCACTTCTTTAAATGTTTTTTTGCCTATTAATCTTATCAGCAACTGATTATCGGCTGTAGAAATTTTTAATTCATTTTTAGTGATGTTATCTACCGAAATATCAATTTTATTATTTTTCAAATAATCAATAATAGTTTTAATTGATATGCCGCTTCCTGTTCCTATATTTACAATGGGACTGTTTTTACACTTTAAAAGCTCTACATATACCTCAACCACATCATCAATATGAATAAAATCTCTTATTGCATTGCCATTATTGACAATAGTGAGTTGCTGATTTGTTTTATACGCTTTAATGATTTTACTGATGATTGAAAAGTTATCGTCGCCACCGTACATGTTGAATATTCTGGCAATTGTATAGTCGATGTTATTGTCACTGCAATATTTCTCTATAAGTTTTTCATTTGCCACTTTGAGTGAGGCATGCAGATTCATAGGTTTTAACTCATCTTTTTCATGGCATAAAATATTGTTCCCGTAAACAGAGCTGCTACTGGTATAAATTATTTTGTTTATTGGGGTGCCTTTAAAATAATCTAATACTTTTGCTGTTATTAAAATGGCATTTGTTATATATTCATGCGCACTCTCAAGTTCATTTAATTGTGATGCAGGATGAAAATTATTGAAAATTATGTTTATTTTACTCTCTTTAAAATCATCTAAAAAATTTATATTATTTGAAATTTCTCTTGATGAGAATACTATGCAATCATCTATTTTTTTTGATAATGCATTTGAAAGATTACTGGTTTTGCCAATGATAATAGTTTTGCACACTCTACTTTTCCTTTTTCATATTCCAAAAAGAGTTCCATAAAGTCATAATTTTTTCATACATGTTGACTCCATATTAAATCTCTGTTGTAATATTTTGTAATACTGCATTATTTCTTCTAAATTTACTAAATTTTCTTTTGTATAAACACCAAAATTATGAGGATGCCACCATAAATGATATTGTTCACCTTTCTTGGCTGCAACAAACATCTCACTTTTGATTCGTCTAATCATTAATTTATTTAAGATTATACAATTTTTGTAAGGTCTTAAGAATCTATTGCCCGTGGTTTCAATTAAACCACTTATAGCAATCGCATTGCTTGAATTATAGCCCGTAATGTTGATAAAACTATCTATAAACCTTAAAACTCTGCCAAAAATATTTGTCTTTTGACCCTTTTTATAAATCCAATGTTGCGGATTACTTCTAAAATGCGTGAAGCCATATTCTCTCAAAATATTTAAATAATCTTCATTTATTTCATTTTTCGGAAATACAAAACTTTTCAAATCAATAGCAAACTTCTCTTTTGCTACGCATACGGCAGATTTTATATCTGCTTCAAACTGCTCTGCATTTTGTCCATCCTCTTTACAATAAAAGTGCGAATAGGAATGACTTGCAATTTCTTGATTTGGATAACTTAAAATTAATTTTATAATATCATGTGCGTAGTGAAAATTATCATTTTCTTCATCAATCCCGATTTTGCAATTATATGAATTTAATTTACTATCATCATAAGTCGGCATAATGCTTGGTTTATATTTTTCATAGTCGTTTCTATTTTCATTAAATAAAAAACCAACAACCGCCCAGCTTACATGCATGTCAAACTTTTTAAATAATTCTAACATCTCTTTAATGGCAGTTCTTGTACCTTTTAAATTTTCGTCATAGCTGTCATTTAATGTATCAAAAACACCCCATTTCAGCTCACAATCCAGACTGATTATCAATTTAGCATTTTCCAAAAAAGTTCTCCTTGATTTTAAAAACTGTTTTCAACTGATCTCTAAAAAAATCATGAAATTGTAAATATATTTTAAACTTTAACAAAAAATATTTCAGATAACTTTTAAATTTTCTATCATTAACTTTAAAGTAGATAGGCTTTTTTTGTTTTGTCCATTCCATTTTATACTCTTGTTCACCATTCATAAAATCAAATATTTTATATTTATGAGATTCTATTAAATTTAATAACAGTCTATAGAGTAAATATTTTCCTAAACTAAATCTTTTATATTTATCTTCTGTTGTGGTTGTATATTGATAAAAATAAGCTGTCTGATTATTTGATAAACAATAGGCATAGGATAACAGTTTTTTATTTTCATCATACAAGACTGCCAAAAAAGCATTATCGGATTTTGACAACTCAATCATGGCTTCTTTATATTTTTCAAAACCCTCTTTACACTTCCACGGTGTAGATAAATATTCATCTTTCCACCTTTGATTAAACAGATCAAAAACCTGATCTAAAAAAAAGTTTAAATCATTAGTATCGGTCACTACTTCAAATGACAATTTACCCAAAGTATCTTCATACATTCTTGCAGAGCGTTTTATGTTGTACCAAAATTTAGACTTATGCGCAAAATTAAACTCTTCAACTGTTTTTGGCAGAATTAAATAAGGTGCATCGATATATTTGACATACAGATTTTTGTCATTGATATCATCTTCTGCAACCATGTTTGGATATGGATTGTATTTATTTTTTACATAATCAAACATCTACAATCCTATTGATTATTTTCAATACTTTTTTATCTATTGGCAATAAGAGTATGTTGCTCCACAGCCTCTCATTACAATTCATCTTATGAAATGTTGGCCAAGTATATGCATCTATTGATTCTTTTTTTAATAGAGCCAACAAACTGTCTCTTTGCTCTTTATTATTGCATTTAATCGGATATGCTTGCAACACATTATCCTCGATTAATGTTTTTGAAAACAGAGGTTTATAAACTCTATTTTCAAAAAAAATTTTATTATACTCTTTGACTAACTTTTGTTTTTCGAAAATTATTCTATCAAAATTGACATGCCTTAGTAAAAAATAATATAGTTCATATAAGTTTATGCCATGTCCATAATTTATATACTGATTATCAGTTATTACCATTTTTTCCATATCTTTATTTATATACTTATTTTGACCCAATAATGACAAAATATTTTTAATCAAGAGTACCAGACTTCTTTTAGCAAAAACACTGAAATTAATAAATCTGTTTTTTCTATCAAATTTTCCTATTGCTATCGAGCCAACTTGAAAAGGCAGATTTTTATACATGCTGGATATTAAATAATCATAATCGTATTCTTTTTTAAAATCATGCTTTACTAAAGATAAAAAAGAGTGTGCAGCATCTTTTACAATGATAATATTTTTGTTTTTTAAGAATATTTCCAACTCTTTGTTTACATGCGTTTCAACCCCGAAATAGTCCACAAAAAAGATTAATTTTGTTCTGTTTGAAATTAAAGTTTTAATTTCCTTAGAGTCAAAATTCATATTTTCATCTATCGAATAAAACTTTATATTCTTTGTAAATGGCAGAATACTCTCGATAACCGTACTGCATAAATAATCAGGCAATAAAACTTCATCATCCGCAGATATCCTATTTTGATTACATATCTCAAAGATAGCTTCTCTTGAATATGTAAACATTTCAAAGTTTTTATTTGAGAAAAGATTTTCACCTGTGCTCAAATATGTTTTAAAAATTGAACCATCTCTTGAAATAAACATATAGATTATATCCGTTTGAGTAATTGCAGAGTTTTTAATGCCACATTCATTGGCATAAAAGAGATAAATCTCAATACAAGTCCCTTGATATTAAAGAAAGAAATTTTATTTAATTTTTTTCTTACTTCAACACCGGATTTCTCAAACATATTTAAAGCACCTCTAAAAACTAATTCATTGTATATATTCACTCTCATCTCTTTAGTGAAATCTTTTTTAAATCTTTTTTTAAATCTAAGATACATATATTTTAACTCTTTTGGGTAAGTTGAATGCAAAACTTTACTAAAATTATTACTGTGAATTCTCCACTTACCTAATATTTCATCTATATAATATACATCTCCATAAAAACAAAGCATACTTAATAAATCCCTATCACCAATCATATTAAAATCTTTTCCAAAATATAATGCATTGTCAATCATAATGTTTCTTCTAACAATAACAGTTTCCAAAGAAAAATGGTATTTACTTACTATTTCATTAAAAATATATCCGGAAGGTAAAACTCTTTTATTAGCAATTTTTTCTTGATTTGTATCTGAATTAAAAAAGATTGTATTAGTATGAACCAAAACTACTTGTTTATTATTTTCTAAAATATTAACTTGCTTTTCTAATTTAGTCATCATCCACAAATCATCACAATCTAAGAAAGCCAAATATTCCCCTTGGCAATATTCTAACGCACAATTCCTGCCCTCGTATAGGGATGTATGTCGCGGTGCATAAAAATACTTTATTCTTTCATCATCATATGATTTAACTATTTTTGCACTATCATCGGTTGATTGATTATCCCAAAAGATTATTTCCCAATTCTGATATGTTTGATTTATCACACTATCAATGGCTTCTCTTAAATATTTATCACTATTGTAGCAGTTCATTAAAATTGATACTTTTGCCATCAACTCTCACTTTTTAATTTCACTATATATTTTTCGAGAGACTCTTCCCAATTTCCCATGATATTTAAACCCAACATGTTCAACTGATAATTAATTGCCGATTCGTTATTTGATACAGGTGCAACTCTTGCAAACATTCCATTAGGTGCAATCTCTACACTACATCTTACATCAAATAGGTCAACTATTTTTTTTACATAATCATATCTTGATACATTGTCAGCTTCATTTACACAATTAAAAATACCGTATTGATTTTTTTCAATAAGGAGTTCTATCTGTTGGACTAAATCAACCGTATAAGTTGGATTCCCTGTTTGAGTATTATCAGAATAAATAGCATCATTACTACATGCTTCTAGATATCTTTTATAAACAAAATTCTTATTATGAGTTTTTTCTCCGCCATAAAGCCAACCTGTTCTGAGTATCAAATATCTATTAAGATGATTTTGAACTACAAGCTCACCTTCATATTTCGATTTATGATGAATTGTTGAAGGGTTGGCTTTATCGAACTCGGTATATGGTGTATTTTTTGCTGCCCCATATATCCCTGTGCTAGATATATAAATGAACAGTACATCTTTATTAATACAGTAATTTACTAAATTTTGTGTTCCGATAGTATTGATTTTATACGCCTTGTCTCTATTCACTTCACAAGCTTCCACATCTGTATAAGCAGCTGCGTGAATAATTATATCTGGTTTGAAAATCTCTAGCTTTCTTGAAACCATATTTAAATCGGTAATATCAAATTCACTCCCAAAACCGATAGTGTCTTTATTGTCAAGATGGTCAATTAAGGCAGAACCAAGCATTCCGCTTGCACCGGTAATCAAAACTTTTTTACCAATCATATTTTATCTTCTCAATCGCCAGAGTTTCTGCTTCATTAGGATTATGTTCAAGATTTGCTATGTTCAATAATATATTGTTTTCTCCAACTCCTTTAAAAGCCATCCATAAACCTTTTACCACAGTTAATCTTTGATAGTTGTTTTGTGAAAGTTTTACCGTAAAGAACTCTTTTGCATCTTCATCATAAAGCACAAACTCTATCTCACCAACAGGTACTACGAGATTTAAAGTCATGTTCACATGTTTCTTCCAGCCCTTAATATCGTCTTTATTAATAGTTGAAAAATAGGCTTCTCCAAATCCATCAAAACCGACATCGCTTTTTTTCATGGCATGAAAAATATCGCCTTTTGGATGGTGTATCTGTTTGAGCGGTGTTAAAGTTACTCCGTCCATTTTAGACCTCTGCTTTGAGCCATCGTTTCATATGCTTCTATTTGTTCTAGTGTTTTACCTAGCATACCGCTCTGTTTTTTGTAAAAATCATAATACCACTCACCGGTAAATCTGATAGTATCTTTGTACTCTAGGTTTGCTTGCCACTTCATAAAAAAAAGGGCTTTGTCACAGTTAAGTTTTAAGAGTCCTGCTTCATGAAAAGGAATATCTCCTGTAACTTTATACGCATCGCTTCCATCTTTAAAATTCCAATATTTGCTCAAATCTATAAGTAACTCTTCTACCGTATGACTTTGCTCTGCACGGGGGCCAAAGTTAAACGCCTCTCCATGCAGAGAGCCATCTCTATAAAGTGCCGCACCCAAATTGAGGTATCCGCTCAGAGGCTCTAGCACATGTTGCCATGGACGCGTTGCTTTTGGTGCTCGTATCTCCACCACATTTCCTTCGCTCCATGCCCGCATGCAATCCACGACTATTCTATCCTGTGCCCAATCTCCGCCGCCTATCACATTTCCTGCTCGTCCAATCGCCAGTTTTACATTTGAAGATTCATTCTTAAAAAAGGAGTGATAGTAGGATTTTATAATCAGTTCTGCAGCCCCTTTACTTCCGCTATAAATATCTTTTCCACCCATTTTGTCATCTTCTTTATAGCCCCATACCTGTTCAACATTGTCATAGGCTTTGTCACTTGTAATGATGATTGCCGTACATTTATGATTGGAAATTTTAAGCGCTTCTAAGATATTTGCCGTTCCCATAACATTTGAAGAGATTGTCTCAATCGGGTCACTGTAGGAAGTTGAGACTATCGGCTGGGCGGCAAGATGAAAGAAAAATTCCGGTTGCTCCTTTGATATAATTTCAACCATCTTTTGCAAATCTCTTACATCTTCCGTGAAGTGTTTAATCTTATCTTCAAGGTGAAGTTCTTCAAACATGGAGGGAGTTGTCGGAATATCTTTTGAAATACCGATTACCTCTGCACCAAGTTTTAAAAGCCAAGTTGTAAGCCAACTGCCTTTAAATCCCGTATGCCCCGTAACGAGTACTTTTTTACCTCTGTAAATATCGCCAAACATTACCAAACCTTCCATGGAGCGTTTTTATTTTCCCACAATTCATTGAGTTTTATTTTATCTCTTAATGTATCCATGGGCATCCAAAAACCATCATGCTTATAGGTAAAAATCTCTCCATCACGCGCTAAATTTTTGAGCGGTGCCTGTTCAAATACAGTTCCCTCACCCTCGGCTATATAATCAAATACTTTAGGCTCACATACAAAAAAACCGGCGTTTATCCAGCTTCCGTCACCTTTTGGTTTTTCCTGAAATTCGATAACTTGATTATTTTCTCCGATATGCAAAGCGCCAAACCTTCCATCTGGTTGCGCCGAAGTTATGGTTAAAGCTTTACCATGTGATTTATGAAACTTCACAAGTTCTTCTATATTTACATCACTTACCCCATCCCCGTAAGTGAGCATAAAAGGTTCATTCCCCACAAAAGCTTGCGCTTTTTTTATTCTTGCACCCGTCATGCTCTCTATACCGGTATCAAGCAGAGTCACTTTCCAAGGCTCGCTTGAGTTATTGTGCACCTCCATCTTTCCGTTTGACATGTCGATAGTTACGTCACTTTGATGCAAAAAATAGTTTGCAAAGTACTCCTTTATATAGTACCCCTTGTATCCTAGCAGAACTACAAACTCATTAAATCCATACTTACTATAGAGCTTCATGATATGCCAAAGTATAGGTTTCCCGCCAATGTCCACCATCGGTTTTGGTCTTACATCCGTCTCTTCACTCAGTCTCGTACCAAATCCACCTGCAAGCAATAGCACTTTCATTTTTCATTCCTCATGTTTAGTTCAAATATTTTTATTATATTCTCTTCTGTCGGCTCTACAAAAAAATTATCTTTGTACCATACAGAAATCTCTTTTATCTCATCTTTATGATTTACTCTAAACTCCATAAGCTTTGTGTAGATGCCGTTGACATCCTCTATTTCAAAGGCTATATCCCAAATTTTACCTTGCCCATGTGCAACCAAAGGGTTTGCTGTTAGATTATTACGGCTAGCAATTATTATTACGGAAACTCCACATGCTACTGCTTCTACGGATGTACCCGATGCCGTTCCTATAACAAGCTTTGCATGTTCAAAAAGCTTGTAAATATTTTCATTTGAGACTGTAACATTTTTTGGCAAAACTCCGAACTTTTTTATATCTACTGCCGGATGATTCTTAAATATCACATTGTCAAACTCTTTTACGCTTTCTAACATGTGTTGCGTATCTTTTTCTATATAGGAGCCTAGAAGTAAAATATTTCTTTCCTCTTTTATACCTTTAAAGTCAAAAATGCTTTTATATCTGAGAGACACTCCGGTATTATATTCAACTTTTTCTCTATCAAGAAGATAGCGCTTTCCATTTACCAAAACTTCATGAGGAGCGCTGAGCATCTCATAATCTAAGTCATCCACATAAGTATTAAAATATGTTTCGTAGTTTAAATAAAATTGGCAGGCTATGAGCTTAATAGCACTCCTGTTTTTTCTTACTGCAAAATTAAAGCTCCTCTCAATAACTTGAAATTCGCTCCAAGAATAAATTTTTTCTATTGACTCAATCTTTGTTAAATTTTTACCCAGAATATATCGAGTTAAGCTATCAAAACTAAAATGTTTTATATCTTCTACCAAAGAGTTATTAAAGGTTTTATCATCAATTGTGCTCTCTTTTTGCAATAATCTTAAGGTTTTAAATGGATACAACACCACTAAAACAAATAACAAAGCAAAATCTCTCAACTTCAAAAACTCATATTCAAATACAAAATCTCTGCTATCTTGATTTATGATGCTAAAAAATCTCACTAGCTTCCATGGATTCTTACCGACTCCGTAAAGTCTCGGCAGTATCGCATATTGAGTCTCAAATCGCTCAAATATTTTATATATATCTGCAAAATAATTTTCATTAAAAACCTTTTCTTTATTTGTTTTATCCACAAGTCCAAAAGTATCTATAATGATTTTAGGCTCATTTTTTTTCTGTTTTTTGAAATATATCTTGTATAAAACAAAAGCCATGAAATAAGAAAAGAGTAGATACAAATTTTTGATGTAAAACTTAAAACTGTTTTTTGTAAAATTTATTATTCTATTTGAAAACTCAGAACTGTTGATAAAATAGTTTTTTGGAAAATCACTGGTATATGGGTTTTTTATTAGCGTTGGATTGATTATGGTGTAGATATCCCATGGGCTATTTTTTTTGACACTATCTATATAGTCATGAAATTTTTGCTTCTTTTCTTGATATGCGTTGTCCAGCTCTTTTGGATTCACAGTTTCAAATCCTCAAATCTATCTATGTAGCCTTCAAACTTTTTTAACTCAGGGTTATTGAATCCATAGAACTTTATTTTATTCGTTACAGAGGCATTATAGTCAGTCATTGCGTCCCCTATCAGGGCAGTTTCTTCTTTTTTATACTCGTATTTTTTTAAAATATTCTTCACTAAAATATCTTTTTTTGTCGGGCTTCCCTCTATAGACTTAAAATAGTTACTCAACCCAAAATATTTACATAATTCGTTAAGCTCGTCATGCTCTGCACCTGAGACTATGTGAAAGTTATATTTTTTGTAGTTACTCTTTATAAAGTTTACTGTTTCCGCGATAAGGTTGCTTTTGTTGTAAAGCTTTTGCTCGATAATCGTTGCGAAGGTATCTGCAAATTTTTGCACATCAATCTCTGAAATCTCCTGCTCTAAAATAGTATGAAAGAAGTATCGTATCTTCTCGAACCTTGAAACACCGCCGTTTTCATAGTGATATTTTTCTATTAATTGTACATGCTCTTCATCATACTCTTTAAAAAGTTCTTTGAATCCATCCCCTTTTATCTTCATACTGTCTAAGATAACACCGTCGAAATCCCATAAAATTGTTTTAATCATTTAAAAATCCAAAAACCGTACATGGCAAACCGTCGCTTTTGGATATTCTCAGCGGTGCGATAATTATTTTTTTAAAACTTGTCTGCTCATCAACACTTGTTAAATCCATATCTTCTAAAAGCAGTATCGGTCTGTCCGGATTTAAAAATCTTTTATGTGCTTCTCTTCCTATCATTCTCTCTGTAAAACTCGATACAGAAATAGAATCAAACCCGAATACTCTCATGTTTGGGAATTTCTTAATTAAAAAATCATAAACATCCGGATGAAAACCATAGTTCTCTTTCCAGAATTTATCACTCCCTCTTATGGTACAGATTCCTGTTTTAACAATCAATATTTCACAGCTGTTCTCTCTTATACTATCAAGTTTAGAGATTAATTCATCTTTTATAACTAAACCTTCAGGTTCAATTGCAACAAACAACACACTCTCAAACACCCAATAATCGGCACTATAATCTTCAATAGTTTGTCCATGCTCGTAAAAGTGATATGGCATATCTATATGTGTGCCCACATGCATAGTCGTTGCAATAGAAGTATCGTTTGCAATATCACCATCCGAAATACTGCTTTTTTTAACTTGTTCAAACTTACTTCTATTGCCATATGTCGGTGTATCGGTATCTACAACATAGGACAAAAAAAGCATTTTCACTCTTTTTCTTTGAATATGGCTTGAATACACTCCAACAACCCCTGCCCTAGGTCAATGTAGGGATTGGCTACAAGTTTCTTTGCCGTTGTAGGGTGAAAGGTATAGGGAGTTATTTTATAGTGCCCCATGTTATCATCTGATATCTGATTTATACTTAACTTGTTTTGCATTATCTCATTTATCATAGTAAGGAGTTCGATTCTTTTAAGTTTTTCTATACCGGTTAAAATAATATGCTCATTTTCATACTGCGTATCTTCTAAAATATCTACAGAAAGTTTCGCTGCATCTGCGGCATGAATATACTCTCTTAAATCCTCTCCGTCGCCTTTATAGTTCAGCTCACCAATTTCTATAGCTTCGCTCAATAAATTATAGATGTAATTATTATGACTTGCCCGCTCACCGTACAAGGAACCATATCTTATAACGGTATATTTAAGTCCATATCTTTTATAATATTCCTCTGTTAATTTTTCCGAACTCTGTTTGCTAATACCGTAAAACGAACCTTCGCTGCTCAGAGCATACGCACTGCTTGCATACACAAATCTTTTTATATTTCCATTTTTTCTGCAGGCTTCTAGTATATTTAGGTTGCCCATCACATTAATATTCATAGCATTTATCGGGTCATGGATGGCTTCATCTAAGTTTGCGATTGCTACAAAGTTATAGACGATATCTGCATCTTTTATGATTGATTCAATATTTTTTATATCCAAAATATCTACTTTTACAAAATGCTGATTTTTTTGAATATATTTTGATTCATCTATATCTGCTACTGTAACATCATAACCTCTACGGGTAAGTTCATCCGCCACATAGGAGCCTAAAAAACCGCTTCCGCCGAAAATAATTACTTTTTTCATACTTTAAAAAACTCCCGCAAATGTTTTATGGCGCTCATCCCCATAGCTTCAACAGCCTCTTTTGAATTTCCGCCAATATGTGGAGTGCAGATAAGATTTGGCAAGCTTAACAACTCTTTATCTGTCGGCGGTTCTTCTATATATGCATCTATCGCCGCACCGGCTATTTTATTCTCTTGCAGTGCTATTTTTAAATCATATTCATTGATGATGCCGCCTCTGGCACTATTGATAACAAATGCACTTTTTTTCATCATCTCAAATATTTCTTTATTTACTAAATTATTAGTTGTTTCATCATAAGGTGTGTGTATTGTTACTATATCTGCACTCTTAAAAATCTCTTCTTTTGAAACTTCTGTTAAATTGTTTTTCGCATAATAATCATCTTGATTTATTATGTCATTTACCAGAATTTTACAGCCGAAAGGTTCGAGAATTCTTATGAGTTCCTTGCCTATATATCCAACACCTATAACTCCGACAGTTTTACCGCTCAGTTGGAATCCCCCGGACTTGTTCCAAATACCATTTTTAAGCTCATTTGTAGTTACAAACAAATTTCTGCAAAGCATAAGCATGTATCCCAAAGTCATCTCTGCAACTGAGAGTTTATTTACTCCGCCGCTCCAACCTATGGCAATATCTCTTTTTTCACATGCATCTAAATCAATATTGTTTAAACCGACCCCATACTTTGAAACCATTTTAAGGTTTTTGCATTGATTCAGCACCTCTACATTTATAGGTTCTAATCCTACAATAACCGCATCTGCATCTTTAATATACTCAATCAATTCATTGTGATTAAATCTTTTTCCCTCTAGATTTAACTTGGCATATGGAAAATATTTGTAAATTTCTTCTTGCAATATTTTGTTGCTTGAAAAGGATGGGGAGGTTACTGTTATCTTCATTCAATTAATCCTTATATATTTTCAATATAACTGTATCACATTTCCAATGATTGATTAAATCATTTTTGTATGATTCTAAAGTTTCGCTTGAAAATATATCAAATCTATTTTGCCCACCTGGCTTGCCGTCCATCATCCATGTCATATGATTTGACAAATCATACCTTTGCTCAGGAAGCAGTTCATATCTGTACCCTAATTTGCTTAATATAAATTCTAAAGACTTAGGATTGTAATAATAATGATGAGCTATAGACCAATAAAATTTTTCAAATGCAGGTATATTGTAAACAGATGTTAATGCATCCGTAGAAGACGGTATTTCTGCAATTATCACTCCATTTTTATTTAACATGCTATATGTTTCTTTAAGAAATTCAAAAGGATTAGAAATATGCTCAAAAACAAAGAAGTGAGCAATAATGTCAAATTTTATATCCTCATTTTTTTTCAAATCATCTAAACTTTCATAGGCAATATGCCCATTTTTTTGCAAAAATTCTAAAAACTCTCCGGATGGTTCAACTCCAAAACACTTCAATCCGGCATCTTTAAATGCATCCATCATAAAGCCGGAAGAACATCCTATCTCTAATAATTTTTTATCTTGTTTTATGTGTTCATCCAGAAAATTCCATCTTCTTTTCACTTGATCTTGATTAGACATTACATGTTTTTGAGCATTACTCCAATCCCGATGGTCACCAACTCGACTTGACATAAATTTTTCAAACTCTTTTTTATAAAAATGTCTTTCTTCTTCAACTGACAGATAAGGAAACAGATAAATTACACCACAATTATCACATTCCCAAAAGTTATGTTCTTCCCTACCGCCAAAAACATAATCAGCTCTTATTCTTTGATTATCACTAACATGACAAATCCTACATTCAGGCATTCTTGTTTTCCTTTATCCATGTAATCATTTTTTTTAATCCATCATCAAAACTTGTCAATTCTTTATTATAAAAAGACAATAGTTTTTCGTTATTTGCATATATTCCAAATTGATCACCTGGTGTGCCTTGAATTATCTCTATCTCTTTGTTAATATTTGTATATTTTTTAATTAGAGCAAGTATTTCATCCACGGTTGTTTTTTTGGCTGTTCCAATATTTATGATTTCGTTGTTAAACTTACTATTATTTGAAGATGCTATTGTTATATCTACTACATCATCTAAATAGACCAAATCGCGGAACCTATTCAAGTCACCTTTAACGATTACTTTTTCAAAAGAATCATCTAAAAATTGCTTTAAATAAATGCTAACCATACCTTGCTTTAAATTTTCAAGATTTTGTCCGGGACCGTAAACATTAAAATATCTTAATGCAATACAATCAATACCGAACTGTTTGGAAAATATATCCATGTATTTTTCACTAGCGAGCTTTCCTACTGCATAAAAAGATTTTGGATTTGTTTCGTCATGTTCTGAAAACTGCTCTTGATTTTCTTTTTCTCCATATACAGACATAGTACTGGCATAGATAAATTTTTTACATCTTGTTTTTACAGAGTATTGAAGTAGTTTGAGAGTAGATAAAGTGTTTGTATTTAAATCATATTCAGGGTCATCATAGCTTATCTCACCGGATGACTGCCCCCCTATATGAAAAATAGCATCAAATTTTGTATTGTTTAATTTTGAAATAGTTTCATCTTTACTAAAATCACCTTCAATAAATATTGCATTTTTAGGTATATTAGATGAATATCCGGTTTGTAAATTATCAATAATATAAATTTCATTACCCTGATTTATAAGTTTTTTAGCTATTGCACTTCCAATAAAACCTGCTCCACCGGTTACTAAATACTTAGACATTTATTTCCTTTTTTTAATAAGTTTAGCAGGAACTCCACCCATTACAGAATATGGTTCTACATCTTTTGTCACAACACTGCCGGCACCGATAATAGAGCTTTTACCTATTTTCGTATTTGCAGTAATTACACAATTTGATGATATCCAAACATCATCCTCAATAATAATTTCGCCATAAATGTGACCTTGCTCCCTAAATGGTATATTTGGATTCTCAAAATTATGGTTCGATGCTCTTAAAACACAATTTGGACCAATTGAACAGTTATTTTTAATAATAATTTTCCCACTCGCTGCACCAAGCTGAGAATTTGAATTCATAGAAAAGTTATTACCTATAGATAAAATACCATTATCATTAGCATAAAGATAACTATTTTTCATAATGTTAATATTATTTCCAATTTCAATATTACAAAATCCCACTATTGTAACTCCAGTTCCAATAAAAAAAATACCATCCGTTTTTTTAAACATTTTTTTGTAAAAAAAATATCTTAACTTTATTCCAATAACTGTCGGAATCCATCCAAAAATGAATACAACAAGCTGTTCCATAATATTTCTATTCAAAATAAATTATCTTATTTCTTGATCATAAATGCTTGTCCGGATGGTAATGCAATAAAAAAGTCATCCTTATCGCTCATAAATTCGTCAACAGCTTTTTTAGCACCGGGAAAAAAAGTAAAGCCATAATCATCGAACACAATAATTCCTCCAGGTAACATTCTTTCATAGAAAAATTTAAAAGCATCAAATATGGGTTGATACATATCCACATCAATATGAACAAATGAAAATTTATTACTATTTACTTCATGAAATCTAGTTGGAATCCAACCCTTTTTATACTCTATAAAATCAAACTCTTTTAAATTCTCTTTTACAATATCTTCTCCACAAGCAAACTCTTTTTTACGAGACTCTTCATCTTTTAGTCCGCCAAGAGGGATATCCACCTCATCAAACTTTGATAAGCCCTCGAATGAATCAAAAATATAAAATTTCCCGTTAAATTCACTATTTTTCAATCTAGTCGCAATTTGATACGATGATAATCCTCTCCAACATCCACACTCCACAACATCACCACTAAAAGAATTAACCCTTTTAACTAATTGATTTAGTGTGTAATGTCTCTCTCTCCTAGATAAGTTGTCAGTTGCGACCATCTGAGTTTTTTCTTGAGCTCTCATATATAAACTATTAAAATCATCTTCAATTTCAAAAAATTTTATAGGAACTTTTGGCTTTCTATAAATTTCTAAGCCTAATAGTAAAAAAACTTTTCGTATAATTTTTTTATACATTTTCATAATCCTTATACAATTTATCTTCTCTCATCATCTCACAAACCCTATCCAAATCCTCTTTTGTGTCCACTGCTTTTGTTATATAAACCGTCGGAACCATTTTTACTTTCATTCCGTTTTCTATGATGCGCATCATGTCAACGGACTCTATTATCTCCAAAGGTGTCGGTTCCATTTCGTTGTATTCTAGCAAGAAGTCTCTTGTGAAAGGTATCACGCAGACCTGTTTTTTCATGGGAACATCAAGCACACCCTTTTTTCTGCTTGGGATTGGCTCTCTGCTGAAATATATGGCGTTAGAAAATTTATCCATGACAACTTTAACTTCATTTGGGTTTTCAAACTCTTTTACCGTGCCTAAATCTGCTACAAGATTTGTGATTGTAATCGTTTTATCACCCAGCATCGGCTGCACAGCTTCGTCTATCATCTGAGGAAATGTGAGCGGTTCATCGCCTTGCACCATCACCATGATGTCGCATTTTTCTCCGCTATATTTTTCTATTTTGAGCATCGCTTCCGCACATCTGTCACTGCATCTCTCATGACAATCACTCGTCATAACAGCTTTGCCGCCGATAGATTCTATGTAGTCATAAATCTCTTTGTCACAAGTTGCAACATACACTTCGCTCAAAGTTTTACTCATCTTCACTCTTTTATACACATGCCCTATCATAGGCATTCCCAATATATCAGCCATAGGCTTGCCGGGGAATCTACTTGAACCCATTCTTGCAGGTATTATTGATATTATATTCATTAGTTAAGTCCCTCTTTTATAGTTTTCATCCCTTCTCGTGCTGAGTCTCCCAAAAAGAAAAAATCCAGACTATAGGCTAAGAATGTACACCCTTCCTCTATTCTCTGCTGAAGTTTTGACGGGTCGGATTCTATGACATGGAACCCTGAGGGTACATTTTTTTCTTTACAAACTTTCAGTACTTTTGCAATCGCTTCTTTCACATCGTCTCTATTGTACTCGCCGGGAAAACCCATACTTCCCGATAAATCGTATGGTCCTATGATTACCCCGTCTATACCGTCCGTAGTGATAATCTCTTCTATATTTTCAACGGCTTCTATATGCTCTATTTGGGCGATAATTACAAGTTCTTCATTGACCCATTTTTTATATTCATCAAATCCTAAACCATATTTTTGAGCACGGAAGAGTCCAACTCCTCTTTTACCGACGGGAGGATATTTTGCATAATCTATAGCTTCAAGTGCATCAGCCTTAGACTTAACCATAGGTACGACTATGCCGTCAGCACCCATGTCCAAAATGCGTTTTATGATAACCTCTTCATTTTTGCTCACTCTAACCAATGCTTTCATGCCGTTTGCTTGAATAGTCGCAATGAGGTTATGCGCCATTGTTAAATCTATGGATGTATGTTCCATATCTACAACCAACCACTCAAAGCCGGCACTCGCCATGATATCTACAACAGACGGATGCCCGATAGTCACCCATGAGCCAATGGTAAGTTGATTGTTTTTTAGTTTATTTTTTAAAGACATCCTATTTTCCCAATAATTCATAAATTTTATTAGCAACGATTTTAGCTGGATTTTCTTGAATATTCATATATTTTTCTTTTAGTTTTTTATAATGTACCTCAACTTCCTCAGTCTCAGACAAAAGTAAATTTACTCTTTCTTCAAAAGCCTCATAGCTTGTGTCATGTATTATTACATGTAAATCTTCGTTCTCTACATCATATTTAAATGTATCGCAGCATCTATTGTAATTCACCCATAAAACTTTCGTATCCAATCCATAAGCCTCAAAACCAACACTTGAGTACATATTAATTACTAACTTTGACTTTTTTATCAACTCAAAAGTTGTTGGTCCATAAGTGCCCATAAACTTAATATTAGATAAATCTTCATAATCTTTTTTGACCGTCACTGAAGGTTCAAGGTTTATGGCTTCATTTTTGGCTATATATACTGCTTTGATTTCACTGTGCTGTTCTAGATATAATTTAAAGTTTTTTATAAGTAAATAAAAACTGTCCACAAGTTTCTTTTGATTTAAATTGTGCCAAACATTTGTTAAATCATCATTCACTGTTTGATTTATAAATATAATATCATATTCGATAGGCTCATTTTCTAAAAATGGTATTAGCTGAAAACTACCTATTGAATATTTTTTTGCCAAAGGTATTCCCTCAAGTTTTTCAATCGCCTGATTTGAATGTGCATAGTAAAAATCACAACATTGGAATAGTCTGTTATGTAGATATTCATTTTTAAAATTATGTTGCAGCAATATTATGTTCTTAATCTTCTTTTTGTAAACAAAATATTTTATTGGATTCCAATAATAATCGCCTGCAGCGACCAAAACATCTGCTTCTATGTTCTTAATTTGAGAACTATAAACAAGATATTTCCGTATAATTCTTAAATATATATATGTAGTGTTGATATTTTTTGACAACTTAAATAGTTCATAAAAATAAAAAAAATCATTGTAAACTACAGCACAAGACTCTTTAAAACTAAAAAACATACTTGAGTATCTTCTGTTTATAACTTCGCCATTCCATCTTTCAATTGATTTATTAAAAATATCTTTATTTACTCCTGGATGAGTATAAAGTATTGCTTGACTTATTGGTTTATTTATTAATTTTTTTGTTATGTATCCGTAAAAACGAACATTCCATCCACCTTTTGCAAACATTTCCTCAAACAACACATCTTTTTTTATCTTTTTATGCACAATGAAGATTGATAGCAGACTATTTAAAGATATACCGACAATAGCAGTAAGATATATAATCAACCATTTAAATCTCTCTTTACTATGTAATAATCTTTTATGATTCTTTCCATAATTAGAACTCATCAATTCATATAACACTGTATCACGAGCTTGAATCTTTGTTATTTTATAGTTATTCATTATCTTTTCAATTACTTTAGAGAAGACCTCTATATTTTTTTTATATAAATTATATGTATCTGTCCAATCTTCGTTATTATTTAAACTCGTAAAATTTACATATAAATCGTCATTCTCCCTCATTTTAATAATCAATCCCCAAATTCATAATTTTTTTCAGCAATTTTACCAAGCATATTTTTATATATACCTAGGATGCCTTCCGTATTCAGATTGTACGCTTCGTGTGGAACTATCTATGATAAAGTGTTTTTCTATCACTTTCGCACCAAGGGTAATTTACACTATTGGAGTATAATCGCTCCATTATCTACCCTATAAACTTTATTACATTTTCTTATTGTACCTAGTCTATGTGCAATAATTATCAATGTTTTATCTTCTGCTATTTCATAAATTTCATTCATTATTCTCGACTCTGTTTCATCATCTAACGCTGAAGTGGCTTCATCTAAAACCAGTATTGCAGGATCTTTATAAAGCGCCCTAGCTATTGCAATTCTTTGTTTTTGTCCGCCTGAGAGCATCACACCACTTTCACCAACATTGGTCTCAAGTGCATTTTTATCTTTTAAAAACTCCCAAATATTAGCTTTTTCTAAAGATCTTATAATCTTTGCTTCATCTATTTCTAAACCAAACGCCACATTTTGAGCAACAGTTCCATCAAAAAGATACACAGATTGTGGAATATAACCAAAATGATTTCTCCAACTATTTAGATTTTCATTTGATAATTTCTTATTATCAATGAAAATTTCCCCTTCTGTAACCTGATGTAATCCCATTATTATATCTACTAAAGTAGATTTTCCGCTGCCACTTTCACCGATAAATGCTATTTTATCGTTCTTCTCAATAGTTAAATTTAAGTTACTTATAACATTTTGATAATCATAAGAAAAAGATATTTTTTTTAAACTAATCTCTTTTTTAAAATCAACCAACGCATTCCCTAGATTTTCTTGCTCTAAATTGAGGTCATCAAATATAATATCTAAAGATTTGTATTGAAACAGAATTGTGTTGTAGCTTAAAAAAATTCTTGTAATAGATGGTAGAATTCTATATAATCCCAAAATAAAAACAGAAACTAATGACAGTAGATTGTCATTAGTCGAACTACTGCTCATGAGATAATAGAGCACTATTAAAACAACCAAACTAAATCCTGCAAATTCAAAAATAAATCTTGGAAATTGTTGAAAGGAGCTGCTCATAATTTTCGTATTCACATATTGTTTACTCACTAAACCAAAATCGCCCAAAGTATTATCATTAGATTGTAGTTTAAGCATTTTAAAATTGTTAAAACTTCTATTTAGTATTTCATAAAATATTTTTTGGTATTTCTCTCGTTTTACTCCATAATATTTCATTTTATTAGATATTATAATTTTGATAAAAAAACTAATAATTATAATAACTATACTTATTCCTATTGTAATTTTATAATTTATATACATTAGAACAGAATATATAAATAGAAAAACCAATACCTCACTCATAAGAGTTAAGACAAACCAAAACAGTTCGGTAATATTTGCGACTTCATTGATTATTGTTTTAGTTAAAGAGGAAGTATTATATTTTACATAATCTCTATAGGGTAAAGATAAATATTTTTTAAATAACCTATTGGCGATTAAATCATATCTGCTGTTAATGAAATACATAATTGTATAAACATATACACTGTTTACTATTGCTCTAATCAAATAAAAAATTAATATAGTAATCCCAAAAGCTATTACAAAAAATTTTTGACTATCAAAATTAAATAAATCATATATTTTTTTATAATAAATATTTGAATCTATTAACGAGAAGTCACCTGCTAATGATAAAAATGGCATTATAATAGAAACACCCACCGTTTCTATAATTGCAATAATTATTGTAAATAAAAGAAGAAAAAATAAATACCTTTTATCTTCTTTTGTTAAAATATAATTAAATTTATTCAAAAAAGTCATTTGCATTAGCTTAATTTATATCCGGCTATTACTACGACTTCTTCTCTATCGCCAATTGAGTCAATACTCATCAACTCATATTCTGCTTCTTTTAGTAAAGCATAGTAATTATGGCTATAAACCTTAAAGTCAGCCTCTTTTCTGTCTATACTATCTGCAAGCTCTATATTACGCCTTAAACTACTAACAACTATCACAACATTTTTAATTTTACTATGAATCAATGAAAATAACTTTTTTAATTCATTTTTTTCAAAATAATCCAGTGTATTTTGGGAAACTATGGCAATATTATTTAAATTAGTGTCATTAATATATTTTGCAATATCCATATATATAAACTCTACATTATCTAAGTTTTGATAGTTTTTTTTATTCTCATCTATTTGCTGCTTGTTAATATCTATTCCAATAAATTTGTCATAGGTATTTAAATTTTTACTTAATATAGCTATTAAGGTACCTGCACCAGTACCAATTTCAAGTACCGTATTAAAATTTAAATCTTCAATTTTACTGCTTATTGCTTGTGCAAAATCATAAAAATCATCAAATGACTCATCTTTTCTTTTAGCATGCCAATTGTTAGAAACATTACTTTTCCAATAACTTTTTGTAAAGTTTTTTAAAATAATTTTTTTTATTTTTTTAATCATCTATTCTTTACCTACGGTTTAAATTAAAATTTACTTCTCTCTTATAATCTACATTAGCGAATTTGGTATAATTCCTCAAAAGTATATCAAAATACTCGTGAGATTCATTTCTATAGTGTTGCCAAAATATCTTTTCTAAATGCAGTCAAAAACAGTTTTATTCTGTATCGTTTTTTTAAGCTATTTTCCATTTAACTCTTTCTCAAGTATTTCAATAACTACTTTTTTGGTATCACATTTTTTTGAAGAGTAATACTCTATGATATCATCGTATCGCTTTCTATTTTTTGTTATTTCTACTATGTTTTCTACTTTATCTCTTAAGTCGTTAACCGTATCTACCAATATAAACATCTTTTGCATATCTTCTAATGTTTCTTCCGGTAACTTCAATGGCTCACTATTAAATAAAATAATATCCCTTTTATAATGAAGTTCTCGATTCATGAATTCTGAAGAAAAATAATCGCTTATAATATATTGTGATTTTTCGATTAATCTATGCAGTGGCTCAAAGAATTCTATTTTTACATTCTTGTATTTTTTACTTAACTCCAATAATGGCACATAAAACATGCTATCTACAATTGCAGGTTGCATTTTGATACAAATACTTTGATGTATAAATTTTTCACCAAATAACTCAATAATATTTTTATGTTTTTTATATATATTATTTCCATCCATGGCATACCATGAGTCTTTACTATCTACATAAGTGGCACTGTAAGAGTATAAAGTACAGTGCGTAATATAAATAAAATCATACTTTTTGTATCTGTTTATAATTTTTTTATTAAAATTTATTGAACCAACCGCATGAGCTGCTTTTGCATTATTTTTTAAAAATATATTTTTTGTATATTCATTAATTACAAAATTTATACTAGCTGGCATTATTTCCGAATATAACAAAAATATCTGATTATGGTGATAGCTTCCGTGCTGCATAAAAATAGATGGAATATTATTTTTTTTGTATATCAGACTAGTAACAAAATCTTTATCATTTGACAAATACACAAATGGTTTTAAACTAATTTCATTGATATTACTTTGATTTATAATCTCTTTTCTCAATTCATCAAATGTTTTTTCATACATGGCTACAATAAATTTTTCTGCACCTTTTTGAATAAGAACGCTAGAAATATCTTTGACGAATAAATCATATGCATAATTAAAATTCAAATTTAATACTTTTTGGTTTGTAGTTTTTTCCCAAAAATTATAAAAATTCATATTATCATATGTTAAGTATGTATTTTTCTGTTTTAGGAATTTACTTTTTATTTTAAAAAACAAATTCCTATCATAAATAATTTTAAATGCAATACTTTTAATTTTCATCAAGATATAAAAATATTTATCTTTAGAATGCGTATATCTAAATTCATCAATACTTTTATTGTACAAAAATCCACTATTCTCATTTGAAACAAAATTAAATTTTGTAATATCAGGTTTTTTTTCCGTATCAGTAATATATATTATTTTATAATTATTTTTTTTTTGCTCATTAATAAATTCAAATAATACATTAATAAATATTTCATAATTTTTTACTAATGCTAAATTTCTAAATATATAACTAAAATCTTGATGAATTTGAAAAACCTTTTCAAGTTCATCATAAATCTCAAAAATTTTCTTTTTAAAATCATTAATACTTATTAATTCATGAAATGTTTTATATTCTCTATCTGCACAATCTAATAAATATGAGGAATAAGGAGTTAATGATAATATTGCTGCATCTTCATTTATCAAATTTTTGATACTGAAATTACTATTTTGCTTTTTTTTAATATCTATAATATATATTACTTTATTCATAAATCTTTCTCATTGATATACCATTTTCGTTTAATTCTTTTTTTATATCATTGGGAGTGTACTGTGAAAAGTGAAATATATAAGCAGCAGCCACTGCGTCCGCACCATTTTGTATGGCCTCAACAGCATGTTCAGGTTTACCCATTCCACCATTTAGTATTATTGGTATTTCCAGTTCATTTTTAAATAATTTTATGAGGTCTATATCATATCCTTGAGTAGAACCTTCCTTATCTACTGAGGTTAATAATATTTCTCCAGCTCCATATTCTTGATATTTCTTAGCTAATTCCAAAGGATTTATATCTAATAAACCTTGTTTTTTCGTAAATACTTTATATATTCCATCAACTTTTTTAACATCAATAGAACACACAATGCATTGAGAACCAAATATTGATGAAGCTTTTTTGATAAAGCCTAAATCATTTAAAGCCTTCGAATTTATAGAAATTTTATCTGCTCCTGCATTTAAAACTTTATATATATCTTCAATTGTATTTATACCGCCACCAATCGTAAGTGGCATAAAACATTCATTAGCTATATCTGTAATAATTTCAGTATTTATATCTTCATCGTTTAAACTAGCATCTATATCTAGCACTATAAGTTCATCGACATTCCTAGCATTATAAATTCTTGCCGTGGATGTTGGGTGACCTATGGTTCTAAATGAATCAAAACCTATGCTTTTTACAAGTTGCCAA
This sequence comes from Sulfurimonas sp., assembly GCA_041662325.1. Classification (GTDB taxonomy): domain Bacteria; phylum Campylobacterota; class Campylobacteria; order Campylobacterales; family Sulfurimonadaceae; genus Sulfurimonas. The sequence goes on along the minus strand of JBAZSU010000004.1, from coordinate 283,953 downwards.
TCTTTTAGAAGCACACAAGGAATAATTCTGTGTTTTAACATTTAAACATCTATCTTTAAATTAACAAAATTTTCTATTAGTTTTAGACCGACTGCTTGGCTCTTTTCCGGATGAAATTGAAAAGCATAAATATTAGCTTTGTTTACCGATGAAACAAAATCAAATCCATAGTCGGTAGTGCTTGTTACAATGTTTTCTTGTGTTTTAAAATAGTAAGAGTGCACAAAATAAAAGTCACTATTGTCTGGAATATGCTCAAATAATTTATTATCATTTTTATATTTGACATTATTCCATCCAACATGTGGAACTTTAAACTTTTTATCATTATCCTTAAAATCAAATTTTACGACTTCTGCATCAATCCAAGCCAAACCATTTGTTTCACTATTTTCATAACTTTTCTTAGCTATCAACTGCATACCGAGACATATACCTAAAAATGGCTTTTTATTTTTAATTATCTCTTCTTTTAATATTTCTATCAATCCTAACTCTCTTAAATTTTTCATCCCATCTTTAAAAGCACCTACTCCAGGTAAGACAATTTTAGAAGCATTTTTAATCGTCTCATGATTATTGGTGATAATAGCATCACAACCCACTTTTTCAAATGCTTTTTGGACGGATCTTAAATTACCCATATTATAATCTACTATTACAATTTGATTATTTAACAATATATTCTTCCTTTCGTACAAGAGAACCATCAATATCTCTTAGAAAGCTACCATCAGCATCTCTTTTGAAAATTCTTTTATTTGTATAAGAATCAACAACTTTATCAAATTCTTTTTGTGTAAACCCAGTATATTTCAAATACTTCTTTATAGCTTTCGTTGGGAGTCTGCCATCATATTTATTAACAAGCCTTACAGCCTCGTCTCTTGTTATATACCCAAGTCTTATATCCAAACATGCGTTATCCGTTGCTCTTCCAAATCCATATTTCACATATTTTAAATAATCATGTAAATGATTGCTATAACAATCTAAATTTTCAAAATTTTCGTATGTCGTCTCAATGGGTCTATCGCTCACTTCAAAACCATGCTCCTTGGATTTTTTTAATACTTCTCTTAAATCCCACTTAAAATAATATCCTAAGAACAAACCTGTCACACCAACTTTATTAATATCTTCATCGCTTGAATAAGTGTACAATGCCAAATCTTTTTTTGTTAAACCATCAACACCGACCATGTCCGAAATTCTATTTCCTAATAATCCGCCAAATTCTTCTAACCACTGTCTATCGAGTGTATTTCTTGTTTTGCTAGATGCCGGCCCACCATATTCTATTTGTGGACTTTCACCCCAGATTATAAGTGGCACATTAAAATTAACAGCAAATTTTGGAACAGTAGTAAATATACCTAAATGATTTTGCCATTCATTGTCTCCTGTTCTTATGAAAGCTTCTTTAGCCAACTTCTTATATACGACAGGATTTCTTTTTATGTGAATTAAATCTACACCCAAATTATTAAGATTTTCAAGATTTTTTCTTCCAATTTTCGTAGGAATTGTGGGTTCAAAGCAGATACATAAAGGATTTAACCCTAGCTCTAGTACTTTTAATACCTGAAAGGTAGAGTCTTTACCACCACTAACACCAATAGCACAATCATAATCAGGATGTATTTTATATTTTTTTACCAAATCCAAAAACTCTTTTTCTCTTTCTTTCCAATTAATTTCTTTATTTTTAAACTCTTGGGATTGGCATGCATCACATACACCTTCTTCGTTAAAATGTAAATCAGGTTTTGTGCTTGGCATTACACATTTTGTACAAATTTTCATTGTTTCTTATCTCCATTCATATTAAATCTATCTCCGAATTCAAAATCTCTATCCGATACCTTACCTAAGACATCTTTTAAATATTTCGGATGCGTTCCATATCCGGGTCTTACACTTCGTATATTTTCTTCTGTAAAAATTTCGCCTTTTTTTATATCTTTTGCAACATAAAGACTTCGTGAAAACTGGCGGCTTTTCTTTTTCTTTTCACCCATGCTGTAGTCAACTTTGCCAAGAAGTTTTTCTACATCTCTTATAGCTTGTACCATCTGTGCAAACTCTTGTTTGTCCATCGAAAAGTCGGCATCTGCACCGCCTACTGATTTATCTAAGATAAAATGTTTTTCTATCACTTTTGCGCCTAAAGCAATGGCTGCTATGGGTGCTGTGCTTCCAAGTGTATGGTCTGAAAAGCCACTTACTACTCCAAAAGTCTCAGCTAAATTTGGTATGGTTTTGAGGTTTGCATCTTCGAGGGGAGCTGGATATGCAGAAGTACATTTGAGCAATACTATTTTTTCATTTCCTACACTTTTACATATATCTACTGCATCTTGAATTTCATCAATGGTAGCAATTCCCGTTGAGATAATCATCGGTTTCATTTTTGAAGCTGTATATCTGATGAGTTCATAATCTGTTATCTCGAATGAGGCTATTTTGTATGCGGACGGGTTAAACTGCTCTAAAAAATCTACTGCAGTTTTATCAAAAGGAGATGAAAATATATCTATTCCTATTTTTCTTGCATAATCAAATAATTCTCTATGCCATTCCCATGGAGTGTATGCCTCTTTGTACAACTCATACAAATTTTTACCATCCCAAAGCGTCCCGCCATTGATGATAAAATCTTCTTTTTTACAATTAAGAGTCAAAGTATCTGCTGTATATGTTTGAAGTTTAATTGCATTTGCACCAATCTCTTTTGCAGCTTTGATAGTCTCTTTCGCAATCTCTATTTTCCCGCCGTGATTTGCACTCAGTTCAGCAATAATGTATGTACCGTCTTTTTTTAAATCAAAATTACCTATCTTCATTTTTTAGCTCCATGCAGATTACCTCTTTATTATTCACCGTTTTTCTTGTAGTTTCTTTAAAATTAAATTTTTTATATAAATTAATTGCCTTATTATTTTCTACAAAAGTTTCTGCAACAAGTTTCTTAATTTTTAAAATATTGAAGCTATAGTCACAAATACAATTCAATAAAAAATTTCCCATGCCTTTCAACTCTATGTTTGCATATAAGCCAAATTCACAACTTTGACGATTTTCGTGGATATTAGTAAAATCAATAACGCCAATGTAAGTATGATGATTTTGAATCAAAAAGTATAATTTATCTTTACAATTCTTTAAGGATTCTATAAATCTTAAATGATTCTCCAATGTAATCTCATTGTCATTATACATCCATTGCTTAACAGAAGTATGATTTCTCCATGATAAAATCATCATTTTTTCTTCTAAAGTTAACTCTATAAAGTTAATAAAATGTACATTATTTGGCATATTTGGCAACTTTTTTTATTAAAAGAGCAACATATATTTTTAATTTTTTATTTTTAAAATTATTAAGAACTAAAGACTTATTCTTCTTAAAATATTTATACATATCATCTTGATTATCCGCAGTTTTAATGGCTACAAACGGAAGATTCATAAAATGCACTTCATTTGCCGTAACGCTTGGTGTTATGATAGCAAAATCACTTTTAGCCATCAACTTTGCTATTTTATTTGAGTTAACATGTAACTTTATCCATTTTTCATTTTGAACATATTTTTTTAATTCGTTGATATGTTGATTTGCTGTTGTTGTTACAAGATTTACTTGAATATTAGAAAATTTTTTGAGCACTTTTAGTATTTTTATATTTATGATGCTGTGGTCAGCACCGCCCATAGCTACAAAAATAGTCACTGTTGCACCCCAAGGGTATTTCCTGACGGGGCAGTTTTTATTTTTAACTTTTCTTTTTTTACCCTTAGGGCACCTAGTCTTTTTTTCTTTTTTAAACTCATCTCTCAAAAGCGTATATTTACTTCCGCATCTGAGTTCACAATGTTTTGGAACTAATTTTTTATATTTTTTAACATTTGCACTTATGTTGTGGTTGAGTAAAATATCGCAAAAATGTTTTTTATAAGTGTCGTCAAAACTTAATATTTTTAATGTTGAATTCTTGTCTTTTAACTCTTTTTCATACTCTGCATCAATGCCATAATGGTCAATTACCAACATCTCCACATGCCCAGCTTTTATAACTTCAATAAGCTCCTCTATAGCATGTGAACTTAGAACAAAAATTTCATATCCCGCTTCAACTATTTTATAGTTTATATTGCCGTCTAAGTCCTGTGTAGCAAAAGCTATCTTGGCATGTGGAAACTCTTTTTGAAGTTGTGAAGCTAAAACCAAATCACGCATGATGTGACCTGTGCCAATAGTTGATGATGAATCAGCTCGAAAAAGTATATTTTTTAATTTATTTTTCATTTGTATTCAAACTATCAAAGATAATCTTAGCTTCTTTTAATCCAGATAAATGCATATTTAAAACATGATTCCATTTATTATTATTTTCATAAATATTCAATGAAAATATAATAAATATTCGTCTAAAAATCTCAGTTGCTGCATATATGTAGAGATTTTCGATTTCTTTTTGAGTAAGTGGAAATTCTTTTATGAGCGCATTAAAATAAATATTGCTTATTCTTGATATCTCGTTGCTGTTATCTTTAATATTTCTATTTACAATACTTTGTCTTAATAATTTATACATAGAAAATGAGATTGCAACTAGTGGATGATTTAATTTAATAGAATCAACATCGAGAATAGCTTTTAGTTCATCTTCTTCTATTAATAAATTATGGGGATGTAAATCAATATGACAAGGAGTTAACTTAGAGTGTAATAATGTATCTTTATATTTAAACAACTGAGAATATGTCTTTTGTAAAAACCCCCAGTTTTCAATTAGCGTATTAGATAAATCACTTCCAAAATACAATGCCCAATTCTTTTTATTTCTTTCAATCTCATCCATTAGGTCTTCATTATTTTTAAAATAATCAATTTTTTCTATAGGTTCCAATTCAATCGGTATATTTTTTAATTTATTAAAAAATATACCGATTTCACTGCCAACAGAGACTAACTCTCTGTCACTTATTCCTGCAAAAAATGAACCACTGATAAAATCAAAAACACACCAATAAGAATTACCAACTTTACTCTTTATTATAAGTTCATCTTTATTGCTTAAGTATACTTTTCCCAACTTAATATCATTTTCATTTAACCAATTACTTAATGATACTATTCTTTGCAGTTTACTATATTCATCTATATCAATAAATTTTTTAATTAAATATTCACCTGAACTAGTAGTTACTTTGTAATTATTTGAATTTATTTCATTACCTTGAAATTGCTCAACACATATTATATCGCCAGAAATTTGATTATAATTTTCGGCGATTAAATTTTCTAATAGTTTACTAATATTTAAATCAGATTTAATAAATGTTGGAATATTACTACTAAAAATATCTGCATTAAACAAATCATTACTCATGTTAAAATATGCCCTTAGTTAAGCCACCATCGACCATTATGCTTGCTCCTGTAAGGTAACTACTTTTATCATCAGCTAAAAAACAAGCTACATTCGCTATTTCTTCAGGCTCAGCAAATCTATTAATTGGAATAATCTCTAAACTCTTACTCATTTGTTCCTCATAGCTAATATTGTTTTTTATAGATGCTTCCTCAACTAATGACTTCAGTCTTTGCGTTAGTACCCCGCCTGGACAAATCGTGTTGACAGTAATATTAAAGGGGGCTAATTCTTGAGATATAGATTTACTAAAAGCGGAAACCCCTGCCCTTGTAGTTGCTGATAAAACCATCACTGAAGATGGCTCTTTTGCAACAGTAGATGATATATTTATTATTCGTCCTCCATTTTGTTCTTTCATGTATGGTACCACTGCTTTAGTAAAACGGATAACACTTAACAAATTTTGTTGAATCGCTGACATCCAAGATTCATCATCTTGTAATAAAAATGACCCAGAGGCTGGTCCACCTGTGTTATTAACAAGAATATCAATTCTATTAAACTTTTTTATTACAATATTTAAAATACGAGCCGGAGCTTCCAAATCTGAAACATCTGCAGAGCAGTATATTACTTCTTGATTTGTTTCTTTAGTTATTTCTTCCGCTGCATGTTTCAAGAGATTAACATCTCTTGAAACGATACAAACATTGTACCCTTCCTTAGCAAAACCTAACGCAATTGCTTTACCTATCCCCCTACTTGCTCCTGTCACAATCGCTACTTTTTTATCTTCCATTATTTATTTCCTCTTTATGAATAATCTTCATTATATAATTTCATTGACTTATCTTTATCTAAAAAGCCAATCTCTCGACAATCTTTTACCAAGTTCTTATAGTATTCTAATAATGTAGGTATATATTTTTCTACAATTGGATATATAAAAGCTTCTATTTCTTTTAAATATGACTCTCTAATTTCATCACTTGGATTTAAGCATAACAAAAATAAATTATCTAATTTATCTATTGCTTTAACAATTGCTACGCCCTTATCTTTGGACATAATATTACGATAGTATTCCTCTTTATATTCTAAATTCTTTTCTAACATCCGATTCACTTTTAATGCTTTGAGCGCATTCAAAACATTATAATTGTAAAGCAATAAAAAATCTTTTTCTGTTACTTCTGATACTTCAAAAATATTATGCAGTAAAGCTATAACTAATGTGTCGATAGCAACATCATGATTAATTTGGTATATTATTTTTGCTACTCTTAGTGGATGGACTATATATTCTAGTGAGTTTAAACCTGGATGAATAAACTCAATCTCATTTATAAAATCAATAGTTTTGATTACCTCTTCTTTGTTCTCAACACTGTCTTTTAAAAATTCTGCTAATTCTATATTATATTTTTCGTTAAAAAATTTTCTAACTCTTAAACGGTTTAATCTTTCCTCTTTTATGCTTAAAAGCACCTCTTTATTCTTTAAAACTTCATACATTAATTCAGCTCTTTGCCAATCTTCTAAGGAATCAATATCTTGAACTAAATATCTTGGTAAAACGATTGGAATACTAATATCACTTAACACTATCTTACTCTGTGCTTTTTTTTGTCTAACTCTATTAGTCCAGTAAAATTGACCGGCATCATGATATGCCTCTTCTAAATCTTGGCTTCTGACATAATAATTTTCTGGCCAAAACATTTCACATTTATTATTTTTATTGATTTTAAAAGATCTTTGAATAGGGTATGGCATCGATGTGGCTGAAAAAACATTGACTGCATCAGTATTATTAAGCTTTTCAAATCCTTGTATTAAATATTTTACTTGCATTAGAGGTGCTGTCGGATATATAGTACAATAGCAGTCATATATTTCACCACTATTATCGAGATATTCAAGAGCATGATCAATAGCATCTTGCGGCATAGTTAAATCATCAGATAATTCTGGTGGTCTCAAAAATGGAACATCTGCCCCATATTTCTTAGCAATGCTTGCAATTTCTTCATCATCTGTTGACACAATAACTCTATCAAATAAATTTGATTGTATAGCAACTTCAATGGAATATGCTATTAAAGGTTTACCATGAAATTCTTTTATATTTTTTCTTGGTACTCTCTTACTGCCGCCTCTTGCAGGTATTATAGCAACTGCTTTATTACACATGTAGTACCTCAATTAATGTTTTAATAACATATTTATGCTCTGCATCTGAAAGTGCAGGATACATCGGAAGAGAAAAACACTCTTCATAGTATCTATCCATCACGGGAGTATTTTCATTTCCATAACCTAAATTTTTATAGTATGGTTGCTGATTTATAGGAATATAATGAAGTTGAACACCTATGCTTTTTTCTCTTAGTTTATTAAACAAATCTACTTTTGAAATATTCAATTTTGAAAAATCTACCAATACTACATAGAGATGATAAGATGATTTTCCATCAAATGAGTAAAGGGGCTTTACGATAGTATTCTCAAATGCCTTGTCGTATTGCATAGCAATCTCTTTTCTTTTGGCTATAAAAGTATCTAACTTTTTAAGTTGTGAAAGTCCAAGTGCACATTGTATATCTGTGATTCTATAGTTAAATCCCAACTCTCGCATCTCATATTCCCATGGTTTCATATCTACTGTTTTCACCATGCCATGCGCTCTTAAAACTAAAAGTTTTTCATACATCTTTTTTGAATTAGTTGTTATTGCTCCACCTTCTCCAGTTGTGAGATGTTTCACAGGATGAAAAGATAAAATAGACATATCGCTATTTGTGCAACTTCCGGATTTCGCATTACCATCAATTGCACCGATGGCATGCGCACAATCTTCTAAAATAATCACGCCATAGGTTTCTTTTAAATGTTTCAATTTTGCTTGATTTAATGGATTTCCTGAAAATGCAACTGCATAAATAGCTTTAATAGTTACATCTTTTTTGAGTTGCTCTTCACATAAATCTAAATCAATATTTCCATCTTTGGCTATATCTACAAAAATTGGTTTTGCTCCAACATAAAGAATGGAGTTAGAAGTTGCTAAAAATGAGTTAGGAGTAGTTAGTACTTTATCATTTTCTTTAAGTAACACTAATGATGCTAAATGTAAAGCTGCTGTACCATTTGCCACTGCAACACAATACTTAACTTCACAATATTTTGCTAAGGCTTCTTCAAACTCTTTTACTTTTGGTCCAGTTGTAAGATAATCAGACTTTAATGTTTCTACTACTGCATCTATATCATCTTGTTCAATTAGTTGCTTACCATAAGGAATAAAGTTCACTATTAGCCCTTTTTTATCATGTCTAACACCTCATTATGTGTTAACCACTTAGTATTATTACCAGAATTATACTCAAACCCTTGTTCTACCGCTACACCAACTTCTCCAAGTTTATTTATAGAAAAATTACAAATGTTATTAAACTGTATTGTTGGTTTTATGACATAGTGGTTTTCAAATTCTAAAGTAAGATGACTGTCATCTGATGGACACATTATCTCATGAAGTTTTTCACCGGGACGAATACCTATGATTTTATGAGGTAAACTTGGTGCGATTGCTTTCGCCAAATCTGTAATCTTCATAGAAGGAATTTTTGGTATAAATATCTCTCCTCCATACATTCTCTCAAAGTTCTTTAGTACAAAGTTTACACCATCTTCAAGAGTAATTAAAAACCTTGTCATCTTCTCATCCGTTATTGGCAACTCAGTGGCACCTTCACTAATTAGCTTTTTAAAGAAAGGAATAACTGAACCTCTTGAACCTGTAACATTCCCATATCTTACAACTGAAAATCTAGTCTCTTTTTTACCAACCATATTATTTGCAGCAACAAAGAGCTTATCTGATGCTAATTTTGTAGCACCGTAAAGATTTATTGGGTTTGCTGCTTTATCGGTTGACAAGGCAATTACTTTTTTAACATTATTTTTTATAGCTGCTTTTATTACATTCTCAGCACCATTTATATTTGTCTTTATGCATTCCATTGGATTATACTCAGCTACTGGCACATGTTTTAATGCTGCTGCATGGATTACAAAATCTACATCATTCATCGCTTCATTTAATCTCTCAGCATCTCTTACATCACCTATAAAATATCTCATACAGTCATCATTAAAAGATTGTGCCATCTCATACTGTTTTAATTCATCTCTGCTAAAAATAATAATCTTGTTTGGTTTATATTTAGACAGAATAATCTCTGTATATTTTTTACCAAAACTGCCTGTCCCACCCGTTATTAGTATATTCTTATTATTGAACATTTTATTTCTCCATTTTTAAATAATATTACCAATTTAAATTCTTTTTTAAATTTTTCTCAACTACCTAGCCCCGACTTTAGATAAAACAACTTTGATTGTTTTCAAAAATATTACAAAATCCATCCAGAGAGACCAGTTGCGTATGTACCAGACATCCAAATCAACTCTTTGCTCAAAAGTAAGTTCGTTTCTTCCGCTCACCTGCCATAGCCCTGTAATTCCAGGTGCTACTTTAAGAATTAGTTCTTGGTTTAACTTACCAATTTTTGGGCTTTCTTCGCACATGTAGGGTCGCGGACCAATTAGATTCATCTCGCCTTTAAAGATATTATAAAACTGCGGTAGCTCGTCTAATGAAGTGGCTCTAAGAAACTTTCCAATTTTTGTTATTCGTGGATCATTCTCATACTTATGAAAAATCTTGTAATTTTCAATCTCCTTTGGATTATATTGCAAATATTCTTGCAACATAATATCAGCATTTTCATACATGCTTCTGTACTTATAGCACTCAAAGAGTTTTGAATTTCTTCCAAGCCTTTTTTGCTTAAAGAGTATATCTCCTTTAGAATCCACTTTTATTAATATAGAAATTATTAGATGCGCTATAAGCACAAAAGGTAAAATAAGCAGACTCAGAAATCTTTCAAACATATATTTTAAAACAATGTTTTTATAGTTTAAAAGCCTATTTTCAATGTGAAAAGAGGAAAGTCTGATGTTTGAGTAGCTAATCATCTCAGCATGTGAAAAATCAATATTTTCAAGGTATGGAATTATATAAATATCTTTTGTTCTGTGAATATATTTGTTTATAATTTTTTGCAACTCCGTCGCATCATACTCTTTTGAGGATATCAGAACCATATCAAAATTTGTATCGCTCATTTTATATCCAAGATACCAATTCTTATCTATCTCTTTTTTTAGAATTTCATTCTTTTCATCATCTGCGAGAATTTTTACCTTGAGCTTAAAAAAGTCAACTCTAAAAAGCAAGTTTTTGGTAACCCTTTTTGTAAGAGGAATCAGAATAAATGCTAGTGCAAAAAATAGAATTATAAAAAGCCTTGAGTAGTCATCAGAAGCTTTAGAGAGGGTTATAAAACTGAAAATTGTAAAAAAAGAGTAAAGCAGGGCCTTTAAAATCTTGTAGGTGTCACTCCAATAGTCATATCTTTTAGTGTATATCTTTTCATAAATGAACAAAAATAGGATAATTAATATCATCCAACTGTATTCATGGTTGGCGGCATTAAATTTTGGCAGTTTCGTAAAAAAATCACTTCTTAAATATATAGTGATATTTACGGCCAACAGAAGCACAAAATAATCAACCGCTATTAAAATCAGGGCTAGAAGATATGTTGCAATATTGAAGCTGTTTTTTTTCATAAAGTTATTGTACTAAAATCTATTATGATTTGTTATTAATTTTTCACCTATAAATCCTCTCATCTCATCTTTAAACCTCTCTTCATTGTAGGAGTTTGCTGATTCTGAAATTTGCTTATTGTTAAACTTCATACTCTCAAATCTATCTACTGCATCTTTTATGCTCTCTTTTGTCTGATGATTAAAGTGAACGCCATTGATTCCATCTTGTATCGTTTCTGCTGTTCCGCCAATACCAAGCGTAACAACAGGAGTCCCACATGCTAAAGCTTCTACCGGTACGATCCCAAAATCTTCAATTGCAGCGTAAATGAAGGCTTTCGCTTTTTGCATGTATTCAATCATCACTTTCTTATCTTGATAGCCGAGGAGTATAACATTCTCTTTTGCAATGTTTTTTATTGCTTCGAATTCTTCACCGCTTCCTACTACATAAAGTTTTTTATCTGGCATCTCATTAAAAGCTTCTACTATAAGTTTTGTTTTTTTATAGGGAACAAGTCTTGAGGCAGTGAGATAAAAATTATCTTTTTCTTCACATAAAGTAAAATTGTGCGTATCAACAGGAGGATAGATTACCTCGCTCTCTCTCTTGTAGCTCTTCTCTATTCTGTTGGCTACAAATTTAGAATCAGCTAAAAAGTAGTCCACTCTATGGGTAGTCTCAAAATCCCATTTTTTTATATATTTTAAACTTTGTTCTACAAGAAACTTTTTTGGCTGTCTGAGATTTGCAGTGTATTCATCGTACAAATCCCAAGCATATCGAATGGGCGTATAACAGTAAGAGATATGAAGTTGCTTTTTAGTTGTTTTTACACCCTTTGCAACCGCCCATGAGGAGCTTATAACCAAATCGTAAGAACTTACATCCAGACTCTCTATGGCAAGGGGGAAAAGAGGCAGGTAGTTTCTGAAATGTTTTTCGGCAAATGGTAGATTTTGAATAAATGATGTTTTTGCATATTTGCCATTTAAAACACTCTTTCTATCTTCATCACTCAAGAAATCTACAAGCGAAAAAATATCGGCATTCGGGTAGATATCTATTATTGCCCTTAAAACCTTCTCTGCTCCGGCATCTGTTACCAGCCAGTCATGGACAAGTGCAACTTTAGGCTTCAAACATCTCTCTGAGCGTGTGTTTAAAATCTTTTAACTCAATTATACCTATAGAGTCAAAAAGCTTATCACTCGAGCCTGTCAAACTTTTAATCTCATCTTTTCTCACAAACTCAGGATTTACGGCTACTTTTATTTCGTACCCTGCAATTTCGTTCATACTATCTATCACATCAAGCAGTTTTATTCCTCTGTTTGTTGCTATATTTAAAACTTCACTTTTTTTATCACACTCTAATAATCTTTTATACACTTCACACACAAAACTTATATCATTAAACTCTCTCATAACATCAAGATTGCCAAGCTCTATATTTTCTCTTTTTTCTTTAAAATGTTTGACTATTTTTGGTATCAAAAAGTGTTCAGCCTGACCGCTGCCCGTGTAGTTAAAGGGTCTAACAATTACAATATCGAGTTTATTAAAATAGTTTTGCGCCAAGCACTCCATGGCGTATTTACTGGCACCGTAATGATTTGCAGGTTTTGGACAGAGTGATTCATCCAGTATCTCCAAACCTTGATTTCCATAAACGGTAGCACTGCTTGCCAAAATTATTTTAGATGGGTTCAATCCGAGCTCAACAAGAGTATCCAAAATATTTGTCGTGCCGATAGTGTTAACATTATAGAACTCTTCATTATTTCCATGCGCCGCGAAAGATATGCCTGAGAGATGTATCAAAAAATCCGGTTCAACTTTTTTCAGTACTTGTACAATGTCAGATTTTTCTGTTATATTGCACTTATACCTTTTCTCACCGCTTTCAAAAAAAGAGGTTCCATGCACTTCATAGCCGCATGCCTCAAGATAGGAGGAGAGATGTGTTCCTGTAAAGCTGTCAATACCGGTTATCAGAACTTTTTTCATAAACTAAAAACTAAAACCTATCTCATTTCTTTTTAGGTCTGCTTTTACCATCATGGCACACAGCTCTTCAAGCGTGCATTTCGGTTCCCAGCCTAAGATATCTTTTGCTTTTTGCGGATTGCCTATAAGCAGCTCAACTTCACATGGTCTGTAAAATTTTGGGTTTACTTTCACAACTGTTTTACCGGTAGCCTTGTCTTTTGCTATCTCATTTTCATCACTGCCGCTAAATTCCAACTCTACACCAACAGCTTTAAATGCCATAGTCACAAAATCTCTTACAGTTTCGGTTCTGTTTGTAGCCAGTACATAAGTATCGGGCTTAGGTGCCTGAAGCATCATGTACATGCCCTCTACATAATCTTTTGCAAAGCCCCAATCTCTTTTTGCGTCCATATTTCCAAGCTCCAAACACTCTAGTTTGCCGAGCTTTATTTTTGCCACGCTGTCTGTAATTTTTCTTGTTACAAACTCTCTTCCTCTCAGAGGTGATTCATGATTAAAAAGTATGCCGTTGCATCCAAAAATATTGTACGACTCTCTGTAATTGATTACCATCCAGTGCGCGTAGAGCTTTGCAACGCCATAAGGGCTTCGCGGATAGAACGGCGTGCTCTCTTTTTGCGGAATCTCTTGAACCTCACCGAACATCTCTGAAGTACTTGCCTGATAAAACTTTATCTTCGGATTTACAATTCGAATCGCTTCAAGCAGATGTACACATCCAAGTCCGGTAATATGAGCCGTAGCCAGCGGTTGATCAAAGGACACACCTACAAAACTTTGTGCCGCAAGATTATAGATTTCATCCGGCTCTATGTTTTTAACCATGTGAATACTATTGGCTTGATCTGTTAAATCATACTCTACAAGATGAAGATTTTTATGGTTTTGAATCCCAAGCTCCTCTATTCTCCAGAAGTTTACCGATGATGTTCTTCTGTAGGTTCCATAAACTTCATACCCTTTTTCTAAAAGTAACTCTGCGAGATACGCTCCGTCTTGCCCCGTTATACCCGTAATGATTGCTTTTTTAAGATTTGACATTTAAGTTCCTCACTCAATTAAATTTTATTTCTTCTCATATTTTGCTTTTAGCTGATTTTAAATTATTCAACTATTTTATCCAATAAACCTATATTCTCAAAATTGTTAGTCACAATTAGCAATCCTATGTAAGAGTCAACCATTCCATGTAAATTATCAAGATATTTGTATTTTACATCATATAGTTTGGTATTTGCTTCGTTTAAATCTATAATACTCTTTAGTCCATGCTCATAGCCTTGTTCCACTGCATTAACATAAAGTTCGGCTGATTCAACCGCATTTTTATACATTGATACGGACTCTACAGAGGTATTAAAAGATGACAAATATTCATCGTACTGAATTTGAACCTGCTTCTTAGTATCCAATAAATCTTCATTGGCTGCTTTACTCATAAGTTCCGATGAAGCAACCATGGATGAAACTAACCCACCGCTATAAATCGGGATATTAAGAACAAGCGCTACTTGCTGCACATTATTGTAGGGTGCATCGCTTGTCGGATCATCCGTATTGTATTTAGAAACAGATGCCTGCAAATCTAAACGAGGAAGATGTGCATCAAATGAATTTGTAACCTGATCTTTTGATAACTGTAACGCTACTTCCGCCTGAAGTACTTTTAAATTTTTCTCAAAGTTATCATTGCTAGCAATAGACTCTTTCATAGCTTTTATATTATCAAGCGTTTGATTATTTATCTCTAATGTTGGTAATTTATACTCTGCATCACCAATGAATTGAGTTAGTTTCAACTCATTCACTTTAAGTGATTTTTTCTCTTTATCTAAATTTATCAAAGCAGTGCTATACTCAACCTGCATCTGAAGCAAATCCATCTTGTTCGCCAAATTCATATCATAACGCTGTGTCAATATGTCAAGTTTAGACTTGTTAAACTGAAGATTTGATTCATAGAGTTTTATCTTGTTATGTGATTTTAACAACTCAAGATATATCTTAAATACATTCTGAGCCAACTCCTCTTTTTTTAAGTCTGAATCAATTTCGTAAAGTCTGCCTCTTGATGTCTCCATGGCTATTCTGGAGTAAGTATCTGCATTATATATCGACTGTCTAAGAGAGAGTGAATTACTAATCATTCCCTGTCTTACATGGTCGATTCGGGCATAGTTTGGATTGTACTGATAATCAGATTTTCCATAATTAGCTGAAAAATTTATCTGAGGATAGAGTTTAGAGTACTCCTGATTCACCTTTTCTTTCTCTGCTTCAGCCTTATAAGCTGAAGATTTAATTGAATTTGTGTTTACAAGGGCGAGTTCATACGCTTTTGAAAAGAGCAAAACTTCTGCTGCACTCAAATAAACTGTAGAAAATGCTAACAGGAGCAGCAATCTCAGTGTGATACTACTCTTCATTTAAACTCCTGCCTAACATCTCTTCAAAAGGTTTTACAAGGTAGTTAAGTGCCGTTCTGTCTCCTATATTTATCATGACTTCTGCCGGCATGCCTGAAACCAGTACAAACCCATTCTCTTCTAATATTTTTTGCCCCTCTTTTGTAACCTCTATTTTAGCTTCATAATAGGGAGCATGTGTTGCTTCATCTGTAAAAATATCTGCTGACACATGAACGACTTTGCCATTTATTGCAAATACATGTTTAAGATTAAAGGCTGAGAACTTAACTTCTGCCTCTAATCCAACTCGCACTTTATCAATATCTGTTGTTCTGACCTGAGCTATAACTAAAAGCTTTGCATCTTCCGGGATAATCTCAAGAATAGGCTTGCTTGGGTTGACAACACCTCCGACGGTATGCAGACTGAGTCCCACAACTGTTCCATTAATTGGTGAAACAATAGTCGTTCTACTCAACACATCTTCATTTGCAATAATTTTTGATTTCAGATCTGAAACATGTGTCTCTGTTTCTACATATTTTTGCAAAGTGTCATTTTGAAACTGTTTTTCTTTGAGTAGTTTTTGTGTACTAACTTCATTTATCTGCTCTTTCAGCCTTGCTATATCAGATTTTGCATTAGCTAAATCACCCTCTACCATATTGCTTTCTCGTTGCAGATCTCTTATTTTCTGTTTATCCACAAGTCTCTGCTTATATAAATTTTCCCACTCTGAAACTTCTTCCGCAATAGATACCAATCTCTTTTGCTTGCTCTCAGCAAGGGAAGTTGTTCCGTCAATCTGGCTTTGTAATTGCAAAATTCTCTTGCTTGTAATTACAGCTTCATCTTCAATAGATTTATTTGTTGAAACAAATATATTAGTCTGATTTTTTATCGAGTCTGCATCAATCAACTCTTTTGGAAACTCTATCCGCTTCGAATTGTCTCTTTGAGCTTTCAGTCTCGCTAATTGTGCGATGGCATCTTGATATTGTGCATTTAGGATATCAAGTTGAGCCTTCACCTGCACATCGCTAAGTTTCATTAAAACTTGGTCTTTTTTTACTTTATCACCATCTTTAACATAGATAGCTGCAATAACTCCGCCTTCTAAATGTTGAATAGTTTTTTTACCTAAATCAGCAGAGACTTTTCCAGAAGCTACCGAAGAAGTTGCAAGCGGGGCAAAAGTCATCCAGCCGCCCATCACCACAAATACTACAAATATAACTGCTAAGCCAAATCTAATTACTGAAGTGTCATCATACGGTGGCACTTTTATCTGTTTATTGTCCATAATCTTTCCTAATTACTTGGTTTACTAAGCGATATTGTTTGCGTAGGCTGTGGATTCGCCGCAGGCTTTTGAGGCTGGGGGGCTGCACCCTGAGCTGCTGCAGATAATCTTGCTAAAACTTCATTTGTATCACCGTATAACTCCAATAGACCCTGTTTTATAACAGCCAGCTTGTTTGTAACCTGCAATATATTCGGTCGGTGTGTAATTATAATTACGGTCGTTTTCGTCTCTTTGAGTGATTTTATAGCTTCAACAAGAGCTGCTTCGCCTTGGTCATCAAGATTTGAGTTTGGCTCATCAAGAACAACCAAAACCGGATTATCATAGATAGCGCGAGCAAAACCCACTCTTTGTCTTTGACCGCCGGAGAGTGATTCACCGCCTGCACCTATTTTTGTATCATACCCGTTAGGTAATCTCAAAATCATCTCATGCACACCGGCTTTTTTTGCAGCTTCAACAACTTTTATTGGATCTACTTCAGCAAATCTAGAGATATTTTGGCTGATAGTCCCTTCGAATAATTCTATATCCTGAGGCAGATAACCTATATATTTTCCTAGGTCAACTTTATCCCACTGATAGATATCTGCTTTATCAAGTCTCGCTTTACCGGCGGCTAACGGCCATAATCCTAAAATAATTCTAGCCAAAGAGGATTTACCTGCAGCACTCGGTCCTACTATTCCCACAACATCGCCCTTGTTTATCTGCATAGAGATACCTCTAATAGACGGTTGTTGTGCATTTGGAGGAATTACGACTACCCCTTCAAGGAGTATTTCACCCTGAGGAGCAGGGAGCTGCATGTGCTCTTTATCTTTTGGAAAATTCTCTAAGAGTCCTTCTAATCTTTCATAAGACGTTCTTGCACTGCTAAAACCTTTCCAAGTACCAATCATTAAATCAAGCGGAGCCAAGGCTCTACCCATAATGATAGAGCCTGCAATCATCATACCAGGGCTTACTTCCGATTTGATTGCAAGGTAACCGCCAAGTCCCAGAATTAGTGATTGAAAAAGCATTCTTAAGCTTTTTGAAACATTTGACCAGATACCTGCTTTATTGCTTGCATCTGTTTGTGCATTTAAAAAAGCATAGTATTTATCTCTCCAGATATGTTGAATTCTTCCTTTCATACCCATTGCATTTACAACTTCTGCATTTCTCAGGTTTGAATCAACATACATTGTAGAAGCTCTGCTCATTACATTTGCTTCGAGCAACTTCTCTTTTGTATCATATTCATTAAGAATAGTAAGTGCTACTAAAACTGCTCCTGCAAAAATCGCAAAATACCCGAACATTGGATGAAACATAAAAAGAACCGCTATATATATAGGTATCCATGGCGCATCAAAAAAAGCGAAAAGACCGTTGCCGGTCATAAATTGTCTGATTTGAGTTAAATCATTGAGAGGCATAGAAGATGCTTTGCCCGGTTGCTGATTTGCCAAATCAAAGAGTGAGTCAAAAACTCTTTTACTTAAAAGACTGTCCAGTTTATTTCCTACCATAACAAGTATTTTAGATCTTACAATCTCTAAAGTAGCCATTGTAATAAATAAGACAAGAACAATCAGAGTAAGCATGACAAGCGTCTCTAAACTTCTGCTCGTCAATACTCTGTCATACAGCTGTAACATATATAAAGATGGAACTAGCATTAGCAAATTGATAAACAAACTGAAGAAACCAACTATTATGAATGATTTCTTAGATTGCATTATCGCACTTTTGAGTTCGCTAACTTTACTCTTTTGATTTTTTTGTACTTGTGCCATGAGAGTCCTTAAGTATTATTTTATTTTAGCTTTGTCTTTGGTTTGCTAAGTTAAAGAGTGTCTGTATATTTTCTAGGGATTTCAAATGTGCATCTATAAAAGTGATTATTCCTCTTCTTACCCAAGAAGCCAAAATGTCATCACTGAGTTTGTTTAGTTTTTCTCTGTCAACAACTCTGAATCCATTTACCAAAACTTTTTTCTCATCACCCTCTCCAACACTAATCTCTCTATCATCTAAAATGCCGCTTTGAACAATTTCATTTACTATGTTTTTAGTAACTATGCTCTGTTGTTCATGGGATGTTAAAAAATTGATTGCATGTTCTAAAGTCTCAGATTTTTCGCCATCCTTTTTAAAAAGCTGCTTCCCTTTTGACTTTGAGAAGAGATGAGAATCTTCATCTATAAGAATCACTTTTTGATCTGCATTTTCTTTTGTGCTCGCCATTGAAAAAGGGTATTTTCTTAAAAAACTAGGAACATAGTTGGTTATCCATTTGCCCTCATTATTAATAGCTAAACTGTCGCCGCCTAGAGAGACTAATGCTACTAGTGATGCATTCTCTTCTGATGTAAAAACTACCGGAAATGTGGCACCAATAAGTGCTGCTTCATTTGCTACAACCGGTAAAAACGCTGTCTGCTTTGCAAAATTAAGGTTTTCAAGTGGATTAATCTTAAACTCTTTGTGTTTCTCTTTGTCTAATACTTGTAGATTTGTGTACATTTTTTTCCTTTGTTGTGTGTTTTCATTTTTTGGACGACCTATCTTTTTTGAACTCAGAGTCATTCCGATTAAGAGTTCTAAATTTCGAATAAATTTAGCACTGCTTGTAATAGTCTGTTTTTCAAGACAACTTTGTATAAAACGGTTTTTCTCTTCCTCTATTTTTGCAAAAAAGATTTTAGAGTAGAGACTTATTCTATCTTCTTGAGTAAATCCCAATTTTTTATACAGTTCATGATACGTAACTAATTTATCAGTGTTATCATACAAATTTTTAGAGAGGCTGCTGTATCTATAATTTAAATCGTTTGATTTTTTTTCGATGTAAGCCATTACATCAAAAAGATAAAGTTCTGATTCCACTATAGATGTTTTATATCTTCCTTCCCATATTGTACCAGTGCGACTATATTTCTTATTGAAATAACCTACATATCTCCTGCCTAAACTTTGCATCAATTTAGGCAGAGACTCAACATCTGACGGAGTAGCCAAGAATTCAAAATAGTTTTTCGTAACTATATAAGAGTGTATTTTTAAACCAAGTTTCTGACTTGCATCAGCAACAATATTTAAAAACTCTTCATAGTCACTGCTATCTATGAAAACATCCATCTCGTTTATGCTTTTGAGCATAACATGCTGTGGCGTATTTTCTACAAAAATTCTCAGCTTTCTTGCCAAATATATTTCCTTTTTTAGATTCAGTGCGTACTATATATTGTTTTAGCTTTAAAGAAGATTAAATCACTGCGACACCAGTTTATATATTTTTAATTGGTGCCATAGTGATATATTAAAAGTGGCTTGAGATTCCCCACTTAATGTAAGGGATAGCCGATTTTATTATTTGGAATATTTGCGACAACAAAAGAGCGTCTATATTAGCCTGTGCCACACTGTTTTTGGAGTTAAAGGTTACTGTAGTTAACTTTGTATTTACATCAAAATAAAAACTAACTTCTGTCAAAAGCTCTTCCCTTGTTCGCAGCAGTTCCAAATTTACATTATCTGTTTTTGAGATTGCTTCATTTTTGTTTTGTGTTTGTTGGATTATCTGAGGCTCAAAATTAATGTAATATCTTTCTATAAACTCTTCTGCCGTTGGAATCAGATTTAAAATAAAACTCCTTGTTATCATAAAGTCAACTCTGTTTTGCATGTCTTGATAGTTAATAACTAGCCGCAGTCTGTCTTCTAGTTCATCGTAGGAAGGGGTAAAAGTGTTTGCAATAATGTTTCTTTTCATGGGCGCAATTGTACACAGATAAGTTTATTTGAAGTTTAACAAGATAAAATTCTGCTCCACTATTTGCCGACATAGCTCAGTTGGCTAGAGCAGCTGATTTGTAATCAGCAGGCCCGGGGTTCGAATCCTCGTGTCGGCACCACCCTAGCGGAACAATCCAATCCCCTTCATCTGTCTTAAATTTTATTCTTTAAAATAAGTTTGCGCCAATTCTGAAGATGTATAGAATCTAAATGTTAGTGAGCTGTCTTGAATTGAAACTAAGTTTATATAGTCGTTCTCTTTTGAGACCACTTTTAATGAACTGCTGCTGTCTGTTAATATATTTTCTGTAACTGCTATTTGTTGTGCATCAGCGCTCTGAGTTGGGGTAGAAAGATAATCTCCAGCATAGACACCGATATTCCAAGATGAAAGGTCTTCGCTAAAAACAAACTTGAAAAGTGTCTTGTTTACTCCGTTATTACTTACCGCGTAGAATGTTTTAGAACGCAACTCTTTTCTTAAATCAAATGAGTTAAAGTACTCAAGCGCCAATACCTCTGAAGCGAAAAATTTCAGAGTCAATGCCGAACTATTTGTCGAAACAAGCGTTAAATAATCGACCTCTTTACTTTGAAATCTAAATACGCTCCCTCCGCTGTCAGTCAGGTTTGAATCTGTAACAGCTATGGATGTCCCATAGTTTGAACTAAGTCTGGCTGTGTCCGCGTAGGAAGTGCTATAAGTTGTAACATCCCACTGAGTTAGAGCATCTGTAAACTTAATTTTATAGAGTGATCTGTTGGTTGCATTGTTTTGAACTACAAAGAACTCTTTTGATTTTAACTCATCTTTTAAAGAGAGATTATAATACTCTTCAGCCAATGCTGATGTTGCAAAAAACTTCAGTTTCACAAGAGGGTTTGCAGTAGATACTAAACTTAAATAGTTCATCTCTTTGCTAACCAGTTGCAGAGAACCACTTGCATCACTTAAAGTATCTGCCGTTACATTGATATCAGCAGTAACACCCCCTGATATCGCCGTAGAGTAGTTATTATCATACGCTTGAATATTCCAAGAGCTTAAATTCGCATCAAATGACACTTTGTATAAACTCTTGCTTTGTATGTCATCTTTTACTGCATAAAAGGTATTTTCTTTAAGTTCACTTCTCAAATCAACCGTTGTATTTACATCTACAGTAGCATTAGTATCTGAAGCAGTAGAACCGCCACTTCCACAACCAACCAATAAAAAGCCGGATAGTAGGAATAGGCTTAATAAAAAAGCTTTTGCTCTCTTTTGCATTTTATCTCCTTGTAATTTTTTGTGATTGTATCAAAGGTACAAATAATTTTGACTTAATAGCAGATCGGCAACTATACAAAAAAATGTCCATCATCATTTAGAATAGTTCTCTGTGCCGTTAGTATTACTTGGTTGTCGCTAAAACCTGCTCCGGTCGGGTCAAAAATATCCAGATAAAAGGTTTCATTTGCTTCTGGCGTATTGTCTCCTATAATCTCGATAGGAATTACTGCGTAATTTTCATCAGGATACAAAACAAGAGTGCCGCTTGCGGGGATATAATCCTGATTTGAGATTGCAGTGCCGTCTCTCGTAGTGTATTTTACACTCAACCACTCACTCGAATCACTGCGCATGCCGCTAACTTCTACTAAAAAGTAGTTAACGGTTGTCGTACCGCTTGCACCTTCAACTACTTCTTTTTGTACTTCAGCTGCTGTTTTTGGGGCATTTACGTAGTGTTCACGCAGAGTTTGGTCTATCCACTGCTGATAGTAACTTACCCTATGCCAAAAACCCACTTCTCCAAAACTGCTATCTGTTGTTGCATTAATATCCGGATTGGCGTCATAAGTATGCAGACTGGCTACATAACTGGCGACACCTGCAACTTTACCGTCAATAAATGCCGGACCTCCGCTGTCTCCCGGGGCAATCATGCCCTCATAACGACCATATCCAAGGTTAGCACCGTTCATCAGCATCCCAAGTGCATCGTGCGCGCTTGTTCCATCATCAAAATCTGCTACCAGAATAGAGTTATTCTGAGGTTCCCAAGCCATGTTGTTGCCAAGTATATTTTTCAAAGCACTTGCATCTGTTTCAAACTTATTCATTGTTTTTAAGCGCAAAATATCTGTGGGAGGTGTGTCGGTAGTTCCTTCTGAGCCGATTCCAGTATTACCATATCCAACGGCGGTGAATTGTTTCCCTATCTCATCGCTGCTTCTAAAGAGTTCATATCTATATGCATCAGTCGGTGCAGCGTCTGCAAGCCATACTAGAGCCAAGTCATTATTATCATTGAGAGTATCATACTGAGGCATCAATTCTATGGCATCCGATGCAACTGTTTTTCTCCCCTGAGATGTCTCAAAAACTATATCTGCCGATGCGTTGATACTGGAAAAAAGATGTGCAGCCGTCAAGACCGCCATGCCACCATAAAGCAGTGTTCCGCTGCCATAGTAGCCGTTAGAGGATATTCTAACCACTCCGTTTAAGGTACTGCCATTGCTAACAGAATAGATAGAATTGTTATATGAACTGAGAGTTGTCACCATGGGGTCAATTTCTTTATTTTAGTATAATTATTAAATAGTGCCTGACACCCTTCTTCTTCTTTTTTATTTTGCCAATTCAATCAATTCTTTATCTTTGAAAAGTAAATTATTTATCATCTGATTTAAATCGATATTTTGTTTTATTGCTAATCTCTTAAAAAAGTTTTCAACTTCAGGATCAAGATAAACAGGTATGTGAAATACAGCATCTTTATTATAAAATTTTCCTCGTTCCCCTTTCGAGAAATCGTATTCTTTTTTCATTTTTCAGCCTTTTTTATAAAAATTTCTTTCATTTTTTGTTGCTTTTCTAGCACTTATAATTCTAATACTACAACTTTGTTCACTAATAATAACAAAAGTATGAACCACAACCAAAGATCTCGTGTTCAAATCCATTCCTATAGTAACCCATCTCTCTTCTTCTAAACTATGTTCTTCATCATAAATAGAGATAGTATTTTCATCTTTGAAAACAGATGCAGCATCCTCAAAACTAATCTTATGTTTTATAATATTGCTTTTTGCCTTATTGGGATCCCATTCAAAATTATAATTCATTAAAAAATTTCTCCAACACACATCTCAGGAAATTATAGCAAAATACAAGAAAGAATATAAATAAAGAGAGAAATTTATTTGAATAGAATCTGCATTGGACTAATCAGAAGAAAGTAAGATAAAAATAAGAAATATTACTGTTTTGGTGCCTTGTTTTTGTGCCTGAGACCCTTTTACTCTAAATCCAATCAACGATTTTTCAATGTCTTTTAACAGCTAAAAAACCTATGATTGTCGCGAATACAAAACCTAAAGGTATTATTAAAATTCCTATTTCACTCATTAGATATCCTTTCGAGATTTTTTGTCCATAAATTCATTTTTGCATAAGTTACAACAATTGCTATCGAAACAAATATAAAAATAACAGCAAATACATATCCAACAATATTTGTAAAATGGTACCTGATACCCTTTTTTCTAAAAAAGTAAAAAGCTAGATAAGTTTTAGTTTTTATTTATAATAATGCGATATAATTTTGCTAGTTGGGACAGATAGAGAGCGTCAACTCTCTATAAGCTTTTAATACAATCGTTCTGCTAAAAGCAGAATAATTATAACAATTACAATTGGTGTTTGCATTGCTATATCCTTTTGTTAAAGGCTGACCCTGTCCCACCTTCTCCTTCACAATACAATCAAACCAATCATAACCGCCAACTAGAACTGTAATTATTAATTATAGTTGATAATTTTTATTGTTTTAAACAATTCTTGATACTGTAGATGGATTCAACTCTAAAAAATCTGCTATTTTACTTTTTGTATAGCCATATTCATATGCTTTTTTTATATTCTCATCTCTATTTATATCACGATCTAGTTCAAAAAAAGTCTCTAATCTTTTACTAAGTACTTTCAATTTACCGTCTTCTCTGATTATCAATTTTGGAGATTTATATACAATTTCTATTGCGTCAATATCCATCTCACTACTGACATAGTCTGCATACTCATCGTAAGTCATGTTAAAAATCATAGAGTTGTTTAAAAGTTCAAAGTAGTTGTGCTTGTATTTCCATTGAAAAAAAGACTGGTATTTGTATAAATCTACTTGGTTAACCATACCTGCTTTGATAGGATTTCTCTCTATATACTTTGCAACTATCCAAAAATGAGCATCGTCAAAAAGAGGATAGGATTTGTACCTTCCTTGCCAGAGATGTCCTGACCTTGTATATTTTTTATTGAAATATTTTGCATATTTATCATTTAAAAATTGAATTGCTTTTGATAAGTTGTTTTGTTTGGTTTCTAGTAGCAGATGATAGTGATTTGTCATAAGACAAAAAGAATGAAGAATAATATCAGACTGTTTTGTTAGTTTCAGTAAAAGATCTAAAAAAAATTCATAATCCTCTGGTTCAAGATAGATAGCTCTCCTCTCTACTCCACGGTTTATAATATGATAAAGTCCCGGTTCTGTTAATCGCTCTTTTCTTGGCATCCAATATTGTATATAAATTTAACTTATAAAAGAGTGCCTGACACCCTTTTTCGACACTCCTCTTTCCCTTTCCCTTTTAAAATATATCCGCTATTTTCCAATGATTTTTGTACGCTATAAAAGCGAAAACCGCAGCTACGATTGCACCTATTGGAAATAAGATTGAAATAATATCATTCATCTTTTTTAAGTTCCTCTATTTCTTTTTCTATTTTACTTAGTTTCAATAAATTAACAAAAACACCAACTGAAACAATCATAAAAAGAACGAAAGCAAAAAGTCCTATATAACCACTTTCTTTTGTACCATATATCCAGCTTCCACCGGCAATTGCTAAATAAACAAATATTTTTTTGTTTACCACTTCACTTTGCTTAGCAATTATATCAACTTTGTCTTTAAAAGAGTGCCTGACACCCTTTTTTTGATGTTTGGGTAGAATTGTAGCATGTGGTGTAAAATGGGAAGTTGTAGGATTAGCATGTTGGAAAGATAAGGGCTAGTTTCTAAAAAAGTAAAAAGCTAGATAAGTTTTAGTTTTTATTTATAATAATGCGATATAATTTTGCTAGTTGGGACAGATAGAGAGTGGGGACTCTCTATAAGCTTTTAATACAATCGTTCTGCCAAAAGCAAAACAATCATAACAATTACAATTGTGCGTTGCATTGTTACTCCTTGTTAAAGGCTGACCCTGTCCCACCTTACACCTCGCAATACAATCCACACATCATAATCGCCAACTAGAACTGTAATTATAACCAATAATATTTATTTTTAAAATGATGATTTTTTCAGTAGAAGTAGCGTTATATTAACTGATTAAGCTGAAAATAAGAAAAAGCATAAAAGAGTGCCTGACACCATTTTTCTATAGATTGTGGTGAAGATATGAGTAAAAATAGAGTAGAAACGAAAAAAGCCCCACCAACTCCTAAGAGAAAGTAAGGCTTAAAGTTTAGTAACTTTTGTCTGCATTACACCTCAGGAGAGGTGGAACGAGAGAAGAGTGATTAAGCTATGAAGCTGAAATCAGCAGCAGTAAGTGTTGAAACTGAAGTAGTTCCTGTTAAAGTTGCAATCTCAGTATATGAAAGGTCAGCCGCAAGCATTACTGCCGCAGCATCTCCATTAGCATCATTGATAATACCGAAGTGGCTATTTGTACCATCTGTCCATACAATCATCAAGTCGCTATTTGCAGTTAATGCAGTCGCTTCTGTTAACTTAGTACCTGCAGTTGTTCCAATCGCAGTTATCAATGCAGCTGAAGTTAATACTGCAGTATCAAAAACGATTATGTTTGTAGTTGCGCCAAGTGTTGTTGCAGCTGTACCAACATGTTCAACAACAGCCGTAGTACCAGCAGCTACTGCACCGTTATTTGCGTTAGAAATCAATGATCCTGCTTGTGCAGTGATAGAAAACGATAAAATATCTGAAACAGCAGTAAAGCTAGTAATGCTATCTACAGTCGCTGAAGTACCAGCTGCCAATACAACTGTATCAATACCTGCACCTAGTACGATTTTATCTGCACCAAGACCACCAGTAATATTCATACCAGTAGCGTTAGCTGCGATATAGTCATTCAATCCTGTACCAATTACAGTTTCAAAACCAGAAACAGTATCATTCTCACCACCAGCAACTATGTTACCAGCAGTTGTAGATGTACTAGAAACTGCAGCTGAATCATATTGTGCAACATGACCAGAAGCTAAAGTTGTTACGTTTGTAGCACTTGTCACTGGAGTATTATCAAATGTAATTGTAGATGCACTAAAGTTCATCGCCATACCATTAGTTGCTGAATCATTAGTAGTAGCAGCTATTGCAGCAGTTGCAACGTGACCAGCATAACTTAATACGTCTGTACCAGTGCTTCCAGCGAATGTATCACCAGAGTTAACAATGTTAGTACCTGTATCTACAGTTACACCAGTAGCAGCATCAACAACTGTATCAGCACCGATTGAACCATTTACGATTACTGAATGAGCATGACCATTTAAAGTTACGCTATTTGCTGTAGAAGCTGTAGCTGCACCTAAACTAATTGTTGAGTTTGCAGTACCTGCAGCCAACAAGTCATTTGTAATAGTAGTTGTTAAACCACCAGTTAAAGTAGAAGCATTAAGATTTACAACACCACTTGCAGTTGCGCCAGCATTGTCAGTTGAATACGTAATTGCAGCTGAACCAGCTCCAGCCAAAGTTGAAGTTACATCACCAGCAGTATTCTTAACAAGACCACCAGTAATTGCGCCAACAGATGTCATGTTTACAGTGATACCAGTTGCATCTGCAGCTGTAATAGCTCCTGTTCCAGTAGTTGAGCCAGAAGATACAGTAACAGTTCCTAAAGCGCCAACAGATGTGATAGCACCAAGAGATACTGCACCACTTGTAGCCGTTACATTTACATCACCAATGATTTTCGCATCGATTGTACCAACCGTAGCAGCTGTAGCAGCCGTAGCATTTACTGAAGTTAAATTAGTAACAGTAGCAGAACCGATGTTACCAGCACTAATACTACCTGCAACACCAGTAGCAGTTAAAGCGATAGTTGATAATGCAGTTGTACTCGCTGTATTTGCTGCAACAGTAAGTGCGCCAGCTGCAGTGATAGTTTCATTAACTAATGAAGTTGGAGATACTGCACCCATTGTTACAGTAGATGTTCCAGTAATAGTAAGATCTGTCATAGTATTACCAGCTGCAGCTATAGCTGCTGCACCAGTTAATGCGCCTGTTGCGTTAATTGTTAAAGAAGTAGCATTTGTTGCAGTTACTGTAGCACCTAGAGCAGATGCAGCTCCTAGCGTAACTGTTGCCGCAGTAATTTTAGATGTTGCTATAGTACCTGCTGCACCACCTGCAAGGTTGATTGTACTAGCAGCTTCTGTTGCAGCAAAACCAACTGTTACATTACCTGCAACGAAAGCAGCGCCTGCAGTAGCAGCAGAAGTTTTAACAGTAGAACCAGCAGTTAAGCCAGCAATGTCAACAACATTTGTAGAAGCGATTTGTGCATCTACAACTAATGCACCTGAATTTGTATTAACTGTAGTTGTAGCAGAACCAACTCCTGTTAATACTAAATTTTCAATACCATTTAATACAAGAACGTTTGCAACAGCTGTTCCAACTGTTAAAGTATCTGTACCAGTACCACCATCAACATAGTCATTAGCATCTAATAATGCACCAGTAACTTTAATCTTATCATCACCAGCTTCACCGAAAATATAAGATGCACCAGTTCCAACATTAGTAAATGAAAGCATGTCATCACCAGCACCAAGCTTAACAGTGTTAGACTTAGTAGCTGCAGCATGCTCATCAATTAAGATATTGTCATTTCCTGAACCTAAAAGTACAGCAAGACCAGTTGTATCACCTTTCATACTGTCAGATGAATATGGAGCAGCAGTAGTTACAGCTGTAGAACCAGTGATTCCACCTGTATTTGCAGTAGCAGTTAATGATTTAAGAGCAGTTGTAGATATTACGCCTAATTTAACAAGAGCTGTATCAGTAACAGTTACATCAGTCATACCAACAAGACCTTCTGCAGCAACTGTAAGAGCACCTGTACCAGCGATAGTAAGAGCTGTAACACCCGGAGCAGTAATTGATGTTAATGTACTTGTACCAGTAACATTCATTTCAGCTGATTCAAAACCTGCATTAACAGTTGCAACAACGCCAGTCGCAGTATTAAGGTTTACTGTTAATTTGTCTGCTGTACCACTTAGAGCATCAGCAGTAAAAGATGCAGTAATGCTGTTCGTAGTTGAACCATTAAAGCCTAAATCCATACCAGCGTTTGCAGCATTTGTAACTGTAAGAGCACCAGTAGAACCAGTAGTATTTAATGCATTTACACCAGTGATTTTAGTCATATCCATTGATACTGCACCGTATGCAGTTACATTCAATGTCTCAATTTTTGTAATAGTAGTTGTAGCAGCTATATTTGCATTTGTAGTAATATTCATAACGTCAGCATCAGTAGTTGTAGCATCTACAACACTATCAGTAGCGCCTAAAGTTAGGATATCTGCTGTAAAAGTATCATTTACTTTAGAACCAGTTAAAGTATCAACACTTGTAGTTAAACTAAGTGTTTTAGCAGTGTTATCAACTTTTACAGTATCTACCGCAGCTTTAGCAGTCGTAACTGTTGCAGCAGAATCAGTAACAGTTAAACCGCTTGAAAATGATGTTGAAGTAGCGTAATCAGCAGGAGCTGTAGCTAAAGTAGCAGCAGTATAATCAGAAACATTTACACGGTTTGTGAACTGGTTGTAAGCAACGATTGTTGCAGCATCTGTTGAAGTTGCATAATCATTTACAGCAGCTACTAAATCAGCAACCACTGCACCTCTAGTTGTACCAGCGTCAAGTTTTGCTACCCAGTAAGCGATACCATCTGGATCAGTTGCAGTAGTCTTGTTTAATGTGTTTGAGTAGATACGCTCTACGAAAGCTTGGTTAGTTAATGCACCACCAAAGTATGTAGTAGCATCTGTTGTTGCTAACATTTGGTCAGCTATTTGTGCAGCAGTTGAACTCTTTGCAGCCCAGTAAGCGTTGCCGTCTTGCTCAGATGCGCGGTTAAAGATTGCTACATATAATTCAGATACTTGTGTTGTTGTTAAAGCCATTTATTCCTCCTCAGGAATCGTTAAATTTTTTTAGTAATTACTAAATAAACTACCGCTAAAAGATTTGCCCTCAAATAGGTGCACCACTCGAAGGTAATCGAATTTTAACTGTACGTTTTACCTACAATTACCCACTATCGATAGTATTTTTTAAAATACTTGCCAACATTTTAGCATACTATCCTTAAAAAAAATAGTATTCATTATTTATTTAATGGTGTATTTTCTTGTTAGTGCAGTTTTTTCTACAAATTGGACTCCGAGATAAGAGATAATTATAGCTATTGTTGTTACTTGAAGGGCGTAGAGAAGGGAGAGCTGTGTGGAGATGCCCAAATAGTCTAAGAGCCAGATGGCTAAAAAATGGGTTAGAAAGATACCGTAGGAGAGAGCGCCTAAGAGCTTGTTATGTGGCAGAGTTTTTTTTGTGTGCGAGAGTGTGTAAACCAGTGGTATGCCTAGGAGTATTCCGATGAAGGTTTCTTTTGTGTAGGCTTGGCTGAAGGAGTTTGTGTACATAAAATATAGAGTAAGGGTTACTATAGTCGTATATATTATATATATGTAGTATCTATCTTGTTGCTTGTTGCTTTGAATTGCAGAGCCTAGCAGAAAAATAAAGAGTACTCCCACTATAAAACGGTAACCAAAATAATCGGGGTTAATGAGAGAGAAGTTTGCTGCCGTGTAGATTAAAAAAGAGAGAGAAGCAAAAGTGAATTTTAATCTTTTAGAGATAAACGCAAACGGCAGAAATAGATAGGCCTGCAGCTCGGTGCCTAATGACCATGCCGGAGGAATGAGCCACCAAGACGGAGTAGTTAGAATTGTGCTGTCAATATACATATAGTAGTTGAGAGGGATTATGGTTAAATTAGCTGCTATGTTTGTTAAAGTGAAATTTGGGTTTGCATAAGACGTAGCTAGCAGAAAGAGAGTGGTTATAGTGATTACATATATATAGAGGGGAAAGATTCTGTGAAGTCTGTCTTTGTAAAGGGCTAGAATTGCGTAGGGTGCTTTTGCGAAGATATCTTTGTAGAGATGCGAAACTACGAATCCTGCCAATATATAGAAAATAACTACCGCTATCACTCCCGGGTTTAAGCCGTAGAATCTTACTCCTATGTGCGACAGTAGAACTAAAAAAGCTAAGGCAAACCTAAGATATCCGAACATTTTAGAGCCTAGGGGCGTGAATTTAAAATATGTGAAAGTCTGGAGGCTAATTTTTGCCAGTCATGTTCATCAATCCATGCTTTTTGCAGAGTATTTTTAGAATTTAACATGTCGCTGCTGCCCAGCAAAGCATCTATCTTGTTTGCTATGGCTTTGGCTGTTACATCTTCCGTAAAGTGGACTATCTCTTCAACATCGCTAAAAATTGTGATTGGGGTGCAGATAACCGGCTTGGAGGTAGCAATTGCATAGCGCACCGAAGCACTTGACGACTCTTGTGTCTGCTTGTAGGGCAGAACTATCATGTCTGAGCAATCAAGGTAGGCGAGTGAGGCTTCATCGGATAAAAAATCGGTTATGAGCGTTACATCACTTTGCAGGTTTAACTTTTGTATGGTGGCTTTGCAAAGTTTTGCGTAGTCGCTTGACTCTTGGTTTGGATAGATGGAGTTTACCAACAAGAGGTGTATGTTTTGATGTTTCTCTTTTAGAAGAGCGAATGCCGCTATCAGGTCATTTATGCCTTTGTGCGGGAGTAAAAAACCGTAGGATGCGATAACTTTTTTTGAGTTAAGTGAAAATGTGTTTTTGATGTTCTCTACACTTTTGTCATCTTGGGAGCGTTTTAAAACTCCATGCGGGAAGAGCGTGACATTGTTTATGAGATTAAAACTTTTTAAAATATTCAAATCATCTATACTGTGAACAAAGATACCGTTCATTTTGCCCAATGTATCTGAAATCCAGCCTAAAGAGGCTTTGAAATCTTCTTTGTTTACATCTGCGGTTGAGTGGAGCGTGAGATATATTTTGATGTTGTCTTCATGCAGCTTGAGCAGAAGTTCTTGAAGTGCGTAAAGATTGAAAAAGCCGAAGTTAAACTGAATAACCAAAGTTTCTATGTTTGCACTCATTATTGCATTGTAGAGCGGCGTTAAATCTTTTTCGCCTGCATTTGTCCAGACTCTTTTTGTGTTTGTCTCTTCATCTTGGTTTAGAATCTCATGTTGCCCTATTTTGTTTGCAAATATTGTTACATCGTAGGTATCTTTTTCGAGATTGTCGAGTAAAAATTTTGAGTAGGTTGCTATGCCGCATTTAGAGTTGTAGGAGCTTATCCATCCTAGTTTTGTTTTTTTGTTCTCAAAGATGGCTTTTTGTTTTACCTCTTCAACTGCTTGAAGCACTCTTTTTGCACAATGTTCCCATTTATGTGCCTCTAAAATATTCTGTTTTGCATGTGCCGTTTTTTTGGCTATCTCCTCTTTTGGCAGGGAGAAGATCGCATGCATGAGTTCACCCAGATGCGCACTGCTTGGTTCTGCCCAATAGGAGTTAAAGAGGTTCATGTGTGTTTTTGCTTTTGCAAAGGTGTAGTCAATGAGCCATGAAGTCTCGGAAGTACAAAAATCACATTGCCCTCCAAAACCTGTTGTAATAACAGGCATATCAAAAAGCATAGCTTCTGCCATAGGAAGACCGTAGCCTTCGCCGCGTGTTGGAGAGACCAGAGCATCACACTTTTTATACAAATCGACTATGTAGGCATCTTCTAAATCTTGGTTGATAAGCTCTATCTCCGGACAAGATTTATTTTTGTTTTGCTCGGCATATATGAGCTCTTCGATGTTGTTATGAGGGTTTGGAAATGTTTTGATAATAAGGGTTACATTGTCGTCTGAGCTGAATGTTTTGCAATAAGCACTCAGCAGAACATCTACCCCTTTTCTGGCAAAACATGAGGAGATATGGAGAAATTTAAACTCTTTTTTTGTTTTAAGGGCAATCTTTTTTGGTTTTGTGTTAAGAATGTGGTCTGTACCTACGCCTACAACCGGAGCTTCTATCGATAGACCGTTGTCGTACATCACTTTTTGTACATAACTTGACATGACCGGCAGGGCATCTAGGTGCTTGTTAAAATCTTGAATGTAGTTTTGCGGAAAGGATGACTCTTCCCAACCGTAAGAGTTTGTAAGGTTTATGAGACCTTTTGCATCATAAACTCTCGGAGGGTAGAGGTTTCGTAAAACTACATCTGCTACGGCTGCTTTTTCTGATTTTTGCCACATTTTGTTATAGAGTTCGTTTTGCTTTAAAAAAGTTTGATTCGGTTCATAGTCTGCCGGACCCTCCGTGCTAAAGAGAGAGACTGAATCCGGAGTAAGATGATTGAGAGCTTTTGCCATCTCTCGGTTGAGCAGTGCGAGACTGTAACTGCTGTCGAATGGACCTTCTATCTGAATTTGGTGCGTATTTAAAGTATCTATTTTTTGAATTGTTGTTAAATCAATAGAGATAAGGTTTTGGGTATTTAAAAACTCTGCTAAATCGTACTTGATATTGTTATATTGGAAGTTTAAAAGGTTTTTTCTTTGTGTTTTAATAATCTCTCTTCTTAATGCTCTGTTTTTTGAAAGAAGAGATACAAAACCTGCCATGTATTGGAGATTCTTTTCTTTGAAGAGAACGCCTGAGCCATTTAGTGTGTTTTTGATATTGCTGCTGTCGTACGCCACAACGGGAACATCAAAAATCATAGCTTCTATGAGCGGTACTCCGAAGCCCTCATGTTCACTCAGACATACAAAAACATCTGCAAGACGGTAGTATGCGTATAAATCTTCATAGGGAACTTTTCCTGTTATCTGCACGGACGCTTCAAGGTTATTTTTAACGATAAGCGCTTGCAGCTCTTGCTCATACGCCATGTCTGAAGTGCCGCCCACCAAAAAGAGTTTGGATGGAAGATTGTAAAGCTCTTTGAAAATAGTAAAAAGTTCTATAAGTGCATGTTGCCCTTTATTCGGTGCGATTCTCCCTACAAAGAGAATGTTATAAGTTTGTGCATTCTCATCAAAGAGTTTGGTGTTCCAGTCGTGATTTTTTACTTTATCGTAATCTATGAGGAGTGGGATTACTCTGCTTTTTTCTTTTGCAAAACCTAGTTCCAGCAGCTCCTCTACATTCAGTTTTGAGTCTCCTATGCTCGCAAAGGAGATTTTTTTGAACATTTTGAGCTGTTCTCTGCCTTTTATGGAGTAGTGATAAAAAGGGCTTTCGCGTGGAAAAAAGTCGTGCGGAGTGATATTGTGATACACTAAAATGATTTTATCTTTAAGATTTAGAATCCACTTGTCTAAATCATGTCCCATAGAGTGATGAAGAAGCAAAATATTTTCATCGGAAGTTTTATATTTTGAGAAGTGCAGAATTTTATCTTTTAACTCCTCTGCTACATGTTCGCAATAGATGTTAGAATCAAAACCCAGCTCCTGCAATATTTTTTGAGTATAAAATAGACTATTTGTAACAGCATCGCCATAGGCACTTCCCGAATGGAACTGATGTATTTTTATTTTACTCATTTTTTGTATCCTATAATAGCGTAGTCTTGCTCTTTGGTGTGGGCGAAGAGTATGTCGTTGATATCACTGAAGTTTTCATCTTGAATGTATTTTGCCTCTTTCATAAGGTTTAATCTCAGTATGCTGATATTTGTAAAACTGTTTTGCTGCAGTAAAAATTCTCCCGTAATTGGAGGGATTGGGTTTAGATGTGTCGGGTCTGTGTAAAAGTTGCAGGCACCGACTGCTATATTTTCCGGATTTGGGGTTTCAAAAATAACCATGCCGCCTTTTTTGAGCACTCTGAAAGATTCATGAAAAAATTTCATTAAAACATCAAAAGGGAGGTGTTCAATGATATGAAAACCTGTAATTGCTGCGAGTGAGTTCTCTTTTTGGCTAGAGAGATAGGCGATTACATCTATTTGCTCCACATCTAAGCCCAAAGCTTTTGATTTTGCAACCATGACACTGTTAAGGTCAACCCCTTTGAGATTTGTATATCTGTTCTCTTTGAGAAGTTCGAGCCATTCGCCTCTGCCGCACCCTACATCTAAGATGCTAAGCTCCTCTTTTTTGAACGGAAGCTTTTTGATGTACGGAAGGTAGGATTTTACCCTTGCTTTTATATCGTCTGTCGTACCTCTGAACTTATCTTCAAACTCAACATAAAAAGTATCAAACATGTGTTGCTCTTCTTGTGTGATTGCCAATAACTCCTGCTTGTTGAGCACTTTGCTTGGCAACCTTTTTTTGGCTTCGTCTATAAGGTTTTGCATGTTTTGCTGAGATATTTTCATGTACTCTTTTGCATAGCCCACGGTTTGGAGATAGAGTTCAAATTCGCTGAGATTTGCTTTTTGGAGCAGCTGTTTTTGTAACTCACTGAGCGCCTCGTTGGATGACTTTGTTTGCAACTCGGACTCCAAATGGTTTTGAAGATTTGTCACCGTCTCGTTGGATGATTTTGTCTGGAGTTCGGACTCTATCTGTTTTTGAAGATTTAAGACTGTCTCGTTTGATGATTTTGCTTGGAGTTCAGACTCTAAATAGTTTTGAAGATTTGTCACCGTCTCGTTGGATGATTTTGTTTCAATTCGAGCCTGTAAAGCATTTTGTTCGGCATCCAAATTTTGAAAATTAGTATGAACTAAGTTTTCATGGCTGTTTAGACGAGCCAAAAGTTTTGGGAGTGTTGCTATGGTAAAGAGTGTTTTTGCGGCATATCCTAAAAGTGGGATTTTATAGAGCGAAGAGAGAATGTATCTTTTTTTAATCCCCAGAATTATGACATTTTGCGCTCTTCCCTCTTTTGAAAAGTAGAGCGATGTGATAATCTCGGTCTTTGAAAGTTTGCCGCTTCTTAAATGTGATAGATAGTTACTTTTGCCTTCGCTATCTGCAGTTCTGTTTAAAATGAGTTTGTAGGCATTATCAATAAACTCTTCGTCGTAAAATTTTGTAAAATCGCTCATCACATAGATGCAATTTTGAGGGTAGAGTTTAAAAGTTTTTTGTATAAAGTGGACAAATTTGTTTAAGCCGCTTTTTCGCAAAAGCTTGCCTATTTTTTTTGCAAAACCGTAAAGAGTGTTCGTTCTCGAAGTATGTACTTCATTAGATTTTAGTTCATGATTTATGGACTTCACATCCGACTGAAGAGTTATTGGTTTTCTGTTTTTTAACTCTTCTTCTATCTTGTTTAGTATCTCTTCATTTGAGAGATTGGGTATGTTTATTTCAATCAATTTACACTTCCTTAAAAGTTATATTTGGTTCTAAACGGCAGATACCTGCAAAAATATGCCCTACTACTCCTGCTACTTCAAAATCGGCTGCATAATCTAACCAATGCGTGCAGTTTTCTAAATGGGTGTCTTCTGAATGCACCGCCACCGTAATAGAGTATTTTCCTGCACCTATGTTGAGTGGCATAGTGAAGTTGCATGTGTAGTTTTTGTTTGCTTTAAAATCTATGGTTTTTTTATGATGGAAAGTATTTGTTCCGAAAATATCTTGCCCGAATTTGTCCCGTATCATAATACCGATTGTCATGTCGTTTAACTCTTTTTTTGAGGAAAGAGAGAGTTCTATAGTGGCATTTTCACCCGAACTTATAACATCTGAATTTGATTTTTCGCCCTTAATAGTTACCTTTTCAATCTCTATGTCAAAAGTTCCGTAGGAGCTGTTTTGAGCATTTTTGATAATCATTTTGTCATGTACATCGTTCAGTTTTGAAATTAAAAAATTGTAACTGTTGATAATCTCCTCAGGCAAGCCGATTTGTACTATTGCCCCATGATTTAAGAGAATTACTCTGTCGCACAGTATTTTTAGCGAATTTAAGTCGTGAGAAACATAGATGATAGACATGTTCTGTTTTTTTCTCTCTTTTAATATCTGTGTACATTTTGCTTGAAAGTGCGCATCTCCGACTGAAAGTGCCTCATCTACAATAAGAATTTGAGGCTGTGAAAAGATTGCGATTGAAAAAGCAAGTCGCATGCTCATCCCTGAAGAGTAGGTCATAATAGGTTCGTAGATATAGTCGCCTAGTTCACTGAATTCTATGATGTCCTTTATCTTTTCATCTATCTCTGCTTCGCTCATGCCGATGAGTGTGCCGTTTAGGTAGATATTATCATATCCGTTTAGCTGTGTATTAAAACCTGTTCCCAGTTCTAAAAGAGCCGTAACTCTGCCATTTTTTATGATTTCGCCGCTTGTTGGAGCCGTAACTCCGGCTATTATTTTTAGGATGGTGGATTTACCCGCTCCATTTACGCCGATGATACCTAAGGTTTCTTTCTCGTATAAATCAAAAGAGACCTCTTTGTTTGAAATAAACTCTTTGTGGTAGCTTTTATTTGTAAACAACTCTTTTAATCTATCAAAATTATTTTTGTAAATTTTGTAAATTTTTGTAATCTTTTTTACTTCAAGGACTTTTTTCATTTGTTACTTCTGCTTAATTGAATTTTTGCGAATAGGTATATCACTATCTCTGAAAATACCATAACTACTCTTTGTAAAATAACACTCAGTAAAACCATATCTTTGTCGAGGTTAAAGGAGAGAAGCGGCAGAAGGATGATGGTTTCTCTCACTCCGATGCCTCCCGGTGAACCCGGCGTTATGTAGCCTGCCAGCCATGCGGCGGTATTTATAAAAATGATAATAAATAGGAGTTCATAAATTTTTGAAACATCATAAAAGAGGTTCAAGATAAGGGCTAAGATAGCTCCCGAGATGATTAAAAAGAGAATATAATTTATCAAAATTTTAAACAAAAAAAGTGCTCTGTTTTTTATCTTTACTTGTAAGCCATGTTTTTTGTAGAAGTAGAGAAGTACAAAAAAGAACAGTGCGAGCGAGAGAGAGACAAAAATTTGCATATACTCTCTGTTTATGTAGGTTGTTAAAAGCTTTTCATCTATAAAAAGATACATGAGGAGCGACAAAAAAACCGCCGAAAAGAGTTGAAATATAATCTCCATGCTGTTGGCATAGATAATACTTTTTCTGCTTATAAAGAGAGTTTTTTCTAGCTTGTGTCTTCCCGCAAAATGAAAGATGTTTCCCGGAATATATTTGTAAACGACCGTTTCAAGATAGACATACATGACCTCTTTTGAGAGAGGTTTATCTGCTATTTTTTCTAATATTGCACTCCAGTTGTAGCTTAATAGGTAAATAGCATAGATGTAAAGAGCAGTGGCTATTGAAAAAGTAACTACCCAGCTTAGAGTTGCATGTTTTGCTATTTCACTCCAATTCACCTCTCGCAAAAGGTAAAAAATAAATATGAAAGAGAGTGCGACTAAGGCTCTTCCTACCCATTTGAATAGATTCATTATTTAGACTTCAGCTCTTCTAGGAGTTTTCTGTTTACGGATAATAGGTCGGCAATAAATGCGATAAGCCCTGTTTGAAAACCTATGCCGATAAATACTCCCGAGAGTATGACGGATTGAACATGTCCGCTCCCCTCGCCTGTTACATTGAGGTATAAATATCGAAGACCTAAGAGTAAGCCTATTCCAAAAAGAGTTGCCGCAATGCTCATAAAAAATTTGAAAGGCTTGTAAACTACAAAAATTCTGATAATGGTGATGATTGATTTTTTTATATAGTTTGGGATACTTCTAAGAAGTCTTGAGGGTCTTAAATCTGCGTTTGTTCTGATTGGGACGGAGGTTATCGCCATGTTTTTTTGACCTGCTTGGATGATGGTCTCAAGCGTATAGGTGTATTCACTGTGAACATTGAGCTGTTTTGCACATGCGCGGCTCATAGCTCTAAAACCGCTCGGGGCATCCGGAATATCTGTATTGCTTGCTTTTCTTACAACCCAACTGCCTAACTTTTGTAAAAACTTTTTTGCAGGAGAGAAGTGTTCTATATCGCTGATGGGTCTTGCCCCTATGACATAATCGGCTTTTTTGTCTAAGACTGGCTTTGTGAGTTTTGGAATATCCTCCGCTTCGTACTGATTGTCTGCGTCTGTGTTTACGATTACATCCGCCCCCTCATCTAGGCATTTTTTTATTCCTGCCATAAAACCTTTTGCTAACCCTTGGTTTTTAGTAAAGCTTACTATGTGGTCAACTCCGCACTCTATTGCGACATTTACCGTATCGTCCGTGCTTCCGTCGTCTATAATCAGCCACTCTACTTTGTCAAAACCCTCAACTTCCCGAGGGAGTGCGTTTAATGCTATAGCCAGTGTTCCCGCTTCGTTGTAGCATGGTATTTGTATAATGAGTTTCATTTGATGCCCTTATCTAAATATATTTTATTAATCA
Source organism: Sulfurimonas sp. (assembly GCA_041662325.1). GTDB lineage: Bacteria > Campylobacterota > Campylobacteria > Campylobacterales > Sulfurimonadaceae > Sulfurimonas. The sequence continues at coordinate 244,797 of JBAZSU010000004.1, read as the reverse complement.
ATCTATAGCCGTATATTTCAGCCTTTGTATCTTTTGAAACAGCTATAGTAATTTCAACAGCATTAAAATCCTTTTCTAATACCAGGTTATCTACTTTTAAAATAGTATCATGCTCTCCCGTCATGTTAAAATCTTTAAAAAATCCTATGCTACTTTTACCTAAATTGTCGGAAATTTGAATAAACATTGCATCTTGGTTCGATACTTTTCCATATACCTCAAAAGAGTATTCACCTTTTTGGAGCGGCAGATATGGTCCAAATAAGAGTGCCCCGTCTTGCGCGTTTGTACTCAATACATTCTCTTTGAGAACACCTACATTGCTAAAAGTGAGTTCCTTTATTTTGGCATCAAAACAGATAGAATTTTTTGACTCGCATATTTTTTTTTCTTTATTATTTTGCAAATATTTCAGGTCTGCATTTTTTGATATTGAGATAAAAGAGAAATACTCTGTTTCAATCAAATCAAAATTTGGATTATTCTTAAAATAATTTACATATTCTGAATAGATTAATTTTTTGCTGATTATCTCTTTATCTTCTCTTGGCCATTCATAAGCGCCCCAAAGCATATCAAAGTATGGAAAAATAATATAATCAGCATCTTTGCTTAAAAGAATATTCTCAATGTTGTATATAAACTTTGACGGTACTGTAATTTCAGAAAGAGTTAGCATTGTTTGCGGCCAGTTTTTCATGGCTAATTCTAAGTTCTTATCACCGCCGACATTATAAGTTCGTATATCCGATTTTGCTGCCAAATAATTTGCGAAATGGTCATTGTAGTAGGGCACAAATGCAACTTTTGAATTTGCTTTAATATGCTGCTTGAGCAAACTGACTAGATCTTTATCCATCTGCATCATGGAGTCTCTGTTGTAGATAATATTTTTAAGTCTGACAGATGGATCAGGTATGTTTAAAGCTGCTAAGAGTATTAATATAGAATATGCTAAATATCTTTTATCTTGTGATTCCAGTTTTGACAGTAGAATAATCAACAGTCCAAATAATGCGACTTGAAAGAGTCCAATCCATCTGTATGTAGCCCTCATATTTTTAATACCGGGGATATATTGATATAAAAACTCATTTCCAGTCGGCGCTATTGCATACTCTTGTTTCATTGCGCCATCAAAATTTTTAATGCTAATCTCTTCTATAGGCCGTTTAGAATTAATTTTCAAAGATGGCCCCAGCGAAAGATAGAAACCAAACAAAGCAATCATTAAAAGTTGCATTTTGTACTCATTTTTTACAAAGAACAAAGCCATAAGCGCAAAAACCAAAAGCGCCAAAGAGAACGATACAGCCCAAACAGAATCATCTCCAAAGAATTCTACAGAAGTTCTTTCTACACTTAACCCCAAAAGATCATATAGCCAAAAAATTTCCTTAGATGGAGAGAATAGCATTGTTAGGTCGATTCCAAAGCCTCTGTAATAATCCATAGACCAAATATTAAAAGAGCTCTCATTAATATAGTTTGTGTATAAAACGTAGGATATTAAAAAAACAACCATTGCATATAGAAATAGGTAGGCAACTTTTTTGAATTCAATTTTTTTTGAAACAAAACTAAAAAATAAAATTAAAAAATAAGATAATGCGAACATAACGAATGTATATCCGTCGGTGAAAACAGCCAATATCGATATAAGAAAAAAAGTGAAATAGATATATTTGTTCTCTCCTAATTTATTTTTAATAATGAAAAAAACAATATAAATATACAAAGGCATGAGAGCAAAACCAAAAGAGAGAAACGAGTAGAGCGAATGCCACCATACGAGTGGTAGAGTTAAGTAAACTGCCGAGGCGATTATAGATGTTCTTAGTGTTGTCCCCAAAAACATTGAAAACTTTATAGTGCCAAAAGCAGCTAAAAGTAAATAGGTAACAGAAACTAGTGAATAAGCGTCACCGGCCTGAAGGTGTAAATATTTGATATATAGACTCTGCAAAAAAACACCTGCCAATCCAAAAGCAATCGGTGCTTTTTCCGGTAAACCAAAATGAGTAGCATAAATTGCAAAATCTTCTTTTGCAAATGATTCAGCGAAACCTGAAGCCCAAACAGCTTGTCCCAATGTTGGCATAGATACAAAAGGTATAGAGCCATAAACAAAAATAACAAGTAAAAAAACCACACTGAATAAAATTAGATTTACGCAATATTGCTTAAAAAAAGAGATAGCTTTTTTTTCTATTTCTAAGATTTTCTTCATACTATTTCTTTGCTTTTTAATATCAGTTCTTTCGTGCTTTGGTGCCAATCTTGCCAGATAAAGTCATTTACCGGCTTAAAATTTTGAGTTTTTATTGTACTTAATAAACTATTAGTGTCCGATAAGTCGAAATAGACTATGTTTTCTTTTCCTATCTCTCTGTGAACAGGAGTATTCGATGCGATAACCGGCAATTTATAAAAGAGGCTCTCTATGATCGGCAGACCAAAGCCTTCGGTGTGCGAAGCAAAGATGAGTGCTTTTGAGTTTTTATAGGCGTAAACAAGGGAGTTGTCATCTATATCATCAAGAAGGAAAAGCCTTTTGTTGTACTCTCTGTGCGATTGAACTCTTTTGATTAAACTCTCTGTATTCCAGCCTATTCGCCCAATCATGATATATGCGGCATCCTCGTTGCTTTCCCATAATTTGTCAAAAGCATCCAAGATTGCGGAGTGGTTTTTACGCGGCTCTATGGTGCTGACTGTTAAATAGGTGTTCGGATTTTTGAAATGGTTTTTAAAAGATTGTGGAACGTTTTTCTCATCATACTTAATGCTGAAATTTGCACCTAGATAGAAATAATCAAACTTTTCTTTCTCTATATTTGGATTAATATTTTCTTGTATGTATTTGTAGGTTTCCTCTTTTACGCTCTCTGATATTGCTATGTATCCATCAACCTGTTTTGCGGCTTTTTTGTACCAATCTTTGAAAAACATTATTAAATCTATAGTGAAAAACTCCGGGTGCGTCAGAGGGATAATATCATAGACAAGCGCTACAATTTTCACACCCTTTCCTTTTAGATTTTCGAGTTGTTTATGGTTGTTGTCCAGCCATGCCGTATCTATGAGAATGAGAATATCATCTGGTTTTAGTATCACTTCTCTTTGTGCACTTATCTTTTTCGAAAAAAGAATTTTGTCCGTCAACTTGTTTAAAAAAATACCTATAGCCGGATGGTATAAAATTCCGGCTAATTTTGATGGCAGTATAAAATCCAAAAAGAGCCTTGTCTTTATATATGCCTGTTTTAGAAATAATTTTAAACTGCGATTTTTTTTATTAACTTCAGGAAAACTGTTAAATACGTAGTATTGATTGGATATAGACACAACCGGAATGATATCGATATTTAGCTCTTTTGATACTTCCGGAATATTTTTTACAATATTTCGCACAACCCTTTGAATGCCTGTGTTAAACCCAAAGTTATAAGTATGTGTGCAATCCAAATATATTTTATTTGACATGTTTAAATAATATCTTTTATTGTTGCTATCATTTTTTTATATAAAAATCCTGCTAAAAGAAGCATTACTGTGGTGATGAGAGTTAAAATCAGCACATCATTCAATCCCGGTGCTTTTGAATATAAAAATATCTCTTGATAAATATTTGCAAAGTAAAAAAATGGATTATAAAATAAAAGAGCCGGATATTTGTCTGCCAACATCTCTTTCATGTAAATTATTGGTGTCATCCAGAACCATAATTGAATTACAATAGGTATTGCTTCTTTTAAATCTTTAAAAAAAGGAGTAAATAAAGAGAGTATGACGCCCAACGCAAAAGCAAAAATTGTTTGCAAAAATAGTATAGGAATAAGATAGAAGAAAGTCACAGTTATTGGCTGGTTTACTAAGAGTAAAAAAATCAAGGCTAATAAATAGGAGAGGAGCATAAGGGCAAATTCTGTGATTATAATACTCAGTTGATAAACATAGATGGGCACACTTATTTTTTTAATCAGATTTGCTTTTTCTAAAATTGAGCTGTTTAATCTCATCAAAATTGTACTGAAAGATGTCCATGCAAGAAGTCCCGGAACCAGATAGATGCTGTATGCATATGAGTTATCTATAATATTTAACTTCATTTTCATAAAATCAGAAAAAATAACAGTATAGATAAGTATAGTGATTACAGGAGAGAGAATGTACCAAATTTGCCCTAACCCAGTGCCTACATAACGCTCTTTAAAATCTCTTTTTGCAAAACTGAAAGCCAGTAAAATATTGTGTTTCAATTATAACCTTTTAAAATCATCTTCAATTCTTATGATGTCATCTTCGCCGGTATATTCTCCGACTTGCGCTTCAATGAGAACTACCGGAATTTTTCCTTCATTAGAGAGTCTGTGAACTTCACCCATTTTTATATAGGTGCTTTCGTTTGGTCGCACTAATCTCGTTTCATCTCCTACCATTACAGTTGCTGTTCCGCTGACAATAATCCAATGTTCGTTTCTGTGAAAGTGCTTTTGCATGGATAATCTGCATCCCGGTTTTACTTCAATGCGCTTTATTTTATAACCCGGGCTATCTTCTAGGATGGTATATGTCCCCCATGGGCGGTGGGCAGTTAGGTGAATATTATGTAAATTATTCCCTCTGACCTTAATCTGATTCACTACCTCTTTTACTTTTTGTGAAGAGCCTTTTTTGCTTATAAGAAGTGCATCGCTTGTGTCTATGATAATCAAATCTTCTATGTCCACTGTTGCTATGACTCTCTCATGCCCATACACAAGGTTATTTTTAGAATCTACTGCAATATGATTTGGATTTTCTGTATTGTTATTTTCATCTTTTGGCAACTCTTCATAAAGTGCATCAAAACTACCTAAATCTGACCAGTCGATGTTTGAAGGGACAATTTTTACTTTTGAAGACTTTTCCATAACTGCGTAGTCGATGCTGTCTTCGGGTATTGCCAGCATATCTTCATGTTTGATTCTAATCAATTGAGTTTGAAGCTCTGTATTTTTTAGAGCGTTTTCACATGCCGAGTAGATTTCAGGAGAATATTTTTTTAACTCTTCTAAAAAAACACCTGCTTTAAAACAGAACATTCCGCTGTTCCAATAATAATTTCCAGCTTTGAGATACTTTGTGGCACGCTCAAAATTCGGTTTTTCATGGAAAGCCTTTACATCTCTGGCACTAAATGCCGATACCCCCGTCGCTAAAGCGTTAGTGGGGTGTACATCCCCTCCCTCAATATAACCAAATCCAGTTTCAGCAAAAGTCGGCGTGATGCCGAATGTCACAAGAGACCCCTGTTCTGCCAGTTCTTTTGCTCTTATTAAAACTTTTTCATACTCTGTTTCATTTTTTATGAGATGATCAGACGGGGTAACCAAAACTATCTCATCCTCTTTACATGCCATGCAGGCAAGAGCAATAGCCGGAGCAGTGTTTCTTCCGATTGGCTCCAGCAGATATTTAACGCCATGATTTTGCTCTTCTATCTGGTCAAGTGCTAAAAAATATTGTTCTGCATTTGAGACTATAAACTGAGTACTGCAGAGTTTTGAATTTCGCTTGAGTGTGAGTTGAAAGAGTGATTTGTCATCAAAAAGCTTAACAAACTGCTTCGGCATAAGATTGCGGCTGATTGGCCAGAGTCTAGTGCCACTGCCACCACATAAAATTATATTTGTCATTTTTGCTCAATATATTTTTAATTTAAGGGGTGCATTGTAGTAAAAATTTGCTTCGTTACTTATTAATTTAACCTATATTATCACTCTTGCATACCCTAAATTACTTCCTCATTACGCTTTCGGCGCATACCGTTGCACTACTAAATGCCCATTGAAAGTTGTATCCGCCCAGCTCTCCTGTTACATCTACTACCTCGCCTATGAAGTAAAGGTTTTTTACATGGTGTGACTCTAGTGTAGCTCTGTTTAACTCTTCTGACATTATACCTCCACGACTTACTTCCGCTTTTGTGAAGCCGAAATTTCCCGCCGGTGCAAACTCGTAATTGTGAATTTTTTGAAGCTGCTCTTTTATCTGCGGAGTTATTTTTTTGCACTCTATGTCATCAATATTGAGCGCTTCTAAAATCGCTTTTGAAAGTCTTTTTGGAAGTGGAATTACTGAGCTAAGCTGTTTTTTGCTTCCCTTGATTAAATCAAAAATATTGTTCTGGGGCAAAAAATCTATACTAATATTTCCTTTTTGCCAATAAAGCGAGGCGGAGAGAACTGCTGGACCGCTTATGCCCTTGTGCGCAAAGAGCATTTCCTCATTTAAAGTTTTATCACCCACTTTTATATGTACAAAACAGCTTAGTCCGCTGAGTTCTTTCATCCAAAACTGCTCTTTTTGGAGCGTCATTCCCACAAGTGCGGGGGTAAACTCTTTTACTTTTATGCCAAAACTTTTTGCGATTTTCAGACCGACTTCGCTTGCCCCCAAAGTTGTATAGCTTTTGCCGCCGGTTGCAACCACCAGTTTTTTTGACTTTAAAATACCTCTTGAGGTTTTAATGTGAAAAATATCATCGACTTTTGCGGCTTCAAAAATCTCTGTATTTAGAAGCATCTCCACATGCCGAGTCAGTTTTTTTAGAACATTTATTATTTCATCGGAAGAGTCTTTGCAGAAGTAGTAACGGTTTTTTCTAATTTCGAGTTTTACACCGTTTTTGTTTAAAAAATCAAGTAAATCCTCTTTTGAGAAACGCTCCAGAACTGAGCAAATCAACTCTGAATCCCCGTCAAAGTTTTTATCGCTTACACTCACATTTGTAATGTTGCACTTGCCGCCGCCCGATATTTTAAGCTTCGATGCGACCTTTGCATTACAATCAACTACTCCGACATGGCACTTTTTATCCATCTGCGAAGCGCACATCAAACCGCTTGCACCTGCACCCAAAATTAATACATCATATATTTTCATAAAGCGATTATACTGTATAATGGCGCCAAAATTTATAAGAAAATGGTTAAAAATATGAGCAATAAACTCCACATCGTGTCTCTTGGATGCACTAAAAATCTTGTCGATACGGAAGTTATGATGGGCAAACTTCAAAACTTTGAACTCACAGATAATCAAGAAGAGGCGGATGTAATTATCGTCAATACATGCGGGTTTATCGATGCCGCAAAACAGGAGTCCATCAACACTGTTTTGAACCTCCATGAAGCAAGAAAGGAGGACTCTGTCTTGGTGATGGCAGGGTGCTTGAGCGAGCGGTACAAAGAGGAGCTCGCAATTGATATGCCTGAGGTTGACATCTTTACGGGCGTTGGCGATTATGACAAGATAGATGAGCTTTTGCGCGAGAAGAAGAGCCGTTTTTCTGACAAAGTATTTTTGATTGACGGAGCGGATCGGATTGTTACAGGTTCTACTTATCACGCTTACATAAAGCTCTCCGAAGGGTGTAATCAGACATGCAGTTTTTGTGCGATTCCTTCTTTTAAAGGTAAATTAAATTCGAGAAATCTCGACTCTATTGCCAAAGAAGTTGAGGGGCTTGTAGCCAAAGGTTACTTTGATTTCAGCTTTGTTTCTCAAGACAGCAGCTCGTATCTCAGAGACCAGAATATAAAAGACGGATTAAGCCTGCTTATTCAGAGAATAGAGCTTATAGAAGGTGTGAAAAGTGCAAGGATTTTATATCTTTACCCATCCACAACTACTATTTCACTTCTAAAAAATATCGCAAAAAGTGAAATCTTCCACAACTACTTTGATATGCCTATTCAGCACATAAACGACGACATGCTCCGCATTATGAAGAGAGGGTTCGGCAAAGAGAAAACGCTTGAACTTTTAGATTTTATGAGAGCTTTACCGAACTCATTTGTGAGAACAAGCTTTATAGTCGGGCATCCGCAAGAGACTCCTGAGATGTTTGAAGAGATGTGTGAGTTTGCGGAGCAGTTCGGTTTTGACAGAATCAATGTTTTTTCCTACTCGGACGAGGAGACAACTCCGGCACATGAGATGAGCCACAAAATTCCTGCGGATGTAATTGCTCTAAGAGCTGAAATGCTGGGTGCAATCAGCAGCGAAGTGATGCAGAAATCACTTCTAAGTGAGATTGGAAAAGAGATTGAACTTGTGATTGACGGTGAGAGTGATGAGCATGAATCTCTGCTCAGTGCCAGAAAACTTTTATGGGCGCCTGAGATAGACGGTGAGATTTATGTAAATGACAAAACTTCAGACGAAGAGTTAGAGTTTGGCGTAATCTACAAAGCTAAAGTGACAGAGCTTGTCGGTACTATCTTGACCGCTACAGTTGATAATGCTTGAGCCATTTTCACTCCAACTGCTAGAAGGCAAAAAAAACCTCTTGGCATTCTCGGGTGGAGGTGATTCCACCGCCCTCTTTTTTATACTCCTTAACCACAACATAAAATTTGATATCGCCATTGTTGACTATGGCATAAGAGCGCAAAGCAAAGAGGAAGTTGCATATGCAAGAGAACTCTCACGCATTCATGAAGTAACATGCCATGTTTTAGAAGCTCCAAAGTGTGAAAGAAACTTTGAATCAAAGGCGCGGGAGATACGATACAACTTCTTCGAAGAGCTCATAAACTCTTATGGGTATGAAAACCTTATAACCGCACACCATCTTGGAGACAGGTTCGAGTGGATGCTTATGCAATTTTGCAAGGGTGCCGGATGTGCCGAGATAGCAGGCATGCAAAGAGAGCAAAAGAGAAAAAACTACACACTCCTCCGCCCACTTTTGCATCTTGATAAAAAAGAGCTTTTGACCTATCTGCATGCAAATAAGATTCACTTCTTTGAAGATGAGAGCAACCTGAATGAAGATATAAAAAGAAACGAGTTCAGGCACAACTACTCTCTGCCATTGATTGAGAAATATCTTGGCGGGATTAAAAAAAGTTTTGATTATCTGGATAGAGACAGAGAGTGTTTGATTAATAAGATTGAGCTAAAAACGATAAAAGATTTTGCTTATTTTGAGAGTTCACATAATGTGAGAGCTGATATTTACGCCATAGACAAGTACCTTAAATCACAACTCTATATGCCAAGTGCCATAGAAAGAGAACTATTGGAAAAAGAGACGTGTGCAGTATTGGGAAGAAAATTTTTAGTGGTTCAGGAGCATGGGTTTGTCTTTATAACTCCATATCTTGCAGATGAGACAATCATGCCAAAAGAGTTTAAAGAGCAAATGAGAGCTCTGAAAATAGAGCCTAAATTAAGGGTTTACCTCTATAAAAACAGCGACGCCTTTGTAAAGGTAAAAGAGTTAGTGGGCAGTGTTTGAGTTGTGAGAATCATGCGCATTTGACTCTTGAGAGATTGACTTATCCTCACTGGCAATTGCTTCGGGCACGCTTGATTTATTTTCACTTGCATTTGACTCATGCGAATAAACTTTCATAGTAAAACTGGAGCGAATCATATCCGCCTCTTTTTTAAAATTTATCGGAAAGTTGACGGCGATTACCCAGTCGCTTTTATTAATTGCATCTAAAAAATCATAAAAAACCTTCGGTGAATTTATTTCAGATGTTGTATTCACTTCATAGACACTAAATTCTTCCTCGTTCTCAGCTTTTATTTTTTCTGAAATACTCAAAGAGTTGAAGTAAATTTTATTTAATTTTTCAAATTTTTCAACATTAAAAGGTGTTTTAAAAGCAGTTATTACATGTGCGTTATCACTTTGAAGTTTTTTTAATCTATCTAATGTTTCATTGTTGAATTCCTGATACTTTTCGAATTCAAGATTCTCTTTTTTTAATTCACTTTTTTTTATTCTGTATGTTTTTCCCTCTGGAATCAAAATCCAAAACGAAAATACAAATACAAAAATAAATAAGAACAGTGATGTAACAGAAAGATAGACGGTTTGTCTTGTGATAGTTTTAGTTCTCATAATCTATCCCTTTTGTTTTAGTCTCTTCCTCGTTATGCTGGACAGTATCCGGTTCTTCGTCATCAACAAAGTTAGTAGATACAAATCTAAGCCATCCATTTTCTGCCGGATAAAAACTGCTGTATGTTCTATGAAAAATAGAGCGAAGAGGAGCTTGAAGCATAAAATTATATACATCTTTGTTTGGAGTGATTCCATAAAGAATAAGTCCGTTTTCAAGTAATTTGGCTTCAGAGAGTGTAATCCTTTGCGGAACTAAATCAAACATATTTGCGATAGAGTCTTTGAGCACACTGTTTTTTGTAAAGATTCTCATTGAGAGTCTGTTTTCTCTTTCTGTAAATGCAATTTCCTTGTTCATAACACCTATATTTATTTTTAGATTCTCTCTCTCTTGTATTATATCTATCTTGTTTTGGGAGAAATTATAATTTTTTAGTACTAAATAGGAGTATGTAGAAAAGAGCATAAAAAGCGTCATGCCAAAAAAGAGCATAACCAGTTTTACATCAGGAGTAAAAATACTCTTTTTTCTTGGGCTTATGTAGCTAAACTTCATTGAAGCTCCAACTTTGCTGTTTCACAAATTTCTTTGACTAAATCCATGTGGCGTATATAAACACTAAGAAACATCTCTTCTTCAAGATATTTTTTAAAATCTCTGCTCACTTTTATTGAATCAGCAATATAAATAGTTTCTATAAATTCACTGTTAAATTTTTCATCTTTATAAAAATATTTTATAGCGCTCTGAATGAGTAAAAATCTTTGATAATCTTCATTAAAGTTCTCTGATTCTCTTTCTAAGAGTTTAATCTCGTCATCTTGTTTAAGTTCCTCTTCTAAGTCCTTCGTTTGTGCAAAATCATCCATCTCTTCCAAAGTATCTAAATCTTCTATATCCCCAAAATCATCCAATTCCTCTAGCGCATCTAAGTCATCCAAATCAATAGTTTCTTCCATCTCTTCCATTTCATCTTCTAGCGCACTATGATCTTCCATTGAAAGTTCATCACTCTGCTTATAGTTTTCAACATCAATGTGTTGTGCAAATAGCAGCTCTGAATTATCAAATATGGCTAAAGACATGTAGCTCTCTTCTATCAATACATACATGGCTTTATGGGTATCAATCTTATCTACAAAAAAATTGTGCAAAAGGATAAAAGGTGAAAACAGAAAATCCAAACCGATTGTCGCATATTTTTTTTCTAAATTTAACAAGTCATATCGGGAAGAATAATATGTCCATTTGTTGTTAAAACATACTTGTTTAGAATTGCTTAAATCAATGAAACTCAAAATAGAATTTTTTGAGCATGTGGGAACGGCTCCCTGCTCCTCAGACGGGTCAAGAAGGGAGATATAATAAAATGGTGTCTCTCTTGTGTATGAAGTTATAAATTCATACATCTCTTCGTCAACGGATGTGGTCTCAAAACTTTGTTCTGCTGACTCAATAACAACTTTATTTTTTATTATTTCTATATAGACGGCAGTAGTCGAGTGTTTTACAATAATATTTACAAATACGGTAGGGTACAAAAGCTTATTCATTATGTCAAACATTATTCATCTGCCATGCAAAGCGGATGTGCTTTGTTATAATTTTGTTGCTTCAATGCACTTCCTAATTTTGTGTATATTTGTGTTGTTGCCATAGAAGAGTGTCCCAACAACTCACTCACATCAGAAATTCTAGCACTGTTATTCAACAAAGCTGTTGCATAAGAGTGGCGAAGCTGATGGGGTGTGGCTTTAATAGAAACTCTTTTAAAGACTTTAGTAACGATATATCTTAGACTATTTTCGCTTAATTTTTCGCCATCTTTTTCAAAAAGAAATTTTATCGGTGCATTTTTGACTAGGTACTCATCCAGCAAAAGCTTTGTTGAGTGTATGAGCGGCACATCTCTCTGTTTATTTCCTTTACCTAAAACTCTTGTCCACTGCTCTGATATGTCATCAACTTTCAATGATGAAAGTTCTGATATACGAAGACCTAACGTGTAGAGTAAGACAACAACCAGCCTCTCCTCCTCCTCAGCATGTTCAAGCGCTTCGAGTATATGTTTATGAGAGATTGGTTTGGGCAAAGTTTTAGCTACTTTTACACTATTGTCAGCTTTTAAAACCACTTTTGTACCGTTATCGTTCAGATACTCTATAAATGTTCTAATCGCACTCAATTTTTTAGATATTGTTTTTGGATTTAGGTGTGCTATTTTGATGCGATAAGGCATAAGATTAAAAATAAAATGCTCATCCTCTTCCACTATTTCTACATGTGAAAGAGCTTCAGTAATCGTTTCATCATAACTTTTTATAGTCAAATCAGAGTAACCTCTAGGAGTTTCCAAATAGGTTAGAAACTCTTTTTTATATTTGCTTATTAACTTTTTCATGTTTTAGTAAACTATTTTTTATAAAAGCCCTTGCTTCTTCCATTCCCATAGAACTTATATCTAGCAAATCAGTTATATAGTAGCGCAGTGTACCAAATGGCTTCGGTACAATAAATTCATCCCAACTGGAGAGTTTCCAAAATTTTGTAGCCTGAATCTCAACCAGAACTATTTTTGTCTTAGTTTTTTGCGCCATAACAATAATTCCATCTGCCACTTCATGTCTTGGACCTTTTGGTCCATCAGGAGTAATGCCTAAGTCATATCCATTTTTTAACTCTTTCATGGATTGAATTAAAGCCTTAGCTCCGCCTCTTGTACTTGAACCTCTGATGGTCTCAAAACCAAAAAAACCAAGCGTTTTTGCAATTATATTTCCATCAAAATGTTCTGAAATAAGTAATTTGACATGTGGATTTTTTTTGTACTTTGCATAAGCATACGGTATCATAAGAAGCTCACCATGCCAACATGCCATTATAAATGGTTCATCTCCCAAACTCTCCGGAGAATGAAACTCTTTTTTATTTGTAAGGTAAATAAACCGAATCAGCAGTGAGCCTAAAAAAGGGACAAAAACTAAGGAGAGAGTGCGAAAAAGTTTTTTAAGCAACAATCTCACCCGTTAAGATAGTTCGCCCGATTGAGGTAATTTTAACGTCTCTGAATTGACCTAAAAGCTCCTCTGAGCCTTTTACTTTTATAACAATATTGTTGTCGCTTCTGCCCGCTACAAAGTTATCTCTATTTAAATCTTCAAAATAGACTCTGTAAATATTGCCGAGAAGTTTTTGATTTTTTTCATCGATTATCTCATTCGTAAGCGATTGAAGATATGAGAGTCTATCCGAAGCTATCTCATCATCGACTACATTTGTAAAATGCTCGGCTTCTGTCTCAGGGCGAGGAGAGTATTTGAAAGAGAAAATCTGCTCAAAGCCGACCTTTCTTACAATATCAAGCGTATCTTCGAAATCCTCATTACTCTCCCCCGGGAAACCTACGATAATATCCGTACTGATGCTAGCACTAGGACAGACGCTTTTTAGCTTCTCTACACGATTTAAAAAGGACTCTTTTGTATAGCCTCTCTTCATCTCTCTTAAAACTTTACTCGAACCGCTTTGGAGCGGCATATGCATCGATTTACATATTTTAGGATTTTTTGCAAACTCCTCTATAAATTCATCGTCCATGTGCAGAGGGTGCGGAGAGGTAAAACGGATTCTCTCTAAACCCTCTATTTTACTGAGTCTTCTAAGGAGTTCTGTAAATCCAACTTTTTCATTCGAGCCGGAAAAGCGGCGACCGTAGTTGTTTACATTTTGTCCCAAAAGAAAAATCTCTTTTACTCCGCTATTCACAACTTTTTTTGCTTCGTTTATAATTAAATCAGCCGGTATTGAAATCTCTTCACCGCGCGTTTTAGGAACAATGCAAAATGTGCAAGCTTTATCGCAACCGATGGAGATATTTATGTAAGCTTTGAAGGGAGAGGAGCGGAAATCTTTAAATGCAAACTCTGACTCATCATAGTTTATATCTATCTCAACCGCTTTGTCTTTGTGGAGAACTTGACTTATTTTGGATACATTTCTGGCACCCAGAACAAAGCTGACATAAGGAGCACGCTTGAGTATCTCTTCACCCAAATGCGAAGCCGTACAACCGCAAACACCTATCTTTGCACCGGATTTTTTCTTTTTATTGAATCCGCCGAGTTCTGAGAAAAGTTTATGAACCGGTCTCTCTCGCACCGAGCAGGTATTTATTAAAATCAGGTCTGCTTCTGAGAGGTTATCAGTTGTTTCATAGCCCTCTTTTTCGTGGAGTTCGGCAATCATGTGCTCACTGTCACGAGAGTTCATAGCACAACCTAGGGTCTCAATAAATAACTTTTTACTCATTTTTACTTTAACTTACGATATGAACTTGATACATGTACTCACTGTCTGCAAGACCATATTTCACTTCGCTCATATAAAAACTTTTACCTTTTGCTTCAAAATGGTCTTGAAGCTCTAGTAAATCTTTATGTGAATTTTCTCTGTCAAAATAAAAAATCACGCTATCCTCTTTTTCAACTGTATGCTCTATCTTCTCCAGCTCAACTTTTTTAGGTTTTGCATCCACATCAGTTCTTGCAAATTTTAATTCCATAATATATCCTTTAATTTAAACTATTATTTTTCATAATAAAAAGTTCTGCATTATATATAAACTCTACTAAAAAAGGCATTAAAGATTCTTTTATAGATTTTCGATATAATTCTATACTTCATAAGAAATCCCCCAAATTATTACTTATATTTTTTGTGAAACAACCCTTACAAAGGATAATCCGTGGAAAAAGTTTTAGATATAGCAGACGCAATAGCTCATGAAAAAGGGCTTCAGCCTGAAAAAGTAATAGAGGCTCTCAAAACGGCATTTGTTCAAACTGCAAAAAGAGTTATTAATCAAAATTTTGCTTTTGAAGCTCAAATCGATAAAGTAAAAAAAACAATTAATGTCGTTCAAACCATAACCGTTGTGGCAAACGACGATGCAAAGCTTCAAGATGAGCAGATGGCACCGGCATACATCTCAATAAGCGACGCAAGAGAGTATGATGACCAAGTTGAACTAGGCGATCAACTCCAAATAGAGCATGATTTAGAAGAGCATGGAAGAACGGCAGCCTCTTCACTTCACCGTGAAATAGAGTTCCACATCCAGAGACTCGTTGAAGATGAACTATTTAACAAGTACAAATCTAAAATTGGAAATTTGGTCTCAGGCAGAGTTACAAGGGTAGATTCTCAAAATTCTACGTATATAGAAGTGGATGAAGTTCGTGCCGTACTTCCTATGAAAAGCCGTATTAAAGGCGAATTCTTTAAAGTCGGAGACCATATCAAGGCGGTTGTAAGACGCGTAAACATGGATAAAGAGAATGGCATACAGATAGAACTCTCAAGAACATCTCCAAAATTTTTGGAAGAGCTTTTGGCTTTAGAAGTTCCTGAAATTTCTGATGGAACTGTTATCATTGAGAGATGTGCTAGAATTCCGGGAGAGAGAGCAAAGGTGGCGCTCATTAGCATGCACCCGCAAGTGGATGCTGTTGGAGCGACTGTCGGAGTAAAGGGTGTTCGTATAAATGCTGTAAGTCAAGAGTTAATCGGCGAAAACATCGACTGTATTGAATATACGACTATCCCTGAACTTTTTGTATCTCGAACTATGAGTCCGGCGATTATCTCTCATGTAGAAATAGTTAAAAGTGCTGACGGCGAAAATGATAAAGCTATCATCACGCTTCCTGCGGATCAAAAATCAAAAGCGATTGGTAAAAGCGGAATTAATATCCGTTTGGCTTCTATGCTTACCGGTCTAAATATAGAGCTAGTTGAGAGCGATAGCAAAGGTGAGGGTTCAAGTTCAGAGCCTATGAAAGAGCAAAAAGATGGCGTTAATGCGCTAGAGGCATTGTTTAATTAACTGATGTTACGCACTTTTTAATTCTCGAAAAACAAAGTTTTTCGTAGCTTTAGGGGGTTGTAGGGACATTTGTCCCTGCCACTAAAACGGACGCGTTCGTTTTAGTGCGTAACATCAGTTTATCCTCTCTTCATGTAAGGATTTAACTTTAAAAGTACCAAATCCGCTATCATATTTCCCAAAAGCGTTAAAAATGCCGTTATCATCAAAGTTCCCATAATCACCGGATAATCACGACTAAGAGCACTCATAAAAAAGAGTTGCCCCATTCCCTCTATTCCAAAAATAGACTCCAGAATTACACTTCCTCCGATAAGTCCCGGAAAAGACAAACCTAAAAGCGTGACAATAGGAGGAATCAGATTTGGCAGTATATAAAATCTAAGCAATACTTTTTTGCTGAACCCCCGAGAGAGAGCAAAGAAGTAGTAATCACTTTTTAATATCTCCAGAGTAAGAGAACGAATATAGATTATCATGCTTCCAAGCCCTACAAATATCATAACACTGATTGGAAGTGCCAGATGCCAAGCCATGTCAGTAATGTAATATATTCCCTCTTTTTCTTCGATGGCGTGCAACCCGGCTATTGGAAACAGATTTAAGTTGAGACTAAAAAATATGATAAACAAAAGTGCAAGATAAAACGATGGCATGGAAAAAGAGATTAAAGATATTTGACGGATGACATAATCAGCTTTATTTTCATAGGAGAGTGCTGATTTTATACCAAGATAGAGTGAAATCACGAAAACAAAGATAAGTGCTGTGATATTCATAGTAAGAGTAACAGGCAAGCGCTTGAGTATCTCTAAACTCACATCTTGACCACTTACAAATGAGACACCAAAATTCAGAGTGAAAATATTTACAATCCAATCCAGATATTGTTTGGCAAGGGATTTGTCAAGCCCGTAAACAGCCTTGAGCTGTTCAATTGCCTCTTTTGTCATATTGGGGTTTAATTCGCCTCCTGCAAAAAAACTATTGGGTGCAGAGTGAATAGCCAGAAATGAGATTATTGAAATCAACAAAAGCATAAACAGAAGATAAAAAAGTTTTTTTAGTAGTTTTGACATTTGAAAATTATAGCAAAAAAGGGAGATGTTTTACCCATTCAACATACAAAACGAATGACTTTTTTGTATGAAAAACAGGGAGAAAAAGAATGGGTAAAATTCTCACTTTTCAAAATCAGGAGAGAAAAATGAGAAATGAATAAAAAAACCTTGTAATTCTCGAAAAACAATGTTTTTCGTAGCTTTAGGGGGTTGTAGGGACTTTAGTCCCTGCCACTAAAACGGACGTGTTCGTTTTAGTGCGTAACATCAGTTAGAATTTTAGTTTCAAATATGCTTGAACTGCATTCGATGCATCAGCAGCAGCAACTTTAGAGTTTATAAGTGCTAATGTAGTTTCAAGTGGACCAAATGCTTTACCGGCTGTTAATGCAAACTCAGATAAATCTCTATCGCCTGCTTTAACAGTTTGATTAGCTTTTGTATAGTAAAGACCTAAATCAAACAAACCTTGTACCGGAGATACAGCATTAATTGCCATAGCAGTCGTATCTGCCTGTGTTACGAAGCCATAAGACCACCATGATTCAGTATAAAGTTTAGATTGCGCCGTGCCTGTAGCAGTTGCAGTATTGAAACCGGCACCGAAATCGGTATCTACAGAAGAGTAAGCACCTTTAACAGTTACCATGTCTTTTACTTCATATCCTAGCATGGCAGCCATCGCGCCTGAAGAGATATCTTTAGTGTTGCCGGCTACGCTTCCCTTGTCAATCGTTAAACCAGTATATTGCGCACCGATTAAAACACCCTCTACTAAAGAGCATTTAACATCGGCTTGTAGCCAATACGCTTGAGTAAGTTGAGATACATCATAGTACCAAGCTTGCGCGGTAAGTGGTTTAAATGAGTTGTTAACAGCACCCACTGCATATGCTCCATTTGAACCATATGTTGCAAATTCACCGTTTCTATTTGCAACTGAACCTGTTGCTAATCCAAGTGTTGCTACATTACTGTTTACATTTTGACCGAATGTTTCTGTGCCGTTGCCATTACCTACATATGCAGCCACTAAAGTTGTATCTTGAATATCTTGGTTCATTAATACGGCAGCTTCAAAAGTATTCTTCTCAATTGACCACTTTTCAGTAAATGCCAAAGGAGTATCAAGTTCCATACGACCAAGTTTTGCAGTAGATTTTCCTGTAGTTACGGCTACCCATCCCTCATTAAGCCAGTTAGCGTTTTCAACTTTAGCTCCGCCGATTGCATGACCATAGTTCGCAGCAGTAGGAGCCGTAGCAGTATGTGAACCACCCCAAACATTACTTACAAAGTTGTTTTCTAAGCCTAAAGTAGAAAGAACCGTATATCCTGCACCAGTACTTACTGTAACTAAATCATTTTTCGCTAAATCAGCAGTGATATTAAAATTTAAGCCGGCATCTGCAGCAGATGAATCTTTGTCAAAAAGAGTACCGGAATCTGTTGCTTTTTTCCCACCGATTATATTACTTGTTAGCCCCTTAGCATCAGTCGTGTTATACATAACTTGTGCATCACCGGACATTTGTACATTTTCAACTGCAAATGCACTTGAACCTATTAGTAGCGCAGCTACCAAACTCATTTTTACGATTTTCATATATTCTCCTTTTTTACTAACAAATTTGTAGAGTAATTCTAACGTAGATGATTTATAAATAAGCCAACTTATTGATTAAAAATTAACCAGTTTTTAAAAAAGTATCTAACCTTACGCACTTTTCATAAAAGCAAGTAAACGCCTTGATATTCTCGAAAAACAAAGTTTTTTCTAAAAAAATATTTTCGCTATGCGAAAAACGATTATCTTGTTTTGTAACTTTAGGGGGGGGGGAGGTTGCAGGGACATCTGCAGCAGCCACTAAAACGGATTTATTCTGTGCTTTTATATGGCACAGAACACACATGTTCGTTTTAGTGCGTAACATTAGTAGGTATCTATTTTGTTCTTAAATCCCAAGATAAAACTGTTTTACCATCTTCTGTCTGCTCTGCTGCAGCCATTCCCATGATATTATACCCGCTGTCAACATAGTGAATTTCACCTGTTACTGCGCTTGATAAATCACTTAAAAGGTACATGGCAGAGTTTCCAACTTGTTCTATCGTAACATTTTTCTTCAGAGGTGCATTTGTCTCATTCCAGTTAAGAATTTGTTTAAAATCGCCAATTCCGGCAGCTGCAAGAGTTCTAATCGGTCCTGCTGAAATAGCATTTACTCTCTGACCTTTGCGACCCAAATCAACAGCCATGTAACGAACAGTTGATTCAAGAGCTGCTTTTGCAACACCCATAACGTTATAATTTACTATGTATTTTGGTCCGCCAAGGTATGAAAGAGTAAGAATTGAAGCATCGTCACTTAACACAGACTCTAATCGGTTTGTTAAATCAATCAATGAGTAAACAGATATGTCCATGGCTATCGCAAATGCCTGTTTTGTAGTTTTAATAAACGGCTCTGAAAGCGCTTCTTTTGGAGCGAATGCAACTGAGTGCACCAAAAAGTCTATCTTTCCAAAATCTTTCTCGATTAACGCAGCAATTCCTGCCATGTGCTCTTCATTTGAAACATCTAGCTCATAAACATATTTGCTTCCAAAAGACTCTGCGAGTGGCTCAACTCTCTTCTTTAAAGCATCATTAAGATATGTAAATGCCATTTCAGCACCCTGCTCATGGCACGCTTTTGCTATGCCGTACGCTATAGATTTATCATTTGCCAGACCTACAATTAGACCTTTTTTGCCTTTCATTACCATTAATATATTCCTTATTTTATTTTTCTAAATTTTGCGCTGATTCTATCATCATACAAAAATCTTCAACGACAAGTGCCGCACTTCCTACTAAAATACCATCAACATTATTCAAAGCTAAAACTTCTTTAACATTTGTAACTTTCACGCTGCCGCCATAAAGAAGCGGTGCAAAAGATTTTTTCTTCAACTCAGCATGCAAACTTTCTATCTCATCTAAAGTTGGAGTAAGCCCTGTTCCTATTGCCCAAACAGGCTCATAGGCGATTATGAGATTTTCATATTCTGTATCTATCCCCTCATATTGAGCATCAAGATAACTCATCATGTTTTCATGACCTGACTTTCTAACTTCCAGCGGTTCACCTATGCAATAAACAATTTTAAAGCCGAGTTTGCTGTAAAAATCAAACTTTTGTGCTATCAACTTTTGCGATTCGCCTAGGACATGGCGGCGTTCGCTATGCCCAATAAGAATGGTTTTTATGCCAAACTCATCAAGGTGTTCTACTCCAATCTCTCCGGTAAATGCGCCGTTTTGAGCAGGATAGGCATTTTGAGCGCCTAGGATTGCACGGCCTTCATGTGCGTCCAAAGATGAAGCAGCCGGAAAAACTAAAACCTCTTGAGAGATATTTTTTGCACTTAAAAACTTCTCTAACTCGCTTAAATACTCTGCCGTTTTTACTCTTGTTAAATTTGCTTTTAAATTTGAAGCGATAATCATTTTGTTACACCTTCTCCACTACCAACGGCATAACACCCGGTAGTATTTTGCCCTCAAGCAGTTCTAAAGATGCACCGCCGCCTGTTGAAATAAAAGTCATCTCTTCATCAAGTCCTATTCTTTGAACCAAATCTGCCGTATCTCCGCCACCGACAACAGTAGTCGCATAACTGTCTGCCACAAAGTGTGCTATTTTATTTGAACCTCGGGCAAATTTATCCATTTCATAAACTCCCATAGGTCCATTCCATAGAATTGTCTGCACATCGTTTAAAACCTCTCTGTAGAGTCTTACCGTTGCGGGTCCGATATCTAAACCCATCCAATTATCCGGTATCTCTTGGGCTGAAACCAGCTTACTTACAGAATCTTCTGTAAATTTTTCTGCTGCAACAACATCTACGGGGAGATAAAATTTAACACCGAGTTCTCTTGCCTGATCCATAATATGCTGTGCTTCTTCAAGTAAATCGTCTTCCACCAGCGAAGCACCTACATTGTAACCCATCTGCTTTAAAAATGTAAATGCCATACCGCCGCCGATGAGCACTTTATCCACTTTCGGAAGTAAGTTTACCAGAGCCTCCAGTTTTCCTGAAACTTTTGAACCGCCTACAATAGCAGCAAATGGTCGAACTGGATTTTCTATAAGTTTTCCAAAAAACTGAATTTCTTTCTGAAGTAAAAATCCGGCTGCCTTATGTTCATTATCAAAAAAATGAGTGATTCCTTCAACCGAGGAGTGTGCTCTATGACTTACTCCAAAAGCATCATTAATATAAAATTCAGCCATGCTGGCCAACTTGCGGGAGAGTTCCTCATCATTTTCTGTTTCGCCAGCTTCATAACGGATGTTTTCTAAAAGTAAAACTTCTCTCTCTTTAAGAGCCGCAACTTTTTCCATGGCGTCTTTACCAACAACGTCCCCAGCCAAGACTATATCTCTTTTTAAAAGCTGCTGAAGTCTTCGTGCTACGGGAGCGAGTGAATATTTCTCATTTACTTTGCCATCAGGACGACCTAGATGTGATGCCAGAATAACCGCACAGTCCTGATCTAGACAATAATTAATTGTTGCAATTGCAGAACGGATACGACGGTCATCTGATATATTTGCATACTCATCCATCGGTATATTAAAATCACATCTGATAAAAACTTTTTTACCGGACATTTTGAGTTTTTTTATATTTAGTAATTCCATAAATTCTCCTATTTTTATTTAATGTTTCACACCTAAACGAACGCGTCCGTTTAGCTGGCAGGGACAATTTGTCCCTACAACCCCCTAAAGCTACGAAAAACTTTGTTTTTCGAGAATAATGAGATTTTTCATAAAAGTGCGTAACATCAGTTATTAATGTGTAGTGCCATGTCGACTAATCTTGAAGAGTAGCCCCACTCATTGTCGTACCAAGCCATAATTTTAACCATGTCTTCACCCATAACTTGCGTTAAATCTTCCGCAACTACGGCGCTGTAGGAACAACCTAGAATATCCTGAGAGACTCTCATCTCTTTATCTATTAAAAGTATCCCTTTTAGAGTACTGTTTGCCACTCTGTTTAAAACCTGTGTGACTTCTTCTACGGTAGTTTTTTTTCTAACAATAACATTCAAATCGAGCATAGAAACATTAGGCGTAGGCACACGAACGCTCTGCCCATGAAGCTTGCCAATCAACCGAGGAAGAACCAAGCCAATTGCTTTCGCTGCCCCCGTGCTAGTCGGTATCATGTTTATAGCAGCCGCTCTTGCTCTTCTTTTGTCACTCCCATGCTTAACGTCTAAAATATTTTGATCATTCGTGTAGGAGTGAATAGTTGTCATCAAACCTTTTTCTATCGTAAAAGCATCATCAAGAGTTTTTGCAATGGGAGCAAGACAGTTTGTCGTACATGAAGCATTTGAAACAATTTTTTGCCCATCGTAAAGATGTTCATTTACCCCCATAACGAATGTGGCTGTCTCATTATCTTTTGAAGGAGCAGAAAAAAGCACTTTTTTTATGCCGTTATTTATATGAATTTTCCCAAACTCTTGTGTTAAAAATACACCTGTACACTCTAAGACTATATCTGCACCGCAGTCAGCAAATTTTAGATTTTTTGGGTCTTGGTCTGAAAAAACGCGTACACTTTTACCGGCAATAGCAATATAATTTTCATCAATCTGTTCAACACTGCCATTAAAAGTTCCATGAACAGAGTCATTTTTTAATAAATAAAGCATCATTTCAATGCTTGCTAAATCATTTATAGCTACTAATTCGACATCGTCTCTCCGGGCTACTATCCGAGTAACACAGCGACCAATTCTGCCAAATCCGTTAATCGCTATTTTAAGCGCCATCCCATTTCCTCTAACCTATAAAAATAAAGTCGATTATTTTACCCAAAGTTAGTTATAATTCGCTTTAAATATGGAAACTATTGCACTTTTTGGTGGCTCATTTGACCCTCCGCACATCGGTCATGTTGCTGTCGTTAGAGCTTTGCTACATTTTAGGGATGTCAACAAAGTTGTTATTATGCCAACTTACATAAACCCTTTTAAACAGAAATCTCACGCTCCGGCGGTGCTAAGAGTTGCATGGCTACAAAAAATTTTCTCCTCTTATGAAAATGTAGAGATAGATGATTTTGAAGTTAATCATGCTCAAAAAGTTTCAACTATTGTGAGTGTAAACCATCTTTTAAAAAAGTATAAAAAGGTATATCTCATTATCGGTGCCGATAATTTATCATCACTTCCCATGTGGGATAGATATGAAGAGCTTCATAAATTGGTTACGATAGTCGTGGCGGGCAGGAGCAAAATTGAGATACCAAAAAAATTTCTAACACTCGATATTGATGAGAACATCTCTTCATCCGAGCTTAGAGAGCATATGGATATATCAAAACTCCCAAGAGAGTGTGCATTAGAAATCAGTGAATATTACAAGGAAAACAATGAAAAATAGAATAGAAAAAATAACACAGGTGCTTGATAAAAATAAAGCAGAGAGTATAGAAGTTTTTGATTTAAGAGAAAAGAACTACTTTGTTGATTATGCGATTATAGCATCATCACTGGGCACAAGACATACATCAGCGCTCTTGGATCACTTAAAAAAAGATTTAAAGGGCAGTGAGAAGTTTAACCATGTGGATGAGAGCGGTGATTGGATAGTTATTGATTTGGGTGATATACTCATACATATTATGACTCCCGAATATAGAGTTAAATATGACATGGAGAGTTTTTTAACTGCGCTAGCCGATGGAAGAGAGGGCGAGGCCTCTTTTTAATGTTACACATTCAAACGGACGCCTCCGTTTGAATGGCTGTTGCAGATTGTCCCTGCAACCCCCTAAAGCTACAGTATAAATGATGAGATTATGGGAACATAATACATTCAATTTTTTAACTTTTCTTCTCTGCAAGCTGTGAATCTTCAATAGTTTTTTCAATGATATCTTTATAATTATATATAGCATCCACATACTTAACCGGTTCACTGCCCCTTGCATAGCCATACTTTAATGTTTTCGAATACTTTTTTTGAGATAAAAGAGGCAAAACCTTTTTCAAATCTGTCCATATATTCTGATTCAATCCTGCCTTTTTAGCCAACTCCTGTGCATCAAGAATATGCCCCATTCCGATATTATAAGCAGCAAGAGCAAATTTTAAACGATTTTCACCCTCCACCTCTTCCGGAACACCTTTTATCATCTGCTTTATATATTTTGCTCCACCAAACACACTTTCATGTGGATCAGAACGATTTTGCACCCCTAAAACATCAGCCGTGTTTTGCGTAAGCATCATCAATCCTCTCACTCCTGTCATACTTTTTGCATCGGGATTCCAATGTGATTCTTGATAGGATATAGCAGCTAAAAGCGCCCACGGTATGTCATTCTTATTTGCAGCATCTACAAAATGGTCTTTATATTTTGGCAGAGTTGACTTGATTTGTTTGTATAACATTGTCGTAGCACTGTAATCAAAAAGCATTGCATACCCATAGTGATGGTCTTTTAACTCAGTCATAGCACCGCTTTGACTAAAATTATTGAGCCATGCATACATATCTGATTCTAACTCCCTAGAGTCATCTCTCAGAACCCATGCCAACTGCTCTCTTGGACCGATGGTAAATGCTAACGCTATCTCTGGAAAGTATCTGAGATTTTGCGAATATATGTTTGAATCGGCAATAGTACAATCTATCTCATGCGTTGAAACTTTTTCTAAAAGCTCTTCAGTTGAAAATTCAGATGTATATGTAGCATTGATATCAAAACCGTCTGTTTGCAAAGATTTAATAGTTTCGCTATAGCTTGTTTCATCCCCAACAGTTACATTAAGCCCTGACAAACCCTCCACATCTCTTGGAAATTTATTAGTTCCCATCATTGAACGGTTACAGACAACCTGTTCCTGAACTTCAAAATAGGAGGGACCGAAGTTAAACGATTTTTTTCTGATTTCTGTTTTTGCAAGTGCTGCAGAAGTTATATGAATATCGCTATTTTTGCTAAGTTCTATCGCTTCTTTTACTGTATTTGCTGAAGTGATTTTGAGTGTAACCCCTAGATGCTTGGCATACGCATTTAAAAGATCGTACTCAAAACCTTGCGGACCATCCGTTCCAATATAGTAGGTTGTAGCTGCATTTAAAAGCACTACATTGAGCACTCCCTCTTTTTTAATTTTATCTAGAAGCGAAGAACTGCTTAGAATATCGCTTTTTGTATAAGCGGAGTGCGTTATCCACCCGAAGATAAAAAAAAGTATGCCAAAAAGAGCAAAAAGTGATAAATTTATATTTTTTTTCATAGTAAGTAGTCTACATCTATAAGCTTAGGCAAAGATAAAACGATTAATACCATTTTTGTACTCATGTGCCAGAACCTTATCATGAACTTTTAAAATTGAATCAACCAAATAAAGGCCCAATCCAAAACTGCTTTTAGAAGGATTATCTTTTGTAAATGGCTCTATATAATATTGAAGCGGTTTTGATATACACTCCCCTCTGCTGTCAAAAGAGAGCTCACCTCTAACCATTAAAATCCTTACATGTGCATCTGTAGAGTATTTTATGCCATTGTCTATCATATTTTTTATTGCCGTCGTATAGAGTCTGTAATTAACAAATATTTTTACACTTGAGCTGATATCAACACTCACACTGCTTCTCTCCACCATGGCCATGTCTATGGCACCGTCAATAATATCTATCAGACGATACTCTTTAAAATCTTTTTTGCTATCTACACAAGTAAGTTCCTCTATCATCGCAAACTCTGAAACGAGGGACTCTAATCTTCCAAATATCGAGCTGAACCTATCTATCTGTTTTTGAGAGCTAAGCATCTGGGTTGCGATTGTTCCTTTGGCAATAGGCGTTTTCAACTCATGCATAAGATTTCTCAAAAAGAGTGTTCGTGATTCCAATATGGAGTTTATCTTTAATTTCGCTGATTCTAGTTCGTTCGCGACAAGAGCTATCTCATCACTTCCGTCTGTCTTAAAAGATATTGTTAAGTCTCCATTTCCAAACTTCGCTATTTTTCTTCTTAGGCGAATAAGCGGTCTCAACCTCTGTAAAATCAGAAAAAATGATATGAATATAATTGCTGCAATCGTAGTATATGAGTAGAGAATGTTCCAAGGTTTGAATGGGGTAAGCTCTTCATCTTCTATAAGTATAGAGCCTTTTGAAGATTCGATATAGAAGTATATTTTTCTGTGCAGTTCAATCATTGTTGCTCTTAAACCGGTTTCGTCATTTTCAAAGCTAAAACCCTGTTTACTGAATATTACTATATCATTTGCACTCTCAAAGCCTTCTCTCTTTAGAACTTCACCTTTTTGGATTACCATTTTTCGTTCTCTGCTATCTTTTTCAATGCGAAAATTATATACAGCTAGATTGGCTTCAAGCATAATTTCAGAACTGTCTCTTTGCTTATGCTCGCGATAAATTTGTGTGATTACTGAATATTTTGTAAAAATATTACTTATATATTGTTGTCTATTTAACTTGTAAAATTCCCAAAAAACCATGCTTACGCTCAGTAGCGTAACCACTAGGGCAAAGAGCACGGTAATTAAAACAGCATGCTTTTGCATCTATATCTCTTTGGCTTTTAAACAAAAGCCTGATGTAAAAAAAATCATATCTATTTAAGCAACTTGTAGCCTAAACCTCTAACCGACTCAATAAGAGTTTTGTCTCCAAGTTTATTTCTGATTCTGCCTACCATTACATCGATGCTTTTGTTAGATGAATCCTCATTTATTGCATTTACATTGTGTATCAAATCTTCTCTTGAAACCACAAGCCCCTGCTTTGCAATCATGTAAGAGAGTATTCCGAATTCAGCATTTGTAAGGTCTATATTTCTCCCTTTGTAAGTGATAACCATGGTTGATTTGTCGCATCTAAAGTCACTTTTTGACTCCTCTTTTGACTCTGACTTTGCCTCATATCTTCTTAAAACCGAGTGAATTCTCGCCTCTAATTCTCTTGGGTCATAAGGCTTTGGCAAGTAATCATCGGCGCCAAGTTCAAGTGCTTTTACCTTATCCGTCACATCACTTCTAGCCGACGATATGATTATAGGTATATCTTGACGCTCGCGAATCGCTTCACAAACTTCTAAACCATCCATACCTGGGAGTGTTAAATCTAAAATCACCAAATCAAATGGCTCTAATTTTAAAATACTAACCGCTTTAAAAGGGTCATCTTCCGTCACAACTTTAAAGTCAAACTGCTCAAGATACTCTGTTAGTATCTCTGCCAGTTCCAAATCATCTTCAATCATTAATATTTTTTTCATAGCATCATTTTAGCAAGATAAGAGCTAATAATGAGTTAATGTGTAGTGATTTTACTGCCTACTTAATCAGAACTTCTCTTTTTTCCATTTTTGCATCTATCGATTTACATGGCAGTGCTTACATGACTTCAGAAACTCTGACTCACTCAGTTGTCCGTCTTTATCCGCATCATATTCACCAAAGTCGGGAGCATTGGCAGAATGCATCAAAGGCATGCCTTGCGTCTCTTTTGCAGATGCTCTCGCCGAGTTTACTTGAATAAATTCACTTTTACTCACAAACCCATCTTGATTTTTGTCATAAGAGGCAAAGGGGAGAATACTTTTTGCAGGCAAACCCTCCGCCGATATACTCGTTGAAACAATCGACAAAACTCCGACTGCCGCTAAACTTAACTTCACTATTTTTACTAAATTTTTCATAACACACCCTCCATTTTTGATATACTAAGTAATGTACTCCTTTTTAACTTAAAATGATATATAACTATTTTAAACTTAAAAGAATGTACAAGAACTTTGAAATAGTATAAATGAGGGTAACTATGGTGATTTTATATATCTTTCCACATGTCTAGCTTAGGCATGTGGAAAGATTTCAGGTGAAATATTTTGTTATATTGTAAGCAACAAACGCCAAGCCATACGCGGTTATTGAGGTAAAAAGAAAGAGATATAAGAAGTATTTAATTCCTCCTGCTTCACGTGTAAAAACGATAGAAGCTGCCAGACATGGGAGATAGATCATGATAACAACTATAAAAGATACCGCCGATGCAAAAGGAATATTTTTTGATATTGCACCCATCAAAGAGGAGTTCCCTTCATTAACTTCGCTGCCCAAAGAATAGAGTACGCCCAAAGTTGAAACTACAACCTCTTTTGCAGCAAGTCCTGTTTGAAGGGCTATACTCATCTTCCAATCAAAACCAAGCGGAGCAAATAGAGGCTCAGAAAATTTCCCGATTGAACCCAAATAGCTCTGCTCTAAATGTGCCATAGCTAATTCATTTGTAAGTTTTGCTTTTTCTTCATCACTTTGAGCTATTTCAATTTTTGAAGCAAATTCATTTTTTAATTCTATAGCATGTGGATAATTACTTAAAAACCAGATAAGCATAGAAGCCGCTGCTATAAAAGTTCCAGCTTTTTTTAGGTACATCAATGTTTTACTTAAAACTGTGTGCCAAATGAGTTTAACAGATGGAAGTCTGTACTTTGGCATCTCCATAACAAACGGTTCATCTACCCCTTTAAAAGCTGTAAGTTTCAATACTTTTGCTGCTATGAGACCCAGCATTGCACCTGAAATATAGATTGCAAATAGAATATTTCCAGCCATATCCGGAGAAAAAAAAGCACCTGCGAATAGCACATAAACAGGCAGCCTCGCACCGCAGCTCATAAAGCTGATAATAAAGAGAGTTAAAAGTCTGTCACGGTCATTTTTTAAAATTCTGGCACTCATGTAAGCAGGAATAGAACAGCCAAAACCCGTTACAAGAGGGATAAATGACTGTCCATGCAATCCAAATTTATGAAAAAACCCATCAAGCAAAAACGCCACTCTTGACATATAACCCGTGCTCTCCAAAAGAGCAATTCCGATGAAGAGTATAATGATGTTTGGTACAAAAAGGACAACCGCTCCGACGCCTGAGACTACTCCATCCACCACGAGTGAACGAATGTCGTCATTTGGAATCGTTGCACCAATCGTGTTGCCGAACCAGCCAAAAAAAGCGTCAATCCAATCCATAGGGATAGAGCCAAGTTCAAACGTAATCTGAAAAAGAGACCACATAAAAAATAAAAATATCGGTATTCCGAAAATAGGATGAATCAAGACGCTGTCAATCTTCTCTGTCAGACTCTTTTTTTCCTCCTGCTTCTCCTGCTTTAGAACCTCAGCAACTATGCCTCTATTGAATGAAGCGTACTCCTCTGCAAAAGCTTCTGTTATATCATCGCTGTCATGGTGCAGTTCAACATGTCTTGAAGCTTCTATTAAAATTGGCTGTAAACCTGTCCAGATAGGGTCATTATGAATTTTTTCATACGTTTTTTTATTATTTTTAAGAAGATTTATTGCAACATTTCTATATGGATTTAGAGTCTCATATTTATGTTTCCCAAAATAATCAACAATAACAGCTATCTCTTCCTCAACAGCTTCACTGAATATAAGTTTATGCTCTTGCATGCCATTCTCAAATTGAGTTATAAGTGCTTCAATAAGCTCTTGTATTCCCATTTTTGTGGCAGCAGACACTTTTATGCATGGCACACCAAGAAGTTGCGACATATACTCAGAGTTTATCTCTATCCCTTCTTTTTCTGCTTCATCACTCATGTTGAGTGCAATCACGATGCTTTTGTTCATGCTCATAAGTTCAGAGGTGAGTTGAAGATTTTTCTCCAAGTTTGTAGAATCAACTACATTTATAATCAAATCATAACTCTCTGTACAAAGGTATTCATGCGTTACTCTCTCTTCAATCGTATAATCTGTAAAAGCGTAAGTTCCCGGTAAATCTACAACTGTAAAGTGATACTCATTGTAGTCAAACAGCACCTCAGATTTTTCAACAGTCACACCTGTAAAATTTCCCACATGCAGATGTGCATTTGAAATGGAGTTGATAAGCATACTCTTTCCGACATTCGGCTGCCCGACTAAAGCTACTTTTATGTGTTTAGCGATTACCGGACAAAATTTTCCTGTCGCGTCTTTCATATTTCTTCTACCTCTATCATATCTGCCTCTTTGGCTCTTAGAGCAATTCTCATTTTGCCAACTTTTATCTCTATCGTACTTTTTCCAAGAGCGTGTTCCAAAACCTCAATAACAGTCTCTTTCATAATTCCAAAAGAGATAAGTCTCTGTTTAAGATCTCTGTCTGCATTTAGTTTTATTACTCTTAATTTCTCGCCTCTTATGGCTGTGGATAATTTTTTCATATGTATTTCTTTATTGTTTATATTCGTATAATGATAACTACTATCATGTTAATTACTTATTAAAAAGAATACGCAGCTTTCACAAGAACTCTGTCAAAGTCATTAATATTATTGTTTGATGTATAAACAGCATATACTGCCCCAAAATACAATTTATCACTCATTTCGTACATCAAGATAAGATCTTTTTCTTTTACTCTAAATAAATTACTATACGCTTCTCCATAAACCATTTCGAATGACATTCCATCTAAACCAACATTCGCAAAATTATATCCTGTGGCGAATCTAAATGCCTCACTATCTTGCTGAGATGCCTGAGAAATGGCTGCTATTGTTGCTTCATCCAATGAAGTATAGTATGGACCTCCACCAAATCCATTTGTGATATATTTCCCATTTTCAACTAAAGCAATATTATAGGCTCCACCAAAATAGACTCCATAGTAGTCTAGAAGGAGCATGGTTCCAAAAACATTTCCAGCTACTCCAGAGCTTCTCAAATCTTGAATATTACTGGCCTGAAAGCCATAATCAATATGAAAGCCGTCTCCATTTATAAAATATAGACCGGCTATCTCCGCATATGCTATTGCACTCATCTCATCAATATAGTTATACCAAAAAGAGAGCTCTCCATCTTTGTCATACTTGTATTCAAGCGATATTGCTACCATGCCAAAACTGTTTTCATTCACTAAGTTTTTAAATTTATCTTGGGATTCAGTTATATCGTCTTGTGAATCGTAACCTGCCCATCTGTTAACAAACAAAACCTGTGTTTGTAACTCACTTGTATAGTTGATATTTGCCCATGCGCCTTCAAAAGTATTTGAAGCCATGCGGATATCATCACTATTTGCATAGGGCGTTTCAACTTTAACACGGCCTATTTTTGCATTTATCAATTCATTGTTGTAATTTAAACTGCTCTCTGCAATATAGGCAAAAGAATTCTTGTTGATATTAAAAAAATCTTCATTTATTTCATCTTTTGATGGATTGAGAAATCCTATGCTTTGTGAAATATAGGTGGTTAAATGAAGACCGAATCCGTAAAATTCAGCTGTATTTATACCAACTTCTCCACCGGCAGCAGTCGCAATCTTCTCCTTTTTACCCGGGGTAGCACTTACTTTATGTGCACTATCTATAAATGCCAGCTTAAGTTTTCCGTAAGCATCCGCATAATCGAATATTTCATCAAAGCTATCGGCTTTTTCCGGCAGTTTTTTCACGATTTCAAATCTACCGGGTCCTTTTTCATGTATCAAACCGCCCTGCTCCAACTTTTCAGTTCTTTCTGTCACTATAACTGAGTCTTCATTA
Organism: Sulfurimonas sp.; assembly: GCA_041662325.1. GTDB lineage: Bacteria > Campylobacterota > Campylobacteria > Campylobacterales > Sulfurimonadaceae > Sulfurimonas. The sequence goes on along the minus strand of JBAZSU010000004.1, from coordinate 213,316 downwards.
TTTCCTTGCACTGTGCTAACCTGACTGCTTAAGCTTTTTACTGTTGTATCATCTGCCGAGATACAAGTCACTCCTGCAATCAAACTCACAACACCAATTTTTGTTATACAATTCAATTTGGCCTCTTTATGTTTGATTTAGATAATGATAATAGATATCAACTTAAGCATAGGTTAAAGAGCCACTTTTAACCTAATATATGTGTTTATACTTTAAACAGCTCCATTTTGGTCGTTAAGCTTTCTGTCATATTATTTAAATGCTCTGCTGCTGCACTGATTTCTTCAACGCTTCGTGCATTTGAAGCAACTATCTCATTAGCACTGCTGATATCAAGTGATATTTCATTCACTAATTTACCGGTATCTCCAAAATCGCGGACTGTTTTTTCATTCGCTTTATACGCTAAATCCATCAGTGACAATGTTGCATTGATTTTATCTTCAACGCTTGATGATACATCTGCTAATTCTTGAATATGTTTGGAATTTTTGTTCATCTGCTCGCTTGAGTCATTTATAGATTGCACCATAATGTTTATTGTTGATTGTATCTCGACCAAACTTTTTTGTGTACGTTCTGCAAGTTTTCTTACTTCATCGGCAACAACGGCGAAACCTCTCCCATGCTCACCTGCCCTTGCCGCTTCTATTGCTGCATTTAAGGCTAAAAGATTTGTCTGATCTGCGATATCGGATATCACACTTAAAACTTCTTTTACTTGAACAGCTTCATGACTTAAATTTTCTATTTTTATTGCCATCTCTGATTCGATATTCGCAGCATTTTGAACATCCGCAGTTAAGCGTACGACATCATGTGTCGCATCAGCCAAGTTTTCATTAGCTCTCATTGTGTTTAAACGACTGCTATTGGCACCATCAATAAATATTCTTATATCATTCGTGATACCTTTTGCTTTTAAAGTTGCTGCCCCTACAATTTTGGTTACATCTTCAACTTTTCTTCCAACAATAGTAGCCGTTGTTGATAGCTCATGAGAAACAGATGAGTTTTCTGAAGAAGCTATCTTTGCTTCAGAGATAAAATCTTTTATTGATTCAATAACTTTATAAAGATTTTGTGCAATAAAAGCTATCTCATTTTTTCCATTTATTTCGAGTTTACCTGTAAAATCGAGTTTTGACAGCTTAAACAAATACTCATCAATACTTTTTATTTGACTAAGAACTTTGTCAATAATGAAAAAAGCCATAATAATAATGATAAACAATACAACATAAAGAGAGATACTCAGAACCTTAAAACTATTAATACTGTTATCTATTTCTTCACTGGAAATAGCCAACTCATGCTTATGTTTAGCTACCCATTGATTAAGCTCTAAAGATAATTTTTCAGCATATGGATCAAGCTTTGACATAAGTTTATTACCCTCAACCGGTCCTTCTTTTACATAAGTGTTCGCCATTTCTACGCCAATGGCATAATACTCCTGCATGTTCTTTTTATAATCTTTAAGATTGCCTGCAATATCGACTTCACCTAATTTTTCATGGGAAGTTATTAATCTATCTATCGTTACATTAGCCTTATCAAAATAAGCTTTTGCTTCATCAAAACCATCATTAAAACCTTCTGCTCCTCTTGTTGCAGAGACATCAGTAAGCCACTGCTGAATTTGGATTATATTTAACTGCAGTTCTAAAAAATCTAGAAGATTAGGCAGAATCTCCTCTTTTTGCTCATGTGATTTTTGAACAACTTCTCCCATCTTAGTATGATTGAGCAGACCACTAATAAGCAAAACACCTAATACTAAAGCCACTGAGGCAGCTAAAACGTGTCTTATTTTAAAATTATTCAAAAAATTCATAGTCCATCCTCCTTTATATTTGAGGACAGTATATAACTAGTAAGTTTAAGTAATTATTAATATTGTATTAAAAGAATGGTCATGGACATGTGGGTGTTCCACATGCCGATTACTACTTTTTGAGTACAAATCTTTGGTATAGGATAGGCAGCAACACTAAAGTTAAAAATGTAGATGAAACAAGCCCGTTTATAATAACAATTGCCAGTGGTTTCTGTATCTCAGAGCCTGGTCCTGTTGCAAAAAGCATAGGAATAAGTCCAAGTGCTGCTATAAAAGCAGTCATTAAAACCGGTCGAAGCCTTCTGATTGAACCTATAGTAACAAGTTCTAAAGAGTTATTTACACTATGCTTTAAAGAGTTAAAATAGTTAAGCATTACAACACCGTTGAGAACAGCTATCCCCATTAAAGCAATAAACCCGACAGTAGCCGGAACACTCATATATTCACCTGTGAAGTAAAGTCCAAAGACTCCGCCAATGAGGGCGAATGGAATATTAAGCAAAACAAGAAATGCTTGCAAAGACGACTTAAATGTCAGCAATAGAAGTATAAAAACAAGTCCTATGCTAAGTGGAATAATATAAGAGAGTTTTTTAGATGCTCTTTGTTGATTTTTGTACTCTCCTGCGAACTCAATAAAATAACCTTGCGGTAACTTTATGCTACTGCTTATCTTTGTGCTAAGTTCATCAACAAAGCTAACTAAATCACGACCTACGACATTTGTCTGAACCAAAGTTTTTCTGAGTCCATTTTCATGATTTATTTGAACAGGTCCCTGCGTCATCTTAAACGATACCAACTCATTCAACTCAATGCTGTTCCCATCTTTCAAAACATATTGCAAATTAATACTCTTTATCATGCTTGTCTGCATATCTTTAGAGCCTTTAATCATCAGCGGTATTCTTCTTAAATCCTCTTGGATTATTCCCTCTTGAACTCCATTAATTGAACTCTGGAGATAGAGTGAAAGTTCATCTCGGCTCACGCCATAACGAGCCATGGCTTCATTTTTAAACTCTATCTCCCAGTATGCGACACCTTCATTTGCTTTTTTATAAACATCACTGCTCCCTTTTGTAGCTTCTGTTAGAGTGAAAATCTTTTTTGCAATCTCCTCTAGTTGTGCAGAATCCTCCCCATAGACATTGACAACGATATCGCCCCGCGAGCCACTGAGCATTTCTGATATTCTCATGGCAATCGGCTGTGTAAATCCATACTCAATTCCTACAAACTGATCCAGTACCTTTCTAAATTCATCATGGAGCCACTCAGTTGATGGAACTCTCCACTCATCTTTAGGTTTAAGCACCAAAAATGTATCTGTGTCATTTAAGCCCATAGGGTCTAACCCTATCTCATCGCTACCACCGCGAGCAATAATAGATAGAATCTCCGGAATATCACGCATAAGTGCTTGCTGAATTTTAATATCAATATCACGGCTTGATTCAAGAGAGATAGATGGATTTTTCTCTATGCCGATAATTATATTTCCTTCCATCAGTGTTGGCATAAAAGTTTTACCGACCTGTGTGAAAGCTCCAAGGGCGAGTATCCATAAAACTCCTGCCGTGAAAAAAACAATTTTTTGATGCGATAGTGAGTATCGTAAAATTTTCTCGTACCAATGCTCTAAAAAAACCATCAGAGGAACTTTGACATGTGAGACTTGCTTTAAAACATAAAAACTTACTATCGGGATAAAGGTAAGAGCCAATATGAGAGATGAAGTAAGTGCGAAAACTATACTTAAGGCAACAGGAACAAAAAGTTTTCCCTCCAACCCTTCGAGTGTTAAAAGCGGTAAAAAGAATATGATAATAATCAAAATACCTGTAAAAACAGGACTTGCAACCTCTTTTGCCGATTTTAAAACTAAGTCAAGCTTTGGCTCACTCCTATATTTTTCATCTTGTAGATGCTCGCTGATATTTTCGACCATCACAACACCGGCATCGACCAACATGCCAATAGCGATTGCCAACCCTCCTAGACTCATAAGATTCGCGCTTAGTCCAAAATAACCCATTGCTATAAAAGTCATCATAGCAGCAAAAGGGAGAATAATAGCGACACTGAATGCAGATGCAAAATTGCCTAAAAATATAAAAAGAACTAGGACAATCAACACCAGAGCCTCTAAGAGGGCTGACGAGACTGTTTTTATAGCTTTTGAAACTAAATCTGAACGGTCATAAAAAATATTTATGCTAGTTCCTGCCGGCAAATCTTTTTCTATTTTTTGTATCTCAGCCTTTACTCTTGTTAAAAGACCTGAGGTATCGACACCTTTTCTTGAGAGTACAAGACCTTCAACTGCCTCATCCTTGCCATCTTTAGTTACAAAACCTGCCCTTGTTAATGAGCCTATCTGTACACTGCTTATATCGGAGACTCTTATATTATTACCTTGCTCATGTTTTATTATAAGTTTTGAGATATCCTCTATATTTTTAAGTCTTCCCTCTGAACGGATATAAAGACTCTGTTCACCCAATGAAAGTCTTCCGATACCATCATTTTTATTATTCTGAGAGAGGGTGTTTTTTAACATCTCCATAGTGATTTTATACTGATTCATTTTTGCAAAATCGGGAATAATCTCATAAGTTTTTACATATCCGCCAAGCGCATTTGTTTCAGCAACTCCGTCAATACTTCTAAGGCGTTTATTTATAACCCAGTCAAGCAGAGTTCTTTTTTCCATTAAATCCATAGTGTCTGATTCTATTGTAAACATCAGAACTTCGCCAAGCGGGGTGGTAATAGGTGCCAACCCTCCACTAACATTCGATGGAAGTTCATCTATTACTTCCGAAAGTCTTTGAGCCACTTGCTGTCTTGCCCAATAAATATCAACTCCATCTTCAAAGTCAATCGTTATATCGCATATTCCATACTTTGACAAAGAGCGAACAATTTTTTGATTTGGAATGCTCTGCATGTTTTGTTCAATAGGAATCGTAACCCTAGTCTCCATTTCTGCCGGTGTCATTCCGGAAGCTTTTAAAATCAACTTCACTTGAACGGGTGCCACATCAGGGTACGCATCTACCGGTAGTTTCCACATAGACATTGCACCAAAAAATAGTACGGCTACAGCAAGTAAAAGTACTAAAACCCTCTGCTTAAGGGCAAAGTTAACTAAATGCTCACTCACTTTTATTCTCCCTTGCACTCAGTAATGCAGAGGTTGAACTAGCGGCCACTTCATCACCATCGCTAAAATTGCCTTTTACAACATAGCAGCTAGGTCCTTCGCTTATAATCTTTACCTCTATCATTTCAAAACCCAGTGGAACTTTTTTGAAGAGATAGGATCTGTTTTCGTCAAACACTAAAGCATTTTTTGTAACTTTAAATGCACCGCTGATAGTATCCGTAAGGGTCACTTCATAGACTCTGTTTATCATTATGTCTTTAGCATTCTCTATGGTAGCCCTTACCTCAACCGATTGAGAAGCACTATTTACTACGTTTGAGATTGCACTCACTTTCGCACTGTATGAGTCAAATGTACAGTTATCTCCAATCGATACGTTCTTTGCAATTTTCACAGGAAGTGTCAGCTGAATAAATCTTGTACCATCAGCATAAAGCTCAATCATTTTGTGATCCGCTTGAACATACTCGCCAATATTTACATTTACTTCATAAACAGTACCGTCTTGTGAAGCATAAATAGTTTTTTCAACAATCGGGCGGCTTGTTGCTTGAAGAGTTTTTAACATTGCTTCATTAAAACCATTTGTCAAGAGTTGATTCGCTCTCAATCTAACATTTAAATCGCTGCTTCGTTTTAATTTTTCTGATTCTAAAAGCTTTTTATTTGAAATAATTCCTTCTGCGTAAAGCTTTAAATTTCTTTCATGATTGAGATTTATGTTATCACGCTCTAAGAGTGCTTGAATATACTCTTGTTGAAGCGTTAAAAGTTCATTACTTTTAAGTGTTAAAAGCTTTTGTCCCTTTTTTACATATTCTAATTTTCTTACATGTATCTCTTTTACAATGGACGCAACATTTGAGCTAACAAAAAGAATATCACTCTTATCAAGAACTACAACTCCGTTGTAGGGGCCAAAAGAGATAGTTTCAACTCGTGTAACCACTTGGCATTTCACACCTAAATCTTTCTGTTGTTTTTGCGAAATCTCTATTGTTTGTGCACCAAAAAGAGTCAATCCGAGTAGGTGTGTAATGATTACTATTTTTAACCCTAGGGCTGTTGTTTTACTGTGCATTATTTTCTCCAAAATCTAAATCTGCTTTTTTGTATAGTTCAAAAAGTTCATTGTAATAAGTTTTTTTAACTTCTAACATTCCTAATAAATTAAAGGAGTAGGAGCGGGTTGCATCAAGGTACTCCATAATATTGCCCTCACCTTCATCAAAAGCCTTCTTTGAGAGGCTTGCAAGCTCTTCATTAAGTGGCACTATCTCATTTCTGAGTAAACTGAGCTCATCATAGAGGGCTTCAAGTTTTGATACTAAGGCATTTGAAGAGCTCTGTATCTCAGATTCCAACGAAGCTTTTTCAAACGCAAGGGATGAATTCATATAAAGCTGCTCTGCTCTTAGTTTTTCTTTTTTTGAACTCAAAACATCCAACGGAACAGTTAAACCAGCCGTATATCTTTGTGTATTTAACTCTTTTTCATATAAAAATTCATACCCCAAAGAAGAAACAAATGAATCATTCACTCCATAAAAAGCTTTAGATGAATTCATCTTATACTCTATTGATTTCAACTCATCATGCTCATTTATCGGTTTTAATTTCACATGCCGAATTGGAGTAAGCAAGTCGCTGCATCCTATATCTTTAATAGCAAGATTATCCACTCTCTCCTGAAGTCCTGCAAGCTCTGACAGATATGTTCTCTTATAGTTGTTTACATTTTGGTGAAGTTTTGCCAAATCCAGTTTGTTAAAGAGCAGATCTTTTTTAGATATTTCTCCCAATTCATAAGCTTTTTGAATTTGTGCTACTCTTTTTGACTGCTCTTCATACAAAAATATTGCCTTATCTCTCATCTCTTTTGAGACACATGCGTTGTGATACTTTGAGGCAACATCTAAAGTCAATAGATGAAGTTCATGTGTTGTTTCTTGCTCTAACGCCTTGCTTAACTGCTCAACACCTCTCTCTTTTTGAGATACTGCAAATGGATGAGTAAGTCTTTGCGAAAGGCCTACTGAGTACTCCGAGCCCTGTTCTACATTGTCTTTAGCTTGTGAGAGAGTGGCTCCAAGAGTTGGTGCCTCATTTGTTGCATAAAGCTCATTTTGTGCGATTTGTGATTTAGTTTTTTCTAAAATAGATTTTGCTTTATTACTGACTTTTAACGATTTCAGAATTTCTGCTAAATTTTGTGCATTAACATTCATTGATATGAATAAAGTAAAAAATAGTACGTATTTCATTAATAACCTTTTTTTTAATATATTTGATATTATGCACCTAAACGAACGCGTCCGTTTAGGTGGCTGGGACAAATGTCCCTACAACCCCCTGAAGCTACGAAAACAAGTGAAGCGCTTTTCGCAAAGCGGAAATGTTTCTTTAGTAAAACTCTATTTTTCGAGAATTACAAGGTGTTATATGAATTATACAAGTGGTGGGTGGTGGGCGTTGAAGAACGGTATTGATATAAGAAATTGAAGCTATTTCTAAGCTATGCGGATTTATTTTTAAAAGAGCTGATACAATCGGCAGCTGTTGCATTATATTTATTTCAAGCAGAGTGTGAATACTGTCATGAATTTGAGAAGCTAAATCTAAACTGCTTTTATTTAAAGACGAAGAGTAATCATTGCTCAAATAACAGAGCTCATTCTGTGTATCTGCATCAAAAGACTCTATCGCATAATCATGCACGACAAGGAATGTAAACATAAACAAAAGAATCAAGAGTATATTATTTTTATGCTTTTTCATATTCTCTGAATTATAGTGCAAAGTAGATAATTCATAACTAAAAATATATTATTAATCCTTTTTCAAATTTTACAAAAGAAATTGAGCTACAATTACGAATTAATTTTAAGGGTATTTAATGAAATTTTTATATAACGCATCATCGCATTTTAACTTGGCAAATCTCTTTACTTTTGTAAACATCACTGCAGGTCTTATGGCAACCTACTTCATAACTCAAAATAATTTTTTTGTAGCGATAATACTCGCATGGGTTGGCGGTGCTTTTGATATTTTTGACGGTAAGATTGCTAGAAAATATAAATTATCCAATGAGTTTGGAATCCAACTCGACAGTTTTGCAGATTTTTTAAGTTTTGTACTTGTGCCTGTGTTTCTAATTTTTCAAGCCGTTTATACAACTTCTCTCTCCGGAGCGTGGTTAATTGTAGCTGCAATAACTAGCATCTACTATGTGATATCTGGACTCAGAAGACTTATACACTTCAATATAAACTCTCATGTAGGCGAAGTTTCTAAATTTTTTACGGGTGTTCCGACACCGCTTGGAGCAATTTTGCTCTGGCTTGTCTATCTTGCCCATACGTACACGCTCATCCCGACCTTCGCAGTTATAGCACTTATGACACTCATCGGATGGAGTTTAAATTCTACCGTTAAAGTTCCTCATCCGTAGAAAACTCTAATGGATGTTCAATCGAATTATCTTTAGTTAGATTTTTCATTCTTCTTAAATTTGCAACTTCCTACGGTTATAACTTTACCGCCTTGAATCGCCTCTTTGATGTATGCCAGAATTCCTTTTGGGTCAGAGTCTCCGACCTCTTCTTCTATAATCCTTAGCAAATCAGCCTCTTTAGTATCACTCCATGTCTTCTCATAGTTGTATTGTGTTTGTATATTCATCTCAGAATAATACCTTAAAATAGATTTTTACTCTTCTAAGCTACTGATTTCCAAAAGTTTTTTAGGTTTCAATCCCAATTCTCTCATGTTCTCAGCTCTTTTTATAATATTTCCTCTTCCGCTGCTTAATCTTTTCATAGCGCTCTCATAGGAGTTTTGACTTCTTTGCAGATGCGTACCAATATTTTGCATCTCCTCCACAAAGGACACAAGCTTGTCATACATGGCTTCTGCCTCATCTACTATTTTTTTAGTATGCTCTTGCTGTCTTTGCGTTCTCCATATATGTTCTATTGTTTTTAGCGTAACAAGCAGAGTAGATGGTGAAACTATCAAAATATTGTTCTCGTACGCTCGTTTAAAAAACTCTCCATCTTCTGCAAGAGCGAGTAAAAATGCCCCCTCGATAGGCATAAATAGAAGTACATAATCAAGAGTATTTACACCATCGAGTTTCTCATACTGCTTCTCTTTGAGCTCTTTTATGTGAGCCGAGATGCTTTGAAGATGCTCTTTAAGTGCCAGAGATTTTACTTGTGGATTATCTTCACTCATAAATCTCTCATAGGCAACGAGTGAGACTTTCGCATCAATTATAATATCCCTGTTTTGAGGCATGTGAATGATTACATCGGGACGGTAAATTTTGCCGTCCGTTGATTTTAAAGTAGCCTGTGTTGCATACTCCATTCCCTCTCTTAAGCCCGATTCCTCCAAAATTCTCTCCAAAACTATCTCACCCCAGTTTCCTTGAGTTTTATTCTCACCCTTGAGAGCATTTGTGAGATTGAGCGCATCTTCAGAAAGTCTTGCATTCATCTCTTTTAATCTGATTAGCTCGTCTTTTAGAAGGTGCCTGTCCTTTGATTCTGTGTTGAACTGCTCTTTTGATTGCATGGAAAAGTTGTTTATCTGCTCACGAAAAGGTTTTAACAGTATCTCAAACTGCTCTTTGTGTGCATGATTAAATTGTTTTGATTTATCTTCAAATATTTGATTTGCCAGTAGCTTAAATTCATTGCTTAACTCATCTTTAGCATTTTGAAGAATTGATAATTTTTCATTAGAAGATTGTATCTCATTTTCATAGCGGGTATTTAAGACAGCATGTCTAATCTCTAGCTCACTCTTAGAGTTTTGAAGCTCCACATACCGAGTCTTCAGCTCCTCATTTTCATAAATGACCTTTATAAGAAGATCTTTTTTACTCAAGAGCAGATAAAGTAAAAATAAAATCACAACAAGAGCAACTATACTAAGTATCAAATATAAATCCACATGCCTATCCTAAAATAAAATACAAAAATTATACAACATTACCATTGCTCAGTCCATTAAGTGTTGATTTTAATCTCATTGATATAAAATTAACTATATAATATTTACAATAAAGAGGGGCGGTTCTGTAAATGATAGAGTGGAATGACGGTTTAAGTGTCGGCGTTAAAGTGTTGGACGATGATCATAAAAAACTTTTGGACATTATTAATCAACTCTCGGAAGCGATAGATGCAAATGCATCAGAGAATATCCTAAACAATATTTTTAAAGATTTGGAGGAGTATGCTCTCATACATTTTAATAGGGAAGAATCCTATATAAAGCAATGCAATCAAAATGCTCTTGCCGGGCATAAGAAGCAGCATGATGATTTTATCGCTAAAATACCGCAACTAAAAGCTGAATTTTTAAGCACAAACGATTATATTGTTGCGCAAGATACAACCATATATTTAATTGACTGGCTACTAAACCATATTATTACAGAGGATATACCATTAATTAATTTCTTTGAAAACTGTGAAATTGCTAAAAATAAAAGCAGCGAAAAAAAATCTTTATTTCAAAGATTAATAAACAAAACGACCAATACCTTTAGTTTTACCAAAAGAATATTGCTCTCTGTCCTTATTCCTCTTATTGGAATGTTTTTTTTCGGCTCTATAATTCTTTGGAATAATTATCAAAAATATGAAGAGATGGAAAGTATTTCCGGTATAACATACACTATTAGCAACATTAATACGCTTGCCCACAATATCCAAATTGAAAGAGGGCTGAGCAGTGGTTATCTGACATCTACAGAAAATAAATTTGATACTAGACTGCAAAGACAAAAAGAAATTGTGGACAATGACGTAATCTCATTTGTCAACAAACTCAAAACTGTTCACAAAGAGAAGATAATTACAATACAGCCGTTTATAAATATTTTTCAAGAAGACATGCTTACATTAAATAATCTTCGTAAGCAGATAAATGATAAAAAAATCTCTCAAATTGATGCAATAAATACTTATTCTAAAATACTAAGAAATATACTCTCCATCACTCCAAAAATAGCCTTTCTCAATATTGATGGAGAAATTTCCTCCTCTATATCAACTTTATCGTCTGTTTTACATTTAAAAGAGGCTTTGGGGAAAGAGAGAGCCTATGGAACAATGCTTATAGAGAGAAAAAATGCAACCAGGGAAGAGGATATTTCATTCATGCAACTTCTTGGTGCTCAAAAATCTTTTTTACTTATGTTTGAGCAAACAGCATCACAAAATCAAAAGAACATCAAAGAGACTATTTTTAACTCTATCATTGCAAAGCAAATATCTAAATGTGAGGAAAAGCTAAAAAACAGAGATTTTGAGAACTTAGATTCCGAAGTTTGGTTTAATTCACTTACAGAACTAATAGATGGTGTAAAAAATTTTGAAGATCAGCTTTTGAATGGAATTAATAATTTAATTGACAATCGTATAAGAGGTACGATTCAAAATCTTTTTTTATGGATTCTTTTCAATACCATCATATTGGCAACTACTTTTTTTATACTCTACACACTAAAAAAAAGCTCAACAAAGCAAATTTCTCAACTAACAGATGCTATGAAAGATTTGGCAAGCGGTGGCAGAAGTTTTCGACTCTCTCCAATTATGATTAACAGAGACGAAATAGCATGTATGTATGATTCTTATGAAACTACCAGGATAAGGCTTCTAAAAGGAGATATATTCACACAATTATATAAAAATCAAAAAGATATTGAACTAAAAAGCAAACAAAGAGAAAATGTAAAACTTGAAGAGATGGCATTTCGTGACACATTAACAGGAATGTTAAATCGCCGTAAATTTGAAGAGTTATCAGCACTTGAAATAAAACAAGCAAACCGTTATAGCCGTGATTTAACTCTATTAATGTTGGATATAGATTATTTTAAAAATATCAATGACACCTATGGACATGCAATAGGGGATGAAGTTTTAAAGCATTTTGCAAAAATTTGCAAAAATATAGCAAGAGAAGCAGATATTGTTGCTCGAATAGGCGGAGAGGAGTTTGTAATTATCCTTCCTGAGACGAATATAGAGGGTGCATATAACTTCTCCGAAAGATTGCGCAAAGAAGTTTTTAACTCAAGTATTACTATAGAATCTCAAACCATAAAATATAGTGTCAGCATAGGAATTGCCAATTTACAAGAGGACAAAGATGTAAAAACTATTTTGCAAAAAGCGGATGAAGCTTTATATGAAGCTAAAAAAAGTGGAAGAAATACTACTGTAGTGTATAAATAAAGGACATCATTAACTTAAGTTATTTTAAATATATTTAAGTTTAATTATTCTTTATGAATTTTTAGATACAATTCGCAAAATTTTCTAGGAGAAGGTGCCGTACTGTAAAAGTATGCTTGTATCATCTCCTTATTTAAAGGTATATGATGCAAGAAAATGCACAAACAAACACTCCAAAAGAAGAAATGTTGATCACATTTGATGATTTAAACTTAAAAAAAGAAGTACTACAGGCAGTTAAATATGCAGGTTTTACAGTTCCAAGTCCTATTCAAGCGCAAGCAATCCCTTTTGTATTAGCAGGTCGTGACATCGTTGGTCAAGCACATACAGGTACGGGTAAAACTGCAGCTTTTGGTCTTCCGGCTATTTCAAACATGCACTTAAAAGGCGGTGTTGAAGTTTTAGTTATTACTCCAACTCGTGAACTTGCTACGCAGGTTTCTGATGAACTTTTCAAATATGGTAGAAACTTAGGTGTTAAAACTGTAACAGTTTACGGTGGTAGTTCATACAATAGACAAATTGATCTAATCGAGAGAGGCGGAAATATTGTTGTTGCAACTCCTGGCCGTCTTTTAGATATTCTTAAAAAGAATTTAGTAAAAAATTTCGCTCCTACTTTAGTTGTTCTTGATGAAGCAGATGAAATGCTTGACATGGGATTTTTAGATGATATTAATGAAATATTTTCTTACCTTCCTACAAGTCGCCAAACACTTCTTTTCTCGGCTACTATGCCTCAGCCTATCAAAACTCTGGCAAGCAGAATTCTTGATAATCCTGAATTTATCTCGATTACTAAGGGCGAAACTACAAATACGGATATTGAGCAACTCTATTATGTAATTGAAGAGAGTGAAAGAGATGATGCAATTATTCGTCTTATGGACTCAGAAGATACAGATAAATCAATCGTATTTTGTAGAACAAAAAGTGAAGTTGACAGACTTTCAAATGTTCTCTCAAGTGCAGGTTATTTGGCGAACGGTCTTCATGGAGATATGGAGCAGCGCCAAAGAGAAACAGTTATTAAAGGTTTCAAAAACAATGGCGTAAAAGTTCTTGTTGCAACAGATGTTGCAGCAAGAGGTATCCATGTTGATAATATCTCACATGTATTCAACTACCATATTCCTTTTGACCCGGAGAGCTATGTTCACCGCATAGGCAGAACAGGTCGTGCCGGAACTAAAGGTAAGGCAATTACACTTTTAACTCCGCTAGAGTTTAAAGAACTTCAAAGAATCAAACAAAAAGTCGGAACTTCAATGGCACATGCTTTTGTTCCAAGTAAAAATGAGTTAAGAAAAACAACACTCACTGCTTTAGTTAAGAAGATTGAAGACCAGCATATCTATGATGAAGCTCATAAAGTTTTAGACCTTCTTCGTTTAGATATTGATGAAGAGAAAATGGCTTATAAACTTATCTCTATGCTTTTAGATAATCAAGAGATAAAGGGACCGAACAACATCGGTATTCCTGCTGATAGAATTGAAGAGATTTTAGAGAGAGCCGGAAGAAGAAGAGACACAAGAGGCTCAGGCGGCGGATACAAAGGCAAAAATCGTTCTTCAAGCGGTGGAAGCCGTTCTGGTGGCGGGGCAAGCCGCAGTCGCGATGGTGGTGGCTCTTCAGCCGGCGGAGCAACTCGTAGTCGTGAAGGTGGAAGCGGTGGCGGATACCGTGGCGGAAATGCAGCCGGCGGAAGTAGAAGTAGTACTCCAAGAAGCAGCACACCTAGACACAGAGATTAATTCTCAAACTCCTATTTTATAGCATGTGGAAACTTCCACATGTTAATCTCTGCACATTTAAACTCTTTTCTTAAGTAAACTCAAAAAATTCGTTATAATTTTCAAAAATGGAGATTTCACATATGATAATCTATGAAGACAGTGACCTATATATAGAAAAAGAATCAAGCGAAATTCCTTGGCTAAAGATATTTACGAGAGAGCCCTACAAAGAGTTAGGAGATGTACCGAAGAGTTTAAGAGTAAGACTTTGGGATGTTTATGACATTATAGAATTCGAAATGAAAAATTATTACAATCCAAAAAAAATAAACATGGCTTCATTTGCAAATATGCTCCCGAAAGTTCATATTCATGTAATGGCAAGATTTGAGGATGACAGTTATTTTCCAAATCCTATGTGGGGAGAGAAATTAAGAGAAGCTAAGCTGAATTTGCCGGATGAAAATGAGTTTTATGAAAAAGTAAGAGAAGCTCTCAAGAGTGTTTAACTGTGGCATGTAAAAATAAATTTCACATGTCGATATTAGAATATTAATTCCATGCAGAAAAAAACTTCTTTTTAAAATTCTCTATTTTGCTCTAGTTCAAGGCGAGTTATAATTTCTTTGAAGAGCATACTCTATTATGTGACGAAAATAAATTATAACTCAACGCAGAAATCGAGTAAAAGAGTTATTTTAAAGTGGGTGAGAATGGAACTAGGGCTGAACCCCATGTAAGCCCCCCGCCAAAAGCATCAAGGAGCATCAGCTCACCGGCCTTAAGTGAGCCATTTTCATATATTTCATTTATTGCCATTGGGATAGAGGCACCTGAAGTATTTCCATACTTTTCAACTGTTATAACAACTTGATTATCATTAAGTTTTAGTGCTTCACCAACAGCCTTAATAATTCTAAGATTTGCCTGATGCGGAATAAAATGGGTAATTTGCGAACTCTCAATACCATTTGTTTCTAATATCTCAACAACATCTTTTGTCAAAGTTCTTACCGCAACTTTAAATGTTTCATTTCCCTTCATCTGCATAAAACACGCTTTTGACTCTTGGTCTATAGAGTCATGAATCGAACCGCTACCGCCATTAGGAGTCATAAGTAAATCTGCATAGGTGCCGTCAGAACCTGTATGAATGTCTATGATAGCCTCATCTCTGTTATCGGTTGCGCTAATTATTGCAGCACCGGCACCGTCACCAAAAAGTATGCAGGTTCCCCTATCTGTGTAGTCTGTAATAGCAGAGAGCTTTTCAGCTCCGACAATTAGGATATTTTTTTTCATACCCGACTCAATGAATGCTTTAGCTATTGAAAGAATATAAACGAAGCCGGTACATGCAGCGGAGATATCAAAGGCAGTGACATGCTCGAGGGAAAGTTTGTTTGCAATTATAGTGGCAGTTGATGGCATACAAAAATAGTCGGGCGAGATAGTGGCACAAATTACCATATCTATTTCAGATTTATTTACGCCACTTCGATCAATCGCTTTTTGCGCAGCTTTAACTCCCATGTCACTGGTTGTTTCATCTTTGGCTGCTATATGTCGCTCTTTAATTCCTGTTCTTTTCGTTATCCATTCATCAGTCGTATCAACCATCTTTGATAAATCTTCATTCGTCAATATCTTCTGCGGTGCATAGGCACCAATAGAACGAAAAGCTGCATAGACCATTAAACTTCCTTTTGCTTTAGTGCTGCAAGTCTTGAAATAATATGTTCATTCACGCCTGTATCTACATATTTGATGGCTTGATAAATAGCATTTTCTATAGCTCTTGCATCACTTTTTCCATGACTAACAATAGCACAGCCCTTGATGCCGATAAGCGGAGCGCCGCCAATTTCAGCATAATCAATCTCTTTTTTAAGAAGCTTAAAAACTTTTCTCATCAAAAGGGCTCCCGTAATTGCAACAGGTGATTTTCTGATATAATCCTTAATAAGCTGACTTATCGTAGATGCAACGCCTTCACTAGTCTTAAGAACTAAATTTCCTATAAAACCATCACAAGTAATTACGTCACAACTGCCGTTAAAGATGTCTCCGCCTTCAACATTTCCCTTAAATCCTCTGTAACCTTTCAGCAATTTAAAAGCTGCTTTTGTTACTTCATTACCCTTTGAATCCTCTTCACCATTTGCTAAAAGTCCGATTGAAGGGTTTTCTATTTTTAAAACATCTTCTGCGTAGCATCCACCCATTACAGCGAATTCTACTAAATGTTCAGGCTTAGAGTCAACATTTGCTCCAACATCTAAAACAACGGAACGACGACCCGTTTTTGTTGGCATAAGGGTTACGAGTGCAGGTCTTGAAACACCTGACAAACGACCTAATCTAAGAGTTGCTAGTGCCATAGTAGCTCCGCTATGTCCAGCCGATACTACACCATCCGCTTTACCATCTTTGACTAATTCAACAGCTTTATATATGCTGCTCTCTTTTCTTTTCACTGCTTCGGTCGCTGCTTCATGCATAGCGATGACATCGTCCGCTTCAATAATTAAAATCTTACCTCTATAACGCTTTGGTAACAGAGGTAAAATTTCTGATGATTTACCTACAAGAATAGGCTCAAACGACTTTGTTTTAAGTGCAGCAATGCAACCCTTAATAATCGGCTCGGGACCAAAGTCCCCGCCCATTGCGTCAATGGCAATCTTGACCATTGACTATTTATACTCACCAGTAACTGGGTTGATGTGGTGTGGAAGCTTGTAAGTTCCATCTTTATCTTTAATTGGTTTAGCTAAAGTAATTTTGTAGTGAGTTCTTCTTTTAGCTGAACGAGAGTGAGATACTCTTCTTTTAGGTACTGCCATAATCTATATCCTTTCATTTTAATTAATACGAAAAAAGAATAAGTTCCTTTTTCTACGCTAAGACCGCTTTGGTCACGTCTGAGTTAAAGTCCAATGCAAAGAAATCACTAAATAATTTCTTGTAAAAGCTTGTCTCTCTCGAGATAGAGTTCATGAACTAAAAACTTTTAATATTTCAGCTCATTTTTTTCTTTTTATCTAGAATCTTCGCAATTGTCGCAACAATGATAATCACTTTTTATAAGCTCAAGCTCAGAGTTTAGAATTTCATCTAAATCAGCCATAGAATCTAATGATTCTACTACATCAAGTTCGATATCTTCGCTATCTTCATAGATGCCATCGGAAATAAATATTTCTACCTCTTCATCTACAGGTAACTTAAAATCCTCTCCGCACTGATTACACTGAATGTCAAGCAAACCATTTAATCTTGCTTTGAGCAAAATTAATTTGCCGACATGATACTCTAAATAACCTTTAAAAGTTATTTCATTAGATTTTATATCAAAATCTAATGGCGTGCTTGTTATTTTTCTTAGTGCTACTTTCATTGTTTACTTACGAAATTTCTCTCTCTGAGAAAAAGAATGCGATTTCAACAGCTGCATTTTCAACTGAATCACTTCCATGAACGGCGTTTGCATCTATATTTTCAGCAAAATCTGCACGGATTGTACCTGCTTCAGCCTCTTTAGGGTTAGTAGCACCCATAAGATCACGGTTTCTTGCCATAGCATTTTCACCAACTAATACTGAAACAACTACTGGACCGCTAATCATAAAATCAACTAAATCGTTAAAAAAAGGTCTTTCTGAGTGAACAGCATAAAAAGCTTCTGCTTCTGCACGAGAAAGTTGAAGTTTTCTTGTTGCCGCTATCTTAAGACCATCAGTCTCAAAACGATCTAAAATTTTGCCTATAAAACCTTTAGCAACTGCATCCGGTTTAATTATTGATAGTGTTCGTTCCATCAAATCTCCTGTAAAATATAAAATTAGAGCGGAAGCATATCGAAAGTTTAACTTATTTGAGTTTAAATACGGGGGATTTTATAAAAGATTGATTTGCAAAGTACTGAAAAAGTACTTTGCAGAAAGAAAATTAATCTACAACAGGCACTTTATTCGCGCGCTGTTCGTCTGTAATATCTTCACGGTGTGACGGGCTGCCACCGATTGCATCCCAAGTTATACAACCCTCTGTAGGACATGCCGTAGCACATGCAGGTTCGTCATGATGACCAACACACTCTACACATTTATCATTGTAAACATAGTATATCTCTTCGCCAGTTGGATTATCATCCTCATCTACGATTGCTTCTACTGGACACTCATCAATACAAGCGCCGCAGTTTATACATGTGTCACCAATATGTACTGCCATTATTTTCTCCTATTTTAAATTTAGATAACTATAACGAAAGATTTTTAAAGAGAGCTAAAAAACGATTTTAAAAAACGATTTTCTGCAAAATAGTTACTTTTCTTATGTACAAAACAAACTTCTAAATGGCGAAAAAACTGCCATAAAGAAGTCGGCGGATTAAAGCCCTAGATATGCTCTAATCTCATCCACTCTATTTGTTTTCTCCCATGTGAAAGATGGCTCTTCTCTTCCAAAATGACCATATGCGGAAGTTAGTCTATAGATTGGACGCAATAAATCAAGTGCCACTATGATTCCTTTTGGAGATAAATCAAAAAGTTCTTTCACACATGCTTCGATTTTTGCCTCTTCTACTCTACCTGTTCCATGCGTATCCACCATGATAGAGACAGGTTGAACAACACCAATTGCATAAGCAACTTGAATCGTAGCCTTGTCACAAGCACCCGAAGCCACTAAGTTTTTAGCCACCCATCTCGCCGCATACGCCGCACTTCTATCCACTTTGGTCGGGTCTTTTCCACTAAATGCACCGCCGCCATGTGGGCAGCTTCCGCCGTAAGTATCCACTATGATTTTTCTGCCTGTGAGTCCCGCATCGCCTTGCGGTCCACCGATTACAAACTTTCCTGTCGGGTTGATGTGAAAAACTGTACTCTCACTCATCATCTCTGCAGGAATAACATGTCTGATAACCTCTTTGATAACATCTTCATGTATTTTTTCTTGAGAAATATCAGGCGCATGTTGTGTAGAAATAACAACTGTCTCAACTGAAACAGGCTTATCTCCAATATATTTAACACTTATTTGCGCTTTTCCATCTGGGCGAAGGTAAGGAATAATTCCATCTTTACGAACTTCGGCCAATCTTCTTGTTAGTTTGTGTGCCAAATAGATAGGAAGAGGCATCAAAACATCTGTTTCACGGCATGCATAACCAAACATTAAACCCTGATCACCTGCTCCGATTTCTCCATCTGCCTGAGAAACACCCTGATTTATATCCGGTGATTGTTCGCCAATAGCATTTAAGACTGCACATGAACGGTAATCAAAACCATAGGTTGCATCTGTATAACCTATCTCTTGAACAACTTTGCGAACTATCTCTTGCATTGGCGCGTACGCCGTTGTTTTCAGTTCGCCTGCAATTATACAAAAACCATTTGATACTAATGTTTCGCACGCAACATGCGCAGTAGTATCTCGTTCAATAATATAATCCAGAATTGCATCACTGATTTGATCTGCCATCTTATCAGGGTGCCCTTCTGTTACAGACTCTGAAGTGAATATATGCTCTTTGAGAGCTTTTGCTTCTTTTGTCATCGATTTTTCCTTATTGAAGTACAGAGTCCAGCCCCATAAATCGTGAAAATTATATCTTATTTCTATAAATATACCTTTATTTTCTAAAAGATAAAAATTATCCTTAAAGTAATCTACTTATTTATTTTTTTGAGTTTGATTAATTCTTTTTTAGTTAGAATTCTGAAAATAAAAAAACACAAGGAAATACTATGTTAGTAACAAAGAAAGCTCCAGATTTCACGGCAACAGCAGTTTTAGCGGATGGTTCAATCATTGAAGATTTCAATCTTTACAAAAACCTGGGCGCGAAAGGTGCGGTTTTATTCTTCTATCCACTAGACTTTACTTTTGTTTGTCCTTCAGAAATTATCGCTTTTTCTCATAGAATTGAAGATTTTACTAACCGAGGAGTAAATGTAATCGGTGTTTCTGTTGACAGCCAGTTCTCACACTTTGCATGGAGAGAAACTCCTGTAAACCAAGGCGGTATCGGCAGAGTTAAGTTTCCTCTTGTTGCAGATTTAACAAAACAGATTGCAAAAGATTACGATGTACTTTTGAATGAATCAGTTGCTCTTCGCGGTTCGTTTTTGATTGATGCGGACGGTACGGTTCGTCATGCAGTTGTAAATGATTTGCCACTTGGAAGAAATATTGATGAGATGATTCGTATGGTAGACACTATGCTTTTCACTAATGAACATGGTGAAGTTTGTCCTGCCGGCTGGGTAAAAGGTGATGAGGGTATGAAAGCTTCTACTGAGGGTGTTGCCCAATATTTAGCTTCCCACGCAGAGGCGCTATAATTTTATACGCATAGAAATTTGCCTCTTTGAGGCAGATTATATTTATTCCATAGGCTTTTGTCTATGGAAGTTCTTCTCAAATCGCTCATTTTTCACCCTACTCTCTCTTTTTTATTTAAAGTTATTACAAAACATGCACCTTTTGCCTCGTTATGCCAGGTCAAGGTTCCGAAAAAATGCTTTTCTATAATTGTTTGAGAAATATACATTCCCAGACCCGTGCCATTTAGTTTTTTGGTTGTAAAGTAGGGTTGATTGATTTTATCTATTATGTTATTTGGTATTCCTCCTCCGTTATCACACACAGCAAGAGCGATTTTATCTTCTGTTTCATTCACAGTTATATCAATTACAGCCGATTCCTCTTTTTTAGATATAAGTTGATCTTTCGCATTTCCAAGTATATTGAGCAAAACTTGAACCAGTGAATTTTTATGAATCAGAAAAGGAATTTTGCTGTTATTGTGAACATTAATTGCAATATTGTTGGCTACTAAACTTTGACCTATAACTCTTAAAGTAATAGTTATAACCTCTTCCATGATTACAAGTTCCTTTGGGGCATCGGGCTTGAAGAAATTTCTGAAATCGTCAATAGTGTCCGACATAAAAGCTATATTTTCGGTAATAATATCCGTGTTTTCATCCATGGATGCTTCATCAAGCATGTGAAGCATCTGTTTTGTTTTCATGTTGGCAGTTGCCAATCCGATAATATTCAGAGGCTGTCTCCACTGATGTGCTATCATCGAAATCATCTCCCCCATGGCGGCGTATCGCGACTGCACAAGAAGCATTTTCTCTTTATTTTTTAGCCTCTCTTCTATCATTTTTCGCTCATCTATATTGTTAAAGACTAAGTGATAGATACGATTTCCTCTCTTATCATGGCTTGCAGTAGCAGATATATTCATCCAAACAGGTAAACCATCGCTTTTTGCAATGCGAAGCTCGCATGTCTGCGGCTCACTTAATTCAAGAATTTTTTGCTGATGCAGATAAAAAATATCTTGATCCTCTATAAAAACAAAATCCGACATCTTTTTTCCTAAAAGCTGCTCCCTTACTAAACCCATTGTTTTTATTGTTCTCTCGTTTACTTCTATTATAAATCCCTCTTCATTGAGGGTACAGTAGCAAACAGGAGCATCATTGTAGAGTTCAAAATAACGCTCTTTTGCCTCCTCTGCCTCCTCCTGTGCCTTATGCAGTTCACTGTTTTGCATCTCCAACTCTATGTGATTAATCTCCAGCTCAAGAAACAGTTTTGTAGCATCTTCTGCTGTAAGCTCGGGCAATATTTTCAACTTTTCATGCACCAGCTGTTTGGCTTTAGTGCGCATTATAAATTGTTCTATTGTGCAACTATTACATGTGTGTTTCGGTTTACTAAACATTATCAGGCTCCATTTTTTCTGTCATTCTTGGGTTTATTTTTCTCTGTGTTGTCACGACAGCGTATGGCTTTTTCTCTTCATTCACCAAAAGAGAGGCAGTAATAGAAACCTCTATCTTCTCTCCGCTTTTGGTAATCCTTGAAGCAGTGTAGGATTTGAGAACCTTTGATTTACTCAAATATTCCACTGCTTGACGTGCCTCTTTTTTATCGGCATCCAAAATCATCTGCTCTATATTCATACCACGTGCCTCCTCCTCGCTCCAGCCGTAAATAGCGGTAGCTGCAGGGTTCCAAGCCAAAATATTACCGTCAAAGTCCTGCATGATTATCGCATCATTCGAATCTCTTACAAGCACCGCCATGTGAGAAAGCTCACGGTTAAGCAAACGCAACTCTTCACGCATCTGAAGAATTTTTGTGATTTCAAGAAAAGTAATTACCGCTCCCTCAATCACATTATCCAGAGTACGATAAGGCTGAATACGCATAATATAGTATTTCCCGTCTATGGTTTTTACTTCAATCTCTTTTGGAATCAGATTGCCAAGAACCTCTTTTAAATCTTCTCTAAGCATGTCGTAACCCATCATGTTGGAGACAATATGATTTACGGGTCGCCCGATATCAGATGAAATGAGATTTATAATCCTGCTTGCAGCCGGCGTAAATCGTAGGATACAAAGGTTATGATCCACAAAAATAGTTCCTATTCCCGTGCCTGCCAAAAGATTATTCATGTCATTGTTGGAACGGGAGAGGTCAACCACCTTCATCTGCAGCTCTGCATTGACCGTTGAAAGCTCTTCATTTACCGACTGCAGCTCCTCTTTTGAGGTCTCAAGCTCTTCATTGCTTGACTGCAACTCCTCATTCATCGATTGTATCTCCTCGTTTGAAGAGCGAAGTTCCTCATTGGAGATATTCAGTTTTTCGTTGGAGGTTTTAAGGTACTCCTCTTGTGCCTCCAACTCTCGTGTCAACCTCAGAATTTGAGTGTTTGCGTCCGGAGATTCAAGCGCATCCAAGCTCACTAGCCCCTTCTCTTTTAACAAAGGAAGCTCTTCTAAAATAATAAGATACATGGTCGGTTTGGACAATGAATCCGAAGAGGCATGCACCGGAGTAATGACAAGGTTCAGCGTGCTGTATTTGCCTTTTGTTTTTACTTTGATTACACCGCTTCGTACCGTCTCATTTGTTTCTGTCGCTTTGTGCAGAGAGATTGTCAAAGCCCTTTGCAAGCTGTTAGCAGTCATTTTCAGTATATTGTTGATACACATCTCTCCTGAAGGGAGTTCCAAATATTTCCCTGCATTTGCATAAAGGTAAAGAATATCGCCTTTGTCGTTTACCAGTATAGCCGATGGAGCTATCTGTTTTAAAAGTGTCTGCTCGGTCAACTCTTTGAGCGGTATTTTAATCGGAGTAACAATTTTTTCTACGCTTTGCAACGGCAAGGATTGCGTTGCCCCTGCAAGATGCGATGCCATTCGATAAACTCCTTGAGTGCTGTTTTTAGACTCATATATCTTTGTTTTATGGTCTATTGTAGTGAATAGATTGCCATATTCGCCTATGGTTTCAGAACTTCCCAAAAAGAGTATCCCTCCCTCTTTAAGCGCGTAATGAAATGTAGGAATGACTCTCTTTTGCAAATCAGCATTCATGTAAATAAGTAAATTGCGGCAGACAACAAGATCCAGCTTTGAAAAAGGAGGGTCTTTAATAACATTTTGCTCAGAAAAAATGAGCATATCCCTGATATTTTTATTGATACGGTATCTTTGACTGTCGCTATCGAAGGTAAAGAAGTGCGCGATTCGCCTTGCAGAGATATCCGCCGCAATGCCGCCGGGATAGATGCCGGCTCTTGCTACGGCTATTGCATGCGGGTCTATGTCGGTGGCAAAAATCTGCACGGAAAAGTTTTGTTTTATCTTCTGCATGTACTCATACAGAAATATTGCAATGGAGTAGGCTTCCTCCCCTGTTGAACAGCCGACGGACCAGATGCGAATCGTATCTCCGATTTTTTTACCTGAAAATATTTTTGGAAGTACAAGTTCAAGCGATTTAAAGGCATCTTTATCACGAAAAAAGTTGGTGACACCGATAAGAAGTTCATAAAAAAGAGCCTCAATTTCACTCGGGGTCTGTTGCATATATTTAATATAAGAGTCTATTGTTTCAAGCTGATTCAAAACCATGCGTCTCTCTATCCGACGGTTGATTGTGCTTGGCTTGTACTGGGAGAAATCATGTCCCGTTTGGTTTCTCAAAAGAATAAATATTTTTCGCAATGCATTTTCATCGGTAAGCGTTGTAAAACTTTTTGATTTTTTTGTAATAGATCTAACATACTCTATAAGCTTTGCCGGCATTTCGGAGGGGAGAAGTTCGTAATCCACCAATCCTGTTTCTATCGCACTTCTTGGCATTCCGTCATATTCACAGGAGCCTCGATTCTGCACCATTACCATTCCCTCAACCGCTTTTATGGCTCGAATTCCCTGCACGCCGTCACTTCCCGTGCCTGAGAGAATTATGCCGATGGCTCTCTCTGCTTGATCTTGGGCTAAAGAGCGGAAGAAAAAATCGATAGGAAGCCTGAAACCGTGCGCAGCCGTCGGCTCTAAGAGTTGAAGTTTGCCGTTTAGGAGCGCCATATCATGGCTTGGAGGAATGATGTAAACAGAGTTTATCTCCACGCTCACTCCGTCTGTGACCTCGTAAACCTTCATAGTTGTATATCTCTGGATTATTTCACCGAGAATACTTTTATGGTCGGGAGAGAGGTGTTGTACCAATACAAAAGCCATATTTATATTGCTGCCGGTCGGAATGGCAGAAAAAAAGGATTCAAAAGCGCTAAGCCCGCCCGCGGAAGCACCGATACCCACAACAGGAAAAGGTAAATGTTCCTCCCCCTTCACAGTATAACCTAATAACTTTTTATCACTTTTATCTGCTCTTTTTTTTGTCATGCTAAACTTAAATCCTAGTAAAAAATTTTAAATAATTTTAAAATCTATATTCAACATATTCTACCTATTTATTTACGAAACCCAAAGCTTTTTTATTTACAAAGGCCAAGGCATGCCACTGTTTTTTTGGAGCGATGAGATTGAGCCTCAAAGGGTTGGAACATCTTGAGAGTGCCACATAAAATTGTGAGGGCGCAAAAATCTCGTTTGTCTCGATAATCAAATCCATAATGCTCATACCCTGCGACTTGTGAATTGTAATAGCAAAAGCGAGTTTTATGGGAAACTGATAGACGCTGAAGAGACTCTCTTCCACCATCTCTTTTTTACCTTCCACCGTTTTTTCTTTCCACATGTTCTTGGATTGTGCAACGGCTTCGAGTTTAACCACCCTCTCGTCGCTCTTTTGCACATAAACAAAATTGGAGTCCATGTTTACAATCACGCCTCGCTCACCGTTAAAATAGTTCCATGAATTTCTGGTAAAAAGAACAGGTACTCCTACTTTCAGCTCCAGCTCCTTCTCTATTCTCGCATCGCTCATGTAACGCTCTATCTCACTCTCTTTGACACTATTTACATGTTTGACAACCTGCGCCTCTTTTACAAACAGCTCACTTTCGATGAAAGAGAGCTGTCTTTTGTTGTGCCATGAAGCGGAGTCGTTTTTGCCGAACAAAAAAGTAAATTCGCTCAAATCTTCGCCTAAAGGTTTTATATATTCGTTGAGACGGTTATGCGTCTGCTCGTCGATTTGACCGAATCTGACAGAGTTTAAAAGCTCTATAAACTCCTTGTCGTCCGTTCTGTAAATGTGAGTCAGCTCTATTTTTTCAAACTTAAACTCCTCCCATGCAGGGGATTCAAAAGCAAATTTTACTTCGCCCTGACCTCGGACAACCGGAGGAAGCTGTAAAAAATCCCCCACAACAAGAAGAGAACCCTTGAAACCCGCTTGTTCCAGTCTAAGCTGTATCATCTCCAGCAAAACATCACTCACCATGGAGATTTCATCTATCACAACCAAATGCATGCTTGCTATGATTTTTTTTACTTTTTTACTGATTGGCAGCTTGCCGCTAAACTCCAGCTCTTTTAGATTTGATGCTATGCCCAAATCCAAAAAACTGTGAAGCGTCTGCCCGCTGATGAGGGTTGCCGCCATGCCCGTGGATGCAAGTTTTGCGACTTTTTTTGCATCCTCCGCGTAAGCTTTTATAACATCTCTTGTGATTGTTGTTTTTCCAACACCGGCACCGCCTGTCAAAAAGACATTTTGATTTGATTTTAATTTATCGATAGTAACATTTAAGTAATTCATGCCTTTATATTATCGGTTTAAACTATAAATTTTGATAAATAGTGTAAAATTTTTGCCACAAATAAACAAGGGATTCAAAAAATAATGGAAAGAATTTTAATCATTGAAGACAACAAAACACTTGCAAAACTCATTGCAAAAAAGATAAGTACCGAACTGAACTTTGAGGTGGATGTGGCATATCAACTCTCCGAAGCCAAACTTTTTTTACAGAGATATAAATATTTTGTTACCCTTACAGACCTCAATCTGCCCGATGCACCCAACGGAGAAGTTGTAGATTATCTTCTTTCAAAAGAGTGCCGAGTGATTGTTCTCAGCGGAAACATTGACAAAGATTTCAGAGAGAAGATACTGAAGAAAAATATTATAGACTACATCAATAAGGCTGGAGTAGAGGATATAAACTACATTATTCACACTATCAGAAGACTTCATATGAATCAATTACATAAAGTTTTGATTGTGGATGATTCGATGGTTTTTCGTAAGTCTATGAAAGCTATGCTTGAAAACCTATTTTTTCAAGTACTGACAGTCGCACATGGAGAAGAGGCAATGGGGATGATTAACACGCACCCTGACATCTCTCTTGTCCTAACTGATTACAACATGCCTGTTATGAATGGATTAGAACTTACAAAAGAGATTAGAAAATTGCATAACAAAAATGATATGAGTATTATTGCTCTCTCTTCAAATGAAGATGAACAGATAACTGCCATGTTTCTAAAGAGCGGCGCAAATGATTACATCAAAAAACCTTTCTCAAAAGAGGAGTTTTCCTGCCGTGTGAATAATGCTATTGAGGCATTAGAAAACATCTTTATCATCACCAATCATGCAAACAGAGATTTTTTAACAGGTCTTTATAATCGCAGATACTTCTTTAAAAATATTGAACCTTACTTTAATGAAGCCACTCAAAATGGTGAAAGTTTTGCAATTGCCATGATTGACATAGACCATTTCAAAAAGATAAATGAGACCTATGGGCATGACACGGGCGATAAAGTTATAGTGAATCTTTCGGAAATTTTGCGCTCAAGCATAAGTCAAAAAGACATAGTTGCAAGATTCAGCGCAGAGGTGTTTTGTCTTGTTTTAAAAGATATTTCAGCACACAATATTCTCGTGGCGTTGGAAAGACTTCGTGCGAATATAGAAAGAAACACTATGTCTTCTGACAAAGGAGAAGAGATAAGATTCACAATTTCAATAGGCGTTTCAATCAGCCATGAAGACACACTTCAAGAGGATATAGATCAGGCAGATCTGCTACTCTACAATGCTAAGCAGGGAGGAAGAAATCAGATAGTGCACAACTAATTTTTTAGGGTAATAGTCCACTTTAAACTTCTTCTTCTTTTTTGTCGGTATAATTAAGAGACAAATTATAATGCGGATTGTTACACAATGAAATTAAATCTTTCCCACTTTAAGAAACTGACAAACAAAAATTTCTACTACATTTTTTTACCTGTCTCTGTTTTTACTCTTTTGGTTACTTTTTTTACCCTTTTTGTAATAGACAGCGAAAAGGTGAAGAGCATAGATACCCATTTTTTTACCAAAGTCACAATAGCACAGAAAGATTTCAATGATGCCATAAACGAACATGCTATCGGGATGGCTATGGTTGCAACAACAATTTCGCAAGAGAATGATGTAAGACAGAGTCTTATTAACTCGAATAAAAACAGTCTGCTAGAAAAATACAGCGAGACATTTTCAAAACTCAAAGAGGAAAACTCTATAACTCACCTCTACTTTTTAGATAAAAATCGTAAAACTATCCTAAGAGTTCATATGCCCGAGAGAGAAGGAGATTATATAGGGAGGTTTACCGCAAAAAAAGCGGAATCCAGCCATAAAATTTCTTACGGAATTGAACTTGGTGTCATGGGAACTTTGACGCTCAGGGTTGTTGTTCCGGTTATAAAAGAGAATGAAATTATCGGTTATGTGGAACTAGGCAAGGAAATAGAAGATATTTTAGAAAAAATTTCCAACAAACATGGTGTTGAACTGCTTTTGATGATAACCAAAAGCAACCTTACCGAAGAAAGTTGGAAACAGGGCATGAAAATGCTTGAAAGAGAAGCAAACTGGAAGTTATTCGACAAATTCGCCCTCATATATACGACACAGAAATATATCTCGCCAAATCTTACCAAACTAATCAACAGCTCAGACAAGGCAGAAAGTGTCACCATTGATGAAAAAATATTTATGCTCTCTGCTGATAAAGTCAATGATGTGTCAAACAGAGAAATTGGTCAACTGATTTTTCTGCAAGATTTGACAAATATTATAAAAGAGAGAGACTCGTTTATAATTCAAAGCATACTCTTTGGATTAGTAAGCATGACAATATTTCTGCTGCTCATCTATTTTATACTGCGCAGAAGTGAAATAAACAGTGAACTTCAAAATCAAGAGATACTCAAAAATGGGCAGAGAGTACAGGAACTTCAAAAACTTTCAAAAATCATTGCTTGGGAAGTTGATAAAGGTGGTCTTTACACATTTATAAGCGACTCTGTCTATGAAATTCTTGGCTATAAAGAAGGCGAAATAGTTAATAAAAAATACTTTTATGATCTCTATCCCCTAGAAAAAAAAGATTCGCTAAAAAATATAATATTCGACAATTTATACAAAAAAGAGTCGTTTACCGACATGGCTATTCCTGTTTTAAATATCAACAATGAGATAGTCTGGTTCTCTATAAACGGTATTCCTGTGTTAGACGATAACGGAGAACTGCTTGGATGCAGAGGTATAGGCAGAGATATTACACAAGAAGTAACAAAAGAAAAAATTGCACAAGAGGCAAACAATCTTTTTAGAAAAATCATCAACGCGATTCCTCAAAGAATCTTTTGGAAAGATTTGGATTTGCACTATTTAGGTTGTAATGAAGCCTTTGCAAAAGATTCCGGAAACTTGTTTTCCGATGATATAATAGGCAAAGATGATTATCAAATGGCTTGGGCAGAGCATGCAAAAGAGTACAGAATAGACGATAGGAATGTGATAAACTCAGGAATTCCTAAACTATTTTATGAAGAGGAGATAAAGACCTCATCGGGCGAGAGCATGTGGATAAGCACATCAAAAATTCCTCTTATAAATAATGACGGCAGAACAGTCGGCATAATAGGAGTTTTTGAAGATTTTTCTGATAAAAAAAATACCGAAGACAAAATACATAAACTGGCATTTTATGATACTTTGACATCGCTTCCAAATAGAATACTCTTTATAGATATTATAAAAGCTGTCATGAAAGAAGTAGCACTTTCACATGCCTATACTGCTCTCATATTTATCGACCTTGACAATTTCAAAATATTGAATGACACTTTGGGGCATGAGATGGGTGATATTTTACTCCAAAGTACCGCTAAAAGATTACAAACGATTGCCAAAAATGGAAACTCTCTTGCCAGATTGGGCGGAGATGAGTTTGTTTTAATTCTCAAAAACTTAAGCACAGATGAAGCAAAGGCTAAAAACGAATGTATTCGCACTGCCACGCAGCTACTCGCACTGCTTCAAGAGCCATACCAACTAAAATGGGCAGAGCATAAATCGAGTGCGAGCGTAGGCATCACTCTTTTTAACTCTGATCAGATATCCATCGACAACCTTATGAAACAGGCAGAACTCGCCTTGTATAGATCAAAAGAGTGCGGAAGAAATGCATTTAAGTTTTTTGAGCCTGTCATGGAGAGTTCACTCAAAGAGAGAGCCGAGATTGAAAAAGAGTTGCGGGAAGCTATAAACAAAGAGGAGTTTGTTCTCTTTTATCAAGCACAGATAGATAAATCAAAAAAAGTAGTAGGTGCGGAGGCCTTGGTGCGATGGAATCATCCGACAAAAGGTCTCGTTTCACCTATGCTTTTTATACCTGTAGCTGAAGAGTGTGACATTATTTTAAAACTGGGAGACTGGATTTTAAAGAGTGCATGCAGTGAACTTCAGAGGTGGTCAAGGATAGATGTAATGAAAGAGATTACACTTGCTATAAATATCAGTGTAAAACAGTTCAGCCAAAACAATTTTGTAAAAAACACGCTCTCAATCATAAAAGAGAGCGGAGTAAACCCAAGATTAATAAAATTGGAAATAACAGAGAGCATGCTTGTCAAAGATAAAGAGAGCATCATAGAGAAGATGAGCAAACTCAAAGAGGTCGGAATACAATTTTCATTGGATGATTTTGGAACAGGATATTCTTCTCTTTCCTACCTCAAACAGCTTCCTATTGATCAGCTGAAAATTGACCAGAGTTTCGTAAGAGATATACTCACAGACAAGAACGATGAGATAATATGTAAATCTACAATAGCCATAGCACACAGCATGGGGCTCAATGTTATTGCAGAGGGTGTTGAAACGCAAGAGCAAAGAGAGATGCTGAATTCCCTAGGATGCACAACATATCAAGGATATCTCTTTAGTAAACCGATTCCAAGCAGAGAGTTTGAAATATTTGTAATAGAGCATGATTAATGCATAATCTGAAATTAAAAATAATTTTTATTGTCACTTTTATAATCTTCGTGGTTTCATTTGTAGTCACAGGTTATACGATAATCTATGAAAAAAAACAGAGTCAGCAAAGAATTGCAGATGCCCACAAAAGCGTTACCACTACCTATAACGAAAGCATGAATGAAATTGTAAACTTTTTTCATGCAAGAGCGAATGAGTTTATATCCGACAAAGAGATTTTCCAAGCTATCTTGAATAAAAATCATGATGAGCTCTACATGCTGACAAAAGAGAGATGGGCTATACTACAGCAAGAAAATCCGCATCTCATTGTTTTACAGTTTCATAATAGTGACGGAACATCGCTCCTCAGAGTGCATCAACCGACCTTATATGGGGATGATATTGCAAAAAAAAGAGAGACGCTCTCTGAAATTCATTCAAGACAGAAGCTTCTTTACGGGTTTGAGGAAGGAAGAGCCGGCTTTGTATTCAGGGTTTTGGTGCCGATTTTTAATAATGAGGAGTATATAGGTGCTATTGAGTTTGGAGTGTCTGCTCAAAATTTGGCAGAGCTAATCAAACATGACACAAATCTTGATGCTCTGTTTTTTACACATAAAAGCTATATAGGTAAGTTTAAAGAGCTAAAGGAGAGTACAACGATAGGAGATTTTATTTCATTAAACATGCCGAAGGCACTGCTGCCGCTTTTTAACAAATATAAAAAAATCTATAGTATGCTAGATAACAGTTTTATAGACTTCGATGGTCATTTATACTACCTCTCCACAACTCAGATTAAAAATTATAAAGGCAACGAAATAGGTCTGCTTGTATTTTTAAATCAGATGGATGATTTTGAAGAGTATATAAAAGGTATTGCGCTATCTTCTCTCCTTATCACTTTAACCCTGATAGTGATTGTAGCAATATTCGTACATTTTCTATACAACAGGATAAGCGGTAAGATGAACTTCCAAGAGCTTTTCAACCAAACCGTATTAGACGCCATACCATCCCCGATTATCGTAACCGACGGAAAAGAACTAATATTAGCAAATCAAACTTTTTTACTCTATTTTAAATACAAGAGTATTGACGCTTTTAAAAAAGAGCATCAATGTGTTTGTGAATACTTTGAGGAGGGTGATACGGATGAATTTCTTATGCCCAATAAAGACGATAGGATTTGGACAGAATATGTCTTTCACAATCCGGAAAAAAACCATAAGGTAAAAATCACTATAAATGATACAACAACTGTTTTTGATGTAAAACTCTCAGTACTTCAATACAATAATGCAGCACGCTATGTTGTGGTTTTTACAGACATATCATCGCTCCAATCATTAAGCACAAACGATTCGCTCACCGGCATAGCGAACAGACTCCATTTTGGCATGGTTTATGAGCATTTGATAAGCATGGCAAAAAGAGAGCACAGTGATTTAGGTGTTATATTCTTTGACATAGACCACTTCAAAAAGATAAATGATAATCATGGGCACCTTGTTGGGGACTCAGTTTTAAAAAGTATCTCAAATCTTGTACAACACAAAACAAGAAAAAGCGACATCTTTGCAAGGTGGGGTGGAGAGGAATTTATAATACTTCTTCCAAATACTCCGCTGGAGAGTTGTATAGTAATTGCGGAAGGAATACGCCTCGCCATAGCAAATCAGGATTTTGTCAACTCACTCAGAGTCACCTGCTCTTTTGGCGTAGCGACTCTCAGAGAAAATGAGTCATCCATCGAACTCATAAAACGGGTAGATTCACTCCTTTATGAAGCAAAGGAGCTTGGCAGAAATCGGGTTGTTTCCTAACTGATGTTATGCACTAAAACGAACGCGTCCGTTTTAGTGTGTAATATCAAAACTTTTGCACATAGCTTACAAGATAGTTCGTGCCTTCTCTCTTAATACCGCCTTCTGAGCTAAAGTAGTAGTAGCTAGGCTGTCTGACATCTGCATTAAATATATTTTTAACACATGCTCTAGCTTCGCTAAAAGGTGAGAATCTATACGTCAGAGTTTCATCAAAAATATGGACTTGTTGTACTCTGGAATCTATGTCCACCCATTGCAGCTTGGTCTGTGTTGTTGCTGAGTAGTAATGCCATGTTGTGCCGAGTGAGAGCTTGTTTGTCGGGCTATAAATATACATTGCCTTAAACATTATCTTTGATATATCCGGCATAGACTGGTCCACGGACAGAGAATCCTCTTCCGGCGGAGTTGTATAGTCTGTATCAACATAAGTTGCATTAAAATAAAGGGAGTGCTCCCGTTTTACATTAAACGAGTACTCAAACTCTGCACCTCTGCTCATTCTATCATCGTAGTTCTGATAACCGGCAATTGTAGCTTGGGCTTCCTCTAAATCGATTACATTCGTTAACTCTGAGTAAAAAAGATTGAGCGAGAATTTATTGTAAAAATCCGGTGAATATATTGCGACAGCTTCATAGGTGTCTGTCTCTTCAGGTTTTAGATTTTCATCCCCTGCACGATAGTTTATATGCCCGTTGGCATATGCCTCTGTAAATGTCGGTGCACGAAAAGCCGAACCGTAAAGAAGTTTAAAAACAGTTTCATCCGTAGCTCTATAAACTACAGCCGCCCTTTTACTTATTTTTGTTCCAAAATCTGAGTAGTCATCCGCCCGCAGACCAAGAATTAAATCCACATCTTGATTGAGCGATATTAAATCTTGAAGATAGCCATAAGTAATTGTACGATTAATGCCATCTTTTAAAAAGCTCGTTGTCGGATTTGCCCAGAATGCAGGCTCTTTAGGATTTTCTCTATATCTAAAACTGTCGTAATTTGGACTTGCCAAAATGGTGCTCATGTTTTGTGTAATTGCGTTTTCTACACTGTTATAGTAGTCATCACTAGTTACTTCCACATGTCTTGCTCCGACTCCCGCTAAAATATCATTCGACTCTATTTTTGGAAGTGTTAAGATAGCCTCAGCTTCAAGATTTTGCTCCTGCTGTTTCTCATGAAAGAAAAAGCCCTCGTTCATATTTGGCACGCCGACAGCCGCAAAATCAGCTGCTATACCTACAGCATCTTTAATATTGGCACTCTCATCCAACCCACGATGAGAAAAGTTGGCTTTTGTTTCAAGCTTGTAATCATTTATATCTGTTTTATAGGAAAGCTGCGAAAGAAAG
Source organism: Sulfurimonas sp. (assembly GCA_041662325.1). Classification (GTDB taxonomy): domain Bacteria; phylum Campylobacterota; class Campylobacteria; order Campylobacterales; family Sulfurimonadaceae; genus Sulfurimonas. The sequence goes on along the minus strand of JBAZSU010000004.1, from coordinate 179,550 downwards.
TATGCATTTTCATGCTCTTTTGGATGATCTGGCATTGGATCCATTTCGCCCTCAAAACTGTAAAAATTTCCGGAGACATTTCGTTTATAGCGCGTCAAAAATTCAAAACCGCCGTTCACTGCCCTAAAGCCAAGTGATAAATCTTTCATGGCTTCATCTGTGCCAACCGAGCTTCCTTCAACCGGAAGTGATTTATTGTTTTTTTGGTAGTAGCCGTCCGCAAAAATTTTCCAATCTTCTGAAATATCATAAATATTAGCTCCGCTCGTCATGTAGCTATAACTTCCGGTTCCTAAAAAAACTTGATTTTCCTGTTTTGAGCTTCCAAGTTTTGTGATGATATTCACTGTTCCATAAAATGCACCCGCACCATACAGTGTGGAATTGGGTCCGCGAAGAACCTCTATTCTCTCAACAAGCTGCATTGGAAAATCCATGTAGAAGTTACTGGAACCTGAGACTTCATTGTTTATCGCAACGCCATCCATCAATATTTTGATTTTATCGGAGAGGTAAGCGTTAGGATTTTTGAAACCTCTAACTGTTGTCATCGGATAACCCATAGGACTTAGCTGGATTTGGATACCCGGCAGCATGCCCAAGGCTTCGCCAACATTCTGGACGCCCGCATTCATATAAGTTTGTGCATCCACCATGGAGATGACAGATGGCATATACTCTATATTTAAAGATTTTTTTGTTGCAATTTCACTTGCATTTTGGAGAAGTGACTCAAAATCCTTTTCATTGTCCAACCCAGATGCACTTACTGTAGTCAACATAAAAAACGATGCAACACTTAGTAAAAAAACACTCTTCATTTGTGATACTCACCTAAAATATTGCATTAAGTTAATAAATAATACAATACTTAAAAATTTCTTATAAATATATTCTATTGTCATGTTATAATATATTTTATTTATACAAGCTTTAATTGAAATTTATTAAAGATAAAGAGTTGATTTGATGTCAAGAGTCTTGAATGCGTAGTATCAGTATTGAACTTAAGATTATAATAAGTGTTATATTTTTTACACTGTTTATCGTCTCGCTTGAGCGGTATCAACTATCTGAAAACATTGTGGATCAGTTTATTGAATCTAAAAGATCAAAAAACAACCTATTAACAAATACAATTATTCCAATTATTGCACTCAACATATCTCTAGGCTTAGATAGTGCTAACAGAGAATATCTAGACAAAATAGTAGAGCAAAACTCTGATTTGGAATTTATAGAGCTGCAGGACTCAAAAAAGAGAGTCACTTACAGTTATACAAAAGATTCTGCAAATGAGTTAAAAAGAAGCGAACATAGCATCAACTTTTGCGATAAAGATGTAATAGATTCATTTTCAGGAGAATCCTTGGGGTATGTGAATTTATACTTTTCTGACGATGATTATCAACTGGTGCTGTCTAAAAATAGAGATACTACGATAAAGATATTTGCTATCACCTTTGTTTTATTAATACTCTTAGTTTTTTTTATAAAAAAAGAGTTTAAAAATTTGAAGGAACTCAGTGAAAATGTTTTGTCTTATGACCCAAAACTGAATAATTTCACCCTGTGCGCTTCAGAGAGACTCGATGAAGTCGGTGTTATCCATAATGCGATAGTTTCAATGGTTGCAAGAATCCACTCTCATTCAAAACTCTTGGATGAAACGAATGCTTTGCTAGAGATAAAAGTTCAGGAGAGAACAGAAACATTAGACTCTAAGAACAAGTTGCTCTTTGCGGAAATCAAAAATAAAAATGTATTATTAAGAGAACTCTACCACCGCGTGAAAAATAATTTACAAATCATATCAAGCCTGCTTTCGCTGCAATCAAGACGCATTCAAGATAAAATAACAAAATCAATATTCGATGAAACAAATCAGAGAATAAAAGCTATGGCTTTGATACATGAAAAACTCTATCAGTCTAGTGATTTAGAAGCTGTTAATATGCAAATCTATACACTGGACTTAGTAGAGAACTTAAGGCAAAGTTTTCAAACGAATGCGTTAACTTTTGAAATTTTTTGTGAAAACTTTAAGTTAGATTTGGAAAAAGCTGTACCTATGGGATTAATAATCAATGAGCTAGTAACCAACTCCATTAAATATGCATTTGATGATACACAGGAAAATAAAATAATTGGCGTTAAAATGTATAAGGCGCAAAAAGATAAATTCTTGCTCGAAGTTTATGACAACGGAAAAGGTGCAGATTTGCATTCCGTGCATCAAGGGTTTGGATTTAAACTTATAGAGTCACTTGCATCTTACCAGCTAAAAGGTATAATATGCCCTTTTAATGAGAATGGTTTACACATTCAAATAATATTTTCTCAAAAGATTCTAATATGAATATTGTCATTATTGAAGATGAGGGTCTTACGGCACTCTTTTTACAAGAGATTATTAAAGATTTACATCATACCGTGGTGGGTGTTTTTGATAACGGTCAAGAACTCCTCTCATTTTTAAAGAGCAATCAGGTTGACCTTATATTTATGGATATCAATATTAATGGCTCACTTGACGGAATTCAAACAGCAAATCTGACACACAGCAAATATCCAAACATCTCCTTTGTCTATCTAACCTCATACAAAGACAGCGAAACCATTAAAAATGCACAGGCTGTCAAACCCCTCGGCTACCTTATTAAGCCTGTTGTAGGGAGTGATTTAGAGGCCATTCTGATGGTTGTAGATGGATATAAAAAGAGCTGTATTAAAGATGAAACTACCGAAGTATTATTTGAACAATTTAGCTACAACACTAAAACAAAAACTTTATATGTAGATACTAAAATGATTGCTTTAAGTAAAAATGAACTCCTCTGCATAGACACTTTAGTACGCAATAGAAATACATATATAAGCTCTGAACAACTTATCGCAACAATTTGGAACAACGAAGAGAATAGAATTGATTCGCTAAGAGAATTAATCTACCGCTTAAGGAAAAAACTTCCAAACCTGCCGCTTCACAGCGGCTCAAATATAGGATATTGCCTCAACACTTCACAAGATATATAAAATCTCATTTTTTTCTCATTTTCTTATATTAGAATTTTTCCATTCAGATATGAGGAATAGCAAATGAGAGAACTAACCTTTAACGACAATGAAATAATTGTTTCCAAAACAGATACAAACGGCAGGATAACCTACGGTAATGACCTTTTTTTAAAGATGGCAGGTTATAGTGAAAAAGAGTTACTTGGTGCACCGCACAATATAATTCGTCATCCTGATATGCCAAAAGTTGTCTTCAAGTTGTTATGGGAAACAGTGCGTCAAGGAAAAGAAGTTTACGCTTATGTTATTAATAAATCTAAAAGTGGCGATTTCTATTGGGTTTTTGCAAATGTAACACCATCCTACGACCACAGCAGAAATATTATTGGATACCACTCAGTACGAAGAAAACCTTCACAAAAAGCAATTAGCACCATAAAACCACTTTATAAACAGTTATTACATGCTGAAAGAAGCGCTGGAATTCATGCATCCGAAAAAATGTTCAGCGATTTACTCAGTACTAATGGAGGTCGTTATGACAAATTTATCCTATCTATCTAAACTGCAAATTATAGGATATACTTTTTTTACAACCTTTATTATCGGCTACTTCGTAAAGCTTTTCTTTTATGAATTTAATGTTGTGGATACACTTCTTTTAATTTTATACTTTGGTCTATTGATTTTATTTAGTACTTCTCTCTTTGGCTTAAACAGCATCATAGATAAATCAATAGCTGTTTTAAACAATGCAATTAAAGGAAATCTGGAGAGTCGTGTTGTAGAGATATATGACGGCGGCAAAGCGGGCATAATCTGCCATCAGATTAATAACCTCATAGACCAAATGGAAACGTTTATGCGTGAAATGGGAACTTCAATTGAGTATGCAGGCAATAATGAGTTTTTTAGAAAGTTCAATACTGTAGGATTAAATCCAGCCTTTAGTATTGCAGGCAGTAAAATAAATGAGAGTATTGATATTATGAACAGTAATCATGTCTCGCAGATGCGCATACAACTCAATGCAGACCTGAGTAAGGTGAACAAAAATAATGAACAACTGCAATCTCTCCATGCAAGTTTTAAAAACAACACCCAGACGCTGGAAAATATCTCATCTACTATTCAGGATGCCACACAAATGACTATTGAGCGGGCAGAGGAGGCACAAAGTGTCGGTGATAAACTTCAAGGACTGAATCAACTCTTAGATAACAATGCCCACTCCACACACTCTCTGGAAGAGCGTACTAAGGAGATTACAACTGTCATCAATCTCATAAGCGATATCTCAGACCAGACCAATCTTCTAGCCCTGAATGCGGCCATAGAAGCAGCACGTGCGGGTGAGCATGGAAGAGGATTTGCTGTTGTAGCAGACGAAGTCCGTAAACTTGCAGAGAGAACTCAAAAAGCCACTGCAGAAATCAGAACAACGGTTCAGGTTCTCCAACAAGAGAGCATGGAGATGTCAACGAGCTCTGAATCTATGCGTGAAGTGGTGCGTGAGTTTAGCCAACTTATAAATACATTTAGCCAGAGCATGTCACAACTTCGTAATACAAATGAAACAATAGAAAATGAAATAGAAGGTATTAAAAACCGTATATTTGTAAATCTCATTATGATTGATCATATTCTTTTTAAAGCAGATGCTTATACCTCGATTAGCCTTGGCAAAAAAGTTGGAAATTTTGGCACACACCATGACTGCCGTTTTGGCAAATGGTTTGTGAGCGAAGGTAAAAAACAATTTGAACATACTCCAAGCTACCAAAAAATAGACAAACCACACTCAATTGTTCACAATAAAGTAATAGAAGCAATAAAATGTGTTGAGACGGAAGATAGCTGTGTTGCGAATAGAGATATTATTTTACAAGATTTCACAGACATGGAAATTGCAAGCGGTGAACTGTTTGCCTTAGTTGAGCATATGATAGATGAGTAGAGAAGATAAAAACGAAACTCTAATACTTGAGCAGTATAAAAATGTAGTAGATAGAAGTGCTATCGTCTCCAAAACCGATAAATTTGGAATTATCACCTATGTAAATAATAAGTTTTGTGAAATGTCAGGCTATACAGAAGAGGAACTAATCGGCATATCGCACAATATAATTCGCCATCCTGATATGCCATCGGCTGTCTTTGAAGAGCTTTGGAGGGTTATACAATCCGGCAAAGTTTGGTTCGGAAAAGTAAAAAACCGCAAGAAAAATGGCAGCTTATACTATGTGGACACAGTTATTAATCCTATTTTTGATAGTAATGGAGATATAATCGAATATATTGCTATTAGGCATGACATCACAGAACTTGAACAGTATAAAGAGTTACTAAAAGACGAACTTACCATCAAAAATAAAAGTATTGAAGAAAATATTAACTATCTTCAGCAATATGAAGATGCAATTAGTTCTGCTACAGCAGTACTTAAAACAGACACGAACAATATTATTACCTATGCAAATAGTAAGTTTTGTGATATTACGGGATATTGTATTAAAGATTTAATAGGCATAAACTGCACTCAACTCAGAGATGAAAAGCATAGATTCATGCTCGATTGCGAAAAAGTAAAAGATGAGCTCAAAAATAAAAGAATGATTAATCTGATACTCACGAATAGTACAAAAAATGGCGACAATCTCCATTTGAATACTTTTTTTTATCCTATTGTTGATTGCAACCTAAACATTATTGAGCATTTGCAAATAATGTATGACATAACTGAAATAATAAATCTCAATAATGAAATAGCAGATACCCAAAAAGAGATAATCAATAAAATGGGTGAAATAGGAGAGAGCAGATCAAAAGAGACAGGTTCTCATGTAAGAAGAGTTTCTGAGTATTCAAAAGAGCTTGCTTTACTGGCTGGTTTAAGTAAAGAGGATGCAAATCTATTGTATGCCGCTTCACCGATGCATGACATCGGCAAAATTGGAATACCGGACAGTATTTTGCTTAAACCTGGAAAGCTTGACGAGAATGAGTGGATACTGATGAAATCACATCCGGAAGCCGGTTATAATATTTTAAAAGATTCCAATCAAGCCATATTAAAAGCTGCTGCTATTGTCTCGCATACACATCATGAGAAATGGGACGGTTCAGGTTATCCAAACTCCCTCTCAGGTGAGGATATTCATATATTTGGGCGTATTACCGCCATTGCCGATGTATTTGACGCGCTTGGAAGCGATAGAGTTTATAAAAAGGCATGGGAATTAGACACTATTATTGAATTTTTTGAAATAGAGAAATCTAAACATTTCGACCCTGTGTTAACAGAGATATTTTTAAAAAACATGGATAAAATATTGTATATAAGAGATTCATACAAAGATTAATCAGAGGAGTTTATTATAAATATTTTTCATTTTTTACTTATTATCGGCTTATTCTTTAATACTGGAATATTGAATGCTTCAACATATGATGATGACATATTAAATATTTTCTCAAAAATGGTGCCGAGATTTATTATCATGAGCAGTCAAAAAGATAAAATAAAAGAGGATCTTGAGATATGTATATTACATGATAAGATGGATGAGAGAGCAGCTTTATCATTGATTAATAAAATCAATGACGACTATCCTAAAGGTATCCAAAATTTTCAGATAAAGTTGATAAACAGCAATTATTCAGAACTTAAGACATGTAAAAATGCCCAGCTGGCTTTTATGTTTAGTTCTGATGACAAAAATATTGAAAAAGCCATCCTCTTTTTAAATAACGAAAATATTCTGTCCATGTCCTATGATTTAGTTCTCCTTGAAAAAGGGGCTGACATTTCTCTGTTTATAGGAAGAAATGTTTTGCCTTATATAAATATAAAAAACATAACTGATAAAAAAATTACGCTCGACAATATTTTGTTAAGAGTTTCAAAAATTTATATGGAGACTAACAAATGATCCATAAAATTATAAAATTGCACCGCCAGCTCAGTATTGAAATTAAAACAATTGTTGGAATTATAATTTTTACAATATTGATAGTTGGAATTGAGCGGTACCAAATATCAGAAAATATTTTTAGTCAATTTATTGAGTCTAAAAAATCAAGAAATCTTCTATTAGTAAATACAATTGCCCCTATTCTCAGCTTAAATATATCACTAGGCTTAGAGAATGCAAATAAAGAGTATATGGACTATATTGCAAGAGAAAACCCTGATTTGACATTTATTGAAATAAAAACTATAGACAATAAAACACTCTATAAATATGCTCTTCCAAACGAAGAAAAGCGTGTTCATGCAAACAAAAAGGAATATATTGATTTTTGCAATAAAAACATAAATGATGCAGCAACGGAAGATATACTTGGGGTTCTGCACCTTCATTTTTCCGACAGTGACTATCAAAACATATTATCAAAAAATAGATGGCTTACTCTAAAAATCTTTTTTATGACGCTTGTTTTACTCGGCACTTTTGTCTTTTTAATAAGAAGAGAATTTAAATACTTAAATATTCTCAGTGAAAGTGTTTTGTCGTACGACCCAAAACTCAATAATTTTTCATTAACAACGACAGAAAGAAAGGATGAAGTTGGTGTTATTCATAATGCGATTATATCAATGGTTGAAAAAATAGGTTCATACACAAAAATTTTAGATGATGTGAACTTATCGCTTGAAGATAAAATAAAAGAGAGAACAAAGGAGCTTCAAGAAGCAAATAAACAACTAAAAGCTTTAACAGTCACTGATGAACTGACGGGGCTCTCCAATAGAAGACATTTTGAAGAGTACTATCAAAACAGTTGGGACCTTGCAAAACGAAAAGGTGTTGCTCTCTCTATTATCATGTGCGATATAGATTATTTTAAAAAAGTAAATGATACATATGGGCATCAGGCAGGCGATGAAGTTCTTAAAAAGGTTGCCGCTATTTTGAGAAAATCACTTAAGAGAAGCAGTGATTTTGTTGCAAGATACGGAGGAGAAGAGTTTATTATAGTGATGTATGAGACAAATCTTGATGTTGCAGAAGAGTTATGCAAAAGAATTCAAGAGAATCTTAAAAATTCCGATGACTTTATGTTTGCCGGAGAAAAAATCGGGCATGTTACTATGAGCTTCGGAGTGAGTTGCACTACTCCAAAGAGAGATGACAACTCTGAACATCTTATAAAACTTGCCGATGATGCTCTTTATATAGCAAAAGGAAGTGGCAGAAATTGCATTGTTACAAATTAAATTAGTTTTAAACTGATTTCACACCCATCAAAAACGAATTCCAACTCATCTGAAAGCTCTTTGTACAGAAGCGGGCTATCCAAATCTATATACTTTATCACATCACTGTATGCCATTGCCAAATGAAGGGCTATATTTATAGAAAAGGGACCTTCAAGCATTGAGCCTAACATGCATTTCACACCATTTGCCCTGCAAAATTGCAAAATTTCTATCGCTTTTGTAACACCTCCGCACTTCATGAGCTTTATATTTATCATGTCCGCACTTTTTGTTTCTATTACTTTTTGTGCGTCTTCAAGTGTAAAAACTGCCTCATCTGCAAGTATCGGAATATTTGAATAAGAGGTTACCGTTTTTAATCCCTCTAAATTATCTGCAATAACCGGCTGTTCAATAAGCTCTAATTTTATATCTTTTAATGCATCTATAAACCTCAGCGAATCTTCCACATTCCATGCTTGATTTGCATCAATGATGAGTCTAGCCTTTGGAAGCTCTTTTGCAATATTTTTAGTAACCTCTATGGCATGTGTAATATCGGAACCCAGTTTTATTTTGAGTATGCGCATTCCATCACTAAACGCCCTCTTTGCATCTTCAACCATTGTCTGTATTTCGTTTAAGCTGATGGTAATATCTGTTTGCAAAATTATTGCACTCTCTGCACCCAGATAGTGATACATAGGAATATTTTGAGATTGTGCAATCAAAGAGTGCAGAGCCATGTCAAGGGCTGCCTTAGCGGAGCTTCCTATTTTTTTTATTGAATGTTTTGCACTTCTTTGGTCATGCAGAATTTCCAGTGCGGTGGATGGCTTGAAATTATTCAAAAAGAGTTTTGCACTGTTTATAGAGTCCAATATCTCCTCTATCCCTTCACCTGTTATAGCCTTTGTCGCAGGGGCTTCGCCGATTCCGACAAGCCCGTTTGTACATGTAAAGGTTACTCTTACAAACTCTACATTCTCAACTCTCCGCAAAGCCGTAATAAAAGGCGTTTTAAGAGGGATTTTTTTTGTCTCTGTCTCTATTTTTACTATTTTCATTTTGCCAAACCAACCATTATATTTCCGACTAATAAACCACCGAAAGTGCCTATTAAATACCCCATGACCGCCATTAAAACTCCTACGCTAACAAGCGATTTGTTGTAAGCTGCGGCCAAAATCGGAGCGGAGGCAACTCCGCCGATGTTTGCTAAGCTGGCAACCGTGATAGAGAACAGATCTAGCTTAAAAATTTTTGCGCTCACAACCATAATAACCGTGTGAATCACCAAAATCATAAATCCTGCAAGAACATAAATTCCAACCGCTCCAAAGCTCTCAAACACTGCTTTTGAACCGATAAGAGCTATAAGTATGTAAAGCATAACGGATGCAATTTCGCTTGAGCCGTTCACTCTTTTTAGCTTCGTGAAGGAGCCTAAAACTCCAAATAGAGTCGCGAGCAACACCGTCACAGTAGTGCTGTTTATTATCTCCACATGTCGAGCTATCACTTGTACAATAAGAGAAATGCCCATGGCAAGAAGAGTTAAAAACAGATATTTTCTTGCCCCTTTATTGCCCTCATAGCTTACTTTCGAGCTAATCTTCTCTCTCTTTTTTGCCCCTGTAAATTTGTCAAATATCGGTGCAAACGGAACCAAGAAGAGTAAAAACATAACCCAAAAAGTATAGTTAATGCTATCGACTATCAGCACAAAACCATAGGCTTCCTGTGTTACTCCAAGAGCAGAACCCACAGCTACCATATTTGCAGTTCCGCCAAACCAACTCCCGCACAGCGCCCCAAAAGCAACAGCCGTATCGTGGTTAAAATTAAAAAGAACAGAGACAAAAATAAATCCGCATGCCAAGCTGATTACAGTCAGTACATAGGCAAGAAGCAGCGATTTACCAAGTTTAAAAAAGTGTGAAAAGTCAATTTTAAGAAGCATTAGAAAGAGCATAGCCGGAAGCAGGTTGGCTTTTGCCAGAGAGTAACTGCCCTCAATTGCACTGTTTTTTTCAAATATTCCCAAACCTGCCAGAAGCATAGTAGAGGCATAAATAAGCACGACTGCTGGAAGATAGTTAAAGAGTTTCAACCTGCTCTTTTTCTCTAAAAGGCTAAAAAAAAGTGCAATCAAAACCAAACTTGAAAGATAAAGTAGAGGTGAACTAATCACAAGGGGCTTCTTTAAAACCTTTTATATTTGCTCTCAAATCTCTCATAAAATTCTTACCGGGGTCATGTTTCTCAGTCCTATAGCTTTTGTCTCTCTCGAGCCATAAAGGAGTTTTTTCAAAATATCTATACTCGTCATGCCCTATAACATACTCAATAGTGCTGAATTTTTCACGCAGATAATTTACCAAAAAAATATTTGCTTGCAGCTGTGCGTTGGTAAGGTTCTCAATACTCTTTTCTCCGCCAACATTTTCTATGCCTATAGAATTGTAGTTGAGCCCTATTACATGCCTTGCCATCCAATCAAGCGGCATAAGCTGATGAATCGTTCCGTCTCTCTCAACGAGAAAATGTATCGAGACATTCAAAGCTCCCGCATTTACCAAGTCCGGTCTATCGGTTGGAAGAGTCTCTGAGGTAAATCGTTCCAAAGATTTTTCATAACTGTCAATGGCAGTATAGTGAATGAGAATAATTTTCGGGACAATTTTAATATCTTCTACACTTAGCTTGTAGTGTGATTTTATGTATGCTTTGGTAAGAGAAATTCTCTCCTCACTAAAAGGAATCGGAGTCTGTTTTATTTCATAAGCAAAAAGTGAAATGGAGGCGATTATGAGCGTTAATAGTGTTTTTTTCATAAAAAATTGTAGCATATATTTAGTGAGTTTTAATCACAAAGTGACTATATTACACTCTTTAAATTAGGGGATACATTTTGGCAAAAAAATATGTACTATTAGATACAGAAACAACCGGAACAGGCGAAAATGATAGAGTTATACAGCTTGGATACATAGTTCTTGGCGAGCCAACGCCGGAGGTACAAAATGATTTTTGCTCCTGCGATACAGCCATAAGCTTCGGTGCGATGGAGGTTCACGGGATTACTCCCGAAATGATTGCCACAAAACCGACATGTAAAGAGACAACAGCATTCAAAAGACTTCAAGAGCTAAACAGCGACGAAAATTATATGATAATCCACAACGCTCCTTTTGATTTAGGCATGCTTGAAAAAGAGGGTTTTAATACCAAAATGAAAGTAATCGACACGCTGCGGGTCGCTAAGCACATCTTTGCAGATGAAGAGGCGCACAGACTTCAATATTTTCGCTACAAAATGGAACTCTATAAGGATGAAAAAAAAGAAGCTGACGCACTTGGAATAATAGTTAAAGCACATGACGCGATAGGTGATGTCTTAGTTCTGAAGCTATTTCTCTCGAAGCTGAGAGAAGCAGTCCAAAAACAGTTTCCAAAAGAAAATCCGGTTGAGAAGATGGTTGATTTAACAAATACTCCGATTCTCGTCAAATCGTTTAAATTCGGGAAATATAAGGGTAAAACTTTAGAGGAAGTGGCAAAAAGTGATGCAGGTTATTTACGATGGATGCTCACGGGAATGGAAAATCTTGATGAGGACATGCGATACTCAATAAACACTGTTTTGAGTGTTTAACTCTCGAAAAACAAAGTTTTACTAAAGAAACATTTTCGCAAAGCGAAAAGCGCTTCACTTGTTTTCGTAGCTTTAGTGGGTTGCAAGGGACATCTGTCCCTGCCACTAAAACGGACTTGTTCGTTTTAGTGCATAACATCAATATTTAAATAATACTAAAAACTATAAAAAGCACCAATGCGATAAATCCGCCGATAAGCGCATACGGAAGTTGGGTTCTTACATGTTCCATCACTTCACAATCACTCGCCATAGCAGATATTATGGTCGTATCCGAGATAGGTGAGCAGTGGTCTCCAAAAACTCCCCCCGAAATAACTGCACCGATGCAAAGAGCGATATTTGCATCCATTCCTACAGCCATAGGAACAGCGACAGGAATCATTATGCTAAATGTTCCCCAGCTTGTTCCTGTTGAAAATGAGATAAGGCAACTCAGCAAAAAAATTGTAGCAGCTAAAAGATAGACGCTTAGATTATCGGTTGCGAGGGTTGCTAAATACTCTCCTGTTTTTAGGTCGGTCGTGATGTGTCCTATAGAAAAAGAGAAGAGAAGTATCACAGCTATCGGCACCAGTTTTAGTGCTCCTTTTATCGCTGTAAAACTCCATGTGGAGAGAGACATATTTTTTGTGCCTACAAAGTAGAAGAGTGTAAAGATAAGCGTAGAAACCATAGTGTAAAAAATTGCACTTGACCCGCTCCCTTTTAAAATATTTCCATCTCCGGTTATATATAAAAAGAAGAATACTAAAACTACCATCAAGAGTATCGGCAAAAGCATGTAGTACATACTTGAGCTTCTTTGCTCATCGGCATGGTAGAGTGAAGTTGATGGTGCGAATTTGGTATCTTTCATGGCACCGATATCTATATTAAAATAGATTGCAACAAATGTAACCACTAAAACAGCCATGGCATAAAAATTATAAACTATAGAATTAATCAAAATATCTACGCTATTTCCACTTATCATGCCTGAAGATATCTGCGTAGAAATAAGCCCCAGCAAAAGTGCACCCCAACCATTTAAAACGATAAGCGAGCTAATAGGTGCGGATGTAGAGTCACAAACAAAAGCGAGCTTGGCATGTGGAACTTCATATTTATCACAAAGCGGTTTCCCGACCGCCCCTGCAACAAGTGAAGTTATGGATGACTCCACAAAAATAATTACACCGATTATGTAGGGAAGTACCAAAGCTGAACGACTTGAAGTTACGAGTTGCTTGTGATGCACATATTTCACGAACCCTGCAATCCCATGAGACTCTTCGATTAAAGCCATTATACTTCCGACAATTATGGCAAACCCTAAAGTTTTAAGTATCCATGCTTCTGATAGAAGTGAAATAAAAAGTTGATAAGTAGCTTCCAGAGATAGTACAAATGAGAAATTATTTAAAATAAATATTCCAAGAACCGTACCGCTTAAAAGAGCTATAAGTACATTTCTTGTGTAGAGTGCCAATGCTAAAGCAAGGATTGACGGAAGGATTGATAAAGCTGAGAGTTCTATGGGAATCTTTTAGAACTCTATGCTTAGCAGCATCAGTCCAACTCTGCCGAATTTTTCTCTGTAGAGTTCACATTCCAGACTCTGAACCTCTTTAAAACCCATTTTTTTATAAGAGAGAATTGTCTCTAACGAACCTATTTCAACTATACTTTGGGCTATGCGATACCCTTTGAGTCTGGCAGTTAAAAGACTTTTTTGCATTAACGCTTTTAGAACACCAACATCAACAAAGCCCTCCGCCTCTTCCATAAAATCAAACATAAGAGTTCTGTTATTTAATTCAAAGTCACAAGTGTACAAAACTTCCAAAGTCTCAGAAACTTTCTCACTGCATCCAACTTCTTTCAGCGCATCAATAAATGTCTGCTTCGTAGCGATTCTGGGTTCGTAACTGCAAAGTGAACCCACCGACTTACCATTTACTTCAGCAATCAAAAAATTACTGAAATGACAATGGCTCTTCCCCGCTGTATTGGTAAGTGCCTCTAATTTTTTTAAAATTATTTCATTATTATTTGTTTCAAAAATTAAATCGAAGATGGACTCTTTTTTATCAGCTCTACTACTTTGCAGTATCATTTGTGCTAAAAAAGGCGCATCCTGAACCGTTGCTTTTCTTATTGTAATACTCATCACTTCTTCCATAAATTAATTAAATACATATATTAGTAATAGTACCATATCTTATGATAAAAAGTATATTAATTTTAATAACTCTTCAAACATTCCTATTTTGCAATAACCAAATAGTTTTGGTCGTAGCTGAAAACATGAACACATCTAAAGCTTTTTTAGAGTGTTATGAAGATGGCAAAACGGTGTTGGATACAGTAGAGGTAAACATAGGCGAGAACGGTCTTGGATGGGGTTTAGGCAAAGTTAAATTAACCAAGAAAAAGAATGAACCGCTCAAAAAAGAGGGAGACAAAAAAGCGCCTGCAGGAGTCTTTGAACTTACAAAAATTTTTGGCTATGAAAATGATAAAAATTTGTCAATGCCTTACATTTATACATCAAAAACGCTTATTTGTATAGATGATGTAAATTCCACCCTCTACAATCAAATAGTGACTATGCCGAGCGACGAGCCTAAAAGTTTTGAAATAATGAAGAGAGATGACAATCAGTATGAGTTAGGAATTGTAGTGGAACATAATAAAAAAGGAGCGAAAGGAGAGGGTTCCTGTATTTTTATGCATGTAGCAAAATCAAAAGATGCTTCAACAGCAGGGTGCACTTCAATGCGTTTGGATGAGATAAAAAAAATTGTTTCTTGGCTGGATAAGAGTAAAAATCCTATGCTTATCCAGATTCCAAAATCATCAGCAAAAGAAATACTTAAGTTATATCCAGAACTTAAAAATTCCAGACTACTTAATTAATCCTCTTCTTTAATCATCTGCTCTTTTGCTTCTATTCCTAGCAAAGAGAGCCCAGTCTTGAGCGAAAGTGCCACAACCATAAAGAGTTTTAGAAGTTTTGCCTCATCATCACTTCCGATAATTCTACAATCATAATAGAACTTATGAAGAGAAGCAGCAAGTGATTTCAGGTAATCAGGCAACTTTTGAACTTGACGAGAGGTAAAAGCATCTTCAATGATTTCCGGAAGAAGAAGTGCATCAAATAGTAAACTGTCCGCATTTTCATCAAGCCCTTTAAGGGAAGCATTTAAAATCTCCTCTTGGCTGAAATTACTTTTTGATAGAATTGTTTTTATTCTTGCATGTGCATATTGGATGTAAAAAATTGGGTTTGAGCTATCCTGCTTTTTAAACTCTGCTAAATCAAATTCCAAAGCTGTGTCACACTTTTTTGAAGCAAAAATATATCGGAGTGCGTCAGAACCAATCTCTTCAACTATGTCACTCATAAGAATAACATTGCCGGCTCTTTTGCTCATTTTGTATGGTTCGCCATCTTTAAGCAGACTTACCATTTGAGAAAGTAGAACTTCCAATTTTTTACTGTCAAATCCTAAAAATTCTACTGCAGCTTTTACACGGGAAATGTAACCATGGTGATCAGCACCCCATATATTTATGTAGTGCCCATAACTTCTCTCAAATTTTTGGTTGTGATAAACTATGTCTCCGGCTAAATAGGTTGGTCTATGATCTTCACGAACCACAACCCTGTCTTTCTCATCGCCATGCTGTTCTGATGCAATCCACATTTTGCCATCTTTTTCATAAACGCCTTTGCCCATTTTTGTAAGAACTCTTTCCCAGTCATCATAAAGAGATGATTCATATACAAATGTGTCAAAAAAGATATTTAAATCACCTAAATCTTTTACGATAATATCCATGACTTTATCTTTTGCCCAGAGCGCAAGCTCTTTTTGGCGAGATTCATCACTTAAAATCTCTTTACCGAATTTCTCAACTGCACCGCTTACAAGAGAGGCTAAATATTCACCTCTGTAATAGCTCTCAGGATACTCGACATCTTCACCTAAAAGAGTTGCACGTCCTTCAAGCTGAATTGACAAGCCCAGTAAATCTATCTGATTGCCGGCATCGTTTACATAATATTCAGCCGTGATGTAGTAGCCTAAATGTCTTCCCAGTTTTAGAAGTGTATCGCCATAAACCGCACCTCTGGCATGTCCTATGTGAAGGGGACCGGTAGGGTTTGCACTAACAAATTCGAGAAGTATTTTTTCATGCTTCTCTTGTTTGCCAAACTCTTGAGGGTTTGTTAATGCCCATGCAGCGTAATCACTCAAAAAATTTTCACTCAAACGGAAGTTCAAATAACCTTTTACTGATTCTACACTTGAAAACACATCATTGTCATTAAAGGAGGAGGCCAACTCTTCTGAAATTGCCATTGGAGATTTTTTTAGCTCTTTTGCTATAGAAAAGGCTATTGGAGTAGCAAAATGGCCAAAAGAACGATCTTTTGGCTTTTCTAAAACAACTTCACGACCAAATTTTTCACGCAATAGCGTCGATACTCGTTGTTTCAAAAGTTATGCTTGTGTAGTAGTTTTTGTATGTGTTGCAGATTCTTCAGAACCTTCTACTTTTTTTGGTGCATCTGTATGGGCAGTTTCTACAGTGTCTTCACTCATCTCTTTTTTAAAGTTCTTGATACCTTGACCAATACCTTTCGCTAATTCAGGTATTTTCTTCGAACCAAATAATAAAACGATAATTCCTAAAATTACTAATAACTCCATTCCGCTAGGCATACTCATTGTTTTGTCCTTCTTTTTTTTAAATTAAGAGCAGAAGTGTATCTACTCTTTGCTGTAAATACTCTTATCGAAGTAATTACAGTAGGCATAACCCTATATATCTTCCCACTCTTGTACAAAACTGTTAATCTCATCATTTGACATTTTCACTCTTGCTGTAATGGCAATAAGCTTTAGCAGTTCTGCCGCATCCTCTAAAACATCATTAACTATCAAATAATCATATTCAGATATTCTTTGTATTTCTCTTTTTGCCATTTTTACACGGCGTTCAACCACTTCTTCTGAATCAGTTAAACGATTTTGTAATCTTCTTTTTAGCTCTGAGAGAGTTGGAGGTGTTATAAATACAGAAGTTGTTATATCGCCAAGGCGGTTGTTTACCGCAGTATTTCCCTGCACATCTATGTCAAACAGAACTAGTTTTCCTCTGGATAAAGCCTCTTTCACCGGTTTTATTGATGTTCCATAATAATTGCCATGAACTACGGCATATTCAAGAAAAAGATCACTCTCTATATCTTTTTTAAATTCTTCTTCGCTTACAAAATGGTAGTGAATACCCTCTACTTCCCCAACCCTCATAGGGCGGGTAGTTGTTGAGATAGAAAAATAGCAATCTCCTATATCATTAAAAATTTTATCAATTAAAGAACTTTTTCCAGCGCCGCTAGGACCTGAAAGTACTAAAACTGCTCCACTTACTCTCTCCACTATTTTTCACCCAAAGTTATATTTATACTTATTTTCATACCTTTTAAAGAAGCTGCCACATCATGGCTCGAAAGAGCTGCCAACAATTTTTTCAGAGATTCTACTCCTTCATTTTCATCGCTAGATGACTCTTTTGTATCAGCCTCTTCTACTTCAGCTATCGCATTTTCATTTGAGCTACTCGTTTCTATCTCTTCAAAATCCAACTCTTCTAAAGGCTCTTCTTCAAGCTCTTCAACTTCTTCGCCCATGGCAAGTTTCAAATCTCTTGATGTCAAAGAGTCAAGACCGTTCATATCATCACCGACTATATCAAGCAGAGTTTCCTCATCAAGTTCGCTCTCTAAATCTTCGTCACTCAGCTTTTCAACCGCATCTTGAATCTGATCTTCCAGTTCCAACTCATCTTCAAAAGAATCTTCTTCTGAATCATCTTTACTTTGTGTGCTACTCTCCATCTCATCAAGCTCTAACTCTTCATCATCAAAATCATCGATAAATGCAGATTTATCATCTTTGCTCGAAGTGCTACTCTCCATCTCATCAAGCTCTAACTCTTCATCATCAAAATCATCGATTAACGCAGATTCATCATCTTTACTCAGAGGGCTATTCTCCATCTTATCAAGCTCTAGCTCATCAAGCTCATCAAAATCTGCAACCTCATCATTCTTATCTGGAGTACTAATCTCCGTCTCTTCGAGCTCTAGCTCATCAGATAAATCCGCAAATTCATCTAACTCTTCCATCCCGTTAATCTCTTTATCATCATCTTCTAATTCACCCAGAAGATCTTCTAGCTCACTATCTAGAGGCAATGATTGTGGCAATTTTTCTTCTAAATCAAATTCTTCTAAATCATCTAAATCTGTGTCATATTTACTTGAATCGCTACCGCTCATCTCTTCAAGTTCTAAATCTTCTGCAGCTTCATCTAAAAGTTCTTGCACCTCTTGCAGCTCATCTTTATCTAGAATGGCAGGTTTTTCATCCTCTTTTATTAAGGTCTCTTCCTCAGGTTTTTCTGTTGTCTCATCTTCTAAATCATTCAGCTCATCATCAAGAGAAGTTTCATCATCTTCTAAATCCTCTAATTCGCCCAAATGCTCCAAATTAATCAACTCATCATCTCTCAAGTCATCTAAATTATCCAGATAATCCAAACTTTCCAACTCATCATCAAGGGAAATTTCATCCTCTTCTAAATCGTTCAATTGATGAAGACTTTTCGTCTGGGCAGCTATGTGCGTTTCACTGGAATCAGTCGAGATAAGCCCCTTACTCAATGTAGAGAAAAGTTCTACAAGTTCCGTAGGTAAGAATGGTTTTTTTAACGTAGCCGTAAAACCGCTCACTTCAACGGCATTTTTTGCACAAATATAGAGTGATTTTTTAAACTTAATCTTATCTTGTATCTCTTCCCATCCCTTATCACTATAAAGAGTGTCATCAAGAACCAAGAGGTCACAAGATTGTGAGTATATGTCCTCTATGCTGCTAATCACTTCCAAATCATCTGAAGTTTTTTGCGCACTTAGAGTTACTAACTTGTTTACAACCGGATTATCGTTTAAAAGCAATATTTTCACATGGGTTCCTTTGGAAGTACAGATTATGATTTAGTAAAAGCTATTTTGACACTATTGTATCAAAAAAAAACTAAAAAAACATTTCCAATATATTAAACGCTTCTTGCATCTGTATCTTTAGAATCAGCATTGTAGAGGCAAATGTCGCGATTAAAACAGCAAACGAAACTATGATTTTTATAGGAAACCCTATTACGAGAAGATTGAATTGAGGCATTGTTTTCATCAGCATTCCAAATATTGCATCGGCTAGCATGGAAAGTGCAATAATTGGAAATGCTATCAAAAAGCCCACCAAAAACATATTCGAAGATGCTTCTATTATGTGATGAAAAAGGTTCTCCTTCATCAAAAAACCACCCAGAGGAACAGCTGCAAGAGATTTATCAATATAGAGCAGCATCCAGTGGTGCATATCCATGGAGACAAGAACCATTAAACCCATCAAAGATAAAAATTGAGAGATAATCGGCATCGAGATACCGGACTGCGGATCGATGGCACTTGCCATTGAGAAACCCATCATAAAAGAGATTAATCCGCCTGCAAAAGTTATGACATTATAAGCCAAAAGAAGGACTATGCCTATGGCTAAACCAAAGATAAACTCACTCAAAATTGCTAGTATGATGGTAGGAAGATTTATGGCGATAGCCAAGGGCGGCATAGAAGAGTAAAAAACTATAGTAAAGAAAAAAGCCATTGCCGTTTTAATATTGACAGGTATATTTTGATGAGAAAATATAGGTACTGCAATAAAGAGTGCAGCAAAACGAAAAAAGAGCAAGATAAATCCAACAACATAAGCCTCTGTAAATACCTGTGCCCAAGCCACTATTGAATCCTGACTAGCTCTTTATTCTCAAGTCTGTAAACTTTGTCGCATTTATGTGCCAACTCTTCGTCATGCGTCACAAGTATCATTCCGGCATTGTTATTTTTGCAATATTCAAAAAAGAGATTCATAACTTCATTTGCAGTCTGTTTATCGAGATTCCCTGTTGGTTCATCTGCAAAGATTATACGAGGTTTTTTTGTTAGAACTCTTGCAATAGAGACTCTTTGCTGTTGCCCGCCAGAGAGTTCTGTTACTTTTTGCTCCATGTTTTTGTCAATATTCAGTCTCTTTACAAGTTCGCTCTCTATCTCTTGGTTAGAAAGAATAGCCGCTACTTCTAGATTTTCATACGCACTAAAACCTTTAAAAAGATAATGAGATTGAAAAACAAGTCCAAGAGAATCCCTCTTTATCTGTGCTAACCTCTTTTTTTTAAGAGTAGATACATCTTCGTCAAAGAGATAAACAGCTCCTCCATCCGGCGTTAAAAGGGTTGAGAGTATATGTAAAAGAGTAGATTTTCCACTCCCGCTAATACCGATAATAGCGATTGACTCTTTTGCATGTAAATCTAAAGAGATATTTTTAAATAACTCATAATCAAAAGTGTGTGATAAGTTTTTAGCGGATAATAAATTCATAAAGGGATTATATCAAATATTGCCAAATTATTTATTGCTTTGATTGCGACTCTATCTTTGATAATTTTATGTCTACTTTTAGACCTTTACCTTCATTTTCCACTTTTAATTCTCCACCCATTTTTTTACATATTATCATATTGGCGATGTAGAGTCCAAGACCTTTTTTCTCTGCTATATTGTGAGTAGTAAAAAAAGGATCAAAAGCCCTTTTTAGAATCTCAGGATTAGCTCCTCCTCCATTATCTTTTATAACAATGTCAATAGAGTTACCGCCATCTATAAAAGTAAACTCGATTTCACCTCTATAATTTTTTTTGTCTTTCCTAACACTATTGATAGCATCTTTTGAGTTATTTAAAATAGATAAAACCACTTGTTTAAATTCATTAACATCGCCTTTTATATCTATCTTATCCATTACATCAATTTTATTCTTAATGGAGTATTTAATATCAATCTCATCGCTCTCAAAGGCATCTATTAATAGTGCGACTAGTTCATCTATGGCCGTAAAAGGGTTAAAACTTTTTTGAGGACTGGCAACAAAAAAAGATCTAAATTGGTTCAAAGAACTAGACAAATTTTGGATAATTTCCATACTATTCGCAATCTGTTTGTCAAGATACTCTTTATTTAGTTTTCCTAACTCATATGCAAAGGAGAGACTCTGAACAGCTACTGCAACTGCATTAAGAGGCTGTCTCCAGTGATGTGAAATATACAAGAGCATATCACTCATGGCGGATGTTCTCGACTGGTTGATAATAATCTCTCTTTGTTGTTCAACTTCGGCTCTCAGTTCAAGCGTCTCTATGCTTGAGAGAAGTGTTGCTGCCATAAGGTTTACATCGATTGGCTTTGTGATATAGTGATCTACCTTTACCTCTATTGCCTTGAGCAGATACTCTTTATGATCAAACGCTGATAATATTATGCCTTGTCTATCCGGATGTATCCTCTTTATCTCTTTTAATAGTTCTAATCCATCCATTTTTGGCATCTGAATATCTGTCAAAACAATGTCATAATGGTTACTCGTATATTTTTTAAGCCCCTGCAGACCATCTTCAGCAGAATCTACACTTTTAAAAAACTTTTTTAGAAAAAGAACTATTGACTCCCGCAACTCTTTTTCATCCTCTACGCAAAGAATGGTCAAATCTTTAGCTTTTACTTGCAGTTTTTTAAATATATTCATATTAGTTCCTTATGTCAAAGAAAAAATCGACATGTAAAATTTTCTACAACCCAAGTGATTCAATTGAGTGTCTACTCAATTCATTAAGTGCATTAATACCTGGAATATCCAATAGCAGTGATGTCCCTACTCCACCCCACAAAACAACTACGGCAGAGAGCACTATGAAAGCCAGTGATACTTTATAGCCGTAGTGAACCTCTACATGTCCGGCTTCTTTAAAGTAGAGATGCATGACAACTTTAAAGTAGTAGTAAATGGATATAAATGCAGTCAACACTCCAAAAAATGCCAGAAATGTGTAGCCTGCCTCGATTGCGGATGTTAAAATATAGAACTTGCCTATAAAACCGATTGTCGATGGAAAACCGGCAAGAGAGAGCATAAAAATGGTAAGAGAAGCGGCTATCATCGGTCTTGTTTTTGCAAGTCCGTCTAAGTCATCGTAATTAATTAATTTATCGCTTCCTTTGCTTATGTAGCTTAAAACTCCAAAAGCCCCAATTGCACTGATAAAATAGGCAAAAAGGTAGAACATGATTGCACTCGCAGCACTCGAAGTAGCTTCTCCAATAGAAGCAAACGCTATCAAAATATATCCGCTGTGAACAACAGATGAAGCTGCAAGCATCTTTTTAACGCTCTTTTGAATCACCGCCAAAAGCGAACCTACAAACATTGTAACCAAAGCCCCACCGATAATAAGCGGGTCATAAACAGCTTCAAAAGTTATGTAATCTTTTAGAAAAACACGCAATGTAAAGGCAAAAACCGCAATTTTGAAAACACCTGCCATGTAGGCTGTAATCGGCAGTGACGCACCCTCATAAACATCTAAAACCCAAGCACCAAAGGGAACGGCAGCAATTTTAAACATGATTGTAATCATGATAAGCATACTTCCGGCAACTATAAGAAGGTGAGAGTGCAACTCTGTGTGCAAAATATACTCCGCAATAGCGTCGAGATTTGTACTTTTTGCCTGCGCATAGATGAGCATCATGCCAAGAAGATAAAAAGAGGCAGAAAACGAACCAAGAAGCAGATATTTGAAAAAAGCTTCGGAAGCTTTGAGCGAATTTTTGTTGAGTCCAACCAAAATATAGACTGACATGGAGGCGATTTCCAGAGCTATAAAAGCGGTAAGAAGCTCATTTGCCATGCTCAAAATCACCATGCCAAAGAGTGAAAAGAGGAGCAAAACAAAGGATTCATGCGTAAAAAAGTTTGTTTTATCGACAAACGATTTG
This sequence comes from Sulfurimonas sp., assembly GCA_041662325.1. GTDB lineage: Bacteria > Campylobacterota > Campylobacteria > Campylobacterales > Sulfurimonadaceae > Sulfurimonas. The sequence continues at coordinate 156,714 of JBAZSU010000004.1, read as the reverse complement.
GCAATTGCCAGAGTTAAAAAACCGCCGAGCAGAAAGAGTGAAATAAAGGTTGCGCTAAAGGTATCATAGACAATCATCGAGTTAAAAATATCAGGCAAAATCACGATGCTGTATTTCTGCCCGACGCCGTTAGCCGAAAGTATAAAAGCAATAAAAAGTGTCGTAAGCGTGATGAAATAGCCTCTGTTTTTGGTATAGTGCGTGCTAAATCCAAAGAGAAGAATAAAGATAGCACTCAAAAGCAGCAGTGCCGGAACCGCTAATGCAATAAACTCATTACTCATAATACACCGCCTCTTTTTTATCTACAAAAGCTTTTGCAGTCGGTTCAATCTTTTTTATAAAATAGTTTGGAAATATTCCCATGGCGAGAATGAGCAGGGCGAGCGGAATAACCGCCAATAGCTCATGCGCTCTCAAATCCTGAAAATTTTGTGTTCTCTCGTTTGTCTCACCGTATAAAACTTTACTTATTGTTTTGAACATAAAAAGCATAGGAATGAGAAGTGAGGTTGCCGCAAAAAATCCGATGGCGGTGTTATACTCAAATGCGCCCAAAATGATTAAAACCTCCGCCACAAACCCTGCAGTGAGCGGAACTCCAACTATACTCAGGGCAAAAAAAGCAAAGAAGAGCGCAAATAGAGGAGCAACTTTGGCAATTCCTCCAAGCGACTCAATCGTGTAAGTTTGAACTCTCTCGTACATCATGGCAACCATCAAAAACATGGCGGCAGACGAGAGTGCATGTGCCACGATAAAGTAGGATGAACCAATGAGCCCGTAATTGCTGTAGATAAAAAATCCCACCACAATCAAAGAGAGATGCGATGCAGAGGAGAGTGCAAACATGCGTTTGAGATGTGTCTGACTTATGGCAGAGATACCAAAATAGATAAGCCCAAAGAGTCCGAGCCAGATAAAATAGGGAGCTAACTCTTGAGAAGTTTCGTTTAAAAGAGTAAAAAGAAATCTCCATATCGCATAGGTTCCAAGCTTTGCCATCAAAGCCGACATAACTATAACAATGCCCATAGGCGCGCTTCTGTAGGTGTCGCTCAACCATGTATGAAATGGAAAAATCGGAATTTTTATGCCAAAGGCAATCATAAAACCGCTAAAAACCAAAAGCGATTCTGAAGTTGTGAGCGTAATATTTTTAAGTTCATCCAGAGCAAAAGAGTAAAAACCAAACTGCTCTTTATGCTCTACCGCCATGTATAAAATGGAGATAAGCATCATCAAAGAGCCGAAAATGGTGTACATGTTAAACTTCATAGAGATAAAATTGCTTTTTCCGTATCCAAAAAGACCAATCATAAAAAATATCGGAAGCAGCATAAGCTCCCAAAAGAGGTAGAAGAGCATCAAATCAAGTGCCAAAACTGCACCCATGATGCCGCCCTGAACAAAAAGCAGATTTATCCAATACCCTCTTTTGTCTCTCTGTTTGTAGAGTGCGATTGCAACAAGCGGCATCAAGAGAGCATTCATCATCACAATTCCAAGCGAAACACCGTCCACACCGACATGGTACTCTATGCCGTATTGCGTAATCCATGCATGCTGCTCTATAAACTGCATCGAGGAGGAGGCATCAAAATCTATGTAGAGACGCACTGCCAAATAGGCAACAGTAAGAGTTGCAAGCATGTAAACTATTTTTACAAGAGTGATATGCAGATTTACAAAAAAGAGAAATATTGCAGCAAATATCGGTATAAAAATTATCGCACTTAAAACACTCATAACACACTCCCCAGAAGCAGATAGAGGTAAACAAAACCGGAAACTACGCCGATAAGCATGTAGAGTGCATAAAATCGCACATTTCCATTCTCGGCAATGGAGACAATTTTTCCAAGTTTCAGATAGGCGAATGCCGTGAGATTAATTTTCTCATCAATCAAAAAGTTACTTACTGTTTTCTCAAAAAAGTGTGAGAGTTTGTCTATGAAAGCCACAACTGTTTTGTTGTAGAGCTCATCTATATAAAACTTATTTGTTACCCAGCCATAATTTTTCTCTAAGATTATCTCATTTGTATAGGCATACTTTTTATAGGTGTTGTAGATAACAAGAGCTATAAAGAAAGTGTTTACAGACATTAAAGCCCACTCTTTGGCATGAGGAATTGTGTACAATTTATCTGCAAGATTTAGCCAGTGAGAAAAATTTAAATCTCCGCCGAAGAGTTCGGGCACATTGAGCAGACCTGCAAAAACTGAAAGGAGCGTTAAAAGCATCATCGGGTAAAACATAGATTTCGGACTCTCTTTTGCCGCCTGCTCACTTTTGCTAAAAAAGAGTACAAACATCATTCTTGACATGTAAAATGCGGTCAGAAGTGAGCTTATAAAAGCCATGGCAAAGAGTTCTATATGACCGCTTGCATACAAAGCGCCCATAATCGCATCTTTTGAAAAGAAGGCTGAGAATGGTGGAATTGCAACGATTGTGAGAGACGCTACCGCCATCATAACAAATATCTTCGGAAGTTTTATGCCTCTTAAATCCCGTATATCCTGCTTATGGTGAAATGCGACTATAATTGCACCCGCCGCCATAAAAAGAAGCCCTTTAAAAAAGGCATGTGTAAACATGTGAAAAAGTGCGGTCGAATAGGCACCGACCCCCAAAGCCATAAACATAAATCCTAACTGGCTCATGGTCGAGTAGGCAAGAATCTTCTTAATGTCATACTGCTTTGTGGCAATTAAGGCTGCAAAAAGTGCGCTGATTCCCCCGATATAAGCAATAAAGAGTGAAACTTCAGGTGCCATATTGTAAAGCGGTGCAAATCTAGCGACCATGTAAACCCCTGCCGTAACCATCGTAGCCGCATGAATAAGGGCTGAAACGGGAGTGGGTCCAGCCATCGCATCGGGAAGCCAAACAAAGAGTGGAATCTGGGCAGATTTTCCCATCGCTCCGACAAAGAGCAAAAATGCGATGAGGCTTAGGGTAAAAGGCTCAATCTGTGCAAGACTTAAAAATATATTATCAAAACTGAAACCGCCGCTTGGAATGGAGAGAAAAAGGAGCATCAGAGCACTTAAAAAACCGAAATCTCCAACACGGTTAACTATGAAAGCTTTATTCCCCGCGTATGTGTTTTGAATATCCCCGAAATAGAAGCCGATAAGTGCGTAGGAGGTAAGTCCGACACCCTCCCAGCCGATGAACATGATGATTGGATTATCCGCTAAAACAAGCAAAAACATAAAGAAGATAAAGAGATTAAAGTAGGCAAAAAATCGCCCGTAACTTTTGTCTTTATCCATGTAACCTGTTGCATAGATGTGAATTAAAAAACTCACGGGTGCTACAAAAAGAATCATAAAAGAGCTGAGCGCATCCGCTTTGAGAGCCACTTCTATTGTAAAATCGCCGATATTCAGCCATGTAAAAAGATGCGAAGAAAAAATCTGCTTTTCAAAATAGCTGTAGTAACTTACATAGAGTGCAATAAAGGCACTTACTCCTGAACCCAGCAGAGCCAAAAGTGTATAAATTTTTTGCTTTGTTTTTTTATAGAACAGGTTGATGAAGAAAATCAGCGTTGCGCTTAAAAGCGGCGATAGAAGTAAAACAGTTAACAATAAATTATCGCTCATGACTGTTTCCTAACATATCAAATAAATTGGCATCCAGCGAAGCCCTGTTTCTAAAAAGCACCACAAAGAGCGACATAAAAAGAGCCGCTTCAGAGGCGGCAATTGCGATAATTATAAGCGACATAACTTGTGCCGAACTATCCGCCATATCTGCACTGATGGCGATGAGAGATAAATTTACAGCATTGAGAAGAAGCTCAATCGACATGTAAATAACTATAATATTTCGTCTGCTGATAAGCCCTACAACCCCGATGGAGAAGAGCAAAATCGAGAGAATCATATATGCTTTTAACACTATTCGCTCCTTTTTGAGAGAGTAACTGCACCGACAAGGGCTACAAGCAGAAGAATGGAGACCAATTCAAAAGGTAAAACCCACTTGCTAAAAAGTATCAAACCCACATCCTTGATGGTTCCAAAACCCTCACTTGCTACGCCGTTGGCTGCAATATCGCTTTTTACAATCAAGTCGATCAAAATTGCAGAGAATGGAGCGATTAGGATGCTCGTTGCAAGGAGCCATCTGTTTTTGTACTTCTCATCGGGGAGATTCTCATCCTTGATATTTAAGAACATGATAATGAAGAGAATCAGCGACAAAATCGCCCCCGCGTAGATAATAATCTGCACGACAAACAAAAATGTGGCATTCACCAGAGCAAAAAGTGCGGCAATACTGATAAGCGTAACAATAAAACTAAGTGCCGAATCAATCGGTCTGTGCGCGCTTATCATAACGATGGAACTCACAATTGCAACCAGTGCCAAAATGGCAAACAGTATCTCATTTTGCAAGGCTAAACTCCTCTTTTGATATTCCCTTAATGCTTAAAAGTTTGGCTTTGTCGTAAATAAAACTCTCTCTTGTTTCACCCACAACTGAGTACAAACCGCTATCCATGCGAATAGCATCGCAGGGACATGCTTCAACGCAGTAGCCGCAGAAAACGCACTCCAGCAAATCAATGTTAAAAATCTCCGGCATCTTCTCATCCACTCCGTCCGTCCGCTCTGTTGCGACTATATTTATACATTGGGCAGGACATGCCGTTGCACACATAAAACAGGCTACACAGGCAATTGAGTTATCCGATTTTCTATGTGTGAGTCTATGCACACCGCGATAACGCGGCGTAATATCCCTTGGAAGCTGCTCGGGGTAACAAATTGTAGGAATGTTTGAAGCGTCACTCAGATTTGCAGTGAAATGTTTGAGTGTCGTCTTCATTCCTCCAAAAATTGCATGCAGATAAATCTTCTCTTTAAAAGTGTTGCCGTAGCGTTTTACTATTTTAATCCCCATCATTCACTCCCTTGCAGCAACTTTTGCATCGCACCCATGGGCATTGGCTTTGCATAATAATACCCCTGAATAGAGTCGATTCCGTTTTGAGCTAAGAAATCAAACTCCTCTTGTGTCTCTACACCCTCCGCCAATACATGAATACGCAACTCTTTTGCCAAAAAGATAATTGTTTTGACAATAATCTGATTTTTTGGTTCACTCTTAATATTGGTTATAAAAGATTTATCTATTTTGAGCTTATCTATAGGAAGATTTTTTAGGTAAGAGAGTGAAGAATATCCGGTGCCAAAATCATCCATAGAGATATAAAATCCCAATGTTTTTAATTGACTCAATAGCTCTATTGCAAGTTTTGGATTTTCCAGAATATAACTTTCTGTAATTTCTAGCTCTATCCAAGAGCTTTTACATTTTGTCTCTTTGAGCATAGTCGTAAGGTTTTTCAAAAAATCTAAATGTGCCAGTTGACGCGCTGAGATATTTATAGCAATTTTACCCTCTAATATCCCAAGTTTATGCCATCTGTAGATAGTCTCAAATGCACTCATCAGTACAAAATTTCCTATCTCTATTATCAGTCCACTTTTTTCAGCCAGAGGTATAAATATGTTCGGTGGTATCATCGTCTCTTTATGTTTCCATCTCAAAAGAGCCTCAGCACCTATAACTTTGTTGTTAGAAGAGTCATTTTGAGGTTGAAAATAGAGTTCAAGTTCACTGTTTTTTACGGCCTGCTTGAGGTTTGTTACCATTTGAGTGTAGGCTATCGCATCTTTTTTAAACTCAGAGTTATAAAAACTAAATCTATTTTTGCCCAATCTTTTGGCATTGAACATTGCAGTATCTGCCCCTTGATAGAGCTCTTGCATGGTCACTCCATCCTCAGGAAAAAAGCTTATTCCAGAACTTGCAGTTATATAAACATCAATCAAATCAATTTTAAACGGCTGACTAAAAGTGTCATGGAGTGTTTGAAGTAAAAAAGTCACCTCTGCTTTATCGGCTATATCAAGTATAATTACAAACTCATCCCCACCCATACGCGCTATAAAAACATTGGATTTAAAAATCTCTTGAAGAACTTTAGAGACTTCTTGCAAAAGTTTGTCCCCAAAGTGGTGCCCATAAGAGTCATTAATCACTCCAAACTCATCCAAATCAAGAAAGATTAAACAAAATGGTCTATTTTCTAAACATTTTTCTGTTAAAACCTCTGTCATGTGAAGTCTATTTGGTAGAGAAGTTATCAAATCCACATGGGAAAGAGTATAAAAATTTTCTTTTGATTCTATTAGATACTGTTCATGCTCTTTTTGATATTGCAAAATTTGTTCAAGATTTTCGTAATGTTTTAGGTGTGTGGCATAAAAAAGTTTATAACTCAAAAAAAACAAAACAACAGTAGTAACAAAAATGAAAAACCATCCTTTATATGTTTGTAGCATCGTAATATCTTCTGCATTTGTTACGGCATGTGCAACAATATAGTCAGAAACAATTATCCAAATCAGACCAAAAATAAAATAGATTAAAGAGATTAAAAAAGCACTCTTTTTACTTTGAATATCATTCATCTGCATTTTTTAATCCTTGTTTTGAAATCATTTTACTCTTATATAGAAAGCTCAATAGTTCACTCCCACAACGACGATTGCCGTAATAAAAATGTTCGCTAACGAAAGCGGAAGCAGAATATTCCACCCCAGTTTTTGGGTTTGGTCGTAGCGAAAGCGCGGAAGCGTCCATCGAACCCAGATAAACACAAAGTGCAAAAAGAAGAGTTTTACGGTAAAAATCGCGAACTGTAATAGCATAACACCCACTTCGCTCGCATGTCCGAATCCCAGAGCGTAATAGGACATCACCATAATCGCAAAGATGGTAAAAGCGATAACAATCGTCGTATAAACCTTCGTTTCATTGAGCCCCGACATGGCGAAGATATTATGTTTTTTCATCCATCTTAAAAAGAGAAGCGAAGTAACCGCCGCAAAAGCAATAATGAGCCATAAAACCAACTCAAAATTGTTTATAAGATCTGCCGTACTTAGATAAGGAAGCTGATAGCCGCCCAAAAACATGGTAACTATCAAAGCCCCCGAAGCCGCCATGGCGATATATTCAGCCACAAAAAAGAGTCCGAACTTCATCGCTCCATACTCCGTATGATAGCCTGCTACAATCTCGCTCTCTCCCTCTGCCGCGTCAAAAGGGGCACGATTCGTTTCAGCAAAAGCGGTCACTATAAAAATAATAGTCGCTATCGGCTGCAAAACTATGCCCCATGCAGGAAGGATAAAAAAAGTTTGTGACTGGTAGCTTACCATTTCGTTGAGGCTGATTGTGCCGTAGGTGATGAGCATCGAAACCAGAGACAATCCCATCGCGACTTCGTAGCCGATAACCTGAGCAGTGGCTCGCATGGAGCCTAAGATGGCATATTTATTGTGGCTTGCCCAGCCGCCGAGAATAATGCCGTAAACACCCAAACCTGCAAAAGCCAAAAACCACAAAACACCCAAATCCGTAGGCAATGCCTGCATGTGAAAGGTCTGTTCACCGATTGTAATATTGTCCGAGTAAGGGATAACCATAAAGGTCAAGAATGCGCTCATAAAGGCGATGGAGGGGGCAACCATGTAGTAAAATTTATTTTTTATATGCGATGGCAGAAACTCCTCTTTAAAAACCAGCTTCATCATGTCCGCAACGGATTGGATAATTCCGCCAAGTCTGATTCCGTTTATGTGGCATCTGTTTGGCCCTAATCTGTCTTGAATAAGAGCGGCGATGCGTCGTTCCATCCAGACCAAAACAGGGACGGTGACAAGGGAAAAGAGAATGGTTAAAACAAGAGGCAAAAGGATTAATATCGTACTCATGGTCGTCTCTCCAAAAGTTCTCTAAGAGTTGGGACTTCGCTCTTGTATTTCGTAGCGTAAAACTCTTGTCTGATTCCATCGCAGTTGATAATTGTGCCGTTTTCATGGGCGAAGTTTGCGATGGCAAAAGTTGCTTCACTTGGAATTTCTATATTTGTAGTTGTAAAATGGATGACTTTTTTACCTTTTATCTCTCTCTCTTTTAAGAGTGTATGGTCGAAATTTATAATGAGATTTGCATCCTTTAAAGAGTTTTCAAAATCATCTTGGTTGACGGAAATGAAAAGCTCTTTCACACCTGCAAAATTTGCACTACGGTCATCTGTTTTGAGCCAATCATCGCCGAAACTCTCATCAATGTAAGGAAGTGAAAAAAGTTCTATCGCATGATTTTTACAAAATATCTGTACGGACTGAAGCTGTTGCAGAGTAAGTGAAGGCGAAACAAGTGCCACTTTTTTTTCTGATTTGAATAAATCTTTTAAAACCTCCATAGGCAACGGAGTTGAGATAACTTTCTCATTCAACTCTTTATAACTGAGCCTTCCAAAATCGCAAAGAAACGATTTATTTATCTGCTTGTTTCTTCGTGAACGGAATCTGTAGATGCTCTCTTTCGTATATTTTGTCTCATTATAATCAATGAAAATATTACATCCGCGGGAACAGCCATGGCAGATACTTTTTGCAGAGTCCAAAAACCAGACTCTCTGCTTAAATCTGAAATCTTTTGAGGTCAAAGCACCGACCGGGCAGAGTTCCACGACATTGAGCGCATAGGGATTATTCAGTTCATGTCCACATGCCACTGCCACCCTTGAACTATCTCCGCGACCGATAACTCCGAGTTCGCCTGTTTTTGTGATGTTGGAGGTAAAACGGACACATCGTGTACACAAAACACATCTCTCTTGGTCGAGAACAACGCCCGAACCCAGCTCTATATGTTTTTCTTTTTTTGTTTTTGGAGTACTCAGATGGCTGTCATAAAGCCCGTAACTCATATAGTAATCCTGAAGTTTGCACTCTCCTGCTTGGTCGCAAATCGGGCAGTCAACCGGATGGTTCAGAAGCTCAAGTTCTAAAATAGAGCGATTTACAGCATTTATACTTTTACTTTTTGTTGAAGCCTCAAGCCCCTCGCATACAAAGGTGTTGCAAGCAATTTGAGGTCGTTTTGCCCCCTTAATCTCCACCATGCACATTCTGCAATTTCCATCCATGCCCAAATCCTGCTGGTAACAGAAGTGAGGAATTTCAACGCCGTTATTGAGCATCACATCAATTAATCTTTCGCCCTCTTGGCACTCTATCGGCACATTATCAACTATGATTTTCATTTTATGCACTCCAAAAATTCAGCTTCAAAATGCTTTAAAAAGCCGTCAATCACGCCACTCGCGGCAGGTGCAAACACGCAGATAGTTTGCCCGTTCATGCTTTTGCTCACCGATTTTAAAACTTCCAAATCCTCTTTTGTCGCACGCTTTGCGATGAATTTATCAAGCGTTTTATCGACCCATGAGGTTCCCTCACGGCAGGGCGTGCACTGTCCGCACGACTCATGATGATAAAATCTGAGGAGATTTTTGAGCGCTTTAACCATGGAGGCATCTTCATCCAAAACTATCATGCCTCCAGTTCCCAAAGCAGAACCCAAACTCTTCAAATTTTCATAGTCAAGTCTTGCTTCCATGACTAGATGTGCCGGAAGTATCGGAGTTGAAGCACCGCCCGGAATGACTGCTTTTAACTTTTTGCCGCCTTTTACACCGCCGCCGAGTTTTTCTATATACTCCCACATGCTCACACCAAACTCTGCCTCATAGACACCGGGTTTTTCCACATGTCCGCTGATGGCAAAAAGAAGTGTTCCTGAGGAGCAATCTGTGCCGTACGCCGTGTATGCCTCCGCTCCGTTTTCTATAATAAAAGGGACGGAGGCTATGGTTTCAACATTATTTACAAGAGTCGGCTCACCGAAATAAAACTCCGGTTCAGGCGAGTTGGGTTTGAGCCTTGGATGCCCGCGGTTCCCCTCTAACGACTCCAATAGTGCAGATTTTTCACCACAGATGTACGCCCCTGCACCTCTATGAACGGTTATCTCAACGGGATATTTTGCACGACTTCCCAAAAAGTTTTTCGCATACGCTTCATCAATTGAAGCTTGCAAAATATCGCTAAACTCCTCATACTCGCCCCGCACATAAATATAAGAGCTGTTTGAGCCGATTGCGTAGCATGTGGAGATGATTCCCTCGATAAGCAGATGGGGGTCTTTTGAGATTATCTGTCTATCTTTAAATGTTCCCGGTTCGCTCTCGTCGGCGTTAACAACGAGATATTTTTTGCCCGCATAATCACTCGCCAACTGCCATTTCGCTCCAGCCGGAGCACCGCCGCCGCCTTTTCCGCGAAGATTGCTTGCTTTGATGATGTCGATTACCTCTTGCGGAGTATGAGAAAAAAGTTTTCCCAGCGATGAATAGCGACCATTTTGCAGAGCCACTTCAATCGTGTTTGCATGTGGAATTTCAAAGTTTTTACTTACTATCTTAGTTTGCATTTAAAACCTCATCCAGCATCTTTAGTGTTACGCTCTCCATATATTTTCCGTCGAGTGTGCACATCGGCGCACCGCCACAGGCACCCATGCACTCCACTTCAACAATCTCATAATTTTCACTATGATTTTCAAGCAGATGTTTTTTAATTGCCTCGCTTCCGCTCAGTTCACATGACAAGGTTCTGCAAACTTCAACCACTCTTTTGCTCTTTTTTTGAAGCTTAAACATCGTATAAAACGAAGCGACACTGTAAATGTGCATGTAGGGCATGTCAGAGAGTTCGGAGATTTTTGTCATCGCCTCGTCGCTTATAAAACCCTCCTGCTTTTGAGCCAACCATAAAAGAGGCAAAATAAGAGCTTTTTTTTGTGGATATCGTTTTGCCAGATGCTCGATTTTGAGGCTATTTTCACTGTTAAAAGAAAAACTCATCTGTCCATCTCCCCTGCAATAATATTGAGACTTCCTAGGGTCAAAATCGCATCTGCAAGTTGCGCGCCCTCAACCATCTCAGGATAGGCAGACATCGCCGTAAATGAGGGAGCTTTTACTTTCACTTTATAAGGTATGCCGCTTCCGTCACTCACTATAAAAAATCCCAACTCTCCGTTTGTAGCCTCAACAGAGCCGTAATGCTCTCCTACTGGAACTTTTACACCCTCGAATGTGAGCTTGAACTGATTCATAGCCCCCTCGATTGTGGTGTAAACAGCTTCTTTCTTTGGCAAAGTGATTGCAGCATCTTTGATACTTACTTCGCCCTCCGGCAAATTTTGCATTACCTGTTCGATGATTTTAATACTCTCATCAATCTCGCCAAAACGAACCATGACCCTGTCATACACATCGCCGACACTTCCCACAACAACATCAAATTCATACTTTTCATAGCCGTAATAAGGAGCATCTTTGCGCATATCGAATGCAACTCCGGTAGCTCTAAGATTTGGACCTGTCATTGCGTAATTCAGTGCATTTTCGGGACTTATCACACCCACATTCTGGGTTCTGTCATGAAAGATTCTATTGTGTTTTATAAGTGAAAGCGTCTGCTCTACGCCATACTGAACCTTTTTGATGACCTCTTTTAAATCCGCTTCAAACCCCTCATACAAATCGTTTGTCATTCCGCCGACACGCATGTAGGAGTTTGTAAGTCTCGCCCCCGTGAGTTTTGAGAGCAAATCATAAATATCTTCGCGCGGATTATACATGTACCAGTAGTTTGTAAGTCCGCCCATGTCAACCAAAACCGCTGCCAAACAGACGACATGGTCTTCAATTCTGGAGAGTTCAAGGAGCATGACACGAATTGCCTGCGCACGCTCGCTTATGGTTACACTCAGCATCTCTTCGACTGTTTTTACAAAGGCGATATTATTACTGATTGCCGAGCAGTAGTTGAGTCTGTCGGTGTAGGGAACGATTTGGTTGTACGTGTGGTTTTCGCAGCTCTTCTCAAAACCGCGGTGCAGATAGCCGATTTCACTCACCGCACACTCTATGGTTTCACCGTCAAGGGCTACATAAGTGCGAATTGTTCCATGGCTTGCAGGATGCGAAGGTCCTAGATTTAAAAACATCAAATCTTTGTTGCACTCGCTAAAATGACCGCTCTCCAATTTACAAACAACATTTTTACTCAAAAGTCTGTTGTTCATCTCCTCGATTAAATCATCCACCTCATGGAGAAGCTGCCCTTTTGTGATGGAATAAGATTTTCTTAACGGATGCCCTACAAACTCTTTGTGATTTAAAATTCTTCTTAGATTCGGATGGTTCTTAAAAATAATACCGTACTGGTCGTAAACCTCACGCTCTAGCCAATCTGCACCCTTAAATATATCCGTAATCGACTCTATCTCTAACTCTTTTATGTATGTTTTAATCACAACATGCTCTTTAAAATTCGCATGGCGGAGAATATAGACCAAAGCAAATTGTTCCTCTTGCACAACTACATATTCACTGTAATCAATCGCTGTTATATCAAGAAGATAGTTGAAACCCTCTTCATATTTGGTTTTAACAAACGCATGAAGCTCGATACATGTTACTTTAATAATCTCAGACATTATCTAATCGCCCTTTAAAATCTTTGTGTCTATTTGGGTTGTATCTATTTGTTCGTAAATCGTTTTGTAGCTTTAAAAGTGCGTCAATCAGGGCTTCAGGCCGTGGAGGGCAGCCGCCTACATATAAATCCACAGGAATGATTTCGTCAATTCCTTGAAGCGTGGTGTAGTTGTCATAAAATCCGCCACTGCATGCACACGCACCCATGCTGATGACCCACTTTGGCTCACTCATCTGTTCATAAATCTGCTTGAGAATCGGGGCTTGTTTGTAGGTAATTGTCCCCGCAACTATTAGCAAATCTGCTTGGCGGGGTGAAAAACGGACAACCTCCGCACCAAAACGGGAGATGTCATATTTACTGGCAGCCACACTCATAAACTCGATAGCGCAACATGCAGTTCCAAAAATCATCGGCCAGAGAGAGGACTCTCTCGCCCAACCTATCGCCTCATCCAATTTTGTTGTAATTGCCACCTCAAGTGACGGGCTGTTTAACTCCATTTGAGTGCACCTTTTTTGTAAATGTATATAAGTCCTGCAAGCAGAAGTATCATAAAAGTAAACATCTCAAAAAGTCCAAAAAGGCTGGTTTGGCGCAGAGTCACCGCCCATGGAAACATAAAAAGTATCTCAACATCAAAGATTACAAAGATAATTGCAACAAGATAATATTTGATATTAAACCGCTCAAAACTGTCTTTGTACGTTTTTTGTATTCCGCTCTCGTAGGTGGAGTTTATAGCAGTACCTGATTTTGATTTTTCGCCTATATAACGGCTTAGATGAAACAAAAAAGGGATTAAAACGGTAAGAGTGAGGATAACAGCGAGCGGCAAATAAAAATTATAACTCATCTTTCAACCTAATATAAATATTTAATAATTATACAAAAACTCTATTACAAAAGAGTTATGACACTTGAGTTTTTCCTATGCTTATTGCTTTACAAGATTCTTAATATTCTCTGTCGGGAGAGGAGTGGACAAATTCGGAAGGGTCGGTGGATTGATTGCACTCTCATTAGTACCTTGTGAAGTTACCACTGTCGGTGTAACGGAGTCACCCGTAACAGCACTCGCTTTAGCTGCACTATTTGAATCTTCACAACCTTGAAATAAACAAGATAAAACAGTCAAACTTATAATAATACTTTTCACGGAAACACCTTTTTTTAAACTTTGTAGCAAGATTATACAACACTTCATTATAAAATAAATTTATTATTAACGATTTTATTTCATCCCATTTTTATGCTAATAGTACTATAATACAGAGAATTGGACTCCGTTTAAGTATTAAATTTTGGTACTTAGGGTTATAAGTTCTTCAAAAAAAAGGGAGTGGGTGGAATGAAATTACTATTTTTTTTAATATCAATACAAGTGTTTCTAATAGCAAGTGTTAAAGACATTGAAAGAGTACCACAAGGGGTTGTGCAAGCATTATCTGTTGATGTTGCATCAACATCGAAGTATCCAAAAAGAATCATGTTGGGGGCATATTCTATAAAAGAAAAAGCATATGAGGATCTAAAAAGGCTTCAAGAGGATGAAGTATATGCAAAGCTTAACATCCTCGCAACAAAAAATGATTTTGTAATTCATGTGCGACCTATTTACAACCATACTTATACTGTTTTGGTAATAGAACCAATAAAAGATAAAGAGGTATATCAAGAGGTAATGGATTTAGTTAAGCCAAAGTTTAAGGGAGCTTATAGCCGTAAATCTAATCTACAGAGTATTGCAACCCAAGCCAAAGAAGAAGAGAAAAGCCTTCCGGTAGCAGCAATTCCTGCAACCCTGACGCAACCTGCGACGCTGCAAGAGGATCAAAAAAGCAGCTACAACAAAGCAAAACTACTATTTGAAGAGAAAGAGTACCAACAAGCTTATGATACATTTTATAAACTGTTTGAAAATAATCTGCAAGATCCAAATATAAACTTTTATCTTGGCAGAAGTGCTTACATGCTCAAAGATTTTGAACTAGCAATAACTGCTTTTGAGCGAGTTTTGATGATTGACCCAAACTCAACCAGAAGCAAACTCGAAATTGCAAAGTGCTACTTTGAGTTAAAAGAGTATAAGAAAGCACAAAACATGTTTTTATCAACTATTAAAGAGAATATGCCTGTCAATGTAAAACAAAATATCGAGCTGTATTTAAGTGCAATTAACTCTAAAATACAAACGAACTTTTTCAGCGGCTCTGCAGTTTTAGGGATTAATTATGATACAAATATAAACAATCGCGCAACTAGTGATACATTTACAATCCCCGGAATAGTTGACAGCATCACAAATCAACCTATTAAAACTGCAAATTCCACAAAAGATGAAGCCGGACTTGCACATCAAGAGGCAATATCACTTAATCACATGTATAATTTTGCTGAAGAGGTCAATATAAAAAATGATTTTGTGCTATTCTCAAAATCACTTCTTAGCGATCGCACTAAGGATATTGGACTGATTCAGTACTCTCCGGCACTTTCTGTTGTGTATAACGGTAAGATTCTAGTTGATTATGCCCTTCTTTTTGACAAGATATGGCTGAGTACCAGACCTTTGCTAAACGACTATGGTATCTATCCAAAATTAAAATACATGTACTCCCCATCCATAATTTTAGGAACCACTTTTAAATACCAAAAAAAGTTTCTAGACACGAGTATTTCTGAAGTTGAAGCGCTAGAATTTACTCTTAATCATATCTATTCCAAAGATATTATGTTCACATATTACACTCAGTTCTATACCGAAAAAAAACTATCTAGTAATTTAACAAACGTAAGCCAAGATATGCTAAATATTGCGCTCTCAGCCTCGTACAAATACATGCCAACTTTAACTTTCACACCAAAAATACAGTGGTATGACAAACCGTACAAGGAAGAGGATCCTTTTTATCTGAAGGAACAACAAGACAATGAGTACCAGTTTTTGTTTAACACCACATACTCTTATAATAAAAGTGTGCTTATGAGCTTAGACTATATGTACACGGAGCACATCTCAAACATTCCATCCTGGGAATTTAACAAACATGCGATAACAGCCAATGTTATCCTTCTCTTTTAAAAGGCTTGACTATGAAAATTTTATTACTGTTACTGCTACTAACAGCTTCCATTTTTGCAAATATAGGCGAGATCTCCTCCATTAAAGGCTCTTGTACCATAACAAGAGCAAGTAGTGTCATAGATGCAACTATCGGTTTAAAATTAGAAGAGAAAGATATTCTAAAAACTAAAGAGGATGCAAAACTGCAAATCATTTTTAAAGATGGAACAATAGTTACCGTAGGTAAATCATCAACATTTGATATAGCTGCCTATGTTTATGATGAAGCTGCATCTGATAAATCCAAGGTAGATTTTGGATTTTTAGAGGGTTCTTTTAAATCAGTTACCGGTAAAATCGGTAAAATCGCACCGGATAAATTTAACTTAAAAACAAAAACTGCAACCATTGGTATTAGAGGAACAACCATTGTCGGTAATCAAGAAGCTGTTGCATGTACGCAGGGAACGATTGCCATTAGTTCTAACGGAGTTACGCAAATAGTACCTGCTGGAATGTTCTCCCGTACACCGCCAAATGCACCACCGACACCTCCTCAACCTTACGTAGCCGGAAGTATAGGCGATGTGGAAGATACTCCTGCCCCTGAAAAAAAAGAAAAAGAAAAAGAAAAAGAAAAAGATAAAGAGAAAAAAGAAGAAGATAAAAAAAGTGACAAAAAAGAAGAAGATAAAAAAAGCGATAAAACAGAGAAATCTTCTGCCACTGGAGAAAAAAGCGATAAACAGGGGAGTGCATCAAATTCAAAAGAGGAATCGCCTGCACAATCAAATGCAGCACCATCTAAACAAGAAAGTAGTTCTAACGGGACACCAAATGCTCAACCTCAAGCAAGCGCCGCTACAAATGGCGGTGCAAGCCCAAACATAGATTCAAGATCCTTGAGTAATATTGACACGCCGCTCCCTGGTATAAACAATAGTGCCTTACCAGAACAAACAGCAATACAGCCGAATGTTCAAAATATTGTGCCGGATGTTCAAAATATTATAAAAGTAGTTCAAACCGTAGTAGATACTGAAGTG
Source organism: Sulfurimonas sp. (assembly GCA_041662325.1). Lineage (GTDB taxonomy): Bacteria > Campylobacterota > Campylobacteria > Campylobacterales > Sulfurimonadaceae > Sulfurimonas. Next base: position 140,146 of record JBAZSU010000004.1, on the reverse strand, counting down.
AAAGTGGTAGCAGAAAAAGAAACTATAGCAGTTGTAGTTCCGCCTGTCGTAACTCCGCCTGTCGTAACTCCGCCTGTTGTAACTCCGCCTGTTGTGACTCCGCCTGTCGTAACTCCGCCTGTCGTAACTCCGCCTGTCGTAACTCCGCCTGTCGTAACTCCGCCTGTCGTAACTCCGCCTGTCGTAACTCCGCCTGTCATAACTCCGCCTGTTGTGACTCCGCCTGTTGTGACTCCGCCTGTTGTGACTCCGCCTGTTGTGACTCCGCCTGTCGTGACTCCGCCTCCGTATGTTGCTCCGCTTTTAACTGTAGCGGATATCGCTTCTGCCGTGGCTGCTAATCCTTCTTTAGATACAACTGGCCTAACACCAGCACAAGCAAGTAGTAGTTTAGGAAATGACTATTTAGAGTATGGTTCTTGGAACAGCGGAGATACAGTTGTCAATACATATATCAGTGGAGTTGTAACATCAAGTGATTATGTGAATCAGATGATAGGAAATTCAGCTAATAATGCAATATATAATGGTGGGCTCAGTTCTATTGTGACAAAAACTGATGGCACCAAAATAGCTTCTGCCGGTTCTGTGAGTTTAGACTTTAATTTTGCAACCCAAAGTTTTGCAGGAACTGTAAATGTAAATCCAGACGCAAATAATCCAGAAATAGGGGATTTTAGAGCTGGCATTGCAGGAAATGTTCATAAGTATGGATTTGATGCAACAAGTGTAACTACAGCGACCGGAAGCAGTGCAACTGGAATTAATGGAAATCTCATCGGTCAGTTTTATGGAACAAATGCCGAAGCAGCCGGCGGTAAGTTTAATTTAAACAGTAGTAATGCCGGCAGCGTTAGCGGAGTTTTTGGGGTGGCAAAAGTCATCCAAGCACCATGATAAGTAAAACAATAAAGGAATATTTATGAAAAAGTTATTATATATTTGGGTTTTGTTTTTTACCATGTTCACAACCGTTATACATGCTGACATTACCACAGGGCTTGTAGCTCACTATAAATTTGAAAATAATGTAAATGATAGTACGGTAAACGATAACAATGGAACTATTGTGCCAAGTACCGGCAATCATGTAAGCTATGTGAACGGTGTCAATGGCAAAGCAATATTCCTAAATGAAAGTGCTGTAAATAGCGATTATATTGAGATTCCACTCGCCAGCAAAACATGGGTAAATGGTATGTCTGTATGTACATGGGCAAATTTCCAAGGCTCAAACAGAAGCTGGGAGAGAATATTTGAGTTTTTTGGTGGCACTACCAATCAAAGATTAACAAGGGATGGCTCTAGTTCAGATGTATCGACTGACGATGTTGGAATACTTGGCACAGTCGATACCGACACCTTTCACCACTACTGTATCACATACGGAAGAACGGACGCAACAACTGCTACAAAAAAAGCATATAGAGATGGTCAGTATATTGGTCAAGCAACAGGCGTGAGTCTGCCATCAGCAACAGCTGCATGGACAACTTATAGAATAGGTGGCTCAGAGCAGCAAGGTGGTGACTACAACTTTTATGGCTACATAGATGATTTCAGGGTATATGACAGATTACTGTCTGACATTGATGTAATAGAGCTTTATAATATTCCTAAACTCACACTTAAAGCGCATGGAGGAGCACTGCAGATAAGCAATAGCGTGCTTGATACTAGTGGATTCACCGCTCACACAAATCAAGCTGTTACGAACTTTACTATTGAGTGGTGGATGAATCCATCTGCACACTTCAACACCGGAAACACAATCGGATATGGCTGGGGTAGCTTTTTGTTTCATGATACCACAGACGGTGGTCTTTATGTCGGGATAAACGGCGATAGCGACTCAAATAGACTCACTCCATCTAATCTTGTCGCAGGAACACTTGAACTCAATAAATGGCAGCATTTTGCATTCACTTTTGACGCAAGCAACGGAGCAGGCACGCTCTACAAAAACGGTGTTGCACTAGCTTCCAAAAGCGCTATGTCACTTCCTGCAACCTTTGGAGATTTTGTTGCCGGAAAAGCATTTACGAGTGGATTGAGCCAACAGTTTGCGCTTGACGAAGTACGAGTTTGGAATATCGCCAGAACCGGAGCAGAAATTAAAGCCTCAATGAACCATCAACTAGAAGGAAACGAAACAGGACTTCTTGCCTACTACAACTTTGATGAAAGAATCGGTACGACCGTAAAAGATATTGCAGGTAATGGCAATAACGCAATCATGGAAGGCAATGTAACACGACTGAACTTTTTGGGCGATGGGCTCAAGTTTAGTGGAACCAATACAGGTATCAATACAAATGTAGCCCTTAGCACTCAATACACCAAACAACTTTGGCTTAAAATCCAAAGCGGTGGTATAAGCAATGCAAACTTTTTATCTTCTACTTCGGATTACTTGTGGTTCGGTGGAGAAGATGGGCGAATTGCCGCTTCTCATACAGGAACAGGCTCAAATGATTACATAATAAGTACCAACAGAGTTGACGATAATCTATGGCACAACATCGCTACCACATACGATGAAGCGACCTTAAAATTATATGTTGATGGTCAATTGGTAGCTCAAAAAAGCCTATCTACACTACCTGTTACAACCAATCCAATTTATATCGGTAGTTACAATGTAGGTCCGCCCTACAGTGACGGTGCAATCTCAGAAGTATCACTTTGGGATAGGGCTCTCTCCCAAACCGAAATCCAAAAACTAATGCTCTTCGCTCCAAGTCCTAGTGACGCAAACCTCACGGGGTACTGGCCCTTAAATGAAGGAGCAGGAACAACAGCCTATGATTACTCATTGACTCCTCATACCGGCACAATAAGCGGAGCCACATGGATAAACACGACTCCAACCATTTACGGTAATAACATCTACACAAATGTTGGTATAACCGCATTCCATAAACTAACAGTTGAAAATAATACTTCAACGCCTACCTATAGTTATAACGGAAATGTTCCTTCGACTATTACAGATTTTAACGGAACGACAGGTGCGTTTATATACTACTCACAAACAGCAGCAAATGAGACTCTAAATATAAATGCGAGTGATGGAGGAGTAAATCTAAACTCACTTTTTAAAGTTACAGTTTATCCTACAATATATTTCAACATAAACATCCCATCCCTGAATCTAAATGACTTTAATATCACATCCATAAGAGCATATACGCCGGAGGGCGCGATAGAAGATTTATATCTTTATGATTACTATGGCAGAGGCGGATCAAATAGTATTACGAATGGAGCTGACAATAACTACTCCGCACCGATATATTTTCCTAACAATAACTTTGCAATAGAAGTCAATGGAACTTTTTTTAATGGAGAACCTCAATCATCTAGCTGGTACTATAACTTTAATGATGGAAAACTCTATCCAGATATAAATAGTACTACTGATTTTAAGACAGAGATAAATGCAACAAACAACACCTTTACAATAAATACATACAATAGAGAATATTATACTTTTACTGGAAACTTATTTGAGAATGACAATAATGTAACAAATATTGTATTGATGAGTAATGATATCGGTCTTGGATATCACGGTATAGTTGCCCAAGGTGCTACAAGTTATTCAGTCATGTATAGTGAACTTGGAGCGCATACTGTTTTTCTATTTGTTGATGGTAACACCTCAACTTCGTGGTATTACAACTTTGAAACAGGGGATATTAATTCAACTTACCAATCAACACCCTCAACAATAGATACATCTACTGTAAAAAGTTTTGATTTAAATTTATCTTCTGCTCATTTTTCAGATTATTCTTCTGTAGTGAGTGGCACAACCGCACCAACTATATCACATGTGTATGATCGTTTTAGAACACCAAACTCTGCCCAATATGACTTTAACATAGTTTTTGATGTAAATGATACCGATTCGGCAACTCTCATTCTTACCGTCACGACGGACAATAATAACACTATAGATACAGCCAGTTTTCCGGTAAATAGCTCTATAACAGCAAATCAAACTCAATTAATAAATATAGTTCCTACAACTGCAACTTCTGTAGGAAATACAAGGATGACAATCATTCTAAGTGATGGAATTACTACAGTACATGAGAGTTTCAATGTAAATATAAGCAATACATTTGATATTATTGCCACAAAAGAAGCAAATGTAAGTGGTACAAGCTTCGATGCAGACTACAATGGAACTCTCTATGCATTCAGCTCCAATTTTGATAATAACATAACGGTTGAATATGAAAAACTAAAAGTAATAAACTCACTATTTGATAGTAATCTCACAACCATAAAAGACATAAATGGTACTGTAACGGTAACAACAAAAGCAAACACCATTCCGGCACCATTTCAGTATGCAAGTACTAATCTAGGTAGTGGTGACTTATCTGCTGCATATAGTTATTATGGCACACCTTTTGAATTTTCATATATAGATGAAACCTCAACCGGAACAAAAGTATATGTAACCTATCCTGACGCACTGCTAGAATCATATGCGAGCGACATGAGAGACCAAAACGGTTCTTTTTTCACATCTATAAATAGTTTTATGAATGCAACAATTCAAAACAGTGCAACACAAGGAATAAGAAACCATGCACGCAATAAACTGCTTGTATTCAATCAAAACGAAATAGTAAACAGTAATGGAACCCTCATTGAACTGGATGAGAATGGAAGCGTATTAACAGCTGGCGCAGGCACATGGGAGAAAATAACAGTTAATTCGCAAGAGGTACTTTTAATACATCCGACTGCTGCTCTTGCAACTGCGAATGGCTATAATGCAGATATAGCATTTGTCCTTGATAGCGGCATAGTAAAAAGTGCAAGCTATAAAGCGAGCGGCGATATATACAGCTATATACTTTTAGACAAAGCGGCTAAAGATGCACTTTATCATTCTATTTCCCCAAATCCAAAAATAACTAAACTTCTCAATAGCGGCTACACCTATATATCACTGCCATCATCAAAAACACTCTGTGATGAAGATGTTCAAAGTTATGATGCTCAAGGTTATATAGACAGTTGTGATCAAAGAAATACACTCGAGTCAGTTTTTGGAGTTAATAGCAATATTGATTTAGTATTCAAATTTGGAAGAGAGTGGATGTACTGGGATAATAATCAAACAGCAAACCCACTCTATTCGCTACAAAAGTTTTCAGCTATAAACCCTCTTGAAGGGATTATGGTAAAAACATCTGCTGCAACAAGTGTAAATATGCCGTTTGATGAAGACAGTGAAGCAGTGAATGATTACACAAATTTGTTTGCAACGGGTTGGACACTCATGTCTAACAATAAAGCTCAGACAGTAGGGGAGATTTCAACGGCACTTACAGCAAAAGGTAAAGAGTTAGTGTATATACTGCTTTTAAGAGATAATGTATGGCAGGTATATGCACCAACGAATAACAGCGCAGTAAATGCATCTATACCTAGGTTAACAAGTGTCAATAGGTATGAGAGTTTTTGGGTTTATTTTAGATAATCTAAAACAATTTTAATTGGAGTTATAGCGATGAAAGTATTAGGTGCATTTGGTTCTAAGACAAAAAAATCACAACTAAGTTCTTATTTATTGGATGAAAAAACAGTTATTGATGCCGGAAATTTGATTCAAAGCCTTGGGAATGATTTTTTAAAACTAGATAATTTACTTCTTACACATGCACATTTTGACCATATTGCAGATTTGCCTACTGCGATTGACACTTTTTATTCAAGACTGGAAAAACCACTCAATATTTTTGCAACACAAGAAGTTATTGATATCTTAAAAGAAAATATATTTAACAACAAAGTATGGCCTGATTTCTCAAAAATACCGCTTATGAACAATAAAGGAAGTACTATACTATTTCATGCTTTAGAGTATTTCAAAGAGTACACTATAGGAAATTTCAAATTTAAGCCCTATCCAAATTTTCATACTTTTGGCAGTTGCGGATACATTATCAATGATGCAATGGTATTTACTTCGGATACATTTCTTTGTTACCATACATGGGATTTTTTAAATAATAACAAAAACCTTAAACAGCTGGTTATTGAGGTCTCTTTTCCATCCGCATATAATCGCCTTGCAGTTTTGAGTAAACATCTCACGCCTCTGCTTTTAGAAGATGAGTTGAAAAAACTCAAGCGAGATGATGTTAGAATATATATTAATCACATGAAATATGAGTATAAGGATCTTATAATAAAAGAGCTAAAAGAGATTGGTTTATACGACAGAGTAACAATTTTAGATGACAATTCAGAAATTGGAATAGGATAAGTTATGTTAATTAATTCAGATAATAAAGAAATCAACAATCTCCTAATAAGCGTGGCTGACAAAATTCAAAAATTATCAGCAGAATCAGATGATAATAAAATAGCTTCCATAAACATTATTTTGGAAACTATAAAAACTTTTGGTGAGAAAAAAACCGAACAAATTTCTCATCTCAATGAGATTGGAGCGGCTCTCTCAACAGAGACTGAGGTTGACAATCTGCTTGATATGATTATATCAAAAGGAAAACTTTTTACAAATGCGGATGGTGGAACGCTTTATATGATTAGCGAGGATGAAAAATCGCTCCTTTTTAGAATAGTAGAAACCGATTCACTTGGTATTAAAATGGGTGCAAATGGTGAAAAAATATCATGGCCTCCACTGCCTCTTTACCTAGAAGACGGCTCTTATAATCATCAGATGGTTGCAGCTCATTGTGCTATCGAATCAAAAATAATCAATTTTGAAGATGTATATAACTGTGAAGGTTTTAATTTTGAAGGAACAAAAAAATTTGATGCAAGTACCGGCTTTCACTCACAATCAATGCTAGTGGTTCCTATGATTAATAATGATAAAGATGTTATCGGTGTATTGCAGCTTCTTAATGCACGTAACAGCGACGGAGAGGTTACCGGTTTTACGAAAGAAGACGAAAAAATTGTAATGTCTCTAACATCACAAGCGGCAATAGCAATAACAAATGCAAAGATGATTCATGATTTGAAAGAGCTTTTGGAATCATTTATAAAAAGTATCGCTTTTGCAGTTGACCAAAAATCACCCTATACAGGTGGGCATGTGGAAAAAGTTGCGATTTTATCTCTGATGATTGCTGATGCACTCAACTCTGCTGCGTCCGGCAAATACGCAGATGTAAAATATAGCGAAGATGAGCTAGATGAGATTAGAATCTCTGCATTGATGCACGATGTAGGAAAGATTACCACACCACAACATGTTATGGACAAAGCTACAAAACTAGAAACAGTCTATGATAGAATTAATACAATCAGAATAAAGTTTGAACTTTTAAAAAGAGACTTGGAAATAGAGATGCTTAACAAGAAAATTAAACTCATCGAAAGTGGAGCTAGTTCCGATGAGATTAAATCAGTTGAAGATGAACTAGAAGAAGAGATAGATATACTTGATGAAGAAATATCTTTTTTAGTAGTCTCCAATATAGGCGGAGAGTTTATGACAAATGAGCATATTAAGAAAATTGAAGAAATTGCACAAAGAAAAGTTAAGATAAATGAAATTAAGCAGAATATATTGAGTACTTTTGAAGTTCAAAACTTGTGTATAAGAAAAGGAACTCTAACAGATGAAGAGCTTGCTATAATGAGAGATCATGCAAGGGTCAGTAACGAAATGCTTGACGCGTTACCGTTTCCTAAACATTTAAAACGCGTGCCTGCAATAGCTGGAGGGCATCACGAAAAACTCAATGGCAAAGGTTATCCAAAAGGATTAACTGCTGATGACTTAAGCTTGGAATCAAGAATATTAGCATTATCAGATATTTTTGAGGCGCTCTCAGCCTCTGACAGACCCTATAAAGATGGTAAAAAAATGAGTGAAGTTATGAAAATTATAAGCTTTATGATTAAAGATGGGGAGCTGGATGCCGACTTGGTTCAATTCTTTTATGATGAAAAACTGCATCTAAAATTTGCAGCACAATGTTTTAAACCTGCACAGATAGATGTTTCTTAAAAAAATTATTTAAAACCATCATTTTGGTAACATTGTAGATTTTTTTTATTTATTGCTGTTAGTTTTATAATAGCTTTTATAAGAAGTTCTGTAAACTCTATCAAATATTTCTAAAGGGTTTTCGATGAAAAAAGTTTTTATTGCTATTATGCTTATCTTGCCTCATTACATATTTGCTATAGATATAGAAAAAAGTTACATGCAAGCTATGGATGCTTACAGAGCAAAAGATTTTCAAACGTCGTATGACCTTCTCTCAAAGCTCTACATGACAAGACTCTCTGATGCAAATTTAAACTTCAGCCTAGGCAAATCTGCGTACGAGACAGGACATTATGAAATGGCACTTGCCGCTTTTGAGCGTGTTGAGATGCTTGAACCTACAAATCTTAGAAATAAGCTGGAAAAAGCCAGAGCTTATTTTATGTTAAAAATGTATGAAGATTCAGAACTTGCATTCAAAGAAGTTTTAGCCAACCCCTTAATTCCTGATAATGTACGCAAAAACATAGAGCTATACCTCTCTAAAGTTACACAGGTACAACAAAAATCATTCACCTATTTAACTATCGCCATGGATATGCTTTATGATTCAAATATAAACTCTGGGCCGATGGATGCTAGTTACACTCTAGGAAATACAGAGTATGCAACACCTGACAAGAAGTCAGATAGTGCACTTCAAGTTTCTACCGAATTGGTAAATATTTATGATATTGGTGAAACAAATGGCTTTGCCATTAAAAATAAAGCTTCTGCCTATTTGAACTATTACCAACAAGAAAAAGAGTATGACACGCAATATTTCGCTTACATGCCAAGTCTTCTTTACAAACAACCTAGATATACTGCAGAGATTGTTTTGGGTGCTGATATTGTGACACTAGGAAATAAGAATTTTCTGCAAACACTTTCTCTAATGCCACGATTTGAGTATAGCCATACAAACGCTTTGAGAAGCATTGCGTATGTAAAGTACCAAACAAAAAAATTTCAACAATCAGAGCTCTATGATTTAGATGCAAACCATTATGAGCTCTCTTACGGATTGCAAAAGATTTTAACTCCCAACTCTTATATTCAAGCAAATCTCACAGGCATTACAGAGAAAAAAATCCAAGGCAGCAGAGTAGATGTTGACTATAACGAATATAAACTGGATGCTACTTATGCAAATCAGTTTACACCTACATATGGTGCTGAACTATATGCTCAAATAAGAAAAAGAAAATATGACGACTTCAATACACTTTTTGGTTCTCCAAGAGATGATACAGGTAAAAGTATTGCCCTGTCTATGAGTGCAAAAATAGTAGAAACTTTGCATTTTAAATTTATAACCCGCTACGATAGAGTAGATTCAAACCAGAATGTGTTCAGTTATGAAAAATACACGGTATCTGCCGGCGTAGTAAAAACTTTTTAGGATGTCTACAATGAAAACATTTAACAAAATCATTCTCTCTTTAATGTTGCTAAATTCAGTTGTGCTTGCAAACAGTGTTGCAACTATTACCTCTCTGCAAGGGAGTGCTTCCATTATTCATGAAGCTAAAAGCGTACAAGCAACACTTGGTGCAACATTGAGTGAAAAAGACACTCTAAAGACAGAAGATAAAAGCAAAGTTCAACTTATTTTTAATGATGAAACCATCATAACCATCGGTAAAAATAGTAATTTTTCTATCAATGAATATTTATACGACGATAACAAAGCACCCTCTGCAAAGTTTGGTCTTCTAAATGGTGCCATGCGAACCATAACAGGAAAAATAGGTAAAATAGCCCCAGACAAATTCAGTGTTCAGACCAGAACAACAACAATTGGTATTCGTGGAACAAACTTTACTGTTTTAGTACAACCAAATGGGGTGAATATGGTTTATTGCACTTTAGGAGAGATTAGCGTGAGCATAAACCACCAGCTCTCTACTGTTACCCAAGGGTTTTACATGGGGATTTCTCCTGATGGAAAAAGAAGTGATCCTATAAAATTCACGCCAAAACAGTTAAACGACATGAGAAACGAAAGTTTCACAAAAACTGAAGAAGAAGAAAAAGAGTCAAAAGCATCCGAAGAAACAACAAAAAAAGCTGCTGATTCGAAATCTAAAGAAGATTCTGGAGCTATAACTTCCGCTGACAATGAAAGTCCTATAGATACAACAAGGGCTGAAAATATCCATATGGAAGCAAGAGATATAGCGGCTCAGACAACGAACATGCTGCAATCAGTTGCATTTGGTGCCGCTGAAAATATTACTGCACCAGATAAAGAGGCAGATGCCACTACTGATTATTATACTTATTTTTCTGGCATTACTAGTGATATTGATTTTACTCATTATGCCAACCACTACTATTATGGCTCGGCGACAGTAGTAAATAATATTTCAATTCCCGGATATATCATTGGCAACATGGTTGTTTTATCCTCAGGAGAGTTTAATGACATAAATAATCCAGTTTCATTTGAGTTTTATGGAGCTTTAGCAGGGCAGGCAACTAATAATTTTAATGTCAAATTTACAGGTGTTTACGGTTCGAATTATGATATCAATACAGATAGCCTTACTAGCGACAAGGTAAAGGCTAACCTTATCCAAGATTCTACAAGTAACTATATGCGAACTACGCAGGATGATCTTTCTGCTAATGATTCAATGATTTGGGGAAAATGGAGTACGCATGCAGCTTATATTGATGCTAACGGAGAAACTATCGAGAACATACGGAATGGACTATGGATGGCGGGTGAACCAACACCAAATGCCATTATTGAGAGTTATCATACTTCGAATATGGTTGCACATTATGATGGAATATACAAGGCTTATTCGGACAATAGCACAAGTTTACCTAAAAGCGAGAGTGGACATTCAGATATGTTTGTTGATTTTGGTGCCGGTACCGCTTCATTAAACATATACCTCCCTACTGCAAACACTACAGTTTGGGAACACTATAATATGTCAGCAAATGCAAATAACATAAGTGGTTCAGGCACAAATAATGTTGGTAGTCATTCTGATGGGCAATTTTATGGTGCAGATGCTAAATCAGTTGGTGGAAATTTTACTATATACAATGGTGCAGCACCTGTGACAAAAGGTGTGTATGAAGTCACCACAACTGCTATAATTCCAAAATAGTTATATATGTAAAGTTCTCATCTTCCACTTTGTATTTATTCTGCACTTCTTTGAGGTGCACACCCCTTTAACCAGCCTACTTATCAGTGGTCTGGAATCACTCTCTATTTATAGATCTAAATAGAGAAATCCACATGCTAAACAGAGTTTCTCTACCCTTTAGTTGTATGGACAAAAACACCATTAAAATTTTGAGGTGGAAACTCCATATAGTGTTCACATCGTTCTATGTAGATATCATAAATTTTTATATTACTTTTGTCTTCCCATCCATTAAGCTCTTTAAAAAACGCTAAAGCCTCTTCAAACTTTTCTGATTTGTAAAGATCTATTGCTTGATGATACAGATGAAGTTCCGCTAAGAGTCTCTCTCTGCTTGAGTAAAAGAGTGGTTCTTCCCCCTCCCTATCAAAATCATGAATCTGCCAAATCTCAAGAGGCTCTACTTTCCCCTTCACAGTTACCAAATCTAAAAAACGGTAGATATATTTTCCGGTTAATTTATTTTTTGTAAAATTAGAAATATTAAGTCGAGAATTATAATATTTACACAAAGATTCTAATCTTGCACCAACATTTATAGGATCACCGATAACTGTGTAATCTGAGCGTATTGTTGAACCCATCTCCCCGACAATTGCAACTCCGCTATTGAGTCCTATACCAATATCTACGATTGGCACCTTAGCCTTATCTGCCATTTTTGTTACATTCTCAAATTCTGGATTACTCCTCAACTCTTCATTAAGAGATTTAAGCTTATGAAGTTGTCTAAGACTTGCAGTTACAGCTCTGTCGGCATGATTTTCAACAGAAACAGGTGCATTCCAATAAGCCATAATTGCATCACCTATATATTTATCAACTGTACCCCTCTCATCTATTATTATTGATGTCATAGGTTCCATAATTTCGTTCATGAATTTAATAAGCGATTTAGGATTTCCCATAGCTTCAGAAATATTTGTAAAACCTCTGACATCTGAGAAAAAGACCGTTATCTCTTTTTCAGCACCATCAAGGGTATTGGAATCAGGATTTTTTAGAATATCTTCCATTACATCGGCACTTACCTTGGAAGCAAATTTTCCTTTTATCATGTTTTTTTGCTTTGTTTCAAGAAAATAATTCAAAACCATAGATATTATATATATCGACAAAGACAGAATCACTACATTAAAGAGAATATTTAGAGCAATACCTTGATAAAAAAGCATATAATAAATGAAGGATAGTTGTAATAAAACAACAATAATAAGAACGAACAGTGTCATAACGGCACTTAACATACCAAACAAAATTGACAATGTAATTCCTACTAAAAAAATCTGTGTAATATCTGCAGCCATTACCCAAGAAGGCTTAGATATAAAGTCTCCTGCAATTATGTTATCTATCGCATTTGCGTGAACTTCAACCCCCGGATAAACACTGTCAAATGGCATAGCTCTTAAATCCATTAATCCCGCAGCAGAGGTTCCGATAAGAACAAATTTTCCCTCGACATCTTCAGGTTTGAAATTTCCACTATAAATATCTGAGGCTGAAATATAGCGATAAGAAAATGCAGGACCGCGAAAATTAACAAACATCCTCCCAAAGCTATCCGTTGGAATTTCCACAGAACCAGAGCGTACATTTTGAACTCCAATATCTTCTGCATAATTTACATAAACTTTATCTGCTTGTGTCATGACACGAACCATCTCCATTGCAAGTGAAGGATAAACCGCTCCATCATATTTCATAACCAAAGGGACACTGCGAACTAACCCATCACTATCAGGAAAAGTATTAAAAAAACCGCTAGAGTAAGCATTTTCCTGAACAATAGGAACATTTAAAATTGCACGTTTGGCTTCAGCAATAAATTCTCTTTGGGGCTTATGCTTTTCAATATAAGTTGCTGGAATACTTGGAGCACCCTCTGTTTTAATTCCATCATCACCCAGCACAAATATATATCCAAGTATTGTAGGTGTTGATGCAATCGTTTTGGCTAGTATCTCCTCATAGTCTTCTATTCCTTCTGTACTACGACCCAACTCTTTTAACACCTTAACAGGGTTTGAATTATCATATTCAGCAAATACGATATCCAGACCAATAACCCCTACCCCGGCATTTGTAAGATTTTGAAGAATTGTTGCGACATCTTTACGCTTCCAAGGCCATTGTCCTAACTCTTTTAAACTTTTTTCATCAATATCTACAATTACGATATCTTTAGATGGCTTTAACTCTCCCCTAACTAAAAAGATAATATCTCTAAGTTTATTGTCTAATGACATAAACTTTTCAGGCATCACTATATAAGCAATACTTGTTAATAAAGATACAAGAAACCCTGCCATAAGATATATTTTAATTTTTTTCATCTGCTCCACCACCATATATGATATTTAGAAATAATCGAATTTTATTTGCAATCCACTACCTAAAAAATATTCATCCACTTTTCCAAGTTTATTATACATTCCTTGTATAAAATTATGCCTAAATACAATCCAACTAGTCATCGCATTATTTTTGCACATACTATATGAGGGTAAGAACGAACCTGTAGAAATTTATGAAGTTATACATGTGTGTGAGCAAAACGAGAAAAACAGATAGAATTAAGCGAGTACAATAAAGCTCATAATCTGTATGTAAAAGCAGAGTTTGAAAATGTTAGGGAAATGTTTAGTGTTTTATAAACTCTATGAAGAGAAATGCAAACATCTTCTAAACGAGAATATAAAAGAGTTTGATTGAGTGTTTGATTTTCTAAGCAAGTAGAGAGTTAAGGAAAAATCCTTAACTCATTAACTCATTTGAGCAGCAACTTCCGCAGCAAAATCGTCAACTTTTTTCTCAATACCTTCACCTACTTCTAAGCGAACGAAATTTGTAATCTCAGCAGTTCCGCCAAGTGCTTTAGCAGCCTCAGTAACAGCTTCTGCAACTGTTAATTTGTCATTTAAAACATAAGTTTGATCTAGTAATGCTTGTTCTTTATCTAAAGTTGTATTGTCATCAATAAAACGAGCAAGTTGTCCCGGAACAATTTTGTCCCAGATTTGCTCCGGTTTACCTTGAGCTTTCAATTCAGCTTTGATAGCCGCTTCAGCATTTGCTAAAACTTCCTCTGTTAATTGACACATAGAGATGTACTGAGGTACATTTATAAGTGGCTTTTTAAGACGAGAAAGCTCTTCGTTCTCTTTTTTGATAGCTTCGATTCTACCGATTGTTTCTGATTCTACATATGCAGCATCAAAATCTTTGTAAGAAAGAGTTGTAGGCTTCATAGCAGATGCATGCATTGCAATCTGCTTTAAAGTTGCTCTCATTCCCTCTGCAGTTTTTGGAGAGTCGCATTTTGCCTCAATAATAACTGCAATACGGTTGTTTGAGTGGATATAACCGTTTATTGCCGTATTCGCATCTGCAGTTATGGTTGCAAAACGACGAACAACGATTTTTTCACCGATTTTCGTAACAGCTTCTGTAAACTTTGCACCAAACGGGCTACTCATAAGAGCATCAACATCCGCAGGGTTGTTGTTATAAATTTCAGTTACAGTATCTTTTACTAAGTTTTTGAAGCCGTCATTTTGAGCAACGAAGTCAGTTTCAGAGTTGATTTCAACTACTGTAGCCTTAGAAAAATCATCCGCTATTGTGTAGCCTGCAAGACCTTCAGCAGCAACACGGTCAGCTTTTTTAGCTGATTGTGCGATGCCTCTCTCTTTTAACCAAGCAGTTGCTTTTTCCATATCTCCATCAGACTCAACTAGAGCTTTTTTACAATCCATCATCGGTGCGTCAGTTGCTGAGCGCAACTCTTTTACCATTGCTGCCGTAATTTCTGCCATAATTATACTTCCTCTGTTTCTACTGTAGTTTCAACTTCTTCAGTAGGGTTATATTCTTCTTCAACTTGCTTTGATTCTGTTGAACCGCCATTCATTAAAGCTTTACCTTCGTTAATAGCTTCTGTCATTTCACGACAGAATAGTTGAATAGAACGGATAGCATCATCATTTCCAGGGATTGGATAAGTGATAAGGTCAGGATCACAGTTTGTGTCAAGTGGAGCAACAACTGGAATTCCTAAACAACGAGCTTCTAAAACAGCGATGTGCTCTTTTACAGCATCAACTACAAAAAGCATATCTGGGATTTTTTTCATTCCACGGATACCGCCGAAATACTCTTCTAGTTTCTCTTTTTTTCTTGAAAGCATTAAAGCTTCTTTTTTAGTTAAAAGATTGATTTGTCCATTTTCTTGCATCTCAGTAATGATGTCAAGTTTACGGATTGATTTTTGGATAGTAGGGAAGTTTGTAAGCATACCGCCTAACCATCTGTTATCAACATACGGCATTCCACATGCAATCGCAGCATCTCTAACAGAAGCACGAGCTTGTTTTTTTGTACCAACAAAAAGAACTGTTTTACCTTCAGCAGCAGCATCAACTACGATTTGGTATGTGTTACGGAAGTAACGAAGTGTTTTTTGTAAATCTATAATATAGATATTTTTACGAACACCGAAAATATATTTTTTCATTTTCGGGTTCCAACGACGCGTTTGATGTCCGAAGTGAACACCACACTCTAAAAGGTCTTTCATAGTTACCATGGGTAATCCTTAAGGGCTGTTTTTCAAGCCAGAAATTTTCTAAAGAAACATTTTGCTGCGCAAAAGCGGTTCCCTTGTTTTATCAGTTAGCTTTGGTATCACCGAACAATTATGCCCTAAAAAGGGTGTTGCACTGATTTTGTGGCAGATACCTGTTAATGTTTTCAGCTGCATATAGCAAAAGAAAAATCGGCGGATTATACTCAAATGCTCTTTAAATTAAGCTTCACTTTTAACTTAATATTATCACAAGAGTTATCCCTTTCAAGTAAATAAATTTTTTTTTAGATATCATACTCGAAAAAGGATAAGTAATGTTTCTTTCTCTCTTCTTTCGTTTACGCGTCATACACTATGTAGGCATCCTTCTGCTTGTAATCAACGGTACTTTTTTTACTGACAATATCATAGGTCAAGTTGTGCAATATATTGTGGCCTTGGTCATCCTGATACATGATTTAGATGAGAAAAAGAATGGTGTCGATATGACAAAATCCTTAATAGAACAGCTCGAAAAAATAGAGCATGGGGAAAGAGTTGTTTTAAAGAATAACTTCAATTCGGAACTCAGTGATGCAGCAGAAAAAATCAACAGATTTCAGAGTATTTTTTTACAGGCTCAGGATACCAGTGTTAAATCTGGAAAAATAGAGAACATTGTTACTAAAATAAATAGTGATTATAAGGATGTCAGCAGCAATATTTTAACTGAAAGGGATTTACTCTCTATGGTTGTAAAAATGGGAGAAGAGTTAAAGGCTGTACTAAGTCATGATTTAGATGACGCTTCTAAAGCAAAAAATAATATTGCTGATGTAGGGAGCAGCTTAGAGATGATAAAAAAAGAGGTCATCAATATTGTTAATCAACTGCAAGATGCATCTGGTGCACAAAACACGTTAGCGAGTGACTTAAGTAGGATTTCTCATGATACAGAGCAAGTCAAACAAGTGATTACTGTTATTTCTGATATAGCGGATCAGACAAACTTATTGGCACTAAATGCTGCTATAGAAGCGGCAAGAGCAGGTGAGCATGGCAGAGGTTTTGCTGTTGTTGCGGATGAAGTTAGAAAACTGGCCGAGAGAACTCAAAAATCATTGACAGAGATAAATGCAACTATTAATGTTGTGAGTCAATCAATCAATGATTCAAGTCAGCAGATGAATCAAAACAGTAAAGGAATAGAAACTCTAGCTGAAGTATCTTTTGATGTATCAAGCAAGATGGAAGATATAAGCTCTCAAATAATAAGAGGTGTTGAGTTGGCAGAGGGAACAGTAAAAAGCTATACTCAAAATGCTGCCAAAGCAGAAAAAATTATAGAAAATGTATCTAAAATTAATGAATTATCCAGTAAAAGCGGTCACAGTATAGATGTAATAAAAACAAGTGTTGACGAGTTAACACGCATATTCTAGAGAGTTAATTATAACTCTCTTGTTATTCCAAAATTGTACAGTAGGAAATTAAATCAGTTTTTGAGTAAAGCTTCACTTTTCACTCAGCATTTCAGAAATTTCACTTATTGCTTCATCATTTTTAAGTCTGAATCTAATCTCTATTCTTCTAGATGCTAATTTGTCTTCAACGCTGCTGTCGTTAATATCATAAATCAAATCTGCATCCGACCTTCCACTTGCGGCAATAAAAACCTTTAAATCTTTTTCAAGTTTCGGCTGAAGCGTCAGTATAAACTTCATAACTTCAAAAGCTCTTTTCTGAGAGAGTTCCAGATTGTGGAGATACTCTCCATCACTGTTTGTATGCCCTTCTATGATTATTCTCTCTAAATTATCTCGTATCTCTTGCTCGTTCATCATCACATCAATATATTCAGACAGTACACCCTGAAGAGCCATCTTTGCATCATCTTTGAGCGTATATTCACCTTGGTCGAAAAGTATATTTCCGGCAATGCTAAGGGAGCCGTCTTTTGGATTGACGGCTATTTTATTGCCAAGTTTGGTTCGCAGCTTCTCTATTACCACTGCTTTTACGGATGTTAATTTATGAATTGACTCTTTTGTCTGCTCAAGCTCTTGTTTTAATTTCTCTGCATCGTCCTGTTTTTTTGCAGCCTCTTGAACAAGTTTTTCTATCGACTCTTTTTGCAGCTGAAGTTCGCTTGTTATGTAAGAATACTTCATGACAACAACACCTACAACCAAGATAAATACAAAGAGTAATCCAGCCATCAAATCAGCATAAGAGATCCAAAAATTATTCTGAGAATCGTTAATTTTCTTCATGCTTATTTAGTTTCTTTTGCTTTGGATGTTGCATGTATGAGTATATCCAGCTTTTCAAGAAGTTCTATATTGGAATCTTCCAAACTCTCTTCAAAAGATTTCACCGACTCAACCATGCGATCACTGCCGTTTTTAATATTCAGGCTGTTCTTCTCAAACGATTTGAGTGCTTTTTCAATATTATCCTGAAACCTTGTGTATAACATTTCAAGAGTGGCGACTGATTTATCAATACCTTTCATCTGTTTTTTATTTGTCTCAGAGTAAGCGCTATCAAGTCCATCCAGAAGCTTCAGCATTCCGTTTGAGAGGTCAAGCAGCTTGTCAGACATGGAACCTATGCTTGTTCTTGCCTCCGATAGATTGGTACTGAATCCACCAAAAAAGCCGTTTATTTCATGTGTTTGCGTACTAAGCTCACTTAAAGATGCAGCCATAATGTCGGCTACTTTAATGGATGATTCATTCTGTGAAACGATTAGCTTCTGGCTATCTTTAAATACTTTGCTTAATGTTTCCAGCTCCGAAATATTATAGGAGAGCGTCTCATAGGAGGTGTTTGCCACGGTAATGGATTTGTCCAATTTTTCACTTACGGTAATCTGCTTATCTGTGCTTGCTACAAGGCGGTCAACCAAATCATCCATAGCTTCCGAAACATGTAGCAATCTCTCCGACACACCATCGATTGAATTTTGCGAGCTTCTAAAGTTATTTGTGGTAATTTCAAGCGACTGAGTAATATTTTCTGTCTGCATGCTAAAGGAAGATATTACCTTATTTAGAATCTCTGCAACTTCTTTAGATGACTCATTTTGAGATGTCATAGCATCATAATTGGATTGGAACAGTTGGCTGAGTGATTGTAATTTATCCACATTATTGGATAAATTTGAATAAGATTGATTGGCTGCTGTAATTGACAGATCTAATTGTTCGCTAATTGCTTCCTGCTTCTCTGTAATTATAGAAAATTTTTCCACTACCGATTTATATGTTTTGCGGAGCTCCTCATGGAATACTCTATCTGCTTTTAAAGTTTTGTAAAGAAGCCCTGTCTGTACATTAATCGTATCGTTGAGTTTTTGAATGAAATCTGGCGAAAGCGACTGTTTGATTGTCTCTTGCAGACCACGATTTAGGAGTTGCTGCTCTACAAAAGTGGCTCTTTTGAGCTCCTCTTCGCTCCACAGCTTCTTCTCAAACACCTCTTTAATCTCTTGCAACTCTCTCTCTATAAGGGAAAACCCTTTTTTTTCAAAAAAGACCCACCAGAGTGATAAAAAGATTCCATAAATAGAGGCATAAAAAGCAGTTCCGACACCGCCGAGCAGTTTTGTTATCTCATGGTTTAAGGCATCCGCCGAGCCTGCACTAAAATCCGGCATGGAGAGAGCGATACTGATAAAAGTACCTAATATGCCCAGAGTCGGAAATGTTCCCGCCGCTACTGCTGCATAGTTATCGTTACGAAGTTTTTGGGAAAATCTGTCAAAAAACTTATCCACTGAGCCGATTGCCTTTTTTTCTCCCATTAATAGAGTAAGATTCTCCTCTATATATTTGGAGACCTCCAATATAAGAGCTCTCTTAGTATTGTGAAAAGTACAGGTTGAATAACATGCATTATGTTTTACAAAAAAACCAAAAACTACATAGATTACACCAATGATAAGAATAGAGTGCAGCTCCATTTGAAGAGGAATAATCCCCATATAAGCAATCAGCACTATAAAAGTCAAAAGTGTCGGAACTGACATAATTTTAATTAAATTATCTATACAATTTAATGTTTTTCCCTCTTTATTTAACTGAAAAAATTCTTCGAAACTTTTTTTATTCATACTGTCTCCTTTAAATTACTTTGTACATTTGTCTTTTTTATTTGATATGATAACGACTCTAGACTGCATATTGGGACACATCATGAAAGCCGTAATAATAATTCTATTTTTTAAATTTATAACTTTAAATCTCTATGCGGATATAAAGTGGATTCCTATTGAACCGATAGCACCTATCGCACCGATTACTCCTGTAAATATGAATCAATCCAGCAAGCTGGAAAGCAACTCATCTAAAGTTAAGCCTGCAAATCAACTGCTTGACAATATAAAAACTATTCAATACCTGCTTGACAGTACGCGTGAGAGAGAAGATTTAGACAGAGAGAGCGAATAACGACTGAACTCTTGCCAACTCTTCTTTTACTATCTCCACATGACCTTTAACTTTTACACTCTTCCATAGAGCTTTTATAATTCCGTTTGGATCAAGAATAAGAGTTGTACGAACGATTCCCATGTACTCTTTGCCATAATTTTTTTTCAGCTGCCATACGCCGTAGAGCTGTATCATATTTGTCTCTTCATCACTCAGCAGCGTAATATTCAACTCCTGTTTTTCTATAAAGCTGCGATGTTTTTTTGTACTGTCTGCACTTACACCGATGATGATTGCATCAAGTTCTGAAAAGTCGGGTGCCGCTTCGCTGAACTCACATGCTTCTGTTGTGCATCCCGGAGTGCTGTCTTTTGGATAGAAGTATAAAACTATCCACTTTCCTCTTAAATCTCTTAAACATATCTCTATATCATCTTGGTTTGGTAAGCAAAATTCCGGTGCTTGGATGCCGATTTCTAACATGTAACTCCTTTAATTTAATCTGATAAAGCAAAGCTTTAGGGTTTGAAAGGGACATTTGTCCCTACCATTTAAATGGATATGTTCATTTAAATGCGTAACATCAATATATAAACAGTAGCATATAAACCCAGATACCAGTGAGTGAAGTAAGAACAACACCTGTAAATGTCAAAAGCCCCGCTTTTTTATGGTTGTGTGTTGCTAAAAGTTTTTTTATCATGGCAAATGTGGTAACCCATAGGATGAGAGTGGCTACCGATATTGCAATATGCAACATTAAAACTGCAAAAACATAGTTGTGTGATGCGGTAGTTCCTTCTATAAAATATTTATATCCACCGCCAAGTCTCACTCCATACTCAAAATAAGTAAGAACAATAACAGAAAAAGCGAAGATCAATATTTGTAAAAAAGCGTGATATTTGTATTTTTTTATTCTCGCCAGATAGATGGCTCCCGATACAAGAAGAGGCAGAAGTGCCACGATGAGTGTAACCATATCCATAAAAAAGGGCGCTCTCGTTCCTAAAAAACCGTGGTGAAACATATACTCCATGTTGCTCATATTTTAATCCTTTATAATCTTAGTTTTTCACAATTTTTGCTTTTTGATAATACGCATACATCGCACCTAAAATAACAATTGCTATCACAAGCACAATGATTATTTGGTGCAAATATTGGTTTATCAACTCTTGATTCTCGCCTATAAAATATCCGAGCATGACAAGGATAAAAGCCCAAATTGCCGAACCTAGTGTTGTGTAAATTGAAAAGACGAGCAAATTCATCCGGGCAAGTCCGGCAGGGATGGAGATAAGATGGCGAATGACTGGCAATAATCTTCCTATAAAAGTAGAGATATGCCCATGTTTTTCAAAGAACCCGTCCATTTTTGCCAAGGCATCTTCATTTACGAAAAAATATTTTCCATATTTCTTGAGTATTCTTCGCCCAAGAGAGAGTGCTAAGTAATAGTTTACAAAGGCACCGGCGAGTGAGCCTACCGTAGCACTTACGATTATCAAAGATATATTCATCTGCCCCTGCGAAGCCAAATATCCGGCTGGAATTAAAACTATTTCACTTGGGAGAGGAATAAATGAACTCTCGATGCTCATGAGGATAAATATCCCCCAATAGCCCCAATCAAAGATTAAATCAACTAAATCTTGTGCCAACTCTTTTATCATTTAAGTGCATCCTCTACATCTTTTATCATCTTTTTTGCTACATCTTTTTTGGAGTATTCTAAAAGTCTTTGACTCTTATCTTTGAGCTTTTCATCCAAAACAGAGAGAAGTTTTTCTCTCAAACCCTCACCCTCTCTCTCGCACCAGCCAAGATTATTCTCAACTATAAACTGTGCATTATAAAACTGATGGTCACCCGCGGCATACGGATAGGGGATGAAAAGAGTCGGCACTCCGCTGACACAGAGCTCCCAGAGTGTACTTGCACCTGAACGGCTCACCGCCAAGTCGGCATGTGAAATGAACGTTGGAAGCTCTTTTGTAAAACCGTACAACTCCACATGAACACCTAAGTTTTCATACTCTTTTTTGACTCTCTGGTAATCGCTCTCGCCCGCTTGGTGGATGATTTTTATTCCTCTATTTTGAAGCTCTTTTGCAACGCTTAGAGCCAAGGCATTGATAGTTTTTGCCCCCTGAGAGCCGCCCAAGAAGATGATAGTTTTGAGTTC
Source organism: Sulfurimonas sp. (assembly GCA_041662325.1). Classification (GTDB taxonomy): domain Bacteria; phylum Campylobacterota; class Campylobacteria; order Campylobacterales; family Sulfurimonadaceae; genus Sulfurimonas. The sequence goes on along the minus strand of JBAZSU010000004.1, from coordinate 117,741 downwards.
GTCTCTCACTCTGGCGCTTCTGTAAAAACTCTCATTTACAGGATAACCTTGAATAGGAGAATTTTTATCATACGCCGATATAAATCTTTTCGCATAAGGTTTTAGCAGGGAGTTTAACCTCCCCTCCACTGCATTTTGTTCATGTATAAAAAGAGGTATAAATCGGCTTAGAGAAGCGAATGATGCCGGTGCTGCCGAAAATCCGCCGACACTGTAAACCGCCTCGATTGCATGCTTTTTTAAAATTCCTCTTGAAGCAAAAAAAGCTTTAAGGATTTTATAGAGTGCCTTGAACTTTCCAAAACCTTTTTGATTTACAACACCCGTAGTTTCCAAAAAATAGACAGCAGAAAATAGGCTGTTATGCTCAAAATATTTTTTATCCTGACCTGAAGTCGAACCTATAAATATTACCTCATGTCCGCATGCCACGGCGCTCTCAACCAAGGATTGTGCTATCATCAGATGACCGCCGGTTCCGCCACCCGTAATACAAAGTTTCATTCTTTTCTCCACTGCAACATACGGTTATTACGGCAAAACTTTTTTTGATGCCATTATTACCATGCCGACACCGATAGATGCTGCCAACATCGTAGAACCGCCGTAGCTTATAAAAGGAACAGAGATACCCTTAATCGGTGTGATTCCGCTGATTCCATAGGCATTTACCAAAAATGCAAAAGAGAGAAGAAGCCCTATTCCCAAACTAAAAAGATAAACACTTCTGTCATTGGAGCGGTTTGCAACCCTGAATATCCTCATCAACATCCACATAAATATAAAAACAACACCCACAACACCGACAAAACCAAACTCTTCGGCAATTCCCGCCAAAACAAAGTCTGTATGAACCTCACTCAAAAAGCCGAGTTTAAAGGTTCCGTTTGCCAATCCGACTCCAAAAATTCCCCCATTATGGATGGCATTGAGAGAGTGTCCAATCTGGTAGGGTTCAACCTCTGTGGGAATTCTCAACTTCTCTGCCATGGCAGCCGGAAAAAGTTCCAAGACACTGTTTTGAGCCAATGCCCACCAAGATTTTATTCTGGTAATTCTATGCTCTGCCGCTAAAATAAAAAAGACAAAAAGCATTAAAACAACGGATAAAATAGTTAAAAAGAATCTAAAACTGCTTCCGGCAAACATCAACATAAAAAGAAGTGTAAGTCCAAGAACTACGACCTGCCCCAAGTCATTCTGCACAAAAGCAATAATGAACATAGCAACAACAAAAACAAGAGCGTAGGGTGTAAAGCGTTTTAATTCACTAAATATTCCCATTCCGTCATGGTGTCCCAACTTTCTTGAAAAACTCCAGGCAAGAAAATAGACGAAACCGATTTTAAAAAACTCAACGGGTGCTAAAGAGAAGCCGCCGATTTTTATCCATCTTTTTGCTCCGCCTACAGCTGAAACCAGAAATTCAGGCAAAAACGGCATGGCTATCATCAAAATTGTTGAAACAAAGAAGAGTGTAAATCCTATAATCTTCAGCCATTTATCAGGCTCCAGCTGGGACAACATCCAAATAATAGTAATACTGAAAAGTCCAAAAGCAACCTGTCTGATAGCAAAATGGAACTCATTCACGCCAAAGAGCAGTGTTGTATATGCCGTGAGTGTGTATGAAAGGGCTATTCCAATACCTATGAGTGTTGAAACTAATGCAAAGAGAGTTCTATCCGCCATAAATCCAAACTACTTAATTTTGTTAATTTTCAAAACAAATTCAACTTCGGGTTGTGACAGATGCAGCTCTTTAGAGATTGTCTCCAGCGATACGCCCTGCTTAAAAAGTGAGATGATTTTTTCATCATCATTTGCATGAATTGAGGAGGGAATAGAAAACTGTTTTACTCCGCTCTCCAAAGATGAAATTCTCGAATCAACCTGCACATCTATGGAATGAATAGTCTCTTGCATATGCTTAAGCCCGATTGTCAGAGGTTGAATCATATCATAGACACTTCTCTCTATCTCTTGATAAATCTCCTCATCACTCATTCCTCTTGTATTTTGCTGTAAACTCTTTTGAGACTCTGTAATGTTTTTCTTGAGGTAAAATATCTCTCTTTGTAACTCATCAACCACTGTAGCAATAGAGCGGATGTTTCTGCTGTAGTCGGAATCTTTATTTGATACATAATAGATAAGATAAAATATCACAGCTATCATCGCCGCTGCAACATACTCTGTAGTACCAAAACTGCCCATAAAGCCGCTAATATTCAAAGATTCTAATTTCATGTTTTACTTTCTTTTGCTTCACGGATAAGTAATCTTTCTCTCGATGTTAGGTATGTTGCCCATTCTGCTTCATCTTTTTCATGTGTTCTGACAATAGCAGCCAAAGTTGGAGAGAGAGCTTCAAAAAAAATACCGATATCTCTTTTTGGATGAACCGGCATTGCAACTCTTCCATAATATTGGGTGCCGACAGACAGAAGAGGCGTATCCAAATTAAAATGCTCAAAACCGATAGAGTCTATATGTGCCTTTGTTGCAAGAGGAACCATTGAAGGCTCTTCATGTTTGAGAAACCTCTCAAGCGCATCTATTTTGTTATGAAGTTCAACAAGAAGATTTAACAATATAGGGTCAGTTCCATGCACATCACCTCTAGTCTTTGCATGTTTCACCCACTGATTAATAGGGTTATTGTCGGACTCAATCAGCTTATAATACTCATTCTCATATGCCTCTGCTTCACTTGCTGCTTCACTGAAACTGATATTTATTTGCGCCGGAACTAAACGGGGATTCATATAGTCCCCTTATCTAAAATAATAAAGAGCAAAAAAGCAATACCCAAGTAACCATTTACAGTAAAAAATGCACGATCAATTTTTGTAAAATCTTTGCGAACCAAGAAGTGCTCGTAGCCTAGCATAACACCACTTGCAGCCACCGCTATATAAGCAAAAAAGCCAAGCTCTGCACTCCAAACAAAAAGAGCCCAGAAAATCAGGGTGAGCATATGAAAAAGCGATGAGATAAAAAGTGTAGCCTCTGCCCCATAACGTGATGGAATAGAGTGGAGATTGTTCTTTTTGTCAAAATCAATATCTTGAAGTGAGTAGAGCAGATCAAACCCAGCCACCCAGAAAATCACACCTAAACTAAGCATGACTGACCAGATTGAGATAGCTCCACTCACAGCCACAACTCCGGCAATCGGTGCAAGTCCCAGTGAAATACCTAGTACTACATGAGCAAGAGATGAAAATCTTTTAAAGTAGGAGTAACTCCCCAAAACAAAGAGAATTGGAATACTAAGAGCGAAAGCCAATGTGTTTATCATAAATGCCACAGCTACAAAAATCAAGGCATTCGCTACGATAAAAATCATAATGCTTACACCATCTAGTCTTCCATCCACATTCGGTCTGCCTGAAGTTCTAGGGTTGAGTGCATCTATATCTCTATCCGCATATCTGTTTAATCCCATAGCGAAATTTCTTGCACTGATGGCTGCCAAAGCGCCCATAAAAAGGAGCCAAAATCCAAACCAGCCACCCGCTGCAACTATCATTGCTATAAAAATAAAAGGGAGAGAGAATATAGAGTGTTCAAACATAACTAGTTCGTTAAAATCTTTTAATTTTCTGATATATCTTTGCACCATTTTACCTCAGCCCATAATTGAAGCTCATTCTATCCAAAGTTGTTTTAAAATGATATAATTTCTGAATGAATAATGAGATAAAACAACTGGCAATTATTGGTGCAACGGCATCTGGAAAGAGTGATTTGGCGATTAAAATCGCTCAAAAAATAGACGCGTATATTCTCTCAATCGACTCACTCAGCATCTATAAAGAGATTGACATCGTCTCTGCAAAACCTTCGCATGACGAGCTCTCTTTAATAAAACATTTCGGAATAGATGTTTTGCATCCAAATGAACATTTCAGTGTTGATATTTTTATGAATTTATATAAAAAAGTACACTCCATCTGTCAAAAAGAGGGCAAGAATCTTATCATTGTCGGAGGAACTTCCTTTTATCTCAAATCGCTTATGCAGGGTTTGTCGCAGCTTCCTGAGATAACTAAAGAGATAGCTTTGCATGTGGAGACAAAACTGGCTAACCTAGAAAGTGCACATGCCTTTTTATCTAAGATTGACCCGCTTTACATGCAAAATATCTCACCAAACGACAACTACAGAATAGAGAAGATGCTTCTGATTTATGAGTCTTCAAAGCTCACACCTTCAGAGTGGTTTAAGGCAAATCCTCCAAAACCGATTATTGAAAATTTAGATATTTATGACATTGATGTTGAGAGGAATATTCTTAGAGAGAGAATTTCAAAAAGAACGGACAAGATGCTGCAAAATGGTTTGATAGATGAAGTTTGCACCTTAGAACAAAAATATACGAGACTCCCCCATGCCATGGGCTCCATAGGGATAGTAGAAGTTTTGGAGTTTCTCGATGGCAAAGTAAGCAAAGAGGAGATGCTTCAAAACATCTCTATGCACACGGCACAACTGGCAAAAAGACAGCAGACTTTTAACCGCACACAGTTTGACAACATTACCTCAGCACCGCTTGAAGCGCTTGAAGATGTTATCCTGAATCGTGTGAAGACCAAGTGCTAAAATCAATCTTTCTACCCCTTACCTTTCTAGTTTTGGGTTACGGCTTTTGGATTAGCGCAAACTTCAAAGAGGTCTCCGCCGGGGTTGCCATATTCTTACTTGGCATGATGGCTTTAGAATTTGGGTTCAAATCTTTATCTGGCGGAATTCTTGAAACTATTTTGAAAAATTCTACCGACAAACTCTATAAAAGCCTAGGATTTGGAATCATTTCAACAACTATTATGCAGTCGAGTTCTTTAGTCTCCATTTTAACAATCTCGTTTTTAGGTGTCGGACTCATTACTCTCTCTCAGGGGATAGGAATCATTTTTGGAGCCAATATCGGCACAACAACCGGAACTTGGCTGATTGCAGGGCTTGGGCTTAAAGTTGATATTGCTGCATACGCCATGCCCATTCTTGTTTTTGGTGTTATTCTTATTTTTCAAAAAGGTGCAACTCTAAAAGCCGTTGGCTTTGTACTTACAGGGCTTGGATTTTTATTTCTTGGAATCGCTTACATGAAAGAGGGGTTTGAAGCCTATAAAAGCACAATTGATTTATCATTATTTGCCATGGGCGGGATGAAGGGACTTTTTATATTTACCGCCATCGGTATATTCTCCACGGTTGTCATGCAGTCTTCACATGCCTCTCTTGTGCTCATAATAACTGCCTTAGCAGCCGGACAAATCAGCTATGAAAATGCTTTAGCCTTGGCAATAGGCGCCAATATCGGAACAACTGTCACAGCCATTATTGGAGCTATGAGTTCAAATGTTGACGGAAAGCGATTAGCAGCAGCGCATTTTATATTTAATATTCTAACCGCTCTTATAGCTATCATTTTTATACATCAGATTACATATTTGGTTGATTTTATTGCAAATGAGCTCAGCATTGCAAATGATGACTACACACTAAAACTTGCAATTTTTCATACTATATTTAATACGGGCGGTGTTCTTATCATGCTCCCTTTTATAAATAATTTGATAACTTTTTTGAAGGTGATTATTAAAGAAGGCGCTTCAAAAGATAAGCTGGGATATGACAGCGTAAAATATCTCAACAACTCCGCTCTTGAACTTCCATCAACTGCGATGAGAGCAATTATCAATGAGACAAAACATCTCTATGAAAATTCTTTTGAAATTATAGCACATGGATTAAATCTCAAAAAAAGCAACATAATTTCAGAGATGGAACTGAGTGAAGTAATCAATCAGATTTACTCAAAAAAATATGTGGACATTGATGCGCTTTATCATCAAAAAATTAAAAATATTTATGGAGAAATTATAGATTTCGCAACTAAAGCACAAGCAAATATGAAACATGAAGATATACAAGAATTATATAGAATAAAATTGGCGAACAGAGAACTGGTAGAAGCTATTAAAGACACGAAACATCTGCAAAAAAATCTAATCAAATACTCAACACATCCAAATAAACATATAAAAGAGCAGTACGCAAATATAAAAAAAGGGTTGGCAGAACTCTTGAGAACTATAAATATTGTTGCAAACTCCAATAATGAGGAAGCAATAACCCAATTGCTCTCTAGCGCCAAAATAAACACTGAAAGATATGACATTATGGCAAATGGCACACTTGATAATCTCATTAGAAATCACCTCATTACAAATGAGATGGCAACCTCGCTCATGAATGACAGTACCTACGCATACAACATAAGCAAAAATCTGATTTCTATGGCTGAGTCTCTTTTTATAGAGAAAAAAAGCGATGCAAAAAATCTGCATGAAGATATAATTACCGGCGATTGACAACAGCGAATAGGGTATCTCTATTGATTTTTTTACTCAACTTTACATAAGCATGTAAAATAAGCCAAATATTCAAAGCACTCTTTTATCATCAAACAGCTAAAATACTTTCCATGATTAAAAGAATTCCCACTAAACAAATTTTTGTCGGTAATGTTGCTGTCGGCGGTGATGCGCCTATCTCTGCGCAGTCTATGACGTTCTCGCAAACTGCGGATGTTGCTAGCACGGTTGAGCAGATAAACAGGCTCCATTTTGCGGGGTGTGACATAGTGCGTGTTGCCGTTCCCAACATGGAAGATGCGCTTGCATTAAAAGCAATAAAAGAGCAGATTTCTCTACCGCTTGTTGCAGATATTCACTTCAACCATAAGCTCGCACTCATCGCCGCTGAAGTGGTTGACTGCATCCGCATCAATCCCGGAAATATCGGTTCAAAAGAGAAAGTTGCCGAAGTTGTGAAGGCATGTCAGGCACGCAATATTCCTATCCGCATCGGTGTAAATGCTGGAAGTTTAGAAAAAGAATTTTTGAACAAATACGGTCAAACCGCCGAAGGGATGGTCGCCTCTGCCGAGTACAACATCAAATATCTTGAAGATTTGGGTTTTAGCAACATAAAAATCTCTCTAAAAGCAAGCGATGTTCAAAGAACAGTTGCGGCGTACAGAATGCTCAGACCAAAAAACAACTACCCTTTTCACCTTGGAGTGACAGAGGCGGGAACGCTTTTTCATGCGACGGTTAAAAGCTCTATCGGGCTTGGCGCGCTTCTGCTTGACGGCATTGGCGATACGATGCGAGTCTCAATTACAGGAGAACTTGAAGAAGAGATAAAAGTCGCACGAGCGATTTTAAAAGACAGCGGTGCAATGCCTGATGGGCTCAACATCATCTCCTGCCCAACATGCGGACGCATCGAAGCAGATTTAGTGAGTGCCGTGAGCGAGATAGAAAAACGAACCGCACATATAAAAACTCCACTCAATGTTTCGGTTATGGGCTGCGTTGTAAATGCCATAGGCGAAGCCGCACATGCCGATGTTGCCATTGCCTACGGAAAAGGAAAAGGTCTTGTCATGGTCAAAGGTGAGGTTGTGGCAAACCTTGATGAGAAAGAGCTTGTGGATAGATTTGTTTATGAGATAGAAAAAATGTCCAAAGAGAATAACTAATGCAAGACAACCTATACAACCTAGCCTTTGAACGCTCCATTCTAAGCTCGATAGTTTTTGAACCTCAGCAGTTTGATGAACTCAGCACCGCCCTGAAAAAAGATGATTTTTACCTCCCTGCTCATCAGGATATTTTTGCCTCAATGCTGAAACTGTTGCAAAAAGATGAGCCGATTGATGAGGAGTTTATTAAAAAAGAGCTTCTTAAAGTCAAAAAATTTGATGAGCAGGTTATGTTGGAGATTCTCTCTGCTAACCCTATCTCCAACACAAAAGCCTATGTAAACGAGATAAAGGATAAGTCGCTCAAACGCCACCTCTTAACCCTTACAACGGAGATAAAAAGAGTAACCGTTGAAGAGGAACTCACAAGTGCCGAAGTGATTGACATAGTTGAAAAAAAGCTCTATGAGATAACGCAAGACAACCAGACAAGCGATTTTAAAGACTCCCCAAAGATGACTTTCGACACCATGGAGTACATCAAAGAGATGAAGGCTCGCGGAAACACGGTTTTGGTCGGGGTGGATACGGGGTACCATGAACTCAACAAAATGACGACGGGTTTCGGCAAGGGCGACCTTGTTATTATTGCAGCAAGACCTGCCATGGGGAAAACCTCTTTTGTGCTTAATACCGTAAACTCTCTTATCATGCAGGGAAAAGGTGTTGCTTTTTTCTCTCTTGAGATGCCGGCCGAACAGCTCATGCTGAGACTTCTCTCCATCCAGACCTCTATTCCTCTTCAGAAACTCCGTGTCGGGGATATGAACGATGACCAGTGGAGTAGCCTGAGCAGTGCAATCAACAAAATGAACAACGCTAAACTCTATGTGGATGACCATGGAAGCATCAATATAAATCAGCTCCGCTCGAAACTTAGAAAACTCAAAAATCAGCATCCCGAGATAGAGATAGCGGTGATTGACTACCTGCAGATAATGAGCGGCGTAGGAACGCAAGACAGACACTTGCAGGTTTCAGAAATCTCGAGAGGTCTCAAAATGTTGGCAAGAGAGCTTAACATGCCGATAGTCGCACTTTCACAGCTCAACCGCGGACTTGAAAGCAGAAATGACAAGCGACCGATGCTGAGTGATATTCGTGAATCTGGTTCGATTGAGCAGGATGCCGACATTATTCTCTTCGTTTACCGCGATGATGTGTATCTCTACAAAGAGGAAAAAGAGCGGGAAAAGGCTGCAAAAGCAGACGGTAAAGAGTTCAATTCCTCTTATGTAGAAAAAGAGGAAGAAGAAGCCGAGATAATTATCGGCAAGCAGAGAAATGGACCTACCGGACATGTGAAGCTTATATTTCAGAAAAAACTTACCCGTTTTATCGACACTCCCTCCTTTGCAAAGGGGGTGGAGACTGTCTATGAGAATATTGATACACGCTCCGCTCAGGTTGATTTTGGAGACTCCTCCATCTCGATGCCCACCCTTTAGCCATGCTCGAAAAAGTCTCGCTCTTTACCTCAAAGCGAGACTTTTTAAACTTCTTCTTTGCATGCGGATTTATTCTTTTTTACACGCTTCTTATGGAGTACCAAAACTACAAAAATTTTACAAAGTTTGACACTGCGCTGGTTAGTGCTACAGTTTTAAGCCAATACACAAAAACAAAAGAGTCAAAAACATATCAGATTTTAAAGCTCAAAAGTGATACAGGATTTGTTTTTTATACCATGAAAAACAGCTCATTTCCAGAATCACTTGGCAAAACACTTAAGCTTGAGATAACTACTGATAAGATTAGTTTTTATAACTACTTCACCTCTTTTTTTTCATACAGCACTATCTTGGACAGTAGTTATAATGAGACTCTAAAGCAGAAATTAAATAACTTTATTGCATCCCAACATGAAAACAGAGAGATGGCGAATATATATCAGGCACTCTTTTTAGCTATGCCTGTCGATAAAAATTTACAAGCAAATTTTTCGGTTTTAGGGGTCTCGCATATCGTCGCTATTAGCGGTTTTCATCTTGGTATTTTAAGTGCCCTGCTCTACCTTTTATTTTCTCATCCCTACAAAATTTTGCAAAACAGATACTTTGTGTACAGAAATTCTAAAGTCGATCTGTTTCTCATTATAGCTACCATCTTACTCTCTTACATGCTCTTTTTAGACTCACCTGATTCACTTTTACGCTCTTTTGCCATGCTGATTGTCGGCTTTATTTTGTATGATAGAGGTTTTAAAATCATCTCCATGCAAACACTTTTTTTAACTATAACACTGCTTCTAGTTTTATTTCCTCGGCTTCTCTTTTCGATTGGATTCTGGCTCTCTATTTTTGGTGTTTTTTATATATTTTTATTTCTCATTCACTTCAAACATCTCAGCAAAATTTGGCAATTCTTTTTAGTAGAATTGAGCACCTACCTTTTAATGCTCCCGCTCGCTTTGGCTCTTTTTGGGGCTTTTGGAATCTATCATCCATTTTCTATTATTTTGAGTATGGTTTTTATCCTTTTTTATCCACTCAGTATATTTCTGCATATTATAGGTTTTGGAGATTTGTTTGATGGCTTACTGCAAAGCTTGATTTTACTAGGAGAAGCAAAACATGTCGTACCTCTGAGCATGCCTTTTTTAGCACTTCATATTGCCCTCTCATTTTGGGCAATATTTAAAAAGCTTGGCATGTGGGTTTTATTGGCATATTCATGCGGAATTTTTGTTTATGCTCTTTACATGCTTTACTAATACACACAATTTGCACTATACTTGTCACAATTTAAAATAAAAGGTGGAAATATTTATGAGAACACTTATTTTTTTGGTTTTTACATGGAGCTTTATCTACGCAAATACGATTGTACACTTTGACAAGGGATGGAAGCTTGTCGGGGTTCTCTCTAGCATGGAGACTATGAAAAACTTTGACAACTCCCATGTTGAATTAATGTGGGGATTTAATGCAGACGAGCAAAAGTGGGAGGGGTACTCTCCGGATTCTGCAATAAGTAAAAAAATAAGTGATAACAATATTTCAACTCTCGGCTCGCTTCAACCTTATCAAGCCGTATGGATTTTGAGCAAAGAGGCGTGGAGTTTAGAAATCGTAAACACTACTCCGCCAAGCGAACCTGCAAACGACTCTATTGTTTTAAAAAAAGGGTGGAATCTTGTAACGATTCCAAACAAAACCATTGTCTGGAAGAACTTTTTTGGCAATGCAATTGTGTGGAAGTATGACGAAGCTTGGAGCGTAAACGATGCTTCTCTCAACTTTCCTACCATTACCAATATTAAAGAGAGTGAAGGCCTTTGGGTAAATTCCAAAGAAGAGACAAGCATTAGAATGGGAAACCAACTCTCAAAACTTACCACCTTTGATTCAAACGAGGAGATGCTCTCCTATTTGAGAGAGATGAAAAAAAGCAACTATTATAGATATAGCTTCATGCCTGTGCATGATACAAATGATACAGATATTGCTTTGCCGACTGCAGACGCTTCAGCAGGCGCGGCTACTGATAACGGTAAGGGTGCTGATGCAAGTGGAACAAACCTACAAGAGTTAGGTGTAGATGAGTCAGATATTTTAAAACATGACGGCAAATATATTTTTAGTTTAGACAGTGCAAATAAGCAGATATTTATCACATCTTTTGAAAATATTGCACTCAAAAACTATAAGGCTCTAAACACGATACCTACAACTGAGAAAGGTTCTATTGTGAGCATGTATCTGCAAAACAACCGTTTAATTCTTATCTCTAATAACACAAACTACTTGTTTGTGGTTGGAGGAGCTGACGATGGCACGGTGATAAAATCCGCTCTCTATCCCTATTCAAGTTCTGCAAATGCAAAAGTTACAATCTATGATACGACGGATATAAACAACATTGTAGAGTTGTCTTCCCATTCCATCGACGGCAACTATGAAGAGAGCCGTCTCATCAATGGAAAACTCTTTTTTATAACAAAGTTTTATCCGGAGGTTCAATATGATTATCCAAAAATTTATGTAGATACAATCTGCTCAAAACTAAATTTACAGGAGATATACGGTACTTGTAGTAGCACAGCTCCGGTTATGATGGGTGAAGTTGCAGTTGCAAATCAAATAGAGAGTTGCAGCTATGGAGCAGATTATTCTGCCTATCAGGATAATCAATGTTATATCTACAACTATGATGAAAACGGTAAAACATGGAAATATGATTATGAAAATCCAATCGTAACAAGCGAAAACTTCACTCCTAAAATAGTCTCAAACGGAGCAAGCAGCGAGCTTATAGAACCATCCAAATTTTATGTACCGCAAAAGCTTGACCAAGATTCTGCGATTACCACTATCAGCACTTTTGATATTGCAAGCGCAATTTACAAAGAGAGTATCTCATTTTTGGGGAACACCCAAACCTATTATGCCTCTCAAACATCTCTCTATTTAATCTCAAATGAGTATCCTCTCTATTACAATTTTTATGATTTTACCGAGAGACAGATGATATATAAATTTGCTCTTGGTGATACTCTGAGCTATAAAGGGAGAGGTTTTGTGGATGGAACAATACTCAATCAGTTTAGCATGAGTGAAAAAGATGACTACCTGAGAGTAGCAACAACAAAAGGCAACACATGGAGCGGAGCGGGAACCGAAAACTCCGTATTTACACTCAAAGAGAATAACGAAACGCTTGAAGTCAAAGGTACATTGAGTGGACTAGGAAAAGAGAATGAGAGGATTATGGCTGTCAGATTTATGGGTGACAGAGGCTTTGTGGTTACATTTAAGCAAACAGATCCGCTTTACACACTGGACATGAGCGATCCGCTCCATCCAAAAGCCGTAGGCGAACTTTCTATTCCCGGATTCTCAAGATACCTCCATGTAGTGGATGAAAACAGGGTGCTAAGTGTAGGCAGAGATGCAGATGCTGCTACAGGGCAAACTTTTGGATTGCAGTTGCAGCTCTTTGATGTTACAGATTTTACAAATCCGCAACTGGTAGATAAAACCACTATTGGGGGAAGTTATACATATAGCTCAGCCGAATACAACCATAAAGCCTTTATTTATCGCCCAAGTGATTTGATGTTTGGATTAGAATACTCTAACCTTCAATCAACAGGCTCTACTGAAAATTTTGGTATTTATCAAGTTGATGGTATGTCTATTAAAAAAGTTCATACAATGAGCAAACCTCTATCAAATCATTACTGGCAAGATGCAAACAGAGGTCTTATATTTGACCTGAACAGTACAAGTTATGGGGCACTTTTTGAAGGTTCAGATATTTTTAGCGATACTATTTTAAAGGGAGAATAAAATGAGATATTTACTAGGAGTCATGATGGTTTTACTATTTCTAGGATGTGATAATGATAAAAGCAGCAGTCAGGCGAGTATCTCTAACACGGATGCTCTTGTGCCAAATATAGAAAATAAAGAGATGCAACCGCCAAAACCACCCGCGCTATAAGGAAGTATCTTCCCTTATAGCGCATGGTTGCCTTTTTGTTTTAGCACCCTTTTTTGATAAAGACGGTTTATCAGATAGCAGAGTTTGAGTCCATAAATAAAGATAATCCATGAGAGATAAATCCATAAAAAGAGAAATATTAAAGTAGCAAAAGAGCCGTACATTGTCGTGTAGGATTTGTTATAAAAAACATAGTAGATAAAAGCATTTTTTGAGAGACTGAAAACTATTGATATGATGAAGGAGCTTATGAGTGATGCTTTTGGCTCTATCTTTATATTTGCGGCGATTTGAAAGAGAAGAAAAAAGAGAGCCCAAATAATTATGTAAGGAATAATAGGAAGTATATTTATGCCGGAGGTTATCTCGTTTGACTCAATAACAGTTGCCAGCATAGCACTTATGTAAAAAGAGACTCCAAGAGCGATGGGCGTGAGGGTGAGCATAGTCCAGTAAGTTGTAACCGATTCCCAAAAAGTTCTCTTTTTTGCATGAAAAATTTTGTTGGCTATATACTCGAAATTTTTAAAAAAAAGGAGCGATGCTACCAAAATCATAACCAAACCAATCACACCCATTTTTCCAGAATTAAGTAAAAAACTGTCTATGTAACCCATAATTGATTCAGAATTTACGGGCATAAGATTTGAGACTATAAATGTTTTTACGCTCTCATAATATTCAGCAAACGATGGGAGTGATGTTAAAAATGTTAATGTTATCAAAAGAAGAGGAATAATTGTAAAGATGGTATAAAAGCTTAGACTGGCAGCATAGAGAGTGAGCTCTTTATCAAAGAATATGCCGATGAGAAATGATGTGTGTTTGAAAAAACGCTTTACACCTATTTTGCTTATCGGCATTATTGCATACTCCAGATGAGTTTAATTAAGCCCCATTTTAGCAGGATTTAAAATATTGTTCGGGTCAAACGCCATTTTTATAGATTTAAAAAGAGCCATCTCTTCAGGTGTAAAAGCCATGTGCATATAAGGTGCTTTTGCCAGCCCTATTCCATGCTCTCCGCTGAGGGTTCCGCCCAAATCTATAGTTGCCTGAAAAACTTCTTCTATTGCTTTGTAGGCGATTTTAACCTGCTCTGGGTCTTTGCCGTCCACCATTACATTGGTATGAACATTTCCATCGCCTGTGTGACCAAAACATGGAATTTTTATATTGTACTTTTCTGCAATTGCATAAAATTTCTCTAGAAGTTCTGGCAGAGCTGAACGAGGAACTGTAACATCTTCGTTTAATTTTTTACTTCCGTAAACGCTCAGTGCAGGCGAAGCATTGCGGCGGGCAAACCAGATATCTTTAGCCTCTTTGTCATTGGCTGCTATTTTAAATTCACTGCATCCGTTTTCACGAAAAACTTTCTCTATTTGGGCAAGCTGAAAGTTCAAATCTTCTTCTAAATTTCCGTCAACATCCGTTATAAGCAAAGCTCCGGCATCAGTCGGTAAACCTTTATGAAAAGTCTGTTCAACCGCTCTGATTGTCAAGTTATCCAGAAATTCCATAGCAACAGGAGTAATTCCGCTCGCCATTGTTTTATAGACAGCTTCCATAGCCATATGAACCGTGGCGAATATTCCCATCGCTGTTTTTGTCATTTTAGGTTTTGGAATAAGTTTTAGGGTAATCTCTGTTAAAACTGCCAAAGTTCCTTCACTCGCTATCAAAATACCGCTTATGTTATACCCTGCCACATCTTTAATTGTGCGTTTTCCGGCCTTAATAACATCGCCATTAGGTAAAACTGCACGTGTTGCCATGACATAATCTTTTGTAATTCCATACTTCGCAGCTCGCATGCCGCCGGCATTTTCGCTCACATTTCCGCCGATGGTCGAGTACTCTTGGCTCGCCGGATCCGGCGGATAAAATAGGCCCAGCTCTTCAACTGCCTTTTGCAGATCCATATTTATCACACCCGGTTGAACGACTGCGACCATATTTTTCATATCAATCTCTAAGATTTTGTTCATATGCTTTTCCATGGCAAGGACTATTCCGCCACTGCTAGGAAGCGCTCCGCCTGTAAAACCGCTTCCGGCTCCACGAGGAACTATGATAATTTTATGCTCATTACAATACTTTAAAATTTGGCTAATATCATCCTCGTTTCTAGGAAAGATTACGGCATCCGGCTCAAAATGCTCTCTTGTAGCATCGTAGGAGTAGGCAATTAAATGCGCCTTATCACTATAAATATTTTCTAAGCCAACAATTGATGTAAAATGTTTTATGTGTGTTGTTTCTATCATGAGTTATTTCTTCTTTTTAAATTCTTCGTATAACGCTTGAAGCTCTTTGTTTTCTTCATTAAACTCAAGTAAAAGCTCATAATAGTATGGCTCATACTCTTTTATAGGGCTGCTTCCTGCCCCCCACCACGCCTTATCTATCTCCAAAACTCTACTATAAAAAGGGAGTTGTTTGTCATCATCTTTTAGCGGCGCATCGGATATATTTAAAAGTTTAAATGTTTTTGAGTCAACTGTAAAAAGTTTTTTATTTATAAAGAAAAAGAGTACTCCGACAGAGGCTGAGTTTACCATCTCATCAAAATCTTTTTTCTGCGGGGAAGGGTGTCCGTTGATGGACAATATTGCTGCAAATATATCAGGGTGTACCCATTGGATACCTTCGGAAGCCTTTGTGGTGCGATGAAAAATTTCCTCATTTGGTGCAATCAATAGAGCCCTTGAATATCCAAATGCCAAAAGAGCCGTATCACCGACCTCTACATGCCATTGACCCTTTGGAAGTGAGTTTTGTTTTAGCAGTAGAAAATTACTCATTTTTAGCGTAGCAAGTTTGTTTTTTTCGTCATACTTTGTTACGACTATCTCTTTTAAAATACTGCCATGACCCTCAGCTAAGCTGTGAATGATGAATCCACTCATACCGATATTTACCATCTCAATCTTTATCGTTGCTTCATTTAAAGAGTCATCTACTCCGATTATAGGCGATTTCAACACATTTGCAAATATGCTTGAAACAAAAATAAAAAGTAAAAAAATATATTTAATCAACTTCAATTCCTAATTATAAATCTGCCGTGATTATAGCAAACAAATCTCATACTAAGCCAAATTTCGTTAATCTTTCAAAATTATTTTATTTAGGATTATGTTTATGATACGATTTTTCATACTTTTATTTTTCTCAACCCTGCTATTTGGTTCAGAGGTAAAAGACTTTAAATGGGAAGAGGGCATGCCCTATTCTGTCTTTTTAGAAAAGCATAATTTACCTACAAGAGAACTACTAAATAACATAGACGATGATGACAAAAAGCTTGTAGAAGAGATTCGTGCAGGCGTAAACTGTCAAATGGTTAGAAGTGCCGACGATAAAATAGAACAAATATTAATCCCGCTCAATGACGAACTCCAAATCCATATTTACCAAGACCAAGACTCCTACAGTTTTGAGGCTATACCTATTATATACGATTTAAAAACAGAAGCATTTTCATTAAAAATAAATGCGAATCCATCTGTAGATATTTTAAATGAAACTGGTTCTATTGGAATAGTGAGTGTTTTTATTAATGCGTTTAAAAAATCTGTTAACTTTACTGCTATTCAAAAAAATGATAAATTGGCAATGATTTACGAACAAAAATATAGATTGGGAAGACCCTTTTCCATGCCGACTTTGAATGCTGCCATGGTGGAAATAAACGGTGAAAGGCACTTTATATATTTAAACAGCGACGGTGTTTACTATAATGAAAAAGGTGCTCAGATTGAGAGCTTTTTACTTGTGAATCCAGTGGCAAATACCAGAATTTCCTCTACTTTCACGCTTAGCCGCTACCATCCTATTCTTAAAAAATATCGTGCCCATTTAGGTATTGATTATGCCGCAAGAACCGGAACACCTATTATGGCAGCCGGAGATGGAAAAATCATTTTTGCTAGCGCAACTAATGGATATGGAAATCTTATTAAGATTCAACATGCTGATGGATTTATGACACTTTATGCACACCAAAAATCTTTTCGACCAGGTATTCAAGTAGGTCTAAAAGTATCAAAAAATCAAGTAATCGGTTACGTAGGAAGTACAGGGTTATCCACTGGCCCGCACCTCCATTTTGGTCTCTATAAAGACAATCGGGCAATCGACCCTCTTAAAGTTGTGCAGGTTACTACTAAAAAATTAAGCGATAGAGAAAAAAATGATTTTCTTAAATTAAGAAAAAAATATGATGACAAGATTATTTCACATATTCAAAACAATACAAAATTCATAAAGTTAAATGAGACAGGAAACAGCTGTTTTATCAATAATAAAACTCAAGAAAAAGTTGCAGCTTCTTAACCAAACTCTATGGGGTCCATGTCCACCTCAGCCAAATCTACTTTACATGTGGAAATAGCTTTAATTAAATCTGTACTCTTATCTGAACGAAGCAAAATCTCAAATCTATACTTATCTGCAACTCTTTCAATTGCACATTTTCCATATCCGACTATCTCTATATTTGAAAATTTTGCTAACTTTTCCTGCATGTGTTGCATCTCTTCTTTTGCTTTGAGTCCATTTTTGTGTGAGAATAGAACTCTGCACAATTTTTTATAGGGAGGATAAAGCTCTTTACGATACTCTATTTCATCTTTTAAGAACTCTTCGTAATTTTCAACAAAAGTACTGAAAAACTCTTCATTAAAACTTTGTACAAGCACCTTTGCATTTTTAGCCCGTCCACTCCGCCCTGCTACCTGAATCAAAGATGAAAGAGCCTTCTCCCTTGAGCGATAATCACTCATATGTAACATGTTATCCATACCCAAAACCACTGCCAATGTCACACCGTGATAATCATGTCCTTTGCTCAACATCTGCGTTCCGACCAACACATCAATCTCTTCATCATTAAAGCGTTTGAGCGCCTTTTTGAGCTTATTTGCAGTTGTAATAACATCTCTGTCAAACTGTTCAATCACGGCATGTGGAAATGTTTCGCTAATGTTTTTTGTAGCCTCAGCAGTTCCAAGACGGGAACTTGTAAGATTGCTACTTCCGCATGCCGAGCAAACTTGGGGAATTGCCTGTGTAAAATTGCAGTAGTGACACTTAAGGGCATGAGATTTTTGATGAATGCTCATCCCTATACTGCAAAAGACACACTCATAAGTATGCCCGCAATCGCCGCAAATAAGGTACTTAAAATTTGCACGGGTTGGCAGGAAAACAATGGATTGTTCTTTTGCATCAAGTGTATTTTTAAGATTTTGCAAAATCATAGGCGATAAATTTTCAGCCGAGCGTTCATAAATAAACTCTTTTTGAGAGCTGAAATGACCGCCTTTAAGTCTGACATGCGGAAACTTTACAAAGGAGTTTAGGGATGGCGTGGCACTTCCTAAAACAACAGGAATATCATAAAGTTTTCCCATATAAATCGCTATATCCCGTGCATTGTAGCGAGGTCTTGAAGAGGATTTGTAACTGTCGTCATGCTCCTCATCCACTACAATCAAAGCTAAACTTTTTATAGGTAAAAAGAGCGCCGAGCGAGGACCTGCGATAATGTATGCCGTACCGTCATAAATCTTTGTTAATGCTTTTTTCTTTTGAAGAGGAGTAAGCTTTGAGTGCCACATGACCACTTTATCGCCGAAATGTTCCTCTAATCTTTTGCCCATCTGCGGCGTTAAGGAGATTTCCGGCATCAGAAATATACTTCTCTTTCCGCATACCAACATCTGCTCAAAATACTTCATGTATATTTCTGTTTTACCGCTTCCCGTATCACCGAAAAGAAGTGAGGTTTTGTGTTGCTGTAAAAAGAGAAGGGCTTCGTTTTGCTTAGAAGAGAGAATTATTGAACTCTTTGCCGAAGGCAAGCTATAGGTTTCATACTCTTCAATTGCAACATTATCGGCTCCAAAATAAGCCACCATAAGACCAAGAGCTTCACCCAAAGATGAAAAGTAGTAAGTTGCTATAAACCGAGCCAACTCTATCTGTTTTGCACTATAATGAAAATCATCTACAAGTGAAATTTCACTCGTTTTAAACTCTGGTTTCTGGCATGTGGAGATAATAACTGCTTTGTAATTTTTATTTCTAACTACTATTTCTACAATTGTTCCCATCTCTAAATGAGAGTTATAATTATATGTGAGTAAAGATAAGGGGGATGAGAGAATTGCTATTTCATAAAAAAACAAGAGAACTCTCTACTTTAATTTTAGTCAACAAGATCTGAACAGTATGTTCCAACGCATGTGAATGTTCCATCAGCCGGATTATATGTAAAAGTATTATCTGTATCTAAAACCTTAAAAATGTAGGTGCCACTGGCAGAGGAGCTCCAATGACCATTCGTTGCGGAACTTGTTATTGGGTACATAAGCAAGCCACCAAACAATCCATCGTTATCAATCTGTTTATATGTTATGCCATTCACTGTGTAAGTGCCAGTGCCTATCGGGATGAAAGAGTTGCTTCCGACTATTAATCTAGCCTGTCGCTCGGTGATAATCGCAGAGCGAATAGCAGAAATATCTGCACGCCCTTTTGTTATTTCTGCATCCGTGCGAGTTGCAGCAAATTTTGGAACTGCAATAGCCGCTAGAATACCTAAGACTACAATTACAAATATCATCTCTATCATAGTGAATGCATTTTTCATAACAATACCCTTGCTTAAATTTAAAATATTATAGCAAAAAATTGATTATCACAGTTGAAGAGGAAGTGAAAGTTTTAGGAGAAGATGTACTTAGGTATGCATTCCACCTCAGGAGAGGTGGAACGAAGAAAATTAACGAGTAACAGCTGAACCAATTAGAGTGATATTGCCGTCCATAACACTAGTAAACAAAGAGCAAGTGCCAGCAGTTTGTGTGCCACTAATAACTAAATTGTTACCATTTATCGTACCAAGCGCACAAGTAACACCTGCTTTATCCATAGCTTTTATTGTAGTAGCAGTTACTGCCATTACATCACTCGGACTAATTAAAGTAGTTAAATCAGCAGGAGCAAGACCTGTCGCAACAGCTGTTGCTTGAATCTGACCCACAGCCGTTTTCCAATTAGCCAACGAAGCACTTGCCTTTGCATCATCTCTTGTTGCAGCAAGCTTAGGAACCGCAACCGCAGCCAAAATACCTAAAATAACGATAACGAAAATCAACTCTATCATAGTAAAACCAGCTCTTTTCATAAGAACTCCTTAAAAGTAAAAAATTTGGGTTACACTAGCAACCTTAGCGAGCATTATGAAGTATACCGAATAAAATCTTGCTTAATAAATTCATCTACTACAAAAAAACCACAAACCTGTTCAAAAAGTACAAACTTGGAACTCTATTTGCTTAATACATTTAACTTTAAGAGGAGTTCACATGGGTATTCAAGAGTATAGTACACGCGATTTAGTAGCAAGCGCGTTAGATTATCGCTCTATGCGTCAGGATATGATTTCCTCAAACATTGCAAATGCTGACACTCCTTTTTATAGACCAAGAGATGTAAGTTTTGGGGATACTTTGGCAGCAAAGCAAGCAGAACTTTATAAAAATGAAAAAACAACGCTTGATTTGGCACAGACAAATAGCTTACACATGCCGCTAAACAATGAAAAAGATATCTCTAAAGCTACAATGTTTTTTAGAGATGGGCATATGGCTAGAAATGATGGAAATAGTGTTGATTTGGATGTTGAAACAACTGAGATGAGCAAAAACTCCATCATGTTTAACGCACTGGTAAATGCTGATAAAAAAATGTCTATGATGTACAAAAGTGTTATTGACTCTTCATCTAAGGTTTCATAAGGATGACATGTGAGTGATTTTTTAAGCAGTTTCGATATTAGCGGTTATGGCTTATCGGCTCAGAGGGTTCGTGTAAATACCATCTCTTCAAACATTGCAAATGCTCAAACAACTCGTACAGACGAGGGTGGACCCTACAGAAGAAAAGAGGTAGTGTTTAAAGCAATGGATTTTAGCCAGCATCTCAACGAAGCACTGGGTGACTCAACAAATAGCGCCAAATATCAAGACCCGCTTAATGAGGGCGATTTTGGCAAAAAAGTAAATCCTGCTATAATGAGCGTAATAGTTGATAAAATTTCAAGAGATGATAAAGAACCAAAACTCAAATTTGACCCAAGCCATCCGGACGCAGACGCAAATGGTTATGTTGCATACCCAAATATTAATCCTGTTATAGAAATGGCCGATTTAGTCGAAGCAACGCGTTCTTACCAAGCAAATGTCGCCGCATTTGAGAGTGCTAAAAACATGGCAAGCAGTGCTATTTCACTGCTGCAGTAACAATAAAAAATATATGAAAGGAGAAGAGTAAAAATGTTTGTATTATGTATCGATAACTCTTCTTTTAAAAGGAAAGGTTTATGAGTATTAGCGGTATATCAGGCACATCAACAGCCGAACTTTTAAAACAAAAAGTCAAACCTGAGGAAAGCGCCGGAACTGATTTTGCACAGCATCTTAAAACAGCCCTAAACGAAGAAAATGACCGTCAAGTTATAGCAGAACAAGCCGTTGGAGATATAGCAACCGGACAGGTTAAAGACCTCCATCAAGCTGCCCTTGCTATTGGCAAAGCAGAAACAAGTATGAAATTGATGCTTGAAATAAGAAATAAAGCACTAAGTGCTTACAAAGAGATAGGCAGAACACAACTATAAACCCATTATCATTAAAGTATATATTACTACATGCTTAACGAAAACAAAAACAAAAAAATATTTTTGCTTTATGCCCTTATCGGGCTTGGCTTTACAATCTTTTTAAGCGTTATGCTTGTGACAGTACTAAAATCTCGCAATCTACCCTCTCTCTATACGGATGACACTTCAAAGGCTGAGAGAGGAAGTATAATCAGTGCAGATGGATTTCATATTGCAACTACAAAAAAACTTTATAAAGTAGTTGTAAATAACAACTATATTGATCCGGAAAAAGAGGAACTTTTTATACAACTTTTTAGTATCTACTCCGGAATGGATGCACTAGAGGTTAAAGAGAAGCTCAAAGAAAAAAAAGGTGTTATTGTTTTAAGCTACTCAATACCAGAGAAAGAAGCACAATATTTAAAGAATCTGGCAAAAGAACTTAGAAAATATAAAGTTTTTATAGAAAGAAAAGACCGCAAAACAGGTACTAGAATGCTCCAAGGGTTAAGCATTATAGAGAGTGGAGAAAGTAGAGAATATCCGTATGGAAAACTTTTAACGCCAATCATAGGCTATACACATAAACAAGAGGATAATGGATATACACGAATCAAAGGTGTTAAAGGGCTGGAAAAAAGATTTGATGAAGAGCTTTCAGCGAGACAAGATGGATCTAGCATAGGCCCACGAGATGTAAATAGTTATATAATACTCAATAGAGACAGTTTTACAAAGCCAAATATTAATGGACTGGATATAAAACTTACAATTCCAATCGCCCTTCAAATAAAAATGGAAAATGTCTGCGATCAGATGAAAAAACAGCTAGGAGCAGAACAGGTCATGCTAGCCGTTATGAATTCACAAAACGGAAAAGTTTTAGCCATGGCAACCTCAAATAGGTTTTTTCCAAAAGATATAAAAAAAAGTGACTATCCTTATTTGAATAGCGGGATTATAGAGTATAGCTTTGAGCCTGGAAGTGTTTTAAAAGCAGTATCATTCTCGCTGCTGCTGGATAAGGATTTAATAAATCCATACGACATGGTCAATGGATACCACGGCAGATATCTCCTTGGGAACAAAATAATAACAGATGAGCATAAATTTGATAGACTCTCTGCTGAAGATGTAATTGTTCACTCATCAAATATTGGGATGGCTCAACTCTCACAAAAACTCTCTGGCGCCGAGTTTTATGAAGGTTTAATGAAATTTGGTTTTTCTCAAAAATCTACAAATGACTTTATTTACGAGAGAATGGGTTCTATACCAAACAGTAATAAACTTGATAATGAAGTATATAAAGCAACATGCTCCTATGGCTATGGAATGGCTGCAAATCTTATGCAGTTGATTCGTGCGTACGGTGTTTTTAACAATAACGGAAAAATTGTATATCCTCAAATTGCAGCAAGTTATGTAGATGCATTCAATAGAGAAACAGTTATAAAAAATGATGAACAAACTCAGGTTATAAAAAGTTCTACCGCGGCTAAAATGCAAAAAATTCTTATTAAAACCGTAAATGAAGGAACTGGATACAAGGCCAGAACTGAAGGTTTAGTCATTGGTGGGAAAACAGGAACAGCCCATATAGTTGAAGAAGGATCTTATGTAAATAAATACAATACAGCTTTTGTGGGATTTGCGAATGATGCAACCAGCAACTACACAATCGGTGTAATTACTGTTCAACCTACATCAAGCCAATTTGCGGCTCAAACTTCTGTTCCGGTTTTTAAAAAAGCTATTGATATTATGATTGAAGATGGCTATCTAAAACCAGTTAAGACAGAAGCTACAACACTAAAATCCGATGTTGATCTAAAGCCCGATATTCTCGAAGAGATAGCACCGAATTAAAGCCAAACATTATCAAGTAATCTTGTGGTTCCAACTTTTGCTTCTACTAAAATAATTGTGTTTCCAATCTCTACATTACATATTTTTTCAAAATTACGATTCAGTATCTCAACATAAGATATTTCAAGTGGCTCAAGCGTGGCTCGCATCTCTTTTATTATCTCTTTGGAATCCAAAATATTTTTACTCACCATTTTACCTGCCATATAGAGTGAAGCTGAGATTTTCAGTGCCTCTTTTCTCTCATTTTTATTTAAATAAACATTTCTGCTGCTGAGTGCCAAACCATCACTCTCTCGAACCGTATCCACAGCCACAATATTCACGCTCATAAAAAATTGTTTCACCATTAAGGAGATTAAATTGAGCTGCTGGGCATCTTTCTTCCCAAAATATGCATTTGTCGGAGTAACAATATTTAAAAGCTTCATAACTACAGTTAAAACACCATTGAAATGCGAAGGACGACTTGAGCCCTCTAGAATATATCCTCTCACTTTTGGAGCCAATATACTTGCTTCATCACTGCCATAGATATCACCCGCAAGCGGAAAAAAGAGAACATCAACACCGGCAAGTTCGCATATTTTCTTATCTGCTTCATCCTTTTTTGGATATTTATCTAAATCTTCGCCCTTTAAAAACTGTGTCGGATTTAAAAAAATTGAGACAACAACTATTTCATTCTCTTTTTTTGCTCTTTTGATTAGTGATATATGCCCCTCATGTAAAGCACCCATAGTTGGGACAAACCCGACACTCTGATTTATATTTTTTGTAAACTCTTTTAACTCATGTGCCCGAGTGATAATCTTCATTTTAAGCCTCTATTTAATATAATCGCAATTATAACAATATTGGAATAATTTTATGGATAACTACGAATACACCGAACTTTTAAAAAGTACCGCTATCAAAATGAAAAACATTACAAGCGTTGTTGAGCCTGATAAACTTCAAAATAGACTTAACGATATAGAAGCTATGGAAAATGGGCAAGATTTTTGGAATGATGCTGCAAATGCTGCAGTAATACAAAAAGAGAAAACGCAAATAGAAAGAAAACTAAATAAATATTTTGCGGCAAAAAATGCGATAGATGATGCGATTGAGCTTTATGAGATGGCAACAGATGAAGGAGACGATGAATCAATCCAAGCTCTTTTTGATGATGCCGCAAAACTTGAAGAGTTTATAAGAAACATGGAGATAGAGGTTCTGCTTAGCGGTGAAAGCGATGCAAATAATGCCATTTTATCTATTCATCCGGGAGCTGGCGGAACAGAGAGCCAAGATTGGGCATCCATGCTTCTCAGAATGTACAAAAGATTTGCCGAGAGACGCGGGTTTGGTGTTGAAGTGTTAGATTATCAATCGGGCGAAGAGGCGGGAATAAAAGATGTCTCTCTGCTCATTAAAGGTGAAAATGCATACGGTTATTTAAAAGTTGAAAACGGAATTCATAGACTTGTTAGAATCTCTCCTTTTGACTCAAATGCAAAACGACACACCTCTTTCAGCTCTGTCATGGTCTCTCCTGAGGTTGATGATGACATCAATATAGTTGTGGAAGACAAAGATATAAGAGTCGATACCTACAGATCGAGTGGAGCAGGAGGGCAACATGTTAACAAAACAGAGTCTGCAATTAGAATCACTCACATAAAAACTAATGTGGTAGTTCAGTGTCAAAATGACAGAAGTCAGCATAAAAACAGAGCAACTGCCATGAAAATGTTAAAATCTCGTCTTTATGAGTTGGAACTTGAAACACAAAAAGCGGAAAAAGATGGAGTTGCAAAAAGTGAAATAGGATGGGGACATCAGATTCGTTCCTATGTTATGCAGCCCTATCAGCAGATTAAGGATACCAGAAGCAACATGGCTTATTCAAATATCTCTGCTATTCTTGATGGCGATATTGATACGATGATAGAGGATGTACTTATCTCTCAAAACAGATCTCAACCTACCTCCTCAGAGCAGAAGTAGTAGCAGCTTTGTGAAGAATATATTTCTCTAGAATGACTTTACTTAAAGAGTTTGCTTTGAATGACAAATGCTCTTATCTAAAAAATAAAGAGCAGACCACTCACTACAAAGTAATTGAGGGCTGTGATGCCATGCACTGCCATAATTTGGTAGAGAGAGGCTTTAGAAGATTTGGAAAGATGTATTTTAGACCAATTTGTGGTGATTGCAACGAGTGCCAGAGTATAAAAATCGATGTAGATAATTTTATTTTTTCAAAATCGAACAGAAGAGTTATTAAGAAAGCTGAGAATATAAGAAGCTACATTCAAACCCCTACTCTTACAAAAGCACATATAACTCTGTTTAAAAAATATCATCTCTACATGAGCGAGAAGAAGGACTGGAACTATCAAGAAACAAGTCCGGAACACTATTACAACTCTTTTGTGAGCGGACATAAAAACTACGGATATGAAGTTTTATACTACGATAAAAATAAACTTATCGGTGTTGATTTAATAGATATTCTTGAAGATGGAATCTCATCTATCTATTTTTATTACGACCCGGATTATGTTGACTACTCGCTAGGAAAACTTTCGCTTTTACTTCAAATAGAATATGCGAAAAGTTCCAATAAAAAGTGGATTTACTTAGGCTATTATGTTGAAGAGTGTTCCAGCTTATCTTATAAATCAGAGTACAAACCCTATCTTACGCTCCATGGAAGACCAACAGAGTACGAGAAAAGCGTGTGGAGCTAAAGTACACTTAATTACTAAGTTGCTTGATCTTCTCATCGTTAATAATTTTCTTCTTTTTAGCTGCTTCCTCTTCTAAGGATTGCTCAATAGTCTCTTGATTTATTCTATCACTCTCTCTTATTCTTGAAATCTTCTCCTCTTGGCGTTTTTTTTCAGATTTTTTTGCAGGCACATTATTTTGTACTTTTTTATCTGTTGCTAAAAAATCTTGCATAATATCAAAAGGAGTAATCTCATCACTATGAAGGTTATAATATTTCATTATTTCACTTCTATTTTTTTCTGTATCCAACATTTTACTGTTTACCATCTGTAAAAACAATTTAGTATTGCTATTTTTGATTGAAGAGAAAAAGTTACTGTTAACACTTTTAACAAAAAAATCATTTGTTTTAGAAAGTTCCCTTAGGCTCTGTAGATATCTTTTTTTTTCATCACTATTGTCTGTCTTATCCACTTCAAAACCAAACTCTTTGACACTTTTTATATCATTTAAATACTTATTAATTTTTTCACCATATTGCGCATAGATATCAATCTCTTTAAGCTTCTCTATGTTGATGCTATTATCAAACTGAATATCACCCAACGATGAATAAGTTTTAGGATTTTGTGCCAAGAGAAGCGTTGATATAACGCAGAGGATTATTATTCTTATCATTTGATACTCCATTTAGTTTGTTTAAAAATTATATCAAATTATAAGGATACAACTTAAAAGATAAAAAAAATAATAAAAGTTAATGATTCAACCGCGAAGATAAGATTTAGCTAGAGGATGGAAGCTACTTCCAAAGGGAAGTAACTTATAGGCTAAATTAGCCGTTTCGCTTTTTGATAATCTCTTCAGATACATTTCTTGGAACTTCTTCATAGTGATCAAATTCCATTGCATACGTAGCACGACCCTGAGTAGCAGAACGAAGGTCAGTTGAGTAACCAAACATCTCAGCAAGTGGAACAAACGCATCTACAATTTTATTGCCTGAGCGGTCACTCATATTACTGATTTGTCCACGACGACGGTTAAGGTCACCGATAACATCACCCATGTAATCTTCAGGAACTTCAACTTCAACTTTCATCATTGGCTCTAAGATAGCTGGTTTAGCTTTTCTACAACCCTCTTTGAATCCCATTGAAGCAGCAAGTTTAAATGCCATCTCATTCGAGTCAACATCATGGTATGAACCATCATAAAGAGTAACATCAATATCTTCCATTGGATAACCGGCAAGAACACCATTAGCCATAGACTCTTTACAACCCTTCTCAACTGCAGGAATATACTCTTTTGGAACAGTTCCACCTTTGATATCATTGTGGAATACAAATCCTGTACCGGCATCACCCGGCTTAATTTCAAGGTATACGTGACCAAATGCACCACGACCACCTGATTGCTTAGCATACTTATACTCTTGCTTAACTGCATCTCTAATAGTTTCACGGTAAGAAACTTGTGGAGCACCAACTTCAGCTTCTACTTTGAATTCTCTCTTCATACGGTCAACAAGAATTTCAAGGTGTAACTCACCCATTCCTGAAATAATAGTTTGACCTGTCTCTTCATCAGTATTTACTCTAAAAGATGGATCTTCAGCTGCCAACTTACCTAAAGCAATACCCATTTTTTCTTGATCTGCTTTAGTTTTTGGCTCAACTGCAACAGAGATAACCGGTTCTGGAAATACCATGCGCTCAAGAACAACTGTTTCATCCGGATCGCAAAGAGTATCCCCGGTAGTTGTATATTTAAGACCAACAACTGCACCGATTTCACCAGCGTAAATTTCTTTAATCTCTTCACGCTTGATAGCATGCATTTTCACGATACGACCGATACGCTCTCTTTTGTCTTTTGTAGAGTTATGAACAAATGAGCCCGCTTCTAATGAACCACGATAAACACGAATAAAAGTAAGTGTCCCAACGAATGGATCCGTCATAATTTTAAATGCCAAAGATGCGAATTTACCATTGTCTGTTGAAGGAACAATAACTTCAATTTCTTCATCATCCATCATGGTGCCCTTAATCGGAGCACATTCAGTCGGAGCTGGAAGATAAGCAACAACGGCATCAAGTAGAGTTTGAACACCTTTGTTTTTAAATGCAGTACCAGCAGTCATAGGAACGATGTGCATTGCAAGTGTAGCAGCTTTAATACCTGCAATAATTTCATCTTCAGTTAATGCTTCACCCTCTAAATATTTTTCGGCAAGTGCTTCATTACCATCAACTTCAGAAATTGATTCAATCATTTTCTCGCGATACTCTTCAGATTTTTCTAACATATCAGCAGGAATCTCTTCAACATGGTAGTTAGAGCCCATTTCAGCATCAATATCCCAAACAATTGCTTTCATTTTAACAAGGTCAACTATACCTTTAAAAGTGTCTTCAGCACCGATTGGTAGTTGAATTGGAACCGGGTTACCTTTTAGACGAGTACGAATCTGCTCTTCAACTTGGTAAAAGTCTGCACCTGTTCTATCCATTTTATTAACAAAAACAATCGATGGTACGCCATAACGATTTCTTTGTCTCCATACAGTCTCAGATTGAGGCTGAACTCCACCAACAGCACAAAATACTGAAACAGCACCATCAAGAACACGCATAGATCTCTCAACTTCAATAGTAAAGTCAACGTGACCCGGAGTATCGATAATATTAATCTGCTTTCCAGCCCATTCGCATGTTGTAGCAGCAGAAGTAATTGTAATACCTCTTTCTTGCTCTTGTTCCATCCAGTCCATGGTAGCAGCACCATCATGAACCTCACCAATTTTATGTTCAACACCCGTATAGAATAAAATTCTTTCTGTTGTTGTAGTTTTACCTGCATCAATGTGCGCAGCAATACCAATATTTCTTACATCTTCTAGTTTATGTGATCTTGCCATTTTTATAATGCCTTAAGTGATTTATTTATAGAGTTAACCTCTTTTATAAGTGGGCGAATCTGCCTATTTATAAAAGAGGTTTTTAAAGTCTACCCCTTAACTATTTCTAGTTAAGAGATATACAATTATTTAGATATTACCAGCGATAGTGAGCAAATGCTTTATTTGCTTCAGCCATTCTGTAAGTATCTTCTTTTTTCTTAAATGCAGAACCTTTATCTGATGATGCATCCATCAATTCATTTGCCAATCTCTCAGCCATTGTTCTCTCGTTTCTTTTACGAGAAGCATCAATTAACCAGCGGATTGCAAGTGAAAGTTGACGCACTGGGCGTACTTCTACTGGAACTTGGTATGTAGCACCACCAACACGGCGACTTTTTACTTCAATAATTGGTTTGATGTTGTCGATAGCATCATTGAAAGTATCAATACCAGTTTTTTCACCACGAGAACCTATAAGGTCTAGTGCACTGTATATGATTTTTTCAGCAGTACTTTTCTTACCATCGTACATTATTTTGTTAATAAATTTCGTTAAAACTTTGCTTCCATAAACTGGATCTGGCATAATTTCACGAACGGGAGCTTTTCTTCTTCTCATTTCTGATTTTCCTTACTTCAATTTTTTCAAATTTACTCAAAATATATCATCTTGGATATATCCTGTGCTAGCTTGACATTTGTTTATTATAAGCTTCTAAAAAAACTTATTTTACCTTTGGTCTCTTAGTTCCATATTTAGAACGAGCCACTTTACGGTTAGCAACACCAGCTGTATCTAATGCACCACGAACGATATGGTACTTAACACCCGGTAAATCTTTAATACGACCGCCACGAACAAGAACAATTGAGTGCTCTTGAAGGTTGTGACCTTCACCACCGATATAAGAAATAACTTCAAAACCTGAAGTTAAACGAACTTTAGCAACTTTTCTTAAAGCTGAGTTTGGTTTTTTTGGTGTAGTTGTGTAAACACGAGTACAAACACCACGACGTTGTGGACACGAAACAAGCGCAGGTGATTTTGATTTCTTAACCACTTTTTTACGCTCATTACGAATCAATTGATTGATTGTAGGCATACAATTCCTTTCTTAATTTGTTCCAGTAGAATTTAACTCTCTATTTTTAGAAAATTATAAACACGAAATGTTACAGAAAAAGTATTTAAAGTAAGCTTATTTTAAGTGCGAATTAATATTAATTTGTAAATGTGAGAAGATATAGTAGTTGGC
Organism: Sulfurimonas sp.; assembly: GCA_041662325.1. GTDB lineage: Bacteria > Campylobacterota > Campylobacteria > Campylobacterales > Sulfurimonadaceae > Sulfurimonas. The sequence goes on along the minus strand of JBAZSU010000004.1, from coordinate 87,301 downwards.
ATGTGGATATAACCACATGCCTTATAAAAGAATAGAGGTGTCTATCTTGTTACTCTTCGTTTTGATAAAAAACAATCTCTTGATTTTTATATATACCGGTTCCAACAGGTATGGTACGACCGATAATAACATTCTCTTTTAAGTCATTTAAATCATCGACTTTTGCAGATACTGCCGCTTCCGTTAACACCTTAGTAGTATCTTGGAATGATGCAGCAGATATAATACTATCTGCTGAAACAGCTGCTCTTGTAATACCCACCAAGTATGGCTCTGCAATTGATGGACGGCCACCTAATCGAATAATTTTTTCATTTTCTTGTGCAAATTTAGCTTTAGAAATCAAATCACCTTCGATGAATTTTGTATCACCCGATTTTACAATCTTAACTTGTCTTAACATCTGTGTAAAAATTACTTCGATGTGTTTGTCCGAAATATTTACCCCTTGAGAACGGTAAACTTGTTGTACTTCACTTATTAAGTAGTTATAAAGTGCCTTAACACCCATAATACGAAGAAGTTCATGTGATGAAATAATTCCACTCGTCAATCTCTCCCCTGCATGCACGAAATCACCAGGATTTACAACTGCTACATGTGATTTATCAACAAAGTACTCTTTAATTATTCCATTATCAGATGAAACAATAATTCTTATTTTTCCACGAAGTGGTTTGCCAAGAGTAACTACACCATCTACTTCCGAGATAAGTGCTGTAGCTTTTGGACGACGACCTTCAAAAAGTTCAGATACACGTGGGAGACCACCCGTAATATCGCTTGATTTTTGAAGCGCTTTTGGTGTTTTGGCAATAATGTCTGCTACTTTTACCGTTGCACCATCTTGAACATATATTGATGATTTAGAATCAATTGGGTATCTCAAAAGTTCACCATCTTCACTTGCTAAAACAATTGTTGGCTTATAATCAGCTGGAATATGGTCACTTATCATCAAACGAGTTTTGCCAGTTAATTCATCCATCTGTTCTGTTGCAGTTATTCCAACAATAATATCTTCATATTTGATAGTACCATTTGCTTCACTGATAACAGGATTTGAGTATGGATCCCACTCAGCAATCACTACAGACTCATCAGTAGACGGCTTTGCAAGGAGAGTATTAGCATCAACACTTTCATCATCTTCAGTGACTATTACAGACCCACGAGCTATATAGTGTCTTATTGCTTCACGAAGATTAGAATCAACAACAGTAGCAAAAAGTCCCTTTTCAACAACCTCATACCCTGCCTTAACACCTTCAAATCTCTCTAAATAGTCACCTTTAAGCAAGAAGTATTTAACAACTCCTTTCTCTTTTGCAAGTATTTTTTGTGTAACAGGAGCACCGTCATCCACTAAAACTTCAGATGCATATGGGATACGACTTGGCACATTCCAACCATCTTTTATTGTTTCTACGATAGATTCAAATTCTTTAACTTCTGAACCAGATTCATATGGGAAGTAATATTTACCCTCAATTTGTCCGCCAACACCTGCCAACTCATTCGGTTTTGCAATCTCATTTTTACGGAGAGTATAACGAACAGTCTCATTTTTAGATATAACACTCACTAAAACTTCATCATGAATTGTTTGAATATCTATTGTACCATTGAATGGTGCTTTAATCTTTGGTTCAACAAGCAATACTGCTGCATTTCTACGATTTGCAACTATATTTTTGCCCTCTTTAGATCTATAAGTTTTAAGGTTGTAATAACGAATAAAACCCTCTTTCTCAGCAACAACTTGTCTCTCTTGAGCAGTTGAAGATGCTGTTCCACCCACGTGGAATGTTCTAAGAGTAAGCTGCGTACCCGGCTCACCGATTGACTGAGCTGCAACGATACCAACAGCCTCTCCGGCACGCACAATATGACCAGTTGCAAGGTTCACCCCATAACAAAGTGCGCAGATACCTTTTTCACTTTTACATGTTGTAGGCGTTCTAATATGGGCAGTTTTTATACCCGCTTCTGAGATTGTTTTTGCGCTTACTTCGTCTAAAAGTGTTCCCTCGGCAAACAGAATCTCATTACTGATTGGGTCAATTACATCATCTGCCAAAACTCTACCGTTTAATCTGTCTTCTAACGACTCAATTAAAGTATTTTGGTCAGAAATATCACTTATCTCAATTCCCTCATGTGTATGACAGTCATGTTCAACTATCTTAACATTTTGAGCAACATCTACGAGTTTACGAGTCAAATATCCGGCATTCGCTGTTTTAAGAGCAGTATCCGCAAGACCTTTTCTAGCACCGTGAGTAGAAATAAAGTACTCGATTACATTCAGACCCTCTTTAAAGTTAGAGATAATCGGTGTTTCAATAATATCACCGCTTGGTTTAGCCATAAGACCACGCATACCGGCTAGCTGACGAATTTGTGCAGCAGAACCACGCGCACCAGAATCAGCCATCATGTGGATAGAGTTAAATCCATCTTTGTCAGTCTGAACTAAGTCCATCATCTGAGTAGCAAGAGTATTATTTGTATCTGTCCAAACATCAATAATTTTATTATATCTTTCTTGTTCAGTTAAAAGACCCGCTTCAAACTGTTTTTGAATCTCAATAACTCTATTTTTTGACTCAGTAATTTTGGCTGCTTTAGTTTTAGGAATAATAATATCATCAATAGATATAGAAACACCCGATTCAGTAGCATGTTTAAAACCTAAATCTTTCAAATTATCTAAGAAAGTTGCTGTTATACCAATCCCGCCATGCTTTTGAACATAATCTACTGCTTCGTTAATAGCTTTTTTCTTCATAACTCTATTCCAAAGTTCAATTGGAACAAAGCTAGGCAATATTGCCTTAAGAAGCATACGACCGGCTGTTGTATGAATTATTCTTCCATCTACACGAGTTCTTATTTTTGCATGTATATCAAGAGCATCATGTTCAATAGCAATTCTTATCTCATCAACGTTGGCAAAAAGTTTATTCGAGCCCTTCACGCCATTCTTCTCTAATGTTATATAGTAAATACCAAGAACCATATCCTGAGATGGTGTAGCGATAGCTTTACCAGAAGCAGGAAGCAAGATATTCATAGATGCAAGCATTAACACTTTCGCTTCAGCAATTGCTGCAGAGCTTAAAGGTATATGCACAGCCATCTGGTCACCATCGAAGTCGGCGTTAAAAGCCGCACAAACTAATGGGTGAAGTTGGATAGCTTTCCCATCAATAAGCTTAGGGTGAAACGCCTGAATAGAGAGTTTGTGTAGAGTTGGCGCACGGTTAAGAAGTACCGGGTACCCATCAACTATCTCAGCCAAACACTCCCAAACTTCATTCGTCTTAGCCTCAATCATATTCTTAGCAGCTTTAACTGTTGTTGCATACCCTTTATCTTCAAGCTTAGCAATTAAATGTGGTTTAAACAGCTCTAGAGCCATCTTTTTAGGTAATCCACATTGATCCATGCGAAGAGATGGACCAACAACAATTACTGAACGACCGGAAAAGTCAACACGCTTACCAAGTAAGTTTTGACGGAAACGCCCTTGCTTACCTTTGATGATTTCACTTAAAGATTTAAGTGGACGCTTGTTTGCACCTTTAACGGCATTTGCACGGCGGCCATTATCAAAAAGTGCATCCACAGATTCTTGAAGCATTCTTTTTTCATTTCTAACAATAATTTCAGGTGCTTCAAGTTCAACAAGACGCTTGAGTCTTTGATTACGGTTTATAACACGACGATAGAGATCATTTACATCTGAAACAGCAAATTTGCCACCATCCAATGAAACCAAAGGTCTTAAATCTGGTGGAAGAACCGGTAAAACAGTAAGCATCATCCAAGCAGGATTGTTTCCTGAATTTAAGAATGATTCGATTACTTTAAGTCTTTTTGCAATTGTTTTTCTTTTTGCTTCTGAATTTGTTAGCTCTATTGCCTCTTTAAGATTTGTAAATAGTTCCACTAAATCTATAGAGTCTAGTAAATCACGAACAACTTCTCCACCCATGCGAGCTTTAAAGCCTAGTTCACCAAATCTTTGAACAAGAGTACGGTACTGCTCTTCATTTAAAACATCATATTGCGCTACAGGAGTTTTAGCTTCAGCATCGTAATATGCCTCACCGCCGCTCTCAACTATATACGCTTCATAATAGAGTACACGTTCCAAATCTTTCATCTTGATGCCAAGAAGAGTACCAATTCTTGAAGGTAGAGAACTTACATACCAGATGTGGGCAACAGGTGTTACAAGCTCGATATGCCCCATACGAATACGGCGAACTTTTGTACTAGTAACTTCAACTCCACATTTTTCACACACAACACCCTTGTAGCGCATCTTTTTGTACTTGCCGCAAAGACACTCGTAATCTCTTACTGGTCCGAAAATTTTGGCACAAAATAAGCCGTCTCTTTCAGGTTTGAGTGTACGATAGTTGATAGTTTCAGGCTTTTTAACCTCACCATGACTCCAAGATAATACTTTTGCCGGAGATGCTAAGCGAAACTGAAGCTGCTTAATATCTTTAGGTCTATTATCTTCTGTTACTTGTATTGGTACTAATTTACTCATCGTCTTCAACCTCGTCAAAAATCTCTACATCAAGAGCCAATGATTGAAGCTCTTTTGTTAATACAAACAGTGTCTCAGGAATACCAGAAGCTGGCACTAACTCACCTTTTGTAATTGCTTTATAGGCACGGACACGGCCATCCACATCATCTGATTTAATCGTTAACATCTCTTTTAGAACTGCAGAAGCACCATAAGCCTCAAGAGCCCAGACTTCCATCTCTCCAAATCTTTGACCACCAAATAGCGCTTTACCACCAACCGGCTGTTGCGTTACTAAAGAGTATGGTCCAGTTGAACGGGCATGTATTTTCTCATCAACAAGGTGATGTAGTTTAAGAATATACATGTATCCGACATTAACACGTTCTTTAATTTTTTCACCTGTCAAACCATTATAAAGAACCACTTTTCCATCTGTAGCCATTTTTGCCAACTCAAAAAGTTTAGCAAATTCAACAGCATTTACACCCTCAAATATTGGGCTTGCAAACTTAACACCTTTTGACCAGTCACGAGCATATTTTAAAAATTCTGCATCTGGCATATCGCCAATAACTTTAACAGCATTCATCATGCCTGCAACATCTGATATCTCAATCATTTTTGCACGAAGATTAGCAACAAAATCTTTTTGCTTATTATCAAACTCTGCTAATATTTGGTTACCAAGCTCACGACCTGCCATACCAAGGTGCATTTCTAAAATCTGTCCAATATTCATACGAGATGGAACACCAAGCGGGTTTAAACAAACATCAACACTTCTTCCATCTTCCATGTACGGCATATCAACTTCAGGAACAATGATAGAAACGATACCCTTATTTCCATGGCGACCTGCCATTTTATCTCCGACTTTGAGTTGTCGCTTAGTTGCAATATATACTTTTACATACTTTACAACACCGTTTGGCAGAATGTCATCTTTTTCTAAAATAGTAAGCTTCTCTTCATGCTCATCCCGGAAAACTCTTTTTTGCTTTTGGAAATAGTTTTTAGTTTTATTATATTGCGCTTGTATATCTTCACTGAATGATTTAACAATTGCATTAATAGCAAAACGGCTTACATCTACCAAATCTTTTTCGGCAACGGTATCGCCTTTTTTATACTCTGTTTCACCGATTTTAATATCATTTAAAAGAGGCTCTTTTGTCAAAAGTTTACTTACTCTTAACATCTCCTCTTTGTCAATCATTAATAGACGATCATAATGTTCACGCTCTAAATAATCTCTCTCTTCTTTTTCAAGCTCTAAAGCACGAGGATCTTTGTCGTACCCTTTTTTAGTAAAGATTTTTACATCTACTACTATTCCTTCCATGCTTGGAGCGCAATAAAGTGATTTATTTACGACATGTCCTGCTTTTTCACCAAATATTGCGCGAAGCAATCTCTCCTCCGGAGTAGGTTTCACTTCACCTTTTGGAGAAACTTTACCGACTAAAATCATTCCGCCTTTAACATTCGTACCGATTTTAACAATACCGCTATCATCAAGGTGAGAGAGTTCATCGTCTCTTACATTTGGAATATCTCTTGTAATCTCTTCAACGCCATGTTTCAGCTCTCTTGCTTCAACCTCTTTTTCATAAATATGCACAGAAGTAAAAGCGTCTTTACGAATCAGTCTTTCAGAAATAACAATAGCATCCTCAAAGTTATAACCGTTCCAAGGCATAAACGCAACCATGGCATTCACACCAAGTGCTAACTCACCCTGATCCATATTTGGACCATCTGCAAGTACTTGACCTTTAGCAACTCTATCACCAATATTTACAATTGGTTTTTGTGCAAAAGATGTGTTTTGGTTTGTGCGAAGATTTTTTTGTAATGGATAATAATCTATATATATCTCACCATCTTCTTCACCCATAACATAAATATGTCTTCCATCAACTTTTTCAATAACACCGGCACGGTTAGCTTTTACACATTCCCAAGAGTCACGAGCAACAAGTTTTTCAACACCTGTCCCAACCATTGGAGCATGCGGTCTTAAAAGTGGTACTGCCTGACGTTGCATGTTTGAACCCATAAGCGCACGGTTCGCATCATCATGCTCAAGGAATGGAATAAGTGAAGCTGCAACACCGACAACCATATGTGAAGATAAATCTGCATATTCACAATCTTTCGGTGTACGAAGTAAAATCTCTCCGTCTTGTCTAACATCAATAATACTAGTTGTAAATTGACCATGCTCATCTAATTTATTCGATGCAGCAGCAATCTTTTTACCCTCTTCTTGAGTTGCAGTAAGATAGATAACCTCTGAAGTAATAACTCCATCTTTTACAACTTTGTATGGTGCTTCGATAAAACCATGCTCATTCACTTTTGAGTAAGTTGCAAGGGTATTAATAAGACCGATATTTTGTCCCTCCGGAGTCTCAATTGGGCAGATACGGCCATAGTGAGTCGGGTGAACATCCCGCACTTCAAATCCTGCTCTCTCTTTAACTAGACCACCCTCTCCAAGAGCCGATAAACGACGCTTGTGAGTTACTTCCGAAAGTGGATTTGTTTGATCCATAAATTGTGAAAGTTGTCCACCAGAGAAAAATTCCATAATTGTCGAAGTAATCATTTTAGAATTGATCAAATCATGTGGCATTAGCTCTTGCATAGGTCCACTCATAGTTGCGAGTTTATCACGAATGGCTTTTTGCATTTTAATCAAACCATTATGTAACTCATTTCCTAAAAGTTCACCGATTGAACGAATACGACGATTGCCCAAGTGATCTCTGTCGTCAATGTGACCTTGACCATTTTTAACTTTAATTACATATTTTACAGATTCTATAATATCTTGATGCGTTAATACTGTGATATATTCAGGAATATTCATAGATAATTTATGATTCATTTTCATACGACCGACTTTAGTTAAGTCGTATCTTTCAGGATCAAAAAAGAGCTGGTTCACAAATACTTTTGCTGCATCTTTTGTGACTGGCTCACCTGGTCTCATAACCTTATAGATACGGATAGCTGACAAATCATTTTCGTCTTCAATATCTTCAGTCTGCTTAAGAAGTTTAAGTGAATCTGCATCTGCATTAAACGCATTAATAATTGAACTATCAACGCCTTCCGCTAAATCATTTGCAATACTAAATTCAGTAATTCCTATTTCAGTCATTTTCTTTAATTTACTCTCATCTATATGAGTCATAGTATCAAAAAGTATTTCTCCTGTTTCAGGATCTATAATAGGCTGAGCAAGGTAACGGTCAAGAAGCACTTCAAGTGGATACTCCACTCTTGTTAATCCATCATCAATAAATTTTTGTGCTTTTTTAGCTGAGAGTCTTTTTCCAGCTTGTACCAATACTTTTCCATTCGTATCTACTAAGTCATAGAATAATCTTGAAGCATAATCATGTGCATTAAAAGCAATAGAAAAACTGCCCTCACTGATTTTAATTTTATGAATTGGATAAAAAAGTTTTAATATGTCTTGCTTAGAGTACCCTAAAGCACGGAACATAATTGTTACAGGAACTTTACGACGCTTATTGATTCTCATGTAAAGGATATCTTTAGGATCATATTCGAAATACAACCAAGAACCACGATCAGGAATGATTTGACCAGTGTAAATCAATTTATTACCGGCTGTAGTTGACTCTTCTTGTTTAAAAATTACACCTGGTGAGCGGTGAAGCTGGTTTACAACAACTCTCTCAACACCATTAATAATAAATGAAGTTCTTTCAGTCATAAGTGGAATATCACGAACAAATATACTTTGTTCCTTAATATCTTTTACACCAAGCTTTTCTTTAGTGTTTTCATCTCTCTCCCACATTACCAAGCGAGTTTTCATTCTTAATGAAACTGCGTAAGTAAGTCCCCTCTCCATACACTCTCTAACTGTGTATTTAGGCTTTCCTACTTCACTTCCAATGTATTCAACTGTCAATCTGTTTTGGGTATCATGAATAGGAAAAACTGATTGAAACACATTTTCAATGCCACTTGCAGATCTATCTTTTTCATCTAACATTAAGAATTTATCATAAGAACTTTGTTGAAGCTGTAGGAGATTAGGTACTTCTATTTGTTGAGGAGTTTTAGAGAAGTCTACACGAAGACGATTTCCGGAGTATAAAGTATTTAACATAGGCTACCTCGATGAGTTGTTAATTAGGACTCAATAATTAAAAATTGAGTATATTATATCTAGACGTCTCTAGATAAATTGTAATATAGTGCTTATAAACGACATAAGGGCACTTTTACGGTGTGACATAAATCACACCGTAAAAGCGCCCATAAACAGTAAGATCAACCATAAATTGATATTTATGGTTGATCTCAAAAGTTAAAATTATTTAACTTCTACTTTTGCGCCAGCTTCTTCAAGTTGTTTTTTAGCATCCATAGCAGTATCTTTATCTACACCATCTTTGATGATTGAAGGTAAATTTTCTGTTGCATCTTTTGCTTCTTTAAGACCTAAGCCAGTAAGAGCACGAACAACTTTAATTACGTTAATTTTTTTGTCACCTGAGTCAGTGATTACAACAGTAAATTCTGTCTGCTCTTCAGCAACTGGACCAGCAGCAGCGCCACCAGCAGCAGCTACAGGCTGAGCAGAAACACCAAATTTCTCTTCAAACTCTTTTACAAGTACAGATAATTCTAAAACAGAAAGTCCTGATATAAATTCTAATACATCTTCTTTAGTTACAGCCATATTGTTTCTCCAATATTAAATTTTGTTTCACCTGATAATTCAGGTTTTAAAGTGATAAAATCACTGCTAGATTAAAGAGACTTATTAAGCCTCTTGCTCTTTTTTCTGTCTTAATGCGTCAAGTCCGATAGTGAAACATGCAACTGGCGCCATCCAAGTAGCAGCAAGCATTGCAAGCAACTCATCACGACCTGGAAGTTTAGCAAATGCTTCAACTTTAGCAGTATCAGATAGTTCACGGTCAATATATGCAGACTTAATTACAAATTTGTCATTATCTTTTGCAAAGTCAGATACTATTTTAGAAGTAGTGATAGAATCATCACCCCAAACTAAAATGTTTGTATCTTTTAACTCTACACCAGTTAATTCAGCATTTGTAAGTGCTATTGTTGCTAAAGTATTTTTAACAACTTGTACTTTTGCTTCTTTAAGTTTTGCCGCTTTTCTTAAGCCTTCTAATTTAGAAACTGTTAAGCCTTTGTAATCACAAAAGATTACAGCTTGGGCAGTTTTAAATTCACCAGAAAGCACTTCAATAATTTCAGCTTTTTGTGTTTTTGTCATAGATTATCTCCTTTCCAGACAACACTTCAAATAGGAAGATTAAGCTTTCGCACCTATTATCTTCAGTCCATAAAATGCAGTTACTAAAGTAAATTAGAGTAACTTTAGGATACTTTAAAAATAAAGTACTCTAAAATCACTTCAACCCGCAAAAGCGGATTAAAATTATTTCATGTCCATTAAAGACATAACGTCCAATTTAAGGGCTGGACTCATTGTTAGTGACAATGCAGCATTTTTAATATATTTACCTTTAGCAGATGCTGGTTTATGTTTATTAATTGCTCTTACAAAAGATTTTAAATTCTCAGCAATTTTATCTGCCTCAAAGCTCACTTTACCTATTCCAGCATGGATATTGCCCTTTTTGTCAACACGGAAAGTTACTTGACCGCCTTTAACATTTTTAACAGCTGTCGCTACATCTGGAGTAACAGTACCTGTCTTAGGATTAGGCATTAAACCTTTTGGCCCTAAAATACGACCAATTTGACCAACAAGCCCCATACAGTCAGGTGCTGCAACAACTACATCAAAATTAAAAATACCATCTTTAATTTGTTGTACTAAATCATCAGTTCCAACGATATCAGCTCCAGCTGCTTTAGCCTCATCAGCCTTAACACCCTTCGCAAATACAGCTACACGAACAGTTTTACCGGTACCATGTGGAAGAATAACTGCACCACGAACCATTTGGTCTGCGTGTCTTGGGTCTACATTTAAGTTTAGAGCTATTTCAACTGTTTCGTCAAATTTAGCACTTTTCAAATCTCTAACTACAGAAGAAGCCTCTTCAGCAGAATATACCTTAGTTGTATCAATTTTTTCAACTAATTGTTTATATCTTTTACTCATTTTCAAATTCTCCATATAAAATTCTGCCACAAAATTTTGAATCATTGTGGTCGATGATTTCTTTTTTTTAGATTAGTCTATAATTTGAATACCTATAGAACGAGCTGAACCAGCAATTGTATTCGCTGCCATATCTCTGTCTGTTGTATTTAAATCTTCAATTTTTCTATCAACAACTTCCATTAATTGTGCACGAGTAATTTTTCCAATTATATTCTTAAGTGGATTATCTGTACCTTTTTTAAGTCCTGCAGCATGCATTAACAATGCAGATGCCGGTGGTTGCTTAGTAATAAATGAAAAACTTTTATCACTATAAACAGTAATTACAACAGGAACTTTAAATCCCATTTTATCTTTTGTTTTTTCATTAAACGCTTTACAAAATTCCATGATATTAACACCACGCTGACCTAGTGCTGGTCCAACTGGTGGTGCTGGTGTTGCTGCAGCAGCATTAATTTGTAGCTTGATGTAGCCTGTAACTTTTTTTGCCATTTTGATTCCTTTTGTTTGATTAAATTATTTTTTCTACTTGATTATATGAAATATCCACCGGCGTTGCTCTACCAAATATTGAAACATTCAATTTTAGGGTACCGTGTTCTAAATCATATTCATCAACTGTCGCTGTAAAGTTTGCAAATGGTCCATCTGTTATACGAACCATTTCCCCGCTATCAAAAAATACTTTTGGTTTTGGTGCGGCACGATTATGAACACGATCTAAAATAACATTAATATCATGTTCACTTAGTGGCGTAGGAGTGTTTGCTTCTCCAATGAAACCGGACACTTTTGGCAATGATTGAATTAAATGCTGTATTTTCGTATTTAAGTCTATCTTAGCAAAAACATATCCAGAATAAAGTGATCTTTCAGATATCTTTTTTTTGCCATCTTTTACTTCTATAACATCTTCAGTTGGAACGATTACCTCTTCTATGTAATCTTGTAATCCCATCTCTTCTATCATATTTAAGATAGCTAAGCGAACTGCTCTTTCACTTCCATAGGTTTGTATAGAGTACCATTGATGTGCCATATTGACTCCTTAACCTAAAATAAGTGACATAATTGATGACATAAATAAATCAACTAACGCCAAAAATGTTGCTATAACAGAAACAACAATAACGACAGCGATGTATGCCTGCTTAACCTGCCCTTTTGTAGGAAAGATTACTTTTGTTAGTTCTGCTTTTGCATTTTTAATATGTATATTTAATTTCATTATCACTTTCCCAAAACTACATTAATTATAAATAAAGCTCTAAAGCTTTACTAATAACTAATGGTGGCAGGCGTAGAGAGACTCGAACTCCCATCACCCGGATTTGGAATCCGGTGCTCTACCATTGGAGCTATACGCCTACATTAATACAATAAGCTCAAGTCAAAGAACTTGAGCTTTCATGCAACTATTATTATAACTTCATCTCTTTGTGAACAGTATGCTCACGACAAAATTTACAATATTTTCTTACTGAAAACTTTTCAGTATGAGTCTTTTTATTTTTACTAGTGTGATAGTTACGACGAGTACACTTTTCACATCCTAGGTGTATTGTTTCACGCATTTATTAACCTTTAGTTGGTAATTCGGGAGCCCGAATTACGCAAGAATCTCAGCTACAACACCAGCACCAACAGTTCTTCCACCCTCACGAATAGCGAACTTAGTACCTTTTTCCATAGCAATTGGGTGAATTAACTCAGCAGTAATGCTTACATTATCACCTGGCATAACCATCTCAGTACCTTCTGGTAAAGTGATTGCACCTGTTACATCCGTTGTACGAACATAGAATTGAGGACGGTAACCATTAAAGAATGGAGTATGACGGCCACCTTCATCTTTACTCAATACATAAATTTCAGCTGTAAATTTAGTGTGTGGAGTAATTGTTTTTGGTTTACAAAGAACTTGACCACGCTCAACAGCCTCTTTAGCAATACCACGAACTAGTAGTCCACAGTTATCACCGGCAACACCCTGATCCATCTCTTTACGAAACATTTCAATACCTGTTACAGTAGTTGTTTGCGTATCTCTAATACCAACGATTTCAATTGACTCGCCGATTTTAACTGTACCACGCTCAATACGGCCTGTTACAACTGTTCCACGACCAGAAATTGAAAATACATCTTCAACTGGCATTAAGAAATCTCTATCTACTTCACGAACCGGTTGAGGAATATATTCATCAACAGTTTTCATAAGTTTTTGTATTTTAGCTGACCACTCACCTAAAGTACCAGATTTTGCTTCTTCAAGAGCTTTAAGAGCTGAACCAGCTGTGATTGGAGTATCATCACCCGGGAAATCGTATTGATCAAGAAGTTCACGAATTTCCATCTCAACTAATTCTAATAACTCTTCATCATCAACCATATCTTCTTTGTTCATGAAAACAACTAGGTAAGGAACACCAACTTGCTTAGATAGAAGGATATGCTCACGAGTTTGTGGCATTGGACCATCAGCTGCAGAAACAACTAAAATAGCGCCATCCATTTGAGCAGCACCTGTAATCATGTTCTTAACATAATCCGCGTGACCTGGACAGTCAACGTGCGCGTAGTGACGAGCATCTGTTTCGTACTCTACATGTGAAGTAGAAATCGTGATACCACGCTCTCTCTCTTCTGGTGCATTATCGATTGCATCGTAATCCATCATTTTTGCACCATTTGTAACTGCAAGCACTGCTGTAATAGCTGCTGTTAGAGTAGTTTTACCATGGTCAACGTGACCAATTGTTCCAATATTGCAATGCGGTTTATTACGCAGAAACTTTTCTTTTGCCATTGTGTCCTCCGACTTTATTTGTGAATTGAAATGGAATTGTATCCAAAAATCATTCAATTATTGCTTAATTTTAAATATAAACTATGTATGGAGCTCACGAGCGGATTTGAACCGCCGACCTCTTCCTTACCAAGGAAGTGCTCTACCCCTGAGCCACGAGAGCATGAAGTAGCATATATAACAAGCAATAATTGAATAATTCTAAAAATAATATTAGTATTGGGCGCAGATAATTATACAATAAATTATATAACCATTATGAAGTAATGTAGAAATTGTACTTCAGCTTCCAGATTTTCAATGGAGCGGGTGAAGGGACTCGAACCCTCGACCCTCAGCTTGGAAGGCTGACGCTCTAGCCAACTGAGCTACGCCCGCATGTGCCATTGAAATGGTGGTGAGAAGAGGAGTCGAACCTCTGAACCCGTAGGGAGCGGATTTACAGTCCGCCGTCGTTGGCCACTTGACTATCTCACCATATACATAATTTAAATGTTTTAATCTGGTCTAACACTGTTTCTAATATTCAAAATTCAATGGTGCCGACACGAGGATTCGAACCCCGGGCCTGCTGATTACAAATCAGCTGCTCTAGCCAACTGAGCTATGTCGGCATCGAATTTGAGCCAGAATTATAGTAAAACAGATTATAAATGTCAAGTATTTTATTGCAAATTACATATTATTTTTTGATTTTCTATTTTTATTCCCTACATATCCCTATTTTATGGCTTATACTGATACAATTCAAAAAATAATTTATCTACTATTTTACGAGGTTTTCCATGTTAAAGATACTATTTTCTCCATCTGAAGGCAAAAAAAGCGGAGGAACTGAAAAAAAAAGAGAGTTGCTTTGCTCATATAAAGCAAGGGAAGAAATTCTAAAGGAATATATGCATGTTATAGAAAGCAAAAATGAAAAAGGGATATCAAAACTTTTTGGATTAAAAAAATTCAGTGATTGCGAGCCCTATATCTGTAATATATTTTCATCTCCATTAATGTCAGCAATTGAGAGATATCAAGGGGTTGCTTATGATTATCTTGAGTATGCGTCACTTCATGACGCGGCAAAAGAGTATCTCAAGCAAAATACTCTAATTTTTTCTAACCTTTATGGCGCGATACTGGGTGGCGATGCTATTGCAAACTATAAGGTGCATCAAGGAAACAATATAGGAAAACTTCTGCCTGATAAATTTTATAAGGATAGATTTACCTATCAGCTCGATTTATATCTTGCGAAAGATGAGATATTAGATCTTCGTGCAGGGTATTATGATAAATTTTATAAGGTAACAAAGCCCTATTTAACACTAAAATTTCTAAAAGATGGCAAAACTGTAAGTCACTGGGCAAAAGCTTACCGAGGTATTGTGCTTAGAGAACTTGCAAAACATAATATCTGCTCGATAGCTGACTTTAAGACCCTTGAAATTGATGGACTTACTGTTAAAGAGATCAAAGTTATCAAGAATAAAACAGAAATCATATACAATATCGTATAAAAACATAAGGAACTCCATTGCAAGATTCTCAAGAATATTTAGATAAAAAAGCCTATTTTGACAAAATAATTACTCTCTATGGAAGGAATGTAGTTGTTGAAGTTTTGCAAGATAAAAACATAGAGATTCACAAAATACACATGGCAAACTCTAATAAAACAGATGGTGCGATAAAAGAGATTCTTTCTCTCGCACAAAAAAGAGGGATAGAAGTTACTTACCATGACAAAGTAGCCCTCAGCCGTATCAGTAAAAACGCGCAACAAGACCAAGGAGTGGCTATAGATATAATCGCTCAAAGCTATAGAAATGCAAATGAAATAAAAGAGTTAAACTCCTACAAACTTATTGCGCTTGATGGAATTCAAAACCCACAAAACCTTGGCATGATTATCCGTTCATGTGCCGCCGGAAATATTGATGGAATAATTTTGCCGAAAAAAAACAGTGCAAAAATCTCACCGCTTGTTATAAAAGCAAGTGCCGGGACACTTTTTAAACTTCCAATTTACTATTGCAATACGATAGAAGAAGCACTGAAATCCCTTACCGATACAAAAATTTATTCGCTCTCTTCGCATGCAAAGCAGAGTATTTATGATATTGCTCCAAGCTCCAAGAGCATCTATGTTTTAGGCAATGAAAGCGAGGGTGTAAGTGCTGAAGTTGGAATACTTTGCAATGAATCACTACAAATTCCAATGAATCGTGGGGTCGAATCGCTCAATGTTGCAGTTACAGCTTCTTTACTAGCTTTTATGAAATAAATATTAACCACTCTACATTTATAATAAAATGTATTATTTTTTAACAAAGACTATTAAAAAAATAATATATTCACTCTATTTTATTATATATTGGCTATAATGGCACTCAATTTTAAAAAAACAAAGGATTGCTTTATATGAATTCACTTAATTGTGGTGACAGGCGTTATAACTTCAAAAAATTTATCGGAAGTGTTATATGACACTTTTACTCACTTATCTTTTCCTTGCTCTAACCGTCTCTTTTATATGCTCTGTCTTAGAAGCTGTATTGCTTTCTAGTACTCACTCTTATATAGAAACACTGCCTAAGACAAATGAAAATACCATAGCTATACTGAAAGAACATAAAGCTAATATCGACAGACCTATCGCTTCGATTTTAACTTTTAACACATTCGCCCATACTATGGGAGCAGCTGGCGTCGGTGCACAAGCTCAAATACTATTCGGGGTAGAGTGGCAATCCGCCATAGCTTTTATTTTAACTCTGCTTATTTTATATGCTGCGGAAATAGTTCCAAAAACGATTGGTGCACTCTATTGGAAATCACTACTTATTCCATCCGCTTATTTCATAGAATTCTTGATTAAAATCACATTTCCTCTTGTTTGGTTTTCTTCAAAGATTACTAATGCCATCTCAAAAGGCAGAACAAAACATACTAATTTTTCTCGTGATGAAATTATGGCAATTGTAACCATGGGTGAAAAAGAGGGCTCAATTCTTAGTAAAGAGAGTCATCTTATTGAAAATCTTCTTAAGCTGAAACATATAAAAGCAAAAGATATTATGACGCCAAGAAGTGTTGTTTTCGCACTTCCTTCAACCATGACTGTGGGCGAAGCTATTGAAGATGACAAACTCTATATTCACTCTCGTATTCCTATTTATGATGAATCAATTGATCATATCAGCGGTATAGTTTTTAACCAAACTATTCTTGAAGAGAGCCTTGAGGATAATAATGACAAACCATTAAGTGCAATTGCATTTCCTATTCACAAAGTTTCAGAAAATATCCCTGTATCGGCAATAATTGATGTTTTTATTAAAAAGAAAACGCACCTCTTTATTGTGCATGACAACTATGGCCAAACGAGCGGAGTTGTTACACTTGAAGATGCTATTGAAGCTCTTTTAGGTGTTGAGATTGTTGATGAAATGGACGAAGTTGAAGATATGCAGGCATTTGCAAAAGATAAAAGTAAAATTTTCCAAGATAGAATGCTGCTAGACAAAAAAAGACTTGAGCGAACCTCTGCTAAATAGTTTCCACATCACGTGGAAACTTCTCTCAAACTACGACATCATAATTTCATAAGGTCTTTTTATCTCTCTAATAACTTCGTCAACACTCATATGACGAGACTTTCTCAAAAATTCTCTTCCATCTAAAAAAATCAGAATTGTCGGAATGGCAAATACGCCGAATTGAGCCGTAATCTCTTGACATGTCGAAGTGTCAACACTAATAACTTCAAATTTATCAAAATTTTCATTTATTGCTTCGAGAAGTTTCGGTTTAAGGGCATGACAGACATTACATGTCGGGGCTGAAAAGTAGAGCATTACTGCCGGAGACTCTTTTACTATATTTTGTATCTCTTCTATATTTTGCATAAAATACCTTTAAATTAAAAATGCAATTATATCCAAACGGGTATAATCTCAAGATGAGTTCAATAATATTTTCAGTTTTAAGCGTCTATATTTTCATAGTTTTGGGCTACATCTCAAAGATGAGTTTCAAAGAACAGATAGACGATAAGACAATCACACTGGTAAATGTCTATTTTTTACAGGTATTTCTTACATTTTGGGGGCTTTTAATCCGCCCTATTGATATTACGCTGCTTTATGCACCCAGTATATATTTGTTTATCGTAGTTTTGGTGCTTCTATTTTCCGTCTTTATTGCTAAGAAACTTTTTGATGACAATAAAGAGTACTCTATTGCCACAGTCGCAGCCATCATAGGCAATACAGGAAACCTCGGTATTCCGATTAATATTGCAATTTTTGGTGAAGAGTCGATTCCATATACAACAGTTGTAAATCTTGTCAATGTATTTGTTGTTTACACGTTTGGCGTTTTCTACTACTCTCGAGGAAATTTTGATGTTAAAACATCTCTTATAAATATAGTAAAACTGCCAATTCTTTGGGCAGTTATTGTTGCAATATTACTGAGTGCAAACCATTATGAAGCCCCAAAAACCGTAATCGATACGCTGATGATGGGAGCTTATGCCTCTATGACAATGCAACTCTTTTTATTTGGGATTTACCTCTATGGAACGAGGATAAATGAGATAAGTAAGACCCTCACTCTCTGGGTGCTGAGCGTTAAATTTATACTGCTTCCATCTATCGCTTTTTCAATCCTTTACTTCATTGAACTTGATAAGATGATAAAGGGGATAATTTTTATAGAACTCTTGATGCCGCTAGCTGTTGCAAATGTAAATTTAGCCTCACTTTACGACTGTGCACCAAGAGTGGTTACTGCGCTGGTATTTTTCTCTTCTGTTGTGTTTCTTGGATTTATTTTTATTGGGGTTTGGGGTTTAAAATTTTTATAAATTCCATTAAAACTATAATCTTGATATAAGTCAAGATTATAGGATTTATAAAATAAACCTTAAATGAATTCATAATTTAAAAAAGCAAATAAAGTATAAAAGTTAAATCGGATAAAATTACTCCGATTTAAAATTTTAGAGGGTAATGCTCTCTTACCAAAGGATAAAAAAATGAAAAAAATCATTTTATTACTGACATTAACATTAGTTGCTCTTCAGGCAGAAGATATAGTACATTACGATACACCTGATACTGTAAAACCGGGAATAGAGAAACCTAACCACCCTAACAATGATATTCACTCAGTTAAATAAAAAGTAGAGATTGCTCACTTAACCACATACTATATTTTGTGAGATTCTTATAAGAATCTCCACATGCCAATATCACTTTTTGGCATGTGGAGTTTAACTATTTGATTCTTTCTAAGATATTAGCAACAGAGAAACCAAACTTTTCAAAGAGTTGATCCGCTGGAGCGGATGCGCCGAATGTCTCCATGCCGATTACTTCGTCAGCAAATCTATACCACTCCAAACCTCTTGCAGCTTCAATCGCCACCTTCTTTGTACTTGATACAATAATAGAATCTATATATGATTTATCCTGTTCTATAAAAAGGTCAAAACATGGTACTGAAACTACATTAACCTTAACGCCTTTTACATTTAATGCCTCTTTAGTTTTAAGAGCAAGCTCAACTTCACTTCCTGAAGCCATCAAGGTTATAGTAGCACTTTCATCGCCTGCGACCAAATATCCGCCTCTACTAGCCTCTCCAACTACAGCTTTTGGGAGTACTGCGAGATTTTGTCTTGAACATACAAAAGCAGATGGAGATTTTTTCATGCTAAGTGCCGTTTTCCATGCCTCGATATTTTCTGCACCATCCGCCGGACGCCATACATAAAAGTTTGGTAATGCACGAAATTGGCTTAAATGCTCTATCGGTTGGTGCGTAGGTCCATCCTCACCCACTCCGATACTGTCATGTGTCCAGATGAAGAATTGTTGAATTCCAGTGAGTGCAGCAATTCTTGCAGCTGGTTTTAAATAATCAGAGAAAACAAAGAATGTAGCAGAAAAAGGCATTAAAGGTCCATAAAGAGCCATCGCATTTACAATTGAGGCCATGGCATGCTCACGAATGCCAAAGTAAATATTTCGTCCCTTCGGATAAACGCCCATGTCAACAAGTTCAGTTTTATTCGACGGGCTTAAATCTGCTGAACCGCCCAAAAAGCTTGGAAGTGCTTTTGCGATTGCGTTCATAATTTTACCGTTTGTATTTCTTGTAGCGTCTGCTTTATCAAAAATTGGATACTCAATACGAGAAAAGTCTGGATTTTGAAGGGCATCCAATGCTTCATTCTGCTCCATCAAAGGAAGAGTTTTTTGTCTGTGAATCCACTCACGCTCAAGCAAATCACCCTCTTCTATGGCACATCTAAAACGAATGAGTACATCTTCGTCCACATGGAATGATTTACTTGCATCAAATCCACATGCCGTCTTTGCTTCTGCTATCACTTCTACTCCGAGCGGTGCGCCATGTGAGTGGTGTGAACCTTCAAGCTTGCCGGCACCCCTAGCAATAACTGTATTTGCAATTATAATAGTTGGTTTTTTATTCGCTTTTGCAGTTGTAATTGAAGCATCAATTGCATCAAAATCATGACCGTCACACTCTAAAACATCCCAACCCTGAGACTCAAATCGCATACGGATATTTTCACTGATACTTAAATCAGTTGAACCCTCGATAGTGATGCGGTTTGAGTCGTAAATAAGAATAAGATTGTCAAGTTTGTTGTGCCCCGCAATTGAACAGGCCTCATAGCTAATCCCCTCTTCCAAGTCGCCGTCTCCACATAAACAGTAAACATTGTGGTCGATTAAAGGAGCTGTTTCAGAGTTTACCTGAGCACCAACAAATTTAGAAGCCATTGCGAAACCAACGGCATTTGCAATGCCCTGTCCCAAAGGTCCTGTTGTAATTTCTACACCTGCAGTGTGTCCAAATTCTGGGTGTCCAGGAGTTTTTGAATCTAATTGACGAAAGTTTTTAAGGTCGCTTATCTCAAGCCCATATCCCCAAAGGTAATAAAGTGAATAAATAAGTCCTGTCCCATGTCCGCCTGAAAAAACTAATCTGTCGCGATTTAACCAAAATGGATTTTTTGGATTATGGTTTAAATGTTCGCTTAAAACAACCGCAATATCAGCTAAACCCATCGGTGCACCCGGATGACCTGAATTCGCCGTCTGAACCATATCTGCTGCTAAGAACCTAATTGTGTTTGCCATTTTCTGACGCATTTGATTACTCATTTATTACCTTTTATTTATTTAAATTGAAGAACGAAGTCTACTTGTTTTGCTAGCCTCTGAGGCACTTCTGTGCTAAAATACGATACAAAAAAATCACTAATTGATTTTTGGTAAAAGCTTGACACTTTCGCGTCAGATTTTATGTCTGCTTATATATTTTATGAGAAGTTCTGAGAGTTCATTTTTGAGATTTTCATCAAAACTATTTAACTCATTCATCAGCTCATTCGACAAAATATTGGCTTCACTCACTGCCTTTTCCAAACCCAATAGAGTAACGAAGCTATTTTTATCTCCATCATTATTTGTAAGTTTTCCGGCCATTTGCGAAGTTTGAGTCACATCTAGAATATCATCTTGAATCTGAAACAAAAGCCCAAGTTTAATTCCGAACTGATAGAGTTTTTCACCTAACTCTTGTCTATCAACTATTATAGCCCCCATTTTAAGTGAAGCTGCGATGAGTTTTGCGGTTTTATTTGTGTGTAGAATTTTTATATCTTCAATTGCCAGAGGCTTGTTCTCAAAATAGCAGTCAATCGCTTGACCCAAAACCATGCCGTTAAGCCCACCATTCGATGCCAACTCTCTTATCAGTTGGACTCTTGTGTAATCCGAGAAAGGTGCGTTACACAAAACTTCAAAAGAGTAGGTATTGAGGGCATCACCTACAAGAATTGCCGTTACTTCATCAAACGCTACATGCAGCGTCGGTTCTCCTCTTCTAAGCGGTGAATTATCCATAGCCGGCAAATCATCATGGATAAGCGAATAAGTATGAAGCAACTCAATTGCCAATGCCGCATGCATGGCACCCTCTTCCAAAAGCGCATTATATGAGTTTACAACACCAAGCAGAAGTGCCGGACGAAACCTTTTTCCACCTGCGACAAGCATTCTTTGGAGAGCTTCCTCATAAGTCGGATGGATACTTTTTGACACAGGTAAATTATCTAATAGAAATTTCTCAAACTTTTGCATGTGCGATTTTATCTAATTTATATTCACAAAAAACTGAAAATTGTCTCTCTCGAAGAGTAAAGTTGTGCCATCTTTAGAGTCTGAAACTTTTTTCAACAACTCTTGCTGATTTTTAATATTTACTCCATTTATTTGAAGCAGTTTATCTCCTGCCTTCAGCCCATATTTTTTACTTTTTTCATTGATTTTTATAATTTTTAAATTTTTATCAAATTCAAAACCATACTTTTCATTCTTCTGTACTTTTGCTTTTTCTTCTAAAATTGCAAATTTTTTAAATGCACCGATCTCTCTTTTTTGAGCGACTACATCTACCGCAATGATTTTAGAGTCTCTTTTAATTTGCACTTTATGCGAGGAACCTATCTCCGCAAAAAGTATCTCTCTCATCAAAGTTGCACTATCTTTTACCTTGTTTCCATCAAGTGACACAATAGTATCGCCGCCTTTAAATGGATTGTTTTTTACAAATGGGCTCAAAGCATCCACTATTACACCCGCTTTAGCATCACTAACACTCATTCCTATATCCGCATAGTTTGTATTTTCCACGCTTAAGAATCTCTCAATATACTCTTTTTCAATTATACCTTTTTGGGTTACAATACCCTCGAGGGAACAACAGCTGTTTGTGATAATTGCAGGAAAAGAGATTTTTTTGTTAAACTGAGCAAGAGATGTTAATCCTACCTGTTTTTTGATGATTTTTCCCTCTTGTGCAGAGGTTTTATTAATAGCCGCTACTCCCGATGAGATGCCTACATTAATTTTAAATGGGTATTCAAAACCTACATCATCTTCTACAAGATAAAGTCCTAAAAATGGGTCGCTTTTGATTATTTTACAGCTTGGAGTTTTTTCAGAGAAGATTAATCTTTGGTTCTCTTCGATTGGTATCTCAATCGATTGTTCTAGTATTGTGTTTGAGTCTATAACTTTTTGCTTGCATAAGTCATATCCACCATCACATGCCAAGAGAGCTACAACAAAAAAGTTAAAGATTATAAATAAACGAAACATCTATTTTGCTCCAAAAGGATTAATGCCGCCGAGTATTCCCATAGCACTATTTTGTTGATTCTGCTGAACCATCTTATAGGCATCATTTATAGCGCCAATTAGTAAAATTTGAAGTGTGATTTTGTCAGACATAGCAGAGTCATCAATTATCAAGTCGATAATTTCACCCTTGCCGTTTATGCTAACCTCAACCATACCTCCACCACTTTTAACACAAAAAGTTTTTGATTCTAATTCGGTTTGGAGCTTTGTTGTATTTTCTTGCATCTCTTCAAGCATTTTACTCATGTTGCCAAGATTGCCAAGATTAAACACTGTCAGATACTCTCAGCAATATAATCTATATTATTGTTGTCATCCAAAATAACAACTTTGGGCTTATAGCTTTCAAGCTCTTTTTCATCAAAAGTTGCATAGGCTACAATTATGATTTTATCGCCTCTATGAACTTTTCTCGCAGCGGCTCCGTTAAGGCAGATATCTCTCTTGCCTCTTTCACCTAAAATGACATAGGTTGAAAATCGCTCACCATTATTTACATTCAGAATTTCAACTTTTTGTCCAACTCTCATTTTTGCAGCTTGCATCAGTTCTTCATCAATTGTTATCGAGCCAACATAGTTTAAATTAGCGTCCGTAACGGTCGCACGGTGAATCTTGCTGTACAACATTTCTATCAACATTTTATCTTCCCATCTGCTTTTGCATATCAGCCGGAGATATAGGAGCATCCCAAAGTTCAGAGTCTATTACAAACTCCTCTACAACTACTCCACCTATAATATGCTCTGTTACGATTCTATCAATTTTCTCTTTTGTAAGTCTTGTATACATTATATGCCCAGGTTCAACTAACATGACTGGTCCTGCATTACATCTGTTTAAACATGCTGTACGAATTGGCTGTACAGTGCCCATAATTCCTTCTTGCATTAGTTTTTGCGCTAAGTATTGGAATAAATCCTGAGTTTCTGGAGTGACACATGAAGGTTTTGGCATGCCAGGAGGAGCTGATTGTTCGCATTTAAATATGTAAAATGCCGGTTGTGGGATTCCCATAAAATATAATCCTTAAAATTTTTGTCGCAATTATAGCAAAAAATATCTATCCAACCTCTTATATCTAAATAAGTTTAAATATTTAAGAGTTCTCTAACTACTTCCCTATCGTCAAACGGAAACTTTTCATCATATATAATCTGATAAGCCTCATCACCTTTCCCTAGAATAACAACTACCTGAGACTCTGTTTGATCATTCAGTGCCATTTCAATTGCTTTTCTTCTATTGAGTTCAACAACAGTATTGCTTCTGTCTTCAATGCCTTTTAATATCTCGTCTATAATTAATTCTGGATCCTCATGTCTCGGGTTGTCACTTGTAACATATATTCTTTTCGCTAAGCTTGCCGCAACTCTTCCCATAAGAGGGCGTTTTTCTCTGTCTCTATCTCCGCCTGCACCAAAAACTACTAAAAGTTCTTTTTCCTTGAGTGCATTTAAAACCTGCTGCATTCCATCTGGGGTGTGAGCAAAATCAACTATCACATTAGGGGATTCACTTACTTGTTCCATTCTCCCGCTCACACCTGCAAAATTGTCAACCACTGCTGCAACCTCTTCTAGTTTTTTTCCGGTTAACATGTGAACAGCTCCAATCGCTGCCATCAGATTGTAGAGATTAAAAAAGCCGTGCAGAGAAGCTGTAAAAGGAACCACCTCTTGAAAATGCTGGATGATTCCACTTGTAGCATCATTGAGAGAATATGCCATAAGTCTATAAGTAGAAGGATTTTCAATCCCATATGTAAAAGTATTTTTAATATTAAATAAGGCTCTAGGCTCATCTTTATTGATTAGTTTTCTCCCATCATCAGAAAAAAAGCTATTTTTAACTGCTATGTATTCTTCTATAGTTTTGTGAAAATCAAGATGGTCTCGCGTGATATTTGTAAGTATCTTCAGCTCAAAACGAAGCCCTTCCACTCTTTTTTGAACTATAGCATGAGAGCTTACTTCCATGATAAAAAAATCACATCCCGCTTCTACTGCCTGATAAATATGTTTATAGGTATTTAGGACACTTGGAGTTGTTAAAGATTTACCCTCAACTATTACATCGTTCATAAAAAAACCTCGTGTACCTTGCATAGCAACTTTATAACCCAAATCTAGCAGGAATGAGTAAATTGCACTGGCTGTCGTTGTTTTTCCGTTTGTGCCAGTGATGCCGACTATTTTTATCTTATCTACGCCGAAAAGCTCTGCAATATCTTTAATTTTTATAATTGATTGCGCACCATTTTGTTTGGCATCTTCTACATATTTTTCATTTTGGGTCGTCAGTATAAAAGCTGTCTCTTTATCGCACTCATTAGAATTTTCAGTTACATACAAAAACTCTTGATTTGGCAGTTCTATTTTCACTCATTAACCTTTTTTTACTAATTTCTTAAGCAGTTTTCTAAGTGGTTCATCGCTTGGGTAGGAGCTTAGTGCACTCTCAAGATATGAAAGAGCCATATCTGAGAATCCATTTTCAATCAAATTATCTAAAAAATCTACAAAATCCTCTTTTTTAGTGATAATGACTCGCGTCGAGAACATAATATTTTCAAAAGTTTCTCTAAAAGCCTCACCGCTATCGATAATATTCTTAAAATCTTGATAAAGTATTCCATCTTCAAGCTCTAACCTGTCACGGAGCGGTGTTGCAAACACTTCACTTAATTTTTCTAAAGTTCCGTCTATATTTTGCAGAATATCACCCATTATTTCATCTGCTTGATCTGTATCTTCCTCTTTCAACATCTCATAATAGTCAAAAAGAGCCTCCGCTCCGCCCTCCCCGCTCATTGCCATTTCAGAGAGAATAACACCGTTATACGCCTCTTTTGAGTTTGGAAAATTTTGCAAAACAGATGCGAATTGCTCTAATGCATTTTTAAATTCCGACTTCGAGAAGCTCTCTTTTGCTTTTGTTAATACTTTATATTTGCTAATGCTACTCATAATTTATTTCACTTATTTTGATCTGATTATTCTTATAGGTTATCTATATCGTTTTCCATACCGACTGGTACGTTTATAACACATAGTTCCGGATGTATATCCATGCGAAGTTGTCGCTCCACCCCATACTTAAGTGTGTTACCACTGCTCGAACATCCGATACAAGCACCTTTCAACTGAACATATACATTCGATTTTTTAACTGTTATAAAAGCTATATCACCACCATCAAGAGCCAAAGATGGGCGAACTTTCTCTATTACATTTCGTACCGGTGTCATTAATTCTTCATCAGAAAATGGAATCATAAATTTTTCCTTTATTATTGTAAACATAAAATAGGACAAAAACGCTTAACAAGTCATAAAAATTATAACTAGCTAATTTATTTCAATATTTCAGTGCAAAAATTTCATTCACATAAGATGGCTTACGCATGCCAATTAGGATGTAATCAATATTATCCCTTTGGGTTAAAAATTTCAATGCACACTCCTGCATAGAGCCATTGCACTCTTTAAATAAATCTTTAAATTTTGCTCTCGTGTTTTTAGAACACTCATACAATACCATTCTTTTATACTCTTGTAAAAAAAGATCAATAAAAACAAGAACATTTTCTATATGCTCTTTGTTTATAACTTCTAAAAACTTTTTAAAGCTTGGTATTATTTGAGAGTAAAGGAAGTACTCATAATCGCCAATCCACCCAAATTTGTGCTTATTTGCATCAAGTTGTTCCAAGAGGTTGAACATTGGTTTCAAAGATTTATTGTCACAAGCCTGCAGCAGTTCATTCAGATGATTATAATATGTACTGCTTTCATCATAGTCGCAAAGTCTATATGATAAGTTTTCAAATTGTGCATTGAAGGGTCTGTTTACCAAAACTCTTAATCCGCTCTTTTTTGCCCATGAAGCACATTTAAGCCCATCTCTTTCAAGTAAATTTATAGGAAGCTGAACCGTTGTAAAACTATGGGTTTTATTTCCAACGCTTTGTGAGGCACGCTCTGCTAATGTTAGCAAATCTTCATAAGGTAAAAATTCTTCGCTATTTTGAGGTTTAGAGAAGCTGTTTGAACTTATCCCATAAGAAAGGATTCTTCCACTTTTCACCTCTTCTTCGAGTGCTACAAAAGATTCAAACAATCTTCTATACATCTCATCAAGTCGCTCATCTTTTTCTATACCTCTATTAATAGCATCTAAAAGATAGTATTCCGGGTTATGAATCAGATAACAACCAATAGAGTCCATCTCTAATCTTTTTAGAGTCTCTGTAAGTTGACTATGGATAAATGATTTAGCGATAGAATGGTAGCAATCCAAGCTGTACTCAACAACCTCCTCGAATGGTAACTCTTTATGCTGTTCTAAATTGCTTCCTTGAATATATCCAAATTTACTGACAATCTCTATTTTTAATTTTACTTCATTACTAAACCCACGTAAAGCAAGCGCAATAGCTCTCTCTGCTCCACCATCCATGTAATTTGATGATGTATCTATCATGGTAATGCCGGACTCTATTGCTTCTTTTAATGCTTCTATATGTTGTGGATTATAATCGCTGATTCTATAAGTTCCAAATGCGAAATTACTCATTATACAAATCCTCTTATAATGACCCCAAGTAAACAAGGGGTCTAAACGCTTACTAAATTTAGCAAATTTTCTTTCAATTTGTCAAATTTTATCTTTTTTTCCTTTTAATTACTTAAAATATTCTTATGCCTGTACAAATCCTTAGGGTTTAACCCTGTAAATAAGAATAGGCTTAAGTTTAAACACTGAAAAGAATAATAGGGCTTAGTCCCTGAATAAGAGAATAGTAGATTAAACATAGGAGACAATTTATGACTAATACAAATGACATAACTTACATCGGCGTTGATATTGCAAAACTTAAATTTGACATTTGTCTGCATAATGGCAATTTTTCAAGCTGTGTATATGAATCCTTATTTACTGATATTATGCACAAAAACAAACAAGTTCGTTTTTGTGGCAGAGACAAATGTCCCTACAACCCCCTAAAGCTACGAAAAACTTTGTTTTTCGAGAATTACAAAGTGTTTTACGAACTTTTTTGAAAAAGTGCGTAACTTCAGCTATCAATAATAAATGCATGCTCAAAATACTCTGGCATGTGGAAAATTTTTTGGGGGAGTTTGAAGATTTTGGGCAGAAGCCCAAAAAAAAGATTTATTGATAGATTATACTAATTCAATAAATGCCATAGTAGTAGCATCACCACGGCGAATTCTAGTTCTGTTTATTCTTGTATAGCCACCTGGACGATCTACGTATTTTGGTGCTATTTCATTCACTAGAGTTTTTGTTGCTTCTTTACTTTGAAGCGCTGCAAAAATCGCTTTGTGAGCGTTTGAATCATTCTTACCGGCAATAGTGATAAGTTTTTCAACATAAGAACGAAGTTCTTTTGCTTTTTCAATAGTAGTTTCTATTTTACCGTGTTCAATTAACGAAATACTTAGGTTCTTAAGTAAAGCTGCACGATGTGAGCTTGTACGACCTAGTTTACGGTATCCATGACGATGTCTCATCTGTAATTCCTCTTATTAAGCTTCTTTAGCTTCAATTTTCTTTTTTAGTGCACTAACTAAATCATCTGAAAGATCAGCTCCAACTGCAAAACCAAACTCTTGCACTTTTTCTATAATCTCATCATATGACTTTTTACCAAGGTTTTTAACATTTTTCAGATCATTAGTACTCATAAGCACTATTTCACCTATCAACTTAATATTTGAGCGGTCAAGGCAGTTAAAACTACGCGCACTTAAACCCAAACTGTCAATATTAGTAGCTAACCTTTTAAGGTTAGGGTTCTCTTCAACTCTTTCAATTGTTTTTGGTGCTTTGATACTAATCTCACTATTGAATACTGCTAGTTGAGCATACATAACTTCTAAAGAGTTTCTAAAAGCATCTAATGGAGATATTTGTCCATCAGTTTTTATGTTTATGATTACTCTTTCAAAATTAGGATTGTCTTCTACAAGAACATTTTCAATTTTGTAAGTCGCACTTCGAACAGGAGTGAAATACGCATCAAGTGCTATATATCCATCTTCTAATTCATCATGAGTCTCTTCACTAGGCACATAACCGATACCCTGAGCAATTTTAATCTTGAAATTAAGAGTTGAATCTTCATTTAAAGTTGCCAATGGAGCTTCAGGTGTCATAACTTCTACTTCACTATTAGAGAGATCAGAACCTTTAATTATACAAGGACCAGCAAAGTTATAATTAATCTCTGCCTCAGTAACACCACCGTTTAATTTAAAGCGAATCTCTTTAAGATTTAGTATAAAGTCTGAAATATCCTCGAGCATACCACGAACAGAGTCAAACTCATGCTTAGCACCCTCGATTTTTATAGCGATTGGCGCATAACCAACTGAGCTACTTAATAAAAAGCGGCGAAGTGGATGAGCCAAAGAGATTGCAAATCCGGTTTCAAATGGAAATGCAATAATATTAGCTTCATTATCACTAAGCTGTTCTACCTCAAATTCTTGAGGAGCAAGCGGAGTAGTTTTAATTTTCTTCATTCTCAAACGCCCTTATATAATAATTATTTCGAGTAAAGTTCAACGATTAAGCGTTCTTCAACTGGAATAATAACTTCTTCACGCTCTGGCAAACGAGTAAAAATACCAAATACTTTTTCAGCATCAATATCAACCCATGGAGCTAAACCTGTTTGATTAGTTAATTCAATAGCACGAACAATTTGAACATTCTTCTTGCTTGCTTCACGAACTTCTATTTTCTGACCAGGTGTAACACGGTAAGAAGGAATATTTACTTTTTTACCATCTACCAAAAAGTGACCATGTGTTACAAGTTGGCGTGCAAAACGACGTGTCGATGCAAATCCCATTCTGTAAACAACATTGTCAAGTCTTTGCTCAATCAGTGTAACAAGGTTTGTACCTGTATTCCCATCACGACGCTTAGCTTCAACGAATAGTGCACGGAATTGCTTTTCAGAAACACCATACATGAATTTTGCTTTTTGCTTTTCATTTAACTGTAAACCGTATTCAGATACTTTCTTACGACGCTGACCATGTTGACCAGGTGCATAAGGACGTTTGTCTAATGCAGATTTTCCTGCTAAACGACGCTCACCTTTAAGGTTAAGGCTTACACCAAATCTTCTTTCGATTTTTTCTACTGGACCTCTATATCTTGCCATCAGTAATCTCCTTAAACTCTACGACGCTTAGGTGCGCGACAACCGTTGTGTGGTAATGGAGTAACATCTTTCATGTAAGTTACACGAATACCCTCAATTCCACCTACTGCCTTAGTTGCAGTCTCACGACCAGAACCAGGACCTTGAACTCTAATACCGAGCTCTTTTATACCATGTACTTTTGCTTTTGCTACTGCATCTTCTACAGCCGCTTGAGCAGCGAATGGAGTAGATTTTTTTGAACCTTTAAAACCAAGGCTACCAGCAGAACTCCAAGCAATCATGTTACCCATATCATCAGTAATAGTTACAAGTGTATTGTTAAATGATGCAGAGATATGTACAACACCACGAGCAATATTCTTTTTAATTACTTTTTTTCTTACAGCTTTTCTCTTTGCCATCTGCTAATCCTTATGCTGCGCCGACAGTTTTGCGTTTACCTTTACGAGTACGCGCATTTGTCTTAGTTTTTTGTCCACGACATGGAAGACCACGACGGTGACGAAGACCACGATATGAACCTAAATCCATAAGTGCCTTAATATCCATAGCAACTTTTTTACGAAGATCACCCTCTACCATATGGTTAGCACGGATTTCATTCGTAATAGATGCTACTTCATCTTCATTAAGTTCGTAAACTCTTTTATTATAGTCAATACCTGTAGCGTCTAAAATTAGACGAGAAGCATGAAGACCAATCCCATAGACATATGTTAGACCATACTCTATTCTCTTTTTCTTTGGTAAATCAACACCTGATATACGAGCCATGGTTATCCTTGTCTCTGTTTATGTTTTTTAACTTTGCAGATTACTCTTACAATGCCTTTTCTTTTGACAACTATACAGTCATCACACATCTTCTTAACTGAAGCACGCACTTTCATTGAAAGCTCCTATTTTAACTTTTCGCTTGCTGCATTTAGGTAGTTTAAACGTACCAATACTTTTAACTATATAGGATTATATAGATAAAAACACTCAACTTTTATGTTAAAACAGCAAAGCGGATGTGGATTGTACACAAATAAATGTAAAATTTTTATTAAGTCTATATAATTTCATTCATATTATCAATATTTAAGCAAAATATATCCACATTAATCCCATATAGCACTCAGTGCTATACACTTATTGTAGTGTATTAAGGTTACTTAATACTTTTTTATTACTCAGGTCAATA
Source organism: Sulfurimonas sp. (assembly GCA_041662325.1). GTDB lineage: Bacteria > Campylobacterota > Campylobacteria > Campylobacterales > Sulfurimonadaceae > Sulfurimonas. The sequence goes on along the minus strand of JBAZSU010000004.1, from coordinate 56,149 downwards.
ACCGCGTATTATAAAATATACTGAGTTGGATAACAAAGAATTTAAAAGATTAAAAAATCACAAGTTTCACTTTAATTCTTGATTTGGCTTTGATAGATAAAATCCTTGCATGTATTCAACACCAATTGATTTTAGAACTTCATACACTTCTTGTGAATAAACAAACTCGCATATAACAATAATGTCGTGTGCTTTTGCAAAGGTAAGGATTGATTGAACCATTTTTACAGCTTTATCATCTTCTGCTACTTTTCTAATGATGCTTCCATCAATTTTTATAAAGTCAAAGTTATACGAAAGTATCGTGGAAAAATTAGCATATCCACTTCCAAAATCATCTAAGGCAATTTTGAGACCCTTATCTTGCAATAATTTAACCATAGCGATACAAGATATTTCATCATCAACTTTATCGTATTCTAATACTTCTATACTCATTAAATCAATCAATTTAGGATATTCTTCAATGACTTTCAATACATAATTAATAATTTCCGGATTATTAAAATCTTGAAGTCCTAAATTTATACTAAATTTAGGAACATTTAAATCTAAAAATTTACTAGTGGAGATATCAATTACTTTTTTTGTTAAATCTGTATATATATTTGTATCTTTAATTATCTCAAGAAAAGAGTTTGGATACAAAGTCGTTCCATCTGTATCTTTAATTCTTACAAGAGCTTCATACTTAAATACACGATCAGAAGATGTATCAATAATTGCTTGATACTCACAAAAAACTCTATTCTCATCTATTGCTGACTGAACAGCCTGAAAATTACTTTGCTTCCTATCATTAATCTCTTCGGAGTAGTAAATAATTTTATTTCGTCCACTTCTTTTAGCATTATAAAGTGCCAAATCTGCTGTTTTAACCATATCAGTAAAATGTTTGCATCTATATAAATTTTTATTTACACCTACTGAAATAGTAAATTTAATAGTTTGATTATTTATATTTATTACATGTTCACGGACTCTGTACATAAGCTCTTTAAGAAGTTTCTCAGAGTTGTTTCTTTGAAATAAAAATAAAAATTCTTCGCCTCCATATCTAAAGACAAAGTCATCTTTACCTATAATTTTTTGAAATATATTTGAAATATCTTTCAAAACTATATCTCCTATATCATGTCCATATTGATCATTAATCTTTTTAAAAAAATCTATGTCGACTATTGCGATATCATATTTGTCATAAGGAAATCTGCTATCAACAACTTTCCTCAAATAGTTTCTGTTATTTAGTCCGGTCAATGGATCTGTAAAACTTTCTTTTCGTGCAATTAAATACATTATAGTTTGTAATATACCAATAACAAATATAACAATTGTAATACCAAGAATATATAACAGTATCTCTTTAATAGGTGAAATAGTATTTTTAATTTTATTATCTAAAGATATTGAAAAATCTGTCACTAACATCATGTAAGTTTGGTTATTTTCTGCAAATGGGGACAGGTATGTCAACCATAAGCCATCTGTTTCTTTATTTGAGGATATAAGAGTTCCTTCATCAGAAGAGTAAGCTTCATCCCAAACTTTTTTATTATCTGTATCAATTTTTTGCATGACTCTTGCAGGTTCCGATGCTCCATCAGCTAAAAATCGATAACGATTATTCTCATCCTTAAAAACTAAAAATGAATAACTTATATCTTGGTTGATAGTCATATACAACATGGTATTTAACATTTTCGATTTGTTTGGATTCATCAGAATGCATTCTCGTATATTTTGATTGGCTTGACATCCTTCATCAAGCCAATCTTCTATTTTTTCGTGTTGTATCAGGATTGTTTCAAGCTTATTAAAAATAATATTTTCTTTCATCTCATTCTCTTTTTTAGAAAACGAAATATATAGGTAGAGTATCATGGATATAATACTAACTATCCCAGTGACATACAACCAATAATGAAAATTCTTTACCATATATTTTCTTCTATAAATTCATCAAAGTCACTATCAAGGATTATATTTTGATTTTTCAACCTAGACTTTATAAAGACAATATTTGGTCTGCCTTTTTGCCAAAAAAACGACCCTATGCTGTTTGGATATTTTTTCAATAAATCATATTCTAAAGTTATCATAGGTATATCAGTACAGTTTTTTTCTATTTTAGATTTTTCTAAAATTGCAATATCTGCACCGTTGCAATCATCTACAAAAACAATCATTTGCGCAGGTAATATATTTTTTAACTTTTGACTGTTTGTGTAAATAGAAAAAACCTTATGATTACTAACTGCGTTTATCATACTCATAATAATTTTGGACTCTATTTTATCAATTTCGGAACTAAATAATAATGATGAGAAAAAAAACAATAGAACTAAATATTTCAAAATAAATATTCCATTCCAAATATAAATGTTCTATCTATACTACTAACACTTCCTACTCCAAGGATAGGAGTTTGGCTCGCTTTATTAAATATGTTTTCTCCTTTGATATCAAAGGATAGCTTTTTATTCACCTTATAGGACGCACCTAAGCTATAATCAAACCCGGCGTCAATTTTAATATTTTCTACACTGGTATAGTCAGAACGATAAGTAATTTCATTAAAAAAATTAAATTTATTGTATGTATTTAAAAGCCTTACAGTTGCACCTCTATCAGAACTGTATTGCAAATTTTCTGAATTAACACCTCTGTAAACATTAAAATCAAGTGAATTAAACAAATCGAAACTATATTTAAATTCTAAATATAGATTTGTCAATTTTGTTTTCGTGTTAATATTATCATACTGCTTTGAAATAGAGTTAAAATATATTCCGTTCTCAAGCTCAAAATAGATTGCTCCTACTTTTACTTGCGTATTGTTGCTTTTTTTAGCAAATTCCGTTGTAAGTCCGTTATATCGTGATGGAAGAATTTCTGGATTCACTTGTGTCTTCCCTGAGTAAGTTGTTGTATAAAAGAGTGATGGACTGATATATGTATGGTTATAAGAGATTTTAGCTTTGTAATCTTCGTAAAAATCGTATGTATATCCCACCCTAAACACCGGTTCAATTTTAGCTTCATTATTATAATTATCACTAAAATGGTCAAGCTTTGTAGTTCCGGTGAGCGTACTCGCTTCTGTAATTTTAAAACTATCTTCTACATATATAGAATTTAAATTTATGCATGTCGGTCCTTTTACATTTAAAGTGTTCAAGTTTTCATATTCAGATTGCTCCGGCTTTAATGTTTTTTCTGCATATTCAAACCCGTATTTAAAATAATTTGACGCAACTATTTTGCTTCCTTTTATTCCGCCTTTGTAAATATTTTCTTTCCATTTCACATCAAGTGAACTACTTAATCCTCTGTTATAACCATTTGGCTCATAAAAATTCATGCTCGACATTGAGTCATCAATACTTGCATATGCAGTTAGATTATCAACAATATCATAAGAAGCATAGAGAAATTGATGATACTTATTTATCTCATTCGTACCTTTTGGTGCGCTATTTGCTCCATACCCGGCAAAACCATCTTGCAATGAGTCATAACGACTGGTAAGAAGATTGAAACCTTTAGTTTTTAAAGTCATTAAAACATGAGTTTTTTTTGCATCTTTTGAAAGGTTGCTGCCATTATTATTAAAATCTTCTCTATTATTTTGATTACCGCTCACATAAACACCATATTCTACATCATCAATTTCTTGACCGCTGTAAATATGTTCAGAGAGCGATCCTCTGTTATCTGCTAAAATTTTTGCTTGTGTGTTATTTTCTCTATGAGGTGTTTTAGTATAAACCCGTATGGTTCTTAAGGATGATTCAATGCCAAAGTCTAAGCCATTCCCACCTTGATAAACCTCAATATGATCCACAAAACCAAGCTTCATATCGCCATATATATAAAAAGCACTCCCAAAGTAGGTGGAACTCACTTCATGATTGTCTATATATAACCTTGTATTTGGCATATAATTAAGAGCACTGCCCACATTCGCAATGGTAGGAGTACCCACTAAACCCTCTTGATAAGTCATAAATGGTATGGATTTTAATATATCTTTTAATGTATAAGCTTGCATACGATCTAAATCTTCTCGAGAGTAGATTGTTACAAACCCGGCATTTTCCTCTTTAGTTTTATTATGTAATTCACTTTTTTTTCGTAAATTTTGCAGCATACTGTCAATATTATCATCCGCCGTGACAAGAAGAGATGTGAAAAATAAAGTTATGAGGAGGAGGAAGAAATTCATTTTTATCCATTTGTAGCTTGATTTTTTATTGTTATGATAACCTAAATACACAACTAACTAAAATAGTTTCCATAAAAGTCTAACAGTATTCTACTTAATGTGCCCTACAACAAAATTGACAAAGGTCAAATACTCAAATTGCTAGTAACATCTCTGGATTTAAGAGTCTTTATAGAAAAAATGCTTCAATTTTTTTTGCGTTTAGTAAAATAATTTTTATCTTCCCCCATATATTGTGCTAAAAGTAGTTCATGTTTTTGATAATTCGCTACAATTTGTTTAACTTATTTTACAAAGGATTTCCATGAAAAAACTTACTCCCCTCTCTTTACTCGCCTCTTCGGCTCTTTTGGTTCTACTTAGCAGCGCAAATGCCAGTGCCGGAATGAAGTGCGAGGACGGAAAATGCGGTAGTGCCATGAAAGAGGCAAATACAAACTCCGGTGCAGATAAAAAAGAGTCTATGAAAGGGATGAAATGCGGCTCCGGCAAATGTGGAAGTATGAAAGCAACTGCTCCTAGTGACACAAATACAACTCAAGCAAAATAAGTAAATGAAAGAGTATATCTATTTTGGTGAAGTTGTAAAACCTTACGATGTGAGAGTATTAAATGAGAGGGAGGCAAGAGCCGGTGCCGGAATCCTCTTTTTGTTTGCAGTCACATCTTTTATGAACTCCTATCTTCTTCATGAGTTTATATTTACGCAAATTTTTGTAACGGTATTTATGATAGATTTTATTATAAGAATTTTCATAAATCCGAAATTTGCTCCTAGTTTACTTCTAGGGCGTGTCATGGTACAAAATCAAACACCCGAGTATGTCGGAGCGCCGCAAAAGAGATGGGCTTGGTTTATCGGTCTTTATTTGTCAATCATAATGTTTTTTTTAATTGTTGTTTTTAATGTTATGACGCCTATTAAAATCATAATTTGTTTACTTTGTCTTACACTCCTTTTTTCTGAAGCAGCCTTTGGAATATGTGTAGGTTGCAAGATTTTTAACTTTATCAACAAAGAGAACCCAAAACTTTGTCCCGGCGGAACTTGTGAAATACGAACAAAAGATGAGATACAAAAAATCTCTACACTCCAAAAAGCAATTATTATAACTTTTGTAGTTGTTGTCTCGTTCGTCACTTACGAGCTAGCATTCAATAAACATGAAACGGCTAACATTAAGAAAGAGAGTAAAAGTTCTAAATGTGAAACAGGTAAATGTGATACGGGTAAATGCGGAAGTGCGAAGTAATAGCTTTATAAAGAACATTTGCCGATGATTTTAAACTCTCGCAGAACTTTTTTAAAAACTGCTCTTTTTGGCGGTGCTGTTTTAGTTATGTACGGGGCAACTGTTTTTGGAGCAGTTTCACCCATGCAAACCATGGCTCTAGTCCAAGAAGATTTATTTCCGCATGCCAAAAGTCTAGGTATTAAGACAGAGGCGTATTTAACTCTCATATTAAGCCACTCTAAAGTAACTCCCAAAGAAAAAGATTTTTTAAGAAACGGTGTTCAATGGCTCAACGAAGAGGCTGTAAAAATGTACAAAAAAATGTATAGCAACCTCTCAGAGAGCGAGAGGCAAGCCGTATTAAAAAGCATTGCCAAGTACAAATGGGGCGAAAAGTGGATAGATAAAATGCTTACCTTTGTCATGGAAGCAACTTTTAGTGACGAAATTTACGGCGTTTGTAAAAACTCTGCCGGCACAAAGTGGCTTCATTTTGAAGCCGGGTATCCCCGCCCAAAAGACGCGTATCTGTGATGTATGATGTTTGTATAATCGGGAGCGGTGCGGGCGGTTCACCTGTGGCATATGAACTTAGCCATGCAGGGTTTAGCGTCATTGTCTTAGAAAAAGGCAAAAATTATAAAGAAGAAGATTTCAACAAAGATGAGTTGGCGGTTTGTCGTCGTGATTTTTTCACTCCAAATTTAACGGATGAGCAACATGTTATCAACCTACGAGCCGAAGATGGAGAAATAAGCCGACATGTGGGAAGCGAGAATGATTGGAGCTTTTGGAACGGCTCGATGGTCGGCGGCTCATCCAATCTTATGAGCGGCTATTTTCACCGTATGAAGCCAAATGATTTTAAACTTCGTTCAGTTTATGGGGCGATAAAGGGCGCGAATGTTGCTGATTGGTGCATTTCGTATGAGGAGCTAGAGCCTTACTATGAAAAGGCAGAGAGAATAATCGGTGTATCGGGAGAAGTGGCAAAACATAAGTTTTTAGAGCCAAGAAGCACTCCAAATTTTCCATATGCCAAACTGGAAGAGAGTGGTGTAACCAAGTGGTTTGACGCTGCATGTGGAAAGTTAAATTATGAGAGTATTCCAACTCCAAGAGCTATACTTCCCCAGGCAAAAGAGGGCAGAAACGGCTGTTCCTACTCAAACTTTTGCGGAAGTTACGGATGTGCAACAGGAGCAAAAGGGAGTGCCAGAGCGGCTCTGCTTCAGAAGTGTGATGCAAAAATTGTTACGGAAGCTTTTGTCTATAAACTGGAGAGTGATGCAAAAAAAATCACGAAAGCCCACTATTACGATGAAAATCTTACTTCCCACGCAGTTGAGGCTAAAATCTTTGTTTTGGCTGCCCAAGCCATAGAGAGCTCTCGCCTGCTTTTAAACTCCAAAAACAGATACTTCCCCCGTGGCATGGCAAACAACTCCAACCAAGTCGGCAAAAATCTTATCTTTTCAGCCGGAGGAAGCGGTTCCGGACGGTTTAATTTTGAGAATTTGTCGCAAGAGCAGCAAAAAGAGCTGATGCAAACAGGAGTGTTTTTTAACCGCTCTCTTCAACAGTGGTATGAGTATGAAGAAGAAAATAAAAAGCGAAAAGGCGGAACTATCGACTTTTTATTTGAACATCAAAATATCATTCCAAGAGTTAAAAGAGAGTTTTATGATGATGAGGAAAATATCATCTGGGGAGAAGCATTAGCAAATAAAATTCATAAGCGGCTCACCACTTCAAGGGTTCTGTCTTTTGAAGTTTTTAATGATTGGCTACCGACTGACGACTGTTTTGTAAGTGCAGATGACGAAGTGAAAGACAAATTCCACATGCCGGTCGGCGTAATAAATCTATCGGGACACAAACATGATTTGGAAGTGGGCGAATATTTAGCAAAGATGGCAGTTGAGGTTTTAAAAGAGATGGGAGCAGAGGAGATTCACTCCAGTATCTCATCCTCCCCACCGCCAAATTTAGTAGCCGGAGGATGCAGATTCGGTGCAAATCCTCAGACCTCTGTATTGGATAAAAACTGCAAAGCTCACGAGCTGGAAAACCTTTATGTAACGGATGCCTCTTTTATGCCGACAGGAGGGAGTGTTCCATATACATGGACGATTTATGCCAACTCATTTCGCGTAGCAGAGATTATAAAAAAACACTTAGCTTGACTTTAACGATTTTTTTTATAACTTTATTTCCAAACTTTTTAAGACAAAAGATTATAAACTCCACGAATTCAATTTTTGTGGGTATTTTATGGAAAATTTAAAGGTTATCGACAGCGTTTGTACATACTGTGGAGTTGGATGCGATATTGCTGCAAATGTGAATGTAGCGGAAAACAGAATTGTAAATATTTTTGCTCATCCGGATGGTGTGGTTTCTCAAGGCAAACTTTGCATCAAAGGAAAGTATGGCTTTGACTTTGTTACATCGCCAAACCGTCTCCGAATTCCAAGAATCAAAAAAACTTTTTTAGAAAAAAATCCCTCTATAAAAGATGCCATTGCGCACTCTCTAAAAGAGTATGATGCAACTTGGTTTGAAACAGACCTAGAGTCTGCAACAACCGCAGCTGCTATGAAGCTGGGAGAGGTGCAAAAGAAGTACGGTCGCAAAAGCGTCTGTTCCATCGGCGGCGCAAGAACTTCTTGTGAAAGTTCCTACCTTTTTCAAAAATTTACCCGTCACACCCTAAACTCCCCGCATGTAGATAATTGCGCAAGAGTTTGTCACTCACCGAGCCTTAAAGGTATGCGAACCACTATAGGCGAAGGTGCCGCAACCAACCCGTACAACGATATTTACAACTGCGAATTTATGATTGTTATCGGCTCAAATACGACGGAAGCGCACCCCATTATTGCAAACCGTATTTTGGATGTTGCCCGAGAACATGACAATTTGGCGGTTTTTGATGTGCGCGAAATTAAGCTCCACCGCTTTGCAAAGTACAAGGCCATTATGCCGCATGAAGCGAATCTGCTTGTTCTTAACATGCTGGCTTATGTAATCATAGATGAAGAGCTTTACCATGAAGATTTTTTGCGTGACAGAACGAAAGGTTTCGAGGAGTTTAAAGAGAAAATCTTAAATGACCCTTTCGCAAATCCAAAATATTTTGAACAAATTGAGGGGTATCAAGGTTTATCAAAAATGATTCCAAAAATTGCCCGTGAATATGCACTCAAAAAGTCTATGATTTTTTGGGGACTTGGAATTACAGAGCATCTTGACGGCTCATACGCTGTTATGGCGATAACGCACCTAGCTCTCATGACCGGAAATATAGGAAAAAGCGGAGCCGGACTCATGCCGCTTCGTGGGCAGAATAATGTTCAGGGAACCTGTGACATGGGAATGCTTCCATACTATGCACCCGATTATCAAGAGCCTAAAGAAATTGGTTTGATGACACCTCAGCTTGTTGAAGAGATGCTTGAGGGGCGCGTAAAAGCACTTTTAAATATCGGTGAAGATATAATGCACATTCACCCGAACCTTAACAAAATTGAGAGAGCCATAGAAAATTTGGAACTTATTTTTGTTCAAGAACTTTTCATGACAGAAGTCGCACAAAAGGCGGATATTGTCGTGGGTGTAAAATCTGCGTATGAAAAGACAGGTGTTTACATCAATGCCATGCGTCGCCTTCACCTCTCTCAGCCGCTTGTACAATCCGACCTGCCGGATGATTGGGAAGTGCTTCAGATGCTCGATAACAAAATGGGCGGAACGGCTGATTATAAAAATTCTAACGATATTTGGGACGAGGTGAGAGAGGTAGCGTACCGCCGTTTCAGCGGCGCGAGTTATATCCGCCTTGAAAGACACAGGGTAAGAGGGCTTCAATGGCCGGTTCACACAGAAGATACGCCGATTTTACATCAGCTGGATTTTAGAACAGAGGATGGTTTGGGCGAGTTTCATTACCACCAATACAAACTTCGCGGAATGGTCGAAGAGATAACTTCCAAAACTTTAACAGGGTATCACCTCACAACAGGCAGAACTTTGGCACACTACAACAATGCAGCACAAACCAAAGAGAGCGAGAAGTTAAACAACCGTTATGAAGAGGACATTTTACTTGTACATGAGGGTGATGCTGCCGATTTTACCAGTGAAAAGGTTATTTTAAAAACGGAATTTGGAGAAACAAATCCGCTTACCGTAAAATTCACAGATAAAGTTCAGCCAAAGACACTTTTTGTAACTTTTCACCATGCCAAGTCGAAGATAAATAGTCTCTTCGGCGACAAGTGCGACGAGTTGATTTTAACGGCTGCATTCAAGTCTATAAAAGTAGAAGTTATTAACATCTAACATGAGCAGAGCCAAAGGAAATCTTGCAGAAGAGTCAGCATGTAGGTTTCTTTATGAGAAAGGTTTTGCTGTTGTAGAGAGAAATTTTTACAGCCGTTTTGGCGAAATAGATATCATCGCCGTAAAAGATAAAGTGTTACACTTTGTAGAGGTAAAAAGTGGCGAAGAGTATGAGAGTGCCATCTATAACATCACCCGCTCCAAACTCTCAAAAATTATCAAAACCGCACAAATTTATATGAGCAAAAACTCTCTGGATTGTGATTTTACTTTTGATGCAATTGTTGTCACCCCTTATAAAATATGGCATGTGGAAAATATAACCCTATGATGTTATAATTTTTCAATCGAACAAACACTATTTCGGAGAATTTCATGCAAGCAAAAATATTTTTTGGCTCAGTTGAAGCTACAAAAGAGAACATGAGCGAGAGAAAAAGTCCATACGGCGGCGAGGTAGTTTCTCTTGCACCTATTTGTGATGCTAAGGATGCAAAAAAAGCTCTTCTCATTGCCAAAGAGGCAGCATGTGAAGCTAAAAAATCTACACTTTCACAACGCTGTAACTGGCTTTTGGATGTTGCACAGAAGTTAAAAGAGCACAAAGAAGATATTGCAAAAACTATAACTAACGAGGTTGGTAAGCCTATAACATTTTCAAGAATAGAAGTGGAGAGATGTATAGAGACTGTGACCCTCTCGGCAGAGACAATGCGAACGATGAATGGAGAAACAATAAATACGGATGCTATGTCTAGCGGCAAAAAATCTATATCATATTTCGTCAGAGAACCTGCCGGTGTCGTGGTTGCAATCACTCCTTTTAATTTCCCTCTCAATTTAATCGCTCACAAATTAGCGCCTGCACTTGTGGCAGGAAATGCGGTTGTACTCAAACCGACTCCAGAGGCTCCTCTCACAGCTTATAAATTTGCAAAGCTTTTCATTGATAGTCCGTATGCCGTGCCGAATGCTCTTAGTGTCGTGTATGGCGATGCCGAGGTTGGAAGTGCTTTGATTACCAGTGATATTCCACGTGTAATCAGTTTTACGGGAAGTGTTCCTGTCGGAGCGATTATTGTCAAAAACGCGGGAATCAAGAAAGTGAGTTTGGAGCTTGGAGGAAATGCGGCAACATTTATAGATAAAAGTGCAAACCTTTTACATGCTGCTTCTCGCTGTGCTTTGGGTGCTTTTGTAAACTCGGGACAGGTTTGTATCTCGCTTCAGCGTATCTATGTGCATGCAGATATTTATGACACATTCGCGGTTTTAATGGCTGAGGAGACAAAAAAACTGGTAGTAGGTTCTCCTTATAATGATGACACTTTTATGGGTCCGCTTATCGATGATGAAGCGGCTGCCCGTGCGATGGGTTGGGTAGAGAGTGCTATAAAAGAGGGAGCTGTTGCCCTTTTAGAGCCTCGCCGTGATGGCAGAATGTTCTATCCATGCGTAATGGCAAATGTAACGGACGACATGGCAATAGTGTGTGAAGAGGTTTTTGCACCCATCGTTTCACTTGTAAAAGTGGATAATTTTGATGACGCACTTCCACGGATGAACAACTCCCCTTACGGGCTTCAGTTTTCAGTTTTTACAAATGATTTGACCCTCACAAAACAGGCAATAAGTGAACTTGACACGGGCGGAATTGTCATAAACGACATGCCGACGCTAAGATTTGACATTCAGCCTTATGGTGGGGTGAAACTTAGCGGCGTAGGTCGAGAGGGTCCAAGATTTGCTATTGAAGAGATGACAGAAATAAAGAGTGTAGTTATTTGTTAAACTTTAGATAAGATACCTATCAAAAGTTTAAACAATGCGACAGAAAAATTGAAATGGTGAATAGATTATGAGGAAAAAGGCAATTATCTCTGCCTGTTTATTAGGTGAATTTTGCCGTTATGACGGTGAAGCAAAGCAAGTAAATGAAGTAATTGAAGCTTTTTGTGAGTATGATATTATTCCGTTTTGTCCGGAAGCACCTCTTTTTGGAACTCCAAGAGAGCGAATCAGCGTAATTCGTATAAACGAAAAGAACAGATTAATTACAGATGAAACGCAAAAAGATGTAACAGAGAAATTAGAAAATGAAATTAATACATTTACAGAAAAAAATCCATATGCGGACGCTATAATTCTTAAATCGAAAAGTCCAAGCTGTGGGTTTGGAACAACTCCGATTTTAAATGAGCAAAAAGAACTCATAACATGTGGAAACGGAATCGCTGCACAAATACTATCAAATCTGTTTCCTCATGCAAAGATTGTGGACGAAAAAGAAGTTATAAACCTCTATAATATAAATAAACAAAAGGGCGCAACTTGTTAGAAGAATTAGTCACATCATATGGTTACATCGCAATATTTATCGGTACATTTTTGGAGGGAGAAACTATTCTTGTTATTGGCGGATACCTCGCTCACGAAGGGCATCTTAAATTAGAATGGGTAATTGCTGCTGCCTTCATAGGGACACTCATGGGAGATCAGCTTTTTTATTTTATAGGGCGAAAAAAAGGAATGAGCATCTTAGAAAATCGTCCAAAGTGGAAAGCAAAATCGCAATATATTATAGATTTACTACATAAACATAAAGTATTATTGATTCTTGGTTTTCGTTTTTTGTATGGAATACGAAATATAACTCCTTTTCTTATTGGCGCAAGTGGCATCCCTCCAAAAGTATTCATTCCTCTTAATTTTATTGGAGCCCTTGTCTGGGCTATAAGCATAGGAGCCCTCGGGTATTTTTTAGGAAATGCTATCGAACTGTTTTTAGATAAAGCAAAGCAGTATCAAATAATTATTATCCTCTCTCTCATTGCCATAGGAACTGCTATGTGGCTATGGCGTTCTTTCAGAAAAAAAGAGGAATAAGCACCCCCTAAAATTATTTTTACAATCAGTTAGATAAGTGCTATTTTAAGGTATAATCGCGCAATTTTTACACTAAGAGAAATGATTATGGATATTAGAGAAGAATTTTTAAAATTTTTTGAATCAAAAAACCACGATAGAATTGCAAGCGCCCCGCTTGTTCCGGATGATGCAACTTTGCTATTCAATAACGCAGGGATGGTGCCTTTCAAATCAATTTTTACGGGTGAAATACCTGTTCCACAAAACCCTAGAGCTACCTCTTGTCAAACATGTATCCGCGCTGGCGGAAAGCATAACGACCTAGAAAATGTTGGTCATACGGCAAGACACCACACTTTCTTTGAGATGCTTGGCAACTTTAGTTTCGGTAACTACTTTAAAGAAGAGGCGATTGATTATGCTTGGGAATTTATTACTGAGGTTCTGAAATTTCCTGTTGAAAAGCTTTGGGTTACGGTTCATGAGAGCGATGATGAGGCAGAAAATCTTTGGTTAAAGCATGTCAAAAAAGAGAGAATTATGCGCCTAGGCGATGCCGACAATTTCTGGCAAATGGGTGACACTGGACCATGCGGACCATGCAGCGAAATCTTTTTTGACCAAGGTGCAGAAGCTTTTTCTGGTTCTGAAGATTACATGGGCGGAGAGGGTGACAGATTTTTAGAAATTTGGAATCTTGTTTTTATGCAGTATGAAAGAAGTGCTGACGGCACGCTGACTCCACTTCCAAAACCTTCAATCGACACCGGAATGGGACTTGAGAGAGTTGTTGCAATTAGTGAAGGCGTTACAAGTAACTATAGCTCATCACTCTTTATGCCAATCATAAATCATGTAGAAAATCTAATAGGCAAAAAGTATGTTTATGCTAGCGGAGCTTCATTTCGCGTTATTGCCGACCATATTAGAACTGCACTTTTTCTTTTAGCACAGGGTGTAAATTTCTCCAATGAAGGACGAGGTTATGTTCTTCGTCGCATCCTCCGTCGCGGTGTTCGCCACGGCTATCTTTTAGGATTTAGCGAACCATTTATGTACAAACTTGTAGATACGGTTGTGGCAATCATGGGCAAAGAGTATGACTATCTGGCACAAAAGGCTGAAGTCGTAAAAGAGCAGATTGAACTGGAAGAGGCAAGATTTTTCAAAACTATTGCGTCTGGAATTGAGCTTTTCAATGAAGAGCTGAAAAATACGAAAGATATTTTCAGCGGAGAGGTTGCTTTTAAACTCTATGATACTTTTGGTTTTCCACTCGATTTGACGGAAGATATGTTGAAAGAGAAAAATTTAGGACTTGACAGTGCTAAATTTGAAGCACTGATGTTAGAGCAAAGAACACGTGCAAAAGCTGCCTGGAAAGGCAGCGGAGACGATGCCGTTCATGGAGATTTTAAGCAGCTTTTAGAGAGATTCGGTGAAAACAGTTTCATCGGTTATGAGCATACGGAACACTCCGTTGAAGTTCTTGCCCTCTTAGACGAGAATTACCATAATGTTGAAAAGTTGCCTGCCGGAAGTAAGGGATGGGTTCTTCTAGATATTACCCCTTTTTACGCAGAAAGCGGCGGACAATGTGGCGATAGCGGAGAGTTGGAGTATCTGGCAAAAGTGCTTGATACAAAAAAATTCTTTGGTCTCAACATGTCCCAAATCTCCGTAATAAAGGAGATAAGCGTTGGAAATGTTGTTGAAGCGATTGTGGATATAAGAAGAAATGAGATTACGAAACACCACTCGGCAACCCACCTTTTGCATGCCGCACTTTTCGATGTTTTGGGCGACCATATCTCTCAGGCGGGTTCGCTGGTAGAAGCTGACAGGCTGAGATTCGACTTTTCTCACCCAAAAGCTGTTACGAATGACGAGCTGTCCGCAATTGAGGCAAAAGTAAACTATGAAGTCTCAAGAGGTTTGCGAGCTAAAACAGAAGTTATGAATATAGAAGATGCCAAAAAAAGCGGTGCAAAGGCTCAATTTGGTGAAAAATATGGCGATGAAGTGAGAGTTGTGAGTTTTGCAAATACTAGTGTTGAATTTTGCGGCGGTGTCCATGTAGAGAACACGGCTAATATCGGCTCATTTATTATCACAAAAGAGAGCGGAGTAAGTGCTGGGGTTCGCAGAATCGAAGCGGTTTGCGGACATGCCGCATATCAGTACTTTGCAGAGCAGAGAATAGTTTTAAAACAGGTTCAGTCTGAAGTTAAAAACTTAGATATTATGGCTGGCATTGCGAGACTGAAGTCAAATGTGAAAGAGCTAAAAGAGGAGTTGCTTGAAGCGCAACACTCGGCAAAAGTGGAAATAAAAGCAGAGATGATTAATGGTGTAGCTGTTATAGTTGATGAGCTTATGACCGGCGATATAAAAGAGAAAATTGATGAGCTTAAAAACCAAAATGAGTCACTGTGTATAATGCTCTTCCAGGTAAAAGACGATAAAGTCATGATGGCTGCGGGTGTCAAAGGTTCGGATGCAAAGGCCGGCGATTGGATAAAAAACATAGCTCCAATTCTTGGCGGCGGTGGCGGCGGTCGACCTGACTTCGCACAAGCCGGAGGAAAAGATATAACAAGACTTGAAGAAGCAAAGATTGAGGCTCTAAAATACATCACTGAGGTGCTTGGCTGATGCAAGAGATATTCACTCAATATAAAACTATAATTATTTTTTTACATGTAATGAGTGCTGTTGTCTGGGTTGGTGGAATGATTGCTATGCGCTACGCCGCACATGCTTCGTTTATGGAGATAGAATCACCTGCGAAAAGGTTAGAGAGAATTGCCCATGCATTAAAGAGACTCTTCTGTATAGTTGCTCCATTTACAATTATCCTGCTAGTAACTGCTATTTTCATGATAAAAGGGTATGGAATTTCTAACAGTGAGTTTGCAAAATTCGGATACGCAAAAGAGGGTATTTGGACTATTATGTTTATAAATCTTACGGTAATGATTTTAAGAAGAAACAGAGCCGTAAAACTTTTAAACATGGGCGACATGGTAGGTGCTAAATTTTCATTAGAGCTTATCGGGAAATTCATGGTTCCTGTAAATATTGCTTTGGGTGTTGTTGCAATCTTCTTAGGAACATTTCTTTCAAACACTTTTTAGTCTTTGAAGGTTTTTAAATGATTAGACTTGGCTCCTCTTCACAGACCCGTGCAGAGCTTTTAGAGAAGGCGGGCATAGAATTTATTCAGCAGAGCATTGAGTTTGATGAAGAGAGTATAATCTCTACCTGCCCAAAAAACTTCGTTTATCAAGCAACTCTTGGAAAATATGAAACCAATCTTAAAGCATTCGGATTTTCAGATTATCCCCTTTTAGTAGCCGATACCGTTGTCACTTCTCAAGGTCATATTTTAAGAAAAGCGAAGTGCGAAAGCGATGCACGAAATATTTTGATGACGCAAAGCGGAAATATTACAAGAATAATAACCTGCATGATTTATCAGAGCCCCAAACTCAAGCTCATAGACATCTCCTCTACCGATTATATATTTAATAATTTTGACATGGACGATTTAGAGAACTATCTCAAAAGCGGGGAGTGGAGAGGAAAAGCCGGAGCCTGTATGGTAGAGGGCTTTTGCAGAGGCTATATTAAAGAGGTGAAAGGGTATGAGAGCACCGCAATGGGGCTTAGCGTAGAAGTTCTAAAGAGGTTTATTTAGTGCTGTATGAAAATGAGTTAAAAGCACTCAAAAAATCTGGAAGATACAGAACAAGAGAGGTTGTAAATAACGAAATTTTGGATTTTGCCTCCAATGATTATTTGGGTCTTGCTCACAAAAAAGAGCTTCATAGCTCCACATGTCAAGCACTCTCAGAGCTTCCGCTTCATAGTTCCAAAGCTTCACTTCTTGTAAACGGCTATCATCAAATCCATAAAGATTTTGAGAAAGCATTGTGTGAGGCAAATGGCTTTGAGGACGGAGTGATTTTGGGAAGCGGATTCAATGCGAATATTGCACTTATCGATACTCTGGTGAGAAAAGGAGATGTACTTTTTATGGATGAAAAGTACCATGCTTCAGGAGTTTTGGCTTCCAAGCTAGGACATGTTGAAGTTCACTTCTTTGCTCATAACGATATGGAAGAGCTTAAAAAATTATTTCTAAAATATTTTGATACAAAACGAAAAATAGTTGCAGTTGAGGGAATTTACTCCATGGATGGAGATATTCTCAACCGTGAAATTTTTGAGATTTGCAAGAGAAACGATACGATTTTAATTATCGATGAAGCCCATAGCAGCGGAGTAATCGGCGATAAACTCATGGGCGTGTTTGATTATTATAACATCGCCATTCAACCAAACCACATAAAAATGGGAACACTTGGAAAGGCGTATGGAAGTTTCGGAGCCTTCATTTTAGCCTCAGAACACATAATCGAATATCTTATAAATCGTGCAAAACCAATTATTTATGCAACCTCGCTCTCTCTCTATGACACGCGTTTGGCTCATAACTCTCTGAAATTTATAGTGCAAAATAGAGAAGATTTAAAAACAGAGATTAAAATTCGACAAAAAATTATTTTTGAAGAGCTAGATATAAAAATCGATGCGCTCATTCTTCCCATTTTGGTTGATGATAACAAAAAAGTAATAAAAATAAAGAATGAATTGCTTCAAGAGGGCTTTGCAATCGGTGCGATAAGAGAGCCAACAGTGCCAAAAGCAATAATTAGAGTTATTGCAAGATTAGGTCAAAGCGATAATGAGTTAAGACTCTTGTGTCAAAAAATTTCCGCTATTATGATAAAATAAACAATGAAAATCTCAAAATTATGTATAACTCACAAAGAAAAAACTTTAGTAGATATAAACTTTGAAATAGTTTCATCTCTAGCGCTTGTCGGTCAGAGCGGAAGCGGAAAAAGTTTAACACTCAAGGCACTTTTGGGAATGTTACCGAAAAGTATGAATTTGAAGTTACAAATAGAGTCAGCCTTCAAGCTAAAAGCTGGAAAAAGCATCTCTTTTGTGCCGCAAAACCCTTTCACGGCTCTGTCCCCTCTGACAAAAATCAGAAAACAGTTTTTTACTCCACTAAAGAATATTAAAGAACTTTTTAAGATGGTTGGGCTGGACATTGAGCTCTTAGATAGATTTTCGCCAGAGCTCTCAGGCGGGCAGCTTCAAAGGGTTATAATTGCAATGGCACTGGAGTCAAAGCCGAAGTTGCTATTACTTGATGAGCCAACAACTGCGCTTGACTCTGATAGTAGGATTTTGATATTGGATCTTTTAAAAAAATTAAGCTATGAGTTAGATTTTAAAATTTTATTTGTTACACATGATATGATTTCTGCATCAAATTTATGCAAAAATATTTGTGTCATAAAAGATGGGAAAATTGTTGAAAGTGGAGAGATGCAGAATGTTCTACAAAATCCACAAGCTGAGTATACAAAGAGATTAATAGAAGCAAATTTTGCAAACAGGGAATTTAGAAAATGAAAAAACAGATAT
The DNA here is from genome assembly GCA_041662325.1 of Sulfurimonas sp. Classification (GTDB taxonomy): domain Bacteria; phylum Campylobacterota; class Campylobacteria; order Campylobacterales; family Sulfurimonadaceae; genus Sulfurimonas. Next base: position 37,969 of record JBAZSU010000004.1, on the reverse strand, counting down.
TTTTTACACTTTTTATGATTGGTATTTTATCTCCATTCATAGTTTTGGGATACTACTTAAAAGTTTTTGAGTATGACATCTCATCTTTGGTTGATTATCATCCGGCAACCACAACAAGAATATATGATAAAAATGGTGAAAAAATTGCGAATATATTTGATGAAGAGCATAGATATTACGCCTCTTTCAGCGAAATTCCTCCAAGAGCTATAGAAGCTCTTTTAGCAATAGAAGACACAACATTCTTTGAGCATCAAGGTGTAAATATTGATGCAATATTTCGTGCAATAATTAAAGATGTAGAAGCCGGAAAAATGGTTGAGGGTGCAAGCACCATTACTCAGCAACTTGTGAAAAATAAACTTTTAACACGTGAGAAAAAAATATCCAGAAAAGTTAAAGAGCTGATCTACTCTGTAATTTTAGAAGCCGCTCTTACCAAAGAGGATATTTTAGAGAGATATTTAAATGAAATATATTTTGGACACTCCTATTATGGTATAAGAACAGCGGCAGATGGTTATTTTCACAAAGAGCTCAGCGATTTGAGTCTAAAAGAGATTGCTATCTTGGTCGGTCTTCCAAAAGCTCCAAGCTCCTATGCACCCACAAAAAACTATGAGATTTCCATGGGTAGGGCTAATCGTGTAATTTCGAGAATGTTCTCATTGGGGTGGATTGATGAAGATACCTATAAAAAAGCGACTGCTGAAAATCCAACCGTGTATGATGATACACTCACACAGAACATGGCACCGTTTGTAGTTGATGAAGTTATGAGAAGATTGTCGGAACAAGGCATAAAAGATATAAAAACCGGCGGATATAAAATATATACAACTATTGATTTGAGGCTCCAAAAAGCGGGAGAGGAGTCACTTAAATTTGCATATGATGAATCGGTAAAAAGAATAGAAGAAATCAAGAATAACGCGATAGAGTCGGCAAAAAAGAGAAATGTTGCACCACATATCTCTAGTGATTTAAATACCTCTCTTTTAAATGGCGCCTTAGTCAGCATAGATCCGAAAAATGGTGATATTCTGGCTCTTGTTGGAAGCGTAGATTACAAACTGAGCTCATTTAACCGTGCCACGCAGGGAAAACGACAACCTGGTTCTGCCTTTAAACCATTTATTTATCAAGTGGCTTTAGATTTAGGATACTCAGGAGCAACCGAATTAACCGATGTTGCTAAAACCTATACCTATCAAAAGGACGGGGAGCAACAAAAATGGCAACCTAGCAACTATGAAGATAACTACAAGGGAATTCTTAGTCTGAGAGAGGCGCTTGTTCACTCCAGCAACCTGGCGACAATTAATCTTGTGAATGAGATAGGTCTTGATACTATTTTAAAAGATTTGAAAAAGTTCGGAATCCAAAATGTACCTCAAGACATGTCTATTTCTCTTGGAACTATTTCTTTATCTCCGCTAGAACTTGCCAGATATTACAGCTCTTTTGCAAATTCTGGAGTGCAAAGTGATGTGAATTTAATCTCATCCATAGAACAAAATTCAAAAGTTCTTTTTACAAAAGAGGAACATTCTCGCACTATAACATCGCCTGCTCAGGCTTACCTTATGACAACTATTTTAAAAGATGTTGTTGAAAGAGGTACAGCAACAAAAGCAAAAGTTGGCGGAATAGATATTGCAGGCAAAACAGGTACTACAAACAATAATGTGGACGGCTGGTTTTGTGGCTATTCACCTAGTATTGAAACTGTAGTGTGGTTTGGCAATGATGACAATACCCCAATGCAGCGATTTGAAACCGGCGGTAGAATTGCAGGACCGGCTTTTGCAAAATTTTATGAAAACGTACTAAAATTCTACCCTCAAGTTCCAAGAGTATTTGAAGTTCCAGAGGGAGTTGTGACAGTAGATATTGCTGGCAAAAAAGAGTATTTTACTAACACTTCAAAACCGCCTCGTACAGAAGCAACTCCCAATGCAGAACAACAGTTAGTATTTTAGTTTAGATTTCTTTTGTGAAATATGGGACGAAAGTCCCATATTGCTTCTTATGCAGATTTTATCTGATTGTAGAGGGCATATCTGTCACCCAGAACTTTAATATCAGTTATTTTCTCATTTCTTATTGTAAAAAATGAGGCACCTGAGTAGTTTATTCTATTGCCAGTAGCCTCATATTCAAAAAGTTTACCCTTATGTGTTCCGGTATAGGTTACATACACGGCAACTTGAGAACCTTCACCTATAACAATTTCAGTAGCATGGTAGAGGTTTGGAAAAGCAGTCAAAATTATATCTGCATATTTTTTGAACTCCTTTATTCCTTCTGTTTCTATACCAATTGAGCCTCGAAAATGAAGATTATCACTAAAGATAGTTTCAGCTTTACTAAAATCATGTGAATTCCACATGTCGTAGTATTGGGCGACTAGGCTTTTATTTGTTATCAAGGTTAATCCTCATAAAATTTAGATTTGTGCGGAAATTTTTGGATGTACCCAAACTCTTCATCTTCGTCGTCGTCATAATTATCTTCAAACTGATTTTCAAATATTCTATCATATCCTAATTTTACCAGTTCGCTGTCTATCTCATCAGTATCAACACCATTTCTCTTACCAAAGTCAACTAAATATTCAATATCTTGATTCATTACACAGCCCAACTCAAGTGCAAATCGAAGGTCTTGAAGCGTCATTTTTTTACCTCTATAAACTTTATTTCAATATTTCGACTGAAATTATACTAATAATTTAAATTTTTTTTGCTAAAACAAATCTTAAAAATCTACTATCTTACAGAACATAAAAAAACAATTTTACATATATATTTCTCAACTTGAATTTAAAAAATTGAATTTATTATTTTTTCTTTTAAAAAGGTTGGAAGTGAATTTAATAATAAAATGATCAGATAAAACCTAAAAGGAAAGGGATAAAATCTTTTCTCTTTTTCTATTGCATTATAAATTATTTTTGCTCCATCTTTTGTACTTAAAAAGAATGGCATGTAGAAACTGTTTTTATCTGTCATCTCACTCTTTATAAAGCCTGGCAGAATGTTTATAATTTTTATTCCATCCTTTTTATACTTATATCTCATTCCCTCAGCATAGGCATTTAGCGCCCTTTTTGACGAGCTGTAAACTTTGGAGCTTGGCATAGAGATAAGCGAAGCAAGAGAAGAGATAAAAACTATTTTTCCACTTTTTCTTGCTAAGAAATGTGGTAAAAGTATTTCTAAAATAGCATGATTAGAGAGCACATTTACATCGTAAATATTTTTAAAATCTGAAAAAGGGGTAATTTTAAGAGAATGACCTATGGATATCCCTGCGTTTAGAATCACCATATCAACAGAACCAATTGCCATTATTTTTTCTTGAAGCTCATCAAACTCTGTTACATCAGCTACAACAATTTCAACACTTTTTGCATGTAGAAGTAACTCTTGTTGGAGGATTTCAAGCCTGCTTTGTCTTCGGGCGAGGAGAATAAGCTCGTTATCGCTCTTGGCATATTGTCTAGCTAACTCTTCGCCTATTCCGCTACTTGCACCGGTAATTAAGATTTTCACCTCTTATCTACACTATCCTAATCATAACAGGTGTAAAGTTTACAAAATCAAGTAAAGCAATCTGCTTTATCATGGTTTGAATATCTCTCTCAACAGAAATATGTGTAGAGATAAGTAAATTTGCCGAGTCAGCCGAACATGGACGCTGAAGCATTGTCTCTATTGAGATGTTGTTATCCTCAAAAATTTTGGTAATACGAGCTAAAACCCCTGCTCTATCTGAAACATTGATACGAAGATAGTATTTTGATTCTATTTTATCAGTTGGTTTGAGTGTAAGTTTGCCCTCAAGCGGCTTGTCAAAGCCGAGCATCGGTCTTGTTTTCCCACTTCTTGCTATGTCTATAATATTTGCAACAACCGCAGAAGCAGTAGCATTTCCGCCAGCACCCGGCCCATAGTAAAGTGTCTCACCCACCTTATCGCCAACTACCGAGATACCGTTCATGACACCGTCAATTTTAGCAATCATTTTCTCTTGAGGGATTAAACAGGCATGTACCCTTAACTCAACCTCATTGCCATCTTTTTTAGCAATTCCTAAAAGTTTAATAACATAGCCAAACTCTTTTGCGAACATTATGTCAAATTGAGAAATATTCTGGATTCCCTCAATCAAAATATCTTCAGGTTTTGCATCAATTCCATATGCAATGCTAGCAAGAATAAGAAGTTTATGTGCAGCATCAAATCCGCCTACATCAAACGAAGGATCTGCCTCTGCATAACCTAACTCTTGTGCCTCTTTAAGGATAGCGTCATATGCCACACCCTCATTTGTCATCTTCGTCATCATGTAATTGCATGTGCCGTTCATGATTCCCATGATAGATTCAATATGGTTCGCTGACAGTCCGTCGCGTAAGGCGTTTATAATTGGAATACCGCCTGCAACACTTGCTTCATATTCAAATGCTAAATCTTTTGCCATCTCTTGAAGTTCATAGCGGTGATATGCTAAAAGTGCTTTATTTGCAGTAACTACTGCTTTTTTATTGGCAAGTGCCTTTTTTACAACTTCAAATGCTTCATCAACACCACCCATAAGCTCAACAACAATATCAATCTCACTGTCATTCAAAATATCGTCTGCGTTATCTGTTAAAATAATGTCTAAGCCTCTCTCTTTTGAGAGATTTTTAACAACTCCACTTTTTACGACTATATCCACTCCGGCACGAGCAGAAATTACATCGGCATTGTCTTTCAAAATTTGCACTACACTCGTTCCAACAGTTCCAACGCCTATAATTCCTACTTTTATCATATCAATTTACCTACTTTTTTTCTTCGAATTGTTTCAAAAATTCTTTGATGTTTCTGCCTGCTTGACGAATACGATTGTCATTTTCGATCAAGGCAATGCGGACATAACCCTCGCCGTATTCGCCAAAGCCAATCCCAGGAGCAACCGCAACTTGAGCCTCTTTTAAAAGTTTTTTTGAAAACTCTAATGAACCTAAATGTGCTGCACACTCTGGTATCTTAGCCCAGACAAACATGGTTGATTGATTTTTTCTTATGTGCCAGCCAGCGCGATTAAATGCATCAAGCAATATATCTTGACGATGTTCATACTTGTCTACTATATCCAGAACACACTGTTGATCGCCGTTGAGTGCAACTGTTGCTGCTACCTGTATTGGAGTAAACATTCCATAATCAAGCCATGACTTAATTTTTTGAAGCGCTCCGATTAATTTTTTATTTCCTACAAAAAAGCCAACTCTCCAGCCTGCCATGTTATAGCTTTTACTAAGGGTAAAACTCTCAACTGCTACATCTTTAGCGCCTTCTACACTCATAATCGATGGTGTAACATAGCCGCCAAATGTTATGTCGCCATAAGCAATATCGCTGATGATATAAAATCTCTCTTTTTTGGCCATTGCTACAAGTTTTACATAAAATTCTTGTGTTACAGTAGCAGTAGAAGGGTTATGAGGAAAATTAACTAAAACATATTTTGGTCTAGGACTTGTCTCCTTAAAAACTCTCTCTAAATTTTCAAAAAATTTAGGCTCATCCACTTTGTAATCTTCATCAAATTCTAAGCCAAATTTAACAACATTTCCACCCGCTAAAATAAAAGCATAGGAGTGAATCGGGTAGGTAGGATCAGGAACGACAGTAGTATCGCCCGGATTAGTAATCGCATACGCTAAGGACGCATATCCCTCTTTTGAGCCAATAGTAGCTACGCACTCAGTCATTGGGTCTAAGTCGCAGCCATAACGACGCTTATACCAATCAGCAATTGCTACTAAGAGCTTTGGGATTCCTTTTGAAGTAGAATATCCATGCGTTTTAGTTTTTTGAGCTGATTCAATTAACTTTTCACGAATATGCTCCGGCGTATCACCATCAGGATTACCCATAGAAAAATCTATTACATCAGCTCCAGCTCTTCGCTCAGCCATTTTAAGTTCATTTACTTCTGCAAACACATACTTTGGAAGTCTTTTTATTCTGTCAAATTCTATTTCGTCAAACATGTTCAGTCCTGATTGTTAAAGCCATAAAAGGCTCTTAAAATATGAATGGTATTCTAGCGAAAAATATTTAGATTTAAGCAGTAAATTTATCGTGAATCAATTGGGAGAGAGGAGTAAATCATCTTTTATATTTTTAAGAGAATAGAGATCCGAAATTTTAATATATTTTGAATGGCCAGGTATTTCCAGCATCATACTTGTAGTTTTTTCATCTTGCTTTATTACCTCTAAAAGATTAAGTGAAGCATCATAATAGACAATATGCGGGTACCAACTGTTTTTTGAAGAACTTGTAATTTTAAGAGTTTTCAAAGTTGACACATCTAGCCAATGAGGATTTAGTGATCGTTTAAGCTCAAACTCTGTACCAGCCTTAAGGGTCTCTACAGCTAAATTGGCATTCGACAAATCTATTGTATATTCCCAGTCGGTTGCTGAGTTTTTTTGTATATCTGTGATTTTACAGCTACTCTTATTCAGCTCTTTTTGTAATATTACCGGATCAGTTGCATACTCAGAATTCAGGACAATGCTCCAAGTAAATTGCGAGCTATTAAGATTTGATTCTGTCGTTACATATCTATAGTAGCCCATATTTTCAAGCGAATCACCCATTATTTTTACAAAAAATTGAGGTGAAGCTGTAGTTTTAAAAGTAAGCTTAAGCTCTTGTGGCTTACTAAAAAAAAGATTCAAGAGTCCATTATCTTTGAGTGTTTGAGCAACTTTAACTACATCAACCCTATTTTGCGTATAAAAATTTGAATTCGGAGAAAAAATTATATCAATAAATGCTTTATTTTGTTTATAAGCACTCTCTTTGATAAAAGTTTTTATTTTTTGTGTTAAAAGTGAATCCTCTTGATGTATTTCTTCCCCTGATACGAATGTATAAAAAAGCAGAAATATAAAAAGTATCTTTACCATTTTTTATCTTTATTTAATTGCTTAAATTCTTCAATATCAATTTGACTGAATTTTCCATCAACATACTTGAATCTTATATTTTGTGTAGAATTAAATTCTTCCAATTTGCCATCAACTTCAATACTTATATTTCCGTGTCCGAACAGAAGCAACCAACTTTTATTGACATCTAAACTCATCTCTTTTTCAAGATTTTTTTCATATTTCTGATTTGTTTTTATATCAATATATCCCATCCATACTTTTACTTTTGGGATGATTTTTAATGATTTAACGCTCTCTTGAAGATTATTTTTTTGAGTTTCTGTTTTAGCAACTACACTATTTATAGTTGATGTCGCATTAGTTTCTGGTATGTTATTATCTGTTACACCCAAGACAGATTCATTAATATCCTCAATTTTTTCTTCAACGACGGGTTCTATATTTTTTTGAGCATTTTCTATTGCACTATTATCAATTTGCTGAATTTGACTATTATCGTTCATTGATGGCATCAACTCAAAATATAAAAATGCTCCGAAAAGCAAAATAGATAAAATAATATAGAGGAACAAGTGACTATTTTTCTTTTTTACCTGAGAAAAAACTGCACTGTTAAAGCTAGCTGGTTTATTTCTAGAATCATTAAAATACGCCAATCCCTTTGCTTTTAAATCAGCCAAATCTACATCATACTCTCTTTCCAATATGGATATAAACCCTAGAAAATGAATTTTATTTAAGTCATCAAAAGATTCATGCAAAACTGCTTGCACATGTGCTCTTGAAATGTGTGTTTTTTCATGTATCTTTTGAGCACCTATCTCTTTTAATCGCTCAAGCCCGTAGCTCATATTCTCATCCTGTCCATTAAAATAGCTCCTGCCACACTTACATTTAACGAGTCAAATTCGTGTGACATTTTTATGCTAACTACTTCATCTAGTTTTGAAACTACTCTTGAAGTCAGTCCCTCTCCTTCACTGCCTAGAACCAAAACTCTTCTTTGTTTTATTTCTACACCCCTGATATCCTGACCACCCATATCAGCGCCATAGATTCTAAAACCTGAAGTTTTCAAATCATTCAAGACATCATAAATATTGTGTTCTACTGCTAATGGCATATCAAACAAAGCACCCGAACTCGTTCTCAGAACAGGCTCAATGCTAAGATTTTTAACTCCACATACTACAATGCCATCCACCCCTAAGGCATAAGCACTTCGAACGATGGCACCTATATTCCCGACATCCGTTAAACCGGATAAGACTAAGATAAAATCTTTGTTTAAAAAAGAGCTGAACGGCTGAAGTTCATAATCGTCAACTTCAGCCAAAAAACCTTGATGATTCGCATTCTTACACATTTTTTGTGCAGCTTCTTGTGGAATTCTTTTGACCTCAAAGCCAAACTTCATAAGCCGAGAGTACTCTTTCTTATCAAGTTCCTTTGCAAGGTACAAAGTCTTAACCTTATTTGGATATTTATCAATTACATAATATATTGGTTGTTTTGCATAAATTAACATAGTGGTATTTTAGCCTAAAATATTTAAGATTTGTTTTTTTATAACTCCAAAAGTCTTTGGTACAGAACTTTTGTATTTTCGCCCGTAATTTTACTGATGAGTTTTGCTTGAACTTTTTTTGGCAAATCAAGCTCTAAAATGTCACTTTGTGTTATTGCTCCGCTTGATTGTGTTGCATGTGATTCGATAACCACTACCCATTCGCCTTTGTAATTTCCACTCAGTTTGTCTAAAACCTCTCTTGCTGTTCCAGTAAAATATTTTTGAAACTTTTTAGTAAGCTCTTTTGCCAAGAATAACTTTCTAATTTTATCCTCTTTATCTATCTCAAGAAGAAGTTTTTCTAGCCTATGAGGTGATTCATATAAAACAGTGGTATAGCCATTATAAAGAGCCTCTTGAAGTCCCGCACTTCTTGAGCCTCCCTTGTGGTCTAAAAATCCTAAAAACAGCATTTTAGTTTCACAAAATCCACTTGCCACAAATGCCGTTAAAACAGCATTTGCACCAGGGAGAATATCATATTTTAGATTTTTCTCAATACAGTAGCTAACCAGAGCTTGTCCGGGGTCACTTATCCCAGGCATCCCAGCATCACTTGCATAAACAACATTTTTTTCAAAAAATGATGGTTCCAAAGTGTCAATAAACTCTTTTTCATTATGTGAGTGAAGTGAAATATATTTCTGATTTTCTATAGGAGCAAGATTGTAGCGCTCTTTTAAGATATTTATGAGTTTTTTTGTAACGCGGGTGTCTTCACAAAGAAGTATTTCGGCTTCGCTGAGAGCGTTCATAGCTCTAAGCGATATATCGCCGATATTTCCTATCGGAGTAGGAACTAAGGAAAGCAAATCTCTTCGCCTATTCCATGCTGTAACGTTTTTTGAATTTATCGATACGACCGGCTGTATCTACCATTCTCTCAGAACCTGTAAAAAATGGGTGACACTCATTACAGATGTCAATTCTAAGTTCATCTTTTTGACTTTTAGTCTCAAAAGCGTTTCCACAAGCACATGTTACAGCACAAGTTACTAATTTTGGGTGAAGATCTTTTTTCATTTATTTGCCTTTTGATACGCGTCTTGAGTACGCACATCTATATATTTTTTAAATCCGTATGGGTGCGGATTTTAAGGGTGCAAGTGTATCCAAATATATCTAAATTTATCTTAAGTAGGAAATTTTACAACAAAATTTTAGAAGCAACAGCTATAACTGCACTCTCTGAGCGAAGAACCATAGGAGTATCTAGTGCAAAAATCTCTTGCTGACTCAGAAATTCCTTCTCAGATTTAGAAAAACCGCCCTCACAGCCAATCAGAACAGTTTCAAAATCGGCACCGTCTTTTAAAACATTATCACAAAAGTCAAAAACTTTCGTCTGTGGAAAATCGAATAAAAAATCTTTCAAGTTTTTATAGGTATTAAACTCTATAAATGAAGTTCTTCCGCACTGCTGCATAGAAGCTTCCAAAATTCTATCAAATCTCTTAAAATCAAGTTTAAAGTTTCTTTGACTTCTGTCACACTCTATAAAAGAGATTTTTTCAACTCCAATTTCACACAGTGAGGGTAAAACTTTCTCTACTGATTTTGTATCTATGATGCACCAAGCGACATGCAGGCTTTTTTTACTTTTGATTTCATTTTGTGTAGAGGATATAAGTTCAACAACTAAATTTCTATTGCCGATTGTTTCTATTTTGTAGCTGTGAAGTGTTTTTATCTCATCTTTATTTCTAAAACTGAGCGTATCACCAGCTTCATGACGGCGAACTTTAATCAGATATTTATAAAGTTCTCCATCTATTTTAAATGAATTTTTTCCAGCCTCTTCATGAAAAATATATATCAAATAAGCATCCAAGCCGATATCGCTAATGTTACAAAGAACTCTACATTTAATATTCTCAACCCTATCGTTCTATAGGTTTGAAGAGCATCTTCTTTACTAATATCTAAATGCTTTAACTTCTTATATCTCGTAAGCTCTAAAAATATCAAAGCAGTTCCAAAAATAATCATAATAATGTTTTCTGCACTAAAATTAAGATGCTTTGCAGCCATCATAACAATTCCGGTAAAAAGAATAACGGCTATCATAGTCGCGCTCATCGGCATAAAGATTCTCACCCTTTTTACATACCTACGAATATCTTGTGCACTCAAAAGCATTACTAAATTCACTAAAATCACCGCCAAAATTCCCATAACACCCATGTTGTGTGTTACAATACTCATATCATACATTTCATTCATAGTGGAATCTTACTATAAATTTTTATATCTGAGGTAATTATGGCGATAAAAGTTGAAGAAGCATTAGAACTTATTTATAACAATATCACAAAAGTTTCCACAAGAATGGTGCCAATTGAAGAAGCTTTAGGCTCTGTTTTGGCTCAGAACATAGTTGCTTTGCACAATCTTCCACCATTTGACAATTCTGCCATGGATGGATACGCAGTAAAAATATCTGATGCCGGCACATGTGTAAAAGTTTCAAGTACAATTTTTGCAGGAGACAACTCGAAAGATGAATTAACATCTGGGAATGTTATCAAAATCATGACAGGTGCTAGAATACCGCTTGGCACGCAATGTATTGTTCCCATTGAAGAGACTAAAGATTGTGAGAGTGGAGTTTTTCTTCCTGATAATTTGGTAATCTCAAAGCACATCCGACTTTGCGGAGAAGATATCAAAAGCGGAACAACCATTTTGACTTCTGGAGAGAGACTTTATGCTCACCATATAACGCTTTTAGCATCACAGGGCATAAGTCATATAAGAGTTCATAAAAAACCTCGCATTGCACTTTTTGCTTCCGGAAGTGAACTAAAAATGCATTTTGAGAGCATTGAGCCGCACCAACTTTACAACACAAATACCCCAACATTTGTCTCCCGTGCAAAAGAGCTTGGATGTGAAGTTGACTTTATCGGCACAGCGGTTGACACACTAGAAGATATAAAAATGCATATAAAAAGTGCTTTGAGTGCCGACTTAATCATAACCTCGGGTGGAGTAAGTGTCGGTGATGCAGACTTTACAAAAGAGGCTTTTAAAGCATTCGGGTATGACATCTTCTTTGATAAAATTGAAATCAAACCGGGAAAACCTACAACATTTGGTCGTGTTGGACATACTCTCGTTTTAAATCTTCCTGGAAATCCACTCGCAGCCGCACTCAACTTCGAACTTTTTGGGCAAAGCATAATTGCAGCACTTAGCGGCGAAAGCAGTAAATACCTCAATGTAATAACTGCAAAAATGAAGGAAGATTATAAAATAAAAGCAGGAACAAGAACGCTTATTCCAGGTTATTTTGACGGTGCGTTTTTCAAGCCATGTGAGAAATTTGCTCCCGGAATGGTTTCGCCGTTAGCCATTTCTAACTGCTACATTATGGTTGATGAAATATGTGCATTCTTGGGATGTGAGAGCAGTGTAAAAATAATTCCTACTAGATTTAGTTTTAGGAGTCAAGAGAGAGTAGATTTGGTGAGTAAATCCTAAACATCTGCAGGGTTTACAAACCTTTCGCCTCTTTTTATCTTTTCCCACATTCTTTTATCACTCCACTCTGCCACTATTTGGCTTGAGAAAATTATTTTTTCCAAATCTATATAGCCCATATCTTTTGAGTAAGCATCATCCGCAAAGGCTTGAGCATAACCTGTTTCTGTTTCATGAACTATTACGCTGTGAAGTTTAACATTTCTCTCTCCATTAACACTGCTTGTCAATTGTAAAAGTCTGTCTATCATCGCAAAAAAAATGCGAGAAAATTGTTCAGCAGAAGGTGAAACTGGAAGAAGCACCCATCTAAGAGAGTGTTTTTGCATATCTTTTATGTACTCTTTCTCATCAGCATCCCACAGAACGATAGAATGGTCAAAACAATCAACAATAGTTTTCATATTTTTCTTCATTAATCCAAAGTCGTAAACCATTTGTCCATTATCTAAGAAGTTTGATTCAAAAAGAAGTTCAACCTTATAAGAGTGCCCATGTATGGAACTTCTGCAACGGACAGTTGAACATCCTCTAACTATATGAGCATTTTCGAATTTAAACAGCTTTCTAATAATCATTGTACACCTCTAAACTCCCTTATTCTGATTCCAAATCCGTATATGAAGTCTATCACTAAAATTATAACCCTTAGCTTTACAAAACTCAATTAAAGGCTCTGTATTGGCTTCTACTTCAGCCCTGTTTCCACCTAGCGGCATGCAGTAAACTTTTGTTTTTGGAGAGTGCATAATTATACTTGATATTTCTTCTTCTAACCCTAAATCTATTGAGTCTGCATCAATGCTGAATTTAAAAAAAGCCTCTTTTGCATTACTCCCAATACTGTAAATCACATCACCCTTTACTCTTTTACTCAAAAGCTCTTCAGAGTTTGAAAGTTTTACAGAGAGTGCAAAAATAAACTTTTTATAAATCGGAAATTTTTCAAAATCAATAGCTATAGAACCATTTGTCTCAAAAGTCACCTGATGTCCATTTTTGTGAAGTGCAGTTAAAAACTCTATAAAAATCTCATCGTTAGCATAAAGCAAAGGCTCTCCGCCTGTTAAAACAATATCCACATGTCTAGGCAGCTCATAGAGATTTAAAATATTTAAAAGTTCTGTTGCATTTTTTATCGGAATCCAGTTTTTTGAGAAGTGCTCTCTGTTGACTGCATAAACAGTGTCGCAGCCCAAAACCTCACTTCCATCGGGAGCAATTTCTACGCATCCAAAACCCTCGCAACGCATATTGCAGCCGCCAAAGCGAAAGAAAAGAGACGGTGTACCCGTGTATTTCCCCTCACCTTGGATTGAGTAGAAATGTTCAACTAAATATAGCAAATCTCACCCACCCGTCTCATAAAAAGCTCTTTTCGACACCTCTGCATCCTCTCCGCCCCAGCGATTCTTCTCTGGTTTTGTTCGTACAACTTCTTTCAAAACTAAAGCCGCACCTTTTATATCGCCTCTTTTTATCGATTCTCTAATACTCATTGCTTCATCAAAGTAGAGACAAGGTATCAGCTGTCCCTCAGCGGTTAGTCGAATGCGGTTACATTTTTTACAAAAATCATCTTCATAAGGCTCTATTATTCCAAATCTGTAGCCATCTTTCATTTTGTAGTAGTGTGATGGCGATGAACCGTCAAAACCCTCATCCTCAAATTCATATTTTTCTTTCAAAATAGCCAAGAGTTCGTTTGATTTTAAGCCTTTTATCTCTTTCTTTGCAAAGCTGTTTTCCATGTACTCTATAAATCGTATGCTCATATTTCTCGTTTTGCAATACTCTAAAACATCAATGATTTCGTCTGCATTTATACTCTTCATTGGAACCATATTTACTTTTACTTTCAAACCGACTTTGAGTGCTTCATCCACGCCCTCAAGGACATTTTTAAGAACATCTTTTTGTGCGATTTCTAAAGCAATCTCTGGCTTTAGCGTATCAATACTGACATTTATGCGTTTTAGTCCTGCGTCTATAAGTTTTTGTGCCGTCCCTTTTAGTAGGTAAGCGTTAGTTGTCATCGCTAAATCAATAGCCGATTCATACTCATAAATCATCTTTATAAATTTGTCCAAATCTTCGCGCAAGAGGGGCTCTCCACCCGTAATACGGATTTTTTTCACACCTTCATCTATTGCTATTTTAACAAACTCAAACAACTCTTCAAATGTAAGCAAATTTTCTTTTGGAACCCACGAAAAAGGTTTCTCCGGCATGCAGTATTGACATCTGAAATTACATCTCTCTGTTACAGAGATTCTCAGATAATCAACTACTCTGTCATAGCTATCTATTAGCATTTTTTTTCCTATGCTTTATATATTTGTATTATAGCAATTGGAGCTAAAAAAAGATTGATGTGAATCAGATAGTTTTGGAATTAATGGTTAAGTTTTCCACATGCGAACAGCATATGGAATTGATAGCAGTTATTTAGTCAGTATTTCAGTTTTAAGAGCTTTAAACTCTTCTTCACTCAATATACCTTTCTCCTTAAGGTTGTGTGCCTTTTCTATCTCATCAGATTTTGATAGCCCATTTGTATCTGCATTAGGCTGAGCCGTTCTTGTCGGTTCTAATTTCGCGCTTGTATCCTCTTTCTTTTCTTCTTTTGGATTTACAAACTCAGTTATTATATTTTTTGTACTCTCTTCTGATGAACCTGCCAATCCCGTTTTTGCTATCTCTTTCACGGCTACTTCTTCATTCATTTGTTCAAACTCAAACCTTCCGCCATCTAAATTATCTTTAATTTTTAAATAGTAAATTTGCCCTGCTTTTAAGTCTAATTTAACGACTTTTTCCTCTATTTGTGCCCTTGTTGCTGAGATAGTCATGGCTTCAGGTTTGAGATCAAATGCCATGTACTCGCCACTTTTAATTCTCTGCAAATATCTTTTGTTGTTTATACGGACATTGAAATAGGCGCTATTCATGCCCTCCCCAGAACCCACAGCCGAGTCAGCGTACACATACACCAAAGCTGCGTTTTCAACTGGTTTTTGCGCTGAATATGGAGTTTTATTGCCACATGCTCCAAGCAGGAGCAAAGCGACCGTTACTATGATTATTTTAATGCTTTTCATGGTTTCTCTCTATTTTGATTTAAGCTGGATTATAGCATAAAGAAATTTGATTTTTATTTTTAAATTTTCTTGTGAAAAGAATTTTTTATTATATTTAGAAGTTAAATTGATTGTTTTTTTTGCGAAAAGAGGTAATAAGTGTTCCACCTCAAAAGAGGTGAAACAGGTCTATAAGTTTATTATTTCAACTATTAAGAAAAGTTCTTAATTAGAAGTTATAACGAGCCCATACACGAACTGCATTTAATGAATCCATGTTAGTAGCAGTTTTTTCGCTGAATGATTGGTTAATGAAACCAGCTAGGTAATCAACACCAGCAGCTTTAACTGTATAGAGAAGCTCTAAATCTGTACAATCATTTTCTTTACCAGCGATATTGTTTAAGTTAGATTTACCAGCAGTTGTTGAAGTACCTTGAGCAATTACTGAACCAAGAGTACCAAAGCTATAAACACCTTTTAACATAAATGTGTTAGCATCAAGTGCGATAGCATCTTGGTTAAGAACCATTTGAGTATAAAGTGGAGTTTTAACACCCGTTCCAACGTTTTTAACAGCTACATTAACTTTAGTATCATCACCACTAACAGATGTGAATGCCGCAGTTAAATTAAGAGCATCTACCGGCTTGATAGCAGCTTTGACACCCATTGCTGTTGTATCAGTAAGTGCAACCGCACCTAACTTACTGTCTGGAGTAATTTGGCCAGCTTGAAGTCCTAAAGTAAGACCCATTGGTAAAGATTTGTCAGCAACAGCCACATCAGCCCAAATTGCGTTTGCACCGATATCGTTACCAGCAACTATATTGTTACCAATTTTTGCCATACTGTAGTAAGAAGCAGTAATAGTACTCATTGGAAGAGATTTATTTTGAGCAGTAATCATATATGCCGTACCATCTACATTAGCATTAGTTGTACTTGCATCTGTTCTTGCAACTGGATTAGCAAAACTACTTAAATCACCATGCTGGTTACTTTTGCCAACATAAGCACCAACTAAAGTTGTATTAGGAATATCACTGTTTACAACTAAAGCAGCTTCAAAAGTGTTCTTGAACACATTCCAATCTTCAGAGAATGCTAAAGGTGAAAGTGCCATTGGAAGTTCTTGACGACCAATCTTTACAGTTGTATTAGCAATTTTTTTAGCAATATAAATTTGTGTTAAAGCGATCTCTTCTGCAATACTAGTGTTTCCAGTAGCAGTACCAACATTTTGCATAGTGTTACTAACAAGATTTTTCTCTAAACCTGTAGTACCTAAATACGTAAGTTGAGAACCAAATGTGAAATCATTTTTAAGATCTGCATCTAAGTTTAGTTGCACACCAACGTTTGCTTTTGACGCTTTTTGATCAAGAAGATCTGCAGCACCAGTAGCATTTGTACCTACTGTTTGGTAGTAAAGAGCTGTTTGACCAGTCGTTACAATGTCTATACCCTTATCAGCAGCTACTGCTGATGCCACGATTAACGACGCTGCCGTTAAAGAAACTATAATTTTTTTCATTCATTTTCTCCTGTTTTGTTTTTACACCACTATAAAAAGTGACAGTAAAGAAACAGCAAAAGCCATTCCACCTACCATAACTTAATTACGAAATGTATTTGAACGTTCCCATTATATATCTAGAAAATTTAATCTAAGTTTAAAGTGGAATGTATATTTACAATTTGTTTACTATCTACTCATATAAGATAATTTTATGAGTTAATTGTTCGTATTTTGTGCTATTCATGAGGGCTTTAATAGATTTTTAGAAAGCATAAAACTTTTTAAATCAAAAATATTGCACCTCTTTCAAAGATAAGATGTAATAACTTAGAGCTGTAAAAAAATTTTGAAGATAGTTGAGAGATTTCACACACCAATTCTCCTTGGCATGTGAAATAAATTTGGAGAGATTTAGTGTAAATCTCTCCAAATTTTTTGTTTCCATAATAGAGCAAAGATTGCTAAGATTGTTAAGTAGATTAGAACTTTTGGTCCTAGTGCTTCTCTCTCATCTTTTTTACTATCTCCAATTTGAGTCATGTATTCTACAACTTGAGTTTGGGCTTTTTCAGTTAAACCAACACGAGGCATGCCAGTTCCTGAGAGTTTTCTTTGTGGGTCATTAATAAAGTTATGTAAATAATGCTCACCGCGACTTCTGATATACTGAGATAAATCAGGAGGTGTTGCACCAATATATTTACTCATAGCTTCTGCACTAGTTTTAGCTTGAATACCTGCATAATTCATAGCATGACAACGAACACAAGCTGTTTCAAAAACTTCTTTATTTGTAGCTTTTGAGATTTCAAACTCACTTGAACCCTCTTTTATTTTTGGAGCAGGAACTTTAGATGCTGAATCTACCAAGTATGCAACCATATCAGCAATCTCTTGCGGCTGCATAAAATCAGACGATGGCATAGGGAAAACTTTTTCTCCGCCAACTGGATATTTATGCTCAATATGCATAGCTTTTACAGGGTTTGATATAAATGCTATAAGATAGTTTCTATCATACACTCTTCCGGCGATTGATAAATCAGGAGGAGTTACACCATAAGAAGCAGCAGCATCAGCGTCACTCATCACTTCAGCGAAACCTTCAGTTTTTATCGAGTGACAACCTGTACAGTTAGCAGTAACAAGTGCTTTACCTGCTACTGCATCTCCTTTATGTTCAGCGATTTTAGCTATTGTTGCCCAAAACGTTTTAGCTTCAGTTGCGTCTTTGCCTTCATGTTCTAATGCTTCAATATCTTGCTTACCGTCAAATGCAAAAGAAGCATCTTCCACATGCGGGTGCATTTCGTGGTGAGCGAATGGCTCAAATCCCCAATAAATATATCCTACAAGAATAACGATAATAGAGAGTATTCTAGCCTCTTTAGGAAAAGAAATCTTAGAAAGAACAATGTTTAATACTATTAACAGTATCGCTACTGCTAGACCTACATATAAAGCAAACATTATTTACCCCCTACTATTTTAGATTCTATCGTTGTTAAAAATGGTAACGATATAAACAATCCTAAGAAAGTTGTTGACGCAAAGAAACCAACATAGGCATTAATACCGGTCGGCGGTAACTTACCAAAAATTGTAAGCACAAACAAGTCGGCCATCAACAACCAGAACCAGTATTTAAACACAGGTCTTTGATTCGCAGGTTTTACCATCGGAGATCTGTCTAACCATGGTAACACTAGGAATATACCCTGAGCAAAACCAAATGCCATAAGACCTAAATCTTTACCGGAAACACCGCCGATTTCAAAGAAGAAACCACGAAGAACCTCATAAGACCATAAGAAATACCACTCTGGATAGATATGAGCCGGAGTCTTCATACCGTCTGCTTTATCAAAGTTTACAGGATCCATTGCAAAACCGTTATTGTAAAACACTAAATAAAAGAAGAAAACCATAAAAATAGCAATAACCATAAAATCTTTAGATAAAAAGTCCGGCCAGAAAGCTATAACTTTTGAGTTTGCTTTATCGCCTGCCAAATATTTTTCACTCTCTTTTTTGTAGTCAAAGAATTCACCTTCTTCATTGTTAACATGTGGAAAACGAAGTGTATAGAAGTGAAATGCTATCGCGCCGATAAGTACCACAGGAATTAAAAGTACATGTAACATAAAGAAACGAGTAAGCGTAGCATCAGCAACATAGAAGTTACCGCGAATCCAAATAACGAGGTCACCGCCAATAAAAGGGATACCGCCAAATATTTCTGTAATAACATACGCTGCCCAGTAAGACATCTGACCCCATGGAAGCATATAGCCCGAGAAACCTTCAGCTGAGAAAAGTACAAAAAGTAGCATTCCAGAGAGCCAAATCATTTCACGACCCTTCTTGTATGAACCGTAGTAGATAGCTGTAAACATGTGGATATAGATAATCAAGAAAACAACAGATGCTCCAACACCGTGAATATTTCTAAACAACCAGCCATAACCGACTTCTTGCATAATAGTGTAGTTTACACTGTCAAAAGCCATATTTACATCTGGCTTGTAGTACATAAGTAAAAAAATACCCGTAATTATTAATAACTTAAACAGCATTACCAACAACGCACCCATAGCCCATAAAAAGTTGATTTCTTTAGGAATCCAATACTCCGTCATCATCACCTTTGTAAAAGCTTTTACATTTAATCTCTGGTCAAACCACTCACCAATAGAGTTAGCTTTTTCAAATTCTGCCATACTCTGCTCCCTTACGCTATGTTAATGTCAGTTGAAAGACTAGCTATCAACGCTTTATATTCTGCACCAGCTTCACCTAAAACAATAGTATTTCCATCTTTAATTGTAAAAGGAGGAATATCTAGCGGACGAGGAGGAGGACCAAATTTGTGAACACCAGCGGCTGAAAACTCACCACCGTGACATGCACACTTGAAGTCATGCGTTGTATCTCTATAAGCTGGGATACAGCCTAGGTGTGTACATAAACCAATCATCACTGAGTAGTAGTGATCTCCAACTTTTACACTTCTTTTTTCTACTGCCGGCATATCTGCCGCCATTTTAAGTATAAAAATTGGCTTACCCTGCCACTTTACAATTTCTAATTTATTACCGGTAAATTTACTCAAATCTACTGTTGTGAAACCGGCTGCCATAACGCTTGGAAGTGGATCCCAAGACTTCTTCATAGCAACCAACGAAGCTACAGCACCTACTGCTGCAACAGCACCAAATGCTTTACCCATAAAACCTCTACGGCTCTCATTTATCATGTCTGCTCACTTTATTGTGAATTTTAGACGCTGATTATATACTAAATTACTTTTAATTAATTATAAAGCTAAGGTTTCTTTTATAAATTTCGCGATTTTTTCACTAAACTGTGTAGGTTTTACATATTCGTGTTTACTTATTGTTTGCAAAACTTGTGATAGTTGATTTATATCAAGATTTTCGACTATAGGAACATTTAAATTTTTGAACAACTTTATAAAATCAGTGCCATAATCTTCTCTTTGAAAATAGATAGGTTTCCCTCCGCATGCCAAGCTCTCTAATACCGCCTGAGGTGAAGCTGTGATTAAAATTTCTGATTTTTTTATCATCTCTTCATACGCTTCAAATTCATGATAATTTTGAAATCTCTTTTTTAGGTTCTCTTCATAATCTAAAAAGTAGTAAAATCCAAGCTGTAAATTTACCTTTAGTCCGTCAATAAAAGATAGATTTTTCTCTAAATCCTTCTCATAATCATCATCACCGAAAAAGTAAGATATTTTTATTGTTTTCTCAGTTTCTTCAAAAAAAGTATCACTGATTGCGTAAGCGTTGCAAATGCCATCACCACTGAGATATGGAGAGATTAAAAACTCATTTTCTTCTTTTTTATCATTTATATTGTCACTTACTCTGATAAACGTAGAAAAATATCTTCTCATGTCATCAAGCATAATAGGGTTGGCTTCTTCTGAATCAAAGATGAGCTTATCTCCAAATTTTGCAATTTGAGGAATATTTCTTACGACATCTATTCCAACACTACTCTTGATTCCAAAATCTTTTGCAACCTGAGCTATACGAAAATCTGAGCAGAGAAGCGTAATATCTACATCTCCAAGAGAGCTAATTATAGCCGCTGCTCGCCTAAATCTATCAAGCCCAATACGGTGACCAGTGTGTACATAATAATAAATTTTCATTTAATGCCCTATATTTTTAAGAATTATCTATCGGAAGTAAGCCATAGCTTCCTTGTAGATAAACTTATTATAATTTTCTAGCCGCAATTCTTATATAAATATGCAGAATTTCAATTGCTGCCGGAGTAATTCCGCTGATATTCATGGCAGACTGCAAAGTCGGCGGGTTAAATTTTTCCAGTTTTTCAACTATTTCTTTTGATAGCCCGCTCACACCTTTGAAGTTAAAATTTTGTGGAATTTCGATTTTAAGGTACTTCTTCATTCTGTCTATCTCTTCGCTCTGCTTGTCAATATAACGGGCATATTTTCCCTCTACTAAGATTTCATCTTTTATGTAGTCATCATATTTTTCAAGCTCCGGCATAAGTTTCAGCATCTTTTCTACATCAAATGTTTTTCGTGCCACCAGCTGTTGAGCGGTTGAAATATCTTTAATCGGCAACTCATCCATGCTCTCTAAAAATGCTATAAACTCTTTATTTGGAGTAAAAGTTCTCTCTTCTAGGGCTAAAGCACCCTCTTTAATCTGCAAGTTTTTCAGTACAACTTTTGCATATACTTCATCACTAATAAGTCCGAGTTCATGCCCGTAACCGCTCAATCTTGTATCGGCTGACTCCTCTCGCAATAGCAGTCTGTATTCTGCCCGTGAAGTAAACATACGGTAAGGCTCTTTTGTTCCTTTTGTCACCAAATCATCTATTAAAACACCAATGTATGCCTCATCGCGTCTTAAAATCAGAGGTTCTTTTTCCTGAATTGACAAAGAAGCGTTTATGCCTGCCATCAAACCCTGTGCAGCCGCCTCTTCATAACCGGTTGTGCCGTTTATCTGTCCAGCTAAATAAAGACCCTTGATTTTTTTAGTCTCCAAAGTATGTTTTAACTCTCTAGGGTCTACAAAATCGTACTCTATCGCATATCCATAACGAACAATTTTGGCATTCTCAAGACCTCTTACGGAGTGAATCATCTGCTGTTGCACATCAGGAGGAAGTGATGTACTCATTCCGTTTATGTAGCACTCAGTATTGTCCATAGTTTGCGGCTCAATAAAGAGATGATGTCTGTCTTTGTCACGAAAACGGTTTACTTTGTCTTCTATGCTTGGGCAGTATCTAGGTCCAGTTCCCTCAATTTGCCCTGTAAAAAGCGGTGCTCTGTAAAAATTGCTTTCTATGATATTGTGCGTCTCTTCATTTGTGTAGGCAATGAAACATGGGAGCTGTTTCTTGGTCGCTCTAAACGCATCACGGTCTGTTCTGAAACTAAAAGGCGTTGGAAGCGTGTCGCCATCCTGCTCTTCCATGACAGAAAAATCAATGGATGAACTGTCAATCCTTGCACATGTACCGGTTTTCAATCTTCCCATCTCAAGTCCGCATGCTGCGAGTGATGCACTCAAGCCATCACTGCTTTGCTCTCCAAAGCGACCGCCAATCTGCTTTATCTCGCCAATGTGAATAACGCCTCTTAGAAATGTTCCTGTGGTAATGACGACTTTTTTTGCACCATATTCGTTTAAAAGATTAGTTTTCACACCCTTGACAACGCCATCTTCAACTATCAAACTCTCAACCATCTCTTGCACTAAATCTAAGTTCGGAGTTGTTAATACCGTGTTTCTGGCAATTACACGGTATTTATCCATGTCAATCTGCGCACGGCTTCCTCGTACTGCCGGACCTTTTGTCTGATTTAGTATGCGAAACTGAATACCTGCTTGGTCAGTTATAAGCCCCATCTCACCGCCCAGAGCATCCAGCTCACGCACCAAATGCCCTTTTGCCAAACCGCCTACAGCAGGGTTACAGCTAGTTGCTCCGACATTTTCCGCAAGCATCGAGACCATCAAAGTTTTGTTGCCCATTCTTGCAGCAGAGAGTGCGGCTTCTACGCCTGCATGTCCGCCACCGACAACAATTACATCATAATTCATTTATATTTTCCGTATGAGGATTTTGTTTAAAGCGAATTTTATCATTTTTAAGTATAGTTTGCCTAAAATATACAAAATATATTAAGGTTTTTCAAGATGTCAGAAGATAAAAAAATTTCAGCAAAAGAGTTATTCAAAGATTATGTTCCAGAGGTTTTAGAGTATGACTCGAGGGTGGATGCTTCTTATCCTAGAGAGATTAAAAAAGCTAAAACAAAGAAAGCTGAGACTCCGATCATCACTACAAAACAAGCAACTGCACCAATATACTCAGAATATTTTTTAAAAAATTATGTTCCTGAAGTTTTAGAGTATGATGAAGAGATTGATGGGAGCGATGAGCATAAAATCAGAGAAAATCACCTAAGTATTAAAGAAAATCTGTTGGAACAAATTAGAAATGCGAAAGCTTCAAGAAAATCAAATAAAACTACTTATAGACAACCTATAAGAACAGAAAATGATAAGAGTTAAAACTCAATACAGAGAGGCACTAAATGCCGAATTGGAGCAATAATGATACAAAAAGCACACGATGCCTATAACACAGGTAATTTTAAAACCGCCCTTGAAATATACTCCGAGTTAGCACATGAAGGCAATGCAGATGCACAAACTTCACTTGGCTATATGTATCAAAATGGACAGGGATGTGAAAGAGATGAGCAAAAAGTTGTAGAACTTTACACAAAAGCAGCCGAGGCTTTTCAGCCCTACGCGCTCTACAATCTGGCGATTTTGTATGAAAATGGTTTTTGCGGAGTGGAGTGCGACCAGTTTAAGGCATTTAAGCTCCACATGGAAGCGGCAGTGAGAGAAATTCCACAGGCCATGTATGAAGTAGCATTGATGCTTGAGTATGGGCTTGGATGCTTGCAAAACTACAGTGAAGCTGCTTTTTGGTACGAAGAGGGAGCAAAAAGAGGAAATCTGGAGTGCTTTAATAATCTTGGCGTTCTTTACAAAGAGGGGCATGGAGTGGAGCAAAGCGATGCAAAATGTTTCATCTGTTTTTCTCGCGCTGCCGAGGGTGAGTTAGCTGAAGGACTCTACAATTTGGGGCTCCTATACGATCAGGGAATTGGATGCGATACAAACAACGACGCAGCATTGGACTACTGTAGAAAAGCCGCATATAAAGGGCATCTAAAAGCCAAAGAAATTATAAAAAACTTGCAAGAAGATGGCAAAATTGTATTTTAAGGGTAATAATTAATGTTCACAGGACTTATAAGAGAGATTGCACATGTCAAAAGTTTTTCCGGAAGCACTCTGAGTATTCGTGCTAAACACAAAGCAAAACTCGGTGACAGCATCGCTATTAACGGTGCATGTTTAACAGTAATAAAAGTTTTTAGCGATGGTTTTAGCGTAGAACTCTCGCCGGAATCTCAAAAGCTTTTAGCAATGGAGAACTATAAGAACGAAGTGCATATCGAGCCTGCCATGATGATGGGTGATAGGTTTGAGGGACATGTTGTTCAGGGGCACGTCGATACAGTCGGGACTATCAGAGAGATTAAAAACAACGGCAACTCTTTTGATGTTTTTGTAGAAGTTGAGAAAAAGTTTATAGCCTACATTGTTCCCAAAGGCTCAATAACCATTGACGGTGTGAGTTTAACTGTAAATGATGTAAGTGCAAATAGTTTCAGGCTTACAATCATTCCCCACACCATGCGAGAAACACTTTTTAAGAACTACAAAAAAGGCTCAAAAGTAAATATCGAAACAGACATGTTTGCCCGTTATGTTGCACACATCATCACGCACCAGAAATCTACACTTACATGGGATGAAGTCGATTCTATGACTGCACGGTTTTGAAACACAAAGTTTTAAAAGATATCTTCGGTCATAACGACTTTAGAGTTCTTCAAGAGGAGGGTGTGGATGCCATCTTAGCCAACCGTGATTTGCTTATGATTTTGCCGACAGGCGGCGGAAAGTCACTTGTCTATCAACTTCCGACACTCATAAAAGATGGAATAAGTATCGTTATTTCTCCGCTCATCGCACTCATGCAAGACCAAATCAGAGCTTTAAAAGCGCAAAAAATCAGTGCCGATATGATATCTTCGGCTCAGTCGCGTGAGGATGTTGAAGAGATAATCCAACAGGCAAAAGATGGTGCGTTAAAATTTTTGTATCTCTCGCCTGAGCGGTTAAATACTGAATCGACGGTTAACCTTCTAAGAACGCTCAACATCAACTTTTTTGTCATCGATGAAGCACACTGTATTTCGCAATGGGGGCATGAGTTTAGAGATGATTATAGAGCATTGGGGAATCTGAAGGCGAACTTTCCACATGTCTGCGTCTGTGCGTTTACCGCAACCTCAACCAACCATGTAACCGATGACATTGTACGAGAACTCAGGCTTGAAAATCCTCTGGTTTTAAAGGGAAAAATATTTCGCAAAAATATCTTTATCTCGGCTGAGAGACGCATTACAAACGGGCATGCACAGCTCCAAAACTTCTTAAACCGCCACAAAAATGAGAGCGGAATTATCTATGTGAGTTCGAGAAAAAAAGCGGAAGAGCTGAGTGCATTTCTCAACATGAAAGGGTTTAGCTCTTTGGCGTACCATGCAGGGCTTCCAAACCATGTGCGAGAGCAGAACTTTAAAATATTTGTTAATGACAAGGTTAATATCATGGTCGCAACCATTGCTTTTGGGATGGGAATTGACAAGAGCGATATCCGTTTTGTTGTCCACATGTCGCTTCCAAAATCTCAAGAGAATTATTACCAAGAGATAGGACGAGCGGGACGGGATGGCGAAGACAGCGAAACACTTTTGCTTTTTAATGCCTCTGATATGATTTTGCAAAAACGGTTCTTAGAAGAGCTTGCAGAGAGTGAATACAAAACCCATTTGGATGCCAAGATAGACGGGATTTATAAATTTTCTACAAGTGAAATATGCTTTCATAAGCAGCTTGCCGAATATTTTGACGACACTCTTGATGCATGCATTAACAGATGTGACAACTGCCTCCAGTCGGACGCCAAAAGACAAGATATTACAAAAGAGTCGCAGATGATTCTGAGTACAATTTACAAAACTGCTCAAAGCTTTGGAAAAAACTATATTGTTGATGTTTTGAGAGGTTCTAAAGAGCAGAAAATTTTGTCAAACGATGCAGATAAACTCTCTGTTTACAACATAGGAGGACATCTCACAAAAAAAGTCTGGTTTGTTATTTTGGAGAGACTCATCGAGCTGAAGGTCTTAAGCATGGGCGAATTTAGTGTTTTGAAACTGACAGAGAGTGCCATTGAGATACTCAAAGGGCAAAAAAGCGTAGAGATTAAATCTTCTAGACTTGAACTCTCATCCAAAGAGAAAATTGTAAAAAGAGCAGAAGATTTCAGCTACGATGATACACTTTTTGAATCCCTTCGCGCCAAACGGGCTGAACTTGCGAAAGAGCTTGGGATTCCTGCTTATCTGATTTTTTCAGACAAAACACTTAAACATTTAGCCTCTGACAAGCCCCATGATAAAGCTTCTATGCTTGAAGTAAACGGTGTTGGAGAGAAGAAGTTTGAGCAGTATGGGGAAGAATTTTTAGAGGTAATAAATTAATCTCGCAAAGGTCTTGCCTCTGGATTGCATGCTATTTTATGCTCCATTTCCACTGTGTTTCCAAATGAATCTAACTCACTCAAAGAGGCGATTGTAGCATCTCTGAAATCTTTGCCACTGTTTATGTAGATGTTAAAACCGTTTTCATGCAGTGCCAATCTTGTAGCAAGGGCAGTGGAGTAAGTTGTAAGTACTCCGTTACGCTTCATTATATTTTTTATATCATTAAAATACTCTTGTGTCCATAGAATCGGGTTCGTACGTGGAGAGAAAGCATCCTGATAGACTATGTCAAACATAGCTCGTGGAAATGTTTTTATGTACTCTCTTGCATCACCTAAGAAAATTTCCACAAACCAAGAATTTTCATTATAAACTCCATTTTCACAAAGTTCTAAAATAACATCTCTTAACTCCTCAAACTCTTTTGGATAGGTAAAATTTTTTAGTGATTTAACAAGCGAAATATCCAGTTCAGGAGAATAGATATTTATTTTGGAACTTATGTTATTTTGTTTGCAGTAGTAAAGTGTAGCCAAAGTGTTAAAACCTAGTCCGTAGCAGATATCTAAGATGTTTATTTCATCTTTATACTGCATGATTTTAAAGGCCGGAATAACATGTTTTACAAGCGACTCATGAAGTGCTCCATCTTTTGTGGAATGATAATGCTCTTCATACTCTTTTGAATAGGCAGTAAAACTTCCGTCTTCACTGAGGGTCATTGTGTGAAGTGCGTCGTCAAACATTAGAGTCGATTCCCTTTATATATACTTTTTTTGATTTTCTTTCTCCTATCATGACATAAAATTCTTTTCTTAACTTCATCCCTGAATATTAGTTAACAAAAAGTTTCTGATTCATAAACAACAACTCGATTACGTCCCTCGTTTTTGGCTCTATATAGAGCTTCATCTGCACATCTGTATATATCTGTTATATTATTTATATTTTTTGGTTCAATAATTATACCCATAGAAATTGTCAAATATTTGCCAACACTGCTTTTTTTATGCTCGATTTTTTCATTTTCAACTCTTTTTCTTATCTCATCTGCAAAAATGAGCGCTTGTGATTTGCTCTGAACTCTGCACAAAATGCCAAATTCCTCGCCACCAAGTCTAAAAACCATGTCGCCTGCTCTTTTTAAAGACTCTTTTAAATATTTAGCAACCATTTTTATAGCTATATCCCCTGCTTGATGTCCATAAGTGTCATTGTATTGTTTAAAATAATCTATATCTAAAATAATAAATACAGAAATTTGCTTTCTTCTTTGATGAGTCTTTAAAAAAACATCAAAAATTTCATCAAAATATCTTCTATTATACAAGGAGGTCATAGAGTCTGTTATAGTCAACTCTTCTATTTTATCTATGTATTCTCTATTCTTATTATAAAAAACCCTATTTATGTATATGATAAAAATAACAAATATCAAACCTATAAAAAAAATCAAAAGGGAGAGCTCTCTCTTTTTTTTCAATTTATTTTCTAAATTTTTACTTAATAAATTTAAGTTAGAATGATATAAATCTATTATTGAATTAATATCTTTTGTTATTAAAGTATAAATATTATTTGGCTCAACGGTTACTTTGTCATTTTTTAATAATACATTGTTTATCAACTCCATAACTATGCGTTGTGTTTCTATAATACTTTTATGGGATTGTGTAAGCAAGTCTTTATCTACTTCTTCATACATAAACAACTTGTTATAGTTTAACCTATATAGTCTTTCGTTAATTTTATCCTGTTGTATAATTATTTGCTCTTTTTGTTCCCCTGTTAAAAAATTATCACTAATTCCCGATGCTATTGCTCTAATACGCCCACTGTACTCTATTAGTTCAGGAATTATATAAACTACATTATCAATTAAAACATAAGAAATTAAATCCGAATCCAAAATAAGCTTATAATGATATGCAACACGATTTGATAATAACATGAACTCATTTATAGTATGCGTAAAGTCTTCATATTCCTTATCTTCCAAAGAAGTACTTTTTACTTTATCAGTATATTGTAATAATTCGCTTCTTAGTGGAGTATCTTCTTTTATGCTAAGCAGAATCTGTTGTAAATTAGTTAAATCATTAGATATATTTTTTTTAAAAACTTCTATATTTTCTATTGATTCCTTATTTAAAATTTTTATACACTTCAAACCTCTAAATTTTTGAATATCAAAAATAGTTTTTTCTATCTGCTCTATTACTTTTAAACCCATTGACTCATGAGTAACAAAATCTATCTCATAATTAACATAAAGAAAAGCATATGAAAAAATAACAATAACGCCGATAACAGGAACTAAGGTTATAAAAATAAAAAAGTATAAGCTTCTTCTTTTTTTTTCTTCATTTAAATTTTTCATACACTTATTTTTTTCCTATTTATTGTAGAGAAAGGTGATTATTGTATATAGACTTTATTACAATTATTCAATTTACAATTGGAGCTCGAGTGTAACCAGATATAACTTTGTTTTATATAAATTAATTGTGTGTGCAACTTTTAAGACAAAATTTCAAAATGAAAGTTGTATATGTTGTATATTTGGATTTAAAGTCATATTATTTTCATTTGCATAATAAAGCGTAGCAAAAGTTTTAAAATCTGAACCGTAACATATATCTACAATAATTGCTCATTATATTTTTTAGAATAGGCTGCGAGACTTCCATCCTCACTCAGAGTCATGATTTGTAGAGAATCATCAAACATCACAACCCATTACCCCACATATGCATTTTTTTTGCCATAATCAAATCATAATCGTCCAAAACATCAATAGCATTTGATGCACGGAATTCATAATCTTCTAACATAGCCTTTATTAGCCCAATATCCATGACACCCTTTTTCTCCATAATGATAATATGTGCAGTATTTGCGAGAGCTGTATAGGCAATTTTTAGTATCATTTTTTTATTTTCAAGTAAATGGAATATATCTTTAAAAATCACCATGTCGAATTCTCTTGGAATTACACGAAAAGTGTCTTGAAAATTTTGTAAATTCTGAATCTTAGCGTCCGGAAATTGCGATGAGTAATTTTGCTTATCATATATTACCAAAGAGAGTTGTCCATTAACACCTTTGAGTATCTCACAAAGTGTCGATGTTATCTCATCTGGCTTCGTAGTAACTTGCAAATATTTATTTCCTGGATAGGGGTGAAAAAGCCGTAAAAATTGTGTTAAATCTGACACTAGTTTTTACTCTTAATACGCCAAATCATGAAGCTCCTTAAACAGATAGGCTTCTACAATATCATCAATACTTCTTTGTGTGTGAGCTACTAAAACCATCAATCCAAGTTCCATAAATGGCCAAACATATTCGTTGTCACTTATGACTACAACTGCATCATTAAATTTTTCAAAGCCTCTGTGTTCTGTAGAATGGTTTACTTCAACCAATTCACCCTCTTCCATGAGAAGCTGTGCCCAAACTTTTACATCTTCAATCTTTACCAATGATGCCTCTTCGACATCATCACTATCCATAGGAAGCAGAATATACATGTTCTACTCTACTTTTGAGAGGTCAAGTTTAAGTGCCTCATTGTCCATAATGTCGATATCTTTACGTAAAACGGCTGTTGCAATCGCTTTTGCATCTTCAAGAGAGTGCATTTTATAAGTTCCGCATTGATAAATATTTAATTCAGGAATATCTTTTTGCTCTTTAACATTTAAGATATCTTTCATAGAAGCTTCCCACGCATCAACAACTAACTCTTCGCTGGGATTGCCAATAACACTCATATAAAAGCCTGTTCGACAACCCATAGGAGATAAATCTATAATTTCTGTCGTTTTAGAATTAAGATGATCTCTCATAAAACCTGCAAATAAATGTTCTAAAGTATGAATACCCTCTTGTGATAAAATTTCCTGATTTGGCTTTACAAATCTCAAATCAAAAACTGTAATATCATCGCCTTTGGGTGTTTTCATGCCCTTTGCTCTACGAACTGCTGGAGCCGGCATAATCGTGTGGTCAACCGTAAATGAGTCTAATAATGGCATGTGAAAATCCTTTTGAATAATTGAGGTATTTTATCGTTTTTTGATTTATGTAGGTTGAAAGAGAGAAGTTAGAATGTGAAAAAAAACCTAAAATAAAAAAGCTTTAGATTTTATGTAGATTGTGCGAAACTCCGACCGAGGCTGTACTAAAGTACGCCGAGTGTCGGAATTTCGTGCAAGATGCGTGAAAGCTAAAATCTTTTTAAACGCGAGCTTCTTCACGGCGGTTGAGATACGCCCAGTTTGCATCAACACGCTCTTGCCACTCTTTAATCAAGTATTTATACTCATCTTTAAAGAGGTGTTTAAAACGACCTTGTGCTGCTAAATACTCTTCAACAGGCACAACATCTTTTGGTCTGTATGTTATGTTCAGCTCATGTCCATCAATAATCTCATAAAGAGGAAATACTAACGAATCTGTTGCTAAATCTGCTAAGTGCATTGTATCTTTTGGGTCAAATTTCCACTCTGTCGTACATGGAGAAACAGCATTAATAAATACCGGTCCATCCACCGAAAAACCATGTTGAATTTTTTTAACCATGTCTTTCCATTTATTTGGAGCGACCTGTGCTGCGTATGGAATATGGTGAGCCGCCATAATGGAAACCATATCTTTCTTATTTTTTTTCTCTCCGTAGCTTTTACGACCTTCTGGTGATGTAGTAGCACTTGAACCGATTGGTGTCGAGCTTGAACGCTGCCCACCTGTGTTTGCATACACTTCGTTATCAAGAACGATGTGCATCATATTGTGGCCGCGCTCCATACAACCTGAAATCCACTGAAAACCGATGTCATATGATGCTCCGTCTCCAGCAAAAGAGACAAACTTAGGATTTCTGTCAGGCTGCTTTAGACGACCTTTATTTTTCAAAGCTTTATACATGGACTCAGCACCAGCAACAGCTGTTGAGCCATTTTCAAAGCCGATATGTATCCAAGAAGCATCCCAGGAAGTATATGGATAAACCGCTGTACAAACCTCTAGACAACCCGTTGAAGCAGAAAGAATCAAATCATCATTCGTAGCATTTAATACTTCACGAACAATAATTGAGTGAGCACAACCCGGACATAAAAGGTTTGCTCCTTCAAAACGGTCAGCAGATGTTGAAAACTCTTTTAAGTTTTTAATTTTTTTCATTTCACTCATAGTTTTCTCCTTATAAAAATGATAGTTTCGGTCCACGAACACCGATAAACTGTTGTAATGGAGTTGTTACTTTGCCAGCATCAACATTTTTCTGAAGCTCTGTAAACAGAGAAACCAAATGAGCTTTTGTTAAATCTCGTCCGCCTAAACCATAGACATATCCGGAAAGTAGCGCTTTTGTATCTGTGTTAAAGAGACAACCTGCAATCTCGTTGAAGAGCATGCCGGCAGCACCGTTTGGAGAAGATCTGTCAAGTGCTGCTATCGCTTTTGCACCTTTAAGTGCTTCTGCGATTTCAAAGAATGGAATTGGACGAATTACACGAATTCCGACTACTCCTGCTTTAATACCTTTTGCTCTCATCTCTGTTGCAACTTCACGAGCCGTTTCAACGGAAGTACCCATACAAACAACACATACATCCGCATCGCTCATATCATAGGACTCAACCATATTATATTTGCGACCGCTTAATTTTTCAAAATCATCAAATGCCGCTTGTATTTTTGGTATAACTTTTGTCATTAAATCGTTATGCTGGCGTGCTTTATGTTCAAAGTGCCAATCTTCTTCCGTTTGAACACCGTGCGTTACAGGGTGTTCAAAGTCTAGCATGTCATTCATCGGCTTATACTCACCAATAAAACCATACGCTTCATCGTCTGTGAGAGTGTGTACACCCTGTGCAGTATGAGAAGTCATAAAACCATCTTGGTGAACCATACATGGAAGTCTTACATCATGATCTTCTGAAACTTTAAACGCTATGAAGTTTAAGTCATACACATCTTGTGGGCAGTAAGCATCGAGTTGAATCCAACCGCTGTCACGACCCAAATACATATCTGAGTGATCACCGTTTACATTGAGTGGAGCAGCTAAAGCACGATTTGCAACATTTAAAACGATTGGCAGACGCATACCTGAAGCTTGATAGAGTACTTCAACCATCAATGCAAACCCTTGAGAAGAAGTTGCAGTTGCAACACGGCCACCGGCAGCAGCAGCACCAACGCATCCACTCATTGCAGCATGCTCAGATTCAACCATTACATACTCGCCTTCTATATAACCGTCTGCTAAAAATTTTGCATAGCCTTCAACGATAGGAGTTGATGGGGTAATAGGATATGCTGCAACAACATCTACTTGTGATTGTCTCAGTGCTTGTGCCGCTGCACGATTTCCGTCCCAAACTTCTATCTTTTGTAATTCCATTTTATCAAATGCCATTATTTTTTCTCCTCATTTTTAGCAGGCCATGCAGCCAACTCTGTCTCTTCATCTGCTTTTTCAGAAAACATCAAAAGCGATTTTGGGTTCGTAGGACAAACTTCAACACAGATTCCACAGCCTTTACAGTGGTCCATATCAACACCAATCATCTTTTTATCTCTTGAAATAATCGAAACATCCGGACAATAAATCCAGCAAAACTGACAATCAATACAAAAATCTTTATTGAACACAGGCTTATTAATTCTCCAATCTGCAACACTTGCTACAAATGAGCTATTTTCTGAATATGCACGATTTTCTTGATGCGTTCCTGCGATGTCATCTATTTTACCGTTGAATGTGCGAAGCATTGCCCCGATTTCAAACTCATCCCATCCTTTCTTTGCCATCATCAGCTCCTTATTTCACTTCATCAAAAGCACGTTGAATTGCAAGCATGTTTGCATCAATTATCTTTTGAGGTAATTTTCCGAGAATTCTTTTCATACTCTCTTTGAAAAACTCTATATCATACATTCCGGAAATTTTCATAAATGCACCCAGCATCGGTGTATTTGGAATAGCACGACCTATTGTTTCTTGAGCAATTTTAATACAATCAACTGTATAAACTTTTTTGTCGGCAAGCTTTGGCTGAGAAGCCACAAGTTCCTCAGTACTCATATGCGTAGTAATAATATAAATAGTATTTTCTTTATGATTAACGGTAACATCTGATGTAAAAACTAGTGCAGGATCAATTACAAATACAAAATCCGGTTCCATATATTTTTCATGATTCATAATAACTTTATCGTCAACACGATTAAAAGCCATCATTGCAGCACCTCGTTTAGCCGACCCGTAAAAAGCAAACGCCTGCACATGTTTACCAGTTGTAGAAATAACATCGGCTAAACCTTTAGCACCCGTTACAGCGCCTTGCCCAGCACGACTATGCCATCTAATTTCTAGCATTAATTCTCCTTCATTTTTATCGAGAATATTAAAAAAATATTTTAAATTCCAGTTTACCGTATATTTTAGGTAAGTTGCTCTTAAAAATAGCTTCAAACGGGGCAACTCAGGGTTAGAAGTTTAGTTGTGTGATTTTTTTCTACTCTTTAGATGAATAACAGCTTCAAACGCATCACTAAAAACAATGTCTGTGAATTGTTCAATAACTTCACGAGGGTCATATCCACTTAAAACGCCGATTGAATTTACGCCAGCACTCTTTGCAGCAATCAAATCAAGTTTTGTGTCTCCTATCATCCAAACCTCTTTACCTTCAATATCGAGTGCTTCCATCGCTTTAAGAATAGGCTCAGCATGCGGCTTTGGGTTTTGGACATCTTCCCTGCCAATGAGAACTTCAAAGTAACTCATTAAGCCAAAAAATTCCATTAAAATTTTAGAGTACTCCGCCGTTTTTGTAGTCACAATTCCAAGCGTTGCAAACTCGCTCGCCTCCAAAACAGCCTCTCTGGCATTCTCTATAAGAAATGTTTTTTGTGTAGAAATTTTGCGATAATTCTCTTTGTAAGTTGCCACAAATTCCCAAACAACAGCTCTCTCAATTCCTAAGCCCTCAAACATAATATCAAGCGGATACCCGATAAGAGCTTTTATTTCATCATCACTCGGCTGTGCAAAATTATGAGCTTCAAAAGCATGATGAAAACTCTCTAAAATCGCCTCTGTTGAGTCTATAAGTGTTCCGTCTAAATCAAAAAGTATTATCATTTTATCTCTTCCTTTTCCCACTTTATGTAGTTGTGCCAAATACCGCTCAGGCTTGGCTCTACATTTTTTATATTTTTATTTATTGTAGTAATTGAGGTTGGAATGTATAAAAAGAGGTAGGGATTGTCATCTACAATGATTTTAAACATCTCTCTCCACATGCCGTTTAATCTCTCCCTATCGACCATGCTTTGGGACTCCTCTATCATCTTATCCATGGTTGGATTTTTATATCCAACAAGGTTAAATCCACCCTTCTTATCGCTGTCGCTGTGCCAAAACATGTAGGGGTCTGGCGTAGAGGAGAGGCCCCAGCCCAACAGAATTGTCTCAAAATTTCTTGGAAACACAACCATATTTAAAAATGCCTGCCACTCCATGACCTTGAGTGTTACAACTACGCCCGCCTCTTTTAACTGGCTTTGAAGTATCTCTGCGGCGTAGGGTCTGATTGGGCTGGAGTTTGATGTGGCAATCTCGAATGTAAAGGGGTTATTCTCATCATAGCCTGCCTCTTTTAGGAGTCTTTTTGCCTCTTTTATATTCTGAATCGGAGCTTTCACATCTGCGTTATAGGCGTTTGTACGAGGCAAAAATGGACCCGTGCAGACCTTTGCATGTTTAAAAAAAAGAATCTCAACAAGAGCATCTCTGTTAATCGCCAGAGAGAGAGCTTCTCTCACTTTTGGGTTTTTAAATTTATCCAATCTGAGGTTAAAACCCAGATAGGTGTAGGAAAAACTTATCTCTTCGTAAATATTTGTTGTCTCTAAAAACTCTTTGCTGAGCTGTCTCTCATACTCCATCGGCTCAATACTTCCTATGTCGAGGGCATGGGATTTGAGCATCAGAAACCTCGTCATCGGATCGGCTATAACATGAAATGAGATTCTCTCTATCTTTGGTTTTCCTTCAAAATAGTTTTCGTTTGCCGTCAAAATAATATTTTTTGAGTGTTCAAGCTGATGGAGTTTATAGGCACCTGTTCCGATTGGATTTGTGTTGAATTTGGAGCTCATAAGATTTTTTTCATCTTTTAAAATATGGTAGGGAAGAATTCCCATCATCCACGTCTCAAGGGCTTTAAAATAGGGTTCTTTATATTTGACCCTTATAGTAAATTCATCCACTGCCTCAACGCTTTGAACAAACCTGAAATTGGCACTGTAGGGCGAGATAACCTGCGGAGACATGAGGGTTTCATATGTAAAAACAACATCTTTTGCAGTGAACTTCTCTCCGTCGTGCCATGTTACTTGCGGGTTGAGTTTGAAAATAAGGGTTTTACTGTCTTCATAAAAAAATTCTGTTGCTAAATCACCGATGATTGTGGATGCATCTTTGTCATATTTTACTAGCCCGTTAAAGATAAAACCTGCGATTTCTGAAGAGCTGGAATCGGTTGCCAAAAGGGGATTAAGCCTTGAGGGATTTGCCGATGTTGCCAGATGGAGAGTGGAAGAGAAAAGATTGAGAGTTAATAACAGAAGTAATAAGTATCTCATGAGTCTTTAAAAGTTTAAGGGTTTGTCGTTGATTTTAAATGCACCGTCTATAAAACTAAAATCATATGCCAAACTCTTAGCCTCATCTTTTGCATACTCTTTTGCCAAAACAACCATTGGATATTTCTCTACCGCCAAATCAAAAATGGCTTTAGAAAATTTAAGATTTGTGTTCATGTTCACATCTTTAACCACGAGAGCCGGAGTATTTTTGAGTTCATCTTTTAAGCTGATGTCCTCTTTTATAGTTGCTTTTGATTTCAGACTGAAACCCTCTAAATCTTTTGTGTTATCAATCACAATTTTCTCAAGCGAAAAATCATTCACATCAAGCGTTAGCCCCTTTGAGAGGAGCTTTATAAAACCATCCTGCAGATTCTCAGCCGCCTTGTCGGTATCGTTTGTTTTTATTTTTGATGCCAACATGCGAACCTCTTCGAAGGAGTCTTTATCCATGCCTTGCAGTGCGATATCGTAGTTAAAATTGGATGCGTTAACATCTAACTCTGTTGAATTTATAAGTATGGAATTAATAGAGCTTTTTGCACTCATTTCACCCTTTACTCCCTGCATGTTTGAAGATACGCTGGCGACCATTCCAGAGATATTTAACTCAATATTGCCACTCGATTTACTGCCAGTCAGCATCTCTAATTTTTCAAGTTTTACAGCTGATGTATAAGTTGTTTGTGACTCAAACCTTGCATCTGTACTGAAGTCTTGGATGTTAAAAAGAAATTCGTCTTCATTGTCTGCTACTCTTATCATCATTTTATTTACATTGCTGTGCAGCTTTGTCGGTGCAATCAACTCTCCGCTTCCGCTGTAAATGAAATTCTGAAGAGTGAGCGTTAAATGTGCGCCGCTTTTTAGACTCTGTTGCTCATTAATATCTTTTATGTATCCGTCAAAATCTCTGCTTAGAAGATTATAATTCACATGATACAGAACGCCTCTGTTTCGTAAAAACGATTTTATATATTCGCTAAATTTTACATCTTTATTTTGCATGTCACTCATCACTTTGTCTGAGAGTTTTAACGGATATATATCTATTGAGAGAGCTTTGCTAAAAGGAATATTGCTGTAATCCAAATCTACTCCGACTAGAACTCCTTCTAGCATGCTATGTAAGTATGGAGGAAGTTTTTCACTGGAGAATTTATTAAGATGTTCTACAACTTTATTTGCGTCTTTGAGTAAAAATTCGTAATGCTTTTTTGTATGGAGATAGCTTGACTCTGTTTTACTCTCTGTTATCTCAATGCCATTTGTTTTTAAAACTTCTATATTTTCATTCAGTATGTTTTCGATTAATTTATTTCCAAAGACGGGAATAAGTGCCGTAATCGCAATAACTAGGGATAGAAGCAGAAGGATTTTTTTCACTAAGAAACCTTTTTTTGATTAAGAGGCGTATTATATAGAAATAAATTTAAAGGAGTGTTATTTTGGGAAAGTAAGAGAAGTTTACCAATGCAAAAATGCATCGGTAAAAAAAGCGAAAGTAGAGATTAACGCTTAGAGAACTGGCGAGAACGACGAGCTTTTCTCTTGCCCGGCTTCTTACGCTCAACGATTCTTGAATCGCGAGTCATCATGCCCTCAGGTTTTAGAATTGCTTTTAATTCTGGGTTAAACTTTACTAATGCACGGGAAATTCCGTGACGAAGAGCATCTGCTTGACCACCGAAACCACCACCTGTAGTAGTAGCAACGATATTTACAGAAGTATCTTGTTTAGTAAGTGCAAGTGGTTGCTTAACACGAAGCTTTTTAGCCTCAAGACCACCTAACCATGCATCTAAAGAGAGACCGTTAATAGTCATCTCACCGTTTCCTGCAGTCAACCATACTTTTGCTATTGAAGCTTTACGACGACCTGTTGCGTATATTTTTGCCATATGTCAATCCTTACTTAGCAAGTTGTGCAGTGTGAGGATGTTCAGCACCTGCA
>JBAZSU010000003.1:0-471014 GCA_041662325.1 Sulfurimonas sp. | reverse complement strand
ATAGAGAGAGGGAAACGCCTGGCTCCATTCCGAACCCAGAAGCTAAGCCTCTCATCGCTGATAATACTGCATCTTTCAGGTGTGGAAATGTAGGTCGCTGCCTAGTTCCGTCAAATTTAATCCTTTCATTTTTCTTACAATTACTTTTCCAAAATCCTGTTTATTAGAAAATTTACTTTTATAACAACTTTCCCCTTTGTCAATTTACTTTTATTCTTATTTAATCGTCTTCTTGGCTTTTTTTCTGTAATAAGTGGCATTTTTACTATAGTTCCTATATACTTTCTAAAACTTTTATTAGGATTATTATGATATTAAATAATGAGTGGAAAGCTTTTTTAAGTGATGAACTGCAGAAAGATTACTTTATAAAGCTTCATACATTTATAAATAATGAATATAAGACAAAAACAATATTTCCAAAATATGATGATATTTTTAGAGCTTTTAATTTACTTTCTCCAGATAAAGTAAAAGTTGTAATAGTAGGTCAAGACCCATATCATGGTTTAAATCAAGCAAATGGCTTAGCATTTTCTGTATGTGATACATGCAAAATCCCTCCATCTCTTGTCAATATTTTTAAAGAGCTACATGAGGATATTGGCTGCGACATGGCGGCATCTGGAAATCTAACTAAATGGACTGATGAGGGTGTATTACTGATGAATGCTGTATTAACTGTTGTCTCTTCTGAGCCAAATTCTCATAAAAACATTGGCTGGGAAATTTTTACTGACAGTGTAATAAAAAAAATCTCTTTTGAGTATAAAAATATTGTTTTTATTTTATGGGGTGCTCCATCTCAGAAAAAGGCTCTGCTTATAGATGAGAGCAGACATCTCATTTTAAAAGCTCCTCATCCATCACCGCTCTCTTCTTACAGGGGATTTTTCGGTTCAAAACCCTTTTCAAAAGCAAACAACTACCTCTTAGCATGTGCAAAGCAAGAGATAGATTGGTGCCTTTAATTGGTTATTACGAATTTTGCAACAACCGGCAGGTGATCTGAAAACCCTTTTCCTTGATGTCTTATTGGTCTTTTTGTTGTCATTTTCCATCTATATATTTGATTAGCGTTAAAAAGATAGCTTGGCTTAAAAGAGCTAATCGTTCTATTTTGATAGTAGAGCCCCTTTTTACCCAAAAGTGATTGAGAAATCAGAATATTATCCATAGCCTCTTTTTTATTTTTGAAAATATATGAGTATCTGTTCTCCTCATCTGTGTCATACCAGAGATTG
This sequence comes from Sulfurimonas sp., assembly GCA_041662325.1. Taxonomy (GTDB): domain Bacteria; phylum Campylobacterota; class Campylobacteria; order Campylobacterales; family Sulfurimonadaceae; genus Sulfurimonas. The sequence continues at coordinate 469,770 of JBAZSU010000003.1, read as the reverse complement.
TAAAAACTACCCTCTTCATATTTCGTTCTATCTGCTTTTTGAGTTTGATTTATACTATTTAAAACATGGTTAAGTCCAGTTTTCCCATTTGTGTCGTTTAGTTTTCTTTTTCTTTCAAATTTTATATATTCTTCATAGTCAGAATTAAAATCGCCTAGGAGTATTATATTTTTATCGTATCCAATCTCTTCTACTCGATTTTTAAGTGCTTTCGCCGATACAATTCTTTGGCTTTCCGGACCGGATTTTGCCTTCCAATGATTTGCAAATAGATATAATTCTCTATTGTTTATCAAGAATTTCACTTCTAAAATATTTCTTTGTGACAGTGATGATGTTACACTTAACTCTTTTGCATAGACAAAAGGTATTTTGCTTAAGAGAGCAATTTTTGTTGTTGTATTTTTTTTATCTGAGATTTGGTAATATTGATAGTAAAGACCGTCTCGCTGAAGAGTAAATTTTAAATCTTTAAGTGCTTGAAGTGATTCAATCTCTTCTATAGCAATGACATCAGGGTTAATATCCTTAATCACTCTTGAAATATTTTGCAGTTTTATTTTGTAATTTTTTTCATTCCACTCTGAAAAAGAGTTTGGAACATACTCATCATACTCATAACCATCATTTTCTAAATCAAACAAATTTTCTACGTTGTATGTGGCTACTGTTAAAACTTTATCTGCATAAAGAAAACCAAATAACAGAAATAATAGAACTAAAATTTTCATATATTAATTCCATTCAATCTTAGTAAATTGTCAGGGTTTGGTTCTCTTTCTAAAAGCTCTTTAAATAAAAGTTCCATACTTTTTGAGCCGCCTCCACTTAGTACTATGTCCAGATACTTTTTAGCTGTTTTCGAGTCAAATATGCCTTCATCTACAATACTGAAAAAGGCATCTGCACTTAAAACTTCCGCCCACTTATAACTGTAATATCCAGCTGCATAACCTCCGGCAAAGATGTGTGAAAATCCATTTTGAAACTTATTATATGATGGAGGTTTTATAAGTGATGTTTCCTCTCTGATACTGTCCAGAAGAGTTTGAATCTCCTTCTCACATTGTACTCTTGTATGTAACTCAAAATCAAAGATAGAAAACTCCAACTGTCGTAACATTCCCATGGCAGATAAAAAATTTTTACTTCTTACAAGTTTATTTATCATCTCATCCGAGATTATCTCTTTGGTTTTGTAGTGGCTTGCAAAAAGTTTTAAAACAGCAGGCTCATACGCAAAGTTCTCCAGTAGTTGAGACGGAAACTCTACCGCGTCCCACTCCACGCCATGTACTCCGCTCACTCCGCTCTCGTTTACTCTGCTGAGAAGATGGTGAATCGTATGCCCCATCTCATGAAAAAGGGTTACAACATCATCATGTCTTAGAAGCGATGGAGCAGTTTTTGAAGAACTTGGGAAGTTACAGACAATAAAGGCAGAAGCTAATTGTTCATTTCCTTTTTCATCAACGCAGTGCGCTTGCCAGTTGTGCATCCATGCTCCGCTCTGTTTATTTTTTCGAGTTTCTAAGTCCAAATAGAGTCTTGCTTTTAGTTTGTCATTTATATACAAATCGTAGCTGCTTGCTTTTTCATCCCAGAGGGTCTCATTTACTTTAGTAAACTTTATTCCAAAGAGTCTATTGAGAAACTCGAACATTCCGTTAACAACGCTTTTTTGCTCAAAATAGGGACGGTAAAGCTCTTCATCCAAATCATACTGCTCTCTTTTTAAAAGCTCACTATAATAAGCCATATCAAAACTCTCAAGCGGCTCATTAGACATCTTCTGAAGTGTTTTCAACTCCTCATGTGCCTGTTTTTTAGATTTCTCTACAAGTGTTTTTAAAAACTTTAATACACTCTGCTCATCCTGTGCCATCTTGCTCGCGAGTGAGTAAGCAGAATAGTTTTCAAATCCTAAAAGACGGCTCATCTCATGTTTAAGTGATAAAAGTTCATCAATTATTTTTGCATTTTGAGGCGCTCTTGTTACATAAGCACGGTAAAGTTCCTCTCTTATCTTTCTGTTCTTGCCATAAGTCATGTAGGCGATATAAGACGGCATTTGAAGAGTAAATCTATACTTCGTCACTCCGTTTTCTTCGAATTTTGCACTCTCGATTTCACTCTCCGGCAAACTCTCTATATCTTTTTCATTGTCTATAATATACTCATAGGCATTGGTTGCATCAAGTAAATTTTGCGAAAAATTATTTGTCAGCTCACTTTTTTTTATCTGAATCTCTTGAAGTCTCTCTTTTGTTTTGTCATCCAAATGAGCACCGCTTAACTCAAAATTGAGAATATTCAGCTCTAAAACTCTCTTCTGTTCATCATTTAAAGATTCTTTTTCTTGTATCTCTCTATAAGCGCTGTAAATGTCTATATTCTGAGATAGTTTTGTAGAATATTCTGTGATAATCGGCAGAGACTCAGTGTAAACTCTTTGCGTCTCCACAGAGTTGTTTACGGAGTTTATATGCGTGAGCGGAGTGAAAAACTGGTTGAGATACTCATCCATCATTTCTAAGGGCTTTACAAAGTTTGCATACGTTTTCTCTTTGATCTCCAAAAGTTCATTCGTTCTCTTTGTATTACTCTCTAATCTTTGGTTGAGTTCATCAATAAAACTCTCTAGGTTTATTTTAAATTCTAAAAATCTTGACATGTGAAATTTTCCTTGTTTTATTTTTAATCTTCTTCGTCTCGTTTGAGTTTGATTGCTCCGAATTTTTCTATCAGTATATCATCGTATTTGTCTGAAAACTCAAAGAGTCTTCCAAATGCAGTTTTACCCTCTTTGAGCGTGAGAGAAGAGTCGACAATCAGATGAGAGAGGTAAATGGCATTCTCATTTATAGAAAATTGCAGATAGGAAAGTTTGCTGTTTTCGTCAAGCATGTAATCGTAAAGTTTGTCTATCTCTTTTGTGGGAATGCCGCAGAGTTTTGAATCGCCTATGATTACACCGTTTTCATAGTAGTTTATCTCTATTCTTGCACTCCCATGTTCGACTCTCCATGCAGATTGGCTTCTTCTTGCGAGAGTTACATTTATATTTAATGCCTCTAAAATCTCTTCTAAAAGTTTTGTCGCACCACTTGGTTTGTACCCTTTTCTTCTGAGTTTCGCAACTTCAAGTTTGATTCCGCATGCAGGACAGTAGTCGTTTAAAATATCCTCTTCGTTGATTAAATTTTTGCATGAGGTACATTTTATAATATCCTCTCTTCCCAATTTTTTAAAGCCTTCAAGTGCTTCTTGAACATAAAAGTAGGGAACGGCAAAACCTAAATTATTTGCATTTTGAATTATAAAAGTGTTCACCCCGACAACATTTCCCTCAATATTGAGAAGCGGGCCGCCGCTGTTTCCAGGGTTTATAGCGGCATCGAGTTGTATGTACTCCAAATCGCCCTGTAGTCTTGAAGCTTTTGAGATGATTCCCTCGGTTGCCGTATAGTTGAGTCCGTACGGATGCCCGATTGCTATGGCTACATCGCCGTCCTCTACGGTTTTGGTCGAGAGTGCGAGAGTGTTCTTTGGCACCCATAGGGCATCTGCCGCATCACCTGGATTTGTAAGAAAGTCTGTTTTGATAAATGCCAAATCATAATAGGCATCGTCATAAACAACTTTTGCAATGGTTCTTTTTATCTTCTTGGCGCTTATTACGACCTCTCTCAGTCCGCCTACAACATGAGAGTTTGTAATAATCAAATCGCCGATAATAAAGCCGGAACCTGTTCCATAGGGAGTCATAATCTGTATAATATTCTCTATATAGGTCTCTAAAATGAGTTGCGTATTCATCTATATCTCCTCAAAATTTAGCTCTTGGAGTTGCAGATAAAAACTGTTACTGAATTCATTTAAAGTTGAGTAGTTGAGTTTATCTCCAAAAGGCTCAAGCAGTTTAAATCTCTCCTCAAACGGCTCAATAATCTCTTCTATTTTTGAGATAATCACCTTTTTTGCAAAGATGTTTGTCTTTTCATTATAAAGAACTGGGTACTCAAGCGCGGCGAAAAAGCTCGGGTTCTGAATCTCTACAAGGGTATGAATAAGTCCCTTTGTAACGGGATGCAGACCATAATTGTATAAAATATGAAAAGCGATGTAACTGTAAAGTGTGGGAATTATCTGATGGTAACGGTTATTTTTGTACCATCTGATTTTTGAGAGTGAATCGCTAATAAAGACGCTAATCTCTTCGTTTGAGGTTCTATCGCTTGGATTAAATGTGTATTTTGCATCATAAAAGTTGGCTTTGAACTCCTCAAAACCCATCTCTTTAAGCACATCAAAATACTCTTTTAACTCCTCGTTTTTAGTCTCTATCGTTGAATTCTCATCGCTAGAATATTCTTGAATTTTTCTGCTCATTTTGTGATAAATTTCATACTTAGGAGTCAGAAGATAATCAATTTTAAAGTAGAGATATAAAAACGAGAAAGCCTGCATGCCCGCATTGTCATTTGGTGGAAATGTAGCGATTTTTTCTCTAACTTCATCTATCCATTTTTGCAAAAATGCATACTTTATCTTTAACTCCTCTTCGTTTAAGGGGCTGAGATGTGTTATATCTTCGATGAATGTACCTGTAAATTCACATTTTGTATACTCTTTGTCAAAGTCTGCGTTTAGAGCCAGTTCACGAAGAGGAAAAAAAACTTTTTGAGGACTCATAGTACTATTGTCATGGGAGAGTTTTAGCTTTAAAAACTCACTGTCGCTAAAATAGTTTACATAAGTGAATTGATAATTTCTCTCTAAAATATATCTCTTGAGTGCCACACTGGCACCGCTTTTTTTTGTAAGAATCGACTCGGCGTAGAGGTGCTCTTTTGTAACGAGACCTCTTATTTTTGCAGAGCCTTGAAAAATTTCAAAGTGAAGTTTCTCATCCTCTTTTTTTGTTGTTACATTTTGATTAGAGACTCCGTTCGTGAAGTTTTCAAGAGATTTAAAGAAGTACTCATATGCAGCTAATATCTCTTTTTTTTCAAAAGCCTCATAGGATTTGTTGAAAAAATCCTCTTCTTTTGGAGAGAGATTTGCATTTATTCCTCTTCCAAATTGGTGTTTTTTTTCTATTTTTGTTTCAAAAAAGTTAAACCAGCGCATTTACTCACTTTGTAGATAAATTAATCTACGATTATAATGAAACTGCCCTTAGAGAATCTAGTTTTTTTTGATATACTATAATTCTTAACATATTTAAATTAATAATTATTTTTTATATTTATAAGTGAACTAAATTTTTATAGATGTATAATAACACAAATTTAAACAAAGTGGTGATTGTTGAACATGAAACAAATAATTGAAGAGATAAAACAGTTTTCTGGAAATATGAGTTTATTATATGTGGAAGATAATGCTGGTTTGCGGGAAAATGTAGAAAAATTATTGGGTAAGGTTTTTAACAATGTAATTGCTGCTGAAGATGGAGAAGACGGATATAACGCTTTCGTTAAGTTTAAACCAAGTATTTTGATCACTGATCTTAATATGCCAAAAATGAATGGTTCCGATATGATAAAAAAAATAAAAGCCAATGAGCCGGAGTGTAAAATAATTATACTATCAGCTTATAATGAAAAAGAGCATCTCCATAATGCAATTAATTTAGGAGTATTTCGCTATTTATCGAAACCTGCAAAAGTCCCGGAACTTGTTCAGGCTATATATGATTCTGTTATAGCTATACATAAGGAAGAAAATCATCGTCTTTTTTTAAGTCAAATACAAACAATTTTTAATTACCAAAATAATATAGTTATCATGATGCACGAAGGAAAATTCATACTTTCAAACAAACGCTTTTTAGAATTTTTTAAAGTGGATGATTTAGAAAGTTTTACGAAAAAATATAGTGATATGGATGGATTGCTGCTTGAGCATAAAGATTTTTTATACACAACTCCTGAATCGAAATGGTATGATACTGCTGTAGCTAATTCAGGAAAGCTTTTTCATACAAAAATAAAAAATTATAAAGGTGAAATGCGTCACCTCATCTTAAAATCAAGAGATATTCCCGAAAAAGATGGGCGTAGTATTTTATCTTTCGATGATGTAACAGAGTTGAACCTGATGGGTCTTTTTGATAGTGATACAACCAATAGTGATGCTACAAGACAAGATAAAGAAGCAATTCTTACTTTTATGAAAATAGTAAAAGATAATTCAGCAGAGGTGAAAATACACAATTATTACAAAGGACTGACCATTGTAAATTCTGCTGTAATCTCAGAAATTACGAATGATGAGGTAACTTTAAAAACATCCTATCCACAATTAAAAATTATTAAGTTTAGTGAGGTTATGACTGTCAGTTCTGAAATATTTCCGAAGAGTGTTATTTGTAAATCTATTAAATCTGTAGATTTAGACAACCAGACTGTCGTGATTAATCAGATGAGTTTTGCTCCAAGAAGCGCTGTAGACAGAAAATTCATTCGTTTAGAACCTGAAGAAAAACATGGATGCAGTCTTTTTTATAAGGAAATCAAGGTTGCCGGTGATGTTAAAATTATTGACATAGCTGAAGTCTCTATAAAAATTGAAATCAATGCTTTATTTCCAGGTATGAGAATAAATGAAATAGTGAAAATTTCTATCAACTTAACACTCCATTCTAGGTTAATATCAATCGTTACAGATGCAACTATTTATAGAATTGATGAAAATTTGCATAGTTACTATGTGACAATGCTTTTTACATTAGATATAAATAATACGCGTGTTATAAAAGAGTATTTAGCAAGTCGTCAGATGGCACTTATACGAGAATTTAAAAAGATGGATAGTGTTATGGCTCCGGTCAGTGAAGTTAAAAAAGTGGGAACTACGTGCAACGAGTATCATATATAAAGCAGATAGAGGCTAAAATCGATTCTATTTCAATGGGCAGAAAGCTCACTGTCGGATTTGCCCTTGTTACTATCTTAACATTTGGTATAGCTCTTTATAGTTTATTAGAGTTAAAAAAAGAACTATCCTTAATTGAGCAAATGTATTCTCATCCGTATCTTGTGAGTAATGCTGTTAAGCGTATTCATGAAGACGCTCAATCCATTGATGTACTTGCTCTATCTATGATTATTTATAAGCAAATGATAGATAAAGAGAAAGTTATAAAGGAGATAAAAAAATATGATAGTAGAATTAATGAAAGTTTTAAGATTATTTTTAATCAATATTTAGGCCCTAAAGAAAATGTAGAACAATTGTTTCAAAGTTATAGCTATTTGTTCTCAAAAAGAGTAGAACTTATTACTATGATTCAGGAAGATAGATATGAGAATGCTCAGGAATTAATGAAGGAATTAATGAGTATCCATACGGATGATTTAGATAAAAAGCTGCAAGTCATAGGTGTTTTTGCAGATAACAAGGCTGACAAATTTTTTAAAACAGCGCAAATATCAGAAGAGAGAACGATTTTTTATATCGTACTTGCCATTTTAATCTCCATCGGTTTTAGTTTAATTATTACGGTAACTACAATAAGAGGTATTATGGTGCCAATTCGTCAGCTTATTGGATTGACACAAGAGATAAATGATGGAAATGTTATTTTATCTAACAATATTATCATGCAAAAAATAGCACGAAGAGAAGATGAAATTGGCTTGCTTTTTAATTCGTTTACCAGGTTGATGGAGCACCTTTTGCTTCCGTATGAAAATATTGCTCAAAATAATCAACCTTTAGTAGACAAAACAGATGAAGTTAAACGGCTTTTAGACTCTTTTGACAAATATATCATTGCTTCAAAAACGGATGTCAACGGTATCATCACCTATGTCAGTCAAGCCTTTCAAGATGCTTCTGGCTACACTAGAGAGGAGTTGATTGGTAAATCACAGAATATAGTTCGTTACCAAGATATGCCGGAAGAGATATTTAATGACATGTGGACAACAATAAAAAGTGGAAATACTTGGACAGGAGAGATAAAAAACAGAACAAAAGGTGGAGATTTTTACTGGATTAAAACAACTGTTTCTTCTGATATAGATAGCGAAGGTAATATAGTCGGGTATAAAGCAATATCCGAAAATATTACATCTGCCAAGGCGTATGAAAATCTTTCTAAAACACTTGAAGATCGTGTGTTGCAGGAGATAACTAAAAATAATGAGAAAACAGTATGTATGCTTCAGCAATCTCGCTTCGCACAGATGGGAGAGATGATTAGTATGATAGCCCATCAATGGCGTCAACCTTTAGCTTCTATATCGGCTGTCTCCGGAACACTTTTCCTCGATGTAGTAACGGATAATTATAATAAAGATTTTTTTGAAGAGCGTTTAAATGCTATTTCTGAATTATCACAGCATCTCTCACAAACCATTGATGATTTTCGTGATTTTTTTAAAAAAGATAAAATAATAGAAAAAGCAAATCTGAGTGATATTGTAAATTCTTGTTTACAGATTATTGATTCATCGCTAAAAAATAAGAATATTAATGTTGCCATAAACATTAATGAAAACTTTTTTATAGAGAGTTACCTTAATGAGTTAAAGCAAGTTATATTAAACATATTTAAAAATGCTGAAGATGCATTGATGGAGAAGAGGAATGAAGAAGCTTGTATATGGCTTAGCGGATATCAAAAAGAATCAAATGCATATATAGTTATAGAAGATAATGCAGGGGGAGTACCGGAAAATATAATATCTAAAGTTTTTGATCCATACTTTACTAGCAAAACAAAAAAAGATGGAACGGGGTTGGGCCTATATATGTCGAAAATTATTATTGAAGAGCATTGCGGAGGAATTTTAACTTTGAATAATACAAAGGAAGGTGCGTGTTTTACTATAATATTACCTATAAAACATGAAGAAATTTTATGATAAGTAATCAAAGAGAAAATCTAATCTGTTTTAGATATACTCAGCCACTTAAAATAAAGTGATACCAAATGAACCTTTTATCAAAAAACGCCCCGCTTGAAGAGTCTATTGTGAAAATGAGGGCTGTTCTGGCGGCTGTCGGGTGTGAGATGAACTTCTCTGAGCAAAAACATCCGTTGCAAAACTGCTATTCTGTAAATCTTGCCTCGGTCGAAGCACCAAAACATATCTATTCAAACGGCAAGGGAATACTCCAAGATGCCTCCATGGCTAGTGCCTTAGGAGAGTATATAGAGCGGCTTCAGACAAATAATTTTTTTATAGATTTCTACATGCCAAGCAGAAAACAGTATCCTGATGAGGTAGCGTTTGAATTTGGAGGAGCATATCTAAATGATGCGCTGCGTAAAATATATAATCCACATGCCGAGCTCGGTGATGAAGAGCTGATTGACTTTAACAGTGATTATGAAGATAAAATTGTTGCGCTTCCATTCATAAAATATTCATCAAAAGAGAGAGTTTACATTCCGTTCAATATTTTGAGTAACCTTTATGTGAGCAACGGCTTAGCCACTGGAAATACTCCGTTAGAGGCTCAAGTTCAGGCTTTGAGTGAGATTTTTGAGAGATATGCAAAGATAGAGATTATAAAAAATGGCTATTCACTTGCAAAATTTCCACATGCCGAGATTGAAAAGTTTGAAAGGGTTAACAGAGATGTTTTAGCTCTTCGAGAATTGGGTTATATTGTTGAGGTTTTGGATGCTTCGCTTGGCGGAGTTTTTCCGGTAACAGCCATTTCTTTAATAAACCCAAAAAACTCAACGCTTTTTGTCTCTTTCGGCGCGCATCCTATTTTGGAAGTTTCGCTTGAGCGTACCATGACAGAGCTTATGCAGGGACGTTCACTGGAAAATCTAGACAATTTTGAAGTACCTACTTTTGATATGAGCATTGTTTCAGACAGCTTTAATTTAGAGTCTCATTTTGTAGATTCAAACGGAAAGCTGGGCTTTGGATTTTTAAGCTCAAAAGAGAGTTTTGAGTTTGGTCCATGTCTCTATAGCGGCAACACAAGCGAGAATGAGCATTCTTTTTTGATGCAAATTTTAGAGCAAATGGGCAAAGAGAGCTATCTTCGAGAGTACGATTACTTGGGATTTTACTCATGTCAGATGATTGTCCCGAGTGTTTCGGAGGTTTATCCTATAGAAGATTTGGTTTATAACAACAAAAATGTTGGAAAATTTATTCGCGACATGGTTCTCAACTTTAGAGATTATGACCCGCAAGATATTCTGATGAGTATTGAGCAACTGGAAGATTCACTCAATATGGAGAAATATATCGGGGTGATATTTGAAAATAATTTTACCATGCGAGAGTTCAAGGCACAAATCCATCTTTTGGATGAAAACCTAGAAGAAGCTTTGGAACTTCTTGAATTTGGAGCGGATAAGATGGGACATATCGTCGTAGAACTCGCTAAAATGGAAGAACTTGAACTTGACTATGAAGAGTTTAAACTCGGCATGTGGAATATTTTTGGACGAGAGAGAGTGGAAAAAGCCATGAATATTTTAGAGGGCAGAGAGTTTTTAATAGAGACAGCCCTTCATCAGGATTACCACAATATGTTGGCAATGTATGACAGACTGGAAAGTAAAAAAAGCTTCTAGTTACCACTCTGAATTAATTGGATATAATTTTGACATCCCTGCAGATCCCCGTAAGCGCATGCTTGTTTAAAAAGTTCTACGGTCATAAAGTAGTTTTGTTTAACACCTTGCCCGTTGTAGTACATTAAAGCAAGATTATAGCAGCCGTAAGCATCTCCGCCGCTGCAAGCCTTTTGATAAAGTATTACAGCCATAAAGTAATCCTGTTTCACACCATACCCATAATCGTACATTACCCCAAGATTGTTATATCCATAAGCGTCTCCATAATTACAAGCTTTTTTAAAAAGCTCCACAGCCATAATATAGTCTTGTTTTACACCTTGACCGGACACATGCATTAATCCAAGATTAGAACAACTGCCGGCTTCTTGATTATCACAAGCTTTTTTAAATAATTTTGCTGCCTTTTCAAACTCGTTGTTGTGATAAGCTTCTACCGCTCCAGCAGAATAACTCGCAACAAGTTTTAAGCTTAAACCTATCATCGCTAAAAAAGATAGTAGTTTCATGATTAGCTCCATAAATGGTGTTGCATGCTATCTGAAATAATCTTAAACAAGTGAATCTATTTTGTTTCTTTTTGTGTTTTTATATTTCAGTGTGAGTGATTTTAGGAGTTACATGCGGAGTTGAATGATGTTTTACGCACTTTAATTAAAAGTGCGTAAGGTCATTTACTTAATCTCTAAAAGTTCCACATCAAAGATAAGTGTAGCATTCGGAGTGATTGAAGGAGGCGCACCTCTCTCCCCGTAGGCTAAATGGGATGGAATAGCGAGTTGCCATTTATCTCCCACTTTCATTTTTTGCAGAGCTTCCGTCCACCCTTTGATAACGCCGCTTACTGGGAATGTAACAGGCTCGTTTCTCTCATAAGAGCTGTCAAAAACAGTTCCGTTGATTAATGTTCCGTGGTAATGCGTCACAACCGTATCTGTAGCTTTTGGCGATACTTTTCCGGTTCCGGATTTCAACACTTTATATTGAAGACCGCTATCGAGTGTTACAACACCCTCTTTCTTTTTGTTGGCAGCCAAGTAAGCATCACCCATCTTTTTATTCTCCACCATAAATTTGTCTAACATTGCCTTTTCTTTCGTCTTTCTGCTCTCTTCGTAGCTCATCATAACTTTACTCATCTCTTCATTTGTAAGTTTAGGTTTCGCACCGGAGAAGACATCTTTAAGACCAAGATTCATAGCTTCCAGGTCGAGATCATCTTTTGAGATAATAAGCTGTTTGCCTATTTCAAGTCCGAGAATATAACCGGCTTTTTGCTGTTGGCTTTTGAGTGCACCCTCAGCCATGGCAGAAGTTGCAAGAAGCCCTAAACAGCCGATAACAGTTGGTAGAAGTTTTGACATGTGTATCCTTTTTGATTGGTTTAAATTTAGTTTTGAAAATTATAGCCGTAGTTATTTAATATCGGCCCTCGGCAAACCATTTTTTTACTTTGATTGCAGTGCCTTTTCTCTGGCCTTATCTTTTTTGCTTTTTCCTTTGCCCTTTACAGGTGCCGCTCCTCTCTCTTTTATAGGTGCATCGCCTTTTATTTCATACCCTTCAATTTGCTCTAGAGCAATGTTTACATGACACTTTTTTTGAATAACAGCAAAATGTTCTCTATCTTCATGGGCTATAAAAGAGATAGCAATACCTGTTCTTCCGGCTCTCGCTGTTCTTCCTATTCGGTGGATGTAGTCGGTTGGAGAGCGGGGCAAATCAAAATTTACTACACATGAGATGTTCTCTATGTCTAGCCCCCTAGCCGCAATATCGGTTGCAAAGAGTATACGTATTTTTTTGGCCTTAAAAGCATCCAGAGTGAAATTCCGCTCCTCTTGCGTAAGGTCGCCATGAAAAGATTCTGCACTGAAGCCATACTTTTTAAATTTCTCAGCAATGTTGTCTGTGGCTCTTTTATTCGCCATAAAGACCAGAACATGCTCTAATTTTTCACTCTCAAGAAGGTGTCTAAGAAGCGGTCCTCGGTTTTCGCGGTTTACCTCTATCGCTCTTTGGGTAACGCTCTCAACGGTCGGCTCTTCGTCTTCTACTCTTACTTCCACAGGCTCATGTGTAATTTTTGAAGCGATTGCTAAAATTTTTGGAGGGTAGGTTGCCGAGAAGAGTAGGTTTTGACGCTTTTTTGGGAGTTCTCCCTGTATGAGTTCAAGTTCCTCTGCAAAGCCAAGATTGAGCATTTTATCCGCTTCATCGAGAACGAAGAATTCAATATGAGAGAGATTCATCTGCTTTTTACTTACAACATCAAGCAGTCTTCCGGAGGTTGCAACTAAAATATCGCATCCTTGCTGAATGGCATAAAGCTGCTCACCAATTCCTTCACCGCCTATAACGCTCACTACTTTCGGCTTTTTATCTAAATCTACAGCTAAATTGTTAAATGCCTCTGCAACTTGAAGCGTCAGCTCTCGTGTCGGAGTAAGAATAAGGGCTTTTATTTTCGCTTTTCCCTCATATGTGTTTCTTGATAAAAGCTCTAAAATCGGCAGAATATAACTCGCACTTTTACCGCTTCCGGTTTGTGCCATTGCCATAACATCACTCTTTGCCAGAACAAGCGGGATAACTTTTTCTTGTATTGGTGTAGGCTGGACAAAGCCAATTTTTTTAAGTCTGCTTTGAATTTGTGGTGATAGGGCGAGTGAAGAGAATGGCATATAAAAGTTCCTAATATTATTTCTTCGTATTTTATGGAGTTTTGGCTTTAGTATAGATTTTCAAAGCATTTTTAAAGACACATTTAAGTACAATTCGCGGATTTTATATATAAGGTGTATCATGGCTAACAAACGCGTATTAGTTAAGTTTTCTGGTGAAGCTCTTGCCGGTGAAGCAGGTCATGGAATTGACACCAAGATATTAAACTATATCTCTCAGGAGATTAAGTCATTAGTAAATGCCGGAATTGAAGTGGGCATTGTTATCGGTGGTGGAAATATTATTCGCGGGGTTACGGCCGCGCAGGATGGTATCATTAAAAGAACTTCCGGAGATTATATGGGCATGCTTGCAACGGTTATTAATGGTATAGCGATGCAAGAGGCCTGTGAACATGCGGGTTTAGAAGTGCGCATGCAAACGGCCATAAAAATGGAACAGATTGCAGAGCCTTACATTAACCGTCGTGCAGTTCGTCACTTAGAAAAGGGTCGTGTTGTTATTTTTGGTGCAGGAACCGGTAATCCATTTTTTACGACAGATACGGCAGCAACGCTTAGAGCTGTAGAAATAGGCGCTGAAGTTATAATTAAAGCGACAAAAGTGGACGGTGTTTACGACAAAGATCCTCATAAATATAGTGATGCCGTAAAACTGCCGGAGCTGACCTATGAGCAAGCACTGACTGAGCATATTAAAGTTATGGATGATACATCTATCGCTTTGGCAAAAGATAATTCACTGCCGATATTGATATGCGATATGTTTAAAAAAGGTAATCTATTGGATATTTTACAAAATGGAAATATGGAAAACTGTTCAATTGTCAGATAGATAAATAATTTTAAGGAAACAAAAAATGAGAGTAGAAGAATTAACGGCTAAAGTTTTAAAAAATAATCCAAAAATGGATCGTTACCAGTTGGCACTTGCTGTATCAAAAAGATCGGATGAACTTTTAAATGGTGCAAAAAGTAAGTTAAATATTGATCCAAAAAAGGTTAAAGCTGCAGATTTGGCTTTGATGGAATTAGCAGAGGGCCTTATTGTTGTTAAAGGCTTTGTAGATATAGAAAAGTAATATTTTGAGTCTGGGTCAAGTAGACATTGAAAAAGTCAAACATCTTACAGATGTTGACTCGGCAACTGCATATCTTTTTTCACAAATAACTCCAAGTGATTCTCTTAAAAATGCACTAGATTACTCCATAAAAGCGCATGAGAGTCAATATAGAAAAAGTGGCCTGCCTTATGTTATTCACCCTATCTTAGTTGCAACCATTGTTAGCTCTTTAACCGGAGATGAGTCTATGGCTATTGCGGCACTTCTTCATGACATAGTCGAAGATACGCATGTGAGTATAGAAGAGATTGGAGAACTTTTTGGGCATGACGTTGCACATTTAGTTGAGGGTCTTACAAAAATTGATTCCATTAGAGATTCCGAGCTAATACCTTCAAACTCAAATGAAAGACTTGTTGTATCGGCACTCTCTTTTAGAAAAATGCTTTTGGCTAGTATCAAAGATGTCAGGGTATTAGTTGTCAAGCTTTGTGACAGACTTCATAATATGCTTACTCTCGATGCTCTGCCAGAACATAAACAGCAGCGAATAGCAGAAGAGACGCTCGTAGTTTACTCCCCGATTGCACACCGCTTGGGCATCTCTTTTTTGAAAAATTTATTAGAAGATTTAAGCTTCTCATACCTTTTTAAAGAAGAGAAACATCATATAGATAACTATCTAGATACAAATTATCATGCAATTGAGATGAAGCTAGATGAGTTTAAAGAATCAATAGCCAAAATCCTAGTCCAAAACGGTTTTTGTGATGATGATTTTGAAGTACTCTCTCGTGTAAAACACCGCTATTCAATATACTTGAAAATGCAGAGAAAAGGTGTCGGAATAGAAGAAGTTCTTGACCTTCTGGCGTTAAGAATTCTTACGCAAGACCCTGTAAAGTGCTACAATATTCTGGGTCTTATTCATCTTCATTTTCAACCGCTCTCTTCAAGATTTAAAGATTATATAGCAGTCCCAAAAGATAACGGATATAGAACCATTCATACAACTGTTTTTTACAATACTGCTATTTTTGAAGTTCAAATTAGAACCTATGACATGCACAAAACAGCAGAATTAGGAGTTGCGGCACATTGGAAATACAAGAGTGGCGGAAATAACAGCATTAAGTTGGATTGGTTGCACAATTTAGGGTATCAAAATGAGTCTATAGAAGATTTTTATGATTTGATTAAAAATGATTTATATAGTGAAGATATATCTGTTTTTTCCCCTAAGGGAGAGGTTTTTACTCTTCCTCAAGGTGCAGTTGTTCTTGATTTTGCTTATGCAGTGCATACACATGTCGGTAATAGAGCAAAAACTGCTCTGGTAAATAAAACAAAATCATCGCTTCTAAGTGAACTTCATAATGGCGATATAGTCAAAATTGAGTTAAGTGAAAATAACATTACAAGATGCAGCTGGATTGATGCAGTGAAGACATCCAAAGCAAAAACAAATATGAGATATAACTGTAATGCGAGGGTGAGAGATATAGATTTAAAGTCCAGCGTAAACATTGTTGCAACTGCCATGAATTTAAACAGCTCAAGGGTAGAAGAGTGGTTTGACAAACATAACTGTGATAAAAGAGCTTCTATTCCTACTGATATAGAACAGTTTCGTGAAGTAATATACAAATATACGCAAGAGATAAGTCAAAATAACAGGTTTAAAAGTTTTTTATCAAGAAACAAGTTTAAATTAAAGTTATATACAATTAGAGGGATAGAAATTTACAGTACTTTACATGTTAGCGATGTTGTTTTTGATTACTGTTGTCATCCAAAAACTGGTGATGAGATTATGGCCTTTTTAGATAAGGGAAAAGTACACGTACATCACAAAATGTGTAAAAGTGCTTTTAAAAATATTAAAGAAAAAAGAGCTATGGTTTTTGTAAAGTGGGAGAAGCAAAATATCTACAATTACAATATGATCGTCTCTCTTCACAGTGGAATGGGTACTCTAGCAGAGTTTTTAAACTTTTTGGTAAAACTAAATATCGATATAAATCAAATAGAGTTAGGAAAAAACAAGAGTGAAACTACACGCTATTGTGAGATTGGTTTTGAGTCCAAAGAAGCTGACATTAACTCACTGCGTGCCAAAATCGAACAAAAAATAAAAGTAATTCATCTTATTAGAACAGATGATGCGTATAAATAAAAATTAAATCAGGAAATGTAAATATGTTGCAAGAGGCGTTAAGAGAGATACAAAGAGGCAGTGCTGAAATCATTGATATCCAAAGAGTTGAAAAACTATTAAAAGCATATTTTGAGGAAGGGAAGACCTATACAGTGAAGGCTGGTTTTGACCCGACTGCACCAGATTTGCACCTTGGTCATACAGTGCTTTTACAAAAACTTGCAGCCTTTCAAAAATATGGTGCAAGAGTTCAGTTTTTAATCGGTGACTTTACAGCTCAAATCGGTGATCCAACAGGAAAAAGTGCTACAAGAAAAACACTGAGTGCTTTGCAGATTCAAGAGAATGCAAAAAGCTATAAAGAGCAGGTATTTAAAATTTTAGACCCGCAAATGACAGAGGTTGTATTTAACTCTGAATGGATAAATGCGCTTGGCGCATCCGGTATGCTCTCTCTTACTACAACTTATAATGTTGCAAGAATGCTTGAGAGAGATGATTTTGATAAGAGATATAAAAGCGGAACATCCATCTCAATCAGTGAATTCATTTATCCGCTGCTTCAGGGTTACGACAGTGTTCATCTTAAAAGTGATATCGAGATAGGCGGAACTGACCAGAAGTTTAATCTTTTAATGGGCAGACACCTTCAGCGTGCCTATGAGATAGGAAAAGAGCAATCGGTTTTAATGATGCCTATTTTAGAGGGACTCGACGGCGTTCAGAAGATGAGTAAATCTTTAAATAACTATATCGGTGTTGCAGATGCGCCAAACGATATGTTTGGAAAAGTTTTAAGTATCTCTGACGAGCTTATGTGGAGATATTATGAGCTTTTGAGTGCAAAGAGTTTAACTGAAATAGAAGCTCTTAAAAGCGGTGTAGAAAATGGTTCTCTTCATCCGAAAACTGTAAAAGAAGAGCTTTCAATGGAGATTGTTGAGAGATTCCACTCTAAAATTGCCGCACAAAATGCAAAAGATGAGTTTGAACGAGTACACTCAAACAGTCAAATCCCAACAGATATAGAGGAATTTAGTTGCGATGAAGAAATCTGGATTGCCAAAGCCTTGGTAGATTGTAACATGGCACCCTCAACTTCTCAGGCTAGAAGAGATATTAAGCAAGGTGCTGTTAAAATAAATCAAGAAAAAATATCTGATGAACAGTTGCAACTTTCAAGTGGTGAGTACATACTGCAAGTCGGAAAAAGAAAATTTGCAAAATTAAAGGTAAACTAATGAGTTTTAAGTCTTTAAAGATAGGTAAATATGTAATAGAAAAGCCTATAGTTCAGGGTGGCATGGGGGTTGGTGTCAGCTGGGACAGGTTGGCTGGCACTGTTTCACATGAGGGCGGGCTTGGTGTAATTAGTGCGGTTGGAACGGGCTACTATGAAAACAAAGTGCATTCTAAAAAATTGGTTGCGGATAGACCGCTTGATGCCTTGAACTTCTACTCAGCCGAAGGTTTCAACGCAATTATAAAAAATGCAAGAAAAATCTGTGGCGATAAGCCTCTGGCTGCAAATATTCTCTACGCGATCAACGATTACGGCAGAGTTGTAAAAGATGCATGTGAAGCCGGAATAGACATAATTATAACCGGAGCAGGGCTTCCTACAAATATGCCTGAGTTTACGGAAGGGTATCCTGATGTGGCACTTGTTCCAATTGTCTCATCAGCAAAGGCACTAAAAATTATCTGTAAAAGATGGAAACAGAGATATGGAAGAGTTCCAGATGCTGTGGTGCTGGAAGGTCCAAAGAGTGGAGGACACCAAGGTTTTACCTATGAGCAGTGCGCCATGGAAGAGAATCAGCTTGAAAACCTTGTAAGACCTGTTGTAGAAGAGGCTGCTTTGTGGGGTAATATTCCTGTTATTGCTGCCGGCGGTGTTTGGGACAAGAATGATATTGAGCAGATGCTTTCTTTAGGAGCATCGGGTGTTCAGATGGGCACAAGATTTATAGGTACACATGAGTGTGATGCACATGAAAATTTTAAAAATGTACTTATTAATGCTAAAAAAGAGGATATACAACTTATGGCTTCCCCTGTTGGGTATCCTGCTCAGGGTGTGCGAACTAACTTAACAGAGTTGGTTGAAAAGAGAGAAGGTCCGGCTATTAAATGTATCTCCAACTGTGTCTCTCCATGCAACCGCGGTGAAGAGGCAAAAGCTGTTGGTTTTTGTATCGCCGATAGGCTGAGTGATGCTTACGAGGGCAATCTGGAAACTGGACTCTTTTTTTCTGGCACAAACGGATATAAACTTAAAGAGATTATTTCTGTAAAAGAGTTACTTAATAAATTAATGCAGGGTGAATAATTAGCTGATGATTCGCCTTGTTCTTTTAGCTCTACTTTTTGCTCTATCTCTCCATGCTCTGAGTGATAATGAAACGATAAATCGTGCTAACTCTCTGATGAAATCAGGAAGTAAAACTAATATTTTCAGTGCTTACAATGATTATAAAAGTATATATCTTCGTTCAGTTATGAGTGATGATAATAAATTAAAAGCCGTTTCTCTAGAGGGAATTATTAAGAGTGGCACGGCTCTCAAGATAGATGTCTCGGGATATAAGCAAGATTTAGAAATGTTAAATCCACATGAGCAAACAAAAAAATCTTACAACAGTTCAACGGCGCAGGTAAAGCTTGTTGAAAAGCATAAAGAAAATAAGAATATAGAAATTAAATCAATAAATAAATTACAAAATGCGAAGTTTGAAGAAGACGCATTAGTTTTAGAGTTTGATAAAGAGTTAGATTCTTCACAGATTCACAGCGTTACTTCATATGATGCCAAAACTAAGCAACACAAATATACCTTTGATATTTATAACTCAATGCTTATTAAATCTAAAGAACTAAGAAAAGCCGGCATCAATAAAATTAAGCTAACGCAAAATAAAGGTGATGCACTACAACTTGTAATAGAAAATAGTAAAAAACTGGCACTGAATTTTACGGTAGAAGCTAATAAAGTTATTATTAATATCGGAGCAGAAACTTCAGACAAGACAGTTAAAAATACGGTGAAACCTAGTCATTTGAATAAAAACAAAGTGATAGTACTTGATTCAGGACATGGCGGGCATGACCCAGGGGCAACGGGATATAAAGGGTATAAAGAAAAGACGATAGTTTTTCAAATTGCAAAAGAGTTGAGAAATATTTTAAAATCTCGTGGCTACAAAGTTCATATGACAAGAGACAGTGATGACTTTGTGAAATTAAGTGATAGAACCAAATTTGCCAATAAAAAAAATGCGGATATATTTGTCTCTATTCATGCCAATGCGGTAGAAAAAAGCAATGCGGATAAAGCAACCGGTCTCGAGTGCTATTTTTTATCTAAATCTCGTTCAGATAGAGCTAAAAGAGTTGCATCCAGCGAGAACTCTGCTGATATGAGCGATATGAATTTTTATGGTAAAGAGAGTTTTTTAAATACTATAAACAGCCACAATATTATTGCATCAAATAAGTTAGCCATAGATTTGCAAGGCGGCATGTTAGGTTCTCTGAAAAAAAGTTATGATGACGTGACAGATGCCGGAGTTCGTGAAGGTCCATTTTGGGTTTTAGTGGGTGCTCAAATGCCATCAGTTTTAGTAGAGGTAGGTTTTATTTCCCACCCGAAAGAGGGTGCTCGATTAGTCAGTTTGGCGTATCAAAAATCTTTAGCCCTAGGAATGGCTGATGGGATTGAGAGATATTTTATAAATAACTGAGAGCTTTTTTAGTTCGAAGTTATAAAATAGAACTGTTAAATTTCTCTCTTATACTCTAAATCTCCGGCAACTGACTCTTTATCATTGATGATTGCTTCGATTTGCTGTTTTACTTTGTCATAACGAAACTGCTCTTTAAAACCCATAATTCGTCCTCCAGCTGCATTTGGATGCCCGCCGCCATTTGCCCACTCTTTTGATATTTGAGAGACGCTTACTTGATTATTCGCTCTAAGGCTCATGGTTCCTCTGTAGCTTACATCAACTATAAAATCATACTCTGGGAAGGCGAGCAAAAAGCCATTACCGATAATAGATGTATTGCCGACTCCGTAGCTTAAAAATCCACGATATCCTTTATAGTAGATAGTGTTTTCATCTCTTTTTTTGCCAAGTAAATCGACTATATATTTGGTTGAGAGATTATCAAGTGTGTCATTTTTATCAACTCTGAAAAACTCTTTTTTAATCATGTGTATTTTATCATCAAGCAGTATATTGGCACTCTCTTCATCTAAGAATTTTGCAGCTTCAAGTAGGAGAGCCAGTTTGTAGTTTTCGTCCTCTTTTGCGAACATGACACGATTGAGCTCTTTAGTCTCAGAGATAAGCCGCATACAAACTTTGCCAAACTCAAAATTGTCATGCTCCTCTTGTATCCACATGTCCACCGCATTTACAACGGCTACATATTTTTCCATCCAAGAAGGTTCATTAAACTCAAAATTTTCTTTAACATACTCATAGGTTATTTTTGTAGCACATCTGGATGTGTCAAGATAGTACCACTCATATTTTTTAGCACTCTCTTCACCGCTTCCATGGTGGTCGAGAAGTGTTATTTTTACTTCTTTCTGGTTGTCATTTAGTCTTATAACCTCGCTGTTGAGCCATCTTGATTCATCGGCCGTCAGGTTTAAGTCCGTAATCAAAATGAGCGCACTCTCTTTAGAACTGTTAATATTTTCCAAAATCATCTCGAGTTTTTGTTTCACTTCTGCCCCATAATTTGCATTATAATTTGTTATTTTATACGGGGTGTATCGCATGATGAGTTGGCAGCTGTACCCATCGAGGTCTATGTGTGATAGGTGGTGAATTGTCTCTTGCATTTTATACCTTAATTTAATTTATTTTCTATTGAGATTGAACCCATTACTTCAAAAGTAGCGCTTGAATCAATCTCGGCATGTGAGAGTGTTACTACATCTAAAGAGAATCGTTCAAATATCTCCGCAATTCCACGGCGAATTTGGGGGTCAACAATGATTACAACAGGTGAAACACCTTTTTGTAACAACTCAGCCGCTTTAGCACTAGTGGCTTGAATAAGAGCATTTATTTCACCTACATTCAAGAGCAGGTTTCTTCTTCCGTCCTGCTCTTTTGACTTCTCAAGCATCATCTGCTCACTCTTTGTATCAAAGGTAAGAAGTCGTATAACTCCATCATCGCTAGAATACATTTGGGTAATGATTCTTGAGAGTTTTGCTCTTACCTGTTCGGTTATCACATCCACATTCTTTGTGTATTCAGCTATATCAGCAATTGTTTCTAAAATAGTCAGCATATCTTTGAGAGGAATTTTTTCATGTAAAAGTGCTTTTAGAATTCTTTGGATTAGGCCTATACTTGCAACTTTCAGTACATCATCCACAATAACAGGGAAGTCATTTTTGATTTTATTGACAAGTGTCTGAACCTCTTGACGAGTGAGCAGATCTTCCGCATTTCGTTTAATGAGTTCGCTCATATGCGTAGATATGACGGTGGCAGGGTCAACAACGGTGTATCCGTTAATAATTGCATCCTCTTTTTGCTCAGGGAATATCCACATGGCATCTAGTCCAAATGCCGGTTCTTTAGTTTTTTCACCTTCTATTTCGCCTGTTGCCATCCCGCTATCCATGGCTAGAAATTTGTCCGGCTGTATCTGACCTTCGCCAATAGATATTCCTTTTAAAAGAATCTGATACTGCTGTGGTTGAAGGTGCAGATTGTCCCGTATTCTTACTTGAGGCATCAAAAAGCCAAAATCACTTGCTATTTTTCTTCGCATTGAGCGGATTCTCTCTAGTAAATCACCGCCCTGTGCACCGTCTGCTAGCTTTATTAATTGGTACCCGAGTGTGAGTTCCAGCATTTCAACTTTTAAAATATCCTCTAAGGCTTTATCCTCTTCTTTGGCTATCTCTTCGTTTGTCTTTTTAGGTTTTATTGCTGCCTGCTCTTTTTCTATCTGCTCTTTTGATTTTTTACCCAAAATAGTATCTACATCAAGGATGCTAAGCTCTCCTCTCTCATACTTGTAGGTTGCCCAGCCAAGTCCTGCAAAGATAGCTCCTACAACCCCCATTGAGAGTGTTGGAAGTCCTGGAACAAGAGCAAACAAAAACATGACAAAGCCAACCATCATCATTATTTTTGCATTGCCCATCATCTGGTTGATGGTTCCTTCGGCAAAATTATCGCCATCACCGGATGAGCGGGTAATCATAATACCCGTTGCAGTAGAAATTATAAGTGCCGGAACCTGAGCAACCAATCCGTCACCGATTGTAAGGAGGGTGAAAGTTGAAGCACTTGCTGAGATACTGAGGTCATGCTGAAATACCCCGATAAGAAATCCACCGATAATATTTATAAGAGTTATGATGATTCCGGCAACGGCATCCCCTTTTATAAACTTGCTAGACCCATCCATCGCTCCATAAAAGTTTGCATCTTGAAGAATGTCCGCTCTTCTTCTTTTAGCCTGTGCATCATCGATAAGTCCCGCATTCAAATCTGCATCCACCGCCATCTGTTTACCCGGCATTGAATCGAGCACGAAACGAGCTGCAACCTCTGCAACCCTTGTTGAACCCTTTGTGATAACCATAAAGTTGATAAGAACAAGAATGGAGAAAATGATAATACCGATAACAAAATTCCCACCGACAACGAAGTTCCCAAAACTGGTAACAATGTCGCTCACAGCCTCTGGACCCTCATGCCCCTTACTTAAAATCATCCTTGTTGTTGCTACATTGAGAGACAATCTAAAAAGGGTAATGATTAATATAAGAGTCGGAAAAGTTGTTAAGTCGGTCGGTTTAGGAACATAGAGGGATATAAGCAGAACTAAAACTGCTATTGCCATTGAAATAGTCAGAAAAAAATCAAGAAGTGCCGATGGAAGAGGGACTATAATAATCGCTAAAATAGCCATGACAAAGGCTACAACGCTTAAATCCTTTTGTCCCAAAAGGAAATTTAGAGTTGTACCGACTTGCTGTTTTAGTGTAGACTTTTGTGCCAATTTACTGCTTCTTTTTATAGTGTATTGATGAAAACATAAAAATTAATCTTCTAATATATCTGCTAATGTCAGGTCAGATAAAAAGGAGTCTATTTTGCCCTGAAGTCTATTTAAAAAAGGCCATATTGAGCACATTTGGGCTTTGTTTGACGGGCAATCGTTTACAGACGGAGCACACTCAAATACGGCTGGTGCTTTGCCCTCCACAGATAACATGACTTCAAGCATGTTTATCTCTTTTGGAGTTTTTGCCAGAGAAAAGCCGCCATTAACGCCTTTATAAGATTTTAAGATACCGTCTTTTGCGAGTGCCTGCAGTATTTTTGCTAAAAAACTTTTGGATATTGATAGTTCAAGCGAGAGTGTTTCGCTTCCCATAGGAGAAGCTGTTTTAGATAAAACTATGAGTGATAAAATTGCATATTCGCTTGCTTTTGTTATTAACATGATTTTTACTTTCTATTAAATATAGTCTCTTCTGTAAAATGAATTATATCCAAAGAAGCTAAAAACAGCATTATGATTTATTTTAATGAGATGGTGCTAATAGATTTACCTTTACATCAAGAAGTAAGCTATTTATTAAAAAGTAAATAAAAAGAAAAGTTTTGCTAAAATTCCAGTTCGGCTTTTATACATTTGTGTAATTGTTAGATTAATATACCCATCAGGAGGCTATTATGGCTTTAGATACGGCTAAAAAACAAGAGATTATTGCAAAATATGGTCGCAAAGAAAATGACACAGGTTCAAGTGAAGTTCAGATTGCACTTTTAACAAGTAGAATCAGTGAATTAACTGAACACCTTAAAGTATTCAAAAAAGATCATGCTTCTAGACTTGGTCTATTGACATTGGTTGGTCAGCGTCGTCGTCTTATGAGATACTTCAAAAGAACAAACAAAGATGCTTACCTTAAATTGGTACAAGATTTAGGCATTCGTGACAATATATAGTCTTTAAATCTCTACCCTCCTTAAAACCCTATTTTTAATAGGGTTTTTTACTGCACACCACACCCATATTAAACCTATATAAACATCCAAAAATCAGTTTTATTGCCGTATTGTAGCTTATTTGTCAGCCAAATATAATTTTTCTATATTAACATTGTTTTTAATGTAAATTTAGTTTTTTAATTGTATGCTATAAAAAAGGTTCAATTAAATGATGGAGGGTTGCAGTGTTAAAAAATAATAATGATTTAAGTACTGAAGGCTTAACCTTTTTAGAAGACGGTGAGGTTTTGTATGATGATTTGTACCTATTATCAGAGACTGATGAAAAGGGGATTGTTGAGTATGCAAGTGACTCTTTTTTAAAGATTGCAGGAATGAGAGCCGATGAGATACTAGGTCAGCCGCATAATGTAGTTCGTCATCCGGAGATGCCCCGTGCAGCTTTTAAATCTTTATGGAAAGATGTTCAAAACAAAGGTTTTTGGACAGGTTATGTAAAAAATGCTCGCAAAGGAGGAGGCTACTATTGGGTATATGCCACTGTGCTTCGTTCAGTCGATAAAAATGGAAAAACTAAGTATGTTTCTATAAGAGTGAAACCTTCAAGAGAAGATGTTAAAAAAGCTCAAGAGCTTTATGCAACACTAGATTAAGAAATAAAAGGATTTTGTAATGGCATTAATGAAAAAAACAACCTTAACTTCATCTCCTGAGTTAGCATCTTCAGCTGGCGGAGACAAAAGACGACAAAGAACACTGGCAAAGCAGCAACAAATAAGTGAGAGTATCGCGGGTGTCGCTATGACTATACTAGAAAATGCACAAGAGAGTGTAAGCGCAATCGAAGAGCTAAAATCATCCATGGAGCAGATTGCAACCGCTGCTGAAGAGAATAGCGGTGCGAGTGAGCAGGCTCTAAACAATGTAAAAAGTATTAAATCAAACATCACTAGAATGAACTCAACTATCGATACGGTTATTGCATCTACAATTGCAACCGGTGAAAATATTATGAACTCTGTTCAAAAAACCACTGAATCAGTTGCTAGAATGGATTCAGCAGTTTCAGTTGCACAAGAGTCCTCCAAAAAGAGTGAAGAGCTCAAAGAGTCATCACAAAATATTGGGAATGCTGTTGGTTTTATTGCCAAAATTGCAGACCAGACAAACCTATTGGCTCTAAATGCTGCGATTGAAGCGAGTCGTGCAAAAGAGCATGGCAAAGGTTTTGCAGTTGTGGCAGACGAGACCCGTGCCTTGGCCGGTGAGAGTGAAAAGAATGCTGAATTTATCTCTGAACTTGTAAATAAAATACAGGGAAGCATAGACAATATTATTAAAAGTATTGGTTCTACAACAAGAATTATCTCAAGCAATGGCAAAAAAGGGAACACTCTTAGTCTGAAAATGGAAGAGCTCACAAAAATAGCTGTTTACTCTGTTGAGGCTGCAAGAAGCGTCAGCATATATACACAGAGACTTGGCGATTTTATTGGAAAAATCAGCGACGGTTCGCAGGAGATAGCAAATGCATCTCAGGCAATTGCGCAATCCGTTGAAAAAACACTCCATGGCATTGATATTCAATCCGATGCTCTTAGTCAGACAGAAGATGATATTAAAGAACTTTCAAACTTGGCTGAAGAGTTAAAATACTCGACAGACACCGTTAAATCAGCTGAAGATATAGCACTCTCAGCAGATACCATCGGCGGTTCAATGGAAGATATTCAAAATGCATTAGAAAGTGTGACTGCTGCGTTAAATCAGATAGAATCATCCTCACACTCAACAAACCAAAATGCACTTAACAACAAAGAACTTATTCAAGCCGGCATGGAAGCTGCAAAAGATATAGACAAACTTATAGAGATAGCGCGTCGTAATTTTGATCTACTTAAAGTCTCATTCAATGTAGTAAAAAACAGTATTAGTGAGATTCGTGAAGCTTTTAATGAAGTAATCACAGAAGGAAATAGTGCTGCATCCGAGTTGAATGTAATAGTAAAAGAGACAAAAAGTGTTGATAAAACAGTTGGAAATATCTCAAACTCTATTGTGCAGTTAAATATGCTTGCCATTAGTGGTTCGATTGAGGCAGCTCGTGCAGGTGACTTTGGAAAAGGTTTTGCAGTAGTAAGTTCCGACATAAGAAATTTAGCAAAGGATTCAGAGTCAAATACAGAAAAAATTAATGATATCGTAGAGTCAATGAACTCCGAAATTGATACGGTTAGAAGTGACTGGCACAATCTTTTAGGTTCACAATCAAACGAACAAGCCCTTATAGATTCTTTAATCAATGATATTGGCAGAATTACAAATATGTTGGTTGATTTACTTGACAGATATACAGGATTAAAAACTGTAAATGACCAGAATATAGAGGGAATGAATCAAGTTATTATCGGTATTAATGAGATTCAAAAAGCGGTTGAACTGAGTGCTCGAAATGCTATGGAATCCCGTAAAGCAAGTGAATTGATTATAGAAACTGTTACACATATCAGTGAGGGTGTAGAAGAGTTGGCTGTCATGGCAGATGAACTTCAACAAGGCAATTAATTGCTAAGGGTTGAGTGAAATGAAAATAGAAGAGATCTTAATCATCAAAAACGGTAACGAGAGTTATGGTATATCGACGCATGATATTAACCAAATTTCTAGGGTGCCCATGCTGATGCCTCTTCCTCTAAGACCTTCCGGTGTTCGAGGTTTATGTGTTGTTAGCGGAAATATTGTATGTATGGTTGATATGAATCTTTTATTGGACATGAGCGAAGTCGATTATGAGGCTGATAAAAGCAGACTTTTAAGTTTAAACGGCGTTTATTCATCAAATGCGATACTTGTGAGCGAAGTTTATAATACGGTAGAGATTGAACAAAATAATATTGAATATATAAACAAAGAGAATGATCCGATTATAGCTATTTATAAGTATAAGAAGTTGTTAGTTCAAATTATATCATTGAATATTCTGATTTCTAATATCTCAAGAGTCGTGATAGAATCAAAAGATATAAAAAATGGAAAAGTCAAGGTTAAACAAGTAAAAGAAGAAGATTCAAATAAATTTTTAATTTTTTCTTTGGAAAATGAAAAATTTGCATTAAATATAGAATATCTGAGAGAAATTGTTTTATCAGATGTTCAATTTACGGAGATTGCAGGAAGTGCTTCTGATGTGCTTGGTCTTATAACTTTAAGAGAAGAGCTTCTTCTTGTTATTGATTTAAGAACCTATTATGATTTTAAAACAAAGAATGGGTATAAAAATCGTATATTAGTTGCTTCATATGATGGAAAAAAAATAGGTCTTTTAGTAGATGAAATAATTGACATAAAAAGTTATTTATCAAAAGATGTAGAGTATATGAGTGAAAATTTTCAAAGTAATAAAATCGCCGGCGTAATACATGACACAGACTCTCTGATATCATTCTTTGATAGAGATGTTTTAGAAAAACTTTTTTTCCAAAATGAAGCATATATAGATTCCAATAGCTCAAATTTTGGTGCTCTTAAAAATCAGGATGAAGTTAAAGAGGTGATTGTTTTCAAATTAGCCGGCAGAGAGTATGCATTTGATGTTGAGAGTGTTGCAGAGATTATAGATATAGTTGAATCTACAAAAGTGGCTTTTACAAACGAACTTATAGATGGGATTATTAATATCAGAGGGCAGGTAATTACAATTGTTTCACTGTTTAAAAAATTAAATATTGAGACAAAAATAAATCAAGATTCTAAAATAATAATCTGCAATATAAAAAATACAAGAATTGGTTTTATAGTAGACAGAGTAAGTGATATTTTAAATATCAGAGCGGACGAAATAAGAGAACAGGATAATAGACTTTTCCCAAATATATTTCATCTAAATAACGGCAGAAGATTGGTTTTATCTATGGATATAGATGAAATACTTTCAAAATAAGGATTTCTCTTGGCTAAAAAAATATTGATAGTTGATGATTCTGCCTTGGTTCGAAAGCAGTTGAGTGAGGTTATCGGAACATTGGGTTTTGATATTGAGACGGCTAGAAACGGGCAAGAAGGGGTAGATAAAGCTACTTCAACTCAATATGATGTAATAACCATGGATGTAAATATGCCTATTTTGAACGGAATAGAAGCTGTAAAACAGATAATGAGCAAGCAGCCGACTCCTATTTTAATGATTAGTTCCCTGACAACTGAAGATGCAGCCATTACCATGGATGCTCTTGATGCAGGGGCGATAGATTATATAGCAAAGCCGGGAACTATGAATATCGGTAAAGAACAAAATACGGAAGAAATTTTAGAAAAAATCAACTCTCTTAGCCGTATTTCACCTAGAAGATTAAGAAACAGAGCCTCAAGAGCACCCGTGGGTAGAGCGAGAGTATCAGAAAATAAAAAGAAACCCAAACAACCCTCTAGTGAAATTGGCGAGATTACAAAGATAGTTCTAATCGGCTCTTCAACAGGTGGACCGGGACTAATTGAACAAATATGTGCATCTCTGCCGGCTAACTATAAATATCCTGTTTGTATAGTTCAGCACATGCCTGAGCAGTTTACAAAAGCCTTTGCAGAGAGATTAAATCGTTCAAGTGCTTTGAATGTTTTTGAAAGTGCTCAAAATATGGAAATTCTGCCGGGAAACATATATATTGCCCGCGGCGGCGTTCATATGAATTTTGCTAAAAAAGTTTCAGGTAAAATTGTTATAAGAGAAGATAAAAATAAGGGGAACAATTTTTTTCAGCCTAGCGTGAATGATATGATGTTTGGAGCTTTAGAAGTGTTTGACGCGTCAAATATAATAGGTGTTATCTTGACAGGGATTGGCGATGACGGTGCCGATGCTATGGTTAAACTGAAAAAATCCGGAGCTTACACTTTGGGTGAGAGCGAAGAGAGTGCTACTGTTTACGGTATGCCGCGAGAGGCGTATGAGAGAGGCGGTGTGTCTGAGCAGTTAGACTTTAAACAAATATTAAAAACTATTACAACATTAAAGTAGAGGAGAAGTAAATGGCTTTAATCAAAAAACATGTTGCACAAGATGTTGAAGAGTTGCCAAAATTCTCAACACTTGAAGATGCCGTAAACTTTTTTGAATCAACTAGTTTATCGGATGAAAAAGATTATGCCATAGAAGAAATTTCTAAATTTAAAGATGGTGGAGAGTATTTGATTTCATATATCAGCCATGATAAAGTAGATAAACATATCGCAACTAAAGTAGCCAGTGTTATCTCAAAAATAGAGCCGAGTAGCGCTCCTATAGAGGAGATTATGAATCTGCTTAAACTAGATAATGCGTATGTGAGAAATTTAGGCATATCCATTCTTCGAGATTTCGGCAATGCCATAAAATATTACATAGTAAAATTTTTAATAGGAGAGGATAGAGATTTAAGAATTTTTGCTATCAATGTTTTGGGTGATGTCAATTTTTCAGAATCAAGAGATATGTTGGTTGAACTTTTAGAGACAGAAAAAGATATAAATGTAGCGATGACAGCAGTTGACTATCTGGCAGAGATAGGTGAAATGAGAGATATACCTCTTTTAGAATCTGTAAAAAAAAGATTTGCAGGTGAATTTTATGCAGAATTTGCAGTCGATAGTGCCATTAAGTCTATAAGAGGATAAGTGGATGGCATATCTTTTATCACGAGAAAACTTTGCAAAAATGAGTGAATTTATTTATAGAAAAAGCGGGCTTTTTTTAGAAGAAGAGAAGCACTTTGAAAAGTTGGCTAAATACATAGATTCTCGTTGTAGGGCACTCAGTTTTGACAACTTTAGAAAATATTTTTTTAAGCTTCGTTTTGAAGATAAAGACGGTAATGAATTTCAAGAGTTGATGAACGGAGTTACCGTAAATGAAACTTATTTTTTTAGAGAAAAAGATCAATTTGAAGTTTTGGTAAATACTCTATTGCCGGAACTTCATAGGGCAATGCCTGCTTCAAAACCTATAAGAATATTATCTTCTCCATGTTCGACGGGCGAAGAGCCTTACTCTATTGTGCTTCACATAATAGAAGAGGGTACGGTGGTTGAGCAAAGGGATATTGAGGTTGTTGGAATTGATATAGACTCGACTGTTATAAAAAAAGCACAAATTGCAAAATACAGCGACAGATCTGTCCATGCAATACCTAAAAATATTTTAGCCAAATGGTTTAAGAAAAATAGTTTGGGATATGAGCTTGGAGCAGATTTACATGGAAGTGTTGATTTTCAAGTCGCCAATGTGTTTGATAAGGCGCAGATGAGAAAACTTGGAAAATTTGATGTGATTTTTTCGAGAAACATGTTGATTTATTTTGATGATGCATCTCGTAAGGAGGTTGCTATGACCTTTTATGATATGTTAAATCCAGGTGGGTTTGTTCTTTTGGGACATGCCGAATATATGAGTCGTATTGTTTCTGTCTTTAAGGCAAGAAAAATAGAGAATACTTTAATTTATCAAAAATAGGAGAAAAAAATGCCATTAGTTATATTTGTAGATGATAGTGAAACAGCCTTAGCTTCAACGAGAATGGTTACAAATTCGATGCCCATAGAGGTGAAGCAATACACGGAAGCACAAAAAGCTTTAGCAGAAATCAAAGCAGGCATGACACCTGATTTGATTATTACGGATTTGAATATGCCGGTGATGAACGGGCTTGAATTTTTGCAAGCGCTAAGAGCACTTCCATCAACAAGCAGAACACCATGTCTGATGCTTACAACAGAAACAAAAGCGGAGTTAAAAGAGCAGGGTAAGGCACTAGGTCTTACCGGATGGATTGTAAAACCATTTAATCCGGCTCAATTAAAGCAGGCAATAACAAGAGTTTTAAGACTGCCGGCTTAGTGGTTGATGAGATGCTTATTTTAAACTCAGTGGATGAACTTTTATCACACATTAAAGAGGTTCAAAAAGATGTCATTCACTTATCTAGTGAATCATTAATGATGATTAGCAGTTTTATAGAAAAAAATGCTCTTGAAATTGATAATGATGTGGTAACAGCCTTGCAATATCAGGATATTATATCTCAGCAGCTAAATGCTACAATAGAGGCGATTGAGAGTGTGCAGAGCAGTATCTATCGATTTTCTCACGCATATCAAACGGATGAAAATTTAGTTGTTGAGAGCATGAAAAAGCTGCAGGATAAGTTTAGCACAGCGTTAAGTGAAGCGAAAGATAAAAAGAGTAGATTTTCAGGTAAATTTGCGGATGGCAATGCAGATACCGATGAAATAGAATTTTTTTAGGAGAGTAAGATGGCAACAGTAATGGTTGTAGATGATTCAAAAACCGTAAGAAATTATCATGGTTCTATACTAAAATCTATGGGAATAGATGTGTTAGAGGCTGAAAATGGAATGGAAGCTCTTGAAAAAAGTTTATCTTCAAATATTAATCTCTATTTGGTTGATGTGAACATGCCTGTCATGGATGGATACTCGTTTATTGAAGATTTAAGAAAACAAGAAAAGTATAAAACTGTACCGATAATTATGATAACAACGCAGGCAAAAGAGGAAGATAAAATAAACGCTTATAATGTTGGTGCAAATCTGTTTGAAACAAAGCCAATAAAGCCGGATCGACTTCAGGCGTATATTGAAATATTAGTAAAGAGCTAGGGAGATGTTATGGATCCGCTATTAGAACAGTTTTTACAAGAAGCAAGAGAGAATCTTGCGTTTATTGATCAAAATATTGAAGAGATTGGCGGGGATGACCCGGAACTTTTAAACTCTGTATTTCGTGCTGCTCATACCCTAAAGGGTGGAAGCGGAATTGTCGGTTTTGATTCTATTAGAGATATAACACATCATGCTGAAGATTTGCTGGACATGTTGAGGTCTAAAAGAATTGAGTTTAAAGAGAGTATGACAGAGGCCCTTTTTAATGCTTTTGATGAAGTTATGAATCTTGTTGAAGCAGCTGAAGAGAGCGGTACTATTGTAGAAGCAGATTCAAATATAGTAAATGAGATTATTGAAGTGCTCAATGAACAGATGGGTAAAACAGCAGCAGCACCTGCAGAGTGGAGTATTCCATTTTTGCTAGCTGGTGATACTCAAAAAATTATAAATTTGCCCTTACCGACACTTACATGTGTAAATTCTCAAAAAGTTGCTTTTAATAATAGTGAAATGAATCAAGATTTCTGCTCCTCTGAAAATTTGTATGCAATACTCTTTGATATAGATGAATCATGTATGATGTACGGAAATGACCCTATTTATGCCCTCTCGCTTCTTGGAGATAAAGTTCTTGGTGTTTACTCTTGCATGAGCGATGATAGTGCCAAATCAATTTTAAGCGGTACCGAAGATGAAACCGGATTGCTTCTAAAATCATATTTAGTGGCGTATGTACACGCCACGTATGAAGAGATTGAAAACTCCCTCTTTAATTTTATTGATGAACTTCAATTCTTACCACTGGACATAGCAATACTTTTATCTTTAGATGTTAAAGACAGTGGACATAAGTTAGATTCTTTAAAAGAGTTGTCCAAAATAACCGCAGAAAAAGATTTAAATTACGTAACTCAAGAAGTTAAAAAATCTATGGAATTAATCGGCACAAATACTCTCCAACATGCACAACTTCAAAGATTTCTAAATATTGCTCCTTTAATCAAGGATAGCGATATTCATAAGCTAGATGGTTTTTTGAGTAATCTTTACAAGGGTGAAGTGTACAAGTTTGATGAGAATTTTGATACTTTAGAAACTGTACAAGAATCTCAAGAAACAGAATTTGAAATTTTGCAAGAAGAGAGTATTGAAGTAAGTGAAAATATAAAAGAGACACTTACTTCAATGATGGAGCAGCAGTATAAAGCGTTAGAATGTGTAAAAAATGAGAGTGATTTACAAAGAGTTCTCTCTATTATGCAGAAGATGAAAAGATTTATGCCGCACATGCCGGAGAGTTTAACCACTAAAGATGAGATTGCAAGTTTTTTAGAGTTTAATCTTTCTATAACTCCACATGCTAAAACAGAAGTAAAACTATCAATAGCAGATAAGAGTGTGCCGCAAAAAGAGAGTTCTCATGTTGCAAATATTTCTCCAAAACAAGAGATTATTTTTGATGAAGTTGAAGAAGAAACTCAAGAAGAGACAAGAGCTGTTAGAACAAAAACACAGGATGAGGGTAAAAAATCTATAGTCGGCAAAACTGTTAAGATAGATCAAGAGTCCATTGATAGTTTGATGAATGTTGTCGGAGAGCTTTTGGTTGCAAAAAACTCTTTGCCCTACTTAGCCGATAATGTTGTCGGAATGACACATGATGTAATTAAACGAGAAATTATGGAGAAATACATCTTTATAAATCGTTTGTCGGAGCAGTTGCAAGATTTGATAATGGGCATGCGAATGCTGCCGATATCCTATGTGTTTGACAGATACCCTAAACTGGTTCGTGATATTGCTAAAAAACTTGGCAAAAAAGTGAACTTAGAGATGGAAGGCGGAGAGACGAAACTCGATAAAAACATGATAGAGATGTTGGCGGATCCCATGATTCATATTATGAGAAATTCACTCGACCATGGACTTGAAATGCCGGAAATCAGAGAGCAAAAAGGAAAAGATTCTAATGGATTGGTTACACTCAAAGCGTATGCCGAGTCGGACAGAATTATTATAGAGATTGTAGATGACGGTGCGGGAATAAATATAGATAAAGTCGCAAATAAAGTTTTAGAAAAAGGTTTAATGACCTATGAACAGCTAGATGCACTCTCGCAAGAAGAAAAAGCAGAATTAGTTCTGCTTCCGGGTCTTTCAACCGCAGACACGATAACAGAGTTTAGCGGTCGCGGTGTCGGAATGGATGTTGTGAAAAAGTCAATTGAAGCTTTTGGCGGGACAATTAAAATTAGAACCAGAGCAAACCATGGAACAACCATTACGCTTGCAATTCCGGTCTCTTTAGCCGTCACCTCCCTTTTACATATTCAGATGAATGATATTCACTATGGGATTCCTATGGACAGTGTCTCTGAAACTGTGAAACTTGAAAAAAATGAGATAGAGTATTTGCATAATGAGCCGTTTGTTTACATACGAGGAGAAGTTATTCCACTTCTCTTTATAAAATCTATGCTCAATGAAAAAGCCATGGAAAAAGAGCCGCTCTCTATAGTTGTTTTAAATATAAAAGAGAATCTTTTAGCGGTTGTCGTTAATAAATTCCTAGGTCAGCTGGATGTAGTTCAAAAACCGCTTGTAGGTATTATGGAGTCACATCCACTCTTTAGTGGGACAGCACTGCTCGGAAATGGTCAGATAATAATGGCGATTGACCCTATCGGCCTTTTAGGTATTTCTCAAAAGTTAAAAACAGATATAAAAGCAGCTTAGCAAGGAGATTGCATGTCAATAGTTTATGAAGAAAATTGTGCAACATTTATATCAATTATTTATGAAGATGAGGTAGTCGCTTTTAGAGATTTTTTGCAAAACATAGCTCCAAATGAGGTTGTTTGTGACTTTTCCGAGTGTGATGACATACATTTTGCAATCTTACAACTTCTGATGGCTTATCAGAAGAATTATGGCTGCAGATATGAATTCTCAGATGATATAAAGCTTTTTGAGAAGGTATTAAAAGGATTTGATGTAAAAGAAGAGAATTGTGGTTAAGAAAAAAGCGAAGGATTTTTTATGATGGATTTAATCGTATTTAGTGTTGGAA
The DNA here is from genome assembly GCA_041662325.1 of Sulfurimonas sp. GTDB lineage: Bacteria > Campylobacterota > Campylobacteria > Campylobacterales > Sulfurimonadaceae > Sulfurimonas. The sequence continues at coordinate 434,571 of JBAZSU010000003.1, read as the reverse complement.
ATAATCATTACGCCTTAAATATTGAAAATATTCAAAGAATAATTCAAGCTAAGGAGTTAACAACTATTCCTAACTCCAGTGCGCTGATTGACGGGATGATGAGCTATGAAGAAAAAGTTATAAAAGTTCTTAATTTTCGCAAACTTATAGGGTTAATTCCTTATGAGAAGGAGCTGCAAAAGTCCTTTGCTGTTTTTAAACTCTCCTATCAAGAGTGGCTGAATGAACTGAAAGATTCGCTAGAAAAAGGCTCAGTTTTTACAAAAACTACAAATCCGCATAAGAGCGAGTTTGGCATGTGGTTGGATGGCTTTAACTCCTATGATGATAAAGTTACGGCAGTTTTAAAAGAGCTGATGCTCGGTCATAAACATATTCACTCGCTAGGCAGCGATGCTATAGAGTTATATAAAACAGACAAAGACAGAGCTAAAAGCATGCTAAATGGAGAGATTGATGAAGCATTTAAAAAAGTAACTCACTCTTTAGATGTTTTTATATCCGAGCTAGAGAGTGTTTCTAACTCCCTGCAAAAACTTATTATTTATGAAAAAAACGGTACAACTTTTGCAATTAAAGTAGATACTATTGAAGATATAGTGCATATAGAAGATTCAAAAATTATGAGTAGCCATGAAGAGCATATAACAGGTGAATATTTAGAACTCTCCGGAATACTCGACATAGACGGTGTCTTGATTAATCTTATTAAAAATATTGACATTCCAAATTAAAAGGCTTTAAAAAAGTGAAAACTATTGTAATCAGTAACCGCAAAGGCGGTTCTGCCAAAACTACTACGGCAGTCAATATTGCCAGCGGTTTAGCTGAAATAGGTTCGGTTTTATTGTTGGACTTTGATACGCAGGGACACGCTTCCATTGGTGTCGGTTGCGAGCCGAATGAAGAGCTTGGTGTTCACTCTATTTTTAGCGGAAAAACACTGAGTGAAACTTTTATTCCGACTATACACAAAAATCTCACTCTTTCACCTGCTCTTGCTTTTTTTGATGTTTACGAGTACTCAGATTTACAAGGAGTGCTGAAAAGCCGCTTTAAAAGAGAGAATATTGCAGATTTTTTTGACTACTGCGTAATAGATACCCCTCCAACGTTTGATGCTATATTAAAAAACTCTTTAGAAGTTGCGGATAGCGTGGTTATTCCATTTGTTCCACATCACCTCGGGGTTGTAGCGGTTGGACAGATGCTCAGAGCACTTTATCAGAGTGCTTCACAGTTTAACAGGGATATAGCAGATGTGTCAATATTGCCTGTCATGTATAATCCGCACATTGCTGAGCATAACGAGTGTCTGCAAAAAGTTAAAACTTCATTCGGTGAGGATAAACTCCTCTCTCCTATAGGCATTGATATTAAATTAGCAAAACAGTTTGAATCTGCCTCTCCTATAATTTTGGACACAAAGCGCTCTAAAGGCATGAAAGATTATAAACGATGCATATCTGAACTCATAAACAGACTGTAGTAAAGAAGGGAATAGAAAATGAATATACTCATAGTAGATGATAATAATAGCAATAGAATGATAATGAAATATCTATTGGACGATTATGCAGAAAATAACTCCGGCATAATCTTTAATACGCAAGAGGCACGTGATGGGTTGGAAGCTTTGCAAATGTGTAAAGAGAACTCTTACGATATAGTTTTTATGGATATTATGATGCCAAATATGGATGGTATAGAAGCTACAAAACGCATAAGGGGGATAGATACAAAAACTATGATTATCGCTGTATCGGCTATGGATGACAATGAAAGTAAAAAATTAATCTTAAATAACGGAGCAGAGGATTACATTTCAAAACCCATTAATGCTGATGTGTTTGTCAGTAGAATGGACAACTATATAACCCTTGTTGAGAGTAGAATAAGTAAAAAAAGTAATGTTGAAAAAGTCAATCTATTTTCTGACGAAATTTATAAAAGACATACAAAATTTATTATAAACTCCGAGGATTCTCTCTCTGAATTTTGGGAATTTTTTCTTTTAAATGTTAGAGATAAAAGTGACAATCTAAGCGATATAGTTAGGACGATTGTATCTATAGCAGATTTTCAAGTAAGGCACTCCACTCATAGCGGAATATATATTGAAGAATCAGATGAAGCTCAATATTTTACATTAACAGATATAGGTGAAATCCCTTTAAAAAAGATAGAACACATTATAAAGAAAAATCATCCTGCTTGTCGATATCGCATAGAGGATGAAAAGATTTCATTTGAGTTGAAAAAAAGTGCTATTAAAAATGATACCGATTTACTTTCTGCTGAAATAAAAAATGTTCCTCTAGTTATTCAAAAAGAGGAAAAAATAATACCAATAGAGGAGATAGCTTCGCCTCTTGTGCTGAAAAAATCTGAAAATTTACAAATATTTAACTATATGGAAGAAGAAGATTTATATGATTTAGAGGAGTATGCAGGTAAGTTGAATTCTCTGTTGTTAGTTGTGGGCAATGGAGATGTAAGTGAAGAGGAGATAGCAGATATATATACATATCTGGATAAAATAGCCGGAATATTAGCATCTTATAATGAAGTTTATATGATATCCAAGGCCCTTACGGAACTATCGCATGATATGTCAACACATATATCTGAATTTATGAAAAATTCAGAAGCTTTAGGACCAATGTGCAGAGCATTCAGCAAGGATATATCTAACTGGATAGAGATGTCATTTCACACAGGCGCACCAAGTGTGCAGTTTATGAATGATACAATCGTTGTAAATTGCCAAACAATAGGCGGCATATTAAAAATGGATGAAGCAGCGGACGATGGCGCTGAAGACTTTGATGATATATTTGATTTTTAGGAGATAGAAGTGTATAAGGTAAGAGTGCAAAATCCATGCAGCTGTTTTTTAAAAAGTGGATTTTCTGAAGTGCTAGAGTTTGATAATAAAGATGAAGCAAAAAAAGAAGCAGAGTATATGATAAAAATAATGAAGTCAAATTTTTGTCAAAAACATGAGTTTGATTTAAATGAGCAGTTCGGTGATTTTACAATTTTTATAAAACCCAGAAGATAGAGATATTACAAAAATATCTCAACCGCTCTTTTTAAATCCTCGGGCGTATTTATCCCAAAACCTGTACTGGCGACTTTAATCATGACCCTATAATACGACATATGTATTTGCTTTTTATTATAATTGTACCTGTACTGTGTAGCATTTATATCTTAAACACTGTAAAACAGGGTGTCTTTACTCAGACGCTTACTAATGGCTATACTAATTTCTATATCAAGTACAGTTTGAACAATAAACAGTATAAAGTGAAGTTTGGTTCAGCAGTTCGTTTGACAAGTATAAAAAACTGATTTAATGAACAAAAGCAACTAGCAATTTTAGTTTTTATAATTAAATTTTATGTACAATATGACTTAATCTTGGCGCATTATATAAGTCATGTAAAGGAAAATTATGGATAATAGTTCCAAAACACCTTATATTAAAGGAATTGATGGAATTCGTGCATTTGCAGTACTTGCTGTTATGTTATTTCATATTTATCCGCAAGCCTTACCGGGAGGGTTTACTGGAGTAGATATCTTCTTTGTTATATCTGGATATGTAGTTAGCAGTTCTTTAGCAAAAAATTATAGATCAAATTTTTTTAAATTTACACTTGACTTTTATGCTAGGCGTATGATTAGACTTGTTCCAATACTTCTTGTCCTTCTATTGGTTTCAAGTATAATAACTATATTATTTGTGCCATCATCTTGGTTAAGTGAAACAACTAGTAAAACTGCTTTGGCTTCTTTTTTTGGTTATAGCAATTTTGCTCTCGTGTGGTATAACGATGGATATTTTTCACCACGAATAGAATTTAATCCATTTGTCCACACTTGGTCTTTGTCTGTAGAAGAACAATTTTATGTAATCTTTCCATTAATCTTTTTTATATATTACAAATTCAAAAACAATGAATCTAAATATATTGCATATAATGTTAAATTATTATTGGTCGTACTTATAATAAGTTCAATCATATATGCTTGGTATGCAACATCGGCAAGTCCAGAACAAGCATTTTATTTACTACCTAGCAGATTTTGGGAGTTAGGACTTGGTGCATTGCTTTTTAAACTACATATGCATAATAAATTTGTTTTTAATTCTAGCTTCATACAAAATATTTATCTTATCTTAGGTTTAGTCTTAATCACCATAGGATTTATTTTTGCAGATAAAACTGTTTTTCCATTTCCATGGGCAATTCCATCTACCATTGGGACCATTTTTTTAATTATTGGCTTTATAAATAATACTAAAGACAAATCATTTTTAAAAAAAATATTTGAAAATGACTTAATTGTCTATATAGGAAAAATATCATATTCCCTATATCTTTGGCATTGGGCAGTATATGCGTTCTTCAGATGGACTGTAGGCTTAGAATCTCTAACCAATATGTCTATAGCAGTAATACTAACATTAGTTATATCTTCATTTACCTATAGATTTATAGAAACACCATTTAGACATAATAAATTTATACATCAGCAATCAAGTTGGAAGATTGTATTGGTGGGGTTAACTCTTCTTTTTATTAGCTACATGGGAGCTAAAGAAATTTTTGCACATCAATCTACACTGAGTCTAAGCGTAACAAAAGACAAGTATACATGGTATCCTCAACCATACCCTAAAGCAAAAAGTGATAACTTTATATCCAAATACGATTTTAGCACACATAATTTATTTGTTTGGGGGGATTCTCATACGGAGGCGTATAGTACGATGCTTCAGGAATTATCGGAGACATCTAATGCAAAAGTCTACAAATTTTCATCTGGGGGTTGTGGTGTAGCTGATTTTCGCACTGTCACAAGTGCAAAAGGTGATAGTTGTATAAAATATATTGAAAAAGTACTTACACAAATAGAATCTATAGCACAACCCAATGATATTTTACTTTTAGCTTCATTCCGGTTGGATCCTTTTTCTACTCAATTTGTTCTTGTTCCAGAAGAAGCGGTTATTCAATCTCAGTTAAGTAGTGTATCAATTAACAAGAGAAAACTTATTGTTAAAGAAACAAGTGACTTGATTAAAAAATTTGAGAAAAAAGGCTTACATATAATTATTGATGCTCCAAAACCTATCTTTAAAGCTCCAGCATTCAGATGCTCTGACTGGTTTAATAGATCAAATCCAATTTGTAGAGAGGGATTTTCTATAAAACGGGATTTTCTTTTAGAATTCAGAAAACCTGTTATGGAATCTCTAGATACATTAAAACAAGAGTTTCCTAAATTGATTATTTGGGATCCTTTTCCTATATTATGTAAAACTGAAACATGTAGAGTTTTTGATGAGGGTAACCCGCTATTTTTTGATGCAGATCATCTAAGTGCATATGGTAACAGAGTTCTCTATCCTTCCTTTGAGGGTTTAATTGCAAATATTTGGCAAAAAGATATACAAGTATTAAAATAATCTAAATTGCTAGAACCATAAGAAAAGCTCGAAGTAGAGTGATTCTTATGAAAGAAAAAAATAACAATATTTTGTTTAGTAGATGATATATTAAAAGCAATAAATGTAAAAGATGACAAATGTGCGAAAATTTGTAATGCGGAGGTGCTAACAATGGAATATATAGCAATAATATATTTTCATGGCAACTTCAATTCTTTTTTTGTTGTGTGTGTGGGTGGAGGTTGACTTAATTGAGAGTATCTGTCGTAGAGTGCCGTTCATTCTTCACTCAACATCAGTTGATACCATTCAAGTGCCAATTGGGTTAATCTTGCTCCGCTCAAACAAGTGGTATAGTAGCGGATGAACTAAGTTTATTTTAGACATAACTCGATATTCTGTTAAAACTTACCTCTTCGCAAACTGTGAGCAAAATCTGCGTTTCACTTAACAGAACATAGAGCTATGTTAACCAATGAGACAGCTATTTAGTTCATATAAGGTCGTACTACTCAGTCAAGAGATTTCACTTCGTGATTTTTATTTTTTAAGTCTAGTTTAGAAAGTGACTAGACACCTCTTAAAGTACCTATAGTAAGCTCTTTGTTTACAAAAATATCTCAACCGCTCTTTTTAAATCCTCGGGCGTATCTATCCCAAAACCTGTACTGGCGACTTTCACCATGGTTATCTTTTTTTGATGATAAATTGCACGGAGTTGTTCTAGCCCTTCTATATCTTCCATTGGTGCATCTTCGAGGTTGCAAAACTCTTTTAAACTTTTTTTGCTAAATCCGTAGATTCCGATGTGTCCAAAATAGTTTGCTCTTCCGCTTCTGTTATAGGGAATTGGTGAGCGAGAGAAGTAGATTGCATTGTTTTCATCATCAAGCACTACTTTAACAAGGTTTGGGTCTTTTGCCGACTCTGCATTGATGGCATTAAAACAGCTTCCCATGATGAAAGGGGTATTTTGTTCTTTAAGAGATTTGAGCTTTGTAATTAAAGACTCAACAACTTCAGGCTCAATAAACGGCTCATCCGCCTGAACATTGACTATAATCTCATCATCGCCTATACCCAGCAAATTTGCACACTCGTTAATTCTGTCAGTTCCGCTTTTGTGCGTTGTTGAGGTTAACATGGCTTCTATACCATGTGCCTGACATGTGGTAATTATCAGCTCATCATCAGCAGCCACTACAACTCTGTCAAGGTGTGCCACTCTCTTTGCAGTTCGCACTACCATAGGCAGACCGCCAATATCTGCTAAAACTTTTTGTGGAAATCTCGTCGATGCTAATCTTGCAGGAATAATAATCATCTAATTAATGCCTTTTTTTTTAATTGCTTGGATATAATTCCGCCATTATACTAAAAAAGGTTTTTGATGCTTCTTTATCAGCCTCATGTTGGCTACTGTTACAATAGTGATTCGATTTTTTTGTATGATTTTATAAGCTCGTTTAATCCTAAAGGCAGAGTGCTGGATGTTGGAGCAGGGTGCGGTGTTGTCGGTCTTTTGGTTGCAAGAGATAATCCTAAGGTAGAGCTCGAAGCAGTTGAAAAGCAGGAGGGTTTTATACATTATGCAACTACAAATGCACGTGTAAACAAGATACCCTATAAAATGCATGAAAACGATTTTTTGCATCTTGAAGAGAATTTGAAATATGATTATATTATTTCAAATCCGCCTTTTTATCATGACGGCGCTACAAGAAGCGATAATGAGATGTTATTTAATGCGAGATATAATATTAATTTACCCTTGGGAACATTTTTTAAGAAGGTTTCAAAGCTTCTTAAGCCGAAGGCGCATTTTATATTTTGTTATGATGCTTCACAGTTTGGACTGATTTGTGCTGAGCTTGATAAGGTTAAACTCAGAGTAGTAGATGTGCAGTTTGTGCATCCAAAAATAGATAAAAAGGCCTCCTTAGTTATGTTGCATGTTAGAAACAGTTCCCAGTCGCTTATGAATGTTTGGCCGCCCTTTATAAGCTTTGATGGTGGTGGTTTTTCACAAAAAGCTCAAGAAATTTATAAAAAAGCTTCGACTCAGAGTATCAAATGCGAAATTTAATGCTCAAAGATGGATATCCATACTCATTTGATTCATCAGCATGTTCTGCATGTCAAGGAAGATGCTGCACGGGGGAGAGCGGATATATTTATGTAAATAACCATGAAATAGAAAATATAGCTAATTTTTTGAAGTTAGAAATTAATGATTTTGGAGTTAAATATCTTTTTAAGAACGGATATAAATATTCTATTAAAGAAGTTGAGCATGAAGGCTCTTATGAGTGTGTTTTTTATAACAGAGTGACAAATGGTTGTCAGATATATGAGGCTCGTCCAACCCAGTGCAAAACATTCCCTTTTTGGGACTATTTTAAAAGTAGAGTGGATGAGTTAAAGTTGGAGTGCCCAGGAATTGTTGATGTTTAAGCTATCTATTTTTTTAATTTCAGTGTTTATGTTTAGTGGGTGTGTCAGTCAAATCCCTGTGGAACCAGAACAAACATCAGATGTAAATCAGAAGAGTTTTGAGCAGGAGGATACTATGATTCTTTTTGCACTCAGAGCTGAGCAACTCAAAGATTATGCAAGTTCTTCGGAACTTTTTTATAATTTATATGAAAAATCTGATAAAAAAGAGTATTTATACCGCTCTTTACAGAGTGATTTAGCATTATCAAATAATGAGAAAGTAATTAAAAGAATCGATGATGTCTTAAAAGGTTCTTTAGACGATTATATTTTGATCAGATTTAAAGCAGTGGCTTTTATTCAAATGCAAAAATATGAAGAGACAAAAAATATTTTAAGCAAATTGGTTGAAAAATCAAATTTTATGGATGATTATATCTTGTTAAGCGATGTTTATGTTAAGCTAGATAAGTTTGATATGGCTATAAAATATTTAGAGAGCGCTTATATTCAGGATTATAGTGAGAAGGTGCTCGATAAAATGTCGATAATCTTATATGTAAACCTTCAGAGAAAAAAAGATGCCATTGCACAGCTTGAGACGCATGCCAGAGTGCATGGATGTTCAGAATTGATATGTACAAGACTGTTAGCTTTTTATAGTAATGACAACAATATTGATGGAATACTCTCAGCCTATTTAAGACTTTATAAAATTAACTCTAACGAAGATGTGGCTAAGAAAATAGTACAAATATACTCATATAAAAGGGAATATCTTCAGATGATGAACTTTTTGGAGGAGAGCGGAAGTGATGACGCTACTCTTTTACAATTGTACTCAAATACGAAAAACTACAAAAAAGCTTTTTCTCTGTCGGACAAACTCTATGCAAAAACAGGTGAAATAGAGTATTTGGGTCAGAGTGCAATTTTTGAGTATGAGAGTTCCAAAAACAAGAGTGATAAAGAGCTTTTAAAAAGAGTTACGAAGAAATTCGAGAATGTTGTAAAAGATGGCAAAAATCCGCTCTATCTGAACTATTTCGGTTTTATTTTGATTGATCACGACATAGATGTAAACAAAGGCGTTATCTATGTACAAGAGGCTCTAAAAATTGAGCCGGATTCTATTTACTATCAAGATTCATTGGCTTGGGGATATTACAAACTCGGCAGATGCGAAGAGGCAAGCAGTATCATGAGTAAAGTAATAAAGAAAGATGGAGAGAATGATCCAGAAGTCCTTCTCCATGGGCAAGAGATAGAAAAATGTCTAAATATAAACACAGAGGCAAAGAAATAAGATGATTTTAGATGAGATTATAAAAAAAACAAAAGAAGATTTGCTAAAGAGAGAGAAGGAATTTTCACTTGACTGGCTTGGTCGCTCACTTGCTTTTAATGCAAGAGCTCCGCGAGATGTTATTCCCTATTTAAAGGCAACTGAGGAAGACCCGTATAGAATTATCGCAGAGGTTAAAAAAGCCTCTCCGTCAAAAGGCGTAATCCGTGAAAACTTTGACCCGCTCTCCATCGCTCAGAGTTATGAAAGAGGGGGGGCAAGTGCCATATCTGTTTTAACAGAACCTCACTTTTTTCAAGGCTCTTTAGACTATTTAGGCGGAATTAGAAGATATGTCGGTATTCCACTCCTTAGAAAAGATTTTATAGTTTCAAAATACCAGATTCTTGAAGCTATGGTTCATGGAGCCGACTTTATTCTTTTGATAGCCGCGGCACTCAGTAAGGGTGAGCTAAAAGATTTGCTGAACTACACAAGACACTTAGGAATGGAGGCTTTAGTTGAGGTGCATGACAAACCGGATCTTGTAAAAGCCATCTATGCAGGAAGTGACATAATAGGTATAAATCATAGAAATCTTCAAACTTTTGAGATGAATATGAACCTATCCTATGAGCTGATTCCCCTTATTCCAAACGGCAAAATTATAGTAGCAGAAAGTGGAATCTATGAACATGGACAGCTGGAAGATTTAAGTAAAGCCGGAGTGGATGCCTTTTTGGTAGGTGAATCGTTGATGCGTCAGGATGATGAAGAAGCAGCTTTAAGAAAATTAAAGTTTGGGTGATTGCATGCTTGGTTATAAAACAGTGTGGGTTCTATGACAGAGACAAATGTAGAGTATGAAGAGTTAACCTCGATTGCGTATGAGCGCTTAAAACTATCCTCTTTCGCTGTTATAGTAAATGCAACCATTCTCAGTTTATTTCTTTATGGACATGTGGATAGCAAGCTTTTGTTATTTTGGTATTTTTTTATTCTAACTGTTTCACTCCTTCGTTTTGCATCTTCAATATATTATCAACGAAACAGAGAGATATACAATAATAAAAAATGGAAACAGATTTTTTATACTATGCTGCTTATCTCCTCTCTTCTTATTGCTGTCACACCATTTTTCTTTTTTGTAAATGACAGTTATCAGCATCAATCAATTTTAATGATAATAATTGCAGGCTTAACTGCCGGTGCTATTAGCAGTCTCTCATCGCTTCTCAGAGCCGTGCAACTCTTTTTGCTGCTTGCTCTTATTCCTCTCATGATACAACTATTTTTTCAAAATACATTTATGCATAGCTCATTAGCTTTATTGGTTTTATTCTATCTGTTGTTATTGCTCTCCATTGCAAAACAATTTAATGAAAACTTAATTGATATATTAAAATCAAGACAGATGTATGAAGAAAAAAGCGAAGAGCTTGCAAGGTCGCAGGAGCGTTTTGAAACAGTTTTTAAACAAGCTCCTCTTGGTATTATGATTTATGATACGGATTTGATTATTCGTGAAGTAAATCAAGAGTTTATAAATTTTCTTGAAGCACCTCGTGAATATTTGATAGGACTCAATCTGCATACACTTCCTGATGAAAGATTATTGGCATCGCTTAAAGCTCCTTTAGATAATGCAGAAGGCTTTTATGAAGGCGAATATACAACTAAACTAAAACGAAAAGATTTATGGATTACTATGAGTACATCTCCCCTCATGGATTCAACTCTTAACGTAATCGGCGGTATCAGTATAGTTGCAGATATTACACAGAGGATGCTGACTCAATTGAGGTTTGAACATCAAGCAAGCTATGATATGCTCACTGATATTCCAAATCGTACAACTTTATTGGAGAGAGTAAATCAGGAAATTATTCGCTATAAAAGACATGGTGTTATTTTTGGAATAATGTTTTTGGATTTGGATAATTTTAAAAATATCAACGATTCTCTAGGACATGATGTTGGAGATAAACTTCTTATTGCAGCAGCGTTAAGATTGAAAAAAGCGATCAGGGCTGAAGATACCGTTGCTAGAATCGGCGGCGATGAATTTGTTGTTTTGATTCCAGATTTGGGAGAGAATGAGAAATTATCTGCAACGGAGGCAGAATATATAGCAGAAAAAATACATGCGGTATTGGCAGAATCTTTTGAGATAGAGGGACATAAGTTGAATATAACATCCAGCATAGGAATTGCATTTATTACCAGCGCAGATGAGAGTGCGGATGATATTTTGAAATATGCGGATATTGCGATGTATCAAGCTAAAAAAGCGGGAAGGGATACTACCAGATTTTATAAGCAAAAAATGGATGAGTGGATTAAGAGACGATTAGGTCTTGAAAACGGATTACGAGATGCTATAAAAAATGGTGAGCTGGAGATACACTATCAGCCAATAATTGAATTTTCTACGAGTAAGCTCATAGGTGCTGAAGCACTGCTCAGATGGAATTCTGAAATTTTTGGAAGTGTATATCCGGATGAGTTTATTGCGATTGCTGAAGAGAGCGGATTAATTATTTCTATTGGCGAATGGGTACTCCAAAATGCAATAAATCAGTTTGTCTTATGGCAAAACAGATTTAAAGATGTGCAGCTGAAAAAAATCGCAGTAAATATTAGTGTTCATCAGTTTGATAATCCTGAATTTTTAAATCAAGTGGATAGAGTCTTGCAGAACAGCGGTATTAAACCACAAAATCTTGAGTTGGAATTAGTGGAGTCAATAATAGTCAAAGATGTAGAAACAGTACGAGAGAAAATGCAAGAATTAAGAGATTTAGGAGTCGGAATCTCGATTGATGATTTTGGAACGGGATATTCATCACTCTCCTATCTTAAAAAACTCCCCTTTACAACACTCAAAATTGATAAATCGTTTGTGCAGGATATCCAATTTGATGCGGACGATAAAGAGCTTATCAGTACAATTCTGACAATAGCCAAAAACTTTAATCTTGATGTGGTTGCAGAGGGTGTTGAAACCGCGGAACAGTACCAATTTTTAAGCGAAAAAATGTGCGGCTACATGCAAGGATTCTACTGCTCAAAACCTATGAATGCTCTATCTTTTACAAATTTACTTGCATCTTCCGCAGGCGTATGTGAAATGGTTTCAAATCAGAGTTGATTTGAAACTATTTTAACTCAATAAGCTCTTCACGCACTCATTAATTCTCTTGCCATCAGCTTTGCCTGCCAACTCTTTTGCCGCTCCCATCACTTTTCCCATGTCTTTTGCAGTTGTTGCACCGACATTTTTAATAATCTCTTTAAGAGCGTTGCTTAATTCTTCGTCACTCAATTGTGCAGGAAGATAAGGAGTATAAATTTCTATCTCATCAATCTCAATCTGTAATAAATCATCACGACCTGCATCTCTGTACTGTGTTGCTGCGTCGTTTCTTCTTTTGATTTGCGTTTGAATGATTTTGATGACATCCTCATCACTGAGCTCTTTTCGCTCATCCACTTCTATCTGCTTAAAAGCACTTGTCAATAGACGAAGTGCATCTCTTTTTTTTGCATCTTTTGCTTTCATAGCCTCTTTTACATCGTTGTTAATCGTTTCTCTTAAGCTCATTAATTATCCTTGGAACTATTTTTGCTAGCATTATAACTAAAGATACTGCTATCAAAGAGATTACAATGAAAAAAACAGTTTTAGCTATTTTCGTACCATTTTCTGCTGTACTGTTTTTGAGTGGATGTACAGCCGGTTTGTCAGACCCTGAAATTAATTTTGAGCCTCCGACTTATGTTGAACAGATGCCGGCACATGAAGACTCTCAGGATTTTGTATCCACAGGAAGCATTTTTGGTCAAGGGGATAATCCTCTTTTTTCAGACCACAAAGCTATGCATACAAACGACATTGTAAAAGTTGTAATCTCTGAGACATCGGCCAGTTCAAGCTCTGCTGATAAACAGCTAAGTACCGATGACAGTACAAATATGGGCGGTGGAGTTGTTTCTCCCACCGGCGGCGGAAGCGTTAGTGCAATCGCAAACGAAATAAACAGAGCTTCAAATGTCGGATTTACGGCAGGAAAAACAAATGCTTTTAAAGGCAAAGGGAGTGCTACAAAAGGTGCTTCATTTACCACAACAGTAACGGCTAGAATTGTGAAAGTGCTTCAAAACGGAAACTATTTTATTGCAGGTAAGAGAGAGATTCTTATAGATGAACAGAAGCAGATTATTCAAATCAGCGGCGTAATCAGACCGTATGATATTGACCAATATAACTCAATAAATTCGAATCAGATGAGTGAAGCTAAAATATTATATAAAACAGAGGGAGACGTTGATCGTGCTACAAAACAAGGTTGGGGAACGAAAATATTGCAATCTATTTGGCCGCTATAGCTTAGTCTTACTTTTAGGCTTAGCTTTTACGCCGCTTAGCGCACAAACATTTTCAGATTATAAACTCTCTCAGTCTGAAGCTTTTAAAAAATATAAAGATGAAAAAGATGAAGCGTTTAACAGATATTTAAAAACAGAGTGGGAAGCATACAATGCGCAAATTCCAGACTCTTTTTATGAAAAGCCAAAGCCTAAGGTGATGCCTTTCGCTGAGGAAAAAAAGGTTCCAGCTGAGGGTCCAAAGGTAAAAATAGAGCTGTTGCCTCAGAAAAAACCTATCGCAATTAAAGAGATTCACAAAGATGCCAAGGGTACATCTTTTGATTTCTTTGGAACAACAATAGGTTTTGAAATTCCACATAGCATGGACAAAGCAAGTTTCTCTCCACAAAGCAAAGAGGGAATAAGCAATTTCTTTGATGAAGTTGTAGCAACCGATTATTCAACTCTTCTGAATGATATAAACAGTGTTTCGAAGAGAATGAACCTTAATGATTGGGGAGTCTATCAACTTGTTATAAAACTGGGGGACAGTATATATTCAAACGAGAACGAGGCTCGTCTTTTGAGCTGGTTTCTTTTTAACAAGCTTGGATATGTGGTAAAAGTCGGTCTCTCCTATGAAAATGTAGTTTTAATGCACTACTCTCAAAAATCGATTTATTCTACTCCAAGTTATACGATTGACGGTAAAAGGTATTATGTCATCTCAAACTATTCCAAGAATCAAGTCGGGAGTATCTATACATACAAGCAGAACTATCCAGAGGCAGAGAAACCGCTGAATCTGACTCTTGAATCTCTTCCAAATCTGAGTGAGAATATGAAGAATAAAACACTCTCTTTTAAGCAGTACGGAAATGAGTATGACATACCTTATGAATACAATCAAAACCTTATAGATTTTATGGCATCTTATCCGCAGGCGGATTATGAAACTTTTTTTAATGCTCCGGTAGAGAGAAAAAGTTATGAAACAATTGCAATTGCTTTAAAAAAATATATAGATAACAAGCAGTCAAGTGAGGCTATAAATTTTGTGCTTCATTTTGTGCAAAATGCCTTTATCTACAAGAGTGACTCTGAACAATTTGGACGAGAGAAAGTTATGTTTGCAGAGGAAACGCTCTATTTTGACCAGTCCGACTGCGAAGATAGGGCAATTCTGTTCTCCTACCTTGTTAAAGAGCTCTTTAATGTCGGTGTTATCGGGGTAAAGTACAAAGACCACATGGCAACGGCTCTCTATCTTCCGCTGAGCGGTGAGAGTATAAATGCAGGTCTGAAAAAATATGTAATAGCCGACCCGACCTATGTAAACGCCTCTATAGGTGAGAGCATGCCCAAATATAAATCTATAAAACCTGAGCGGTTTATTGTAGTCAGAAGTCAGACTAATAGTTTATAATTATTTTTTAGTACTTCTTGCAACTTTTGCAAGAAGTATAATGTTCGGAGTTATTTTTTAAGTGAATTTAACTGTTCTAAAACTTTTTCTCTTTTAGACTCCGCATCTGCCAAAGCCTCGCGATTTTTAGTCAAAACATCTTCAGGAGCATTTGCTACAAATCGTTCATTGTTGAGCATTCCTGCCAATTTATCTATCTCTTTTTGCAACTTGTCATCCTGCTTTTCAAGCTTTGAGATGATTGAACTGAGGTCAATACTCTCTGTCGGGATAAAGGTCTCACATGTGTCTGCAATGTCGCTCACCGCATTCTCTACTTTAGTGTCGGTAAACTCTACGCGTTCTACTTTTGCAAGTCTGGCGATGAACGGAAGCATCATTGCTTTGTCCTCTTCGCTAATTCCGTCAATTTTTACAAAAGCTTTTTCTATCTTTTGGTTTGCCAAATCAACGAGGACTTTTGCTCTTCTTATGGAGACGATAGCGTCCATAATAATTTCAAATTTTTCCTCCTCTTTTCGCTGTTTGATTTTGCTAGGGTAGCGCATAACCATGATAGATTCGCCGTTTTCAAGCGTTGTTCCTGAAAGCTCATGGTAGAGGTACTCTGTAATGAAAGGCATAAAAGGGTGAAGTAGTTTCATGGCCTCTTTAAAAATCGCTCCAAGCTCTACAATCGAGCCTTTGTCAGCTTTGCTTAGCTCGATTCCCCAATCACAAAATTCGTTCCATAAAAAGCGATACATAACTAGAGCTGCATCATTAAATTTGTACTCATCGAGATTTGCGCGAACCTCTTTTGTAGCAAGATTTAATCTTGACATCATGTATCGGCCGAGGTCAGTTTTAACACAAAATCCGCGCATATCAGGAAAGGTTTCTACATTCATCTGCAGATATTTTGAAGCATTGTAAAGCTTATTTGTAAAGTTGCGGTTGAGTTCGAGTTTTTCACTGCTCATGCGAATATCACGCCCTTGAGCGGCACTTATTGCAAGTGTAAATCGCAAAACATCGGCACTGTATTTCTCTATCATATCAAGAGGGTCGATTACATTTCCCTTTGATTTACTCATTTTGTCCCCGTTTTCATCGCGGACAAGGGCATGAAGGTAGATGTGGTTAAACGGAAGTTCTCCTACAAAATTCTCCCCCATCATCATCATTCTAGCGACCCAAAAGAAAAGAATGTCAAAACCGGTAATGAGAAGTGAGTTAGGATAAAAATCTTTCATGTCTTCCGAGCGGAAAAGTTTGTCCATCTCTGCGTCGCCATTCCCCCAGCCTAAAGTAGAAAAAGGCCAGAGTGCAGAGCTAAACCAAGTATCAAGAACATCAGGGTCTTGAGCGATTTTTTTTGAAGCACATTTTGGACATTCATGTTCCGCGTCTTTGAGTGAAGCCCATTCATGGTCACATGCATCGCAGTAAAATACAGGAATCTGATGTCCCCACCAGAGCTGTCTTGAGATGCACCAGTCGCGTAAATCGCCCATCCAAGAGTTGTAGGAGTTTATCCAATGCGGCGGAAAGAACTTCGCTTCGCCATTGTTCGTTTTTTCTATTGATTTTTTTGCAACTTCACTGCGTACAAACCACTGTTTTGAGATGTAAGGCTCAACGATATTTTTACATCTGTAACAGTGCCCGACTTGGTGTTTATGCTCTTCGATTTTGACCATAAAACCCTCTTCTTCAAGGCGTTTTACGATGATTGTACGGGCTTCAAGTCTCTCAAGCCCTTTAAATTCTCCTGCGTAGTCGTTTAAAATACCCTTTTCATCAAAGATTGTTATAAACTCTAAATCATGTCTTTTTCCGACTTCGTAGTCGTTTTGGTCGTGTGCAGGAGTAACTTTAACAACGCCCGTTCCAAAATCCATAGCTACATGTTCATCCGCGATGATTGCAACTTCTCGCTCCAAAAGAGGGAGGCGAATTTTTTTGCCGATTAAATGTTTGTATCGCTCATCCTCAGGGTGTACCATAACAGCGGTATCGCCAAAGTAGGTTTCAGGTCGCGTAGTTGCAACCTCTACATGTCCGCTTCCGTCCGCAAAAGGGTATTTGATGTGGTAAAACTTGCCGTCATGGTCTTCATGTTCGACTTCAATATCGCTGAGTGCCCCATCATGTGTACACCAGTTAACCATGTAGTTTCCGCGAACGATTAAGCCTTGGTTGTAGAGATGAACAAACGCCTCTTTTACAGACTTTTGAAGTCCGGCGTCCATGGTAAATCGCTCTCTCTCCCATGCAGGAGAAACGCCCATTTTACGAAGCTGCTCTGTCATGATTGAGGCAGATTCTGCTTTCCAAGCCCAGACTCTTTCCAAAAATTTCTCTCTTCCGAGTTCCTCTTTAGTGATTCCCTCTGCAAGGAGCTGTTTTTCTACAACATTTTGAGTTGCAATTCCCGCATGGTCGGTTCCGGGTTGCCAAAGAGTTTTGTATCCATCCATTCGTTTGTAGCGTGTGATAATATCTTGAAGCGTAAAGGTAAGTGCATGTCCTATGTGAAGGCGCCCTGTAACATTCGGCGGGGGCATCATGATAGAGAAATTTTTTCCCTCTTCTTGGATAGCTTTATTTCCATCTATCTCAAAGTATCTTCTGCCTTCCCAAATTTTATAAAATTCTTCTTCTACTTTTTGTGGTTCGTAACCGTTTGCTGACATCGCTTTAGCCTTATAAATAGGTATTTAAAATTTTGCGATTATATCTAAAGTGATGTGATGGTTTGCTTAGAAGAACTTGGAGCTTTGAAAATCTCGAAAAACAAGTTTTACTAAAGAAACATCGCTTTCGCGAGCGATTCTCTTGTTTTGTTCGTTTTGGTACGTAACATCGGTAATTAAAAAAATTCGACTTTGCTATAATTTATTTTTGCATCCCTTCTAAATAGACTTTCAAGCATCAATGCATCTGCTAAAAAAGATTTATCTGAGTAGTGAATATCAGTGGCTGTCTGGTTTATAAAAATATTGTTGCACCAGCTCATAAGCTCATCAGAGAGTGCCAAAATAATTTCGTAATACATTTTATAATCTTTTGTATAATCAAGTGTTTCAAATATCATTGAGAGTTTTTTGATAGAAAAAGCAACATTAGAGAGTTCAATTATTTCATCTAAAACAGTTGAAAACCTTTTAAATTCGTTTGCAACTGCCTGTGCATTTTTTTGTGTAGGATTATGAACAAATTTATTGATGTACATGTCAATATCTTCACAGATAGAAATTAATATTTCTGCCGTTGAAGTAAGCTCGGCAGGGTAGTTTTCAACAAATTCTTTAGCGGATACGCTCTCATAGTGCGTGAGCAGTAAATTGATATTGTCTTCATTTAAAAAATTAGCTTCGTCAAAATCTATTTCTTTATCACTCGTTGGTTCGTTTAGAAGTATTTGTAAACCATATTCGTTTGCAAGTTCCTGCTCAATGGTGTCTTGAAAGTTATATATCATCTGTAAATCATTGATTTCAAGTGCCACTCTTGATAAAACAGGTATAATTTTTCTCTCATCTAGCGGAGTTGTGATAAAGCCGGAAATTCCAATATTTACCAACTCTATAATCTCATTGGCATTTTTGTTTTTTGATACTATAATGATTGGTTTTTTTGGAGCAATATTTTTGATTTTTTTGCATAACTGCGTCGTTTTCATATCGGGAAGTGTAGCACTTGTTATTATTAGATCAAAATGACCGTTTTCAAACATTTTGATAGCATTGTCAGCATAAGTTGTAACAAAAACAACTTCAAAATATTCTCTCAAAAATCTGGCTAATTTAAGTCTCGTGCCGGCGTGATTTTCAACACATAATACTTTTAATCTTTTTGCATTTTCTTTTAATGCTTCTATCTCAAATCTTTCTTTGTTCACCGGAGACTCCAAAGTTGGGAATAAATATATAAAATTGTTATCATTCTACTACATAAATCTCAAAAAACAAAGTTTTTTCAAGCTTGAGTGTGTAACACTAATCAGTAACTCATGCCATTAAGTTGATGGGCGACATGTTTTGCGTGATTGTCCGTCATGCCGATAATATAATCAACGACACTTTGATATTTATTATACAAACTGTCACTCTCTTTTGGTTTATTTTCGCCCATGAGCTCCAGCGCTCTTTTATTTCTAAAGGAAATAGGTTCTTTCATGTGTAATTGATAAGTAGCAGGGATTAGAGTATTCAACAGTGTCTCTATAATGGTGTACGCACCAAGTTCGAGTTCAATCTTTCTTTTTTCATTAAAAATTTTATTCATTGCCAATTGCTTTGCTTTATCCATGCCGGACTTTAGATTTTCATCTGAGAATAAATCTATTAAATCTTTTGGCTGATTCCCATCGGTGATTGCAACAAAGTGATTTTCAAAAACTTTCATTACATGCAGTGCCAAATTATTTATAGAAATTGAAACAAGTTTTGAAACTTTATTGATTTTAGACATGCTTTCATTTTTATAAGTTTTATCTGTTTCTTCTGTCCCGCAAAGCAAAGTGAAAATCTCTTTGGTATCATCCAAGTTAACAATATTTAGTTCGAAAGCATCCTGTAAATCTAGAAGACCGTAACAAATATCGTCAGATGCTTCCATCAAAAAGGACAAAGGATGTCTTCTGTAGGTGCCATCTTCTCGTTTTAACCCAAGTTCGGTAAAAAGTAAATCAAAAATATTTTTTTCGCTCTGGAAAAAATTAAATTTTGATTTTTTATTGATTTCACAATTTTGCGAAGAGTAAGGATATTTAATTAATGTTCCTAATGTAGCAAATGTTAATCGCATTCCTCCCGTAAAATGACTGTTTTCAAGCTGACTGACAATTCTTAAACTTTGTGCATTGCCATCTAGATAGTGAAAGTCATCTTGCTCTTCTTTTGTCAAATCCTTCAAAAACTCTTTGTCTTTATTTTTTTTAAACCACTCTTTTATAACTTCTTCTCCGGCATGTCCAAAAGGCGGGTTCCCGATATCATGCGCCAGGCAAGCCGTTTGGATAATGTAAGCAACATCATACGGGTCTATATTGCTCTCTTTAGTTTTTAAAAATTCACCGGCTTTTAGACCTAGACTTCTTCCAACACTTGCCACTTCTAAACTGTGTGTCAATCTATTGTGAACATGGTCGTTTTTCGACAAAGGGTGCACTTGAGTTTTGTTTGATAAGCGTCTAAAAGAATTCGAAAATATCAATCTGTCATAATCTCTGTGAAAACTACTTCTAAAATATTCTTCTGTATCATCTACTCCATATTTACCGGGGGCACGATATCTTTTTTTCGACAAAAGCTTTGTCCACATTTGCTTTTCCTTCATATTTAAATTATTTTTTTCAGTCTTCAAAGATATAACCTTCTCCTTTGACATTTTTAACAAAAGAATGAGATAAAACTTTTTTTAAGTCCCTTACTGTGGATAAAATTGTGCCATGTGAGATTTCTTTTTCATCCCAGACATAGTCTATGAGCATAGAAAATGTAACTAATTTATTTCGATTTTTTATAAGAAGATAGAGAAATTTTTTTTGTGTAGAACTTAGCTTGCATGGTATATTGTTTTTTAACAATATTCGGTTTTGCAAGTTGTAGGTAAAAACTTCATTTATATGTATTAGATTTTTTATTTCTTTTTGTGAACTGATACGCAGCATTCTTACTTCTAATTCGGCTAAATCAAAGGGTTTTTTTAGATAGTCTCCGGCTCCAAGCTCAAAAGCTTTAAGAATTTTTTGCACATCTGTTAAGGCACTAATAAAAAGTGCCGGGGTTGAGATGTTATTATTTCGGATATATTCAAGCACCTCAAAACCGTCAACTTCCGGTGTATTTACATCAAGTATCATGCAATCATAGTCACTTGGTTTTGCATTTAAAAGGAGTTGCTCGCCATTTTCAAAATCATCTACCTTGTGCCCTTTGATATTTAAAAACCTTTTAATATTTTGTCTTAAATGCAACTCATCTTCCATCAGTAATATCTTCATTTTATTTCCGATAATTCCATAGTGATACAGAATAATTCATTATGTACATTGGCTTCAATCTCTATGTTATTCTCTCTGCAGATAGATTTCACAAGTTCAAGTCCAAGCCCAAGCCCAAAGACCTCCTCTTGGTGACGGTAATATTTATGAAATATTTTTTCAACATCTATCTCTTTTGCAACCGGATTACAAATTGAAAATATCCAAATATTGTTGTTTTGAGCTAGTGAAATAGTAATATTACTACTCTTGTTTGTATATTTCAGTGCATTTGAAATAAGATTATCAACAACTCTTTCCATATCCTCTTGATTGAGTTGAAGCAACATTTGATTAGGAAAATCTGTTTTAAATTTTAAAGAGCGGCTCTCTGCCACTAAACTAAAATATTTAATTCTTTGCAATAAAAGTGCTGTAAAATCAAATATAGTTTTAGGTCTCGTTTTATTTGTGTATTTAATCGAATAATAGAGGTCGTCATAAATATTTTGTAATGTTTTACATGCAGCTAATGTCATTTGTGTATATTTAGTTTTATTATATTCTAGCTCTTGAATTTGCATCGCCGAACTAATGACGCTCAAAGGTGTGTAAAGCTCATGAAATGAGTGTTCCATTAATCTCTTAAGATTTGCGAATATTCTAGCTTTTTCTAAATGCGTATTTACTCTGGCAATTAACTCTTTTGGATGAAATGGTTTTGCGATATAATCAACTGCACCCGCTTCAAATCCTTTTACGATATCATCGGTTGTATCTTTAGCTGTTAAAAAAATAACAGGAACATCACATGTCGTTTTGTCTTTTTTTATCTCTTGAAGCACTTCATAACCGTTCATCTGCGGCATGACAACATCTAGTAAAATTAAATCAGGATGATTCTTTTTGAGTGATTCTAACGCCGCAGCACCACTTGACGCAACACTCAAATCATAATTGAATGGGCGAAGAATATCAATAATCAAAGCTAAATTTTCAGCCTTGTCATCTACAATAAGTACTTTTTGATTCATAAACTGTTTTTTTACAGAATGGCTTTCCTCTCTTGCGATCGGATTTTCTTTATGAATATTTTCTTCATTTTTTAAAGGTTCGTTTTTAGGAGATAAAAGTGATCTAATATTTATAGCTGCATTTTCAATAGATATTTGCATCCTATTTTGTTCATCAAAGTCTGAGTCGCCATCTTGAAGTATCAGTGAATAACCTAAAATAGCATTTAAGTTATTTCGAATATCGTGTAACATCTTTGATGTTAATAAAATTGATTCAGTGCTTATAGTAGTATTACTATTCATAAATATCCTCAAATATTCTCTTACAAATTTTTTTACAGTCATTTTACCAAAATTAATAACATCTGCATTCTTTTTGCATTCTTGTTTGATTTAATATCGAAAATAAAATATAAAAAGAGTAAGAAATGGATAAATTAAGACTTCTAATCGTTGATGATTCGGACGACAATCGTTTAGTTTTAAGAGCTATATGCAGAAAATTAGAAGGTTTTGAGATAAGAGATGCAGTTGATGGACTAGAAGCTGTTGAAATCACTAAGTCATGGCAGCCGCATATTATTTTGATGGATATTATGATGCCAAAAATGGACGGCTTTGAAGCATCCAAAATTATAAAAGGAAGATATCCGAATATTGTCATTATTGCGGTAACAGCTGTAATAGATTCTCGAGTAGAAGACAATATGAGTTTAATCGGAGTGGATACGTATATTCATAAACCTATAGACAGAGAATTAGTCCGTTATAAACTTCAAAGCATAGGCGCATCACTTCGTGTAATACTTGGTGAAGTAAAAGTACTTACCAAAAAAATTGCACTTAACCCTTTTAATGCTGACATCCGCTCTTTTAAAACTATTTTTGATATTGTAGACACAGAATCTATGATGGACTTTGGCATATGGCTTTATGACCAATTCCAAGCCAAATCAGGAGTTGTTTCTAATAATAAATTTGATAAAGCCATTGAAGTTTTTTATATGCTTATGAGCCGAGGAGAGAAAAACGGTGAAACAATAAGCATTATTATTGAAGAGAGCCATGAAGAATTTTACATAACAATGAAATTTGACAACAAAATTCAATTAGAGCAAAAATTATCAGATATGATTAAAGAATTTGGAACAGAGTTCCTTATTCAAGAAAATATAGCTTGTGTAAGATTAAGTAAACCGCAAGAAATAAAAGTTATCGCAAAAGAATTTCAAAAACATGTAGAAGAAATTCCTGTGAAAAATAAAGAAGTTGAACCAACAAATCAAAATTTCCAAGAAGAAAAACAAGAGTGCGCTAAAGAGATAAGAGTAATTGAGTCAAAAGAGAGAGAACTTTTGAATCAAAGTTTTGTTCATAAAACAAGTGCAGTGGATTATGTCAGTGAATTGGGAGGAGATGTAATTGAAGAAATTCTTGATTTAGTAAGCATAGATGAAGAATGGGTAGGGATACTCAGCGTCATTGAAAAAAATCCGACAGAAGAGAATTTTGTATATTTCTCAGATGCGGTACTGAATGTTTATGTTAAGGCGATTAATAATCTTTTTGAATTTACAGCTCTTGCTTACGCACTCTCTTCCTTAAGTGTTTTTATGAAAAACAGTGCAAAAGTTGTAAGTGGGGATAGTGAAAAAATAAAAATGCTCATAATGCTACTAGAACATTTGGGTAAAGACCTCACATCATGGAGGGAACATATATTTATATCACAGGATACGGCAGATATCCATTATATTGATAGTTCATTTTTTAGTTCATGTATGCAAATAGAGGCTATTATCAATGACAAAAAGTTAGATTCTGATGATGATAATGAGATGGAATTTTTCTAATGATGAGCATGCATGAAATTTTTTATGTAGAAAATAAAAATTTAATACATGAATCGAAAAAAGATGATGAACTTCTAGATAAATTTGGAAATAATATTGATAAGATAAATAGAAACGATAAATAAAGTGGCAAATTGCATGCATTATAAAGGATAGTAAATGAGAATATTTTTAGCAGAAGATAATGAGGATAACTATTTGGTTGTGAAGTCTAATCTAAAAAAATTAGAAACGCCATGTGAGCTGTTATGGGCGAAAGATGGTAGTATTGCGATTGAAATGCTGGGGTCTGAAGATAAAATTGATATTTTTTTGGTGGATATTGAGATGCCGAATATAGACGGTGTTGAACTCACGAAGTGGATTCGTTCACAAAAGCGATTTATGTATGTGCCTATTGTTGCTATTACAGCTTCAGTTTTTGCAGAGATGAAAAAAATGTACTTAGATAAAGGATTTGATTTTATCTTAGAAAAACCATTTTCAAGAAAAGAGTTTTTAAGCATGCTTCAAAGAAGTGTTGGTGCATTTTGAAACAGCCAATAGTTTTAATCGTTGACGATAATGATGATAGCCGTTTAACTATACGAGCTGCATTAAGAAAAAAGGATTATAAACTATTAGAAGCCAAAGATGGAGAAGAAGGTGTTTTTATCGCTAATGAGCAAAATCCAGATTTGATTATTATGGATGTCATGATGCCGGGAATAAACGGGTATGAAGCTTTGCGACAAATTAAAACGGGAGACAATACAAAACATATTCCCGTCTTAATCGTAACAGCTTTAGGATCTATGAATGAAAAAATTATAGCTTTAGAATCCGGTGCTGAAGGTTTATTGTCAAAACCTTTTGATAGAGTTCATTTAGTAGAACAAATAGAAACATTAATCGGGTTCAATAACAATCAATCAAAAACACAAGTTACTGCACAAAAAGAGAGAATAGATAAAGTTTTACATAGACAAAGTGAAGAGTTAATACATTACTATTATACTGATTCCTTAACAGGACTCTCAAATAGAAGTCAACTTATAAAAGATATTAATAATATCCAAAATGCATCTCTAATATTAATAGACATTGATAGATTCAAAGATATAGTCTATTTTTATGGTCATGAAATTGGGGACAGGTGTCTTAAAGCATTTACTTTAAAAATGAAGCAAATGCTGGATTCTGCAAATTATAGCCATTATAGAATTTCAGGTGATATTTTTGCTGTTTTAATTAAAAAGTGCAGTGGTATAGAAGCACTTAACACTTTAATGAAAAGATTAAGTAGCGATATGGATTCATGCTATTTTAATTGTAAAGAGCATGAGATACATATTAAAGCCACTATGGGTGCGTCCATGTTTGTGCAAGAACTTTTAATGAGTGCAGAAAAAGCTCTAAAAACTGCAAAAGTAACCAATAAAGATATGCTTCTTTATGATGAAAAGAGTGAAGAGTTTCGCTCGTATGAGCAAAATATATTTTGGATTAATAAGATAACGGAAGCTATCTCCAGTAATCAAATAGTGCCCTTTTATCAGCCAATTATCAACAATAAAACAAATAAAATCGAAAAATATGAGTGTTTAGTTCGCATAATAGATAAAGATGAAACAATACATAGTCCAATAAATTTTTTGGATATTTCTAAAAAATCCAGAAATTATGCAGCCATTACAAAGAATGTGGTAGAAAAATCATTTAAAGAATTTGAAAATACAAATTATGAATTTTCAATTAATCTCTCTGCTAAAGATATGATAGATAGTGAAATATCAGATTATATTTATAAGCAACTTGAAAATTTCAAGGGATGCAATAGGATTATTTTTGAACTTTTAGAATCAGAAGGAATAGAAAACTACGATGATGTTTATTCTTTTATTGAAAAAGTAAAAGAGTATGGATGTAAAATCGCAATTGATGATTTTGGTTCGGGATATTCTAATTTCATACATTTATTAAAACTAAAAGTTGATATCATAAAAATAGACGGAACGCTTATTCGTGATTTAGACAGTGATGAAAATGCTCAAATAATCGTCAAAACAATTGTTGATTTTGCAAATAAACTCAACATATTAACTGTTGCAGAGTTTGTACATTCAGGTTCCATTTGGCATATAGTTAAAGAGCTTGGCGTTGACTATTCGCAGGGATATTATTTCGGACAACCAAAAAGTGAGATATTAAGAAATGACTAATCTTATAAAAAGAAAAAGAAAATTCTTTAAGGCAATGCCTTTTGTTTTAATGATTGTATTGTTTATTATAACTTATCAATTGTTTGCAACTATGAAAGAAACGGCATATTTAGAACTTCAAACAGATTTTTCATTACATTCCCAAAAAATTAAAACACTTATAGAACAGAGAATGTTGGCTTATGAACATGTTTTATATGGTACAAAGGGACTCTTCATAGCTTCAGATTTTATTGATAGAGAAGAATTTAAATTGTATGTTAAGACTTTAATGCTTGATAAAATATTCCCCGGTATTCAAGGTGTCGGCTATTCTATGATTATTCCTGCCGATAAAAAAGATGAATTTATAAAAAAAGTTCGCCTAGAAGGCTTTGATTCTTATAATATTACTCCAACAACTCCTCGTGATTTTTATACCACAATTTTATATCTTGAACCATTTAATTTGAGAAATCAAAAAGCCTTCGGTTATGACATGTTTTCAAATCCTGTAAGACGGACTGCTATGGAAGCGTCACGAGATAATGATACAGCTACTATTTCAGCAAAAGTAACTCTTCTTCAAGAATTTGAGCCGAGTGCGCAAGCGGGTTTCTTAATGTATATACCGATATATGAAAAGTATACAAAGAATGAAACGGTTGATGAGAGAAGAGAACATATAACGGGATGGATTTATGCTCCCTTTAGAGTCAATGATTTTATGAGAGGATTGTTAGGTTACGAAGATAAAAACTTTGATATTGAGATTTATGATAGTGACATCATAAGTCAAGAATCACTCATGTATGATAGTTATGAAAGTAGTAAAATCTCTCTGTTTACTAATAAAATTGAGATGACTATTGCCGGACGGAATTGGATTATCCTACTTAAATCAACACCTAATTTTGAAAAAACTTTAGATGTCAGTAAGGCAGAATTAGTGCTGGCATTTGGACTTATATTTAGTCTTATTTTGGTTTATATTATTTTACAGCTTATAAATACTAAGGAATACGCTCAAAAGAAAGCTAAAGAGATGAATAAAGAGTTAGTCATAAAAAGAAATGAACTTACAAATTTAAACACAACGCTCGAAAGCCGAGTAGAAGAAAAAACAGAAGAGTTGCAAAAATCGAATGAATTACTAGAGGCACATATAGCTGATTTAGAGCTTTTGAATTCTAAACTCACAAAAGCAAAAAAAGAGGCTCTTCAAGCGGCACAGGCAAGGTCAAACTTTATAAGCGGTATTTCCCATGAACTCAGAACACCCCTCAATGCAATTATAAATTTTACGGATCAGATAATAGAAGATTTTGATGAGATTTTAGTAGATAAAGAGCTGCAAACGGATACAAAAGGCTTTTTACAAAGGGTACTTATAAATTCAAGACACTTGCTTCAACTCATAAATGACCTGTTGGAGTTTACAAAAGCAGAAGCAGGGAAGATGGATTATAAAATTGAGGCAAAGGACATAAATGCTATCTTAACAACGGCATATAACAACACACACTCATTGCTTAATGGAACAAATGTAGAGTTTAATCTGACACTCTATAAGGAACCGCTCATAGGATTAGTAGATTCAAGAAGGTTTTTACAAATAGTATTGAATCTGCTCTCAAATGCAATTAAATTCACCGATAAAGGCTCGATAGAACTAAAAAGTTTTGAAGAAGATAATTTTATTGTCGTAGAGATAAAAGACACGGGAAAAGGGATTCCGGTAGAAAAATATAAGGTTATCTTTGAACCGTTTATGCAGGTAAACAGTACAGACAATGGAACAGGATTAGGACTGGGGCTGGCAAAAAAGATGTGTGATGACATGGGAATAGAAATTTCATTTACTTCTGTTGAAGGCAGCGGTACTGTTTTTCATTTAATGATAAAAAAGATTGAGGGATAAACGATGAAAATGAATTCTATCGTATTTAAAATGATGACGCCATTGATTGCCAGTACAATTTTAGTTGTCGGTATTACTCTGTTTGTAACACAAACTTATTTAAAGAAAGTTGTTGAAGATATTTTCATCGAGTTAAAAGTGCATCATCTTGAAACAATATACCATTTAAAAATGGAAAATATTCTCTCCAATATCAGAAATAATGGACTTGTAATCGCTGATTCAAACGAAGTCAAAAAATTTCTTTTAAGCAGTGATGCATCAAACGGCAAAATGCCAAACGAGATGATGCAAAAGCTTGTTGATTTAAAACAGCTTTACAACTTGGAACATATATATATCACGCATATAAATAGCAGAAATTATTTCAATGAAAATGGTTTTGTAAAAGTTGTTGATTTGGCAGATAAAGAGAGTGCATGGTTTTTAAATACATTGAACAGTAAAAAAAAATTCATTCTTAATGCTGACAGTGATATAACAAAGAATCTGCATTTATGGGTTGATGCGATTGTCGGAGATGTAAATAACCCGATAGGTTTTGCCGGTTGCGGAGTGAATATAAGCAGTTTTTATCAATTGGCATTAGAAGATTTTAAAAAAGACAATGCAAATGTTATTGTTTTAAATAGTTCAAATATTATTCGAGGTTCATCAAGCGATCAAGTATTGCTGAATCAATCTTTGCAAACATCAACATTATCCCAAGAAAAAATAGCAGCGATAGAAAAAGCACAAAAGAGCGGTGCAGATTTGGTTCGATACAATGTGAATGATGATAACAGGTATTTGTTACTTATCTCAGAAAATGAATTAGGCTTAACCTTTGTTATAGATTTTTCAAAAGAGAAATTTTTATCCTCACTCAATGGCATTTACGACAGAATTATCGGAGGAGGGATTGCTTTACTGTTTTTATTGCTGCTTGTAGGCGGGTGGGTATTTACATATTTAATTTCAAGACCACTTAAAAATATTTCAATAGCTGTAAGTGAGTTTGATTACAAATCTGATTTTCATCCGAAGGGATGCAAAAATATGGGTTATGAGGTGGATATGATATGTAATGCATTTAATGAGAACTCAAAAATATTACGAACAACAATAGACCAATATAAAAATAGTGAAGAGCTGCTTAGAAGTATTATAAATTCTGCGGAAGACCTTATATTTTTTAAAGATATCTCAGGAAAATATTTAGAGTGTAACGGTGTATATGCAAAGTGGATTTCAAAAAGCATGGATCAGATTATTGGTAAAACAGATATCGAACTGCATTCTATTGAGCTTGCAAATTATTATGTTCAAATGGACAGACAGGTGATTGCAGAAAATAGAACTGTTGTTGTTGAAGTAGAAGGTAAAAATGGCAATGGCAGTTCTACAACACTTCAGATTAAGAAGAGCCCATTTTATGATAAAGATGGAAATATATTAGGTGTCGTTGTGATTGGAAGAGATATTACAATAATTAAAAATATGGAGAATGATTTACGAATGTTAAACACAACGCTCGAAAGCCGAGTAGAAGAAAAAACAGAAGAGTTGCAAAAATCGAATGAATTACTAGAGGCACATATAGCTGATTTAGAGCTTTTGAATTCTAAACTCACAAAAGCAAAAAAAGAGGCTCTTCAAGCGGCACAGGCAAGGTCAAACTTTATAAGCGGTATTTCCCATGAACTCAGAACACCCCTCAATGCAATTATAAATTTTACGGATCAGATAATAGAAGATTTTGATGAGATTTTAGTAGATAAAGAGCTGCAAACGGATACAAAAGGCTTTTTACAAAGGGTACTTATAAATTCAAGACACTTGCTTCAACTCATAAATGACCTGTTGGAGTTTACAAAAGCAGAAGCAGGGAAGATGGATTATAAAATTGAGGCAAAGGACATAAATGCTATCTTAACAACGGCATATAACAACACACACTCATTGCTTAATGGAACAAATGTAGAGTTTAATCTGACACTCTATAAGGAACCGCTCATAGGATTAGTAGATTCAAGAAGGTTTTTACAAATAGTATTGAATCTGCTCTCAAATGCAATTAAATTCACCGATAAAGGCTCGATAGAACTAAAAAGTTTTGAAGAAGATAATTTTATTGTCGTAGAGATAAAAGACACGGGAAAAGGGATTCCGGTAGAAAAATATAAGGTTATCTTTGAACCGTTTATGCAGGTAAACAGTACAGACAATGGAACAGGATTAGGACTGGGGCTGGCAAAAAAGATGTGTGATGACATGGGAATAGAAATTTCATTTACTTCTGTTGAAGGCAGCGGTACTGTTTTTCATTTAATGATAAAAAAATTGGAGGATGTGGTTATAGAAGCGTAGTATCTAGAGTAGAAACTCTAGATACCGCACAAGTACATGTGGAAATTAAAGCCTCTTCATCAGCTCTATATGATAACTCTCTTGGTAGTTGACAAAGTCAAAAAACTTTGATAAATCTTCATCTTTTATAGCACCGCTTAACTCTTTACACATCGCTTTTGCAGCTTCTTCCTCCGCAATGCCGTCATGTACAAATTTCTCTAAATCTTTGATGACATAGGTGAGTTCATGCAACTCTCTTGGAAGTGCTAAAATACCTAGTTTTGCCATCATGTTGCCAAAAGATTTGAGATGAAAGTGTGACTCGTCTATTAAATCTTGAAACACACTGAATTGTACTGCACTGTCTGTTCTTGCCTGCATAAATGCATAGACCAGAATCAGCTCGTACTCTTTATAGGACTCTTCAAACAAGAACATGGTTAATGCGTCTATCTGCTCTTGTGCAAGGTTTTTGTCCAGCCAATGCCTTTGCATATTAAAGGCTGTCACTTCTTGGTTCTTCGCGTTATCTCTTAAAATTTGCGCCAGATACTCTAAAAGATAGGTGTCATCCGTTCTCATCCTCTCACCCAAAATAGTATTCGGATAGAGAGTTTGAGCATCAATCACTGTCTCTACTAAAGCTTCTATCACTTCAAAAACAGACTCTTTTTTATATAAAATCATTTTTCTGTCATAGTTGTAGTTGTCTCCGGCAGATAAAATATCTGTACCGAGCCACTTCATATGACGAAATGCAATTTGTGAAAAATCATACAATCTTGATTTTATCTCTTCATTGTTAATTGTAAATGATGCAAAAACTATACTTAACCACAACTCATGTTTCGCCTGATATATTTTATTCATTTTTATCTTCTCCCTCAGTTTCGCAACTCTCTTTCATCTTTAGCACATGCATCTCTTCAACTTTGCCCTCTTGCAGGTTCTCATAGTTCATCATGGAAGCTACAAATGAGCTTAGAACCATGTCGGAACAAATTTGTTGTTGAGGCGTCGCTCCGCCCAGTTTCTCATTCATTTTTTTAATCGCACCATGCGCATATTCTGTGTCATGGTCTATAATCATCTCTGTAAACATTGAACCGACTACAACCGTATCTTGGCAGCCGTTTGTCGCAAACTTTGCACTTTTTATGGTGTCGCCATCAAGAAGCGTGTAAAAAATAACATACTCTCCCGTTTTTTCATCCACTGCTACTCCAACTCCGCTTGGATTCTCCAGCTTTCCGTAGTTTTTTGGGTTCATCAAGTGTTCGAGTGTTTCAGGATCCATCCCATCCGGTAATTCTATATTTTGCATAATCAGCCACTTTTTTACTAAGATAAGTGAGCATTTTAGTATCATTAACATAAGACAAACTAAAAAGTAGTAGAATTACATTCTGAAATTTGAAAAAAGAGAATTTATGAACACATTTTTAAAACTCCCAAAGCTTTTAAGATTTTTACTCATTTTTATTACTTCGCTTACGCTTCTCTTTGTTCTTATGCGAGTTGCTTTTTTTGTCGCTTTTAATGACCCATCCTCACCGCTCACTCTCCATGACTTGCTTAAATCTATGTGGCTTGGAGCAAGATTTGATTTGCGCATGGTTGTTGTTATGGTTTTGCCTCTCTTTTTTCTGGGTTGGATAAAAGGGCTTTCTCCTTTTAAATATAGAACTGCCCACTACTTTTGGCTCTTCTATTTGTCACTTATTTTTGCAGTTTATGCAATGTTTTATGTGTTCGACTTCGGGCATTACGCCTACCTTCGAACAAGACTTGATTTTACGGCTCTGAGATTTTTAGAAAATTTGGATATTTCGGCAGAGATGGTTTGGCAAAGTTATCATGTTCTTTGGATAGCAGTTGGAATACTTTTGGCAAATCTTATTTTTATATTT
The DNA here is from genome assembly GCA_041662325.1 of Sulfurimonas sp. Lineage (GTDB taxonomy): Bacteria > Campylobacterota > Campylobacteria > Campylobacterales > Sulfurimonadaceae > Sulfurimonas. The sequence continues at coordinate 402,407 of JBAZSU010000003.1, read as the reverse complement.
TTAACGAGCAGACTTTTTAAAATCGTTACAGAACAAAAAAATGTAAATATCACGCTCGTCAATGGTCTCATTTTTTCTTTTATAGCATTTTTGACTCTTTTCATAGCGGGATACTCAAAATTTTCTCAATATCCGCTTCGTTGGAGTGATGCCGCTTTTTCAAAACACCCGTTTGCAACACAGCTTACCTATAATCCGATTCACTATTTTTTAGACACCGTTAAAAATGGTCGTGTTGCGTATGATGAGGCAAAAGTGAGAGAATATTATCCTGTTATTGCGGACTTTTTGGGCGTTGCTCACAAAGATGCAAAAGCTCTCAACTTCCAGAGAAGAGTCCTTCCAACTCATCCGGTAGGCAAACAGCCGAATATCGTCATTATTATTATGGAATCTTTTGCATCCTATAAATCAAGTGTTTCAGGAAATCCGCTCAACCCTTCCCCGAATGTAAAATATCTTGCAGAGAATGGACTTTACTTTAAAAATTACTTCTCTCCTGCTACGGGAACAGCTCGTTCTATCTACTGCACACTCACCGGCATGGCGGATGTGGAGCTTCAAGGAACATCCAGCCGTAATCCTCTTATCGTCAATCAGCACTCTATTGCACATGACTTTAACAGTTGTGAAAAGTCCTATTTTATAGGCGGATCGGCTTCGTGGGGCAATATAAGGGGAATGCTGAGTCAATCTTTGGATAATCTTGCTCTCTATGAGGAGGAGTCCTATTCGGCTCCTAGAACCGATGTTTGGGGTATTTCAGATATTGACTTGGCACGCGAGGCAAATGGATACTTATCGAAAATGAAAGAGCCGTTTTTTAGTGTGATTCAAACTTCAGGAAACCATAGACCCTACACGATTCCAAAAGAGAGTTATGGATTTCAAGAGAAACTTAATATAGACGAAAATGAGATTAAAAAGTATGGTTTTGAGTCTTTGAATGAGTATAACTCTTTTAGATTTATGGATTACTCGATAGGTCATTTTATGGAAGAGGCGAAAAAGAGCGACTACTATAAAAACACAATTTTTGTCTTTTACGGAGACCATGGAATTTCAGGAAATGCGGGGCAGCATGTAACAAAAGGCGAAAACAGCAGTGCTTTAGATTTGGGGGCTTTGCGCGTTCCTTTTATCATCTATTCACCTCTTATAACAGAGCCAAAAGTGTATGACAGAGTGGTAAGTGAAGCCGATGTGCTTCCTACAATTGCTTCCATGCTCAATATCTCCTATGTAGCCACAACCATGGGACGCGATATGTTTGATGCACAGTTTGACGATAAAAGATACGCTTTTACTATAACACACTCTTCAAACCCTTTTATAGGTTTAATAAGCGATAAATACTATTTCAGAAGCAGATATGACGGAACGATGAGCGGACTTTATGATATTTATAGTGATGAACCGCTTAAAAATCACGCTTCAGAGCAACCGGAACTTCTTAAAAAGATGAAAGATTTAACGTATGGAATCTATGAAACTTCTAAATATATTCCCTACTTTAACAAGCGAGAAGATGTGAAAGATATCAAATGATAGATATCTCAACATGCCGCTTTGGCTATGATAAAGAGAGTGTTTTAGATATAGAATCTTTGCAGATAAAAGAGGGTGGGCACATCTTTTTACATGGAAAAAGCGGGAGTGCAAAGAGTACATTTTTAAATCTTTTATGCGGTGTTTTGGAACCGACATTTGGAGATATTGAAGTTTTAGGAACAAAATTCTCATCGCTGAACGGTTTGCAGAAAGATAAATTTCGGGCAGATAATTACGGAGTAATATTTCAGCAGTTCAATCTTCTGCCTTATCTGAATGTTGAAGAGAATATATCCTTGGCATGTGGATTTTCTAAAGCTAAAAGAGCTACAAAAGAGGAGATTGAGAGTCTGCTTGATGCTTTGGAACTCTCGGTTGATTTAAAAACATCTGCTATGAAACTGAGTGTAGGACAACAGCAGCGGGTTGCAGTAGCAAGAGCGCTCATTGGCAAACCAAAAATTATTTTGGCCGATGAGCCAACCTCGGCGCTTGACAGCCAAACGAAAGAGAGTTTTATGAGAGTTCTTTTTAATCAAATCGAGGCTCAAAACTCAACTCTTATTTTTGTCAGTCATGACAAATCCCTCGCATCAAGTTTTAACACGGTTTATGATTTTGCAAAGCTTAACAGAGTATTTGTATGATTTTTAACTTAAGCTATAAAAGTATCTTAAATCGTAAAACTGCTTTTTTTCTTTCTGTGTTTTCAATAGCCATCAGCATCGTTTTGCTTTTGGGGATTGAGAGAGTCGCGAAGAGTTCCAAAGAGCATTTTTTAAATACCATACATGAAACAGATTTGATAGTTGCGGCTTCGGAAGGCTCAATCGATATTTTGCTGAATCTTGTGTTTCATATCGGTGACGGTTTAAAAGAGATGGATTACGGCTCCTATGAAGAGATAGCGAAGTTTGAGGAAGTTGCATGGGCGGTGCCTCTTTCTCTCGGTGATAGCTTTCGCGGCTTTGATGTTATGGCGACGAATGAAGATTTTTTCAAACATTATAAATACGCATCAGCGAAGCTTTTAGAGTTTGAAGAGGGCGGTAATTTCGGCGGTTTTTATGATGTGATTATCGGGTCAAACGTAGCCAAAAAAATTGGTTTGAAGCAGGGAGATAGAGTGTATCTCGCGCACTCTCATTCTGGGGAACTGCACGAACATCAAAATAGAGAGTTCAGAGTGAGCGGAATTTTAAAAAAGAGCAAAACGCCAAATGATGATTTGGTTTTTATACAGCTAAAAACTGATGAAGCGATTCACCTAGAGTGGCAAAGCGGTCACTTTGTAGATATGCAGATAGAGAGTGAAAAATTATCACACATGGATATAAAACCGCGTCACTTAAGCGGAATGCTGCTTGGGTTAAAAAATCACGCACAAATTTTACAGGTTGAAGATAAAATAAACCGCTACAAAGGCGAAAATCTCAAAGCAGCAGTTCCGGCAAAAGCCTTGAGTAAACTTTTTAAATTGATGCAGTATTTTCAAGATGTTTTATCATTTATCTCAGTTGCAGTCTTCATAACCGCACTCTTTACAATGCTCTCTTCTATGTTTTCAACGCTAAATGAGAGAAGAAGAGAGATAGCAATACTCAGAAGTTTGGGGGCGAGCGTAAAAATTATATTTGTACTTTTTGCAAGCGAATCGCTTTTAATAGTTTCAAGTGCAATTGTGCTTGGTATCACTCTTTTGACTCTGCTCATTGCTTTTATTCCATCCGCGTTATCTATAAGTCAAATACCGGATATATATGAAATAGGTATGCTTTTGGTTATGGTGGCGATTTCACTCTCTGCGAGTCTGATACCCGCTTTAAGCTCCTATAAACAGAGTCTTCAAGATGGACTTACAGTAAAAATATGAAAAAAATATTTGCACTTTTATTCACTGCACTTCTCTTCATCGCATGTTCCGATAAGCCAAAATATGAGCTTGATAACTGGAGTGTTTTAATTGACCCAATTTTCAACCAAGAGAAGGTAGTCCAATTTTATAAAGATAAAATTGCAGATGTAAAAGAGAACTCAAAAGAGGAAATTCTTATCTACGCCGAGCTTCAAGAAGAGCTGAAAAAAGCCGGAAACAACAGAGCTGTTGAGGGTAAAAGAGTTAAATTAGAGGGCTATTTGGTTCCCATTGAGACGGACGGTGAGAGAGTAAGCCAATTTCTCTTTTTTCCAAATCAGGCAGCATGTATCCATGTTCCGGCCTCTCCTGCAAATCAAACTATATTTGTAACAGTAAAGAAGGGGGAGGGTGTATTGATGGAAGATGCTTATGAGAAGATAACTCTCTATGGCACAATACATTTAGAAACTGCAAAAGTAGCCACAGGAACTGCCTCTTTTGTTATAAAAGATGGGATGGCTACTTTGTCAAATCAGTATAACTAAAGAGTTTACTAGAGTTCTGTAAACCCCAAGATTGATTTGTCGTTCTTCTCCCAATAACAATCACAGTATATAGCCGATTCCTGATACATTTTTAATCTCTAATTCCGGAAGTTTTTTTCTGAGTCGAAATACCAATTCTCTGAGTGATGCCACTCTGTTATTTTCATTCTCCCATATCTCTTCTATAAGTTTTTCTTGGGGCGTGTATGCATTTTTATTTGCAACCATGCCGTAAAGACAGCTCTTCTCATTCTTGCTAAGGTGTATTATCGCTCCATTCCTAAATATTTCTTTTGAACTTTTATCGTACATGTAGGGACCGAGTTCTATTAAGGAGGTATCTTCATTGAGCAAAGGCTCTCTTGCTGCTTCTACCACCATCAAGATTGCTTCAATATCAACTTGGGAAATTGGTTTTATGAGATACCCAAGCGGTTTTTATACTTTGTTGCCGTCTATGCGCTTACAATCTATGCATGGATGCACTTTAAGATAGTGTATGAGGTGATTCTGGTGAAGAGTATTATGGAGTTTTTTGCACTCACCTTTGACCAAACCGTTCATAAAATAGATTATGTCAATGGGGTCTTTAGTGTTTACATGAAGAGTAATATGCCCTTTTTGGATGCTCTAAAAAAGCCTCTAACGCTCACATGGACGATGGGGCATAATCTCAATCATATTGTCTATTACTTTCCCATGTATCTGGCTGCTACAACGGCTCTCATACTTGCTAAATTTAACACAAAAAGGGATTTGTTACTGATTTTTCATGTAATGGCGTTAGTGGTTTTACTGCATGCCACGATTCTCTATTTTGAGTGCATAGTCATCGCCGCAGATAACATGAAAAACAATCCTATGATTGCAGGTTGCACTAGAGCCGTACATGCTGATGCAGATTGATTACAGATATATTCTCTTTTTTCTTGTGAAGTACGGACTGCAGTTTGAGCCTTTTGTTATGCTGGTTTATGTCTGGACGCTTTTGAGTATTAGGAAACAAAGAGCGCTCTCTTTAAATCAATTTCCAATTCTGAGTTGAGAGAGTTTTTGCAAGATATTTTATAATTGCTAGAGAAAATATGCTAAAATGGCAATATTCTGTCATAAGGTTTTTAAATGCAAGCAGTCAATTATACAAACGCCAGAAATGGTTTAAAAAATATTATAGAAGATGTGTGCAACAATAATGAAGAAGTGATTGTTACTACAAAAAACAACAAATCAGTTGTCATAATTTCACTCGATGCGTACAATGCAACACATGCTAAAATAAAACAAGATATACAAAATGCTGTAAAAGAGATTGAAAAGGGTGATTTTTTAGATATTGATGATGCCTTTGAGTTGGCAAAGAAATCCTATCGTGCGTAAAATTGTTTTTTCTCAAACAGCTTCTGTAAACTTGGTGCAACAAGCGAAATACATTTTTGAGCAAACTAAAAATGAACAAGTAGCCGATAAATATTTGGATAGGATGAAAAACTATATCATTCAAACGCTATCTCATTTCCCAAAATCGGGAAGAGCTACTGAAGAGTTGTTTGCAAATAGCAGAAAATTGGTTTATCAAGGATACTCTATTATTTACAGAATTTCTGATGAACAGATAGAAATTTTAGTGATTTTTAGAGAAAATTTACCTAAACTATGAATCGTTAATATTTTATTTTAGCCAGATACAGCCCATTACTCGGTGCGGGTTTTATCTTATAGTTTTTTACACAAGCCAACTGCTCTTGTACCTCTTTGGCACCCAGTTTCAAAAGTGCTCCGACCATGAGGCGGATTTGGCTTCTTAAAAAACCATTGGATTCAAAATTTAAAATGATGTAACCTTTGTACTTGTAGGCAAAAGCTCTGTAGATAACTCTTGTTGTACTCTTCACATCGCTTCCTGTTTTCATAAAAAATTTAAAGTCATGTTCGCCTTCAAAGAGTTTGATATTTTGCTGAATTTTAAGAAAGTCAATATTGGGTACAAAAGTGATAAAATCATTTTCAAACGGATTACCATGTGCTTCTTTGATAATGTAGCGATACACCCTTTTTTTCGCTCCGTATCTTGCATGAAAATCATCGCTTACGGCTCTTATATTTTTGACCTCTATTGTATTTGGAAGCATCTGGTTAAGAACTCTTTGCAGTTTTTGTAAATCGCTCCAAAAGGGCGGTAAATCTACATGGCAGACCTGTCCTGTAGCATGAACACCTTTGTCTGTCCGTCCGCTGGCGATTACTTTAGAGTTTATGGAGAGCTGGGAGAGGACATGTTCAAAGTTGCCTAAAACAGTGTTTTTAGACTCCGTTTGTGTTTGAGAACCCAAATAGGAGGTTCCGTTATAGGCAAGGGTTATTGCGCATCGCATCTAAAATCTGGCTACTATCGTTTTCTTGTACATGGCATAAGTTACGCCCAGCCAAGTAAGGGCTACAACAGGAATGGTATAAAAGAGTATTAATTCTTGAAGTCCCAAAGTCGCCACATAAAAAACTAAAATCCCTGAGAAGAGGTAGAGATAGATGCGACCTTTTTGCTGCCTTGCATGCACTATGCTGATTGCAGCGACCAAGAAGAGACTTAAAATTGGAAAAAAAGCTAGTAAAGTATCTGTTATTAACATATGTCTTTTGCTCTCTTTTCTGTCATCCGATAACCAATACTCCAGAGGGGTTCTATACTGCGTCAGATTGCTGCTCATTGTATCATTTATGTTCATGCTCTTAAATTCTATTTGAGAAAATTTCTCCTTGGAGTAGCTGTAACCCTCTCCGTCTGTTAGCCTAAGTCGAAGTACTCCGGAGTCGTTAATAATTTCACCTTTTTTGGCACTGATAAGTATTTCTTCTTTTTTGTTTTTATTAAATAAAAAAAGATTCTCATATGTTCCATCAGGATTGTTTTTTCCAATATAAAGGAGCCAGTCTCCAAAACTATGTCCAAATTCAGAAGCAGAGAGGTTGAATTTTGCCTCGCTCTTTTTGTAGGAAACAAAGTTACTGGATAAAACCGTAGCATGCGGAAAAAGTACTAAAAAGTCAAATGCTAAGAGAGCTGAAAGAAGCAGGGCAGGCTTAAAAAGAGTTTTTATAATAAATTTAGGATGAATGCCAAGAGCAAAAAGTACGACAATTTCATTATCTGTGGAGAGCCTGAAAAGTGTGAGTGCTGCTGCTATAAAAAATGTAACGGGCATTGTATAAAATAAAATTTCAGGCAAAACAAAGAGATAGAGTTGCGTCATCTCCCAAATACTAAGCTGAATTACAGCCGTATAAGTTGCCAGTTTAATCAAAAAAATCACAGATGCTATCGAGAAGAGCGGAAGAAATATCGATAAAAAGAGTATGGATAAGTTGTTTATTATATATTTTTGAAGTCTAAACATGCTTAGTAGTTAGCCTCAATATAAGCTAAAATAGGGCTGTCAAGCAGATATACAATAAAAGTAGCCATTGCTAAAAATGGAACAAAAGGAACTCTCTGCTCTTCGAGCGAGCGACCTCTGAGTGCGAGCATCACAGGAAGTGCCAGAAGAGCCGATAAAAAGATTGCCACAAGAGTCAGTTTAACACCAAGCAAGGCTCCCATAGCAGCTGCGACCATAATGTCACCTTCTCCCATCGCTTCGATAAACGGGTATGTGTGATAATGTTTTGTCCAGGAAGTCAGTGTTTTTTTTGCTTCTCTTTGAGCGGAGGCTGTCAAAACATATGATAAAGAAAATCTAAGAAGGGTAAATCCACCGGCAAAGAGAAGAGCATTTTCTAAGTTTAATAGAATTCCGCTGATACTCCACGCGCCTAAAACAGCAAAGAGAATTGCCAAAAGATTGAGGCTGTCAGGAACCATTTTGTATCTAAAATCTATCATAGAAAGTGCTAAAAGCATTAAAAAACTAAGCCCTATTAAGAGTATTGGAAAACTGATACCGAATTTATTGGCTAAAACTAAAAATATAAGCCCCGATAAAAACTCGATAATAGGATATTGCATAGAGATTTTAGAGTTGCAAAAGTAGCATTTTCCCCGTAATATAAGCCATGAGATTATGGGAATATTGTGCCAAGCTCTTAGTCTGTTTCCGCATGTAGTGCAGTGGGATGACGGAAAGATTACGCTTTCATCTTTTGGAATTCTAAAAATTAGAACATTTAAGAATGAGCCGAGTGTTGCTCCAAAGATAAAGGCAAAGAGGAGTTGTTCCATTATTTTAAGCCTCCAAAACGGCGTTCAATTTTTGTAAAATCTTTTATGATTTCCTCTAGTTTATGTGTTGTAAAATCTGGCCATAAAGTATCGCAAAAAAAGAGTTCCGCATAGGCTGCCTGCCATAGTAAAAAGTTAGAAAGTCTATGGTCACCGCCTGTGCGGATAAGCAAATCCACATCATGCGGACAATCAAGCGCGTTAGAGAGCATCGCTTCTGTTATGTCATCTTCACATTTTCTTATCTTGTTTACAGCTCTTAAAATTTCATCTTGTGCACCATAGTTGAGTGCCAATGATTGTACAAGCCCATCACAATGAACTGTTTTTTCTTTTACATCTTTTATTGTGTTTTGGAGTGATGCAGAAAAGGCTCGAATGTCGCCGATAGGCTCAAAACGAACATTGTTTTCTAAGTAAAGGGGGAGTTCATTTTTGAGATAATTTTCTAAAAGTTTCATCAAAAATTCAACTTCGAGTCTAGGTCTTTTCCAGTTTTCTGTAGAAAAAGCGTAGAGTGTGAGTCTTTCAATATCTTTATGTTTTGAGCAGTATGTGGTTATCTCTTTGACAACTTTTGCTCCAGCTTCATGCCCTTTCACTCTTTTTTTGCCCTGAATCTCAGCCCAACGACCATTTCCATCCATGATAATAGCAATGTGTTTAGCCTGATTCATCTATTTTGCCTAAAAATAATTTTTTGTATTATATCTTTTATAACTCTTTTAGTAAAATCAGCTAAAGTGAGGAATTAGTTTATACCCGATGCCATAGGTGCATTCGAGACAGTTTTCCGGTAATTTTTTTCTGAATTTTGATACCAGTTTTCTTATGTTTTTTGCATCAATAGCTTCATTCATAGAACTAAAATAGTTGACTATATCATCATTAGAATATATTTTTCCTACATTTGATGTAAGCAGCTGCATAAAATAAATTTCATATTTTGTTAAGTATATATTTGTATCAATATTAACAAGAGATTGGTTTTCTCTATCATATGAAAAATGATTTTGCAACTCTATTTTCGTTGGCATTTTAGTACTTAAAGAAATTGGACAACTCAATATTTTTTTGGAAACATTGTGTAGTGCTTTTAACAATTCTTGATAATCTATAGGTTTTTTTATAAATTGCTCAATGCCTAAATTAATAAGATTTATAAGATATTCTGAATCATCAAATGCTGAGAGTATAATAATCGGCTGAGATGAATTAATACTATAGATGAGCTTTGTAAATTCTACACCATCCATAATAGGCATTTTAATATCTGAAATTACTATGTCATAATGTACGGAATTCACCTCATGGTATTCTATATATTTTTCCATAGCATACTCGCCATTTTGACCTGTATCTACTACTTTGAAGAATTTTTTTAAAATTTCTGCTGTATTTTCTCTGAGATCATCATTGTCCTCTACAAATAAAACAGAAAGATCTTTTGTGGCTGCCGTAACATCTTGAGAATTTATCATATACCATACTTTAATAATTATTTTAATGCTTGAGAAGTATATCAATAAATAATAATTTTTTTATTAAAAATAGATAGAATACGACACATACTAAAATAAAAATCAAAATAGAGAAAATTAACATAATATAACCCATTTAATTTTGCGGTTGTTAGAAATAATTTATCAGTAATAGATGTTCTGAAACTATATGAAAAAGAGAAAAAATGAATTTATTAATAAATGGTCAAGTAAGAGAATTTAGCACTATCATGACACTAGAGGGTGTACTAAAAGAATTGTCGTTAGAGGGTAAGGTCATGGCTGCTGCAGTTAATATGGATATTGTAAAACAAGATAGCTGGAGTGCATATTATTTAAAAAATGGTGATAAGTTAGAGTTACTTGATTTTGTCGGTGGCGGTTGAAAACTCTACCACAACGACTGCTATAGCATACTCGCCGTCATGTGTGATGGATAAACTACTGTCTAGAATCTTGAATTTTTCTATTAGCTTACGAGAAAATTTTAATTTTGGAGCACCTTTAGCTGTTTTATAGATTGTTATGTCGTGAAAATTACACTCACTGCCTATACCAACACCTAATGCTTTTGAAAAAGCCTCTTTGGCTGCCCAGAAACCTGAGGCAGTTTTGTAGTTTTTAACGAGTAGAATTTCATCTTTGGAGAGAAACTTAAGGAGTATTTTGTCGCCGAACCGCTCAATTAAGCGATTCATACGGGAAGTTTTTATTAGATCTATGCCAATCATTATTGGATTACAAACTCCGTAAAATAGATGCCTTTTATTTTGCCGTCTTTTATCTTTGCATTAAGTGTACCCATAATCTCGTCAGAGATTTTTTTTGTACCTTTTTTAGAAGATATTTCTTCAACTGTTTTAGATTTCAGAACTTTAATAATTATATCTCTCAATACTGGAGCTGTTTTTTCTAGCTCATGTGCCAGTTCTTTGCCCTCTAGTTCTAGGGACATAGTGACTTTCAGGTAGCGACGCCCACCATCACTTTTAAGGTTAACCGTAAATGTTTCAAGGGGATATAAAACACCTATTTCTCCCAAGTCTCTTGTATCGTCTGCTTCATCGTCTGAGCTGACTACACTTTTATGAACCTTTTCAACAGATTTTTCTGCAGGTTTCTCTTGTGTTTGAGGCTCTGCTTCACCGTGAGCAGCCTTTTTCTCATCTCCACCCATCAACAGTACAGCAACAACACCGCCAATGATAATAATTAGTATTAAAACAACTATAATTATTATCATCAACATATTGTTAGATTTTTTTTCTTTTACCTCTTCATGTTCAGGTTTTTCTTTACTTTCAGGTTTTTCTTTAGCAGCCATTCTTCACCCTTGCTTTAATATTTTTATTAGTATATCAAAATTTGAAAATATTACAGTGAATTACTACTCTCAAGCAGATCACTGAGTGGTAAAAATTCATATGTCTCCGCATTATAGTAGTCTATATTTCCGGTTTCTATATCATAGTACCATCCATGAATACTCAAATCTTCATCTTCAAAGCGTTTTTTCACATTTGGATATGTTAATAAATTTTCTATCTGTTTTATAATAGATAATTTTTCCGTTAACCTTAAAAGTTCTTCGCGTGGAGCATTTACACCAAGGCTCAGTATTGCTGAAGTTTTTGCACTCTCTCCCAGCTCAAGCCATTTTTTAGTATGAACCAGTGATGGGTCTTCGATTTTTTCATACAGATGTAAACATGCGCCACAGTGAGAGTGTCCGCATATGATAATCTCTTTAACATTCAAGACACTTACCGCATACTCTATACCAGAGGCAGTAGCATGAAAATCTTCGTCAGGTTTATATGGAGGTACAAAGTTTCCTACATTTCTGATTACAAAAAGGTCGCCAGGATTTGATTGTATCATCAAGTCCGGGATGACTCTTGAATCAGAACAACCAATAAAAAGAGCTTTTGGAGACTGTCCTCTTTTTACTAATTTTAGCAAAGACTCTTTATTTTTCTTAAAGTATGCTCTAAAGAGTTCATTGCCCTCAGCATATTGTTCTAAATTTATCATTTATATTCCAACTTCATATAAAATTAGTCACACAGCGTAATACCTAAAGTTTTTAATATTTCTTCAAAGATTTCACCAGCTTCTCTGTCCATATCTTCGTGATATTCAATCACAAGAACGTCTTTGACATCTGAAATATTACAAGTATATGTTTCAGGCTGTATTCCATACTTCGCTATGATTTTATCTACATTTGAGCAAACGAACTCCCCTTCTTCTTTCCCCTCATATGCTATTGATAACTTTGCGTATCTCTCTTCACTTCTAAATTGAGCATCAATCATTTAGTGCCTTTTTTTTAAAATAATGGAATTATTATATAATAAAAGTGCTTAGATTGGCACTTAAATCAATACCACTCTAGCAGTTTTGTAACTTCATCTACTATAAAAACTTTCATTTTTGTTTTTTCTAAAGGCTTTTTTGCTACTAGTGCTTTGGAAATATTTTGCATCATCGCCTCTTTTAGTCTAGCATCAAGAGCATATACTTCTCTGACGTCTCCAACAAGTGAAACTTCACCTATAAAAACGGTCTCTTTAGAGATGGCACGGTCTCTGAAACTGCTTATTATAGCTGCAAGTATTGCTAAATCTGCAGCAGTTTCTGTTATTTTTATTCCACCTGTTATATTTATAAAAACATCATAACCTGAGAGAGGAATTTCTAACTTTCTCTCCAAAAGTGCTAGCAACATGTTAAGCCTATTGTTGTCAAAACCGGTTGCTTGTCTTTTTGAGTTTGAAGTGTGAGACTCTGAAACAAGTGCTTGAACTTCCAAAATAATCGGGCGAGAACCTTCCATAATTACCGTCAGAGCTGAACCTGATTGCTCAGAATTGCGGCTGAAAAAGCGTGAAGCGACATCAGTTGCAGATATTAAACCCTCAGTTCTCATCTCAAATACACCTATTTCGCTTGTGGGTCCAAAACGGTTTTTGAAGCCTCGCAAAATTCTAAGTTCTTGGGATGAATCGCCCTCAAAATAGAGTACGGTATCAACCATGTGTTCAAGAACTCTGGGACCGGCGATAGAACCCTCTTTTGTAATGTGTCCGATAATAAAAATAGCTATCTCTTTTTCTTTTGCAATTCGCATAAGCTCAAAAGTGATTTGCCTTACCTGCGTTACAGAACCTGCGGCTGAAGTTATGTTTTCTGAATACATTGTTTGAATTGAATCAATTATAATAAACTCATATTGACGATGTTCCAGTTCAATTAAAACCTGTTCCAATCTGATTTCGCTTAAAAGATAGAGAGAATCTTTATTTGAGTTGAGTCTATTTGCTCGAAGTTTTATCTGTCCGGCTGACTCTTCGCCTGTTACATAAAGTACATTTTTGCCTAAAGATGCTATGTTTGAACCAACCTTTAGGAGTAGGGTTGACTTTCCGACACCGGGACTTCCGCCGATGAGAGTGAGTGAACCCGGTACAATACCACCGCCGAGAACCCCATCTAACTCTTTATCTAACGAAGAGTATCTAAAAACTTCATTCTCTTTTATCTCATTGATACTTATGGCTTTAGAAGCTGAAGAGGAGACCGATTTTGTCTGTTTTATAACCTCTTGCTGATGGTCGTTCAGCTCTATAAATGAATCCCAAGCACCACAGTTTGTGCACTTTCCCATCCATTTTGGAGTGCTAAAACCACAATGCTGACATTCGAAAAGTGTTGTTTTTTTAGCCATAGTTTTGCCTGATTATAATATTTGAAGTAATTGTACACTATTTGGCATGTAGAAATAAAAAGTATGACACATTGCAATGTAAATGATATTATTCTTCTTTATAGACAGGAAGTACAACTCTGAAAGTGTGCATCCAATTCATAAGCTTAAATTGTTTCAATAGCAGAGTGTTTCAAACCTAATTTGAATTGATATGTTTTATATGATTGCAATTATGAAATATAAAATTCGAATATAATATAAATTTACATTGTTGTAAGAAAGCAAGAGATATACTTGAAGTTGTATATAAACACATAAGGAGTTATAAATGAGTCATAAACATAAAGCAAAAATAGAGAAATTATTTGAGCATCCGGCATCTGGGAACATCGATGAAAAGAGGGTGTTGTCAGCGATGGAACATTATGGTGTTCTAGTAGATATTTCAAAGCAAAATAAGGCAAAATTGTCTATGAATGGGCATGAGTATGTTTTAACGCTTTCTCATGGTAATGATTTGTCAAAAGATTCTATTGTACATCTTCGTCATTTTTTAGAATCAGTAGATTTAACACCGGATAAATTATAATAGTTTTTTCACTTTAGAACTTAGTAATTGGTTCTAAAGCTGATCAAAAGTTTCGAATATAAAATTTTAAGCTCTCCTTTCTTTTTGCAAAGAAATTTTCAATAATTTTTATATTTTTAAGGTTGTTGAGTGATTAAAAAGGATTGTTTTTTGTGTATAATGTAGTTAAATGGAAATTTATTACAGTTATGATTGTAAATTAAATTTTTATAAAGAAAAGGAGAAACAGATGGCATTAAAAGTTGCAATTAACGGTACAGGTAGAATAGGTATAATAGTTACGAAGATTATAATGGCTAGAGATGACATGGAGTTGGTAGCACTAAATAGTACTACAAAGCCTGAGATGCTCGCATATTTATTGAAGTATGACTCTGTTCATAAAGGTATCGATGCAAAAGTTATTGATGCAAATTCAATAGAAATTGCGGGTACAGCTGTAAAACTCTTTAGTCATAGAGATCCAGCTATGATAGATTTTGGTTCATGTGGTGCAGAGGTTGTAATAGAGTGTACTGGTGCTTTCTTAACAACGGAGAAGTGTCAAGCATATCTGAGAAATGGTGTGAAAAAAGTTGTTATGAGTGCACCGGCTAAAGATGAGACACCAACATATGTGATAAATATTAATACAGATGATTATAAAGGTGAAGCGATTATCTCAAATGCAAGCTGTACAACAAACTGTCTGGCTCCGATTTGTAAAGTTTTAGATGAAGAGTTCGGCATAAAAAATGGTCTGATGACTACGATTCACTCCTATACAAACGACCAAAATATTTTGGACGTAAAACATGCTTCAGATTTCAGAAGAGCGAGAGCTGCAGCTATCAACATGATTCCAACTACGACCGGTGCTGCGAAAGCTATTGGAAAAGTTATGCCGAATCTTTTAGGCAAACTCAATGGTTATGCTATGAGGGTTCCAACCGCCGATGTCTCCGTAGTGGATTTAACTGTAAACTTGAATCAGTCCGTAACAAAAGAGCAGGTAAATGCAGCAATGGACAGAGCTGCGAATGGAAGCTTTAAAGGTTTACTAGAGATTGATTATGACCAAAGAGTTTCAAGCGATTTTATCGGAAGTACTTACAGTTCAACATTTGTGCCAGACATGACAAGCGTGGTGGATGGAAGTACGGTAAAAGTTCTTGCATGGTATGACAATGAATGGGGTTATAGTAGCCGTCTTGTAGACATGGTTAAATTTGTTGGCACAAAATAGTAGTAACATAAAATAGTTCTTGCATTTTAAGGTTATTTGCAGGTACCAAGGGCTATATGATTATTACGCAACTGTTGATACAATATTAGAAATAAACTATAGGATAATAACATTATGCAGATACAACAATATGAGTTTAGTAAAGATTATGAGAAAAGTGTCGCATATTTTTCTATGGAGTTTGCTATACATCAAGCACTGAAGATTTATTCTGGCGGTCTTGGTTTTTTGGCTGGCTCACACATGAGAAGTGCTTATGATTTAAAGCAAAATACAGTTGGAATAGGCATTTTATGGAGTTATGGCTATTATGATCAGGCAAGAGATCATGAAAGAAATTTAAAAGTAGAATTTCGTAGAAAATATTACTATATTTTGGAAGATTTGAATGTTAAAGTAACTGTTCATATAGATTCTAAACCTGTCGTTGTACAAGCATTTATGGTGCCCTCGGAGCTTTTTGGTTCTGCACCGCTTATTTTACTTACAACTGATATTGAAGAGAATGATTATCTTTCAAGAACTATTACGCATAAACTCTATGATAACCATGAACATACAAGAATTGCTCAGGAGATTGTACTTGGGATTGGTGGTGTAAAGGTGCTTGAAGCACTACAGCATAAAGTTGATGTTTACCATATGAACGAAGGGCACTCTTTACCGTTGATATTTGAGTTATACGGTAATAGATGCCAAAATATAGAAGAGTTGAAAGAGTTGGTGAGATTTACAACACATACACCGGAAGCCGCAGGAAATGAAGTACATGATATATATTTGCTTGAAAGAATGGGATTCTTCGGTTCTGTGGATTTAGCAAAAGCAAGAGAGATTACGCAAATATATGGCGATGAATTTAGTCTAACAATTGGAGCACTGCGAGTCGCAAAAATTGCCAACGGTGTTTCAAAGATGCATGCAGAGGTTGCTACCGAGATGTGGAGCAGTTATGAAAATATTTGCAAAATAATACCTATCACGAATTCGCAAAATAAGAGATATTGGGCAGATAAGACGATGATAAAGGCTCTTGATGAGCATGAAGATTATGAACTTACAGCACAAAAAAAACATCTTAAAAAATTGTTGTTCAATGAAATAGCGAATCAGACCGGAAAGATGTTTGATCCCGAAGTTCTCACAATTGTCTGGGCAAGAAGATTCGCTGAATATAAGCGACCCGGACTGCTGAAATATGACTTTGAAAGATTTGAAAAGCTTATTACAAGAACCGAAAAAAAGATTCAGATAGTTTGGGCTGGAAAACCTTATCCGCATGATGCAAATTCAATAAATATTTTTAATGAACTTATCCATCTTTCAAAAAATTATAAATCTGTAGCTGTTCTTATTGGCTATGAACTTGACCTCTCCATGATGATTAAAAAAGGAGCAGATATTTGGTTAAATACTCCAAGAATTACAAGAGAAGCAAGTGGTACAAGTGGAATGAGCGCTGCTATGAATGGTGCTATCAACTTTTCAATAGCAGACGGCTGGCATCCAGAATTTTGTAAAGAGGAGGTAAATAGCTTTACAATACTCGGTGCAGATCCAACTCTCTCTATTGAGGAGCAGGATTTTAATGACAATAAGGTGATGATGGATATTATTGAAAATAAAATAATTCCAATGTATTATGATGATGAGCATGCATGGTTAAATCTTATAAAACACTCCATGAATGACGTGCTGTTTGAATTTGATTCAGGTCCGATGGTTCACAAATATTATACAAAAATGTATAACTATTAGGAGGAAAAAATGCTTAGTAATATAGAATTAATGCAAAATGTAAAATCTTTAAAACAGATTGATGTAAAAGACAAAAGAGTTTTGATTAGGGTGGATTTTAATGTACCTATGGATTCTCATCACAATATTACGGATGATTCAAGAATTAAAGAGGCGATTCACACTATCAACTACTGTGTTGACCATGAGGCGAAATATATAGTTTTGGTTACGCATTTAGGTCGTCCAGACGGAGAAATTGATCCAGATTATTCTCTAAAGCATATCATAAAAAGATTAGAGAGACTGCTTGATAAAAAAGTTGATTTTGTAGAGGATTTTATAAATCACAAAGATGTTATTTTAAATTCCGGCAATTCAAAAATAATTTTGCTAGAAAATATAAGATTTTATGTGGGTGAGACAAAAAATGATGAAACTCTCTCAAAAGAGTTGGCATCACTGTGTGATGTTTTTGTAAATGATGCCTTTGGAACAAGCCATAGAGCGCACAGTTCAACTGTAGGAATTACAGCTTTTGTTAAAACTAAAGTTGCTGGATTTTTACTCAAAAGAGAGATAGATGCATTTGCAAAAGCACTCTTTAAACCGGTTGCACCCATCTGCCTAGTCGTTGGCGGAGCGAAAGTATCATCGAAAATTACCCTTTTAAACAATATTATTCCTAAAGTGAATAAGATTGTTATCGGCGGAGCTATGAGCAACACATTTTTAAAAGCTCTTGGCTATGATATGCAAAAATCACTTGTAGAAGATGCATATTTGGATGAAGCTGTCAGAATTTTAAAGAACGCAAAAGAAGCCAAAGTAAATGTTTATCTTCCTGTGGATGTTGTAATTACTGATGACATAAAGCATCCGGTAGATGTAAAAATAGTTCCCGTTCAAGATGTCCTTGAAAGTTTTAGTGCAGTAGATATAGGGCCTGCAACGGTAAAACTTTTTGAAGAGGTTATTGGAATGTCAAATACGATTATTTGGAATGGACCTATGGGTATCTTTGAAATTGATAGATTTTCAAAAGGCACATACAGAATTGCCCATGCCATAGCTGATACATACGCTTACAGTATAGTAGGTGGCGGAGATACGGCGAATGCTGCGGAAATGGCCGGAGAAAAAGAGAATATAAGTTTTATTTCAACAGGCGGAGGAGCAAGTTTAGAACTTCTTGAGGGCAAAGTACTTCCTGGATTTGTATATCTTGAAAAATCCAACTCATAAAGTTATGCTCCAGAGATGGTTATCTCAGTAATCTCTGAGCTAGCCCCCAATCTCATTGGCGGTCCCCAAAAGCCTGTTCCTTTATTTACATATATTTGCAGATTCTCATTGTGCTGATGAAGCCCTTCTATATAGGGTTGCTGAAGCATTACTAAAAATCTAAATGGATAAAGTTGTCCGCCATGCGTATGACCGCTCAGAATTAAATCCACTCCTTCTTTTACCTCTTCTATATATTTTGGTTGATGCGCTAAAAGAATGGTGGGTGAGTTTTTTTTACTTAAGAGAGCTTTTTGTAAGTCTGGCATGTGAGAATTTATTCTGTACCCAAAAATATCATATACTCCAGCCAGATTAAAACCTGCTCCTTCTTCTCCAATATAAATATTTTCATTCTCTAAAACTCTAATACCTAAAGATTTTACACTGTTTATAATTTTATCCACTCCATGAAAATATTCATGATTTCCCACTATATAGTAGGTTCCATATCTTGATGTTAAGCTTTTCAGCTCATTGAGCGTATCTCTTGCATTAGATACATCTATATCTACCAAATCGCCCGTAATTACAACCAAATCTGCATTTAGTATATTAATTCTTTGTACTAGATTTCTTATGAAATTTGCATCTATAAGTCCACTAATGTGCAAATCACTTATCTGTACTATCTTGTACTGCTTTTTTAAATTTTTTATTTTTACAGTGACTTTTTCCAGTTTTACAAATTTAGCTTCATACATGGCTCTTGCGCTCAGAGCAGTCGCTACCAGCAAAGATGAAATATCTAAAGATTTTTTAAAAAAGTTTCTTCGTGATTTTGAGATTGGGATATTTGAGAGTAAAATCCTTGAAACATCATAGATAAGAGCGGTACAGAAAAGCAAAAAGAGTATGCCAATGGGAAGAGAAAGTAAAAAATAGAGCCAGTTTGGTATGTTAAGATAATATCTTGCGAGAATATAACCTATAAGACCCACAAAATTTAGAATTAAGAAGAGATTTAAGTAGTGCTTGCTTCTATTACTTAGATCAAGTTTTAAAATAAACCTTTTTTGTATATACAGATTGAGTAAAACAAAAACAGTTGAAAAAAGGAGACCAAATAAAAGTGGGTTCATAGCATTTTGTTGCTTTTACTCTTCTTTGTAAATAGAGTAGTTGTTTTTACCCATTTTCTTGATATTATACATGGCTTTGTCTGCTCTTTGCATTAACTCTTCGATGTTGTCTCCATGCTCAGGGTAGAAACTAATGCCGATACTCACGCCGACATGACATCTGTGGTCTTTGTATGGGCAAAACTCATTGACCTCTTTGATAAGTGTTTTTGCTATATCTTTTATATGATCGGCATCCGTTATATCACCGATAGCGATAGCAAATTCATCTCCTCCGATTCGTGCAACCGTGTCACTGGTTCTTACAACAGATTTAAGCCTTTGGCCAATTGTCTTTAAAATCATATCTCCGGCATCATGACCTAGTGTGTCATTTACAGATTTAAAGCCATCTAAATCTAAAAACAAAATAGCTACAATTCTTTCATTTGCTTTGGCTCGCTTGAACAAGTCATACACAATATCCTGAAAGTAGAGTCTGTTGGGAAGTTCTGTTACCGTATCACATGTTGCAATCTGCTCTAACTCTTTGTTTGCGCTTCTTAAATCATGTGTTAGGAGAAAAAGAGATTCTTGTTCTTTTTTTAATTCTTCAGATATAAATCTTATGTTTCTTATAAATTGACCAATAAGAAAAAATATGCCGCTAAAGCCCGCACCAATATTTAAAAATACAAAAGTTTTCAGCGCCAATGGTGGGAGTTGATTTTGCATGTTCTCCGATAGATGCGTGTCAAAAAGCATAGAGATAAATACAAGAAGTAAAAAAATGGCAAACCACTTCGCTCCATGTTTTATATTTTCACTATACATAAGAGCAGCAACAGGAGCATAAAAAGACCATATTAAAACAAAACTGCCGGCATAAAACCCGCCAAGTATCCACATAAGGATAAACGGTAAAAAAAGTATCAAAAGCAGTTGAATGATTTCAAAAAAAAGAAAATTCTTTTTTTTATAGAGTAATAAAGTGGATAAAAGTGATATAAAAACATAGGAGAGAGGCACCAAAGAAGCCCCTGTGTTACCTAAAACTAAATAGATTAAGCTCCATATCAATGCCGGTAAAAATACATAAAAAGGGAGTAGAGTTAATGCAACTTTTTTTGATATTAAATCTTCACTATCGGTTGATAAAACACCAATTTGTGATAGATTATTTAAAAGTTTTTTCACAACTTTAAGACTCAGTCTTTGTCATGTAAGATTTGATCTAAAATAGTAAATACTTCGTTGCTTCCTTTTTCCATCTCTTCAAATGCACTTACCATCTGTTTTAAATCTACATCTTCATGAATCATCAAGTCAAAAACTTTATGAGTTCCGTTGTGAACAGTAGCATGCGAAGATTCTAATTTAGAATAGTGAGGAGTATTCGAGAAATTTTCTTTTCCATCACCCTCATAGTACCATTTACCTAAGCGGCAGTTATGATGATCTACAAATTTGAACTGCTCCTCTTTTGTAACGGCTGAATAGTAAGTATTTACTTTCCATAAAATATGGTCCAGTTTTGCCAATGACATAAATATACGGTCGGTAGTAAAGCCTATGATTTTAAAAGAGTCCTTCATTTCAACCGCATCATGGGAGAGACACCCATTGAGCTGCATAATCATCTCATTTGAATTACCAATGCCGCTTTTAATCTCTGAAAACTGCTCTGACATGCTGTCAACATCTTGTTTCATTGATTGAAGAGAGATATTTATCTCGCTTACTGCTTTATCTGTTCTATCTGCAAGTTTTCTGACTTCATCGGCAACCACTGCAAACCCTCGTCCATGCTCTCCCGCACGGGCTGCTTCAATTGCTGCGTTGAGAGCTAGCAGATTTGTTTGGTCCGATATATCTTTTATAAGAGATAAAATGCTTGATATATCATTTGTTCTTTGTGAAAGACCTTGCACCGTATGCATTGAACTATCGGAGAGTTCATTTAAACTATCAAGAGTTTTGACAACATGTTTTGATTTTTCGGCAATTTTAGCGATACTTGCGACTAATTCGTTAGTCTTTGTTAAACTATTCTTTGAAGCAGAAACAGATTCAGCCATATTCCCCTGAATATCCATAATATTGGCTTTTAGATTCAAATTTTGCATTTTAGTAAGAACTTCCGGAACACTTTCTTTTGGCTTAGAATTAAATACTCTCAGCTCGTTTTCTAACTGAATAATGCGTGCACTCAGCTCATTATTTCTATTTTCAAGCGCCTCACTCTCATATTTTAGTTTATTATAATCAGCTAGCGGTATTCCAGAGTTTCCGAACAGTCCCATGATGAATCCTTTTTTTTATTAAAATTTATTTATAATTTTATTCTAACTAATTTTTATTCTAATTAACTTAAAATTTGACGATGATAAGCAAATATAGAGTTATTTTTTTTACTTATTCATGTTTTACTCTCTTTTTCAAATTTTCAAATTTTATATTATTATCTTTAATAATACAAGTTGGATATCTACTTAGTATTCTAGCATCATAAAAACTTATTTAAGTGTTCTTTAAAAAACAATAGCTTCGAATGTGTAAATTTCTGCATCTTTGTAACCATTAAAGTCTATATTAGCCTTTTCTTTAGCGCAATTTCCAACAAACTCTTCAACGCTCCATTGCATCTGAGAAGCTACTTGTGGCAAAAAAGTTCCATTTTTTATTCCCTTTTGTATATAAAGTCCATGACGACCTAAAACAATTTCATCCAAAGAATTTATCTTTTTTCTAGGAGTTAAAACTGAAATCTCTATCTCAATATCTTTGAGTTCCTCTGGAGTCACTTCTTCAAATCTGCTGTCAAATTTAGCTGAAGCAACTGCCATGTTCATAACAACTCTGTAGAGAGGTTCATCTGGTTCAAATGTGCCAATGCAGCCTCGCAATTTTCCATTTTTATAGAGTGTTACAAAAGCACCTAAAGGCTCTTTTAGTTTTGGAGATATTGTGCTCTCATCAATTGAGATTTTTTTGTTGTTGATAGTAGCCTCATAAAGAGAGAGTTTTGCAATTTCTCGCAGTTCTCTTTTTTCTTTATCGTTCAAAAAAAAGTCACTGTTTTGTTTGAAAACTCTGAGCGCTGCGTAGCCGACAACCCTCTTTTTGTCGCCAAAAGAAGTGTCACCGGAGTTTTTGTATTTTAAGAGTTCATATTTGTAGTGAGCATTTTGAGTGAGATATAAAAGTGTCAAAATAGAACTCCATCCACATGCCGAGGTTTGCAGCTGCGCAATATTTGACTCCTCATTTTTTGCAAGCTTCTCTATAAACTCTTTTGCAGAGCCATTCTTTATGGAATCAAGCGTCTGCTTATCAACATCGTTGGCATGTTCGTAAGATGGATAGTGTGATAAATCGCTACTTATTACAAATAAATTTTCATCGTTAAAGTAAGGACGAAGAGCCTCCGAAATAGCTTTGATTGTATTTATATTTGAGGTGGCTATGATGATGGGGATTATATTTAATTCATCACCATAAATAGTTTGTAAAAAGGGGAGTTGTACCTCTATGGCATGCTCTTTTTCATGCGCTTCTGGGTTGAAACTAAAATATTTTGAGCTATTTATGAGCTCGGATGCAATCATCCGGTTTACTTTTATCTCTCCGAGCGGAGTTGTGTAATTTCCTACGGAGTAGATAGATGCACCGTCAAAATTCATAGAGTGGCTTGAGCCTAGAATAAATATGTTTTTGTATTTTCTGTGAAGTGTTGCATATGCCTCTGCTGCGACATCGCCTGAGAAGATGTAGCCGGCATGTGGAACTATGAGGGCGTTTACATTCTCTTTGGGAAAGGTATTGCTATTTTGAAGAGCCGATAGAATTGAAGTAGAGAGTTTCTCTTTGTTGCTGCTGTAAAATGAGCCAGCTACCGCTGCAGGTCTCTCTAAAGCGTGAAGGAGCTGCAGACAGAGCAGTAAAAAAATTACTGCTTTGTATTTTTTACACATCTCACATGTCTATCGTAACTTTTTGCAATGATGTCGGTTTTTCCATCTCTAAAATTAATTGCCCACACTTTATCAGCATCATCCACAAAAGGTGTTGATGACCAATAAACCTCATTTGCCACAGATATAAACCCCTCTAACATGGCAGGTTTGAACCGTTTGTAATCGACCAAAGTTTGTAGTTCACCAAGTGTTGGAATACGAAAATCTTTTTGCAAGCCGACAGCGAGTTTGGAACAGTACTCTTGTGCCTCATAGTAGTTTATAGCCAACTCTTTAGAATCAATGTTGTCTTGCCAAAGTAAAGAAGTGGACGTGTCGTGTACCAACTCTGTGGCACTCACAGAAGTAACGAAAAGGAGTGCTGAGGTTAAAAGAAGTGCTTTCATTTATAAATCCTTGATCTCAATTTCGTGTATTGTACTATAATTTTTTTTTATTTAAAATAAGTTGTTTTATTGCCTTGAAAGCTCATAATAGCAGTTCCGTTTAACTCTTCATTCTTATAAAGTGATTGAGAATTTTGTACTGTTGTTGTGGCATGTGGATTGAAAAGAAGTGCATCTACTTTTTGTCCAACTTCTATAATGCCGGCTCTTTTGTTTATGCATGAAGCTGGATTTTTTACTGTGAGTTTAATAAGTTCGCTCATGCTAATCAAACCGGATTTTACCAGTTTGGTGTAGTAGAGTGGAAGGGCATCACCAAGAGCTTCACAGCCATAATGTGCATCATAAAAGGCAACCTCTTTATGCAGGGGAGAAGAGGGTTGGTGAAGCGTTGTGAGCATATCTATTTGGTGGTTCTTTAGAGCCTCTTGAAGAAGCAGAACATCCATAGCACATGCTAAAGGCGGATTGAGTTTTGCAGTGGTGTTAAAATTTTCACATGCTGTGTCTGAATGCAACAAGTGGTGAATTGAGACTTCGCATCGGACATCCACTCCCTCTTTTTTTGCTTTGTCTATGAGATAAATAGAGCGAGGTGAAGCAATAGCTTTGAAGAGTATTTTTATCTTAAAATGTCTTGCTATCTCTATCATACGTGAGACATGTAAAACTTCACTTAAATCAGGAATTCCGGCAAGTCCAAGCTGTGAGCTTATATCGCCCTCAAGCATAACTCCGCTTTGAATCATCGAATTATCCTCAGCCTTGCAAAAGAGTGTGACCCCATACATCTGCACATATTCCGCTATTTTTATAGCGATATTATTTTTTGCGATGGTGCTCATGTAGGGAACAATTGCTCCTTTTTTGAGCAAAATAGCGATGTTGCTGAGTGAGGCATCCTCTTTGAGAGTGTTGAGCATCATGTCAACTTTCGCTCCGCTCAAATCATGTAAGCCATTTTGTGCAAACTCCAGAACAACTTCATTATCAATGGCAGGAGTAGAGTCTCCGCTCAGAACTACGTGCCCAATCCCACCTTTAAGAGCCTCTTGCGAAATGGCTTTGATGTTTTTTGAGTTTAAAATTCCATCTTGAAGTCTTACATTTGTATCAACTAAAAGAGGCATAAAATATGCGCCATCCGCATCTATTATCTCTTCACAAGTCAAGTGAGAGCCTATCTCTGTAATGATTCCATTTTCTATGCGAACATCCGCTTTTCTCTCTCCATTTGTATCACAAACTATTGCGTTTGACAGTACCATTTCAGACCACCTTCGATATAATGACGCTAATTATAATAAACTAAGGCTTAGAATTGCGTTTTATACTTCTGCTATTTTTCATAACTTCATTTATACATGCCAAAACTTCTTATGAGGTTGGAAAGAGCCTCTACATGGAAAGAGGGTGTTACAGTTGTCATGGTAATAATGCCGAAGGAATGCATGTCTATCCAAAACTCTCAAACCGTGCAAAAGGTTTTTTGACCTATAAACTCAAACGATTTCGCGATAAAATCTCGGATAACCAGCAGCAAGAGATGATGATAGCTTTTGCAATTGGACTGAGTGATGAAGATATAGATAATTTGACAACCTTCTTGTATGAGTTTGTAGAAGAGAAAAACAAAGCAAAATATGATGATAGTTTTAAGAATTATGGAGATGGAGGTTCATGAAAATATTGGTCAGTGCCTTGGAACACTCTGCAAATTTACATCTGAAATCTCTCAAAAAAGAGTTGAGTGACGATGTGGAGTTTGTGGGGATTTTTGATAAAGAGTTGGGCAGTTCTATAGTTGATTTA
The DNA here is from genome assembly GCA_041662325.1 of Sulfurimonas sp. Lineage (GTDB taxonomy): Bacteria > Campylobacterota > Campylobacteria > Campylobacterales > Sulfurimonadaceae > Sulfurimonas. The sequence goes on along the minus strand of JBAZSU010000003.1, from coordinate 376,955 downwards.
CGCTCTCTTGCAATTATGGGTTTTGTGGATGCAATAAAAAAATTGAGATACTTTTTTAAGCTTAATGCTCAAATGGTGGAGTTGGCATCCGGTGTGGATAAAGTTTTGCTTATCGACTCATCGGGATTTAATCTCCCTCTTGCAAAAAGAATCAAAAAAAAATATCCGGAGAAAGAGATAATCTACTATATTTTACCTCAGGCATGGGCATGGAAAAAGAAGCGGATTCCTGTTTTAGAAAAAACATGCGACCACTTAGCTTCGATACTCCCTTTTGAAAAGGAGTACTACTCAAAACATGCACCGATTACCTATGTCGGACACCCTTTGCTTGACCAAATCCAAGAGTTTAAAGAGAGTCTGAAAAACGAAGTTAAAAATATAGTTTTTATGCCGGGAAGCCGCAAGAGCGAGATAAAAAAGCTTATGCCAATCTTCAAAGAGGTGCGGGAAAAACTTGGAGTGGAGGGAACAATTATTATCCCAAAACCTTTCTCTAAAGAAGATATAAATGAACTTTACGGTACCCTATCGGGTTTTAAAATCGCACATGAGGCACATAAGGCGCTTTATGAGGCAGATTTTGCATTTATATGTAGTGGAACGGCAACGCTCGAAGCGGCACTTATAGGAACTCCATTTGTGCTTAGTTATATTGCTAAACCACTCGACTATTTTTTGGCGAGCAGACTTGTAAAACTGAGTCATATAGGGCTTGGCAATATTATGTTCAGCAAGTTTAAGGGGAGAGATTTACATCCTGAATTTATTCAAAAGGGTGTAACGGCGGACAATCTGATAAGAGCTTTTAGAGAGTTTGAAAGAAGTACATTTTTAGAAGATTCAAAAGAGTTAAGAGCTTATCTGCAACATGGAAGCTCAAAAAAAGTAGCATCAATAATAGAGGGAAGAGATGAAGATTAATTTTATAGATTTACAAGCACAATATTTGGCATACAAGTCAGAGATAGACAGTGAAGTTTTAGAGGTTTTTAGTACAGCCATGTTTATTGGCGGAGAGAAGTTAAACAGACTTGAAAAATCTTTGGCGGAATATACCGGTGCCAAACATGCCATCGGTTGTAGCAGCGGAACAGACGCTCTTTTACTCGCTCTTATGGCTTTAGATATCGGTGTGGGTGATGAGGTAATCACGACTCCGTTCACTTTTATCGCGACGGCTGAGGTTATCGCACTTTTGGGTGCTACTTCTGTTTTTGTTGACATAGAAGAGGATACATATAACATAGATCCGACTAAAATCGAGAGTGCGATTACGAGCAAAACAAAAGCGATTATCCCCGTTTCACTTTATGGTCAATGTGCCGACATGGACGCTATAAACGAAATAGCTTCAAGACATAATATCGTGGTTATAGAAGATTCATGCCAGAGTTTCGGTGCGTCCTACAAGGGCAAAAAATCTTGCAACCTCTCAACTATTTCATGTACTAGCTTCTTCCCCTCAAAACCCCTTGGTGCGTACGGCGATGGCGGAGCGATTTTTACAAGCAGTGACGAGCTTGCAACAAAAATGAGAATGCTCCTAAACCATGGACAAAACGAGAGATATAAACATAAATATATCGGTATCAACGGACGACTTGATGCGGTTCAAGCAGCGATTTTGAATGTAAAACTCAAACATTTTGATGGTGAAGTCTCACAAAGAGAAGTAATTGGTGCGAGATACTCTGAACTTTTAAAAGATGCAGATGTTATCACTCCAAAAATCAAAGAGGGAAACACAAGCGTTTATGCGCAGTATTCAATCCGAGTAAAAAATAGAGAATCGATGGTTGCAAAACTCACGGCAAAAGAGATTCCAACTGCTGTTCATTATCCTGTGCCATTGCATCTTCAAGAAGCTTTTGCTCCACTTGGCTATACAAAAGGGGATTTTCCAATCAGCGAACTGATAGCAACTGAGATTATGTCGCTTCCTATGAGTCCTTATCTTACACAAGAACAGCAAGATTTTATAGCAGATGCTATCAAAGGGAACTAATGCATAAAATAGCTATTGTCGGCTTGGGTGCAATGGGAAAAAACCATTACCGCGTTTTAAAAAGTATGAAAAGCGTAGAGATTGTCGGGCTTTGCGATGTCGTAAAAAACGGTGATTTTAGCGAACCCTTCTATACAAATTTGGAGCTGATGCTTGATGAAGTAAATCCGCATGCCGTAATTATTGTAACCCCTACTTTTTTACATAAAGAGGTTGCTTTAGAGTGTGCTGCCAGAGATATAAACATCTTCATAGAAAAACCTGCCGCTTCAAATGTAAAAGATGCACAAGAGATGCTTATGGCGGTAACTGAAAGAGGTGTGAAGAGCTGTGTCGGACATGTAGAAAGGTTCAACCCCGTGGTCAAAGCTCTTATAAAGGAGATAACAAATCATGAGATTCTCTCTATCTCTATTACGAGAAGCGGCTCATTCCCTTCTCGCATAGCAGATGTCGGAATTTTGACTGATTTGTCTGTGCATGACAGCGATTTGATACGATTTATTACCCAAAAAGAGATAGTAAAAAGTGCAGTTTTTAAATCGCAAAAAATCCATAAAACACATGAAGACAATGCTATTTTGGCTTTTGAACTGGAGGGTGAAGTAGTTGGCGATATCACTACAAACTGGTTTACACCTTTTAGAAAAAGAAGTATTATCGTTGCATGTCGAGAGACAAAAGAGTCTGCGATAAAATATTTTGAAGCAGATCTGATTTCGCAGTCACTGAATGAATACATCAATATAGACGGTAATTCTCACACTGCAAGAGCTTGTTTTATACAAAGAAGTGATGCTCTATATGACGAGTTGGAAGCTTTTATAAACTACTTAGAAACGAATAACAGAGGCTCTTTGGCTTCGATAGAAGATAGCATAATCACACTAGAAATAGCGAGTAAATAAAATGCAAAAGGAGAACAGTTTGATTCACAAATCCGTAACAATAGAAGAGGGCGCTAAAATTGCCGAGGATGTAGTGATTGGTCCATTTTGTTTCATCGGGAAAGATGTAACGATTGAGAGCGGCTGTACTTTGGAGTCAAATATTATCTTAAAAGGGAAGCTGCACATCGATAAGGGTGTCAAAATTTTCAGTTTCGCGATTATAGGAGCTGAAAATTCAGAGATAACTGTGGGCGAAAAAACACATATCCGAGAGTTCACGCAAATCGGCTCTCAAGAAGATGAAAATGAAGTGCCAAAAAAGATAACGATAGGCGCAAATAACTTTCTCATGGGATATGTGCAAATATTGAGCGGCGTTGTACTCGGTGATTCCTGCATACTTACAAACGCTGTAAGACTTTATGAAAATGTAAGGTGCGAGGAGAGGGTTATTATCGGCGGGTTTAGCAGCATTGAGGCGAATAATACTCTAGGAACCGGAACTATGATAGGCGGTGCTTCTTATGTTACGCATGATATTCCACCTTTTACTTTAGTTGAAGGCAACCATGCAACAATAAAAGGCTTAAATGTTATCGGGCTAAGAAGAAGAGTTGAAAATAAAGATGACATCGAAGAGATAAAAGCAGTGTATAAAAAAATCTTGGGCGATAGTATTGATAAAGAGTTGGCAAAAGAGATAGGACAAACGCATGAAAATGATTATGTAAAAAGGTTTGCCTCGTTTGTTGCTAGTAGCAATATCTGAAAAACGGATTTCTGAAATGTATATAATCATGTGTTATACTACAAAAAATAATTAAAATATAAAGGTTATTGTTTATGCAAATTCTAATAAAACGACAAAAAACGCGCTTTTTTAAAAAAGCATTCTCTTTGATAGAGTTGATGATAGTTATAGTTATCTTGGGACTTTTGGCGGCTATGGTAATGCCAAGTTTAACGGGCAAAGGTGAAGAGGCTAAGAGAAACTTGGTTTGTGTTCAGATGAAGAGCGTTTATAACGGTGCTTTAGATATGTTTAAGATAAATAATAGTATTTATCCAACAACAGAAGAGGGTCTTGAAGCGCTTGTGAAAAATCCAAGTGAAGAGAAGTATCCTAACTACTCAACTAGCGGCTATTTTAAAGATGGGAAAATGCCAAAAGATTCATGGGGCAATAATTTTATCTATCTCAATGATGATGGAAAAATAGAGATTATTTCACTGGGTGCCGATAAAAAAGAGGGTGGAAAAGACGAAGCGGCTGATATTAAGATGAGCGGGTGTAAATAGAGTTTTATGCGTAGAGCCTTCACTCTTATTGAACTTTTGATTGTTATTATGATTATCGGTGTGGTTTATACCCTCGCTATTAGCAGTTTTCAAAAGATAGGTGATGAGTCAAAGAAGGTGAACTTAGAGAATTTAAAAGAGTATCTTCAAAACTTTCCGCATGCTAAGAGCTCAAAAATTTTATGTTTAGATGATTGCTCTAAGTGTGATATTCTGGTGGATGGAGAGGTCGAAAAAACTCTTGATGACTTTTTGGATAAAAATGTAAAAGTTTATAGATATGACTTTTTGCAAGGTATGTTTGAGCAAAAACAAGAGGTCTATTTTAACAAAGAGGGTGTTGAAAAAAAAGTTTGCTTCTCCTATGAAGTTGATAAAAAGGGTGTGGGAGGACAGATGTTTGTAGTCTCTAATGAATCGGTATATGATTTTTCTACATACTTTGAGCCTGTAATCGTTTATAAATCTCTGCAAGAGGCGATAGATGCCAAAGAGAAGCTCATTCAAGAGGTGCTAAAGTGATTTTTAAATATCGTGGCATAGATGCAGAGGGTAAAAAAGTAAGTGACAAAGTAGAAGCCACATCTATTGAAGAAGCAAAAAGCAAACTAAAATCTAAAAAAATAATTTATCAAAGTATAGATGAAGATTCTCTAGCTTTTTATGAAAGATTTGACTTTAGCAGAAAATATAAAATCCCCGCAAAAGAGCTCTCTAGTTTGTCGAGGGAGTTAGCCATGTATATTCGCTCCGGTATCAGTATTGTCTCAGCTCTTAAAATAGTTCAATCGCACTATGAAAATAACAAAAAAATGAAACTCTTTTTAAATACTGTCAGCACCTATTTGGATGAGGGAAAAGATTTTTATACAGCATTAGAGTCTCAAAGCATCGTTACACTTCCGGAGTTCTTTAAGCAGTCAATTAAGGTGAGTGAGAGTGGCGGAATTTTGGATGAAGTGCTCTTGGAACTCTCTAGATTTTTAAAAGAGCAGGACAAAATAAACAAAGAGATAAAAGCTGCTTTTGCCTACCCATCCTTTATGATTATTATCTCACTTCTTATGATTTCATTTATGTTAGCCTTTGTTGTACCTCAAATTACGGGTATATTTGCGAGCATGCACCAAGAACTTCCGACGCCTACAAAAGTTGTAATTGCTCTGGGCGATTTTTTTAATCACAACTTTACAACCATCCTTGCATTGATATTTCTCTTCGTTGCAGGTTTTATGTTTTTTATGAAGAAAAGTTACGGCTTTGCATATGCGGTTCATAAACTAATACTTAAACTTCCGCTTTTTGGTGAGATAGCTCAAAAGAGTGAGCTAGCCCGTTTCTCGTATATCGCTTCTTTGCTCACCCGTTCAGGTGTTCCCTTTGTTCAGACCATTAAACTGAGCGCGAATATCTTGAATAATTTGGTTTTAAGAGAACTTTTTAGCGGTGCTGCAAAAAAAGTTGTTGAGGGCAAACTTCTCTCAAATGCGTTGCATGACTCCAAAACTAAGATAGACTACGCTTTTGTCCAATCAGTTGCTCTTGGTGAGGAGACTTCACAGATTCAAAATGTGCTTACAAATATTTCAGAACTCTATTTTGAAGAGAACCGCGACAAAATAAGCATGCTTCTGACACTGCTTGAACCCGCTCTTATGCTCTTTGTAGGCGGAAGCATAGGGTTTATAGTCGCCGCTATGCTTTTACCGATTTTCTCTATGAGTGTAGGTTAATACGGCATGCGCGCCAAGAAGAAAGAGGCTGTTTTTAAGACATGCAAGTCAGATAAAAATGGCATTGCACTGCTCATAACGGTCTTCTTTGTTATGGCGATTACCGTTGCTATCGGCATTGGTTTAAGGCAGGTTAAAGAGGCATCTATGCATGTAGAGGGTGAGAGATTTATGCTTCAAACCAGCATGATTTTGGATGATGTTTTAAATATATTGCAAACTTCAAAAGAACTGGATCAGGTACTTACAAGGAAATCTAGCGAGGCATTCTTTCTTTTTTTATCAAGTGTCTCCTTTATCCCATTTCAAACTTCTAATCTTAAAGTAAGCATAGAGATAAAAAGTGCAAGGTCAAAGTTCAATCCCAACTCTTTAATGGATGGCAATAAGACTATAGCAAGAACAGATGTTTTAAGAGAGTATGTGAGTAAAAATATGGTAAATAGAGAATATGTAAATATTTTACTTGATGTCATGGGTAAAATCAAAGAAGATGAATCCTATAATAGCGCCATATTTAATGAAAAACCCTCTCTTTTTAGAGATTATCTAGTCTCACAAAAACATTTAGACGAGGTAAACGATTTTTATATGAAAACGTACCATGACAACAACTTAAAAAATATAGATTTCAAAAATCTTTTTTACTTCTCAAAAAACAGAGATGAAAAGATAGACCTCAATTACGCAACGCCTCAAACATGGGAGATGATACTGATGTGTGACAAAGGCAGAGCTGAACAGCTTAGTCTGGGAGGCGGAACATATAATACTCTGGAGAGTTTAAATTTGAATGATGAAGAAAAAGTAGCACTGAGCAAGTTCAACACAAGTTTTTTTGAGCCCTATCTGGATGTTTTAGTAGAAATTTCACAAGAGTCTCAAAGTACAAAAATAAAGTTTGAATATGATATATCTACAAAAAAAGGTTCCAATTTTGTTTACGAAATTTAAAAAAAGATACAAGAGCATATTTTTAGACCCGGACTCAGAGGTCCTGTATGTCAAGAGTCTTTCTGGACATGCCAATGAGAAAATAAATATAATTCTCTCTCCCACCCTCTACTGGGTAAAAAAACTCTCTTTGCCCCTCAAAAATGTAAGAGATGTAAAAAAACTTCTTCCGTCACTTTTTGAAGATACTCTGCCTAGTGGGAATTACAGCTATAGTGCTTATAAAAGCGGTAGTGAATTTTATATATTTGCTTATGAAGACAAAAAGATATTAGATCTTCTGTTGCAAAAAGGTATCTCGTTATCAAATGTCGCAGCACTTTTCTTTGCTCAAAGTGAGTTTGGTACTATAGAAAATGCGATAAAAATTAATGAAATGCAGAGCATCTATGTCAAAGATGAAATTGTTGTTGTTGTTCCATCCTCTTGGATTCAAGATAGTAAAACATTAAATTTAAACTATATTAAACCTCTAAAACACTCTATAACACTCAAGCAGTTTGGACATGTGGTAGATAGCAAAAGTTTGTACAAAATAGGCATAATTATGGCTCTTTTAATCTCTCTGCTAGCTACGGAATATTTTATTACTGCCAAAAAAAAGGCAGATATATTGAAGCTAAAAGATGAACTATTTACAAAATACAATCTGCAGGCTACGATGCTTCAAAACAGTGCAACACTGAAAAAATATGATTCGATGTACACAACTCAAATGAAACTTAGAGAGTATATCTCCTATATTTTGACCCTGAAACTTAACGACAAAGAGGAACTTGTGCACTTGAGCTTAAAAAACAATATTTTGCAAGCCGAATTTAGCGGAATTGCAGAGGGTAAAGAGTTGCATATAACTCAAATATTAAGAGATAACAAAGTCAACTTTAAATCATTCTTTAAAGATAAATCTTGGCATGTGGAGATTTCGATATGAACCGTATAAATCCGCTGCAAATAGGAGTACTCCTAGTTGTTATTCTGATATTTTTTGCGTACAAGCTAAGTGGTGCAAAAAGCGAACTCTCTGAATCTAGAGACTCCTACAAAGAGACTAAGGAGATTTCACTCCGACTAAGTGGACTTAAAGAGGTCTATGAAGATAAAGACAAGGTTGAAAAAGCTCTGAAGCGAATTCTGGAACAGCCTTCTCTCAGTACTGCAAAAATAGAGCAGGAAAAGAAAGCAACGGGTATTGTGATTAGCTCTAAAGAGATGGACTTAGACGCCATCAACTCTCTTATGAGTAAGCTCTTAAATGGCCTCTACAGCATAAAAACTGTTGAGATAAAAAAGCTAAGTCCAACGAGCGCCAGCCTTGTGATGGAGATAACATGGTAAAAAGAGTAACAAAATTTTTTAGCTACTTTGTATTTTTGATCTTGGCACTTATGTATTTTGCCCCAAAGGTGAGTCTCTACTATTTTTTAGAGAGCCAGTTAGCTCCGAAAGGAATTATTATTAGTGCGGAAGATGCGGCAGATAGAGGATTTACTCTCGATATAAATCATGCAAACATCTCTTTTAAATCGATTGAGAGTGCGAATATAGAAGAGATTAATGTGAAAATATTTGCTCTTTACAATTCTGTTGATTTTAAAAATATTACACTCTCAAGTGTAGTCAAATCATTTATCCCACAGCATGTGGAGACGGCAAATATGAGATATACGATTTTAGACCCATTGAATTTGAAGGCGGACTTAAAGGGAGAATTTGGAGAAGCAGTGGCCGAGTTTAATATAATGAAACGTGCATTGCATCTTGAACTTACTCCTTCTCCTCTGATGTTAAAAGAGTATAAAACAACGCTTCAGAATATGAAAAAAAATGAGAGCGGGAGGTATCTTTATGATCAAAATATCTAACTCAAAGCTGCTTATTATTTTTACGAGATTGCTTATACTTTTGGCTCTAGCAAAGATTATCTCTCTTAGCCTGTGGTGGTATCTTCCAAGTGATGGTGTTGAACTGAATGTTAAAAAAAATTATGAGCCAAAATACCAAAGAGTAGACTTTATAAATATGATTTCTAAGCCCAAAGATAAGGGCAGTACATCTAACGCTGCTGCTGCTGAGACCGTAAGCATTACCAACATGATTTTAAAAGGTCTCTATGCGAGAGACGACATGGGTTATATAATTATTGCACTTAAATCTGACCCTGCAAAGACATCCATAGTTGCGATAGGAGAGGTTTATCAAGGTTACATGCTTAAATCTATAGAACTTTTAAGCGTCATATTTGAAAAGGGCGGTAAAGATTTTGTATTAGAATTAGAAAAACCAGCCAATCTCCCTTTGCTTCCAGCTCCACAGAGTGATAAAGTTGTTGCAAGTGAAGTTTCTCGAACCGATATAGCCTTTTTCGCCAAAGACCCTGCGGCGATATGGAAGGATATCTCAATAAACGAGGTAAAAAATGGGGATAAAATTGCAGGCTTTAAAGTAACAAAAATAAATCCAAAATCAAAATTTGCCACTTTAGGTTTAATGGAGAATGATGTGATAGTAAAGGTAAACAATGTTCAGTTGGAGTCTTACAAAGATGCCTTAGAGGTATATAAAAATATAGACAAGATAGACACGATTCAAATCGTAGTAATCAGAGATAACCAAGAGAAGGAATTAGTATATGGGATTCATTAAATTTATATTTTTAACACTTAGTTTAGTGTTGGTTTTATCGGCGAGAGAGCAGGTTAATGTTAACTTTTCAAATCTAGAGATAGATGATTTTATAAAGTTGGTGTCAAAAATAACAAAGAAAAATATTTTGATTAGCAATAAAATACCTGGTACAGTGGATTTTGTGAGCTCAACGCCTGTTTATGATGACGAACTAATGGGAATTTTAATATCTGTTTTAGAGTCTAAGGGCTTTACCCTTGTGCAAAGTGGATCACTTTATGAGATAGTTCGTTCCGCCGATGCCGCTCAAAGTAATCTTAAGGTTGTAAAACAGGGAGAGAACCCTGATGGTTCGCTTATGGTTACTCAAGCTATAACAGTGATGGGCGAAAATGTTGATATTGTAGCAGCAAAAATCCGTTATCTTATTTCTAAAACGGCGAAGCTCATGACTATGAAAGAGAGTAATATGATTCTCATTACAGACTATCCTAAAAATATAGAAACTATAAAAAAAGTAATGAAAGATATAGAGACAAATAATCAAGCAACAGTGAAAATCGTGCCTATTAAATTTGCAGAAGGTAAAAAACTTTTGGCAAAGCTTATTGATATATCAAAATCACTTTTTAATGAACAGGTAGCTGCAGAAGTCGTTAAAATTATTTTGGATGAGAATACAAATTCTATTATAATTGTGGCAAATCAAGAGAATGTTAAAGCAGTAGAGGCTTTGATGAATAAACTTGATGTTGAATCAAATATAGCCAATAGCGTGCAGATTTTCAATCTGAAAAACTCCGATGTAAAAGACGTTTTGAAAAGTTTAACTGAGATTATTTCAAAGCAGACTTTTGCAGATCCGACGCTCAAGCCAAATGTCTCTGCGAGTGAAGAGATAAATGCCATTATAGCTGTAGGTGACCCTGAAATTATAAAAGGTATAAAATTTATTATAGATGAACTTGACACCGAAAAATTTCAGGTCTATGTGCAGGCTCGAGTAATAGAGATAAATAAAAACAATACCGAAGCTTTAGGTATTAAATGGGGATTTGATGGCGCTTTAGTGAGTTCAAGCGGAGGACTTTACTCTTTAGCAACAAACTTTGGAGGCACTTCTATCTCTCCTGCGGCATCAAAATTAATCACTTTACCTAAAAATTTAGACTCTGGTTTTGCCTTGGGTGCAGCTATAGATTTTTTGCAAACAAACGGTGCTTCAAAATCATTGTCAAATCCATCCATACTTTGTGTAAATAATAAAGAGTCCTCTATTTATGTTGGTAAAACTATTTCAGTCTCTACAGGTACTATATCCAACTCAATTGCGGGTGCGGGGCTCACAAGCAGTTATAAAAGAGAGGAAGTCGGTTTAACTCTGAAAATCAAACCTCGTGTTTCATCTACTGATAAAGTAACACTCGATGTTGAGACTAAATTAGAAAATATTTTGGATGACGGTTCAAAAAATGCGACAGGACAACCAGTTACATCCAAGCAAGAGGTAAAAACTCAAGCGATACTCCGCCATGGTGAGAGTATTATTATCGGGGGTCTAGTTAAAAGCTATGATTTAACTAGTACGAGCAAAGTTCCGCTTTTAGGAGATATTCCACTGCTCGGCGAGTACCTTTTTTCATCGGAGTCAACAACGAATCAAAAGGATAATTTAATAGTGATTCTGACGCCCTATGTAATAGACAAGAGTGAAAAATTGTCTCAACTTCAAAAAGATTTGGGTGTCTTGGCAAATCTTCAAAGAGACTATAATGAAAAGATTTTCAAAAAAATAGAGGAGAAGGGAAAAATCACTGCACTTGATATTGAAACAGGTGAGGCTGTAAATAAAGATAAAAGTAGTTCAGCAGATACTATTTCTGAGGAGAAATAGATGCTCATTTTAGAACCTCTTCACAACCTAAAACTGGAAGTTTATGAGCCACAAGAGATTAAGACAGATGTGAGTGTGAAAAATTATCTTCTTTTTAGTGAGCTTCATGGAGAAGTTTGTGCATTTATGTGTGAACAATATTTGGTTCAAGCAAGCAATTTCTACTCAAAACTACAAAACAGATATCCTCTGCACATGTTGGACGAGGACTCATACGATAGACTTTACAACCGTTTCTTAGAACTTCGTACCGATAAAGCTATAGAAAACATGCAAGAGGATTCAAATGAAGAGGGTGAAGATGAACTCTCTTTAACAGATTTTTTAAGAACATCCTCTGATATTTTAACAAGTGAAGAGTCTGCTCCGATTATAAAATTTGTAAATGCTCTTTTTTATCAGGCTATTAAAAAAAGAGCTTCGGATATTCATATTGAGGTTCAGGAAAAACGGGGTGAAGTCAGGTTTCGTATAGACGGGATGCTTATTAAAAATGCGGATTTGGACAAAAAGGTAATCAATCTTATTGTCAGCCGTATAAAAGTTATATCTAATCTTGATATTTCAGAAAAGAGAATTCCTCAAGATGGGCGAACGCAGATAAAAATTGCCGGTGAAAGTTTAGATGTCCGTGTCTCTATCTTGCCAACCTTTTATGGAGAGAGAGTCGTTATGAGGCTCCTCATGCAGAGTTCTCAGATACCTCAAATAGATGAACTTGGATTTGATAATGAGATTATTGATGATGTAAAAAAACTGCTCCGCTCATCGCATGGAATTATACTTGTAACAGGTCCTACGGGAAGCGGTAAAACAACCTCTCTCCACTCATTTTTAAGAGAAGTTGAAGAGCCGCATAAAAATCTTTTGACCGTTGAAGATCCGGTGGAGTATAAGTCTGATAATATTGCTCAGATTCAGGTAAATGAAAAGGTCGGACTTACCTTTGCCGCGGCTCTTCGCTCTATTTTGCGACAAGACCCTGATGTTATTATGATTGGTGAAATTCGTGATGAAGAGACGGCTGCAATCGCTGTTCGTGCTGCCCTTACGGGTCACTTGGTTTTTTCAACACTCCATACAAACTCGGCGGCTGCTACAATCTCAAGACTCGCTGACATGAAGATACAACCCTTTTTAATCTCCTCTTCACTTCTTGGGATTTTAGCTCAAAGACTTGTTCGTGTTTTATGTGATGAGTGCAAAGAAGAAGATGTTATTGCAGAAGAGTTCTCGGAATATTATAATCTTGACAGAAGTGCCAAAATATATAAATCAGTTGGTTGTAAGGCATGTAACTATAGCGGTTATAGCGGTCGCCGTTCAATTGGTGAGCTTTTAGTTATGAATGACAGAGTAAGAGATTTGCTGGTGACTACAACGGATGAGCATACAATTAAAACGGCTCTAGAAAAAGATGGATTAAAAACAATAGCATATCAACTCTCGCAAATGTTGTTAAATGCTGAAACATCTCTTGATGAAGCGATTAGAATCGGTTTAGGGCATGCATAAAAAAGCTAAACGAGCTTTTACTCTTATAGAAGTCATGGTTGCCGTTATGATAATCTCAGTGGTAATTTTGGCACTTATAGAGATGTATGCAAATAATATACATATCTTCTCCGGACTGAAAAAACAGACGCAGATAAATCCATACGCCTCATTTTTTATATCAAATCCTGATTATGGCTTGGAGACAAAAAGTGCTGTTTTATATGATTTGGTGAGTGATTTTAAATTAGAGGATGATCTACAAAGAGAGCTCAAAAATAGTAAAATTGAAGTGGTTTATCAGGTGGTTGAACAGATAGATTTGAGTGAATATGATGAGATAAATAAAGATGAAACTAAACAGAATGATGGAGATAAAGAAGTAAAGTCAAATGTAGTTTTTGAAATAGGAAAGACAGTCATCAAAACCAAAGACGCATCCACCGCTCTTCTCAGATTAAGGATTGAGCAGTGAGAAAGGGATTTACACTCATAGAACTACTCATTTCTATTACGATTTTATCTATAATGATGCTGTTTTTATATAAAAGTTACGCTTCTCTCAATCACTCAAACAGTTTTTACAAGAAAGAGGTTAAGGAAATAAAAGAAGAAGAGGCTATAAAAAAAGTCATCTTTTTAGACTTCTCTCTGGCTCTTAGTCAATCAACAACAATTTTAAATCAAGATAAAAAAGAGGATGTTATCCTTATGCAAAGCTCAAACTCCTTGCATAATATGTATAATCCATATGTTGCATATATAGTAAAAAATCACAAACTTTATAGATTAGAATCACTCAGACCACTCCTCTACCCCCTAAGCGTAGATAGTGAATTTAGTGTGGATGTTATTGGCGAATTAAATAGTTTTAGAGTTTATAAATCTGATAAGAAGATAGGAGATACAGTTCCAGAACTCTTTTTAGTGCATGTGGATTTTAAAGATAAAAAGGATATTTTGCTTAAAATAAAAGTCCTAAACTCAAAATAAAGTATAAATTTGATATAATATTTGCCATTTATATAAAATAAGGATAATTTTTGAACTTATTAAACCTTTTTTCGAGATCAGATACTAAACAGCAAGCAACAAAGAGTGAAGCCCCTACTCACTGGATAAAATGTAAATCATGTCAGTCTTTGATGTATTACAAAGAGGTGGAAAATCAAAATTATGTATGTCCAAAATGTGGATATCATCTTCGCATAGGCGTTAAAGAGAGATTGGCACTTTTGGTAGACGAAGGGACATTTGTAGAGTTTGATGAGAAGTTAAAACCTATTGACCCTCTAAAGTTTGTGGATAAAATCTCCTATGTAAAAAGAATAGAAGAGGGCGCTAAAAAAACTGGTAGAAGCTCATCTGTCGTCAGTGGTGAGTGCAAAATAAACGATGTGAATGCTCAGCTTGTAATATTTGATTTTAGCTTTATGGGCGGTTCTTTAGGTTCCGTTGAAGGTGAAAAAATTGTTCGTGCAGTGAATCGTGCCATAGAAAAAAGGGAAGGTTTGATAATCATAAGTGCAAGCGGCGGAGCAAGAATGCAGGAGAGCACATTTTCCCTGATGCAGATGAGTAAAACTTCGGCAGCATTGGCAAAACTTGCAAATCATAACTTGCCCTATATCTCTGTTTTAACAGACCCTACCATGGGTGGGGTAAGCGCCTCTTTTGCAACTTTAGGAGACATTATTATTGCTGAACCGGGGGCACTCATAGGTTTTGCAGGTCAAAGAGTAATTGAGCAGACCATTGGTTCTAGTCTTCCTGATGGGTTTCAGCGAGCAGAATTTTTACTTGAAAAAGGTTCTGTTGATATGGTAGTCAATAGAAATGAGTTAAAAAATACACTTTCAGATTTGTTAACACTTCTTAAAGTTTAATATGCGTTTATATGCCCTTTGCGACCAGGAGTTACTTGATTCTAAGGGTATTTCTATTGAAGAGTTTATAGATATTGCCAAACAAAATAGTGCCGAGATAATTCAGTATAGAAATAAAACTGCTGACACCGCTTTTATAAAACAACAACTCATCAAAATCAGAAAAATCTACGACGGCTTTTTAATAGTAAATGATGCATATGAACTGATAGAATTTTGCGATGGGGTTCACCTTGGTCAAGAGGATTTGAAATCGATAGATTCCGACATAAAAAGCGCGGTTAAAATCGTAAGAATGGCCATCACAAAAGAGAAGATATTAGGCATCTCAACGCATAATAAAGAAGAGGTGCTTGAGGCAAACGAGTGTGACTTGAACTACATCGGACTGGGCGCATACAGAGATACAAACACAAAAGAAGTAAACGTGGTTTTAGGAGATACATTGGATGTCATAGCTTCGGAATCAAAACATTTTGTAGCAGCCATTGGCGGGGTTAAAAAAAATGATGCCTTTACCTATGTCACTTACCATGTAATTGGAAGCGGATTGGTCTCGTAAAGTGAATATTGATATTATCTCCATAGCAAAAAAAGAGAAAACGATTTATGACCCACTCTATAAAGAGTTGACAAAAATGATTTCTCGCTTTGCAAAAACAGAAGATATAGAACTTTTTGACAAAGATGTGGCAAAATCACACACTATTTCACCAACTGCGTCACAGCAGGCATATACAAGAGCCTTAGCTCCCTATATTGGTAAAGATTATTGTGTATGTTTGCACCCTGATGGAAAATTAATCGACAGTTTTGAATTTAGTAAGCTTTTAAATGATAGAATGGCGGTTAAATTTTTCATAGGTGGAGCGTATGGCTTCGAGGATGAGTTTTTAAAAAAATGCGATGCTGTTATAAGCTTAGGAAATATCACTATGAGTCATAAAATAGCAAAAGTTGTTTTGCTTGAGCAGATTTATAGGGGCTTTTCTATCTTGAGTAACCACCCATACCATAAGTGATATACAACATAATAAGGATGTCAATTGCAAGCTAGTGAGTTAAATTATTTTAAAGAGATTCTAGAGAGTCGTAAAAAGCAGATAACCAAAAATATTGTGGGCGTAAATGCTGAGTTAGAACAGCTAAGTGGTTTAGAACTAAATGATGAGGGTGATTATGCATCCGTAAATAATAACTCTATGATTGAGAGTGCAATAGTACATCAGCAGGAACAAGAGCTAAGGGAGATTAATGTAACCCTTGGAAAAATAGTAAGTGGTGATTATGGTATATGTGAAATGTGCGAAGATCATATAAGCTTTCAAAGATTGAAAGTAAAACCGCATGCCATTTATTGTATCGATTGTAGAGAAATAGTAGAAAAATCTAAAAAATAGGAATTTATTATGCAGTTAAAAAAATATACAATAGCTTCATTTATATTTATTGGTATAATCGGATGGTATATATATGCGTATGTAAGCCAGAATAGTATAGCAATAGATTTATTCGGTCTTCCTCTGCCGTCACTTTCTGTTGCTGTATGGGCGATAGTTCCTCTTGTAATCTATTACATCGCAACTCTTATTCATATCTCTTTTTACTCTCTTTTGGGTAGTCTTAGGCTTCGTAAAGATGAAAAAGATTATGAAAAATTGATTGATTCCATTATCGATGCATATTTAGGCAAAGTCAATAGAAGCTACGATTTTAAAACGCCTAAATATAAACTACTTGGAACTCTTATAGAAAATTCAACTCTTTTCCCAGCTAAAAATATGAGTTCGGATATAGATAATGAAAAAATTAAAACCGTTTTAAAACTTATAGAAGATATAAAAAATGGAGAAGTTGTTGAACTGAAAAAGTATTCTCTTCCTTCTACAAATGCTTTAGTTATTCAAAATGAGAAAAATCGCTATAAAAAAAGTGATATTTCAGCTGAAGACATTTTATCTCGTGCAGATAAATATGACAGCAGCCTCTGTCTGGAAGCGTATGTTGATCTTTGCAAAACAGCTCCTTTATCCGTGATAGAAAAAAATAAAACATTCTTGACAAAAGATGCACTTTTTGAAATCTTAGCGAGAATAAATGCAGATGAAAACGCTCTGGCAATCTCAAATGAAACTCTCATTAGTCTATTGTCCGGAATGGAGTTGTTAGAAGCTGATTATGTAAAAATTGCAACTATTTTATCAGCTGGCATGGTGCCGGAACAGAGAATAAACCTATTTAGCACTTTGAGCGACTCTCATGAAGAGGCTGTTAGCGCATATCTGTTTACTCTGTTTGATTTGGAGATGTTAGAACCGGCAGACGAAATTTTGCAGAATTCACAACCTTTAGAGTATCTGAACTTCAAGTCCTATCGTGCACTAAAAGAGTGTAATAAAAACTTTAATATAAACTTGTTTGTTTAACTTTCACATATGTCGAGAAATTTAAAAATTCTATCCTTTGATAAACCTATTTTTGTATTAGCTCCTCTTGCGGGCTATACGGACCTCCCTTTTAGAAGTGTTGTAAAAAAATTTGGAGCAGATCTTACCGTGAGTGAGATGCTAAGCTCAAATGCCCTCTCATACGGCTCAGCCAAAACATTCCATATGTTAAAGAAATCCCCCATAGAAGACCCTTACTCTGTTCAAATAGCCGGTGCAGAGGTGGATGTTATAAAAAAAGCTGTTGAGATACTCAATGAGCAAGAGGGAATAGATATTATTGATCTTAATTGTGGCTGTCCTGTTCCTAAAATAGTGGGGCATGGAAGCGGAAGCTCTCTTCTTCTCAATTTGCCGTTAATGGGTGAGATTATAAGAACAATTAAAGATACCTCCAACAAAAGTTTGACAAGTGTAAAAATTAGACTTGGATTTGAGAAGAAAAATCATATAGATATAGCAAAAATGGTAGAAGATAGCGGAGCTGATTTTTTAGCAGTGCATGGGCGAACACGCGCCGGTAGATTTAAAGCCGCTGTCGATTATGATGCGATTAAAGAGATTAAAGAGGCTGTATCTATTCCTGTTATTGCCAACGGCGATATAGACTCTTATGAGAAAGCTCGATGGGTGCTGGAACATACCGGAGCTAATGGTGTTATGATAGGTCGTGGAGCTATCGGTGCTCCATGGATTTTTCATCAATTAAAGAGCGGTAGTGCCGATATAGATGCAAGTATAAAACATGCAATCATCATGGAACATTTTGGTAAGATGATAGAATTTTATGGAGAGAGGGGAGTTGCTATGTTTAGAAAACATGTTCACACCTACTCTAAGGGCTACAGAGGCGCGTCAATCTTAAGAAATGATGTAAATAGAATAAATGATAGTTTAGAATTTAGGGGCGTTATAGATGAATTTTTCAAAAACAGCGAGATATTAATATAATGTTAAATATTTCTCAGTCTATTAAAACACTAGATGACGTTGACATAGCTGATAACCTATTCCATTATGATTATAATACAAAACATCTTTTATCCCTTTTAGCAAAAGATATTGATGAGGAAGATGTCCTCTATTTAAGCTCATACCGCTCTTTTGAGGGTGAGGTTTTTGAGAACTATATTTATGAAAAACTCTTAAGATATGCGCAAAAGAGTGATGATATAGAGAAGTTTATCTTAAAAGGTTTTCATCAAAACAAAGAAAAATCAAATCCAAATACTCTCTCCATAAGTGAAAAACAGCAAATAGTTTATAGAACAAAAAGCAGAGAAATCAGTGAATTTGATGCTATGCTAATCACTAAAGATAAAGAGCTTTATTTTGTTGAGATGACACTTGTTAAATCAGTTCTAAAACTCAAAAAAAGACTGAGAAAGAAAAAAGCGCTTTTAGAGATTATATTCCCACAGTATGAGATAAAAGCTCTCATTATTTTAAATGAGGGTGCAACAGGAACAAAACAGCTGCCGAATTACTGTAAGGTGTGGTTAACAAAAGAGTTCTCAGCAAAAAATATTTTAGAGCACATTAAAAATCCATATGCAAAAAAATTAGAGCCAAAAGAGAAGATACATTCAGAGAAAATGTTAGAAGCACACTCTCTCAAACTTCATCCTTTCCGATACTATAACACAATGACATGGCTAACAAAAACGTTAAGAGCTCATAAAAAGCATATTCTTGATATGACTTTTTTAATGAGTGAGAATGTTCAAAGATATCATGATTTGTATAATAAGTTTTACATTGGATACATGAGTGTTCTTGAAGCAAAAAATCTACTTAATTTAGATGAAACACTCTATGGCGAAGGTCAAAGGGTTGTGGTTGCTATAGAAAAGAAGCACTCTGATGAGATAGTTTTAACTTATTATATACAGACAGCCCGTAAAAAGCTCTATCTTTATTCTTTTGAGAATGATGTAATGAGCAAAGAGAAAAAAGATCCTTACGGTATCACTGTTACAGAAGTTTATCACATAGATAAAATTATGGATGAGAGCTATAAACTCAGTATGGCGAATATAAATATGATTAAAAAACTTTTAAAAGATAAATTTGATGAAGGAAGTAAAAAGTAGCTTTTTACGCCTCATACATCATTCCGGCTGCTTTTTCTTTGTAGATTTGTAAAGGCTCTTTTTCTTCAATAAATTCTGTTAACTCTTTACGTCTATTCTGTAAAATTGTTTCAAAATCATCTTGTGTAACGGGTTTGTTATCTGTAAATTTATCCAGTAAAACATTGTTTGTTCCCATTACAACGAGATAGCTTTGTTCAGCAAAATCAAGCATTACGACACTGTTCTGCTCATTTATACTCTTTTGGAATCTGATAGTTACATTTTCTCCCGTAGCCGGAACAGCCTCTTTATTCTCTTTAAAGAGCCAAGATTTATAATTTGGTTTTTCTTTATTCTGAGCGATTCTTTTGTTAAGTAAAAATAAAATAATAATACCTATGATTAAAATAGCTACAACGATATAATAACTTGAAGATAATTCATCACCTTGCTTTGTTGGTAGTGAGCTCAGGGAGGATGTAGTGGTTTGCTCATTTGCAGAGTTTTCTTTAGTCGGTGCTTCATTAGTAAATCGTAGTCTTAACCCATATGAATCAGACGTTTTGGAAGCCTTTAAAACTACAGAAGGAGGCACAGATGCTAGCATCTGAGTATATCCATCCATCGGTGTAATAACGAGTGAATTTAAAAATTTTGAGGAGAGCTCTTTTGATTTTGATGCTTCTATTGTAGCACCTTCGAGTTTTATAATGATTTTTGATGCACCGTTACTTTGTTTTATAACCCCGTTGTATGGAGCGTCAAAGGTGATCATAACATCCACTCTGTCTGTTCGGTCATAAATATTGTAACTTAATATTTTAGAGGCATTTAGCACAAACGGAATGAGTAAGATAAAGAATAACTTAATCATAATCTTTCTTTTGAGAGATGATATAAAACGGCACTGGAATCAAGTACCTCATTAATACGAATTGCAAGATTCTTTTCATACACCATAACTTCACCTTTACCTATAATGCGACCATTTACATATGACTCAACACTTTCACCGGCCGGTTTTCTAAGGTCTATTATTGAGCCTTTCTCTAGCTTCAATATCTCAGCTACACTAAGTTCTGTTTCGCCTAAATCCGCTACAAACTCTACTTCCATGTCTAAAAGACCAGAGTAATTCATCCATGCCAACTCTTCATCAGCATTGAATTCTGTTTCTTTCACACCATAAGCGTGTTTGGTTCTTTTAGACATCTAATTTCTTGATTGCGATAATCATCTTATCCCCTTGCACTTTGATAGCTCTGGCATCATCATATGCAAAATTAAACACATCTATCTTTTCAAAATGTGGAGTACTGATAGTGTAGGAGTTTTTATTCTCCTGTGCAGCAATCATTTTAGCACTTCCTACGATTAGGTTGGTTGTCTCTAAAAGCATATCTATCAAAGTTTCCTCATCACTCTCATCTTCTTCTAAAAAGAGTTTTGAAATTTTCTGTATCAACCCATGTTCAGAAGCGACATAAATTCTATATTTTTTATTATCATATGTGTCAATATCTATGTAAGCAATAAGTGTTCTCTTTTTTGTAAGACCCTTATTAACCTTAAACGGCAACCTAAGTTGATGAATGCAAAAATTCTCTGAGGCTTGAAGTATAGTTTTCAACATTTAAATTGCCTTTGTATTGGTTAAAGATTATACTTTATATAGTATCAAAGTAAAATTAAACTGTATATTGCAAAACTGCTAATAAAGAGTAGTTGGAGTATAATTCGCAAAATATAATAGTGGTTGCTTAATGATTGAATTGATTTTACTGGGTCTTATTACGGGTTTGCTCTCCGGTTTTTTTGGTATTGGCGGTGGGACTATTTTGGTGCCTCTTTTACTTTTAATTGGCTTTGAGACGAAGATAGCAATCGGTATCTCTGTTGTGCAGATGATGTTTAGCTCCTTTTATGGAAGTTATCTCAATCACAAAAAACGCACACTTGATGTTGCAATGATTACTATTATTGGGATGGGTGGTTTTTTAGGTGCGTTTTTAAGCGGTATCATCACCTCAAATCTCAGTGATAAAAACTTGGAATTGATATTTTTAGGTTTTGCAATTTTTGCACTTGTGAGACTTTTTTTGAAACCAAAAGAGCATAAAGAACAAAAAGAGGTTCATTGGTTGTTACTCTTTTTACTTGGAATCTTCTTAGGTGCGATAGGCATGGCAATCGGTGTGGGTGGAAGTATGATTCTCGTTCCTATTTTGGTCGGATTTGTTCATGTTCCACTCAAAAAAGCAGTCTCCGCGGGTCTCTTTTTTGTAGTATTTTCATCTATCGCAGGTTTTTTTTCACATATCCTAGCAGGGCATGTGGATTTGCAAAGCGGTATTATTATAGGTTTTGCTTCTCTCTTTGGTGTCTATGTGGGTATTCATCTCAAAGACAAGGTCGATGTCCATTTGCAAAGAAAACTCATAGTTATTTTTTATGTGATAGTAGTGGCATATTTAACAAAACGAATATTTTTTTAAGAGGATTTTAAAATGAGAAAAAAAGATTACATTAAAATTACGGGTGCGAGAGAAAATAATTTAAAAAATATTTCGTTGGATATTCCAAAAAATGAGCTGGTTGTTTTTACGGGGCTCAGCGGAAGCGGTAAATCAACTTTGGCTTTTGATACTCTCTATGCAGAGGGACAGAGACGCTATATGGAATCTCTCTCATCGTATGCAAGACAGTTCTTAGACCGTATCGGCAAGCCCGACGTGGATAAGATAGAGGGGCTTACTCCTGCTATAGCCATAGATCAAAAAACAACTTCAAAAAATCCACGCTCGACTGTCGGGACTATTACTGAAATCTATGACTATTTCAGATTACTTTACGCTCGCGTTGGAGTTCAGCATTGCCATAAGTGTAACAAAGTCATCTCACAAATGAGTGCTTCAGACATCATTGGTGAGGTTGCAAAACTCCCAGAGGGTGCAAAACTTGTTCTTTTGGCTCCGGTTGTCAATGAGAAGAAGGGTGCGTATGCTGATGTTTTAGAGTCTCTTGTTCATAAAGGATATGTGCGAGCCATGATAGACGGTGTAATGGTTCGTCTCGATGAAGATATTGAGCTTAGTAAGACTAAAAAACATACCATAAAAGTTGTTATAGACAGGGTTGTGGTAAATGCAGAAAACAAAGAGCGAATAGCCGCAGATGTTGAAAAAGCCCTCAAGGAGAGCTATGGAGAACTTGAGATTGATATACTTAACCATGAAGAGTTGGGTTTGCAAAAATCTCACATGCACTACTCTGAACACAACGCATGTTTTGATTGTAAGATAAGTTTTGAGCCGCTTGAGCCGCTCTCTTTTTCGTTTAACTCACCAAAAGGCGCCTGCCCGGAGTGTGATGGTTTGGGGCTTCGTTATGCTCTCGATCATGAGAAGATAATCGACCAAGATTTAAGTGTAGAAACGGGTGCTGTCAAGATAGTTTATGGATTTAATAAGGGGTACTATTTTACATTTTTAAAAGGTTTTTGTACGGCAAATAAGATTGACACAAAAATCCCCTATTCGGAGTTGCCGGAGTATCAGAAAAAAGCAATTCTCCATGGCGGCATAGAAGAGGTCTCTTTTTTGTGGAAAAATCATGAAGTAAAGAAGATGTGGCCCGGAATTATCAAAATAGCCTATGACATGTTCAAAGATGAGAAGGAGTTAGCCGATTACATGAGCGAAAAGGTCTGTAATATCTGCGGTTCTCATAGATTAAAACGAGAGTCTTTAGCCGTAAAAGTCGGGCAAAAAGGTATTGCAGAACTTTTAGACATGCCTATAAATAAGAGTTATGAGTGGTTCAAAGATAAAGAGAATTTCAGCTATTTATCAGACCAAAGCACACAAATTTCAGCACCGATTTTAAACGAAATCAGAGAGAGGCTCTACTTTTTATTTGATGTCGGACTCGGTTACATAACTTTGGGGCGTGATGCCAGAACAATAAGCGGCGGCGAAGCACAAAGAATCCGCATAGCTTCACAAATCGGCAGCGGTCTGACGGGTGTTTTATATGTTTTAGATGAGCCGAGTATCGGGCTTCATGAACGAGATACACTCAAACTAATCCGAACGCTGAGAAGTTTGCAGGAGAAGGGCAACAGCGTAATAGTTGTGGAGCATGATAAAGAGACGATTGAAAATGCCGACTTTATAGTTGATATAGGAAGTGGGGCAGGGAAGTTCGGTGGAGAGGTTGTTTTTAGCGGAACTTTGGATATGCTCAAAAAAGCTAAGACACTGACGGCAGATTACATGTTTGGCAGAAAAAAGATAGAGTATTTTTACAGACGACCGCAAGATAAATATATTGAGATAAAAAATGTTACTCTCAACAACATCACAAATCTGAGTGCCAAAATTCCGCTCAATAACTTTGTCTGTATTACTGGAGTGAGTGGAAGCGGGAAAAGCTCACTTATGCTTCAAACGCTCCTTCCAACGGCAAGAGAGTTGCTAAACCATGCAAGAAAAGTGAACAAAGTCGCAGGTGTTGAGATAACGGGATTAGAAAATGTGGACAAGGTGATTTACCTAGACCAAAGCCCGATAGGTCGTACACCACGCTCAAACCCTGCAACCTATACGGGTGTAATGGATGAGATCCGAGAGCTATTTTCTAAAACAAAAGAGTCGCAAATACGAGGCTACACAACTTCAAGATTCAGTTTCAATGTAAAAGGCGGAAGATGTGAAAAGTGTCAAGGCGAAGGGCAGATAAAAATAGAGATGCACTTTTTGCCGGACATCATGGTGAAGTGCGATACCTGCCACGGAACAAGATACAATCAACAAACTTTGGAAGTGCTGTATAAAGGTAAAACCATATCGGATGTGCTCAACATGAGTGTGGATGAAGCTTTTGAATTTTTTAAACCAATCCCAAAAATTCATCAAATTATGAAAACTATTGTGGATGTCGGGCTAGGCTACATTACTTTAGGGCAAAACGCCGTAACACTCTCAGGCGGTGAAGCTCAGAGAATAAAACTAAGTAAAGAGCTAAGCAGAAAAGATACGGGACGAACTCTCTACATTTTAGACGAACCGACAACAGGGCTTCACTTTGCCGATGTTGACAGACTCACAGGTGTGCTTCACAAATTTGTAGAGCTAGGAAACAGCGTGCTCATCATAGAACACAACCTAGACATGATAAAAAATGCCGATTACATCATAGACATGGGACCCGAAGGCGGAAGCGGCGGCGGATTAATCATAGCCGAGGGAAGCCCGGAAGAGCTCGCAGCAACCTATGAAAAAACAGGAAGTTATACGGGAGAATATCTAAAAAAAGAACTGGCGCTTCATAAATAGACTCTTCTCTAACCAAGGTTGTTTCTCCGAAACCTCCATGTAAAGAGTTAAAAAGTTTTATAGACTTTTTGCCTGCTCCAATATTCCAAAAGCAACACTCAGTTTGTCGCCATGAGGTATGGATTCTACCTTTTCATGTGTGATAAACTCCACCTTATTTGTATCGCTTCCAAAGCTTGAAGAATCTTGAAGTATATTTAAGCAGACCGCATCTAAGTTTTTTGTTTTTATCATATTTGAGGCGTTGGCGATGGCGTTTAACGCATCCATTTCGGCTTTAAAACCTACCGTTGTGATGCCCTCTTTCTCTATTGAGCCTAAAATATCGACATTTCTTTTCATTTTAAGCTCCCATTTCTCACCCAAAACATCTTTTTTAAGTTTTCCATTTTGTGCAAATTCAGGAATATAATCGCTTACCGCCGCCGCCATGAAAAGGTAGGGCTTTTTTTGGATAAGGTGGATATGTTCGTCCCTCATAAGCGTTGCTTTGGAGAGTTTTCCTTTTTTTGCAATTCTGACAGAATCTACCAGATACTCCAGCATCTCTTCTGAACTTTCAACTTCTATTTTATGCATCTCTTTTGGCAGATTCTCCTCAAATTTTGTGGCAATCAGATTTACATCCGCACCTTTGCAGTAGAGTGCGGTTGCTAAACTTGAAGCCATTTTACCGCTTGAAAAGTTAGAGATGTAGCGAACCTCGTCAATCTTCTCAACGGTTCCTCCTCCCGTGACAATAACCATTCTATCCTCCCAGAACTCCTCTTTTAGAAGCACTTTTGCGCACTTGAAAAAGATGTCGATTGGCTCAGCCATTGCACCGTCACCCGTAGTTTTGCAAGCCAGCTCTTTTGTCTGCGTCTCTACAATCATGTAGTTCGCAATCGCCAACATCTTTAGATTTGCCTGTGTGATGGGGTTGTGAATCATATTTGTGTTTGCAGACGGTGCAATGATTTTGGTTTTAGCAAATGCTAATGCGCATTGAAGCAGCATGTTGTCGGCGATGGCGTTTGCAAGTTTTGCGATGGTGTTGGCTGTGGCTGGTGCTATGACAAACAAATCCGCCCACTGCGTCGTTTTTATATGGTTGTGGTCGCTCACCCAAGACTCATTCATGTCGTCAAGAATTTGGTTTCCGGTAAGAACTTCAAAGCTCAGAGGCGTGACAAATTTTTTAGAGGGTTCGCTCATCACCACCTTAACCTCCGCACCCGCTTTTGTAAGGAGGCGAACCAGCTCAAGCGACTTATAGACGGCGATTGAACCCGTAACTCCTAGAAGTATTTTTTTGCCTTTTAATAAATCGGATGGAATAAACATGGCTTGCCTTTATCTTTATTTGACGCGCATTTTAGCACTAAAAATCTTAAGCACTCTCATTTGCAAAATCTGAAATATTTACATTTAGATTATTATTTTAAGCTCTATTGCAATTAAATATAATTATAATTAACTGAATTTAATTTACATTGATTAGATTAAAAAGCCCTAAGGAGTGAGAGATGGAGTTAAGTAAATTGGTACCATGGAACTGGTTAAAAAAAGAGGAAGAGGAAAAGGGTTGGTCTGTCCCTGTGAAAAGAAGCGAGTTGAACTTAGATATTCCAAAGTCTTTTTATGAGATAGAGACAGAGTTTGAGCGTCTTTTTGACTCATTTAAACGAAATTTCAATGTTGGGTTTCCGACTGGTTCGCTATTAAAATCAGACTTTTTCAGCCCGTCTATGGATATTGCTTCGAACGAAAAAGAGTATAGCGTGAAAGTCGAACTTCCCGGCATAGGTAAAAATGACATTACTGTAGAGTGTGTTAATAATACCCTAAGAATTAAGGGAGAGAAGAAACAGGAAAAAGAGGAAAAAGAGAAAGATTATTACCGAGTTGAGCGAAGTTACGGTTCGTTTGAGCGTGTTCTTGACATGCCCGAGGATGCGGATGCGGATAAAATAGAGTCAACTTTTAAAGATGGCGTACTCTCGGTATCCATTCCAAAAAAAGCGCTTCCGGCGGCGAATACAAAAAGTATTCCGATAAAAACCGCCTCTTAGAGATTGAAGTAGGGAAAGGGAGATGGTGCTTTATGCGCCTTGAGTGACCTTCTCTTCCTCTATTTTTTTGTCCCCGCTTTCATGATAAAACTCTTTTGCAATTTGTGAAAATTCCTGCAGTCTTGCAATTACCTTTTCATTTATAAGAGCAGCTTCAGCGCCTGTTAAAATGGATATTCCCTCATTAACTGTTTTAACACTGTAGATAGTGAAATTGCCCCTCTTTACCGCTTCTATAATCTCGGGTTTAAGCATAAGATGTTTTATGTTGGCATGTGGAATGATAACACCGTAGGACTCTTTCGGATTTTGACGCATGCAGATGTCAAAAAAACCTTCAATTTTCTCATTGACCCCGCCGATAGCCTGAATCTCTCCAAATTGATTGACTGAACCTGTTACCGCAATATTCTGTTTTATAGGCAAATTGCTCAGAGAAGAGATGATTGCGTAAAGCTCGGTGGATGAGGCGCTGTCACCCTCAACCATGCCGTAAGACTGTTCAAAAACAAGGGATGCGGAGAGGCTCAGCGGCATATTTTGGGCGTAGGTTGAACCTATGTATGCGCTCAAAATCATAATTCCCTTAGAGTGAATCGGCCCGCTCAGCTCGACTTTTCTCTCTATGTTTATGATTTCGCCTTTACCTATTCTTGTTCTGGCGGTGATGCGTGAAGCTATGCCGAAACTATACCCATCCAAAGAGATGTAACTCAGCGCATTGATTTGACCGACATGTGAACCGCTCACATTTATCATAATCGTTCCCTCATCAATCTGCTCATAAAGCTTTCTTTGAATCCGGCTCAGCCGCTCTTTTTTTGTCTGGAGTGCCTTGTTTATATCCTCTTTGTCTATTGTGGTTTTGTTCTCGTTTTTAGACCAGTAATCCGCCTCTTTGAGCAGGTCGGAGAGTGTTCTTAAGTGCGTTGAAAACTTTGAAGCATGCGAAACCTCTCTCGAACTGTGCTCAATAACCCTTGCAACGGCTTCCGGAGTAAGAGGAAGAAGGCTGTGTTGCGAAGCAACAGTTCCAATCATCTGAGCATAGAGAATGATATTCTCATCCGAGGAAGGTATCTCATCTTCAAAGTCAGCATTTACCTTAAAAAGCTCCCCAAAATCGGAGTCGTAGTGGTGCAGAAGATAGTAGAGAATTCTCTCGCCTATGAGTATGACTTTAACATGTACCGGAATCGGTTCAGGCTCAAGGGAGGTTGTGGTTAAAAAAGAGTATTGCTGAGCGAGCGACTCTATCCGTATCTCTTTAGAACGTAAAATCCTCTTAATCTCCTCGTACGCGAAAGGCTGCATCAAAAGTTTTCTCGCATTGAGCACAAGATAGCCGCCGTTTGCTCTGTGAAGTGCACCCGGTTTTATCATAGTAAAATCGGTAATGAGCGTACCCACCTGCGAGATGTGCTCTATCTTTCCAACAATATTTTGATGAATAGGATTGTCCTCAAAGATAACGGGTGCAGTAGAATCCCTCTCATGAGAGATAAAAAGATTGACTTCATAGCGTGTAAATGAGGGTGTGTAATACTCCTGCATAAAGGGTGGTATATTCATCTCATCTGTTTTTATCAAAAAATCCCTTACATTTTTGATAACATCCCACTTTAGGGCGTCAAGGTAATCAATGATTTTTTTAGACTCTTTATATTTGAGAGAGACATCATTTATAAGCGATTCTACGGAGTTTTCGCTCATTTTTCTACTTAGCTCTTTGAACTCTTTTTTTTCGGCTTTGGTGAGTTCACTCACTCTTCTGAGCGCATCTTTTACGATTGCTTCAAAGGCATCCACTTTGCGTGTAATCTCCTCTTTTTGCTCACCTGTTATAGCACCGTACTCCTCAGCTGAGAGCCTTTTTCCGTCGATAACAGGCACAAAAGTTACTCTGCTGGGAGAAGATACGCTCATAGAAACATCATATTTTTTAGCTTCCTCCTGCAGATAGGTAAAAATTTCGGTCTGTTGTTTAACATATTTTTGTGTAATTGCTTCTCTCTCGTTATAAAAAGAGTTACTCTCAAAAACAGTGGGAAGTATATCTTTTAGAAGTTCTATAAGTTCATGCATATCCTCTTTAAACTGTTCTGCATCTCCAGCTTGAAACTCAATTGCAATCGGCATTCTAGGATCTTTAAAGTTATTTACATAACACCAATCACTCGCTGCACCCTCCAGTTTCGCTTTTTTTTCCAAAAAGTTCATGATGGTGGAGTGTTTTCCCGTTCCAGAAGCCCCCATGGCGAAGAGGTTGTATCCGTCTTGAGCTATATTTGTAGCAAAATCAACAGCGTCCAAAGCATTTTTTTGCCCGAGAGGCTGTTCAAGAAACTCTAACTCCTCAGTTGTCTTAAATGAAAAAAGTGAACTATCACACGAATGATAAAGTTGTGAAAAGTTGAGAGCATAGTCCATAACATTCCTTTAGTATTAGTGATGCATTGTAACAAATAATATTTTGATTTGTGGTTAATTGATGAAGATAGAAGTAGTAGGTAAATTAAAAAATGCTATTCAATTGCTACACAATATCTGTACAATGGCGCCATTAAAAAATAAGGGTCACTCTTGAGCAAAAATGTAGTAATTATCGGTGGCGGATATGGCGGACTCAGAGCAGTTGAGTTCTTGGCTAAATATAACGATATAAATATAACACTCATAGATAAAAATCCGTATCACTACCTTCAGACAGAGGCATATGGCTATATTGCAGGCAGATTTGATATACATGATATTGCAATAGATCTGCAAAAATGGTGTTTGGGATTTAAGCGAAAAGTTTTTTTTGTGAATGAGAGAGCAGACTCCATAGACTTCGGTAGACAAGAGGTAATTACAGAGACAAAATCGATGCATTATGATTATCTTGTAATTGCCACAGGCGCGCAAACAAACTTTTTTTCATTTATCGAAGGGCTCAAAGAGAATAGTCATGGAGTTAAAAATCTCCAAAGAGCCTACAACTTCAGACAAGAGTTTGAAGACATTATCTATAAACAGCTCCAAAGTGAAGAGCATTCTGATAAAAACGAAATAAATTTGGCTATCGGAGGAGCAGGGCTGAGCGGAGTTGAAGTGGCAGCGGAGATGGCAAATGTTATTCAAACCTACAGTAAAACCATCGGTGACAGAGCCAGAGTCATAAAAATATATCTGATTGATGCAAGTGAAACTATTTTACCGGGGATGAGTTCCTATATAGTTAAAAACACTCAAATGAGATTGGAAAAATTAGGCGTCAAAATTTTAACAGGTGCATTTATCAGCAATGTTGACAATTCCTATATCTATTTTAAAGATGGCAAAAAATTGCACTACCACTTTATGATTTTTACTGGCGGTATAAAAGCCGGTAATTTTAATAGTGCAGTTGAGAGTGACAAAAACAGAATCAATCAATTTATCGCCAATCAAGAGTTAAATATCAGGGGCACAAAAAATGTATTTGCTATAGGCGACTGTGTTGAGATACGAGACAGCGAGGGTAATATGCTCCCTCCAACCGCTCAAATTGCAGAAAAAAGTGCCGAGTATGTTGCTAAGTGCATCCGAAAAAGAATGGACTCAAAACAAATCGAG
Source organism: Sulfurimonas sp. (assembly GCA_041662325.1). Classification (GTDB taxonomy): domain Bacteria; phylum Campylobacterota; class Campylobacteria; order Campylobacterales; family Sulfurimonadaceae; genus Sulfurimonas. Next base: position 346,660 of record JBAZSU010000003.1, on the reverse strand, counting down.
CCTTTTGATGCGGACGTGAGCGGTATGTTTATAGCTCTTGGCGGGAAATACGCTGTTGGAGAGATGTTTAAATTCATCAAAGTCAAAGGATACACGGCATATATTCTCAAAAAAGCGATTACACATGCCTACTATTTAGGGCTTCATCTGAGAATTAATGCGGGATATAAAAATAGGAATATTCCTCGCTGATGTGATTAAACTTCGTTATGAATTTTACTCTTTTTTTATTTTAGCGCTAGCTGTGGCTACTTTGCTGTGATTTTGGCATCTTTTGTAATTTGATTACTCAGGCTGGTTATATGACCATGATCATCGTGGTGTACAGTAACAAATTGGCTATTTGCACACTGTTGCAATTCTTTATTGTTTACCTGAAAATAATTTGCATAATCACTAGATTTATAGATTAAATGCTCACTTTGAGATTTGTGTCTATTGAGTCGTGATAATAAAAATAATACAATGGGTGTTGCAGTTAACATAAAGATAGCATGCGCAAATGTTACACTATGAATATTGTCATAAATCCAATCGGACATTTCATCCGCCGGTGCTTTTGATGTAATTATTCTAAAGAATACATGCAACAAAGGCTTCCATAAATATATAAAGCCTATCCAAAGTAAAATAGTTACTATATCCCAAACCACTCGTTTATGAAAAGGCAACTCATGGCGTTTGTTGATAATTAAATTTTTCATGTCCTTCTACCCCTTTTGATTCAACCCTTGATGTACACCTCGATCCGGACTAACCCATCTAGCACGAGTTTTTTTACTAAATAGAACCTTCGGAACAGCTGTTACAGCTGTAAGCAAATTAATCAACCAATATGCAAAAGGATACCAAATCATCCAAAAATAATTTTTCCCCAGCCCTTCATCATAATGACCATCTAACCATTTGCTTACTGCAAACTGTACCAAACATGCACCGATTAAAATAACGCTGCTTTGATCCGGCAAAATGGGTGATTCAGCAGGCATTAAATATGAAACGGGGTTAAATAAACCAACTATCCAGACTAAAAATACCAGCACCATACTATATGCCCAAAGCATACTTAGCATTTGTTCAACCATAAGCCCCCAAAGATGTGTTTGTTTGTGCATAAATAAAACTTTAAAGTTTTTAAGCAAGACTTGAACACCGCCCATTGCCCAACGTAGACGTTGTTTCCATAGCCCACCCAAGGTCTCAGGCATCAAAATCCATACCAAAGAGCGAGGCTCAAAGCGTACATCCCAACCGTTACGTTGGAGTTTCCATGTAATATCAATATCTTCGGTCAGCATATCCGGACTCCAGTAGCCTACATCATGGACTGCAGCCTTTCTAAAACCCGTAATCACGCCAGATACTGTAAATATTCGTCCAAAACTACGCTGTGCACGCTTAATCATTCCTACAATTGAAGAAAATTCGCCAACCTGGATTTTACCTAATAAACTTGTGCGGTTGCGTATTCTTGGATTACCAGTTACTGCGGCAACTTCCGGATAACGAATAAAATGCTTAACCATCCAATGAACACAATATTCATCAATCAAGGCATCTCCGTCTATGCAGACCAAATACTCATATTTTGCCAATAGTGCACCTGCTTGAAGCCCTAAAGCTTTACCCTGATTTTCTGCTAAATTAACTACTTTTAGCTTTGGATTATCTTTTGCTAAACTTAGCAATATTTCTAAAGTGTCATCTTTACTGCCATCGTTAATAGCAATGACTTCAAATTCTGGATATTTTACATTGAGGGCATAAGTGATTGTTTCGACAGCATTTTGGCCTTCATTGTAGCAAGGAATCAGAATACTTGCACCAGGCCATTTTTCATGATCTCTGAGTGGTGGAATAATCTCTTTAGCGTACGGTTTTTCATTCTTAAAATAAAAAAATATTGCCCCTACTATCCACAAACTTGACATAAAAAGAGGATAATAAAATACATAACCTAACAATGTGTGCCAGATTAAATGCAAAAATATAGGCAAAGTCATTAAAAATCCTTCTTGTTCATAGGCATGGCATTACTTGGTGTTAATAGTATGCATACGCATTGGTTTTTGCGCAAACACTTTTTTTATCATATCGGTATTAGGGTTGTTCGTAAATAAATTATCAGGATAATACGCCACATGATGAACACCCAAATCATATAAATGTTTTATTGTATCCTCAAGTTCTTTAGAGGAAATCGGCTCATTTCCTTTTCTCCAATCTACAGTCTGCAACTCAATTACTGTGCGTTCTAGCCCACACTGCTCTTGTTTTACATGCTTAACAATGTCATCATAAAACTGTACGGGGTCACTGGCTTGTTCCATATACGGCATCGTCATAATTGCAGTATAGTCATAATTTTTTATTGACTGAGCCAAGTTTTGCGCATACCACTCCTCAGAATTATTATTTAATGCAACTTGTGCATAGAGGTTGCGTGCCGTTTTGAGTCCTGGTTGCTGGTCTTCTGCAATCTGAGCTAATTCCATTGCAAATTCGTCTAAATATTTAGTTTTGAGTTTAGTCCACTCTATAAACTGCTTTCTATCAGCCCTGATTTCATTAATACTTTCTGCTAATCCCCATTTTGTATATTGCTGATGTGCAAACTCACTATCATCTTCAAAATCCGATAGAGTTACATCATCATGAAATAATATACCGTCAATGTAGGATGATTTAGCCAAATCTTCGTAAATTTCTTTAATGACTTTTCTCGATTTCTCAGAAAATGGGGATAACCTTGGATATCCCATATTTAGATGTGTCGGATCAACCTGTAATGTTACTACTATATCTTTAGCAGCTGCATTGCTTTGCGGCAATTCCCACGCCAACATTGGCATCCAAGCATAAATACGTTTGACCTGCGTGCATTTCGCAATCTGCCAAGCTACCCGATTAAATAAATCTGTACGCATCGGCACATTTCTGTTTGGAAAATAGACATAATCTGCTGCACCATTGGCATCAGGGTCAGCAAAGGCCTGCACATAAACCGTGTTAACTCCCAACTTATTTAGACGCTCAAGTAAAGCACCAAGATTTTTTTCTGTCTGAACCGGATTTGGATCATATATATAATCTAAATCAATGTGTGCTGCTTTTGTCGTGCGAGCATCATCCGTCCAATTGGCATTTCGCAACCACATGTTCAGTTTTAAATCTTCAAGTGACATTTTCTGTTCAACTAATATACGTCGTAAACCCCACAAAGGTGTTATACGAGTGTTACTGCCGTCATCTAACGTTAACCCTATGGGCATGCCTAACTGCTCTGCAATTTTACGCACCTCTATATTGTAGCGCCCATAAGGCCAAACCATTACGCGAGGCTTTTGCCCTGTATATTGTTCTAAAAAAAGATTGTTTTCTGATAAATCGTTATATATGCGTTGCTGATAACTTTTATCATCTTCATATAAATTTTTATCTTTCAACCATTTGCGAGTCGTTATTGCCGGTTCCATGCTGCCTTGCGGATTACCCTGTATTCCTTCGTGAGAAAAATAACTATGGCTGGCAATCTCTACCAAACCACTACTTACCATCTCCTTGATTTCTTTTTGGTTTAAGAACTTACTGCGTGCAATCGTATGTCCACTAAAATCTACTTTATCTTTGGCTTGTAGCCAACTACCTACTAATGCAATTACAACGGGAATTTTATATTTTTTTAGAATAGGATAGGCATTGGCATAAACAGATTGATATCCATCATCAAAAGTAATCAAAACTGCTTTATTTGGCAACGGTTTTTCATTTTTTCGATACTCTAAAACATCATCTATACTAACAAAGTGAAAACCGTTATCCATTAACCAATGTATCTGCTTCTCAAAATTCGATGGAGTCACCGCATAGGTTGAATCCATCGTCTCACTTTTATTTGCTATTTCATGGTAGCTTAGTACTGTAAACTCATTGACATTCTGATCTCTACTGCACGCGTTAGGCAAGTCATTTGCCATTACATAACTACTTGTAATACCTATTAATACCAAAATCAATTTTAACATCGGTTTGAGTATATTATTCCTATCTTTCATTGTTGTCAGAAGAAGAGCTAAAATTTGCATTCATTTTTCCATTTAAGTGAGGGTGTTTAAAATCCGTGCCAGCATCGGATAATCGCAAAATTGTAGCATAAATCTCTGTAATATGATTACACTTTTTTGGACATATAAATAATACAATATGATTGTATTTTTTAGTTATATTTAGTGTATGTTTTAGATGATAAACTCTTGAATTTTTGCAATGAAAAGAGGTTATGTATAGTTTTAAGTTATAATATCGGGAAGTTCAATTTAAAATAAAGGAAAGTGTATGAAGAGATTAGTTTTGGGGTTTGTTTTGCTGTTGGGTGCGCATTTGTGTGCTGATGTGGTAGCAGATGGGTATGCAGAGTATAAAAAAAACAATTATGCAGATGCAATTACTTTATGGGGTCAGGCATGTGATAGCGGCAATATGGATGGATGTTACAATCTGGCATATATGTATGAGAATGGAAAGGGCACAATGCATGATGAAATAAAAGCAAGTGGGCTTTATGCTGCTGCTTGTGATGCGGGGGATGCCAAAGCATGTTCTAATCTAGGGGTTATATATGAGAATGGCAAAGGGAGTGTAAAACAAGATTTTGTCAAATCTAGCCAACTTTATGCGAAATCATGTAATGCCGGAAATATTAATGGGTGTTACAATCTTGGAGTTTCATATCATAGAGGGCGTGGAGCGGTAAAAGATTACCAAATGGCGAGTGTGCTTTACGATTACACTTGTAAAAAAGGACAGATTGAAGGTTGCTATTATCTGGCAGAAATGTATAGAAACGGTAAGGGAATAGGGCAGAATAAAAGTGAAGCAAAAAGATTATATGGAAAAGTTTGCGACATGGGAAGCAACAGTGGATGTAGCAAATACAGAAGATTAACTGATGAAGGTGTACAATAACAAAATCGTATTGAATATGGTTGTTAAATAGTAACAACAATAGCAAATTAAATTGTGTGTCTCACCCTTGAGTATATGTATAGTGAAAAGAAGTATTTGCTTTGAAGTGACACTTTTCTTAAAATTGATGGAATAAAGATGAAATTAGTAGCAATTAAAAACTTATTAGTATCAAAAGAAGCCGAAGAGCTTAGACTAAAAAATTTTATATTTACTATCATGCTCTTATGGAGTGCTGTAGTCATCTTTGTTTTTGCTCTGAATATATGGCAAGATAATCAGGAGATAAAAAGTATAGCAGAGAATATAGCCAGAGCTAATTTTTTAAAAGACCAAGCTTTTCGTTCGTGGGCATCTTCTCATGGCGGTGTTTATGTGCCCGCAACTGAGCGAACTCCTCCAAACCCGAAATTATCACACATACCCGACAGAGATATTACAAAACCTGACGGTGCAAAGCTTACCCTAATGAATCCGGCCTACATGGTACGCCAAATGTCAAATGAGTATAGCGGTTTATATGGCATAAAAAGTAAGATTACAAGTTTAAAATATCTCTACGAGGGAAATAAACCAGACGAGTGGGAAGTTAAAGCTTTAAAATCGTTTGAACAGGGTAAAAAAGAGGCTTATGAATATACAGAGATAGAGAAAGAACCTTATTTGCGTCTGATGCGTCCAATGTTCATTCAGGAGAGCTGTTTAAAATGTCATGCATCTCAAGGTTATAAAGTGGGTGATGTTCGCGGCGGAGTCGGTGTATCAATGCCGCTAAAAGAGTTATATGCAGTTTCTGAAAAACATATTGTGACATTCGCACTTATGTTTGTTTCTGTTTGGCTACTTGGGATTGCTGGAATAATCATCTTTGCGATTAGAGAGTTTGAATATTTACAAAAAAATAAGATGGCGCATGAACAATTGTTAAAGAGTGAAGCAAAATTTCGTGCCTTATATGACAATGCTCCGGACATGTATCTCTCAATCTCCCCGAAAGATGCAACCATCTTGCTATGCAATGAGACAGTATTGAAGAAAACGGGATATTTAAAAGAGGAAATTATCGGTTCTCCTATATTTAAGATGTATCATGAGGATTGTATGCAAGAGGTTCATAATACCTTTGAGGAGTTTATTGAAAGAGGTATTATCCTTGATAAAGAGCTTGTCATAAAAAGAAAAGACGGTACCAAAATAGATGTCTCTTTAAATGTTAAAGCAGTTAGAGATAAAGATGGAAATATATTGTACTCCATGTCTTCATGGAGAGATATCACAGAGCATAAACAGATGGAGAACGAAATAAAGTCTGCTCAGACATATCTACAAACTATCTTTGATATTACTCCCAATCTTATGATTACGACGGATGGTGTTGGGATAAAAAAAGGCAATGAGGCAATGCTTGAATTCACAGGATATGACTCGCTGGGTAGTTTTAAAAAAGAGAATGATTGCATATGCGACCTTTTTATAAAAAAGGAAGGGTATCTATGTTCTAAGATGGGTGAGCTTAACTGGCTAGAGTATATTTTATTAAATCAAAATAAAATACATAAAGCATGTATGATGAAAGATGGCAATCTCCATCATTTTATGGTTTTGGCGCAACCTCTTAAGATAGATATAAATAATGATACTTTGGTAGTTTTTAATGATATAACTGAACTAGAAAATGCCATGAATGAACTTAAAGAAAAAGATGAAATCATGATGGCACAATCCCGCCAAGCTGCGATGGGTGAGATGATAAGCATGATAGCACATCAATGGAGACAGCCGATAAGCGCTATATCCATGGGTGCAAACAATATTCTGGCTGATATTGAACTTGACATGGTTGATACAGAGACTTTAAAAACAGGCTCATTGAATATACTCCATCAAACACAAGAACTCTCAAAAACAATAGATGATTTTAGAAACTTTTTCAGACCTGGGAAAACAGCAGAAGAGGTGCTGGTAGAGGATGTTTTTAAAGAGGCATTCAGCGTGCTTGGAAAATCATTGGAAAATCATGACATAGAAGTTAAAAAAGAGTTTAACAGCATAAATAAAATAGAAACGTATTCGAGAGAGCTGATGCAGGTTTTTATAAATATACTTAAAAATGCAAAAGAAGCACTTGTTGAAAACAGAGCCCAGCAGAGAGAAATAGATATATCAATCAAAGATAATTTAGATACGGTAGTTATAGATATCTGCAATAACGGCGGAATAATCCCGGAAAATATTATAAATAAAATTTTTAACCCGTATTTTAGTACAAAAGATGAAAAGAACGGGACAGGCTTAGGTCTTTACATGAGTAAAACTATTGTAGAGAAACATTTAAAAGGTACATTAATAGTCACAAATATTGCAGACGGTGTCTGTTTTACAATAAGTTTGCCGAAAAGTTTAAATGGAACTGTAAATAATTCTGTGCCAATTTGACAAAATTGAACACACACAAAGAAATACAGATGAAAAATAAAGAAGATGATGATTCAGATTTTGTCTAGAAGATTAAGTCGGGAAAAAGATAGTGGCAGTTTTAGAAATATTCTATATTTTTGTCAAGATATTTTATACATTAATATAGTAGAATCCAGCCATATTAATTTAAAGGATAACAATGAAAAAGATTTTAACAATCTTTGTAGGTGTATTTTTAGTACTAGGAACGAGTGTTTGTTCAGCAAAAACTCCAAATGCAGCAGAGGCAAATAAAGGTCAAAATATTCAAATATTCAGTGTTGATAATTCAAACAGCGCGATTAACGCAAAAAGTATCGAACAAGCTTTTAATGCTAGTGGCTTAGTTGTTGATGTAAATAATAATATGAATTCGATTTTTGAAAAAAGATATGGTAGTGTTCACCATAAAGCCTATAACTTGGCAATATTTACTAGTGATAAGTCAATTTTAAAACTGATTAAAAAATATCCTAGTATAGGTCTTATAACGCCGCTGTCAATGTCAATTTATGAAAATGCTACAAAAAAAACTATTAATATTTCTACATTATCTTTGACTGGCATGGCTAGAATCACTAAAATTCCTGTAACAAATCCAGATTTGATTGAATATGCTAAATTAGTAGACGGTGCACTTCATAAAGCGTTGCCAAATGGTAATTATCTGCCTTTAAACTATGCTGTTAAACCTTCAAATAAGCCCTTAACTACAGAATTTACAACAGAGTTTAGTCTTGAAGACGGTGCGACATATGCAGATGCAAAACAAGCATTTGAAGAAGAATTTGAAGGTGAATTGGGACCGGTCGGGTTTTTAATACCAAAATCTTATAAACTGCAAGAAGGTTTATTAAAAGAAAATGGACAGAATGACTATGATTTCTACGATACATATTCAATAATAAGATTTAATGCAATATATCCTGTATCAAAAAATCATCCGGATGCCGGTGCTTTTGCTCCTTTTTCATTAGTTATTTATAAGAAAAAAGGTGAGAATACAGTTCATATTGATTTTCCTTCAGTTGATAATTGGATTAATGATCTTGATATTACCGATGAAGAGTCAATCAAAGCAGTTCATGAAACTCAAGGTATGATTGAAAACATTCTTAAAGAGCTTACTCAATAGAGTTAGTTCCATATCTACTTTTGTCACTAGCGGAGTTAAAATCGGCAGCTCAAAAAGCTGCTAATAAGTAGTTTGCTAGTGACTTTGAAACTAATCTACAATAATAGTATGTAAGTTCATCTACAATCCACTAACTTTAATTTATATTTTTTTACGAGTTATATCAAAAACGTAAATAATTTTCCAACTAAAAGCCTTAATATAAGTACTTTTTGATGCCTTTCTGCATTGTCACTGCAAAAATAAAAAAAAGATGTATTATTTCGTTTAAATTAATAAAAACAAGGATTTAAATGGCTAATTTAACGGTAAAAAAACAAACTTTAAAGCCCTTTAATTTGGATTCAAAACCTATTTTGGAGAAGTATCTTTCTAAGATTGAAGTTGACATTAGTGATTATACTTTTGCAGCTAATTTCATATGGCTTGCTAACAGTAGTGGCTTTTATGCCGTTATAAATAAATGCTTCTGTCTTTTTATAATGACAGGTGGCGAACTTACCATGTTACTCCCTCCTTTGGGTAAAAAGAAATATGTAACAGAATCCATCATAAAATGTTTTGAACTTATGAATTCTAACAACTCTTCACCCTATTATGCTCGCATAGATTATGTTCAGGGAGCGATGATTGAAGAGTTTGTTCAATCTGCGGATGAAGCTAAAAGTATGTTTGAGATGCTTGAAAACTATTTAATAGAGAAAAAGCTAGTTGATTATATTTATGATGTTAATGCTTTGATTGATTTACGCGGAAATAGTTACCATACAAAACGAACAGAGATAAATAAATTTATAAAATCCTATCCAGACCACACCATTGAACCACTTGATAGTTCAAAACATAAAGAAGAGATAATGAATCTGTTTAACAAATGGGTCGCAGATAGAGTGAAATATATGCCGAAAGAGGAAGCAGAAGTTTTTTTAGAGGGTATTCATCAAGAACGATTTGCAATGAAGCAGATGCTAAAATATTATGATGAGCTTTCTCTTATTGGTTTAGTTATTTATATAAATGGAGAGCTCAAAGGATTCACGGCGGGTGAGAGAATAAATGGTGATACAGCCAGTGTTATTATAGAAAAAACAGATTTTGAAGTTTTAGGATGTGCTCAGTATATATTTCGTGAGTTTTCTAAAATGCTTCAAGAGCGTTACGGTGTGACTTATATCAATGTCGGAGATGACATGGGGTTTGAGAATCTTCGAAAGGTAAAAATGTCTTATCGCCCATTTAAACTTGTTCCAAAATATACAATTTATCAAAAATGATAATTCGCAAGGCGGTTGCTACTGATGTTGCAAAACTTTACAAATTAGAGCAAGAGCTTTTCATGGATAAGAATTTCCCATTATCCAAAGGCTCATTTAGCTACCATGTGATGAATAATTTAATTTATTTGGCAGAAATCGATGGCAATATCGCGGGGTATGCATTAACTTTAATAAAACGCAGAGATGCAAAAATATACTCTATCGGAGTAAGTGAGCGGTATCGCGGGAAAAAAGTCGCACTAAAGCTTCTGGAAATAGTATACAGAGAGCTTCAATCTCTAAATTTTGAAAAAATAGTGCTTGAAGTACGAATAGATAATGAGAGAGCAATAAGACTCTATAAAAATTTTGGTTTTACTATAAAGAAAGAGTTAAAAGCCTTTTATCTTGATGGGTGCAATGCTTATTCAATGGAGCTAGAATAGAAAAATATTTACTCATTGTCAATACTATAATCATGTAAAGAATACAACATTTTAGACACTCTTTATTAACTATAAAAGATATAATACAAAAAAATATTTTTTAGACTTCAGTAGATAAATTAAGCAAATTACATAGCTGTTATTATAAATGGAATGGTTGTTTGGCTGAAATTAAGGAAAAAAAAGAGTAAAAAGTCAAGGAGCATTTATGGTAAATGGTTTTATAAAAAAAGGTATAAAATTAGAGATCATTGAAAATTTTTCTCTTTTAGAAAAAGAGACTGATACGGCTAGTATTATTTGGATTGATATGATTTCTCCTTCTATTGAAGAGGTGAAAACAGTTGAATCAGTATTTAATATAAAATTTCCAACAAAGCAAGAGAGTGAAGAGATTGAATTAAGTTCAAGGTACTGGGAAGAGAATAACAGAATAGAGATTAATAGTTATTTCCTTATCAATAATGATAACTCTGCTTTTAATGAAACAGTTTCTTTTATATTGCAAAATAATCTTTTGATTTCAATTAGATATAAAAAATTAGAAAGTTTCAACACCTTTATAAGAAAATTAGTGCATTCACCCAAAGAGTTTAAAAATGGTTACTCTATTTTTTGCGAAATTATAGATATTAGGATAGATGCGGATGCAGATGCTATAGAAAATTTATCAAAAGAGATAGCAAAAATCAGAAAACATGTCTTTACTGATTATGCTAATGATGATGAAGAGATATTGGAAAAAATCTCTTCATTTGAAGATTTAAATATTAAAATCAGAGAAAATTTAACAGATAAGCAGAGAATTTTAAGTGCACTTCTAAAGTCCAATAAACATAATGATGATAAAAATACAATACCTATTATGCTAAAAGATATAAAATCTTTGATTGAATATACCAATTTTAATTTTGAAAGATTAGATTATTTACAAAATATATTTATTGGTGTTTTAAGTATTGAACAAAACAAAGTTATAAAAATATTTACTATTGTAAATGTAGTATTTCTTCCACCAACTCTTATCGCAAGTGTTTATGGTATGAACTTTGATATACTGCCTGAGCTTCACTGGGAGTATGGTTATCTTCTTTCAATAGGATTAATGGTTCTTTCTTCGGTTACTCCTATTTGGATTTTTAAAAAGAAAGGCTGGATTTAGTAGATTTATTTTTATTTTAAATGAAAGTAGAATCTTCTTGAAGAAGTCTTACAAATCTCTTGTAAGACTTGTAGGGTGTAAATTAAACATGAAAATATCTACGATTTTCTCCCCACTTTCTGCGTTTAAACAGATTTTTAAAAATTATGATAGTTTTATAAATCATTGTGTAACTCCTTAATTATCTATGTATAAAGTTATCTGCATATTTAAAGCAAAATCAGTTCCAAATTTCACAATATAGAAATAAGATAATTTTTTCTTAATAGACTCAGCATTATCAGTCAAATGGTATCAAAGCATCTAAAAGAGTTAGAGCAACTTGAAATTATGAAAAGTATTTAAATCAAAAACAGTAAAAATTTTATTAATTAAAAATTATTTTTTATGTTGCAAAAATGTATATAATTTATATATAGTTTCAACGTTTGTTAGAAAGATAGTAAAATTTTAAAACATTAAAAAGGCTAAAAAATGAACTACAAATATATAGGAAAAACAGGTTTAAGAGTGAGTCCGATTTGCATGGGGACTATGACTTTTGGCTCGCAGTGCGATGAGAAAGAGGCTTTTAAAATTTTGGATAAGGCGTATGATGCAGGAGTGAATTTTTATGACACGGCAGAGGTCTATCCGATTCCGCCTAGTGCGGATAAAGTAGGTATTACAGAAGAGATAGTAGGGCGATGGCTCAAGACAAAATCTCGCGATAGCATTATTCTTGCGACAAAAGTTGCTGGGGCGGCGAATGGCTGGTTTGTTCCGCCTGTTCGCCACGGTTTGACTGCGATTGACAGTTTTCATATTGAGAAGGCGATAGAGGGGAGTTTAAAAAAGCTTGGCACGGATTATATCGACCTTTATCAGATGCACTGGCCTGATACTATTGTGCCGATTGAAGAGAGTTTAAAAGCCTTTGATAAACTGACTCAAAGCGGAAAAGTTCGTTACATCGGCACTTCAAACGACACAGCTTATGGGACGACAAAAGCTCTTATGGCTTCGGTGTACAAGGGCTATGCAAAGTTTGAGTCTATTCAAAACAACTTCTCTCTTCTTAACCGCCGCTTTTTAGATGAACTTGCAACCGTCGCAAGAAAAGAACAGATATCACTGCTTCCATATTCGCCGCTGGCAGGCGGAGTTTTGAGCGGAAAATATAATCAGGCAAATATTTCAGGGGGTCGTTTTAGAGATTATATAAACTCTCCGACTCAGCGTCTTAGAGTCATGGCAGCTAGATTTATGAATGATAAAACACTCGCTTCTACACAAAAATACCTCAAAATAGCGCAAGAACATGGACTCCATCCGGTTACTATGGCGATTGCATGGTCGAAGCAGTTCGATTTTGTTGCTTCTACTATCATCGGGGCAACTTCGGCAGAACAGTTGGATGCAAGTTTAGCAGCGATGGAATTGGTTTTGAGTGATGAAATTTTAAGTGCCTGTGACAAAGTTCATCGTGAAATTTTATACCCTATGGGTTAAATAAGTAAAGTACTACCTAAAGGCAACTCGCTTTATAGGCGGCTTGTAGTTTGGGTCTTTCCCATCTACCGTCCACAGTTTTTTACTCAAAGCACTTGTTGCTTTAAAAAAACTGTCATCTATCATATCTAAAAATTCAAGTTGGGGAAACAAGTTCTGAAGCAGCTCTTTTTCGTTTTCAAATTTCTCCTTTTCACTTTTGTAAATAGTTTCGTTCGGCATAAGTTTTAGGGATTGTTTTGTTTGAATATTTGCTAAAAACCACATGCCAAGAAATTCTTCAGAATAGGTATTAAGAACATGTTTAGAAAACTTTTCAAAATCTTTGAAACCGCTTAGCTCATACGTAATAATTATAAGCGTTAAAAGCGAGTGAAGATGGACAAGCGGAACCATTGAAAAAAGCATTCTTCCTACAGAAGCACCATTTGAATGCTCCGCTCCTATAAATACTCTGGCTCCTCCCTCTGTATCTCCAAAATTATTCGTTTTTAATCCAATCAGCCCTATATCCGTGTGATGGTGTCTTCCGCATCCTTTGGCACATCCGGAAAAACCGACTTCAATACGATGTTTACTGATGAGTTCAAGAGGAAGATAAACCGTCTCATTTTTTATGCTCCAAAAAGAGTAAGGGCAAAGGTTGCCTGCGCATGCCAAAATTGTTGCACTTTGCTTAGGTGATTCAAAAGGAGCATCTGCATGTTTGAGCCCCATTAAATATATGTTTTGGTCAATTCCTATACGGATTTCTGCCTTATGCTCTGTCGCGTAATTTGAAATTTTTTTTATCTCATCTGCACTTACTCTTGCGAAATCGGTTTGGTAACAAAAGGAGTACGTTCCATCTTTTAATATTTCACTTTGAGAAAATTCTTTTTTTTCAAGGAGCAATACACCTTTCTTTTCAAACGGTCTTTTATACTCTGCTTCTATAAGTTTTTTCAGTACATACATACCGATACTCTCAATCAAATAGAAAAGGCGATTCTTTGAACGAGAAAAGCGTGAACCGTGAATAAAAAATATCTCTACAAAAGCTTTGAAAAAATCAAATACCTCATCTTGCAATAAAAAAATGTCAGCATCTTTTGCAACTTCTGTATTTTTGCCGCCCATGTAGACATTAAAACCGAATATAGCATTTTTTTGTGCGAGTGCAAAATAGATGTCGTTGGCAAAAAAAGAGGAGACATTAGAACTGTTTCCGGAAATGCCGATAGAGACTCTTCTCGGTAACATGCCTACATAACGAGGATTTTTCAGTATATACTCTTGCATCTTCATAATTATGGGATATGTTTCTATCTGACAATATATGCCAATTCCATCATAAACATCAGTGACAATATTTCGTATATTATCGCCAAAACTCTGCCATGTGGTTAAGCCGAGGGTATTCATTTTTTTAAAAATCTGGGCTATATTGTCGGCTTCAAGCCCATGAAGTTGAATTCCAGACCGTGCTGTTAGAATGAGTTGAAGATTATATTTAACAGCTACATCAGCCATGTACAGAAATTGCTCTGCACTTAATCTTCCTGCAGGAATGCGAAGTCTCATGGTGAATTCATCTTCTAAAAAATCAGTTGTGAAAATACCAAAATCTTGAAGATAGTATCTGTCTGATTCTGAGAGACTTTCAAAATTAAGTGTATCAAACTGCTCAAAATAGTCATATGGTCTTTGTCGAAGCTTATATCTCTCTCGTTTATTTAGTTTAACTTCTTCTTCGCTCATAAAAAATACTCCAATTTTAAGAAGATAAATCTTACTGAAATATGAAAAAAGATACGATGACATACATCAACTTTAGTTTGACAACTAAGTAACTATTCGTTATTATGAGATAATATAAAACGGTAATAAATATTATTTGCATTGATTCTTGTTTTATGGATTTATATGTTACTTTGTAGCATTCTTTTTATAAATTATAAAAATTAGAACAGCATGCTACTGTTGATTGCGTATCATTGTATATAATATTTCTAAATAGCAGAAGGAGGATTAGGTCTTGAAATTACATACTTATGAAATCGACTCAAAATATAAAACAAGTGTTGCATATTTTTCTATGGAGTTTGCAATTCATCAGGGGTTGAAAATTTATTCCGGCGGATTAGGTTTTCTCTCTGGTTCTCACATGCGAAGTGCTTATGATCTTCATCAAAATATGGTTGGAGTCGGGATCTTGTGGAGCTTTGGTTATTACGATCAAGGGCGTCAGTCTGATGGAAGTTTGAAAGCAGAGTTTATTAGAAAAGAGCACTATTTTTTGCAAGATTTAAATATAAAAGTAAAAGTTAATATTCACTCCGAAGATGTTTATGTAAAAGCATGGTTATTACCACCTAATATTTTTGGTTCTGCTCCGCTTATTTTGCTATCTACGGATATTGAAGAAAATAATTTTTTAGCCCGTACCATTACCCATAAACTTTATGATGCCAATGAAGAGACCCGTATTTCTCAAGAGATTGTTTTAGGCATCGGCGGCGTTAAAGTTCTTAATGCACTAGAACATAAAGTTGATATTTATCATTTGAACGAAGGGCATGCCTTACCTCTTGTTTATGAACTTTATGCACAGTATAGAGATATGCAAGAGGTCAAGAAAAGAGTTGTTTTTACAACGCATACACCTGAAGATGCAGGAAATGAAAAACACAATATAGATTTGCTCTATAAATTTGGTTTTTTTAATGGTTTGTTGATGGAAGAGGTGCGTCAAATAACGATGGTGTATAATGATAGTTTTGGGCTTACTGAGGGTGCTTTAAGGGCAGCAAAAATTTCTAACGCGGTTTCAAAATTTCATGGCGAGGTAGCTAACCGCATGTGGAAAGATTGCGAAGGTAAATCTGAAATTATCTACATTACAAATGCGCAAAACCGCCGTTTTTGGACAGATAGGGTTATGTTAAATGCCTTTGATGCACATGAAAATTATGAGCTGATCTCCAGAAAAAAACATCTAAAGAGAGTTCTATTTGATGTTGTAGTTGACCAGACCGGGCAGATGTTTGATCCTGAAATACTTACTATCGTATGGGCTAGACGCTTTGCGGAATATAAACGACCCGGACTATTAAAACAGGATTTTGAGAGATTTAAAAGACTGATTACAAGAACGGACTATCCGGTACAAGTTATTTGGGCTGGTAAACCTTACCCTTTTGATACAAATGCTATTAATAGTTTCAATGAACTGATTCACATGAGTAGAGAGTTTAATAATATGGCAGTTTTGATTGGATATGAACTTGAACTTTCACGCATAATGAAAAAAGGAAGTGATGTTTGGCTTAATACTCCAAGAGTTTCAAGAGAAGCAAGCGGAACGAGCGGGATGAGTGCGAGCATGAATGGTTCGGTGCATCTCTCAACCAATGATGGATGGCATCCGGAGTTTTCCAAAGACGGCATAAACTCTTTTACGATACCACCCTCTGATAGCTCTCTATCCATAGAACAGCAAGATTATGAAGATAATAAAAGCTTAATGGATATTTTAGAAAATAAAATTATTCCACTCTATTACAATGAGCCAAAAAAGTGGATAAAAATAGTTAATAATGCTATGTCAGATGTTATTCCGGCTTTTGATTCCGGACGTATGGTGCATGAATATTACACTAAAATGTATGATGCTTAGATACCTAGGGATAGAATTTTATCTAGTTAAATTAATAAACAAATAAGGAGTGGATGAATAAATGAAAGCAGTAATATTAGCAGGTGGCTTTGGTACAAGAATCCAGCCTTTAACAAACTCTCGCCCAAAACCAATGTTGCCAATCATAAATAAGCCGATGATGGAACATACTATGATGAAATTAAGGGATTTAGGGGTAAGAGAATTTATAGTACTTCTTTATTTTAAGCCTGAAGTTATAACAGAGTATTTTGGGGATGGAAAGAAATTTGGTATTAATATTTCATACATCGTGCCCAAAGAAGACTTTGGTACAGCAGGGGCTGTAAAGCTTGCAGAAGAGGCGATAGGAAATGACAACTTTATAATAATCAGCGGTGACCTTGTAACGGATTTTGATTTTAAGAAAATTTTCCAGTGTCATGCTGAGCGACACTCGAAGTTGACAATAACGCTGACATCTGTAAAAAATCCTCTTCAATTCGGTGTTGTAATCGCCGATGAAGATGGAAAAATTGAGAAATTTTTGGAAAAACCAAGTTGGGGTGAAGTTTTCAGCGACACAATAAATACAGGTATTTATATCTTAGAACCTGATATTTTAGACTATATTCCTAAAAATACAAATTATGATTTTGGAAAAGATCTATTTCCGCTTTTAATGAAAAAGAATGTCTCTCTTAACGGTTGCAGCGCTTCAGGATACTGGAGAGATGTCGGTAATCCTGAGAGCTATAGAGAAGTTTATGATGATATTTTAAGCGGCAGAGTTGACTTTGATTTTGGCAGTGATGAAAAAGTTTTTTCTGATGGCATCCTTTACGGCGGCAAAGAGTATGGAGAGCTCAATGGTGTTGAAATACTCGGAAAAGTTGTTTTAGGAAAAAATGTAACTATTGGGAAATGGGTAAAACTTCATAATGTAGTAATCGGTGACAACAGTGTAATCGGTGACTTCTGTAAAATAAGAAACACGGTGATTTGGGACAATACAACTATTGGCAACGATGTGGCACTTGATAGCTGCGTTATATGTAACAATGCTACCATAGGAAATAATACACAAGCTAAAGCCGGTATGATTTTGGCGGAAGGGTGTGAAATAGGAATGCTGGTATCGATAGATAAAGATATTACGGTCTGGCCGAACAAAGTTATAGATAGTGCGTCCATCGTCACCAACAATGTAATATGGGGAAGTAAATATAAAAATTCTATCTTTGAAAACGGAAGTGTTTTTGGTATCAGCAATATTGAACTCTCATGTGAGATGACTACAAAACTGGCAGAAGCCTTTGCCTCGCAGCTTCCTATTAACAGCCAAATTTATGTTTCAAGAGATTATCACAAAAGTTCAAGAATGCTAAAACGCTCTTTTCTGGGTGGAATATTGGCATCTGGGGTAAATGTAATAGATATACATTCCCTTCCATCTTCTGTTATGAGATACAATTTAGAAGCAACAAAGGATGTGGTGGCAGGCGTTCACTTTAGACAGCACATGGGTGACCCTGCAAGTGTGAAGATTATATTTTTTAACGAAGATGGCTTGGAGATAAATTCAAGCATGTCAAAAAATGTAGAAAAGGCATTTTTTAAAGAGGAATTTAGAAGAGTAAATTATGAGGATATCGGTGAAATTGTGGAGACACATCATAATAAACTTGAATGCCTATCTTACAAAGAAGCTATAGAAAGTGGAATTAACAAAGATATTCTTGCTAAAAGAAATTTTCATATTGTTGTTGACCTTATGTCTGGAGGAAGTGCTGAAATATTTCCTAAAATATTAAATGACTTAAATATAAACAATATATTACTCAATGCTTACGCAGATGAAAAAAAACTAAGTCATATTGACAGTGTCACAAAACACTCACAAAGTGAAGTTTCTGCAATAGTGAAAAGTTTAAATTCTGATGTGGGCTTTATGATTTATCCAAACGGTGAAAGATTGGCTGTTATTACAGACAAAGGCGAAACTTTAGAAAAGGAAGCTCTGCTTTTCGTAATTCTTTATCTTATGAATATGCAAGATACTGAAATTAAACATAAAGTGATTCTTCCGTCATGGGCTCCTGATATTATGGACAGCCGTTTTGATAACCTTGAAATTGATAGAGGAAAATATCATGACTTTAAAACATCAAAACTAAAAGAGTATGATTTGATTGCTACAATTAATGGAGAATTTGCTTTTACTGAATTCACTCTGCACCATGACGCTATGTTTTCATGTCTGAAAATTGTTGAAATGCTTATGAAATTTGATGTAAAACTCTCAGATATTGTAAAAGAGATAGAACCTTTTTATTATACTCACGCAAAAATTGCATGCAGTCAGTCACTCAAAGGTGTTATGATGCGTAAATTTCTTGAAGTTGCCAAACATAAAGAGTCATCTTCCGTGGATGGTGTAAAAATATGGAATGATAAACATGACTGGATACTTATGATACCTGATCAGTATGAAGATGCCTTAAACCTTTACATACAGGCAAAAACTCAAAAAAAAGGGGAAGCTCTTCTTGAAAAATATAAAGCAAAAATAGAAAAATGGGCAGAATAATTAGATGAATTCAACAATGAAACTCTCATTTTTATGGCACATGCACCAACCTGATTATAGAGATGATGAGGGTGTTATGAAAATGCCGTGGGTTTTTTTGCACGCTATTAAAGATTATTATGATATGCCTTGGATACTTAGCAAATTTCCTAATCTCAAGGCAACATTTAATATTACTCCTTCATTGATTGAGCAGTTAAAGCTTTATTCTGAGCCTCTAAAATATGACTATTTTTTACAACTTTGGAGCAAGCACCCGTCGGAACTCTCTTTTACACAAAGAGAGTGGGTAATAAAAATTTGTAAATCTCCAAATTATGAGACCATGATTAAACCTATGGCGCGATATAGTGAACTCTTTGCACTTGAAACATTCAGCGAAGAGAAACTTTTAGATTTACAGATGCAATTTATGCTGGCATGGTGTGGAAATTATCTTCGGTTTAATAATGAAATAGTAAAGGGCATGTTACAAAAAGGAGGTGGCTACTCGATGCAAGATAAGTCACTTTTGCTTCAAACCCTTACTTCTTTTGTAAGTGAGATTCTTCCGTTTTACAAATCTTTGTTAAAAAAAGAGACAATTGCCATTGCAACAACACCCTATTTTCACCCGATATTGCCGCTTTTAATAGATATGGAGAATGTTCAAAAAGCAAATATACACACCAAACCTCCAAGCAATAAGCTCTCCTTCAAGTCAGATGCAATAACCCATGTAAAAAGAGCAATAGCACTCTATAAAGAGACTTTTGATGCAGACCCGATTGGTTTTTGGCCGGCTGAAGGTGCGGTTGATACCGAGAGCGTGGAGATTTACAAGAGTGAGGGAATAAAATGGATAGCAACAGATGAGGCAATACTTTTTAAATCTTTAGAAAATAATATAAGAGAAAATCTTTATAAACCATACTGTTATAATGATGTTTGTATAGCTTTTCGTGACCATGCTATAAGTGATTTATTTGGGTTTGATTATAGATTTAAACCCTCAAGCGAAGCGGTTGAACATTTTATTGGTACTATAGAATCTCTTACTTCTGGTTGTTGTGAGGATAAGACACTTTTTATTATTTTAGACGGAGAAAACGCTTGGGAGTATTATCCGCAAAATGGTTATCCGTTTTTTATGCAGCTTTATGAGAAGCTTTCAAATCTCTCTTGGTGCCAGACGGTCACCATGGATTCACTCCTAGGCGACAAAGCAGTTTCACTCAGCACTCTTGCTACAGGGAGTTGGATAGGGGGAGATTTTTCTACATGGAGTGGGAATGTAGAAAAAAATCGTGCCTGGGAATTACTGTTTCAAACTCGTAGAGATGTAGATAATTATAGCCATGCCATAGATGAACAGAGTGCAAAATTGATAGAAAATCACTTTTTGGCTGCTCAGTGCAGCGACTGGTTCTGGTGGTACGGCGATGACCACTTTACAGAGTTCAGTATGGAGTTTGACACTTTATTTAGAAAGCATCTTATAAATATTTACAAACTTTTAAATATGCAGCCGCCGGCTGATTTGTTTGAGCCTATAAAAGAGCATAAGAGTACCGCTTCATTTATGGTTAAGCCTCAGGCACCGATATATCCAAAGATTGATGGAAAATTATCTTCCTTCTTTGAGTGGATCGGCTGTGGTTTTATTGATGAAAGCCGTCTCTTTTCTACAATGGATAGAGCACGGGGTCCAATTCAGACAATACGATACGGGCATAACGAGAGTACGGTATATATTTCATTTTACGGAGATATTGAGCAGCTTAAAGGTGAAAAAAGTACTTTAGAACTTATTATTGAAGAGTTGTCGGAATCAATCATTTTGCAATTGGATAAAAATGAGCAACCTTTTGGTATCACTATTGGGTTAGAAAGCAGTTTTGAAATCGCCATTCCTAAAACTGTTTTTGCCAAAATGCAAAAAGTTCATCTAAGGTTTGAGATTACTAAAGATAAAAAAATTATTCAAACCTTGCCTGGATTTGGGGCTTTGAAAGTACAATTGAATGAAGATTACAGCTCAAGCTGGTTTGTTTAGGAAAAGATTATGGAAAATAAAACAATACTTTTATTTGGTATTCATATGCACCAACCTGTTGATAACTTTAAAGAGGTTATTACACATGCTGTTGATACCTGTTATGCGCCTTTTTTTGAGGTTGTGAGTCGCTATCCCGAGTTTAAGTTTTCGGTTCATTGCAGCGGTTGGCTAATGCAACAGATACAAAATGACCACCCAAGGCTTTTTAAGACTATAGTCGAACTTTCAAAAAAAGGGAGTATAGAGTTTTTTGGTGCCGGCTACTATGAACCTATTCTTAGTGTTATTCCCTCGAGGGACCGTGTAGCACAGATAAATAAACTTAGCCATGATATAGAAGATAAGTTTGACCAAAAACCAAAAGGGCTTTGGCTCACCGAGAGAGTATGGGAATCTTCACTCATTCCGGACCTTTGTGCATCAAATATTAAATACACGGTTATAGATGATTACCACTTCCAATCCGCCGGATTTGATGAGGAGATACTGGATGGTTATTACATCACAGAAGAGAGCGGAAAAAGTATCGGCATATTTCCAATCAGCAAAAAATTGCGTTATGCTCTTCCTTTTACTAGTGTAGAGAGTGCCGTAGAGAGCATAAAGTCTTACAAACGGGAGAGTGATTCTGCAGCAATTATTTTTGATGATGCAGAGAAGTTCGGCATGTGGCCGGGAACATATAGCTGGGTCTATGAGAAGGGATGGCTGGAGAAATTTATACAGGCTCTGCTAAAAGATGAGAATATTTCTTGCGAGCATTACGGAATATATATGCAAAAACATAAACCAAGAGGAATTGCATATCTGCCGAATGTCTCCTACTATGAGATGGGCGAGTGGAGTCTTCGAGCGGATGATGCACTGAAACTTGAAGCTTTTAAAAATGAGATGGGCGAAGAGCAGTATAACAGTAGCGGAGTGAAATTTTTAAAAGGCGGAATTTGGAAAAATTTTTTTGTAAAATATGATGAAAGCAACCGTATCCATAAACGGATGTTGGAACTCTCATGTGCAAGAGAGTCTGTAAATGATAAAGAGTATGACGAATATCTTTATAAACTTCAAACAAACGATGCTCTTTGGCATGGAGTATTTGGCGGACTCTATCTTCCAAATCTTCGTGATAATGCATATAGTTACTTAATTGCCTGCGAGAGCATCAGATATGGAGATAAAACTCTTATAACTACAGATGAGAGTGAAATGGATGGCTACATAAAAGTTAAAGCAACTTCTCCGCAATATATTTTTAGATTTGACACTAAAATAGGCGGACAGTTGGTTGAATTTGACAGCAAGAATGACCGTTTTAATTGGCAAAATACACTTACTAGACGAAAAGAAGCATACCATGAAAAAATACTCAACAAAGCATCTCAAACAGAAGATATAAAAAGTGAAAACAGTTCGGATGGAATTGATACAATTCATAACATTGCACACCGCGTTGATGAAGAGGTCAGTGATGCTTTAGTTTACGACTGGTACATTAAAAACTCTTTTATAGACCACATCAGCGATAAATCAATAACTCTTGACAGTTTCCGTCACTGTAATTTTAGAGAGTACGGAGATTTTGTAAATCAGCCGTTTACGCATACAATCGATGCAGATACAATTGTATTTGAGAGAGAGGGTGGAATTTATCTCCCTCAAAAACATCCGGCATCACTTAAAAAAAGTTATACACAGATGGCATTCGGATTTAAGTTTGCAATCGATTTCAGAACAGATTTCGACTATTTTTTTAATTATGTTTTGGAGCTGAATTTTCATTTTGCCCAGTACAGCAAAGTCACAATTAATGGTGATAGCATAAGCATAGGCTCTAAAAAAGAGAGAGTAAAATTATTAGAGATTGAGGATGGATATTTGAGAAAAAAAATTACTATAAAAGTTGATAGTCAGGTAGATGTTTTATACTATCCACTCAAAACTGTATCTCAAAGTGAACAGGGATATGACTTGACAATTCAGTGTTTAAGTATTGCTCTGGTTCTTCCATTCTCAAAAAACTTTCTTTTAGAGGGTTCTTTAGAGGTATCAGATGTCTGAAATCCGTTATAACAGATTAGAAGACAGTTATGTTATTATCGCTCCGGAGCGGCTTCATAGACCCGATTATATGGCGTGGAGCAGGGGGGATGAAAACAGACTCCCTTGCCCTTTTTGTGAAGGAAACGAAGCAGTAACACCGCCGGAGATTTATGCAATTCGTGATAATGGAAGCTTTGCAGACGAAAAAGGGTGGCAAACGCGAGTAATTCCAAATCTCTTTAAAGCGGTGCAGATTGAAGCTCCCTATATTTTAAAGCATGAGGGTGCAAATAAGGTTTGGGATGGATTTGGCGCGCATGAGATTATAATTGATTCGCCAAAACATTTGATTAGCATGACAGAATGGTCACAAACAACTTATTTCAACTGGCTCAAAACAATTCAGGCAAGAGTGAGAGATTTAAGAAATGACCAGAGATTAGCCCACATCTCGATTTTTAAAAATCATGGTGTTTCAGCAGGGGCATCTCAATCTCACCCGCATACGCAACTCATTGGGCTTCCTGTCATTCCAAAAAATATACAACGCAAATATGATAGAATTTACAGCCATTATATGAACAGCGGACGTCTGCTTATCGATGATATAATAGAAGAAGAGAGAAAAGATGGCAAACGAATTGTCATAGAGAGGGACTCTTTTATCGCTTTTTGTCCCTTTGCCAGCGAACACCCTTTTGAGGTGATGATTACAAGTAGCACACTTCCCTCTGAGATAGATAAAATTGAGGATTTAAAACTAGAAGAGCTGTCAAAACTTTTACATGAACTTTTTATGCGTCTGGAAGTGCAACTTGGAAATTTTGATTTTAACATCTCAATCTCTATCGCACCGATGCATAAGCCTTTTGCAACAGATATAAATTTTAGCAATATAAATCCGACATGCAGATTTACTATCCGCATAACGCCCCGCATTTACAGACATGGCGGTTTTGAACTCTTAACTTCAACCATGATAAATCCGGTAGAACCGGAGAGATGCGCACAACTTTTAAGAGACTCAAAAGAAGGTTTGTGGCATACAACAAAATAATTTTAATAACGAGTGATGAGTACTCGCAAGAGAAAAAATTCATCAAGATAAGTGAGTACATAGCGTCAAATTTTTAAAGAGAATGATATCTTTTAATAAATAATTGGTTATAGTTTTGTCTAATATAAAACAATAAACAACATTATTGATTTATAGTGTATGAACATGAATGAAAGTTTAAACAAAATGGTATGATTATACTCATGTATATATAACCCTATAAAAGGTGGTGCGTTATGAATAAAGTTAAAAAGCAGGCGGAAGTTCTTTTTGTATCGAGTGAAGTATATCCTTTTGCAAAGAGTGGTGGTTTAGCTGATGTTTCATTTGGATTGCCAAAAGCAATGTCTGAGTCGTTTGACATATCGATTATTATGCCTTTGTACAGCTCTATTGATAAAAAGCAATTTAAGATACGGCTTGTAAAAGGGTTTGATATCAATTTTGGCAAGAAGAAGTATGCTGTTGAACTTTATAGTACTGTGTACGGCGGTATGAAATGCTATTTTATAGAATCAAATATTCTATCTAATAAAAAAAATCTTTACGGCACACCGCTTAGCGGATACAAAGATAATGACCTTCGTTTTGGACTTTTTTGTAAGGCTGTAGTTGCTTTTGTTAAACAAAAAAACAATTATGATTTACTCCATTTAAATGATTGGCAAAGCGCCTTGTGTGCTCTTTTTGTTAAAGAAGATGAAGCAATTAAGGCGAAAACACTCTTTACTGTACATAACCTTTCCTATCAAGGTATTTTTGATAAATCAACGCTAGAAAAACTTGGACTTTCAGAGAACTATTTCCACATGGATGCGTTGGAATTTCATGGAGATATTAATTTTATGAAAGCGGGTATCGCTTATGCAGACTCTATTACAACGGTGAGTCCTAACTATGCCAACGAGATACTTACACCAGAGTTTGGATATGGACTTGAAGGCTTTCTGCAAAAACATCAAGATAAATTTACCGGTATCTTAAACGGGATTGATTTGTCGCATTTTTCTCCAAAAACTGATATGGCACTTGTTCAAAATTACGATGCCAAAAGTTATGACAAAAAAGTAGAGAATAAAATAGCGTATCTAAAAGAGAGAGGTTTAGATAATAGTGAATTTCCTCTCTTTGTTTTTATAGGTCGTTTTACTTGGCAGAAAGGTGTGAATTTACTCATTGATGCTCTAACCCAATTGGGTGATATAAAGCTAAATATCGCTATTTTAGGTGACGGAGAAGCTTCGTACTATAAACAAATAAAAGCTATAAGTGCTAAAAGCAAAAATATCAATATAAAGTTTGGTTATGATGAGCCACTCTCACATAGAATGTATGCCTCGGCTGATTTTCTCCTCATGCCCTCACTCTTTGAGCCATGCGGATTAAACCAACTTATCTCTATGAGTTATGGCGTTTTCCCTATTGTTAGCAGTGTTGGCGGATTAAAAGACAGTGTGTATTCTATTGATGAATATGATGCAAAGTTCGCACATGGGTTTGGATTGACTTTTGATGCGAACGAGCCAAATGCACTTATACAAACTATAAATTCGGCTCTGGAATTATATGAAGATAAAAAGCGTTTTAAAAAGATAAATATTCACAACATGGAGTGTGATTTTTCTTGGAATAAGAGCGCTAAAATTTATGCTGCACTATACAGTTCAATTGTAAATTAAGAGTGATGAAACTTTTTGTAGATATCGGCGGCACTCATCTGCGAAGTGAACTTCAGACGCCCAGCGGCGTGATAAGTGATAGTGTCTCTTCACAGGAGTATGACCTTATCTCCTTTATAGAAAAAAAGTTAGAGTTTTATCCTTTTATCACTTTTATCGGCATCTCCTACGCAGGGCAAATCTACAAAGGCGAAATTCTTTCAGCTCCGAATATTGCACTTAAAGAGTCAAAAATCAAAGAGTATTTTGAATCAAGATACGATTTACGCCTAGAGATTGACAACGACTTAAATTGTGCCGCTATGGCAGAGGCAGACTATTTCAAATCTGATTCGCTTTTGGCTTTATATGTCGGTACCGGAATCGGCAGTGCCTTTATAGATGGTGGCAGGTTGGTTCGAGGTTTCAAAAATATGGCTCTTGAGGTAGGGCATATTCCTTACAAACAAACTTCTTATGTCTGTGGATGTGGGAAAACAAACTGTCTTGAGCTTTATGCCTCGGCTTCGGGCTTAGAGAAGCGGATGAAACAACTTGATATACCGATAGTCTCATTTGCAGAGCTTGAAAACTCAGAAGATGAACAAAAAAGCGGTATTGTTTTGGATTTTAAAGAAGCACTTTTGTTTGCAACTGCTACACTTATAACTCTGACAAATCCAAAGATTGTTGTTTTTGGAGGTGGTGTCATGAAACATAATCCGCAAATTTTAGAATATCTTAAAGAAAATCTTGAGGGTCAGGCTTTTTCTAGCTCACTGCGCGAAGTGAATCTTTACATCTCCTCTTTAGCAAACGGTGCGATGAGCGGAGCAAAACTTTTAGAGGAAAATATTTATGAATAAACTCAAAATTTTTATAGTGGCGTCAGAAGTTGTACCTTTCGCAAAAACGGGGGGATTAGCCGATGTTGCAGGTGCACTTCCGAAGGCTTTGGCGGCACTCGGTCATGATGTGCGCGTTGTAATGCCTCGCTATTATGTGGTTGATAAAAGTAAGTTCAAAGCACTTGATGGCGCTTTGGGTGTAGATATGGGACGAGACGGGGAGGCTTGGGGGCTGGTTTTGGAAGGTGTACTGCCAAATACAGATATTCCTGTTTATTTTATAGAACACGAGGGATATTTCGGACGAAGCGGGATTTATGATGCCGGAGAGGATGGATATGAAGACAATTCGGAGAGATTCATATTTTTCTCAAAAGCTGCTCTGCAACTCTGTAAAAAACTTCACTTTCAGCCAGATATTATCCATGTAAATGATTGGCACACAGCCATTATCCCGCTGCTTTTAAATGTAATGCAAGATTCGTACTTTCAAAATACCGCTTCGGTTTTGACTATACATAATCTTCAGCATCAAGGAAGATTTACTAAAGATGTTATGGAGATTTTAGGCATAGGCTGGGGAAACTTCAACACGTATGAGTTAGAAGACTTTGACGGGGTAAATCTCTTAAAGGCTGGGATTGTCCATGCAGACGCCATCACAACGGTCAGCCCGAAATATTCGCAGGAGATTCGAGGTTTCGCTTATGATTGGGGCCTTAAAGATGTTTTAAATGCACATGCAAATAAACTCCATGGCATTTTAAACGGTGTGGATTATGATGAGTGGAGTCCAAAGAGTGACCACTTCATTGCAAAAAAATATACAGCAAAGAGCTTATCAGGAAAAAAAGTTTGTAAAGCAGAGCTCCAAAAAATATTTAATCTTCCGGTGCGAGCGGATGTTCCTCTTTTTGGTTTTGTGGGGCGACTGGCAGAACAAAAAGGAGTAACACTCATAGCGAGCGAAATTTGGAATCTGCTTCAGATGGACATTCAAATCGTCTTGCTAGGTGCGGGGGAGAGATGGGCGGAAAGCTTTTTTAGCCATGTATCGGATGTTCAAAGAGAAAAATTTGGCTGTTACATCGGGTACAGAAATGATTTGGCGCATCAGATAGAGGCGGGATGCGACTTCTTTTTAATGCCCTCACTCTTTGAACCATGCGGATTGAACCAAATTTACTCACTCAGCTATGGAACTCTGCCGATTGTAAGAGCGACAGGCGGGCTTGATGATACGATTGAAAACTTTAATCCAGATGCCAATACCGGAACAGGATTTAAGTTTTATGATGCAACTCCGGAGGCATTTTATAACACTGTTGGCTGGGCGGTGTACACTTGGTACAACAATAAGGATGCAATAAAGGCGTTGATTCAAAACGGGATGAAAAAACATTTTGGCTGGGATGATACCGCCAAAGTTTACGAGAGTGTGTATAATGAGGCACTGCAACAAAAGCGTCAAAAATAAAGGTTATCGATGAACTATACAATACATTACGATGTGACACTCTTTAGTGGCTATGATATTCACCTTTTTTTAAATGGAAATCATGCAAAGCTTTATGATAAATTTGGTTCTCACTTTATGAGCAGAGAGGGCAAAATGGGAGTTTACTTCAGCGTATGGGCACCAAATGCAGGAAGTGTTTCGGTACGCGGAGATTTTAACAATTATATCCAAGATGCACATCCGCTCAAAAAGAGAGAGGATGATTCCGGTATTTGGGAGGGTTTCATTGAAGATGTGGAGAACGGGGTGACTTACAAATATCACATCATCTCAAACTTTTATAATATTGTGCATGAGAAGAGCGACCCCTACTCATTTTACTCAGAGATAGCACCAAAATCTGCCTCTCGTGTATGGGATATAGAGAATTATGAGTGGAGCGATAAAGAGTGGATGAGCGAGCGATACAAACATAATGCACATGACGCTCCGATAAATATCTATGAGGTTCATCTTGGTTCATGGAGAAGAAAAGCGGATGAGAATAACCGCTATTTGACCTACATGGAGGTGGCGGATGAGCTTGTACCGTATTTGGTGCAGATGAACTACACCCATGTTGAATTTATGCCTTTGAGCGAATATCCTTATGATGGCTCTTGGGGGTATCAGGTTGTGGGTTATTTTGCCGCAACCTCTCGTTTTGGAACACCGCAGGAGTTGATGTATCTTATAAATGCTCTGCATCAAAACGGTATCGGTGTCATTATGGACTGGGTTCCATCACACTTTGCGGTGGACATGCATGGGCTTATCAATTTTGACGGAAGTGCCCTGTATGAACATGCAAACCCAAAACAGGGATTTCACCCTGAATGGGGAAGCATTATCTTTAACTATGGACGCAATGAAGTAAGAGCATTTTTGATAAGCTCTGCCATGTTTTGGCTCGATAAGTACCATATTGACGGTATAAGAGTGGATGGTGTGGCTTCTATGCTTCATCTTGATTATGCCAGAGAAGAGGGTGAATGGATTGCAAATCAATATGGCGGCAATGAAAACCTTGAAGCGGTGCATTTTTTGCAACAGCTTAACCACACAACCTACGGCACATTTCCGGATACCGTGATGATGGCCGAAGAGTCAACCGCCTGGCCTATGGTAACGCGTCCGACGGACGTCGGAGGTTTAGGCTTTGGCTTTAAGTGGAATATGGGATGGATGCACGATTCTCTAAAATATTTTAGTTATGACCCTGTTTATCGTCAACATCACCATCAACAGCTCACTTTTAGCATGTGGTATGCATATGATGAAAACTTTTTACTTCCACTCAGCCATGATGAAGTTGTCCATATGAAAGGCTCACTTATCAACAAAATGCCCGGAACACTCGAAGATAAATTCTCAAATTTAAGAGCTTTGTACGCTTACATGATAGCCCATCCTGGGAAAAAACTCCTCTTTATGGGGGGTGAATTTGCTCAATTTGCGGAGTGGAGCTATGAGCAGAGCCTTGATTGGCACTTGTTAGAATATCCGCTTCATAAAAAACTAAACTACATGATTTCCGATCTTAATGCTCTCTATAAAAAAGAGAAAGCTCTCCATTTGCATGACGAAAAAAGAGACGGTTTTGAGTGGATAAATGACGCGGATTATCAACATAATTGCATAAGTTTTATCCGTAAAAGCGATAATGCAGATGAAACTATTCTCGTAGTATGCAACTTCTCAAACCAAGAGCTCAGCCACTACCGCGTTGGAGTTGCGGATATTGGACAATACAGAGAGATTTTTAACTCGCAATCGGGCTATTATGAAGGGTATAACATAGGAAACACAGGGGTTCTGTATTCGGAAGATATTTCAGTAGATACAAGAAGATACTCTATTTCCATAACCATGCCGCCGGTAGGCGTTCTTTATTTTAAAAGAGTAATTCAGTTAGAAATATAAAATAGCGCGCAATTTAGCCCTTTTTTGTCACCTTGTAGATAAAACTAAAAATTTCTGCAACGGCTTTGTAGAGTGTCTCCGGCACTTCTTTGTCCAGTTCTACTTTGGAGAGTAGTTCTATAAGGTCTTCATCCTTCCTTATCGGGAGGTTGTGAAGCTCTGCGATTTTTATGATGCTCTCAGCTGTTCTTCCCTCTCCCTTAGCTGTTACTCTTGGAGCGTTCTCTTTCTCCTTGTCATATCTTAGGGCAGCGGCTTTTTTCATACCTTTATCTCAAATCCTAAATCTATATGGTTGTAACTGCTCTCATAGGGCGAGGCTACATTTTTTTTAACCCCATCAAAAAGCCGTATCTCTCTTGGAGTGATTTGAGACTCTATGAGCGCGGAGCGAAGAGAGCCGATATTCTCTTGTATCATCTCTTTAAGTTCACTGCTATCAGAGTGTATTTGAATATTTATTTGGTTTTTGTCATAAAGTACCAACTTTAGTTTGAGCGCACCATACTCTTTTAGTTTCAAATCAATATCACAGTAAAATTTATTATCTTTATCTTTTTTAAAATTTATATTTCCCTCTTTAAGACCATCCCAGGAGAACGGCAGATAAAGTGATGAAGAGTTTGAGAGGTGAGAAACCAGCTGGTAATAATCAATTTGAAGAGAGAGTTTATCTATCTGTTTTAGTAGTTCAGCCTGATTCGGATGGGATGACTTACTGATCTCATCGCCTGCTTTGAGTAAAATTGACTTTAAATCTTGCGATACAATCTCTTTTACATTCTCATGTGCTGCCAGTTTTTCAGGGTTACTAAATGGTGCTAATTTTTTTGCAAGAGATGCACTCTCTTTTGAAAAGACGGAGTCTGATTTTTCTGCCGTAGTTTTTAGAGAATCAGCACTTTTTATATGTTCTTGAAGTCTTGAAAGAATATTCTCAACACCTTTTGCCAGTCGTTTGAGAGCGGTCGTGTCATCTTTTGAAGTTTGCAAAAGGGCAGTGTTTGAAGCCTCTTTGAGAATTGGGTTTTCAAGGAGTTCTTTGATTTTTTCACCTAGTATTTTAACGGTAAAAATATCACTTTTTGCCAGAGTTTTATCAAGTTCGGACAAGAGACTTTGTAACTCGACTTGAGGGTTTTGTACACTTTTAAGTTTTGATTCGAGAAAAATGCCGGAGTTTTCAATTTTTTGTTTTAAAACAGGCTCGCTTAGCTCTTTGATGTTTATAAGATGGTTTTTTAAAGTTGTCTCAGTAGGCAGAGGATTTTTGTCAGATTTTAGAGTGTTTAACAAATCTTTTACGGTGTTTGAAACATTGCCAAGCCCTTTCAAAGTAGGGTTGTTTTTTACAAGTTCCAAAAGTGTTTTATCGGATTGCGAGGAGGTTGCACTCTCTTTTAATAAGGAGTTCATGATGGATTTTAAATCTCTGTCTTTGGAAATCGCTTCGAGCTGTTGAGGCGTAGCCTCTTTTAAAACCACTGCCAAAGCCTTGTTTGTGTTTGGCACAACAATATCAAGTTGCTTATTGAGCGATAGATTAATCATTTTTTAGTATAGCATGTATCAAATAAAAACGCATTTGAATGTATAATTACAATTAAAATTTAATTAAAAACTGATGTTATGCACTCTTATGAAAAAGTGCGTAAAACACTATGTGAATCTCGAAAAATTCATTTTTCGTAGCTTTAGGGGGGTTGTAGGGACAATTTGTCCCTGCCACTAAAACGGACGCGTTCGTTTTAGTGCGTAACATCGGTAAAAAGTGAAAAATGAAAAATAAAATTCAAGAAGTTTTAACAATTTGGCATGAACATTTTGCGCATGTTGAAAACCAATACTCAGAGTTTGAAAGCTCGGATATAGAGTATTTTGTAGGGTGTATGCTTTATAACCGTTTTGCATTTTCAAAGGCATTGGAAAATCTTAAAACTATGGATTTGTCCTATGATTTTTTGTCGGCATGTGGAGATGAGTATGATGTGATAAAAGAGATTATTGATTCTATTGTACTGGATGATGAACTTCAAAAATTGGAGTTTTTACAAAGTTATATAGAAGAGTCAAAGTCGAAATACGCAGGCGATGCACTTTATCTGCTAAACCGCTTGGAGTATCATACCAACGCGATGGCAGAACGTTATGCCAAAGGCGTAGATGCACAAAGAGTTGATTTTAAAAATCCGCTTTACAGATAACTCTTTTGAAAAAATATCTCATAACTTCAAGCGAATTTTGTGAAAAACAGCTTCTAACCCACATGCCGGAATATGTTTTGTACAGGAATAAAACAACGCCTCACTATGAGATACAGGCAGAACATTTTATGGAAGTTTGCTTAAAGTTTGACGGTATAAAATGTTTTATACATCGGCATGTAGAACTTGCATATAAGCTTGCTGCAACGGGTGTTCATCTTACATCAACGCAGTTTGAAGAAATTTTACATGCAAAAGAACTTGGGCTTGAAGTTATAATCAGTACACATACGCATGAAGAGGTTTTAAAAGCAGAGAGTTTGGGCGCAGATGCCGTGACATACAGTCCGATTTTTGCTTCACCGGAGAAGGGCGAGCCAAAGGGAATAGAAGATTTGAAAGAACTGCTCAAAAAGTGTAAGATAAAAGTTTTCGCTCTCGGCGGTATTGTTGAAGCTTCGCATGTCGAAGCTATAAAAAAAACAAACGCTTATGGATTTGCTTCTATTAGATATTTTTTATAAAAGGAGGGAGTTCAGCTTTTAAGCTTTCCTGCCAAAGCTCCGCTTGAAAAACTCCATTGCAGATTATACCCTCCGCACGGGCCGTCAAGGTTCATAACCTCTCCGCAAAAATATAAGCCGTTCACGATTTTGCTCTGCATCGTTTTTGGATTTATCTCTTTTAGATTTACTCCTCCGCGGGTTATCATCGCCATTTTAAAGCCGTCATGTCCTGTAACCGTGAGTGGCATCCATGCTAAAAGTTGCACTAATTTTGCTTTTTTTGCACCCTCTGTCACTTTGTATTTGGCATGCGGATTTATATCGCAAAGCAAACAAAGCTCAGCAGAGATGGCAGGGGGAAGCAGTGTGGCTACGAGTTCGACTATCTCAAGATGTGGATTTTTTGCAGTTTCGTTTTTTAAATGCATTGTAATCTGCTCTTCGTTCATCCCTTTTGTGAGATTCAAAAGGAGTGGAACTTCACCATATTTTTCTAATAACGGGGTGATTTCTCTTGCAAAGTCTAAAACCACCGGACCTCTAATTCCGTTGTTTGTAAAAATCAAATCACCTGTAGCTCTAAGTTTTTTATGTTTTGGTAAATCAACTTTCATCTCAACTTTAGCGATGGTATCGGCACGGCAATTTTTAACAAAAGCTTCTTTTACTTTCAGGGGCATCATAGCGGGGTGAAGCTCAGTTATTTTGTGCCCAAGTTCATTTGCTAAGTGATAACCGTCTCCCTCAGCGCCTAAAGTCGGATAACCTAAGCCGCCGGTTGCTACTATGACATTGGGTGCATAGAAAGTTTGTACTTGTGTTTTTACGCCTATGATTTGGTTGTTTTCCTGAAGTATTTGCTCTACTTTTTGGGAACATAGTATTGCGACTCCTAATCTTTGCATCTCCTTTTCAAGTGCTGAAATTATGGTCGATGCATTGTGTGAAGTGGGAAAAATTCTAAATCCGTCCGGTGCATGGGTTTCAACGCCTATTTCTATAAAAAATTCTACCAAATCCTTATAATCAAATGCCCCAAGCGCATCTTGCATGAATCTGCCGTCACGTCCGAATCTAGCGATAAACTCTTCATTTGATAGCGTGTTTGTGAGGTTACAACGACCTCCACCGGTTGCTTTTAGCTTTGAAGCGATTTGTGGCAACTTTTCTAAAAGAAGAACCCTGCTGCCGATTCTGGCAGAAACTATCGCAGACATCATTCCGGCAGCACCGGAGCCTATCACTATAAGGTCATACTCTCTAATCAACTCTACTCACTTTTTTCTAATTATAGTGTGAATTCTTTTTTTTTCCAAAACGATGGCTTCCCTTAATTTCTAAAATAGAAGTATAAAGGCATTGTTGTCTAAGTCATTTTTTGGTAACATTTAAAAAATAAGGATTAAATAAATGAAACAAATGAGTAAGAGTAGAATTTTCTCAAGTAATATGAAGCTTCGTAGGTTGTCTGTTTGATGAGTGAAAATGTTGGAATAGATACATTTTTTTTAGACTTTCTGCACTCATTAACAATTTTGTGTGTTGAGAGTGATACGGAGCAGTACTCGCTTTATAGTGAGATTTTCGAGGATATCGTTGATAAAATTATATTTGCCGATGGTTGTGAAGACGGGTATAAAAAATTTATTGAAAATAAGATAGATATTATTATAATTGCCTATGAGATGCCTGTTTCAAACGGTCTAAATTTGGCAAAGAGAATCAGAAAAGATAACCATGATATTCCGATTGCATTAGTTTCTCTTGGTCAAAGTGTAGAAGTAGTCATGGATGCATTAAATACTAACATAAGCAGTTGTATAAAAAAACCTATTATAGATTATAAAATTTTAGAAGCAATTATAAAAAATTCTAAAATTTTATTAGCCAATAAATATATAAAAGATGAAGAAGAGAAAAAAAATAAAGAGTTGCAGGATAGAGAAAGATATAGCTCTTTCCAAGAAGATTCAGCATTTGCAAAAGAGTTGAATATACTCAGAAATGATTTTTATTATCAGATGAATTATATCGATAAAGATAATCTTTCGTTGATAGACTTTTTATATAAACCGCTAGATGTTATGAGCGGAGATGCTTACAGTGTGCGTAAAATAGATGAGAATAGAGAGTTCTATTTGGTGGTTGACGGCATGGGAAAGGGTCTCTCTGCTTCATTGACATCCATGTTAATGACTTCTTATATCAATCATATTATAGACAAAATGAAAACCAAGAACAGCTTTGAGTTAGAGAGATTGGTTTATGAATCCATAGAATATATTAAGCCGATTTTACTGGAAGAAGAGGTTTTATCGATTGATTTTATAGTTTTGGACAGTTCTAAAAACAGAATGGATTATGCAAAATTTGCAATGCCGGCTACTTTGATGTTAAACGGGCAGAATGAGGTAGTAAAATTAAAATCAAATAATTCACCTCTTTATAAATATCATTCAAGCTTTAAAGTTTCATCGTATGACACTTCCGGTATATCAAAATTTCTTTTTTATAGCGATGGACTTATTGAAAGCAGTACTTATTTTGGAAAAAAATTGTATGCCAACTTTATAGAGGATGATTTTAAAAACTCCTTTACAAGAGAAGATTTTAAAAATAGGGTTTTCGAAAAAACAGATATTTTTGAAGATGACACTACTTTGATTTTTATTAATAAGTTGAATTTTTCTAAGAGTTTGATAGTGGAAAGAAGCTTTAGCAGTTCGCTTGAAGAGGTAGATATTGCAAATGAGTGGTACGCAAAAGAGTGGGGGAGTTTAACTGATGATGCGCATGTCATATATAATGCAGGAGTCGTTTTCACAGAGCTTTTTATGAATGCTTATGAGCATGGTAACTTAGGCATAAGTAACGCAGCAAAACATACACTCATTGAAGAGGATAAATATTTTGACACATTGGCAGAGATGGAAAAACTATCTACTAAAAAAATTTTCGTAAAGATTGATAAAATAGAAGATAACGCATCAACCTATATAATAACTCAAATCACAGATGAGGGAAGTGGTTTTGATACTCAAATTTTGAGTGAAATATTTAGAAATTCAAGAAAATTCAATGGAAGAGGCGTTTTCGTATCAAGAAAAAATTCACTTGGTATTTACTACAACTCTAGTGGAAATTCGGTTTTATATCTGAATAAAATTTAGTTATAATCGTTGCTTAAATTTAATACAAAGGTTTATGCATGAAATTAGGGAAAATAGTAGTTAGTGGCTTTGTAGCAACGCTTTTGAGTGTTACACTTTTAGCGGATGGACATGGTACGCATTGGGGTTATACAGGGCATGAAGGTCCAGAAAACTGGGGTGAATTAGCTGCTGAGTATAGCATGTGCAAGTTGGGTAAATCTCAGTCACCAATCAATATAGATAAAAATGTTCTTGCATGTACAAGTGATTCGCAGAAGATAAAATTTAATTACGCAACAGCTTCAAAAGAGGTTATTAATAATGGTCACACCATACAAGTGAACATAGAAGATGGCAGCAGTATAAATGTTGATGGCATAGAGTTTGTGCTCAAACAGTTTCACTTCCACACTCCAAGCGAGAATCAAATAGAAGGTCAAAATTTTCCACTTGAAGCACACTTTGTACATGCGTCAAAAGATGGTCAATTGGCAGTTGTTGCGTTAATGTTTGAAAGTGGCGCGGCAAATGAACTTATTAAAAAAACATGGGAAGCAATGCCAAAAGAGGCTGATAAAACAGCTCCATTAGTGATTTCTGCGAAAGAGATTAATGAACTTTTACCACAAAACAGGGATTATTACAGATTTAGCGGTTCTCTTACGACTCCTCCATGCAGCGAGGGTGTACGATGGCTTGTTCTTAAAAAATATGCAACAATCTCTGCGGCTCAGGTTGAAGAGTTTTTGCACACAGTCCATCATGAAAACAACAGACCTGTCCAGCCTATAAATGCCAGAAAGGTTATGAATTAAAAATTGATTTTTCCCAGTAAAATGGGAAAAATTACAGCGCTAAATTATTTTCTTAATCCTAAAGCCCATGTCCCAACAACAGTATGCAGTTTTTCATTTGGTACTTCCATAAACTCTATGACAAATTTATTTTCTAATTCTGCTACGCCTATGCTTCTAGGTCTTACAGCTAAAATTTTTGTATTTGGAATTGCCGCACCAAAGCAAAAGATAATATTCTGAGCATCTAATATTTCGTTGTTAATTTCACCGTTTAAATCTTTTGTATGTTCGTAGTGGTTGAAAATAGCGATAAATTTAGCCACCGGATGTTCATCAACTTTGTCTTTAAAATATTGGATTATCTCTGAAACAGTTTTTTGCTCTATTTCATCTTTATGTAACGCTAATGTAAATACCGGATATCTGTCCATAAGAATTGTTTTTGTCATTTTATTCCTTCGTGGTCATGTGATTAAGTTTTTAGTTTATCATAATGACACTTAATGAAATTTATAATTTAAGATAATTATTTATTGAACATGACAGAACCGAGCCGTACCATGTTAGAGCCACACTCAATTGCCAGTTCAAAATCTCCGCTCATTCCCATGGAGCAGATTGTTGCACCTTCGCACTGTTTGAAAATTTCAAAAGTTGTATCAAAACTCTTTTTGATTATTTCTTTATCTTCAGTGTGAGCACCAATGCTCATGACGCCTTTGAGGTTTATGTTTGGACACTCTTTTTTAATCTGTGCATAAGCCTCGCATGCAGACTCCGGTATAACCCCATGTTTGCTCTGCTCTTTTGCAGAGTTGATTTGAAGCAGGGCATCGAGAGTCATATCTCTGGCTTCTAGCTTTTTTTGCAACTCATGCGCCAACTCCAAAGAGTCAAGTGCATGAAACAGAGCAGGGTGAATGTCGAGAAGATTATTGATTTTGTTCTTTTGCAAGTTGCCTATAAAGTGCCATTCAATCGGCAAATCTTCAAGCGCATTTGCTTTTTCTTTTAAATCTTGAACCTTGTTCTCTCCAAAGGCTCTTTGACCGATTTCGTAGAGCTTTTTTATCTCATCGGAGTTAGAATATTTGCTAACCGCTACGACTTTAACAATGTGATGCGGACTCACTTTGAGTCTCGCACTCTCAACTTTTCTTATAACATCATCTATATATATCTTATACTCAGTTGTATTCATGGTTTATCCTATTTATATTGTTTTCTCTAATCAAGTCTTATGACTTCTACTAAATCTTTATAGCTACTTATATTAACTTTATCTGAATCCAGATGTTTATGTTCACAATAGAGATTATTTGTTTTTAACATGTTTATATCATTTATGGTATCAATATTGATATCTTTATGAATAGTATTTAAAATAACAAAATCATCACCAAAGATACGAAAAATTTTAGAATTTATAAATTCTGATTGTAAATATGCGGCAAAGTTACTTAAAAAAACATCTCCTTCATTCCATCCATGTAGTTTGTTGTAGAGTGTAAAGTTTTTTAGGAAAATGATATTTAAGCATACAAGTTCATTTTCAATTTTACTTTTATGTAATACAAAGTCAAGATAAACATGATTATAAAGATGTGTTAATGAATCTTTAAAAAAATATGCAAAACGTTCATCATCTATATTAGAGATAGGTTCTTGATTTATCTGTTCATCAATATGAACTGATTTTAAAACACCGATAGCTACCTCTACCACTTGCGAATCATAGAGAGTATTACTAAATTTATTCAGTTCTTCAAGCGCTTGAGGGATAGTTTTTCTTGCTTTATATATTCTGCTGGTTGTCATAGCATCAAACGAATCGGCAACCATCATGATACGTGCAAATATTGGAATCTTATTACCCTTTAGGCTGCTTGGATACCCACTTCCGTCATACCTTTCATGATGAGCATATACAATATCAGCAATATCTTTATACATTGGAATGCGTGAAAGTATTTTAAATCCCGCAAGAGCGTGATCTTGAATTAATACATATTCATCTTGTGTTAACTTTCCCGGTTTTAACAGTATCGAATCAGGAGTAATTATTTTTCCGATATCATGTAATATTCCTGCCTGATATATCAAATCGCACTCTTCTTGGGAAAACCCCATAGCTTTTGCTATATCTCTTGAATATGTTGCAACCCTTTCACTATGCCCTCCCGTATATGTATCTCTATCCTCAATCATTTCCACCAATGAGCGTATTACATCTTTATGGTTTTCAAGCATTTCATTTTCTAGCTGCAGAACTGTTTTAGTTCTCTCATCAACCATCTCTTCAAGCCTTGTTTTATACATCTCATTTTCACGAAACGCTGTTAATTTATTAATAGATTGTTCTAGTACATTTAATATTTGAGTAAATTTAACCGGTTTAATTATATATCCGGTTACATTGAGCTCTATTGCCTGTGTTAAATAAGAAGAATCGGTATAAGCAGACACTACTATTATCTCTTGATCTTTACTCTTTTCTCTAATCTTGTGTATAAATTCTATACCATCCATTTTTGGCATAAGAATATCTGTTATAACAATATCATATGGCTTGTTAAGATATTTTTTTAACCCTTCTGCACCATCAGCGGCTGTGTCAACTTGATTGAAAAGTTTACTTAAGAAACTGGATACTTTATCCCGTAATATTTGCTCATCTTCAACATACAGTACAGAAAAATGAGAGGCCATTTTTTTTATATTTTCTGAAATCATTTTTGGCATTTCCATGTTACACAACTCCTGAATTTTTTAATATACTTTTGTTAATCACTTTCGATAATAGGCAATCTAACCTTGAAACAGGCACCTCTGTCTTTACTTAAAACTTCAATTTTACCTTTAAGATGTTCCTCAATAATCATCTTACTCATGTAAAGACCTAGACCCGTTCCTGTTTTTTCATCTTTAGTAGTAAAGTAAGGATCAAATATTTTTGGTAATATCCCTTTAGCAATACCGGCTCCATTATCACATACCTCAGTATTTACATATTCTTTATCATCATATACTTTCACTGTAATTACAGCGTCTTCTATTTTGTGAGCCATTAATGAATCTTTAGCATTGTTTATAATATTTACAAATACTTGCATTAATTCTCTTGGATATGCTTTTACTTCTGTATCAGAGTCATAGGAAGCTTTAAATTCAATACTGTTATTTTTAAGACTGTCTTTTACAATTGTATAAGTCTCTTCTATGATATCTTTTAATTTAACAGTTGAAAGTGTTTTATCAGGTTTGAAAAAATTTCTAAAATCATCTATTGTTTTAGAGAGATGTTCTGCCTGATCGATAATACTGATTGAGTGCTTTTCAACACTATTTATATCAAACTCATCAAGAGCGATATCGAGAAGCATGATATTCGCATCCATGGACATTCCTGCTATTGGTTGGCGCCATTGGTGTGCTATCATCCCTATCATCTCTCCCATGGCGGCTAAACGCGATTGTGAGATTAACATAGCATCTTTTTTCTTTAGTTCTGTGATATCCATAGCTGAAGAGATTATTGTTCGTTTTCCATCAATAATTCCTAGAGGAGCCGAGCTGAATTGCCAAGTAATCAGCTCCTTATTTTTATTAGAAAATGTAAACTCACCCTCATCAACCTTAGATGTAATAGAATAAAGAGAATCAACATGCGCTTTAACTGAAGCTCTAATAAGAGAATCATCATAACTTGTCTCTATCCAAGCATCAATTGTTGGAGTTTCTTCTAGAGTAAAACCTGAAGAGTTAATCCATGCTTGGTTTAGCATAATAATTTTTCCATCTTCTGCGTGTAATATTATTGGATTTGGAGCTTCTTGTATGATGGTTTCTAGCTCTTTTGTTTTCTTAAGGAGTAACTCTTTACTCTTTATTGTTTCATTATTTGCAGTATAAAGCTTTATACTTATGTGTTTAGATATATAATTTACCAAGATACCTGTAATAATAGTGATAATTATAGTCACAGTAGCTAATATGACTCCAGGGT
This sequence comes from Sulfurimonas sp., assembly GCA_041662325.1. Classification (GTDB taxonomy): domain Bacteria; phylum Campylobacterota; class Campylobacteria; order Campylobacterales; family Sulfurimonadaceae; genus Sulfurimonas. The sequence continues at coordinate 305,794 of JBAZSU010000003.1, read as the reverse complement.
TTATCGTTAGTATTTTACTGATAAAGATAATAGATACTCCACTAAAGATTATTGAAAATGTTGAAAAAGGAACTAAAAACCTAAGTAAATAGCTGTTAGTAGAATTATTTGTAAATAGTTGTAGGAGAAAATTATCTGTTTCAAAAAATATTATAGCGATAGAGAGAAATATAAAAGCAATCGCTGTTGTAAGTGCCATAGGCGTTATATTGCTTTCTCCATATAAAAGAGGAGTTCCATATATATAGGATAAGAAGAATGTAAAACTTATTATAAATGTTAGATATCCTAATCCACTTGAAATATTTTTATTAAATTTACTTTTTTTTGGTAATAACTTTTGAAATACAAAAAAGAGTACAGAAATTCCATCGATAAAAAAAAGAGCTCCAGTTGCTGGAGACATTCTAGCTATAGGAATAGCGTTTAAAACTTCTACATTTGGCATTATCATATCTTCATAGGTCAAGTTTATTCCAATAAAATATCCAATAACACTTAGTAAACCAAAAATAGAAACAAGCAAAGAGGCTATGATAAAAGCAGTTATTTTTATTTTTGATAGATGCTTTGAACATAGGGCAATTAATATAATAGCAATAATAATGAAGCTAATCCCAGTGCTTGGTGCCATAGGAATATAATCATCACTTATTCTTCCAAATAAGTTCATATCCGGAATATAACTTAATAATCCAATAACAGCGATAGTTATAGAGATTAACGCACTCCTGATACCCCATTGTTTTAATTTCATTTCCATAATAGTTCCTCGTAATATGCTGTCATATTAATTCACTTTCGATAATAGGCAATCTAATCTTGAAACAGGCACCTCTGTCTTTACTTAAAACTTCAATTTTACCTTTAAGATGTTCCTCAATAATCATCTTACTCATGTAAAGACCTAGACCCGTTCCTGTTTTTTCATCTTTAGTAGTAAAGTAAGGATCAAATATTTTTGGTAATATCCCTTTAGCAATACCGGCTCCATTATCACATACCTCAGTATTTACATATTCTTTATCATCATATACTTTCACTGTAATTACAGCGTCTTCTATTTTGTGAGCCATTAATGAATCTTTAGCATTGTTTATAATATTTACAAATACTTGCATTAATTCTCTTGGATATGCTTTTACTTCTGTATCAGAGTCATAGGAAGCTTTAAATTCAATACTGTTATTTTTAAGACTGTCTTTTACAATTGTATAAGTCTCTTCTATGATATCTTTTAATTTAACAGTTGAAAGTGTTTTATCAGGTTTGAAAAAATTTCTAAAATCATCTATTGTTTTAGAGAGATGTTCTGTCTGATCGATAATACTGATTGAGTACTCCTCAGCTTTATTCATATCAAAATCATTAAGAGCGATATCCAGAAGCATGTTATTTGCATCCATAGCTATTCCTGCTATTGGTTGGCGCCATTGGTGTGCTATCATCCCTATCATCTCTCCCATGGCTGCTAAACGCGATTGTGAGATTAACATATCATCTTTTTTCTTTAGTTCTGTGATATCCATAGCTGAAGAGACTATTGTTCGTTTTCCATTAATAATCCCTAAAGGAGCCGAGTAAAATACCCAAATAATTTTTTCACCATTTTTGGTAGTGATTTCAAATTCACCTTCTTTGACTCTCTTGGTGATTTTATACAAACTTTTTATATGTTTTCTTCTACTTTTATGACCGTTTAGCGCAACCTTTTTAGTCCATTTAGAAATAGAGTCTATTTCCTCATGCGTGTAGCCTGTCAACTCTTCCCACACCTTATTTATCATTAAGATAGCACCATCCTCATTATGTATAGCCATGGGTGTAGGTGCTTCATCAAATATTGTCTCTAACTCTTTTTTCTTATCTTCTAATAATTTAAGAGCAACGCGCTTATCTGTTATGTCCTCAATCATACATAAATGTCGTTTATGACTTCCATCTTGTTCTTTAAGCGGAGAAATGACCATGTTAATCCAGACAATTGAACCGTCTGAATGGATATAGCGCTTATTCATCTTATAGTCGTTTATCTCTCCGGCATTTAATCGTGCCATATTATCCAGGTCTTCTTGTATATCATCAGGATGGGTAATACTAAGCCAGTCAATACCGGGTATTTCGTCTATGGTTCTACCTATAATATCTGCATACGACTGATTTACTTTATAAATATATCCGGTGTATGAGTCAATAACGGCTATTCCAAGGGGAGATTGATTAAATACAGCTCGGAAGCTTTCCTCACTGGCTAGAAGTGCATTTTCTGCTTGATTTTGCTTAGTTAAATCCACCGAATTACCAACGATTCCGAGTACATTTGCTTCAGAATCAACTAACGGTGCTTTTACAGTTAAGAGGTAAACTCTGTCTCCGTTAGGATAAGTCACCCACTCAAAGTTTGACTCTGCTTTATTTTCTAAGAGTGTTTTTTTATCATGTTCACGGAAGAAGTCGGCTAGTTCTTTATCAACAATATCATAGTCACTTTTACCGATTATTTCATCTTTTGATTTGCCTATAAATTTTTCAAAAGCCTTATTGCAAGTTAGATAAATACCGTTTAAGTCTTTTACAAAAAGTATATTTTCTACACTATTGATAATATTGCCGTAGAGTTCTTTCAAATAAAGTATAGTTTCTATTGCCTCTTTTTTTTCTGTAACATCAAATATGATTGAATAAAGTAGTATATCCTCATCAAGTTCAATCGGACCGGAATAAACTTCAACATCACGAATTTTTCCATTTGCCAGTTTATGTTTAAAATTGAAGGTGTAACATTGCCCATCTTTCGCTCGTTGCATCTGATGCATAATTTCAGCAGGGGGCAGAATATTTATCTCACTGATTAACATATTTGTCATTTGCTCATACGTGTATCCATAATATTCTAAAGCTGTTTGATTGAAATCAACTATGCGCCCATCTTTAGGATTTATAATAAGCTCAATTGCATGACTGCCGCTAAATAAGCTATGATAACGCTCTTCACTTTTTTTCAAATTATTTTCAATGTTAAGGTTGTAAAGTGCATAGGCAATATCACCTGCCACTTCATCAAGGAGTGCCAATTCATCACTATCTGCAATATATTTATGATTGACAGAGAGCGTTAAATAGCCGTAAATTATTTCATTATGTATTAACTTTATAGTAACAGCACTTTTACTATCGTATAAATCCATCAAAGGACATACTAGACAACTATCCTTTGTATTTTCAATAGTAGAATATGGTTCATCTGTTTGGGAAACTTTTTTTAAACAAGAAGGCAGCCAACCACTCTCTATTTTTTCTTTAAATAAAGCAGCATTTTCTGATGTATCCGTATTAATAAGGCAATTGATTTTCTTTTCTTTATCTAAAAGAACTATCCATGCATTTCCATACACATGTTGTGATGTTAGAATATTACAGCTCTTTTCTAGTAACTTTTGTTTATCTTTTTCTCTTACAATAAGCTGGTTAACATCTCGTATGACAGATAAAACACCCTTTAAATGCTCATTTTTATAGATAAATTTTGCAATTCTATGAATGACATAGAATCCAACAGATGTAAATATGAGCAAAAACAATATGCTTATTAAAAAACTGATTATTTTTAACTCTTTAAAGCCAGATTCAGATTTATTTTTAAAATCTATTGCTTTATTTTGTGCATATTCATAAAGATGTGATGTGGACGCTTCCAGATTTTTAACATGATTAGCTCCTTTTCCTTGCGTTATATCTATAGCTTTTCTAGTTTGATTGGCTTCCATAAGTGCAATTACTTCATCGCGTATCGGTTTCCAAGACTCAAACAGTTGTTTAGTGTTTTTTTGAAGGGTTAATCCTTCTTCTCCTAATATGTTTTTTTCTATAACATCCAAGTTTTCATAAACACGCTGTTCATGTTTATTCACTTCTTTAATAAGTTCTATAATTTCTTTTTGCGAGAGGGATAAAACAATATCTTTCATATCTCTATGTATTTTGTATACATCAACATTTATAGTAAGTGCTGCATTAGATACTTTTAGAGGATGCTCAAATATATCAGTAGTGGTGGTGCTCATTTCTTGCATAGTGAAATATTCAAAAGACTTAGCACCTGCACTAAGTATCCCGATGAATATAAATACAAATATAAGTAAATGAATCTCTTTTTTACTTTTTACTTCTTGTTTCACAACGAACTCCTTTTAGCATATCTCATCTATTAAATCACTTCCACGCTTTAATGACTTAAAAAAAAGTATTAAATCATTCTTCATACTGTAATCCTTTAAATTCTCGAATAAGTTTCATCTGTCTTTTAGCTATATAATCTACAAGAATTTTATTTATGCCGACATCTGCCTTAAACATCAAAACAAGTTCAAAACTCTTTTTTAATTCTATTATTCTAAAAACCACTGCCTCCGTATGAATAATTGTAGGTTTCATATCTTCATTGAGCACCACATTTATTGTCACTAAATCATCTTTTTTAAGACCTGCAGGCAAAAAATTAAGTGATAATTTAATTGCATTAATAGAAAGATTCATGATGTGCATCTCTGTATCAAACTTATGTTCATTATAAAAAAGTGTGATTTTATTGTTTGAATCAGGAGTCAGCGTGACATGTTGACGCATAGTCGGAGTGCTTTTTATCATTTTACAGTGAGCGATTTCTACACTCTGGTGTTGAAAATCAATGAGTTTAATATCATCTGATTCTATATCAAAAGGGAATAATTCAGACGTTAATATAACTCTCTTTTCAAATGCTATTGCTTTTTGCTGCAGATAAACAGTTTTTAAAACTACTCTTTCTTTTGAAACAGCTGTAATTGTAGCACTATGCGTAACACTCAATCCTTCATAATAATTATGTAATTTTATTTCTGCTTGGTTCTCTTTAGCGGCTTTTAAAAGATTTAAAACACTATTCTCATCTTTGAAAGCTTTATCATGGTCTAGCGATTTTTTATCAAAGAGTTCCAAGAGATTAAGCTCTGTAATATCATTTAATGAGAGAAGATAAAACCCCTCTTTCTCCTGTATAGAAGTGAGTTTTAAGAGTAAATGATGAAGATTATTATTTTTATCAAGCATCTTTACATTATAAAGTTTCCCTTGATTGTTTTTTAGCTCTTGCAGATAGTGAATGTCATCATGTTCGTACAAAAAAGTATCATGCGCAAGCAGAAGAGAACCAAAATTTTTAAACTTCTCTCTAAACTCGTTTAAATCATTTAAGCCGAAAAAATCCAAAGAGTAGTCATTCGCTAGAACAACATCCTCATCATTAATCATAAAAAGTAGATTTTCTTGATTATTGAATATATGATACAAGTAATCATTAAATATATTTTTATTTTTTTCATCTGCGATATCTTGTGCAATTTTAGAAAGTATATTTGTAAGCGCATCAATTGTTATAGGTTTTTTTAGATAACTTACTACCCCGATGTCTATCGTTTTTAAGAGATACTCTTTATCATCGTATGCAGTTGTTATAATGATTTTTACATTCTTATCTATTTTTCTTATGGCACCAGCCATCTCTAAACCATCAACATCCGGCATTTGTATATCTGTAATAATAATATCGGGATGATATTTTTTAAAAAGCTCAAGCCCTTCACTTCCATTTTTTGCTTGATATACTTCATCAAAAAGTTTTTTAAAAAAAAGGTTACCTTTTTCTAATAGGTTAGTATTGTCCTCTACATGGAGTAAAACAAGACCCTTTAACAACATTTTCAATTTTTCTACGTTATCTTTATAATCCATAACAAAAATTATACTGTAAAAATAGAGCCTGTAAAATAAACTGTGTAAATTTATTCCTGCCTAAGTCTGGAATGGATCTTTAGATTAGTTTTTATTATGGATAGATTATCCTATTAATCTATTTATATCGTTATAAAGACCAAGACCCATAAGTGAAAAAAGCAGAACCCATCCGGCGATTGTAAGCTTAATGATGACCGCTTCACTAGGAATACGTCTTGTAATAAACTCATAAAGATTGAACATGATGTGTCCGCCGTCAAGGGCGGGAATAGGGAGAAGATTTAAAACACCTAAATTTACGGAAATAAGTGCTGCAAAAAAGAGAACACTCATCCAGCCGGCATCTGTTGCATCCGAGGTTAATTTTACTATACTTATTACACCTCCTAGCTCATTGGCAGGAACATCGCCTGTGATTAGCTTTTGAAGACCTGTGAAGATAAGCGTTGAAGCAAAAACAGTTTGCTCGGTTGCGTATGCAAATGTTTCGCCGATGCCTAATTCTAGTTTATGAGAAACTCCCGCGCTTCCTATTCCAATCATCTTTTTTTGAACTACTTCATTGTACAGATTTGTGGCTTCACTCAATTTTGGAGTAAGCGTCAAAAATTGTATGTAGCCGTCTCTGAGTATTTGAATATTTAAAGAGTCTCCGGATTTTTCTATAATATCCGCCATCTCTTTCCATGTGGAAATCTCTATATCGTTAATGGATTTTACAGTGTCGTTTGTTTGGAGTCCGGCGACTTGTGCCGGTGAACCATCAACAACTTTGCCAATGACAGGTGAGAGTACGCTCGGACCTCCAAGAGCAATTATAAAGTATAAAACAAAAGCTAAGACAAAGTTTGCAAGAGGACCGGCAAGCAGAATAAATATCTTTTGCAAAGGCGTTTTGACATTGTAGCTATCGGAATCTAAGCTTATTTTTGTCGGGTCGCTATCATCCTGACCTTTCATTTTTACATAGCCGCCAAGGGGAATTGCAGAGATGCTCCACTGGGTTCCCCATTTATGAAATGAGAAGAGTTTTTTTCCAAAACCTATGCTAAATACTTCAACAAAAACACCCATAAATCTTGCCGCAAAATAGTGACCTAACTCATGGAAGAAGATGAGTGCCGAGAGAACTAAAAGTGAGACTAACCAACTCATATGTTTTTACCTCTTAAAAGTGCAGCCCGAAAGCCATAAAGATACTCTAAACCTGAATAAACCGTGAGTGCAACTGCAAACCAAAGAAGTTCCTTTCCAAAATTCCAATGCATAAGTAAAAAACCGATAGCAATCATCTGTGCGACTGTTTTTATTTTGCCTGCCCATGAGGCTTTTACACTGATGCCTTCAGTAACTGCAACAGTTCGTATTCCAGTTATGAAAAGCTCACGGACTATGATGATATAGATAGCCCATGCAGAAGCTTCACCAATCATCATAAGCCCTAAAAATGCGGCAAGCGTGAGCATCTTATCGGCAAGAGGGTCTAAGATAGCTCCAAGTAGTGTGGATTGATTCCACTCTCTTGCGATGTAGCCGTCAAAAAAATCAGTTGCAGAGGCGAGTACAAAAAGCAGAGATGCAAAATAGTAATTCCAGCTTACATGGTAGCCATTATCCGTAAAAAGCTGCGGGTTGAGAATTATCCAAAACATAATCGGTGCTAAAAGTATGCGAAGCGATGCTAAGGTATTTGGAAGATTTAACAAATATATCCTTGTTATTGAAATGGCGTGATTTTAGCCTCTTATTACTTATTTATACTTTATAGTTTATTTTTTACATTAATTGACTAATATCAAGTTAAATTTCAGATTGACAATATACAATTAGCAATCAAAAATTCGGAGATAAATATGAAAAAAATCGTTACTTTAGTTGCAGTTTTAGGTTTAAGTACATTGGCTATGGCTGATGCGTTCACAAAGTGTGCTGGTTGTCATGGTGCTGCAGGCGAAAAAGCGGCACTTGGAAAAAGTAAAATAATCGGCGAAATGAGCAAAGCAGATGTTACTGCTGCAATCAAAGGCTATAAAGATGGAAGCTACGGCGGAGCTATGAAAGGTTTGATGGTTGCTCAAGTTAAAGATTTGACAGATGCTGACGTAGCGGAAATAACTGCTAAAATCGGTAAATAGTCCCTCTTCTTTTTCCCAAAGTTATTCTTTGGGAAAGTCTCATTTCTTTAATCCTTCGTTAATAAAAAGAATCAACAATGATACAACTCTGTCCACTCTGTAGTAATCCCGGAAATAGTTACGCCGAGTATAAAACTACTCACTATCTTCATTGTCCAAACTGTCATGCTGTTTTTATGGACGAGAAGGATAGACCTGATAATAAGGCAGAAAAATCACGCTATGAACTTCATCAAAATAATCTCGAAGATAAAAATTACCAAAAGTTTGTCTCACCAATCACTTCAGCAATTTTAAGAGAGTTTACAAAAGAGTCAAAGGGGCTTGATTTTGGTGCCGGTAAAGATCCTATAATTTCTAAAGTACTTCAAGACAGCGATTTTAGGGTTTTTCAATATGACCCCTATTTTTACAATGATGAGAAATTACTGCAAGAGAAGTATGATTATATTGCCTGTTGTGAAGTGATAGAGCATTTCTATAATCCACACAAAGAGTTTTTGCTGCTTAAAAAGCTGTTAAAACCAAATTCAAAACTCTACTGCATGACAGATTTATATGATGAAAATAGAGATTTTAGTTCATGGTATTATAAAAATGACGCAACCCATGTCTTCTTCTATCATAAAAAAACATTTGATTGGATTAAAAAAAAGTTTGGATTTTTGGATGTAGTTATTGAGGGCAGGTTAATTAGCTTGAGTGTTTAGTTCTACCTCAATAGCTTTATTTATACACGATTCAATCGATGTCGTGTCAGCAATATGAGGTTCTATGTTTTCTGGAAAAAACTTGGCTGTTGTATGACCGATAGATATAGCGGTATAACTCTCTTTCCACTTGAATTTTTTAAAAAAGCAGTGAATGGTTGATGGTGAAGAGAAGATTATATAGGAATTTTCAGGGAACTCTTTTGCTTTTATATTTTCATTGCAACTATTTTCATAAGAGATGATATTTTCACAGTCAATCTCCGCATCTTTCAATATTTCTATTAAATTTGTTACAACCTTTTTACCTCTGAGGTAGAGAACTTTTTTGCCTTTTAGTTCATTTATGAGTTCATTGGCAAACTCATTTCCATGTTTTGTTAGACTGACAAATTTTAAATTTCCACCAAGCTTTTTAACAGTTTTTGCTGTTTGTGCGGCTATGGTGTAGGCTGGAATTTTTTTCCATTCGCTACTAAAAGAGTTGACTGCTAAAACGGCATTTTGAGATGTGAAAATAAGTGCATCATACTTACTAAAGTCAATATTGTTTTCTACATGAGTAATGTTATAGAGTGGTATATTTTTTGCAAATTTTGTTTTTTTATCATTGAGTGTATAAATATTCATGTTACTTATTTTTATTTTTTTTACAATAGCTTCTATATTTTTGCTAATAAAACCCTTTGGCTCTTCATCTTGAAGTAAAACTACGCTTTTATCTCTTTGTACAAAAAAATCAAATCTATTTTTACTAAGAGCATATGTAAGTTTCATCAGTTCATCATATCTTTGAATTGTGCTGTATGAAACATCAGGCATAAACGACTTCTTGTTTATATTATATTCATAGTAAAGCAAATTTAATTTGTTAATCATTTTAGTAAAATTGGTCATAGAAAGATTTTACCTTTAATAAGTAAATTTTTATTTCAACTTACTAAAGTTCTTGCAGAACTTTAATTAAAACGCAAAATGAACAAGTCCATTTTACTACGCTAAGACCGCTTGGGTCACTAAAGTTTGCCTCTTCGAGGCAGACAACTTCTTGCAGTTATGCAAGAAGTCTAATATAAAAGATTATTGAAAGGTAGTTCCGCCATCAATGACAATTGTTTGACCAGTGAGCCATGAAGATTCATTGCCGCATAGGAAAAGACATGCACCTGTTAAGTCTGTAGCTTCACCCATGCGTGAAAGTGGAGAGCGTCTTACAACTTCGCTTTTCACCTCTTCATAGTTTGGAAATGCTTTGAGTGCATCTGTGTCTATTGGACCGCCGCTTACAGCATTTACACGGATGTTTTTCTCACCGAGCTCCGCTGCAGCGTAGCGAACCATGGCCTCAACGGCTGCTTTATTTGTTCCATGTCCTGCATAGTTTGGAGTATAAACTAAGTTTCCTGTTGAACTCATACTAATTATGCTTCCTCCGCCAACTTTTTCCATTCTTTTTGCAGCTTCTTGTGCACCTACAACAAAAGCATCCACGGTTGCGGTGTAGATGTTGTTAAGCCCTTTTGGTTTGAGTCTCATAAATGGACCGAATCCACCGACGACAGCTCTTCCGGAGATAATAGCGTTGGATATAAAATAATCAAGTCTGTCAAAATCTTCATCAAAAAGTTTATATACATTTTGATACGTTAAAGGTTCTAAAATATCTAGTTTATAAGCTCTGCACTTCACACCAAATTGGGCTTCGACATCCGTAATAATTTCATTTGCCACATCGGCGTTTGACGCATAGGTAAACGCTACATTACAACCTTTTTGTGCAAAAGCGTAAACGATAGCCTTACCGATTCCTCGAGTTCCGCCACTTACAAATAGAGTTTTTCCTTGCATATTATAATCCTTTGATTTCATAATTTTTCATAATTAGCTCTAGTTTTTTCATATTTTCTACGCTTGGATGCACGAGTGGAAGTCTGTACTCTAGAGTCTCCATAAGTCCCGCAATGTACATTGCAGCCTTTATCATAACTGGGTTGGATTCGATAAAAAGAACTTTATTGATGGGAAATAACATGTCGTTTAGGGCTTTTGCACCTGCAAAATTACCGCTCAAGGCCTCTCTTACTAATTGGCTTTTTAAATCAGGGAGCAAGTTTGAAGTAACAGAAGTTATTCCGGCACCGCCATTGGCTAATATAGGGTAGTCAATCGCATCATCACCGGAAAATACTTTTAACTCAGGTCTGCGAGAGAGGAGTTCGATAGTTCTCTCCAAGCTCCCTGTTGCCTCTTTGATACCGTAGATATTTTTAACATCATCAAAGAGCCTTATTACCGTATCTGCGCTTATGTCAACAACCGTTCGTCCAGGAACATTATAGAGCATAAAAGGAAGTTCCGGTACTGAAGAGGCAATTGCTTTGTAGTGCTGATAGAGTCCCTCTTGAGAAGGTTTGTTATAGTAAGGTGCAACAGAAAATATAGCGTCAACTCCACACTTTTGAGCAGTTTTTGCAGCTTCTATTGCTTCTGCGGTTGAGTTGCTTCCTGCACCCGCTAAAACTTTTGTATTCGTTCCACGGCACACTTCAACAGCTATCTCCATGCATCTTCTGTCTTCATCATAAGTTAGAGTAGCACTCTCTCCCGTTGTTCCAACAGGACAAACTGCATTAATGCCATTTTTTATCTGTCTTGCTATGAGTCTTGCATATGCACTTTCGTCTAATTTTCCATTTTTAAAAGGAGTAATAAGTGCCGTTGTTGAACCTGTTACAATCTCCATTTAGTTCCCTTTTTTCAATATAAGAGTTGTTGATTTGTCAAAGTTGAAGTATTTATTTGCCACTTCTTTTACTTTTTGAGCTGTTATTTTATTGATATTTTCTTCATAATTCAGAAGCGGAGTCAAATCGCCTCGTACAAAGTAGCTTCCGAAAAGTTCAGATACCGAAGTTGAGCTCTCCAGCGAATAGATAAAATCAGATTTTGTATTGATTTTTACTTTTTCAAGTTCAGCATCCGTTACTTCTGTAGTTTTCATAAGTTCTATCTGAGCGATAAGCTCTTTTTCGACATCTTCAGCTTTTACACCTTGGTTACAAGTTGCCAAAAATATGAAGAGACTTGGATCGATAGCCTCCATATTGTAAGCATAAACAGAGTTTACAAGCTGCTTTTTGTCTATTAACTCTTTGTAAAGTCTTGAGCTTTTTCCAGAGTATAAAATTTCAGAAATCATGCTAAGAACAGGCTGGTCTGCATTTTTGAAATTTGGAATATGAAAAGTTATAGCCAACATTTCAACTTCACTATCTTTGTGAATCATAACTCTTTTGGCGCCGTCCTGTTCAGGTTCTACAAATTTAACCTCAGGAATTTTCACCTTATTTATTATGCCGCCAAACTCTTTCTCTGCTTTTTTAAATACATCTTTTGGATTAACATCACCGGTTACCATCAAAATGGCATTGGCCGGTTGGTAGTAAGTTTTATGAAAATCTTTTATATCTTTTATCGTCCATGTGCGAATGTCGTTCATAAAGCCTATCGGTGTCCAGTGGTATGGATGGTAGGTGTAGGCGTTGTTAAACATTTTAAAGTAAAGGTAGCCAAGCGGAGAGTTGTCTGTTCGCCATTTTCTTTCCTCTGTTACGACATCTCTCTCCGGCTGAAACTCTTTATTTTTAAGGTTGAGATTTTGCATAAGTTCTGCGAAGAGATTTAAAGATTTGCCAAGGTTTTGGCTGCTTGATTTTATGAAGTAGTGTGTGTAGTCAAAGCTTGTCGAGGCATTATTGACTCCGCCGACACTCTTTACCTCTTTGTCAAACTCGCCTGCTTGAAGGTTTTTGGTGGATTTAAAGTTCATGTGCTCTAGCATGTGGGCTATTCCGGTTTTGCCCATAACCTCATTTCTACTTCCAACTTTGTAAAAGATATCCGTGCTGATTACATTTGTATTGTTGCCAAGAGGGATTACAACAATTTGCAATCCGTTTTCAAGGGTTTTTGTTTCGTACTTTGGTAGTGCTGATGCCATTAAGGTTCCTAAAATAAGTGTTATGCCGAGTAGAAATTTCATATTATTTTCTACCCGCACCGATTGCCTGAGTGATATTTGTATATCCATCCGCTTTTAAGAGTTCAATCAACCCTAAATTTATATCTCGAATCATGTCAGGACCGCCAAATACAAGCCCGCTGTAAATTTGAACAAGTGAAGCACCGGCTTTTATGCGTCTGTAGGCTTCTTTTGCAGAGTCGATTCCACCTACGGAGATAAGTGTCGTTTTACCGTAAAGTTCTGCCGCAATTGCGTCAAAAATTTCAAAACTCTTCTCTTTTAAAACGCCACCGCTAAGTCCGCCGATATTTTTTGGCTCTTTTACAAGTGAGTAATCAATAGTAGTATTTGTTGCAATAATTCCGTCTGCACCTTTTTCAACTGCCATTTTTGTGAGTGCAACAGCGTCTTCTTTGCTCATGTCCGGAGCGATTTTAAGTAAAATCGGCTTCTTTGTTATAGCTTTTGCCTCTGCGAAGAGTCTTGAAATGAACTCCTCATTTTGCAGGTCTCGTAGACCAGGAGTGTTGGGTGAAGAGATGTTGACAACCAGATAATCACCTAAAGAGTGGAGAGCTTTTATAAGCGTGGTGTAGTCATTGATAGCTTCGCTCTCAGGTGTGAGCTTATTTTTACCTATGTTTACGCCGATTGGCGTTGTAAAAGGGTACATTTTTTTAAGTCTTTGTTGTGCTTTGAGCAAGCCGTCATTATTAAAACCCATTGCATTTTGAAGTGTCTCTTCCTCTACATGCCGAAACATTCTCGGTTTTGGATTTCCCTCTTGCGGCTTTGGCGTCACTGTTCCGATTTCTGTGAAACCAAATCCTAAAATCTGCACCCCTCGTATCATCGTAGCATTTTTGTCAAAACCTGCACCAAGACCGATTGGGTTAAAAAATGTGCGACCGAAAAGCTCTTGATTTAAAATTTCATCGGCAATAAAGTGAGATTTTAAAAATGGGTTAAAAGCCATCGGACAGTAGTTTGGAACTCTAAGAACGCATTCGGCTAAATGGTGGGCAGATTCTGGTTGCAGCTTAAAAAGCCAAGGTTTTACACTTTGATAATTTATCATATATTCCACTTTTTAAAAATTTAGCGATTATACTAAAATAAAGGTAAAATTTTGATAAACACCAAGGAGTTGAAAATGAAGAGCATAAAAGTATTAGTGCCATTGGCAAGTGGATTTGAAGAGATAGAAGCGGTGAATATTATTGATATTCTAAGAAGAGCGGATATTGAAGTTTTGGTTGCCTCTTTGGATGAAAATAGATTAGTTAAAGGTGCTAACGGCATAAGGGTTGAGACAGATTATGAAATAAAAGATGTAGTCGTTGATACGCTGGATATGATAGTTCTGCCAGGCGGTCATGGCGGATCACATGCTCTTGCAGAGGATGAAACCGTTCAAAATATTCTCAAAGAGATGGACGCAAAAGGTAAAAATATCGGAGCGATTTGCGCGGCACCGCTTGCGCTTTACAGAGCCGGAGTTTTAAAACACAACTACACGTGTTATCCATCGTACGAGAAGGAGATAAGAGAAGAGGGATATAGGGGCGATAAATCTATGGTCGTAGAAGATGCAAATGTTATGACATCAAGAGGACCTGCAACAGCCATCTGTTTTGCTTTGCAAATCGTTAAAAAACTAAAAGGTCAAGAGAGTTATTTGAGACTCAAAAGAGGACTTCTGGCTGATTTTTGCGACTAGTTTCAGCTAAATTTTTAAGAAATATATGTTATCGTTAGATTAGTAGCATGGTGGTGGGTGTCTAATCCCAAATTATTGCAATTCTACCTTAATAATTAAATTGGAAAATTCTATGAAAAAAGTTATTTTACTGATAACCGGACTCTTTGTTACTATGTTTATTGTTTTATTGACGCTTACAAAAAGTTCAGATACTCAAAAAATGGTGGATGTTATTGAAAAAAAAAGCAGCGATATAATTGAGTTGAAGTTTGGGCATCACATGCCAAAAGAGAGTGTTTTAGATAGAGCGGCTCTGCGTTTTGCAAATGAAGTCGAGAAAAAAACAAACGGGAAAGTTAAAATAACCGTATATCCAAATCAGCAACTCGGAGATTCTCAGCAGATGATGGAACTCTCAAGACTTGGAGAGATTGATATTATTGCTACTCCGACAGCTAAGCTCAGTGTGGCAGTTCCCTCGATGCAGTATGCGGATTTGCCATTTTTGTTTCCCACAAGAGGGGATGCGTATGCACTGCTCGATGGAAAAGTAGGCAATATGTTGTTGAATGATTTGAATGATATTGACCTTCTAGGAGTTGCTTTTTGGGATGCCGGTTTTAAAAATTTCACTGCAAACAGACCACTCCTAAAAATAGAAGATTTTAAAGATTTAAAAATGAGAGTTATGAAGAGCCGCATTATCATGGAACAATTTTATGCTCTAAGCGCTAAGCCTATAACTATTGATTTTCATGCAACCAAACAAGCTTTAGAAGAGGGTGCAGTAGATGGTCAAGAGACCCCTTTAAGCGGGACGGTCGGTATGGAGTTTTACAAAGTGCAAAGTGATATTACTCTGAGTGAGCATGGATATTTAGCGTATGTTTTAACTTTGAGTAAAAAAAGTATCTCAAAACTTCCCCTTGAAATCCAAACTATTTTAGTCCAAACAGCAAAAGAGATAACGCCATGGGAGAGAGAAGAGTCACTTATAGAAGAAAAAAATCAATTTGAAGTTATCAAAAAATCCGGCATAAATATTCATACGATACTTCCCGAGGAAAGAGAAAGGTTTGTAAAAGCTACATCGTATATTATGAAAGAGTACGAAAATATTATAGGCTCTCACATTATCTCTCAAACGGAGGAGTATTTATATAAAAAATACAATAAAGAAAATATCATCGCAATAGGGGTAGATGCAGATCTCTCTATGGGCGCGAAAGGCTCCGGGCTTGCGATAAAAAGAGGGGTAGAACTGGCAGCAGAAGCCATCAACAAAGAGGGCGGATTGCTAGGTAAAAAAGTGATTGTTGTAGCAAAAGATCATCAAGGTATCTCAACACAAGCAAACGAAAATATAAAAGAGTTTATCGATGATAAAAATATCATAGCTGTAATCGGCGGTAAACATAGTGCCATTATCTCATCTTACATGAAAGAGATTCAAGAAAATAAGTTACTCTACTTCTCACCATGGGCGGCGGCTCCAACTGTTACAGAAAATGGATATGAAGAGAATTATGTTTTTAGGGTATCTCTTAATGACAGATATGCTGCAAAATTTTTGGCACAAGAGGCACTCAAAAAAAGTTCAAATCCGGCAATAGTTGTAGAGAACTCCCTCTGGGGTAAAGAGGCTTTAGAAAATATCAATCTCTATTTAGAATCCAAGGGTTTGCCAAAGCAGGATGGAATCATAATAAACAGGGGTGAAGAGCATTTTGATAAAGTTTTTAATAAAATAAATAGCGAAAAATATGACTCGATTATTATGGTGCTCAATTCACAAGAATCTTCAAAATTTGTTGCCTACATGGGAGCCAATAATTTTCATACCCCTATAATTTCTCACTGGGGCATGGTTGGAGATTCTTTTTTTGAGACAAATAAAAACTATCTCAAAGATATTGATTTAAGATTCATACAAACTTTTTCTTTAGTGAACAACAACAAAAAAGAGGCAAAAGATTTAGCAAATGAGTATATGAAAACTTACTCCAAATCATCAAATGAAGAGATAAACGCTATAACAGGCGTTGCTCAAGCTTATGATTCTGTGATGCTTTTGGCACAAGCAATAAAAACATGTAATAGTTTTGATTCAAAAACAGTGAAAGACGCTTTAGAAAATAGTGATAGTTATGAGGGTGCGTTGAAAAGATATAAAAAACCATTCAATAGAACAAATCATGATGCTCTCACCATAGAAGATTTTTTTATGGCAAAATTTGATGCACATGGTAGTATTGTACCCATGAGAGACTGAAAATGTATTCTAACGGTAAGTTTACAAAAAGCATTAAAAATAAGATTGTCCTTCGGGTAACTGCTCTAATTGCAGTAATTTTAACGCTTTCAATTGCTTTTATAGTCTATTTAAGCATTACTGATTTGCAAGAAAAAGCAAGTTTAGATTTAAAAAACAGATCTGAGAATTTAGCGCATGATGTAGAGCTTCGTCTAGAATATTTACAAGAGAGTACGGAACTTTTGGCGCATAATGAGCTGCTAATAAATGCATTTATTGATGAAAAAGAGAGAGATATGTATCTGCTTCCACTTATCAATAATTTCAAAAAAGGTAAGTATCTTAACAGCTTTAGCATTGTTGATTTTGATGGAAGAGTTATCTTTCAAACGGACAGAAGTACACCTACATTTAGGCAATCAAATGAGTTGCGACTCTCTTTGAGTTTATCAAAAATAGTAGCGTACTTTAATAAACAAGAGAGTGAAGTTGTATTTATTGTACCTATAAAATATTATGCTACCTCGCAAGGTGCGATAGTAGCTACATATAATATGAAAAAAATCATTGAAATATATAATAAAAACGAAGATTTTATCTACACGAAGTTCTTTAAAAATTCACTCGAATACTATAGTGAAAATTATAATAATAGTAAAAGTTATTATAAATATAAACTACTAGACAATAAAAATTATGGGCTTTTACATGCGCTTGATATGACGATAGAAATGGGAATGCTAGATAGTGTTTACCTAGAACCGGTAAAAAAACAGATACTGCTCTTAACACTTTTTGGAGTTTTAATTTTAGCAATCGGCATGTGGATATCTTACTACTTAGCCACAACAATAATAAATCCAATCCTAGCACTTTATAATAGGGTAAATAAAGAGCTATCACAAGATATAAATGATAAGTATCAACCTTTGGGCAGTGACGATGAACTGGAAATACTTGGATATGCTTTTTATACAAAAGAGAAAGAACTAGAAGCGTTCAATAAAAGCTTAAACACAAGAGTAGAAGAAGCTACGAAAGAACTGGTAGAACAAAGAAACTTCAACCGCTCTTTGGTGGAGAGCGCAAACTCTATAATTGCGGTAATTGACAAAGATGGAATAATGATTGATATAAATCCTTATGGAGAGCAATTTATAGGTTATACCAAAAAAAAGATAGCATCTAAGCCTTTTTTTTGGGCTCGGTTTTTACCGCTTGAGATTCAGGATAAAGTTTTAAAGATTGTAGAAAGTGCTAAAAAAGGTGAAATCGTTAAACAATTTCAAAACTCTTGGATATCAAAGAGTGGTGAAACAAGAATTTTTGAGTGGTCAAACGCACTTATAAAAGATGAGAGCGGTAATCTGAAATACATTACTACGATAGGTATAGATATTACGGATATGATAAATTATCAAAAAGAGCTGGAAATTGCAAAAGAGGAAGCTGAAAAAGCAAACAAATCCAAATCAGAGTTCCTAGCAAATATGTCTCACGAGATACGAACACCACTCAACGGAGTTTTGGGTCTGACTGATTTGGTTTTAAAAACAAACCTTGATGCACAGCAAAGAGATTACCTCGAAAAAGCAAAAACCTCTTCTAAAGCACTGCTACATGTAATAAACGATGTGCTTGATTACTCTAAAATAGAGGCTGGCAAACTTGATTTAGAGCATAAAGAATTTGAACTTGATAGTGTTATGCGTAATATCAAAGATTTGTTTGAATATCAAGCAAACAAAAAAGGCATACTGCTCAAGATAGCCGGCAATAATAAACTAACCCTTGTCGGTGACGCACTTCGCCTAACTCAGATACTCACAAACATAGTAGGCAATGCCATTAAGTTCACAGAAAAAGGCTCTATCGATATAAACGTTGAATCTATACATGAGAATGAACACCATAAAAAGTTAAAGTTCTCTATAAAAGATAGCGGCATGGGAATGAGTAAAGAGCACCAAGAGAATCTCTTTAAAGAGTTTACCCAAGCAGACAGCTCCATAACCCGTAAATATGGAGGAACGGGACTTGGTCTTTCTATATCTAAACATCTTGTGCAAATGATGAGCGGTGAAATATGGGTTGAGAGCAAAGAGGGAGAAGGGAGTACCTTTATCTTCAGTGCTACTTTTGAGAAGAGTAATAAAGAGAATAAATTTAGAGTGAAACCCCAAATGAGTAAATCAAATGCCGATTCAATTCAAGGTGCAAGAATACTGTTAGTAGAAGATAATAAAATAAATCAAACGGTTGCCATGGGAATGCTGGAAAACTTGAACCTGCATGTGGAAGTAGCCAATAACGGCAAAGAAGCAGTTGAGATGATAGAAAATGGTAATAAGTATGATTTAATACTTATGGACCTTCAAATGCCGATTATGGATGGATTTGAGGCAAGTAAACTCATCAAAAAAATAGATAAAGATATATCGATAGTAGCACTCAGCGCAGCTGTAATGCAAGAAGATATTATAAGAACAAGTGAGGCAGAGATGTCTGCACACTTGGCAAAACCTATAAACGAAGATGAACTCGTCCACACTCTGCTTCAATTTATAAAACCAAAAGAATCTAACAAAGAATTTTTAAAAGAAGAACAAAAAGAGCTCTCTTCTGATGACTCCGGAAGAGAGTTTTACGGAGTAGATATAGAAGAGCTTAAACATAGAATCGGAGATAAACCAAAAATAGTCAAACAGATACTTGCAAGCTTCTGTGAAGAGTATGCAGATGCCCAGCTGATATTTGATATATCTAAAATAGAGACAAATGAATTTAAGAGTGCCATGCACACGCTCAAAGGTGTAAGCGGAAATATCTCACTTAAAGAGATATATAAACTCTCAAAAGAGATATATGAGACGCAAGATTTACAAATAAAACGAGAGCTGACTCCAAAACTCATTGAACTGCTAAAAGTAACAGTTGATAATCTGAAACTTCAATTGAGCGAAGCAGAGATTAAAACAGCCCATAAAGAGTACAACAAAGAAGAAGTTCTGAAATATTTGCAAGAGATTCAAGAGGATATAAAATATTTCAGAGTCGTAACCGGAGATAGAGTTACACTACTTGAAGAGATGCTGGCTTCACATGTAGAGAGCAAGGCAATCAAAGAGCTTAGCTCTTACCTTATTGGCTATAAATATAAAGAAGCGGATAAGATAGTTAATGAAATTTATAAGTTGTTGGTGGCTTAAGATGAAAAATAATAACAATACAGCACTTTACTACAGCTATCATGAACAGCAACTTCTCTTTTTTATAGAAAAAGAAAACTTTGAAGCTCTCTTTGATACTAAAATAAATGAAGAGATTTCAGATGCAGGTATCAATCTGCTTGACCTTATTCACCCTAATGATATTAACCTGTTTGCTATCTCTGAGCCGAGTAATCCGCTTTTTGAGTCTTTTGAGTCGACTTTTCGTATCTTCAAAAAAAACAGAGAGATTATCATAGTGAAGGGGAAATTTCATCGCCTCTTTCATGACGCCCTAAAGAAAATTTCCACATTTAGCGCAGAGTTAATGGATGTAAGAAATTTGAGAAACTTGAGTGAAAAAGCAGATGAGCTGAGCATTATGGAGATGAACTTTCAGGCGATGTTACAAAGCACAAATGATTTTATTTTTTTCAAAGACGCGAACCATGTCTTAACCGCGTCAAGCGACAGTATGGCGATGATTGTCGGATATAAAGAAGGTAAAGAGCTTGTCGGAAAAATGGATTACGAGATATTTCCAAAAGAGCATGCGGATATCTACTATGAACTTGAAAAAGAGATTTACAAAGGAAATCTTCCCCATATAGAAGAGGTTCAGCCCTTTATCGATGAAAACAACAACCAAGGATGGGTGGATAACCGTAAATATCCTATCAAAAACTCCGAGGGAAAGGTAATCGGACTCTTTGGAATTGCGAGAAATATTACGAAACTCAAAAATGCCGAGTTGGAGATTAAAAAAGCAGAGCTAAAGTTTTATTCTATCTTTCAGGAGGCTTTGGACTGTATAGTTTTGGTAGATATAGAAACCCAAAATTTTGTAGAGTTCAACAAAAAAGCTCTTGAGATGTATGGCTATACAAAAGAGGAGTTTGAAAAAGTCACTACAAAAGATCTTGAAATACTTGAAGATGAGAGTGAGATAAAAGCACGCCAAGCAAATATAGTTCAAAGAGGGTGGGATAAATTTTTTACCAAACATAAAACTAAAGAGGGTACAATAAAAGATATCGCCGTGAGTGTCGTAAAGATTATTCTCGATGAAAAACCATACTTGTACGCCACTTTCCATGATGTTACGCATCAAAAACAAATTGAAAAAGATTTTTTTGAAACAAACAAAAAACTGACCAATATTGCTGAAAATATTCCGGGAGTTGTTTATACTTTTCAATTGTTTCCAGATGGCAGAAGCTGTTTTCCCTATGCATCAGAACATCTTTATGACATTTATGGGGTAACTCCGAAAGAGATTGAGAAAGATGGTACAAAAGCTTTTGGCGTATTGCATCCGGAAGATTTGAATCATGTTGCCAAGAGTATACAAATCTCTTTTGAGGAACTCACATTGTGGGAAGTTGAATATCGTGTTATTCATCCAGACAGAGGGATTAGATGGGTCAGAGGAATTGCAAAACCTGAAAAACAATCCGACAACAGTGTGTTATGGTATGGCTATATTTATGATATAACTGAAAGTAAATTGGCTGAGTTAGCGATAGAAAATGCCAAAAGTTACTACGAAACGCTCTTAGAATATGCATCGGACGGTGTCCATATATTGGACGCAGATGGCAATATTATTGCTTACAGCCGCTCTTTTGCACAATATCTGGGTTATGAATATGATGAAATCAAAAACCTAAATGTCAAGGATTGGGATTCAGGTATTCCCAAAGAGCAACTGAGTGATATTATTAAAGAGTTGATGCGCAATCCAAGAACATTTGAAACAAAACACAGCAAGAAAGATGGAACAATTTTGGATGTTCAAATCAGCTCTCAAGTAGTGGAGCTTGATGGTAATATTTATCTCTATAATTCCGCACGAGATATCACTGCAATTAAAAAAGTCAATGCAGATAATTTAGCCCTAAAACAAAAATACCAACTACTGTTTGATGATTCTCCAGATGCATACCTAATCATGGCAATAGACAACGGTGTTATACTTGACTGTAACAAGGCAGCCCAAACAATGCTAAGGGGAGAAAGCTCACAAATACTCGGACTTACCCCTGATGAAGTTTCACCCCAATATCAACCAGACGGAAGATCATCCAAAGAAGCCGCAGAAGAAAAGATAGTCGAAAGCTTAAGAGATGGCAAAAATAGATTTGAATGGGTTCATAAAAGACTCGACGGAGAGGAGTTCTGGGTTGAAGTGACAATATCTCTTTCAGAACTTAATCAAGAAAGAGTACTTTTTGTAGCGTGGCGGGACATCACACATCAAAAACAAATTGAAAAAGAGCTGCAAGAAAAAAATCAGGAATTTCAAAAAACTCAATTAAAATTTCAAACTCTCTTTGAAGAGTCTCTTGATGGAATTGTCTTGATGGATCCAAACACACAAAAATTTATTGAGTTTAATCATCGTGCTTATGAAATGTATGGATACACAAAAGAGGAGTTTGGACTTTTAACCGCAAAAGATCTTGATGCACTCCACGATGAGGAACAAATTATTGCTACACAACAAGCTATTATAAAAAATGGTTGGGATAGATTTACTACTAAGCATAAAGCCAAAGATGGTGTTCTAAAAGATATTATTGTAAGCGTTAAAGTTTTTGTGATGGATAATAGTAATATTTTACATGCTACATTTCATGATATAACCGAACAAAAAAATAGAGAAATACGTTTAGAAACTCTTTTAAATGAGCAAGAAGCTCTTTATAAAGTACAAACTACAGGTTTTGTTCACCTAAAAGATAGGCATTTTAAATGGACCAATGAGACATTTGAGAATATGCTGGGTTACGAAAAAGGGGAACTCCAAGGAAAGCCTGCCAGAATAATGTACCAAGATGATGAAGAGTATACCAATTATGGTAGAGATGGTTATGAAGCCCTCAATGCTACAGGAGTTTTTACAAGAGAAATCAACTGTGTTAAAAAAGATGGAACGAAATTAATTTTACTCGGCAGCATGACCTCTTTAAAGAAAGACTCTACTGAGTCAGTTGGTATTGCCTTTGATATCACTGAGTTAAAAAAACAATCAGAATTAATTGAGAAACAAAACTCAGAACTTATTATTGCAAAAGAAACTGCCGAAGCTGCCAACAAATCCAAATCAGAGTTCCTAGCAAATATGTCTCACGAGATACGAACACCACTCAACGGAGTTTTGGGTCTGACTGATTTGGTTTTAAAAACAAACCTTGATGCACAGCAAAGAGATTACCTCGAAAAAGCAAAAACCTCTTCTAAAGCACTGCTACATGTAATAAACGATGTGCTTGATTACTCTAAAATAGAGGCTGGCAAACTTGATTTAGAGCATAAAGAATTTGAACTTGATAGTGTTATGCGTAATATCAAAGATTTGTTTGAATATCAAGCAAACAAAAAAGGCATACTGCTCAAGATAGCCGGCAATAATAAACTAACCCTTGTCGGTGACGCACTTCGCCTAACTCAGATACTCACAAACATAGTAGGCAATGCCATTAAGTTCACAGAAAAAGGCTCTATCGATATAAACGTTGAATCTATACATGAGAATGAACACCATAAAAAGTTAAAGTTCTCTATAAAAGATAGCGGCATGGGAATGAGTAAAGAGCACCAAGAGAATCTCTTTAAAGAGTTTACCCAAGCAGACAGCTCCATAACCCGTAAATATGGAGGAACGGGACTTGGTCTTTCTATATCTAAACATCTTGTGCAAATGATGAGCGGTGAAATATGGGTTGAGAGCAAAGAGGGAGAAGGGAGTACCTTTATCTTCAGTGCTACTTTTGAGAAGAGTAATAAAGAGAATAAATTTAGAGTGAAACCCCAAATGAGTAAATCAAATGCCGATTCAATTCAAGGTGCAAGAATACTGTTAGTAGAAGATAATAAAATAAATCAAACGGTTGCCATGGGAATGCTGGAAAACTTGAACCTGCATGTGGAAGTAGCCAATAACGGCAAAGAAGCAGTTGAGATGATAGAAAATGGTAATAAGTATGATTTAATACTTATGGACCTTCAAATGCCGATTATGGATGGATTTGAGGCAAGTAAACTCATCAAAAAAATAGATAAAGATATATCGATAGTAGCACTCAGCGCAGCTGTAATGCAAGAAGATATTATAAGAACAAGTGAGGCAGAGATGTCTGCACACTTGGCAAAACCTATAAACGAAGATGAACTCGTCCACACTCTGCTTCAATTTATAAAACCAAAAGAATCTAACAAAGAATTTTTAAAAGAAGAACAAAAAGAGCTCTCTTCTGATGACTCCGGAAGAGAGTTTTACGGAGTAGATATAGAAGAGCTTAAACATAGAATCGGAGATAAACCAAAAATAGTCAAACAGATACTTGCAAGCTTCTGTGAAGAGTATGCAGATGCCCAGCTGATATTTGATATATCTAAAATAGAGACAAATGAATTTAAGAGTGCCATGCACACGCTCAAAGGTGTAAGCGGAAATATCTCACTTAAAGAGATATATAAACTCTCAAAAGAGATATATGAGACGCAAGATTTACAAATAAAACGAGAGCTGACTCCAAAACTCATTGAACTGCTAAAAGTAACAGTTGATAATCTGAAACTTCAATTGAGCGAAGCAGAGATTAAAACAGCCCATAAAGAGTACAACAAAGAAGAAGTTCTGAAATATTTGCAAGAGATTCAAGAGGATATAAAATATTTCAGAGCAGTATCCCAAGATAGAATTATATTACTGGAAGAGATGCTGACTTTACATGTGAATGGAAAAATAATAGAAGAGTTGAATGCTTATCTTGTTGCTTATAAATATAAAGAGGCAGATAAACTATTGCATCAAATTGATACGTTGTTGGCGGAATAGAATGAAAAAAAATAATCTTTTTCGCTTGCTTGTGGGACTATTTATATTGAGTGTTTTATTGCATGGTGAGGATAATTTAGAAAAGATTAGTGTTCAGCTCAAGTGGTTTTATCAATATCAGTTTGCGGGTATTATGGTTGCAAAAGAGAAAGGGTTTTACGAAGATGCGGGCTTGAATGTAACCATAAAAGAGCGAGACCCGCAAAAAAATAACATCATTCAGGTTGTCAACGGTGAATCTGAATATGGCATGGCTGATTCAGTGATATTACGATACAGAGCCGAGGGAAATCCCGTAAAAGTAATTGCCACTATTTTTCAACATAATGCCATGGTAATGATGTCTAAAAAAGAGAGTGGTATCGTAAGCCCTTATGAGTTTAAGGGAAAAAATATCTCGTTTCAAGAGGGGCTTGATGATAGTATAGTCTCAAGTTTACTCTCATTTGCCAATTTAACCAAAGACGATTATGTGAAAAAGCCTATGGATTTCACCCATATGAATTTTGTTCGGGGCGACATTGATATAAGTGAGGCATATATCAGCATAGAGCCATACTGGTTAAAGAAAAAGTACAACATAGATGTCAATATTATTGACCCTAAAAATTATGGGATTGATTTTTATGGAGACCTTGTTTTTACCACGGAAAAAGAGATTAAAGAGCACCCAAAAAGGGTTCAAAAATTTAAAGAAGCTACTCTCAAAGGGTGGGCATACGCACTCAGTCATCAAGATGAAGCTATCAAAATTGTTTTGCAAAAATATAATACTCGTGAGCTCACTTATGAGCAGTTATTGTATGAAGCCCGCATAACTGAAAATCTTATTGCTACAAAATATATCCCGCTGGGAGATGTTAAAGAGGAGCGTTTTCAAATATTGGCAGATTTGTATCAAGAACGTGGTTTATCAAAAGAAAAACTTGATGAAGCTATTAAAATTATTGTTTACAATCCTAATAAGCAAAAAAATGTAGTTGAAGCATATTTCTATGAAATTTTATATCTGAGTGGTTTTCTTGTTGTATTTGTATTGCTTCTTGTATTTTATAATAGACGACTAAATTTTCTTGTAAAAGAAAAAACAAAAGAGCTCATATATGCCAAAGATGAGGCGGAAAAAGCGAACAGGGCAAAATCGGAATTTTTGGCAAATATGTCTCATGAGATACGAACTCCACTCAATGGAATACTCGGACTTACCGATTTGGTATTAAAAACAGAACTGAGTGAGACACAAAGAGATTATTTGCAAAAAGCAAAAACATCCTCAAAAGCACTCTTATATGTTATCAACGATGTGCTTGATTATTCTAAAATTGAGGCTGAAAAATTAGAATTAGAGAGCTATGTATTTGAACTTGATACGGTTGTTAACAATATAAAAGATTTGTTTGAGTATCAAATAAATGCAAAAGGTTTGAGTTTAAATATCAACACAATTGAAAATTTAATACTTGTGGGTGACTCTCTTCGGTTGACGCAGGTTCTTACAAACTTGATGGGTAATGCTCTAAAATTCACTTCAAAAGGCACTATTGATTTGAGTATAAAAATATTGCAAGAAAATCAAGAAGATGCAATAGTGAGATTCTCTGTAAAAGATAGTGGAATCGGTATAAGCGAAGAGGCTTTAGAAATGCTTTTTAGTGAATTTACTCAAGCAGACGTATCTATAACACGCCAATACGGCGGTACCGGTTTAGGGCTCGCAATATCTAAACGATTGGTTGAACTTATGGGCGGTGCCATATGGGTAGAGAGTGTTCAAGGCAAAGGGAGTGAATTTATAATTACAGTCAAATGTAAAATTATACATGCAAAAAACTCTACAAATGTAGAAAAAAAATCGATGATAGATGATGAAACACTCTTAAATAGGAGTGCGATAGAGGGTTGTCGCATACTTTTAGTAGAAGATAATAAGATAAATCAAACAGTTGCCATCGGAATATTAGAAAATCTGAACCTGCATGTAGATATAGCTAATAACGGCAAAGAGGCCGTTGAACGCATAGAAGAGGGCAGAGAGTTTGACTTAATCCTGATGGATTTGCAAATGCCGATTATGGATGGTTACGAGGCGAGCAGAGAGATTAAAAAGATAAATAATGAGATTCCTATAGTCGCACTCAGCGCTGCCGTGATGCAGGAGGATATGCTTAAAGCCAATGAGGCGCAGATGTCTGCACACTTGGCAAAACCGATAGATGAAGTTGCCTT
Organism: Sulfurimonas sp.; assembly: GCA_041662325.1. Classification (GTDB taxonomy): domain Bacteria; phylum Campylobacterota; class Campylobacteria; order Campylobacterales; family Sulfurimonadaceae; genus Sulfurimonas. The sequence continues at coordinate 278,919 of JBAZSU010000003.1, read as the reverse complement.
AATTGCGACTCTGCTCAAATTTATAAAACCAAAAAAATTGAGTAGCCCTGTTTTGAAACAGCAAAATGAGGGAGTGCATGAAGATCTATTAGTGAGTGATTATTACGGAGTGGATTTGGAAGAGCTCAAACACAGAATCGGCAATAAACCAAAAGTTTTTGAGAAACTTCTTGCAAACTTTTGTGAGGAATATGCAAACCCGGAACAGATTTTTGATGTTACAAATGTAGAAACAGAAGCATTCGCACATGCAATCCATACACTCAAAGGCGTGAGCGGAAATATCTCACTCACAGAGATATATGCACTTACAAAAGAAATGCATGAGGGCATAGATGCAGAGATAAAAAGAGAGTTTGTTCTGAGGTTAGTCGAACTGTTAAAAGTGACTGTAGCAAATCTTATACATCAGTTGGCTCCATCCGAAAAAAATCACACAATTGAAGTTCATAAAAAAGAAGTTGTGATACAATATTTAGATGCACTCTCTGAAGATATAAAACAGTTTAAAGTTGTCTCTCAGGAGAGGGTTCTGCTCTTAGAGGAGATGGTAGCGGGGCATGTAAATGTAAAAATAGCAAAGGAGTTGAGTATTTTGCTTCTTGGTTACAAATACAAAGAGGCAACTCAATTGGTTGATACAATTTATAAGGTATTGGTATATGAAGATGAATAAACAAACAATTTTAATTGTAGATGACGAAAGTTTAAATATCTCTGTTTTAGCGGAGATACTTGACAAAGAGTATAACCTTTTGGTTGCTACGGACGGTGCGACAGCATTGGAAATTGTAAGTTCACAGAGTGTAGATATTATTTTACTCGATATTGTAATGCCTCTTATGGACGGCTACGAGGTGGCGTATCAGCTTAAGCAGAATAAAAAGACGGCTGAAACACCGTTTATATTTTTAACGGCAAAGAGTGATCCTCAAAGTATTGTTCAAGGATTTAAAGCTGGGGCTATTGATTACATCTCAAAGCCCTTTGCAAAAGAGGAACTTTTGGCTAGACTTTATAACCATCTTGAGCGATATGAACTAAATAGTGAACTGAGTAAAGCGAAGCTGGAGTTTGAAACTATCTTTAATCAATCACAAAATGGTATAGCACTAACTGATTTGGATACTAATTTTCTTCTTGTAAATGAGGCTTATACTAAAATAACCGGATTCACAAAGGAGGAGTTGCTTACAAAAAGTTGCCATGGGCTCACACTTGAAAAAGACAGAGAAAAATCTAAAGAGTGTATAAAAACAGTATTAGATGTCGGTTATGTAGACAATTTTGAAAAAAAATGTAGAGGGAAAGATAAAAATTTTCAAGTGAACACATCCTATTCGCTTATGCCGGATAAAAAAACAATTTTATTGAATACAACAGATATTACAAAAATAAAAGATGCAGAAAAAAAGATAGTGCAATATGTTGATATCATGGATAAAAACATCATCTCCTCTTCAACAGACTTGGATGGGACTATTATTGATGTTTCGGAAGCGTTTTGCAAACTAACCGGCTATTCGAGAGATGAGTTTATCGGAAAAAACCACAATATTTTACGCCATGTGGATATTGCAGACAGTAATTATAAAATAATGTGGGATGTGATTATTAGCGGACAAATATGGCATGGTGAAGTAAAAAATGTAAAAAAAGACGGTTCTCTCTATTGGGTGGATGCAACGATATTTCCACTATTCAATGATGAAGATATCAAGATCGGATATATGGCGATTAGGCAAGATATCACAGACAAAAAAGCTAAAGAAGCACAACAGCTGGAGATTCAAAAGAGCGAAGAAAAAATGAAAAAACTTTTTGACCACCAAAGAAATATTATTGTCATATCGGATGGCAAAAAGTTAAAAATGGCGAATAAGGCTATGTATAACTTTTTTGGGATTGAAAAAGCCGAGGATTTTACCAGATTTTATTCAGATATATGTGATAAATTTATAGAGATGGACAACTATTTCAGTTCAGTAAAAGTTCCGCAAGGTGAAAATTGGATAGAAGTTTTAGAGCCGCTATTGGGTGATGCAAGGGTAGTTGCCATGCATGATTTAGAAAATATTCCACATGCCTTCAGTGTCTCTATCGGTCAATTTGATGCAGATGACTTTATTGTTTCTCTCACAGACATCAGCTCCACCATGATAGAAAAAATTCACCTTAGCAACAAAGTGACACATGATAAACTCACAGGTGCGCTCAATAGAGAATTTTTAGATAAAAATCTGCCCCATATAGTGAATAAAATAGCCGATTCACGCCATTTAGGTTTGGCAATTTTGGACATAGATTTCTTTAAAAATGTAAATGATACCTTTGGTCATATTGCTGGAGACGGTGTTTTAAAAGAGTTGACTAAATTGGTTGTATCATCTATACGAAATGAGGATTTTTTCATTCGATGGGGCGGGGAAGAGTTTATTATCTTAATAGAGAGTGAATCCATAGAATCTTTAAAAAGAGCTTTAGAACATATAAGACAGAGAGTTGCACACTACACATTTTGCGATGTTGGAGCGCTCACATGCAGCTTTGGGGCAACGCTTTACAGAGTCGGTGAAGATATTGACAGCACGATACAAAGAGCAGATAAAGCACTCTACAGAGCAAAAGAGAATGGAAGAAATCAGGTTCAGATAGAAGAGTAGGTACAATATGCAGTTGCCACTAAAACGGACGTGTTCGTTTTAGTGTGTAACATCAAATAAGTGTTAACCGTCGTTTGTAATCGTCTTAATAAGCTCTTTTAAAACATCCTCAGCTCTTTCATTTGCTATTTGACAAGTTCCTGCAGCGTTGTGTCCGCCGCCGCCATATTTGAGCATTAACTCGCCGATATTTGTTTTTGAACTTCTGTTAACAATAGATTTTCCTGTTGCAAACACCGTGTTCTGGTTTTGGAATCCCCAAAGAACATGTATGGAGATGTTTGTCTGAGGGTTAAGTGCATAAATCATAAAACGGTTGCCTGGATAGATAATCTCTTCGTTTCTTAAATCAAGAACTATAAGATTGTCATAAACAGTGGAACATCTCTCAAGCTGACCTTTAAAATCATCTTTATATTTGTTGAAAAGTTCAACCCTCTCAACCACATCCGGAAGCTGCATAATCTCATCAATATTATGGTTGATGCAGTAATCAATAAGATTCATCATAAGTTGGTAGTTTGATACGGTAAACTCTCTAAATCGTCCAAGACCGGTTCTTGAATCCATAAGAAAACTCAGCAGCTCCCAACCTTTTGGATTTAAAATATCATCTATGGTAAACTGAGCAGCATCTGCTTTGTCAACGGCTATCATCATGTCTTCTCTGATTGCCGGAAGCTTCTCTTCACCGCCGTAGTAGTCATAAACAACTCTTGCAGCACTTGGAGCGTTCGGAATAATAATATAATTATCTGCTTCGCCATTTCTGATTGATTCGCTCTCATGGTGGTCAAAAACCAGGTGCGCATGTGCAACATAAGGAAGATTCGTAATTATGTCATTAGAAGTTATTTCTATAGTTCCATCCTGCATATCTTTTGGGTGAACAAATGTAATCTCATCTATTAAGTTTAATTGCTTCAATATAACCGCACACACCAAACCATCCATGTCGCTTCGAGTTACAAGTCTAAATTTCTTTGTCATTTTTATTTCCCTCATCTAATTTTTATTATTTTATCTCAATCTCATTTAAAGATAAGAACTTTATTATTCTCAAAAAACAAAGTTTTTTCTAAAGAAACATTTTCGCTTTGCGAAAAGCGATTCCCTTGTTTTGAAGCTTTAGGGGGTTGTAGGGACATTAGTCCCTGCCACTAAAACGGACGCATTCGTTTTAGTGCGTAACATCATTTTTTTAAAACTTAGCTCCATAGAAGCATACATTTTCCATAATCACATCACTTACATAGACTATAGTACACTCTATCGTCGTTCTATTTTCAATAGGTGTTGAAAGAGTTAATGTTATTTTATCGCCTCTGTTTTTTCTAACTTTATTATCGACAAAATAGAATGATACCCCACTATCTGAAATATCAAATACAAAAGAGTGTCCATTATCTTTGTCTACCGCTAAAACAGGCGGTGTTAGTACTGTTCTTTTACTTGTTCTATTGTCTAAAACAACTTCAAACCCATCCGCCAAAGTTTTTAGTTCTGCACTCTTATGTGATATTATTTCCATAACAGTTTTTGTAGATTCTGCATTTTCAAGGAGCAATTTACTAGATTTTTCAACATCATTTAAATTTGCATCCACATCTTTGAGCATCTTTGATTCATCTAAAAACTCCTGATTAAAGTTGTTCAATGAAGATGAGATTAAATCAAAACTGATTTTTATTTCATCAAAACTTTTGTTTAGACTGTGTGAATTGTCAATTAAGGATAAAACGCTCTCTTTAGAAGATTTCCCGCTTTGCACAACCGTGTCTATCTGACTTTCAATGTTAACAAGTGTCGCCGACATGTCAATAGCATTTTGACGAGAAACTTCGGCAAGTTCTCTGATTTTATCTGCCACAACAGAGAAACTTCTGCCATGCTCGCCCGCTCTTGCAGCTTCTATGGCGGCATTGAGAGAGATTAAATTGGTTTCATCTGCTATGCCTGTGATAACTTCAAGCATTGTTGAAACTTCATTTGATAATACTCTTAAGCCATTAATCGTATTGGATGTTTGGTCCATAGATTCTGTTGCATTTCTTCCTTTTTGAACATTGTTTGCTACATCCAATTGACTTTTTTCTATCAACTCTTTTGAACTGTTTGAACGGTTTATTAGCCCGTCAAGAGAGACTCTCATAAGTTCATTTTCGTTTAAGACATTTGATAAGGTGTTTTTAGAGTTGCTGATATATTTATATTGTTGTTGCACATAACCATTGGTTTGGTCTATTTTTACATAGCTAAAACTTGATTGGAATGCCATATTCTTACTTGCATCAACAACATTTGAGATAACAGGTTTGAGCGTGTCAACCATGGCTTTGAGGTGTCTGAAAAGTCTGTCAACCTCATTTTTACTGCTGCCATGCTCTAAAGGTTCACCTGCAATGATGTCATCTATTATAAAGTTTCCTTTTTCTACTCTAAATATAAGTTTTAAAAGTTTATTTATTCTGCTTGAGACATATTTATTAAATAAAAAATGCGTAAGAATTAGGATAATGACTATATTTATAAAACCGGTCAAAATATTTAAAAATATATTACTGCTAAGAGCTGTATGAAAGTCTTCCATGTCTATTCTTACATTTTCAATTGCGATAACATCGCCTACTGTCCAAGTTGGATGACATGCTTTACACTTCTCTTCTGCAATCATTGGGCGAGCCAGCATATAGAACTCTTTATTTGATTCTTTTACTACTTTTTGTATCTCTTTAAGCTTTCTATTGTTTGCAAACTCATCTATAGTCTCTGATTCATAGGATGTCGCTAAATTTTTAGTGTTTACAGGTGTTTTTGAGGCCTCTTTAAAAAATACCTTTCCGCCTGAAACACTTGTAAACTTATCAAAAACTTCATTTTGTATAATTTGAGGAGTTTCTCCTGATTCACCGCTAAAAAATTTCTCATTTCTTGACTCAAGAAGCACATCTGCAAAGTCTAAAACGGTTGTTGCCTGAGATTTTAAGTTTAAGTTTAAGACATCCGTCTGTTTCAAATAGTTATAATAGTAAAATACACCGGATATAACTATGAACGCACCGGCAAACATAATAGAAAACATCGTGGCTAGCTTATATTTTTGAACATTCATCTTCTTCTCTTTTTTTGGATTATCTATGGATATTGTAACACGGTTAAACTAATTAATTTATGACATAATGGATAATTTAGAAAAAAATTAAAAATCTAAGAAGAATACGTTGAAAATTTTATTATTTCTTGAACTCGGTAATTTTTTCAATTTCATAAAGTGACTGGGAGATAGTATCGAGCTGATTGGCAATAACAGCTTGAGCGTCACGCAGACCTTCATTATAAAAATATCCGCCAATCTCTTTGGAAAAAAAATCTAAAAGAAACTCTGCATCAAACTGACCTATCTCTTCACTGAGTTCTTTTTGAAAATAGTTTTTAATTTTGTAAACGAGTATCTCTTTTTCCTCTTTTGAAAATTCTATCTCTGCCATTTAAACTCTCTCCCAAAATGTGCCCTGCGGAGTGTCCATTATGCTGACTCCGTACGATAAAATTTCATCTCTTATTTTGTCGGAAGTTGCAAAATCTTTTGCTTTTTTTGCTTCGTCTCTTTTTAAAATAAGCTCTGCTATTTTTGTTTTTGTCTCTTCATCCACTCCGTTTTGAAAATACTCAAACGGGTTTTTAGCGCCAAAGCCCAGAACCTCTTCAATGTAAGCCAGATTGGAGAGAGTCTCCGCTTTTAGCTCTTTGTGTTTTCCTGCAGTGTCGAGTGTTTCGTTGGCATGTGTCATCATCTCGTCAATAAGAGCCAGAGCGTTTGAGATATTTAAATCATCGCTTAGGGCTTTTAAAAGCTCCTCTTGAAAAAGAGTTTTATCTTTATTCTCTGCTAAGCCGAAGAGCCGTTTTTTTAATCTGTAAATTTTATCGAGTCGTTTTTTTGAGACGGTTAAATCCTCTTCGTTAAAGTTAAAATTGCTTCGGTAATGCGTGCTTAAGAGGTAAAATCTCAGCACTTCGCCATCATAAACTTTGAGTGCATCTTTGAGAAAAAAACTGTTTCCCAAACTCTTCGACATCTTCTCTCCGTCTATATTTACAAAACCGTTGTGCATCCAGTAGTTTGCCAACGCATGGTTTGTGCCGCATCTGGTTTGTGCCGCCTCATTCTCATGGTGAGGAAAAAGCAGGTCGGCTCCGCCTCCATGAATATCTACAGCGAACTTCATATCTTTTTTTGCTAAATGTTTTTCTATCATCGCAGAACACTCCACATGCCAACCCGGACGACCTACACCAAAAGGAGAGTCAAAAGTCAGGCTATCATCTTTTACACTTTTCCACATGGCAAAGTCAGCACTGTTTTTCTTTGAAGATGAACTCTCAACTCGTTGAAGTTTATCATCTTCATCTTGAACTCTTTTAGACAGACTAAGATACTCGCTATCGCTTGCCGTGTCAAAATAGACATCGCCGTCCGAGGTTTTGTAGGCATGGTTTGAGTCGATTAGCTTCTGAATCAACGCATACATGGCATCCAAACTCTCCGTCGCTTTTGGTTCTAAATCAGGACGAGAAACGCCGATAGCCTTCATTTCTCTGTGAAAAGCATCCGTATAAAACTCCGTAATCTCTTTTATGCTCTTATTTTGCTCTTGTGCTTTTTTGATGATTTTATCGTCAATATCGGTGATATTTCGAGTATAAGTGACAGCATAACCATTGGCTTTTAAGACACGAGTAAGCAAATCAAAAACCAAAGCACTCTTTGCATGTCCCAAATGTGCATCATCATAAACAGTAGGCCCGCAAACATAAAGAGTCACTTTGCCATCCACTTGAGGCGTAAAAAGCCGTTTTGTTTTTTGTACTGAATCAAATATATGCATGTAGAAAATCCTTTAAAAATGTAAGTAAAACAGTCAAAAAAATCGTGCCGATAATCAGGTAAATAGCATATCTATTTAAGAGTATATCAAAAAAGTTTTTTGCTCCGAACGCTCTGATTGTTAAAAAGAAACTCACAAAACCGCTTATAGTGCTTGCAAGGGCCAATCCGCCGGCACCCATTGGTAAGATGAGAGAAGCTGAAAAGAGTACATAGGTAATGAGAGAAGCCGTTGCGATTTTTGCAGCTTGCATCTGCATCTCTTTTGCATAGAGCCAGAGCAGAAGCAGTTTCTGAAGCCCGAATGGGATTAGCCCTATTATGTACATCTGCAAAACGAAGGTAGTTGTACTCGTATCGTTTGAAGTAAATGCACCCCGTTCAAACAGAAGTTTCGTCATCTCGTGGGCTAACATGTATCCGATAACCGTGCTTGCAGTGAGTAAAAATGCCAAAAACCAAAAGGCTTTTTTCATGTAGGCAAGAGCTTTTTCTTCATCAGAGTTGTTTAAAAATCTTGCAATGCGCGGAAAAAGAGCTATGGATGTTGCTATGGCGAAGAGTGCCAAAGGAAGCTGAAATATGCGATTTGCATAGTAGAGATAGCTGATGGAACCCGTTACCAAAAATGAGGCAAAGAATGTATCTAAAAATCCACTTACCTGTGCGGTAGAGTTGCCCCAGACAGCAGGAAAAAATTGTGAACGAAATTTTTTTGTTTCATGTTGAATGATTTTTGATTTTACTCTCAGGTATTTAAACCCGCCATAAAAGAGTTTGCAAAGACCAAGGTTATATATTGCTATGGCATGTGCTATAAGTTGTAGAACTCCGCCGATTACAACACCAAAACTCAGATAGTAAACTATCTCTCCCTGCTCTTTACCATGTGAAAAATAGAGAGCCAGAATAAGCGATATATTTAAAAGAGCCGTAGAAAAAGCCGATGTAGCAAAGTGGTGTTTATATTGTAAAAGTGTACTTAAAAATGTAACTATAAAAATAAGCGGAAGATACCAGAAATTTATGGCTACAAAGGGTGCTGCGAGCTCTATTGTCTTTTTATCAAAACCAACAGCCACCGCATTTGTTGCAAGAGAAGGCAAAAGATTTACAAGAAGAGAGATTATAAGAATGATAGAAAGAAAAATAAAAAATATATTCGCTGAAAAAACAGATTTGTGTTTTGAACGGGCAAATGCCGGCATAAAGGCTTGGGTAAAAGCTCCCTCTGCAAAAATACGGCGAAAAAGATTTGGAAGTTTAAAAGCGATAAAAAATATATCGCTGTAAATGTTTGCACCGAGTGCTGATGCGGTCATTAGATCTCTTAAAAAGCCTAAAACTCTTGAGAATAAAATCCCGAAACTGTTAGTAAAAATAGCTTTAAACATTGGGCTTCTCATAATTTTTACGAAATTTTAACAAATATTCGGTTAAAATGAAGACTTTAAAAAATTAAACTTTGATAAGGATAAGACATATGGCATTCTTTGGCTCAACAAATAAATCTGAATCAGTGTCGAAGAGTATGCGTCCAACTGTTATCAGAACTCAAAATGTAGCCAAAGAATTAATGACATTAGCTAAAACTTATGATATAAAAATTGAGAATATAGATTTTAATATTTTAGATATCCAAACATATGTTAGAGAAAACAAAGGTGGTGAAGAACATGAGTGGGAAGAGATTACAGCAGATGAACTTTATGAATTAGACGAAAAAGATGCCTTCTTAAATCCAAACTTTCAAATTAAACAGATGTATGAAATTGAATTTTTTGAAAAAGATCCGAGCGAAGATTTATATAAAGATTTTAATTTGGCAGTCGGTGCTAATGCTACAAAGTGTAAAGTATATCTCAGTATCAAAGAAGGTTCTAGGGTAGAGTATAACAAAAACTTTGAGCAAGACCTTTTGATGATGATAAATAAACGGAAAATTCGTGCAGGAGTGTTGGTAAATATTTTTGATGAGATGTTGGGTGATGCAGTCTTTAAGCTCTCTTCTCATATTAGGGTAGAAGAGCAGGCGGTTTATAATAAATCTGAAACTATATTGATTGCAGAGAGCTTTGAGCCCACGATTACTTTAGACGATGCCTTAGTTTTTCATTATAAAAAAGAAAAAGAGCAGCATGAAGAGAATGAAAAAGTTGACTACGCTGCCCGCGGGTTTATAAAAAGTGTAGTTAAAGATGAACTTCTTATCGAATATATAAAACCGCAAGAGGGCAAGCCAGGCAGAAATTGTCGGGGTGAATTTATGATACCAAAGCCGCCTGAAGTAAAGAATGAGCCAAAATTTACGGTTGACGATACAATAACAATAGTTGATGACTTAAAAAGTACTAAGTATTTTGCCAATGCAAACGGCTATATTTCGCTCGAAGGAACAACCTATACTATAAAAAAAGAGATGGAGATAGGTTCAATAGATTTTAAATCAACGGGTTCAATTTCAACTGCTTTAAGTGCTGATGTTTCTATAAATGTTAAAGAGGCAAACACCGATAAAGATGCTGTAGGAAACGGTATGGTAGTTGAAGTTACTGAAATACATATTGAAGGTAATGTAGGATCAAATGCAAAAATCAATGCTATAAAAGCGGTTGTAGAAGGACAGACACATAAAAGTTCACAAATACGGGCAGAGAATTTAAAAATAAATATCCATAAGGGAGCAGCTTACGGTAAAAAAGTTAATATTACCAGATTGGAACATGGCATTGTTGATTGTGACGAAGCTCTTATAATGCAAGCCATAGGTGGTGAAATCCGTGCGAAAGAGATAACCATTGAAGTGTGTGCATCCTATGTAAAAGCAACTGCCTCTAGATTTATAGAGATAAAAAAGCTTCATGGGGGTGAGAATATTTTTACTATTGACCCTTTGCTTAAAAAAGAGGCGAAGAAAAGTGTAAATAAAAATAAAGATAAAGTAAATGAGATTGAAGTTGAGCTTAGAAATATTAAAAAAGAGATAGTGAAATATACAAATCTTATAGAAGAAAACACCGCTACCTTCAATGATGTAAAAAAAAGATTGATGCACTATAAGAAAAATGGTGTAAAAATGCCGACCTCGTTTGTAAGACAGTATAAACATTTTAATGCAATGCAGGAGACTCTTTCTGCTTTAAAAAAAGATTTTGATATAAAAAAAGACACTCTTCAATTATTAACTGCAGATTCGGCATCTTTACAGGAAAACATCTTTGATGCAAGAGTAATAAATAGAGATCATTGGATCGGGTATAATGAGATAAAATTTAAGTTGATTGATCCGCCTATTGATATTGTCTATTTTCCAAAAGAGGGTTCGCATGAAAAAGTTTTTGGTTTAGTTGAGGTTGATGATGGCATCTTTGAGATACAGGCTTTAAAAGAGTGATAGTAGGTTTAAGAGGAATTGTTGAGTACAGGGAACCAGCCTTTGTGCATGTGGAAGTCGGTGGTGTGGTTTATGAAGTTTTTATCTCTTTAAAAACATTTTCGGCTCTGCCGCGTAGTGAGGTTAAACTTTTTATTTCACACATTATTCGTGAAGATGCACAACTTTTATTCGGGTTTTTAGAGAGTAGCGAAAAAGCACTTTTTACTAGACTTTTAAAGATAAACGGTGTCGGTCCAAAGGTGGCAATCGCCATTTGTTCCACTTATACACCATCTCAGTTTGCGGCTGTCATAAACAATAAGGATATTAAGGCGGTTCAAAAAGTTCCGGGAATCGGTCCAAAAAGTGCAGGGCGTATTCTTGTTGAATTGAATGGTTTTGATGAAGAGATGCTAGTTGCGGCTTCACCAAAAACAAAATCATTCAATGAAGCAAGTGAAGCACTGGAATCTTTAGGATTTACAAAAGCAAAAATAGTAAAAGCTCTTAGTGCATGTGAGGGCAGCGACACTGCCGTACTTGTAAAAGAGGCACTGAAATTATTACAAACTCTATAAGGAAAAAATATTGAAATTAACTATTTTATTTGGAGGTGCTAGTTACGAACACGAAATTAGCATCGTAAGTGCGATAACGCTCAAGGCTAAGTTGTCAGGATTTGATTTAAGTTTCGTTTTTTGTGACCAAGACCACACATTTTATTTGATAAACCCATCAAAAATGAAAGCAACTACTTTTTCAAAAGGTGAGCATAAAAAAATGCCAAAATTGAGTCTGATAAACGGTTCTTTTTCCCAGAAAAACCTCTTTTCGACTGTTGCGCATAACGGCACTGTTTTAAATCTTATTCATGGAGCAGATGGTGAAGACGGAACGATTGCTGCACTTTTGGATTTTTACTCCATAAAATACATTGGTCCTAGAACGAATGCTTGCGTATTTTCGTATGACAAAAGGTATACAAAATATTTATGCACGGCAAAAGAGATAAAGAGTCTTGAATATGAAGTTTTAAGTAAAAATGAACATAAAGATATAGCAATCCCTTATCCGATTATTATCAAACCTGCAACCCTTGGAAGCTCTATAGGCGTGAGTATAGTCAAAGAAGAGAGCGAACTCGATTATGCACTCGACACCGCTTTTGAGTTTGATAATAATATTTTAGTCGAGCCATTTATTAATGGTGTAAAAGAGTATAACTTAGCCGGTTTTATGGCGAATGGAAAAATGTATTTTTCTATCGTAGAAGAGCCTCAAAAAAATGAGTTTTTGGACTTTGAAAAAAAATATATGGATTTTTCAAGAAGTGAGCAAGTTTTAAAAGCGGAAATTAGTGATAAATTACTCACAAAACTTAAAGCAAATTTTGAAAAAGCGTATAGAGGTTTATTTGAGGGCGCGTTAATTCGATGCGACTTTTTTGTTATCAATGACGAGGTCTATTTAAATGAGATAAATCCAATTCCGGGCTCCATGGCAAACTATCTTTTTGAAGATTTTTCTACATGCATAGAGTCTCTCTCAAAGTCACTTCCACATGCAAAAAGAGCAAAAATTTCTTATGAATACATTCACTCCATTTCAAGTGCCAAAGGCAAATAATGGCAATCAAGTCTATCCAGTATAATCAACATACTATCAATATGAGTTATGAGATAGTTAATCCAGAGGCCAAGGTTGATTTGATACTCCTGCACGGCTGGGGAAGCAACAAAAATTTGATGAAACAAGTGTTTTCACAACACATGAAGTATTTTCGCCACATTTATATAGATTTACCTGGTTTTGGCAGTTCTACATGCAACTTAACGCTTAAAACAGTAGATTATGCAAGAATCGTTGAGCTTTTGATGGTGCATATAAATGCTCAAAAAGATATTATTCTGGGCCATTCTTTTGGTGGTAAAGTAGCACTCCTGCTTGAGCCAAAAGTACTTGTGTTGGTCGCAAGTGCAGGGATTTATGTTACAAAACCTTTAAAAGTCCAGGCAAAAATCGCACTCTTTAAATTGCTTAAAATCTTTGGATTTACATCAATCAGAAATCTTTTTGTAGCAAACGATGCTAAAAATTTAAGTGAGCCGATGTATCAAACTTTTAAAAATGTTGTTAATGAAGATTTTAAAGATGAATTTGCAGTATATGGTGGAAAAGCTCTCCTGTGCTGGGGTGAAAAAGATAGTGCAACACCTCTTAGCTCTGCCAAAAAAATAAACTCTTTAATAAAAGATTCTATCCTTAAAGTGTATGAAGGCGACCACTACTTTTTTATGTATCAAGCCAAAGATATATCTGAAAATATCGAAGCCACATTTCTAAAAACTTTGGAGCATTAACATGGAGGAGTATAAAATCTTCATCGCATTTGTGACAAATCTGCTTTTTGTTATGGCTTTGGGTTGGTATCTTATTACAAATCTTCAATGGTATGATTACAAACTCTCTCGCGTATTGCTCAAGCACCACAAACCGCAATGGCATCTTTACTATTTTATTCTTCCGTTTATCGCCTATTATGTTTTAGGTCAGTACTTTGCAATATTCTTTTATATTGCTTTTCTGCCGGCTCTGTTCTTTTGGCATAAAAAGTTGGATAAAAAGCTGGTAATAACATGGAGAGTCAAAAGATTTCTTATTCTTTTAATCTCTTTCGTGTTCTTCTTTAATCTTCTTTGCACACTCAAATCGACATGTGAAACTTACGGTGTTTTCATTCCTTTGGCTTTAGCTTATATGGGGAGCACTTTGATAGAAAAATTTCTTTTTATGCTTTATAAAAAAGAGGCAAAAAAGAGGCTTCGCGAAATGGAAAATTTGCAAATCATCTGCATAACAGGAAGTTACGGCAAAACAAGCATAAAAAATTTCGTGGCGCAGATTTTGAGTAAAAAGTTTAGAGTCTATGCAACTCCAAGAAGCGTCAATACAATAGGCGGAATTGTGGGCGATGTAAATAACTCACTTCCGGCAGACTGCGAGATTTATGTGTGTGAAGCGGGTGCGAGAGAGAGTGGCGATATTGACGAGATTACTACATTTTTAGAGCCTCAAACAGTTGTAGTCGGAAAAGTCGGTGCGGCGCATATTGAGTATTTTAAATCTTTAAAAAATATTATTGCAACAAAGCTTGAGATTATGCGCTCACCTAGGCTTGAACAGGCTTTTATTCACACTTCCGTAACAGATGAACCACATGCAAAGGTAACGTTTTTTGGTGATGACATATTGAATCTCCATGCAACGCTTGAAGGAACGGAGTTTGAACTTAAAATCGATGATGAAATTATTTCTCTTTGCACGGATATTTTAGGTGAATTTCAAAGTATGAATATAGCAGTAGCTGTTCGAATTGCTAAAAGTTTTAGGATGTCAAACGAAGAGATAATCCAAGCTGTAAAAGAGCTAAAACCTGTAGAACACAGACTTCAGATGATAAAGGCAGGCGGCAAGCTGATTATGGATGACGGCTACAACGGAAATATTGACGGCATGCTCGAGGGTGTAAGACTCTGCTCGCTTCATGGCGGACGCAAAGTGATTGTTACTCCTGGTTTAGTGGAGAGCAGTGAAGAGCTCAATCTAAAACTTATCTATGCGATAAACAGTGTTTTTGATATTGCAATAGTTACGGGAGCACTCAATGCCGAACTTTTTGAAAAAAATTTAGATGTAAAAACAAAAATCATGATGAGTGATAAATCAAAACTTGTAGATGTTTTAGCAGAGCAAACAAAAGCAGGGGATATTATTTTGTTTGCGAATGATGCCCCTAACTTTATTTAGGGTTTTAGATTCAGTTTTTGTATTTTTATAAGGAGAAGATTAATTATGAAAGATATTTTATACGCCCCGTGGCGAGATGAGTATATTGCTGGTCAAGAAGTGGATAGTTGTGTTTTTTGTAACATAAGTCTTACTCCTCAAGATGATGAAAAACATCGGGTGCTTTATAGAGATGAGCACTGTTTTATTGTTATGAATCTTTATCCTTACACTCCGGGACATTTTATGATAATTCCGCATCTCCATACAGATAAACTTGAAGAGTTGGACAGAGTTGTTTGGCTACACATGAGCGATTTGGCTCAAAAATGTGTTAGGCTTCTAAAAGAGGGGTTTAATGCACATGGAGTAAATATAGGAATGAACCTTGGAGCAGCGGGTGGGGCAGGGATAGCCGAACATATCCATATGCACCTAGTTCCAAGGTGGAACAGGGATACCAACTTTATAACCTCCATTGCGCAAAATAGAGTTTACTCAACTGATTTTATTAAAATATATCAAAGAATCAAGAGCCTGATCCCAAAATATATAAGCCATGATTAATTTGTAATTAACATCTTTACAGATAGAATCAAAACCATAAAAATTAAAGGAAAAAATGTGAAAAATGTACTGAAAATAGCTGCGGTTTTAGGAATTATGTTTTTAAGTTCAGGATGTACTAGTGCGCAAGATAGATTAAACGGTATAAATCAAGGTCAGTGCAACAACCCTAACTGTCAATGTCCAAAGCCATGTCAGTGCGGAGCAGGCTGTCAATGCGGTATGAATGGAAACAGTGTAAATTTAAATAAAAAATAAATTCTATACTCTCTGCCGAGAATTAATATATATTGATGTATGTTAATTCTTATCCTCTTTTTTTCCTCTCAATATAAAGAAAAAAACTCCAAGAATAGATAAAAGTACAAAAGTTCGTATTCCAAGTGTCAGTAAGTCGTTCGCAGAATCTTCCAAGTTATAGCCTTAATAAGAATAGATTGATTTTGTGGATGGGGTGGAGGGATTCGAACCCCCGAATATCGGTACCAAAAACCGAGGCCTTACCGCTTGGCGACACCCCAAAGAGTTAAAGAGAAGTAAAGATTTTAAGGCTTTATAAAGTGCTTTAAAACGGGTGGGATTTTAAAGTAAAAAGCCTTATATTGTACTTAAATTCTTATGATTCTGCATTATTTTTTTTCAAATCTTTTAAAGTCTGCTTATCCATGATTGCCAACTCTTGTTCTGCTGTAAAAACTGTTTTAATATCTGTTTCAAAATCAAGTGTACGACTTCTTCCATAATAATCCACTTGGTTTAAAATTAGCTTCATAGTCTCCAATCTTGCCTTATGTTTATCGCTAGAACGAATTACATGCCAAGGTGCCTTTGCATGATTTGTGTCTTTTAGCATTTTGTATTTAGTTTTTGTAAATTGCTCCCACATGCTCTGTGCCTGAAGATCAATTTCGCTTAGTTTCCACTGACGAAGCGGGTCTGAGCGGCGTTGCTCAAATCTCTGTGCCTGCTTCTCTTTGCTAACGCTAAAATAGAGTTTTATAAATATTGTTCCCTGCTCAACCAAAGATTCTTCAAAAGGGATCACATGTTTCATAAATAAATCATGTTCCTCTTTTGAGCAGAAACCAAATACAGGCTCTACCATAGCACGGTTATACCAGCTTCTATCAAAGAGCACAACCTCTCCGCCATGCGGAAAGTGTTTAATGTAGCGTTGAAAATACCACTGTGTTAGCTCCTCTTCGGTGGGGCGACCAAGCGCTACTATGCGGTAATGTTTAGGATTCATATATCTGCTCACGCTTCCAATAACGCTCCCTTTTCCTGCCGCATCACGCCCTTCAAAAAGAATGATAAGTTTTTTCTTATGTCTTTCAAGATGCTGTTGCAGTTTAACAAGTTCAGCTTGGTAAGGTTCTAAGGCGAGAGTTTCAGAGTAGGTGTTAATCGCCTCTTGAAGCTGTGCCTCCGTGAGTGTGTGTAATTCCATCGGTAATCCATAACTTTAATTTATATATTTTTTTACGAGATTATATCGAAAAATATAACTAATTCGCCAACTTAAAGCCCATGGTCAGTACTTATCCAAAATAAATCCTGATTTAAGAACACGATTTTACTTTAAGGGATAGAAGAACAATTAAGAATCTATAAAAGGTAGAAATCGATTCTCATGGCTAAAATCTATTCAGCGCGGTTCCGACCTTTTTCTTTTGCAAGATAAAGTTTTTCATCGACTTGAGTAACATATCTGTCAATAGTGTTTTGATTAATCGTTGTTATATTGTCAACTAGAATAGAGATTGTCCCTATACTTACTGTGTAATGGATAGTCGTATTATCAACTCTTACCTCTTCTGCGGCGGTAACATTACAGATTTTTTGAGCAAGAATAAGAGCTTCTTTTTTATCTGTCATAGGCAGCATAATCATAAATTCTTCTCCACCAAAACGAAAAATATAATCTGATTTTCGAAGTGTTTGCTCCAAGATATTGGAAAAGTGTTTTAGTATTATATCTCCAACTGAATGACCGTAGGTGTCATTGATCAGTTTGAAATGATCTAAATCGCACATCATTAGAGCAAATTCTCTGCCGGTTGCTTTGGCGATATCAAGTTTATTCAGCATGATTTTATTAAACAACCGTCTTGTCAGTAAATGAGTAAGAGGATCTTTAGCACTCTCTTCAATCTCGTTAAGAAAGGCGATTTCATTTCCAATTTCAAGTGAATAATAGTCAATTCGCTGTATAAGATGAATAAGTGTTGCGGGATGTAACTCTTTTCTCTTGCAATAGCTGATGACATTCGCAGCCAAATCATGGAGATTTATATGAAGTCTATCAATTTGTTTAAAGTGAGAAGTAGAGAGTAGGTAGGAAGTTGTAGCACTTTTCATCCATTTACCAAAATCGCATAGATTTGGATCAAGTTCTGGATAATTATCGTCAAACTCTTGTTTTTGTATATATGAAATGAGATTTACAATCCATTTAAGGTGATTTTCGTAATGTATCATAAATTTTTTATCAGGCATTAACTCAATATGAGAGAGGCGAAGCTCACATTTAAGATTAAGTTGAGTTAAGAATTTTTGTAGATATAAGGTAGTAATCCTGAATTCATGTTCTGCAAAATAACGGTCAATTTCCTCTATATTTTCAAAATCGCGTTTCTTGACAAGAAGACTAAGGAGCTTGCGTACTACAGTAACAAGCTCACTGTAAAGAAACAAATAAGATATATCATATTCAATAGTAAAGTTTACCAACTCTTTGGTGTTGTGATTAACATCCTTTTTAGAGGTACAAAGGAGAAGATTTAAAAATAATTTTTTGTACTTTGTTATCGCTTTTGTATAGAGGAAACCATCGGAATAATTTGAGTGCGAACTCTCGACGTTGATATTAAAATCGCGAACACACTCTTCAATATCAGAAATATATTTTTGTATTATCTGCATTTTGTGCCACCTACGTTTTAAATTTCTTACTTATGATTATATTACCATAAAAAGTAAATAGCAATGCTGTTCCGTTGTTTGTAGATATAGTGTTTTTTTGAGTGTAGATTTTGGCATAGTTGCAGCAGGAGTACTCTGTTTATTACTGCTGTAAAGCAATACATTGGTACTTGTTTTATAATATTAAGATAAAATGTTATCTTAAATTTTATTGATAAGGAAAAGGTTGTCTTTTGAAGTTTTTAGATGGCTCTACTAAAATAATAACTAATATGTTCAAAATCCTACTTTTTACTCTCTTTTTTACAATATTTTTACATGCCAATGTAATCACTTTAGATTCAAATATGCATGGTCTGAAAACATTTTCGCAAGTTTCTGTTTATGAAGATACTACAAAAAAAATGGGCATAGAAGATATAAAAGCCCAAGATTTTAAAATAAACCACGCTATTACTCATTCTAATCAAGGAGCAAGCAAATCAAACTGGTGGATTAAGTTTGAGGTGCAAAATCCAAAAAATGAGCCGATTGATTGGATTTTAAACTTTAATTACGGTCAATTTGATGAAATGCAAAGCTGGCAATATAACGATAAAAATATACTTATCTCCAACTTTTTAAAGGGTGATCATTATGTTGATGAATCTAAAATATCTTTTAACCAGCGTTCATCATTTGAGTTTATTACACCTGCAAAAGAAAAAAATACAATCTATGTAAAACTCGCTTATGTTGATGCCGGACTAATAGAGATGTTTCATTCCATTTGGACTAAGAGTGAGTTTGCAAAGTCTCAAGAACTTCGTTTTAATCTATTGGTAGGCATTATCAGTGCACTCTTTGTGTTGCTCTTTTACAATGTATTTATCTGGTTCATTCTCAGAAAAAAAGAGTATTTTTGGTATAGCACCTATATTATTGGCGTCATACTCTCGATTTCGACATTCAACCAATTGGGAGCGCACTATTTATGGAGTAACTCACTCTATCTTATAGATATGATGCCTTTTGTAGGAGTTGGAACTCTTATTATCTCTTTTGTTTTATTTACCCGTGAGTTTTTGGAAACTTACAAGCACTTGCCTAAAGTAGATAAAGCTTTAAAAATATTTATAATCGTTAATATAGTGGCTTTTGTTTTGGCAAATTTGGGTGCGCGCCATTTTGCTATCTCAATTATGCATATAAGTGCATTTTCATTTATCTTTTTCCCTATAATAGGATTTATACTATGGCATCGCGGATATAAGATAGCAAGAGGTTATGCTATATCTTCTCTTTTTCTTTCAACTTTTATAATGATTTCACTGTTACGTTATGCAGAGATTTTAGCAAGTAGCGAATTATTATTTTGGATGAGCAGATTTGGATTTATTGCAGAGGGAATTTTACTCTCTATTGCCCTTGCAGACAGAATTTCTATTTTAGAACATGATACTAAAAATGCGCAAGACGAAGTAAGACACACCTTGGAAAAAGTAAAAGAAACTTTGGAATCCGAAGTAATAAAACGAACTCTTGAATTAGAAAAACAAACAAAAAAAGCAGAAGAGTTAGCCAGAACAGATGAGATGACAGGCATTGCAAACAGAAGGGCTTTTTTAGAACAAGGAAAAAGTTTCATTCAACAAAGCATACGTTATAAAACAGCTTTTACTTTAGTAATCATTGATATAGACCACTTTAAAAATATAAATGATAACTATGGGCATGAGGCAGGTGATCTGGTACTAATATCGTTAACAAAAGCGATAAACGACAACATTCGCGATACAGACTTTTTTGCGAGAATAGGAGGAGAAGAGTTTGTACTTCTGCTTCCTCATACGACTTCAGACTTAGCAGTAGAAAAAACAAAAAAATTGCTAAAAAAAATCAATGAGTTAGAGGTTTCTTATAAAGATACGGTTTTGAAAATTACTGTCAGTATGGGTATATGTGAGTTTACGCAACATGATGACACCATCTATTCGCTTCTCTCAAAAGCTGACCAGTCACTTTACTATGTCAAAGAACATGGACGAAACAATGTCCATGTACATCTAGCTAGCAATTAATCTTTAAATAACTCTGGCTTCTCCTCGATGTTACGTTGTAATTTTTCATATTCTGCTTTTGGCAAGTTTGTTACATTACCCTTATCTACAATCTGAATCTTTACTATATTATGACTCTCATCTCGTAAATATTTTAATGTCAGCTTTCCAAGAGCAAAAACTTCTTGTTTGATAATTTCGTCATTATCATTGTAAGTTGTACTTTCACCATGCAGCTTGCCATCGTCATATATTTTGGTGCTTTTTATACTTTTGTTTGCTTTAGGGATGAAGTATTTTGTCTCTACACCATGTCTCTTGTCCTGCACAAAATACTCCAGCTTTGCCAAAACACCTTTTACGGTAAAGTGCTTAATCTCTTTTGTCCCATCTGTTAAGGTTATAAACTCCTTGACATAAGTACTTTTGTCATCATGGTAAAGCTTTGTTATAAACGCACCATTCTCATAATAGGTTTCAGATTTTATATTTTTACTGGGAAAATCGGTTCTTGTATATTTTTCTTTCATAAGAGTCCTTGTAGGCGGAATTGTATCACATTTAGGTTTGGTGCGACACTAAAACAATCTAAGTTCTATTTTTTTGGATTTGTTCGGCATGTGGATTTGGCTGAAAGCCAACAAGTTAGCTTTCAGCAATCTAAATTAAAATTTAGATTGTTTTTTAGAAACTGATTTACAATTCAAATTATTAATTATGAATTAATAACCAATCTAGCATATTAATAACTTCATTGTCATTTACAACATGATGAAATTCTTCATCATCAAGTCGTCTTTTAAATCTAGCCCATGCTTGCTCATTTTTCGCACTTAAACTTAAGTGCTCTTCAATCGCGCCTTTTTTCCATAACCATATATTTTGTTCTTTTAATTTGTTGTGAAGATTGTCAATATTAATTTGCGTATCTTCTTGTTCTGCAAGCCATTTATAGGCTTGAGAAGCATTGACTACTCCATCTTTTCTAGGTAAGCCATCATCGGATAATAAAATATCTGTATTTTCTAAAAATTTGTTTTTGCAAGTTAAAAAATCGTTATCATCATCTTCTAAAATTCCATGTGCAATACATTCTTTAAATGCAAAATCTAAATCAACAATAGCTTTTGTTGGTAAATCCATTACATTTAAGACTTTTATAGATTTAACTATATTGCCAGAACCACCAAGTTCTGTAAATGCAATTTTCTTTTCTCCAAGTGATTGACTATGATATTTAGTAAATATGTAAGGCAATAATCTTTTTTCTGTTTTGCCTTCAGCCAATAAAACATTTTCTGAAAAAAGTATTTGACTCGCATTTTCAAGTGAAAAAAGTAATTCAAATTGACTTATAGCATCACGTTCTATTGCTTCAACAGCATTTATTAATCTTTGTCTAGTCTTAGTTTCAGAATCATATTTTCTAATCAGTAATGTATTTTTGACATCTTCTGCAGGTATCATTTGTGGTGAGTGTGTCGTAAATATTACTTGATAACCATTTTGAGCTAAAACTTTTAATGCAAGTCTAGTCTGTTCTATAGCTTGTGGATGTAAATATAATTCAGGTTCATCGATTAATAATAAAGTATTTGATGCCCTATTGTTAACACCTCTTTTTATATCTGCTAAATGTCTTATTAATGACATTTGAACAGAACGCTGTGTTCCGTGCCCATATGAAGTTAAGTCTCTACCAATACCATTTTCGTAAACTTTGATAGTACCATTTTTTAATACTTCTTTTATGATAGGTGTTGGTACATGAAGTTTAATGGAAATTCCTGGAAAAAAATCTTGTACTTTTAAAGATGCATCTGTATCAAAGTCAATTAGTTCTTGCGCTCTTTCTGTTCCATCAGCATCAAACTTTTTTTTCAATTCATCAAGTGCTTCTGTTATTATTGCAGAATGATTTTCTTCAATTGGTGCCATAATTTCAGCTATTAATTTACCTATTGTAGTTGTATTTTTTGATTTTCCAATATCTTCAGCTACATTTTCCATGGCACCAATTTCTATTGGTTCTGGAAAAAGACTTTTTAATGCTGTGTCTAAGCCATTAGGATTTCTTACCCATTCTCCACTATTAACATTTAATACGTCAATATTTATCAACTTAACACTTATGGATGGTGTAGCTTGAGTTCTTTTAATGCCGAGTCTTTCTTCAACAATATATGGTTGTATACTGTTCCTTTGTGCTTGAGGTAATTGACTTAAAATATCTGCTGACACACCTTCAATCTAGCCACTAATTTCTATTGACTCGTCGATGTTATTAAAATATTTTTCTGATAAACTACTTTTATTCAATAACCATTGTATGGCTTCTAAAATATTTGATTTACCCGCGTTGTTATACCCGACTAATGGCGTGTAAAGTGTCAATGGGAATGTTTCTTCTCTTATGGATTTAAAATTCTTAATTGTTATAGATGATATAAAGTGCATATGATTAATCCTTTTCGTTTTTTATAGTTCTACAACCCGCTCAAACATCTCTGTAATCCCCATCTTATGGCTAATCAAAAATATCCGTCCGCATTGCTCTTTCTGAAAAAACATTTCACTTCGTAAAATCAATTCTTTCGCCTCACCCCAACTTCCAAACAAAACCCCCATCACCCCTCCAACCTCTTCAAAATATCAAAACTCTCCATCTCAAACTTAGAAAAAGCGAACCATTTTTTGCCTAAATCTTTTAGGCTTGCTCCTATGTGGTAGAATTCTTTGGCGTCGAGGATGAGAAATCTGTCATGTGAGGCATCGAACTTTTTGAGGGTGATTTTTGGGTATTGGGCGTTGTGTTTTTTGATGTCAAGTTCTAGCTGTGTGGTGATATTTTTGGTGTAGAGGGTGGCGATTACATTTTTTTCTCTTTTGGAAAGCATGGTCAAAACACTCTCATCGAGGTAGTTATCTATCAGCACTATGCTTTTCTTGGCACTTTTGATAAGGTTTGAGACGAAGAGATAAGCATCGTAAACCTCTCCATCATAAAAGATGCCTTGTGTCGGTTGGATGGATTTTGCTTCTATGGCTTCAAAAATTTTGTTGAATTTTTCATCTGTTTGGAGTTGTTTATCTTTTACTTTGGTTTGAAGCAGTTTCAAATCATTTTCTAAAAGAGTTATTTTTTGCTGGGTGAGTTTTGCGCTGTTTAACACATATCCGTTTTGAATATAATTTTTAAGAACCCCATTTGCCCACTGTCTAAATTTTGTTGCTTTTTTTGAATTGACTCTGTAGCCCACCGAGATAATCATATCAAGATTATAAAAGTTCATATTCCGTATTTTGCCATCCGGTGCAAGTTGTTCCAAAATGGAACAGGTTGTATTTTTACTGAGTTCATCAGTTTTGTAAATATTTCCGATGTGCTTTACAATTGCCGGACGGTTAACACCAAATATGCTTGCTATATCATTTGCACTGAGCCATATATCATTCTCATTGAGAGGAATTTTAAGCTCAATTTCTCCGGTATTGTATATGACCACATCTGCTGATTGCATCTATTTCCCTATTATTTGATTTCTTTTCATTTTTACAATTCCACAACCCGCTCAAACATCTCTTTAATCTCCATCTCGTGGCTTATTAGAAATATCTGTCGGTACTGCTCTTTGATGGTGTGGAAAGCTTCTAGTATCTCCATCCTTCTTGCCTCATCTTGGCTTCCGAAAACTTCATCAAACGCTAAAAACCCTATGGAACTTGCTCCGCTGAGTTCCGTAAGCGTTTTTGAAATGGCGATGCGTAGCACCAAGTTTGCCAAGTCTATCTCTCCTCCTGAAAACCTTTCTATCGGGTACTTTTTGCCTTCGTCGTAGATGAAAAAATCGAAGTCGTTGCTTACTTCTATGTGTTGGTATTTTCCTTTGGTAATTTGGCTGTACATGGTTGAGGCAATGTCGGAAATCCTTGGTGCGACTTTTGCGTTGAGTTTGGTTTTGAACTCTGCGAGGCTTGTTTTGATTTTCTCGTAGTCGAGCAAATCATCTTTTTTTGTCTGCACTTTTTTCTTTTGTGCTTCGTTGTTCTCTAAGGCGTTTTGGATGGTTTTTATCTCGCCGTCAATGCTCGCGATTTGTATTTTTATCTCATTTAAAAGTGTCGTTTTTGACTCTATGGTTTTTAGAGTTCCCTCATGCTCTTCAAGCGTGTGTTTGTGCTTTACATCTTCGTAGATGACGAGGCTAAACTCTGCTTCTTTCGCCTTTTCTGCCACTGTGAGTTCTTCTATCTTTTTTATAACGGCTGTAAGTTCTGTTTTTACGAGCGGTGCACGTTTGAGCTCTGTTTCTAGACTCATTACATGCTTATAGTGCGGTTCTATGAGTGTGAATTTTGCTTTTGTGTCGTTGTGAAGTTTCTCATCGTAGGTGTACTGCTCGAGCTCTTTGAGTTCCTCTTTGTTTTTTAGACCTTTTTGCTCTACCTGCTTGAAATGCTCTTGTGCAATTTTGAGGTCTTTAAGTTTGCTCTCGATGACTTTAAGAGTATTTGAAAGTTCCAGAAATTCTTTGTCTTTGAGTTTTTTCTCTGCCTCAAATAAAGCTTTTTGAGTCTGCACAAGTGCAAGCTGTTTCTGATGTGTTTCAATCTTTTTCTGGTGTATGTTGTTTACCGTCTCAACAAGTGAGTTTATAACATTGTCATACTCTTCCAAAAGCGGTCTTGTGCATGTAGGGCAGGCGGAGTCGTTTCCGAGTTCTCTCAGTTTTGCGATTTTCTCGTTTGTAATGTCTATTTGCTTCTGCTCGCCTGATATTTCTGCTTTTAGCTCGTTTTCGATAGTGTGTTTGGTGTTGATTTGCTCTTGCAACATGGCAAGACTCAGTTCCAGATTTTTTGCGTTAAAGAGAAGCTCTTCATAGTTTTCGCATGCTGTTTGTAGAGCCGTAATGTCGGTTTTGCTTTTGGTGTACTGCTCTCTGAGTTGTACGAGTTCTTTGGTGAGTCCCTCTTTTTTTAGGTGAAACTCTTTGAGTTTCTCTTGGTTTTTTAGCTCTTCTTGAAGCGAGAGGTAGTCGGCTTTTACCGTTGCGAGTTCTGTCAGTTTTTGCTGTTTATGTTCCAGCTCATGGTTCTCGGCGATGAGTTTTGCCTCGTTTAGAAGTTCCAAGCTTTTCGTGTTTTTTATGAGTTCAAGCTCTGAGAAAAGCTTTAGTTTCTGCTCTTTGGTTTTGGCAAAGATTTCGAGCTCTTTTTTTAGCTTTTGCTCATGGAGTTTTATGGCTTCGAGCTCTTTTGTTTTCAGTTCCACATCTTTGGCAAGTACCTCTTTTGCGGTTTGGTTGATTTTTATCTGCTCTTGTTTTTCTTTTACATCTTCAGCGCTTAAAAGCACTTCATCAAAAGCTTTTATTTCGCGTCCTAATTGACGGCTTTTTTCTACCAGAGAGTTTTCTATGAAGTCGATTTTTTCTAGCCCGAGAAGCTTGCGTATCATCTTTTTTCTGTCTTCATTTTTGAGCGTGCTTAGGCTTGTAAGCTCTTTTTGTGAAGCGAAGAGTGTGTGCATGAAGGCGTCTCTGCTCATCTTTGTGAGGTTTATTATGGAGGTTGTGACCTCTTTTGCTCCTGAGGTTGTCAGTTCAGAGTTTTTGTAAAACTTGGCTTTTGCGGTTAAGCTTTTTCCTGTAAATTCTCGTACAACTTTGTATGTAAGATTATCAAATTCAAATTCAAGCTCTACGACAACGGCATCTTTTGTGGAGGCGTTTGCATTTTTAATGAGTTCCTTGTTTCCTCTGTTTTTTGTCTCTCCGTAGAGTGCAAAGAGTATTGCTTCAAAGATGGTCGATTTTCCGCTTCCGTTTTTGCCGATAATGCCCACCAACCCCTCGCCGAACTCGATGTCGTAGGCGGTATACTTTTTGAAGTTTTCTAAATGGAGTTTAGAGAGAATCATCGCGAGCCTCCTCATACTGTGCAAATAGTTCCTGTACTTTGCCTTTGAGTCTGTCATACTCTTTTTCGTTTGAATCTTCTTTTATGTGCTCTAAAAAAAACTCCTCTAAAGAGAGTGCTTCAATGTCGGTAAAGTCTGCCTCGTTTGCACCGTGCTTGAACTCCCGTTTTACATTTACGCTCATGGCATGTGGAAATAGTTTTTTGATGTCGGAGTTTTGAATGTCGATGGATTGCAGGGGCGTGAGGTTTGTGAGCTTCACTTCGACTATGGCGTTCTTGGTGTCGCTTGCATCTATTAGCGCGTTTTCGTAGTCTGTGCAGTCAAGCTCTTTTTGTATAATGGGGCGGATTTTTATCTCTTTGAACTCTATATCTGTAGAGCCAAACAAAGAGGCGATTTTGGATTTATCGTCTAAGTTAATCTCTACAAACCCTTTTGAGTTGCGTTTGTCGCCCAGGCTTGTGCGTTCTGTTGAGCCGCTGTAATAGACATTTTCATGTTTGCCGACACGACCGAAACCATGCCAATGTCCTAGTGCCACATAGTCCATTTTCTCAAAGATATACTCTTTGTCATGAGGAAAAACCCACTCGCCAAACTCCTGCATCAGATAGCTCGCGCCCACGGAGCAGTGCATCATCATGATGTTTTTTTTGCTCGCGTCAATTTCAGCTTCGCAAAGTTCGATTTGTGAAAGTGCCGTTGTCTCATCATTCATGTGGGGCAGGGTGTGGAAGATTGCGTCTTTAAACTCCACTTTTTTGTACTCTTGGTTGTAGGATACATGTATGTTCTCAAAGTTTTCAAAGATTTTTAGAATGGGCGAACTTAGGTTTGTCCGTGGGGTTGAGTGGTTTCCCGCTATGAGGATAAACGGGATGCCCAGAGAGTTTATGATTCTGAACTGTTCAAGTGCAAAGGTTATAGCTCGGTTGCTCGGGCTAGAACGGTGAAACAGATCGCCGGTGTGGATGATAAAATCCGGTTTGATGATTTTTATCTGCTCTACGACTTGGGAGAAAGCATCGTAAAAATCCGCTTCCCTCTGGTTTATGTTCTCTTCGTTTATTACTTCAAGGTCGTTGTAGCCTAGGTGGGTATCGCTGAAATGAATTATTTTCAAGAGCTTTCCTGATAGTTTTGAATAGTTTATCTAAAAAATTTATCCTTTGATACAAATCAAGAAAAAAATCTTCTTAGTTGAATAAAATGTAAGTTCAATTTAAAGGATACTTGTTATGAAAAAAATGTTACTTTTAGTACTTTCGTTGTCGTTGCTCCTCTTTGCAGGTGTGCAAACGGATACCTGTAAAAAATGCCATCCGACTATTGTTGAAGAGTTTGGGGACTCTATGCACAAAAAATCTTCCGTTGATGATGATAAAGTTCATAAAGCGGTTTGGGATAAACATCCGGCTCGTGAGAGTGGTGATTATAAGTGTGCAAACTGTCATACGCCAAATATTAAAAAAGAAGATGCTACAAAAACAGATCAGCAAGGTTTTTCATGTTCAAGTTGTCATGCTATAAAAGATGTGGAACTTCATGCGCAAGAAAATAAAAATATCTATACAAGTGAAGATAAAACATTTTTCTCAGCAGAAGCCGGAAGAGAAAAAGAAAAAGTAAAGTACACACATGAAACCTCCATGCTTGGTTTAAATAAAACAACGGTCGGTTCGCCTTATCATGCGATTGACTACACAAATGAGAAATTTTATACAGGTACGGTGTGCATGGGATGCCATTCTCATAAACAAAATGCGGAAAAATTTACGATATGTGAAACAGATGAAAAAGGTGCCAAAGATAAAAAACAAAATTGTATCACTTGCCACATGCCAAAGGTTGAAGGAAGTGCAACAACGATTAGAATGAGTGAAAAACACGCTTTTCACGGTTTTGCAGGAGCTAGACACAAGCCGGAGATGTTATCGAAGTATGTTGAACTTGGATTTGAAAAAACAGCGAACGGTTTTACTGTTGTTGTAGAGAATAAAGCGCCGCACAATCTTATGACGCATCCGCTAAGAGTTGTACAGCTAAGAGTAAATCTTATAAGAGACGGTAAATCTACGGCTTTGCAGACGCAAACTTTTGTTAAAGTGCTTGGTCGAGACAATGCGCCGTCTATGCCATGGACAGCTAATGCAGTTTTGGAAGATACGATGATTAAGAGTGATGAAAAACGGGTTGTTAACTACAGTAACGCTCTTCTCGCTAATGAT
The DNA here is from genome assembly GCA_041662325.1 of Sulfurimonas sp. Lineage (GTDB taxonomy): Bacteria > Campylobacterota > Campylobacteria > Campylobacterales > Sulfurimonadaceae > Sulfurimonas. The sequence goes on along the minus strand of JBAZSU010000003.1, from coordinate 250,521 downwards.
AAAGTAGAGGTGCAACTTGGATTTTATGTCGTAAATCCGAAAGCTCTTAAGGGGTTAAATCTTGACGGGGATAAAGAGTTAGAGAAGTTTACAATACTTAAAGATAAATATTTTACCGTAGAGTAGCTCTGCTACTCTATTTTATACACACAAATGAGCGAAGCCCATTTGTGTGGCAAGGACATGAATGTCCTTTGCAATCCCCTAAAGCTTCCAGCATAAATGCTGGAGAGTTATAAGGTTTTTACGCTTTGTTCTTACCAAAAAATTTGTAGTAGAAATCTTTGATGGTTCTTAATTTTTCTCTGTTTATAGCTAAAGAACCTTTTTCGATTTTACCGCTTGGGAGTGTCGTTCCTGCAGCTATCATGACATCGTCTTCTATTATAAGAGGTGCAATGAGTTGACTGTCGCTTCCGATAAAAACATTTTTGCCTATGACGGTTTTATATTTTTTGATACCGTCATAATTACATGTGATAACGCCTGCGCCGATGTTTGTTCCCACATCTACCTCAGAGTCGCCGATGTAACTTAAATGCCCTGCTTTTACCCCTTTGAGCGTACTGTTTTTGACCTCTACAAAGTTTCCTATATGTGTATCAGTAATGTGGGAAAGCGGGCGGAGATGTGCCATAGGTCCAACATCTGAATTTATAACTGTAGAGTTTTCTATAACGCTTCCTGTTTTGATATGGGAGTTTTTTATATGTGTATTTCCCGTAAGGCGGCAGCCGTTTTCAACGATACATTCGCCCTCAAAAACTACTCCCTCTTCAATGTAAATGGTGGAGGGAAGCTGCATAATAACACCGGCATTCATCCATACAGATTTTATTTTATCCTGCATTATCTCTTCTGCAAGTGCCAAATCAAGTTTTGAATTTATACCCTTAAAAGACTCTTCATTAACTAAAAGAGGAGTAATATTTAGCCCATCTGCTTTAGCCATGGAGATAATATCTGTCAGATAATATTCTGCTTGGGCGTTTTCGTTGCTTAGTTGCGGAATGTACTTCTCTAAAACACTCTTTGAAAAGGCATAAATTCCTGCATTCACACTTGTTACACCCAGCTCATACTCAGAGGCATCCTTTTGTTCAACTATGCGAACAACCTGCTCATCTTCTATGATAACACGACCATATCCGTCCGGATTCTCAAGCTGAAAGATTGACATGATTATGTCTGCTTCGCTCTCTATAAAACCTCTTAAAGCATCTGCGGTTATGAGAGGCATGTCACCGTTTAGAACTAAAACCTTTTCATTCTTTGGTGCAATATTTTTCATCGCTCCGCCGGTTCCTGGGAAGTTCTCTGCATCTTGAACTATGAAGTTTATGTCATCAAAATAGAGACTCATCTGCTCAATTACGGCCTCTTTCTGGTGGGCTACAACAACACTGATATCATCTGAAATCTCTTTTGAAGCCTTGATGATATGGTAAAGCATAGGTTTTCCGCTGATTGTGTGGAGAACTTTTGCCTTTGGGGATTTCATACGGCTGCCTTTGCCGGCTGCTAAAATTACTATGCTTATATTACTCACTGTTTTTTATCCTCGCATGATGAATTGTCTTTTTTGATTGTAAACTCATCCGCAATTTTGCCCTCTATAGTTAGAAATTTAGAGCTTAGAGTGGTCGGTGTAATATCTATGATGAGTGAACCCATAGCTTCAAGGCTAAATGGCATAGCAGGGTGTTTCAGCTCTGCATGGTCGAGCTTTGAAGAGGAGCCGCAAACTTGGTAGATAGTCCCGCTGTTTTTTGTCGCTTTGAGGGGTTTGGTGTAGCATGTAGCGCTATCTTGCAGAACATGTTTTTTAGCATCAAATGTATCGCTCTTTCCTGTATGGTTTACCAAAAGTTTTGAGCGTTCATAGTCATGAGAATGTCCGCTCACAACCAAGTCAACCCCAAATTCGTCAAAAATAGGGATAAAAGTTTCTCTCATCTCTCTTAATCTTCCTCCGCTGTCGTAATCGTTGTCAGATTTATGTCCGCCATCCGTATAGGGTGGGGTGTGAAAAGCAACAATTACCCACGGTTTAGTATTTGCTTTTAAATCTGCTCTGAGCCATGTAGCCATTTCTCCATCGCTGCTTCTGCTCACCGTTTCGCTATCTAGCATGACTAGATGAAGATTACCGTTATCAATTGAATAAAACTCCTCATGTCCGCTTGGCACGCCGCCGCTTTCTCCGTCTGTTGGAAAATCCCAGATATTATAAAAAGCCCATCTTCTTGCATCATGGTTGCCGATAACAGCCCATGGAACAAATTTTTTCACGAGCTCTTTATAGGGTTCAAACAAACCTTTGTTGTACTGTTTTTGCGTTCCGCTTGTGTAGGCATTGTCTCCCAAAAGAATCCACATGTTAAGATTGTTTAAGTCATCGCCAATATGTTTTAACATCTCTTGATACACTTCTGTCTGTTTTTCACCGTTCTTACCGCTATCTCCAATAAGCCAAAGTTTTTGAGACTTTGCACTCTGACATAGTGTGGTAAAACTTCTCTCTTCGTTATCTATCTTCATGGAGGGGGATTTTACCAAGTAAAAATATTTTGTACATTCGCCTAAATTTGAGATAGTTATTGAGTGTTTATCTGTTGCTTTAATGTCGCTTACGGTCTCATTTTTTGCTTCATCTGATAGACCATAATTAACCTCGCCTATCTCTTCCTCGGAACTTTGCCATTTTATAGTCATAGAGTTGTCGGTTTGCATCACCATATAGGGCTGTCGCGGGGCGAAAGCGTAACTTCCGTACACTATGTCAATAATTCTAATGAGACCATAAACTATGGCAATAAAAAGTATAAGGAGTAAACCTTTTTTAATATTTTTTTTCAATTTTTTCCTTCATTTTTGAATAGATAAATAGAGTCGATAGTGTTCCTACAATTATACCAGCAAAAATATCACTTATGAAATGGTCACTATCTAAAATTCTTCCGCATGCAAGAACAATTGCAATGCTAAACCATAAATAGGAATATTTTGGAAAAAGAATACAAAGGTATGCAAACACTGCAAATATGGTAGTCGTATGTCCCGAGGGGAACGAGGTATAGGTTGTTGGAGCATCTGATACAGTTATAAAATGATATTTCATCTTCTCTATAAAACCCATGTCAAAGTTTTGAAAAAGTAAAAAACCGTACGAATCGCCATCGTCTCTGAGTCCCCAAGGTCGAATGCGCCCAAAAATAAATTTTGTTACTATGCTGATTGCCCCAGAAAAAAGGTTGATATAAAGTAGAAATAAAAATCTTTGGGCAAAAAGCCCGTTTTTTCTGTAATATTTAAAAATGATTAATCCGATAATCGCAGTTGCAAAATACCAATGAGACTCACCGAAAATACTTATAAAATCGCCTAGTGCTTCGTAATTTTTCTTATGTTCCAAAAAGTATCTTGCAACGGTTTTGTCAATAAAAAAGTATGAAATAAATATAAACAGAACCAAGGATAGGATGTAATAAAGATACTTTTTTGAAAAAATCATTTAAGCCCCTGATAGTTTTTGCATGTTACAAAATTGATTCTATTCACTTTGTTTGAGCCCAGAATTATATCAAACTCATGGCGTGGAATCACTTCATCACATCGAGCGTATTGCGATATATCTTTTTTAAAGCAGTAGGTGTTTATAAAGAGTAAATCTTTGCCGATTGCAGACTCTTTCTCCCAAATGTCAAACTGGTCTTTTCTGTCGTCGATGAGAAAAACGGATGAGTTGTAATCACGATTGTAGTACATGGCGCGAGAGGCGAGCGTCCAGTTTGTAACCGCGAGAGCGCTGTCGGGATTCTTTTCTATCTGCTCATTTGCTTTTTTCATAATCATATCCCAGCCATATATATCGCGGTGCGGTGACTGGTAATCAGGAAAAGGCAAAAACTTAAAGCCAAGTTCCGCATAGGCTATGGAGCTTAAAATCAAGCCGAAAGTTATTGCAAATTTCAGATATTTTTTCATTTTCGCACCTAGCTGCAGAGTGTAATAACTGCCAATCGGTATAAAAAGGAGATAAAACAGAGCACTCCAATGAGGCAGGGCGGTTTTATGGAGCGAAGCATAACTGAAAAATAGAATAAAAACTAAACCAAAAAGAGCGGTGAGAAACAGTGTGTCGTTTTTGCTTAGGAGTGCTTTATAGAGTCCATAAAAAGCAAGAGGAAAGAGAAATGGGTTATATGTCACAAACTGTGCGGCAGTGGAGCTAAAAAAGGCACTCCACTTTATTGTATTTTCTCCCACAACATGCTCACTCTGATAGGCAAAGCTTGACCAGTCGTTTTGGATATTCCAGATGAGAACAGGAGAAATAATGATTAAAGCAATTAAGATGGCGGGAATGATTTTAGGAGAGTAAAAAAGTTCGTATCTTTTTTTTATAATGAAGTATAAAATAATCGGAGCAATAAAGAGAACTGCCGTGTATTTTGCCAAACCTGCCAAACCAAGAAGTGTTCCGAGCAGAATCCAGTTGGGGAGCGAACTCTCTTTTTCTAATTTGATAACTGCAAAAATAGTCGGTAAAATAAGTAAAAAGAGAAGCGTGTCAGGCATGAGCATCAAAAAAAGAGCATTAAATAAAAAAGAAGCATGGAGTGCTAAAACAGCAATGAATGCCTCTTTTTTGTTGCGATTAATCTCAAAAATAAGTTTATAGATAAAAATAGAGGTAATAGCACCGATAAGTATAGCGGCTGTGCGAGAGCCAAACTCATTTGTGCTAAACAGAGAGGTGAAGATGTACTGAACCCAGCCAACCAACGGAGGGTGGTCAAAATAGCTCAAATCCAGGTTTAAGGCATAAAGCACATAATGCGCTTCATCCACTCCAAGCCCGACAAAAGGGGCTAACAGCAGCCGTAATATGGCTACAAAAAGAGTGAAGTATAAAAAAAGAGCGTGCTCTTTAAAAGCCGAGTTCATCAAGTTTAAATTTAAGAGTGTTAAATACTAAATCTGCCGTGATAACTTGGATACACTGATTGTCTGAACATGGTGTTTTTCTGTGGTTTGATGCACTCACACAAGGACTGCATGCCATGCCTGCATAAATAGGAGTCGTAGGACCTAGCGAGCCATAAAGTGCAGGTGTTTCGGGACCGAAAATCACAAATGTATGCATATTTGTGATTGAAGCAAAATGGGCAGGCCCTGAGTCGTTTGTGAGCATAAATTTACTCACACTGTAGAGTGCAGGAAGTTGTAGAAATTTTACCGCTCCGGCAAAGTTTATACATCTTTTGTCGTTTACATATCTTGTTAAGAGCTCCGCTCCCTCTTTCTCAGCCGGTGCACCCGTGAGAAGAACCAATACATGCGGATTGTAAGCTAATATTTTTTTAATAACATCACCGTAGTTTTCTCTGTCCCAACGGCGTTGCGGAAGAAGGTCGGAGGCGTTGGAATTTACCAAAATAACAGGATTTTTCTCTCTGTTAAATCCCTCAAACATGTCGGCAATAGTTGCTTGAATGCTCAGTTGCTCCTCATCGCTTATAACCGCTTTTGCAATTACAATTTCAGAGTCAGGAATAACTCTTTTTGTGTAGGGAAGCTCCACTTTTTCACTCAAAAGTGCATCTACCAAAGAGATAAAGTTTTTTGCAATATGCTGGTGCGGATTGTAGGCTACTTTTTTTGTTAAAAAATCGCCGCGGTAAAGCCCTTCGTTATGAAATGCATGAAAACCGACACAGTTTGTAGCTCCGCATGCAGCGGTTAAAAGTGCTGTAAAGCGAGAAAAAAGCTCTAAATCTATTACGGAATCTATCTCGTTTTTGCGGCACCATGAAAGAAAGTTTAAAGAGCTCTTCGCCAAGTTTACAATACTGCTCTCATCGATAGTGTAGATGTTTTTTTCTTTTACGGTTTCTAAAAGTTGCAAACTCACTTTGTTTTTTGAAAAAATTACAAAAAAGAGTTCCCCCTCAATATTTGCTTTGAGCTTTCGCATAGCAGGGTCAACGATGATTGCACTCCCCATTTCTGAAAGCTCAATCAGAAGTACATTCTTTGGTTTTAGAGTTTTTGGAGGTAAAAACAACATTACTGATTTTTTAATTAGAGTACCGATAAATGCGAGTGGAACGCCTGCATAGTGGTCAATATTTCTCATTGTATCTACATTCATGTGATTGAATCCTTTATAATTTTCAGGTTGCTTTTTTGCTTTTTATCCAGAAGTATGAGCCGGGGAGGGCGCTGATAATGAGTAGTAATCCATAGAGAATACTCATAGCTAAAACTTTTGTCTGGTCTGCTCCTATGAGCATAAATATCCCAACCATCGCTCCCTCTCTGATCCCCCAGCCTGCAAGAGAGATAGGAACGATTGTAAGCAAAAATACCGGTGGAACGGCTATAAGAAAAATTTGAAACGGCATGTGAAAATCTATGCTCCAAGCGAGTGCATAGATAGTTAAAACCGAAAAGAGATGCACAACTACGGAGATGGCGATATGTTTTAGAAGCAGAGTTCTGTCCGCGTAGAGAGTGTTGAGCCTTTTTGCCAGACGATGAAAAAGGTTTAAAAATTTGTAATTCGCTAAAAATGTGATTTTTTCTAGTTGAAATAGAAGTGCAAAACCACTTATTCCACTGATGGCTATAAAAATAATAAGCAGTGAAAAATCGTTATCAAATGCACCCCAAAATAGGGTGGTTGCCAGAAGGTTTAAGACCAACAGACCCACCAAACCAACAACTCTATCCACAAATATGCCGTAAAAAGCATCTTTTTTATCGTACCCTTTTTGTGTTAAATCTATGATGCGAACGGCGTCTCCACCTATGCTGCTTGGCAATACTTGGTTGAAAAAAGAGCCTTTGAAGTAGCTCTGAACATAATAGGAAACACTCTCTTTAAAAACTAAAAGACGCATTATGAGTCTCCATCTGTATGCCGCTATAAAGGTGCTTGCTACCTGAAAGAGAAGGGCAATTGCGATAGTTCCGCCGTGGGATTTTGCAAGAATATTTATAAGATTTTCAAAGTTCACATACTGAAACAGAAAATAAAACATAACAATTGTGATGATAAGTTTTATAATATTTTTCATGCGTCACCGTGCTTAAAGTTAGTGTGATTTTATCAAAAAAACGATTAATTATCTACTTTGCATCCGATACTCTGTAAATATAAAAAGTTTTTTCATCTTTAACCCCTTTTTTTACTCTGAGTGTATCAACCAAATTTACAACATTGTATAAATTCTGAAGTCCATCCAGTTCAGGCTCTCTTGTTAAAACTAAACCGTCTTTTAAAAAATTCTCTTTTCTCCACATGTCATATTGCGAGAATCTTGTAGGAAGTGCTACATCCGTTTCCGGATGATTTTTAAGGTAGTATTTAAGATATGCAGCGGTTGTCAAATGATCGCCGTAAAAGCTGTCATTTTCTTTTACATGTTTTTGCAAGAGTTGCACGGCTTCTCTGTATCCATCCATTCTCTCTTGAACAACTTCGAGGTAAAAGATAAAACCAAAACGACCTACGAGGGTTAAAAGCAAAGCTATTTCCAAACCGGCTTTGAATGTTTTAGTCAGTTTGTAATGCTCAAACATATATGCAGCGAGAATTGCACCGCCGATGTATGCGGGAGCGGTGTAGTTGAGCGCCATTCTGCTAAAGAAACTTTTGTAAAAAAAGAAGAGTAAAACGACTGCCACGCTGAGTGCGAGAAAAAAGAGTTTGTTGTCTTTGAAATAGAGTCTGTTTTTGACTAAAAAGTAGAACAAAACTGCTGTAAAAATCGGAGAGAAAATTCCAAACTGTCCGGCAAAAAATTCAAAGAAAAGGTTGGGATGAAAATCGAATGTTTCGGTTGTGCCATGTCCCAGTTGAAAAGCAAAACTAATCCACTCGTTCTGAGCGTTCCATATTAGCATAGGAGAGACAATTATAAGAGCGATAAAAGCCGCTAAATAAAAATTCATGTTGATCAGAATATCTCGTCTTTTTAGGAGTATGAAAATCAAAAGCATAAATACAAAAAGTATGGCAGTATATTTACTCAGCATCATAAGCCCGAGCATAATGCCGGTTAAAATATAGTTGCTTCTTTTGCCGTAAAAGATGGCTTTATAGGAGTAATAAAGTGCAAGTGACCAAAAGAGAATAAGGGGAGAATCCGGAGTCGTTAAAATATAGCCTGCATGTACGATAATAACGCTTGAGAATATGAGAACCGAAGTGAGTGCAACTCTTTCATCAAACATCTCTTTTGACAGCTTGAAAATATAGATCGCTGCGATGCTCATGGAGAAGACATTCACCAACCGAACACCCCACTCTGACTCTGAAATAAAATTTGTGAGATAAATCATATAGGCAATCATAGGCGGATGGTCATAGTAGCCATTTTGAAGGTGATGGCTCCACATCCAGTAGTAAGCTTCATCGCCATGCAGAGGCAAAAAAGCGTTATAAACAGCACTGAAAAGTGTTAAAAATAGGATGATACTATAAGCTGTTTTTGTCGGAGTTTTGTGTAGAAAATTTAGCATACTTTGATAATCCATAGTGAGTTTGAGTGTGTAATTGTACTGTCTTAGACTTATTTATTTGCAAAAGAGAAAAGCGGAGTTAAAGTTATTTCAGAGTCTCACGAGCTTGGGAACGAAGAAACAAGGTGAAACTGGTGGCTTTATGCCACGCAGTTAAACTTCATTGTTATAAGAGAGTACGATTTTAGTAGCACTATCGAGGCTCTCTGGTTTTAGATTGTAAGATTTACAAAGTTCTTTTTTCGCTGTTTGGTCAAGAGAATCAAGTTCGATTCGATAATCAATTACTGCATCCTCTTCGGAGACTTTTATGTTGAATGTGTCAATTTCTTCTTTTGAAGGTTTTCGATTGATGGTAATATACAAGCATTTCCTCACTTATTAAAATATGGAGCGGCATTATAGCAACAAAAATGTACAATTAATCAATTTTTTTTGAAAATTGATTAAAAGTTAATCATTTTTTTTGAGTAAAAATTTGAAATTTACTGTATAGCCATGCAAATATAAATTCTATAGGGGAATATAGACAAAAGTCTTACGCTTCTCAACTATTATTAAAAATATATATCTATGGTTTTTCAAATATCTTTTGTGGTATTATAAGAGTAATTTTTACTTCAAGGTATTTGTTTGCAAAAGAGACCCTCTCGTACCATTTTAAGACTACTTATTTTACTTTTCGGCATTGTTACGGTTCTTGGTGCGGAGTCTGTGCAAATTCCGACTATGAATTTTGCTCTTTCAGCTCCAGATACTCCTAAACAGCTAGTCGGCTCACTTAATGTACTTGTAGTTTTAACACTTCTCTTTTTAGCCCCTAGTTTAGTTTTGGTTATGACCACTTTTACACGCTTTGTAATTGTATTTGGATTTCTGAGACAAGCTCTTGGAACGCAGCAGGTTCCTCCAACCCAACTTCTTGTTATGCTTGCCATGGTTTTGACTTTTTATGTCATGGAACCCGTCGGCACGCAGTCGTATGAGAATGGAATAAAACCCTACATGGCTGAGAAAATAGGGTACGAAGAGGCTTTTGATAAAACAGCACTTCCTTTTAAAAACTTTATGATTCGAAATACAAGAGAAAAAGATTTAGCGCTTTTTTTTAGAATAAGAAAAATGGAAAATCCACAAACAATCGCAGAAGTCCCACTCTCTATAATTATTCCATCCTTCGTAATTAGTGAGCTAAAAACAGCTTTTGAGATAGGATTTTTACTCTTTTTGCCATTTTTGGTTATAGACATGGTTGTTGCGTCTATACTTATGTCAATGGGTATGATGATGCTGCCGCCTGTTATGATCTCTCTGCCCTTTAAGATACTTATCTTTGTTCTAATAGATGGGTGGAGTCTGCTTATAGGCAATTTAATATCTTCAATAAAATAGGAAATAAGTTTGGAATGTAAATATTTTGGTGTCTGCGGTGCCTGCAGAGCTTATGAAAACGGCTATGAAGCACAACTGAGTGATAAAGTAGCGCTCAACAGAGATAGATTTTCATCTTTTTATAGCGGTGAAATTTCTGTTATAGAGTCTCCGCAGGAACATTATCGTTATCGCAGTGAGTTTAAAATCTGGCACAAAAGTGATAACGAAATACAGTATGCCATGACCAATAGCGACAAAAACGGTGTAATTTTTGTAGATGAATGCCCGCAGGTAAACGAATATATTTCAAACTTAATGCCAAAACTCTTAGATGCAATAAGCACACATAAAATAGGTTTTAAACTCTTTGCAGTTGATTTTTTAAGCTCAAGCAGCGGTGAGATAGTAGTTTCACTCCTTTATCATAGAAAGCTCGATGAAGCTTGGCGTGAGATTGCATCTAAAATTTCAAAAGAGCTTGGTATTTATATAATTGGGCGAAGCCGTGGGCAAAAAATAGTCATTGGGCAAGATTCTGTTTTAGAGAGTTTAAATATTGATGGTGACATGTACAGATTTCATCATATTGAAAACAGTTTTACACAACCAAATCCGAGAGTGAATGAGCAGATGATTTCTTGGGCACTCAAAAATCTTTCTAACATAGAGGGCGATTTACTGGAACTCTACTGTGGCGCGGGTAACTTTACCATACCTTTTGCAAAAAAATTCAATAAAATTTTGGCAACAGAGGTCTCTAAATCCTCCATAAATGCGGCTAAAGTCAATATGCTTTTAAACAGTGTGACAAATATAGAGTTTGTTCGCATGAGCGTAGAAGAGTTTGTTCAGGCACTTGACGGGTTGAGAGTATTTAATCGAATGAGCGAAGTGGATATTGACTCATACAGTATTAAAACCATCTTTGTTGATCCTCCTAGAAGTGGTATGGATGATGCTTCATGTAAGTTTGCTTCAAGATATGAGCATATACTCTATATATCTTGCAACCCTGTGACACTTTTGAGAGATTTGGATATTTTGTGTCAAACGCATGTAATCACAGACATGGCGCTGTTTGACCAATTCCCATACACTCACCATGTGGAGATGGGCGTAAAATTAATACAAAAGGGATTAGAATGAAATTTTCAATTATAGCTTTAGCTTTTGTGTCTATTTTGAATGCAAATGAAATGGCTAGGATAGATTCGATAGTAGAAGATATATCTAAAATTAGAAGTAGCTATGCAAGTTGTAAATCGGAGTTGGAATCTAAAAAATCTCAGGGTGCGGCTACACAAAATATGCAAAAAGATAACAGCTCTACATGCCAAGCTAAAGAAAGTGAACTAAAAGAGTATAAAGAATTATTAAAAAAAGAGCAGTCAAAAAATAATTTATTAACAGAAAAAATAGAATCAAAAACTAAACCAGCTCCAAACAGCGGTAGAGAAAATCAAATAATTTCAGAATTAGAAAGAATGCTGGATGAACAGAATCAGGCTTTAAAGCTCAAAGAGAGTGAGATAAGTTCTTTAAAAAAAGAGCTTATAGAAAAAAATAAGGCTAAAGATAATCAGATAATTTCTTCAAAAAGCAGTAAAACAAAGGCAGTAGCCGTAACAACAGCCGCTCCGATAGAGGAAAATAAATTTCCAAAACTAAAAATGAAAGAGGATGAAATATCAAAAGATATTCCAAAAGAAGCAAGCTACTCCTCAGCTGCTTCGTTTCGCTTAATAGCTGATTGTGAAGTGTATGATTCTGCGGGGGGCACAACAGTTGTGGCTACTTGGATAAAAGGCAGATCCTTCACATCAAATCAAAGAACTAAAAACTGGATAAAAGTAACCGGATATTTTGTGGATAAGGTTTGGCAGAAAGCCACAGAAGAGCTTTGGATTGAAGAGGTAAATGTAGCTGTAAAATAAAAGGTAGAAGGAAAAATGATATAATCACAAAAAATTTAAATTTGAGATTGTATGAAAAAAATTCTAATTATTAGCGATGGCGAAGCCGGTTCACATTTTATTCAGCGGGTTGCACAGACATATAGCAGTGAAAATATATATTATGTAGTTCAACTTAGAGCTAGAGAGTATGAAGATATAAATCCAACTAAATTTAAGTTTTATGAGTTTGACCCGACAAGTCTCTATAAACTCTCTAATCTGCTTAAAATGGAGTTTATTCAGGTGTTTATTGCCATGGATAATCTGGTGGATGTAGAAAACACTATAAAAAATATCAGAACAATCAAAAAACAACTCCGTATTATAATCCTTGATAATTGGAAATTAGAAAATGAAGACTCCAATGTTGTTTTGATTAACTCAAATGAATTTTTGGCTTCAAGACTTTTAGACTACTTGCCGAATGTACCCGTTATAGCACAAAATGTCGGAATGGGCGAGGGTGAGATAATGGAAGTTCTGGTTCCTTTCGGCAGCTCTTTTGTTTATCGTCATATAGGTGTAATAGAGCAAAAGAATTGGCGTATAGTAGCAATATACAGAAACAGAAAACTTGTCATGCCATCACGCAGAAGAATGATCCAGCCAAATGATTTACTGCTTTTAGTCGGAGACCCAACAGTTTTAAAATCAGTATATCGTGCTATTAAAAGGGAATTAGGGCAGTTTCCAGAGCCTTTTGGCTCTAATTTATATCTTTATATAGATATGAATCTTATAAACCATGCAACTATAAAAGAGTTGGTAAGACGGGCAGTTTTTGCACATAAAAAATTCAAGCATAATTTGATAATAAAAATAGTAAATCCAGGGAATATATCTGTAATACAACATATAAAATCTTTTAGAGACAGCAATGTTATTATAAATATTGAGTATGATAAAAAAGATTTACAGCAAGAATTTTATAATGATATAAAATTTTATCATGTCGGATTAGTTATAGTTTCAAAAGAAACATTTAGTAATAGTAAAATGAGAGTTATTTTATATGAGTCGCATATACCGGTACTGAAAATATCTGATAAATCTTTTTCAGCAGTTAAAGATGCCGTGCTTATCTTATCAGACAATCGTGATTTAGAGAAAATTTCTACAACCATTTTTGACATCTCTGAACAGTTAGGCTTTAATATTGAAATTTACAACTATTTGTCAGAATATCAAGATGCGAAAGAGCAGGTAATTGAACACTATTACAATCTGTCAACAATTTTTTCAAAGTCTATAAAGGTTGTAAAGGAGAGTGACAACCCTCTTAGAACTTTACAGCAAAGAGAAAATTTTATACAAATTTTACCTTTTACACAGAAATTGACACAAAGAAGAATTTTTTCACTCTTTTCTGTCGACAATGAAAAACTTTATCATAAGCTTGACGATTATCATCAGATTTTTATACCGGTTCAGTTGTAAAAGTTGATTATTTAGCCATTTTTTAGGCTAGTTAAAGTATTATATTTGCATTTTACAAATTAAAATTTTGGATAGATAATGCAAGTAAATATTTCTTTAAAAAAAGTCGTTGATGACTCATACGATATAACAATAGACCCTCTTCCAAAGATTCACTTTAATACAAAAGTTGCCATTGTTACTAACCCAAAAGTAGCGGGACTTCATCTGGGATATCTTCTTGGTAAACTCTCTGCTAAAGAGCTCTATATAATTACTGTCCCCGACGGCGAAGAGTATAAAAACCAGCACGCAATTGATACTATTTTAGAGTCACTTTTTAATCATCGTTTTAACCGTAAATCTTTGTTAATAGCTTTTGGCGGCGGCGTTATAGGCGATATGACTGGATATGCGGCGAGTATTTACCAAAGAGGAATAGACTTTATTCAAATTCCTACAACGCTTCTCTCTCAGGTGGATGCGAGTGTCGGCGGAAAAACAGGCATGAATAACTCCTTTGGCAAAAATTTAGTCGGAGCTTTTCATCAGCCAAAATCAGTTTACATAGACCCCTGTTTTTTGACTACACTGCCTTTGAGAGAGTTTGGTGCCGGAGTAGCAGAGATAGTGAAGATGGCTGTTACTTTTAACAGAGATTTTTTTGAGTTTTTAGAGAGTGCTGATTTAAATGATGCTTCAATTTTACAAGAGGCTATCAAACAAGCAGTACAGACAAAAGCAGCAGTAGTTGCAGAGGATGAGAAAGAGCATGGTCTTAGAGCCGCACTCAACTATGGTCATACATTCGGGCATGTGATAGAGAATGAGACAGCATATAAAACTTTTTTACATGGCGAGGCTGTTGCTATCGGGATGGTTATGGCAAATGAGTTGGCTGTTGCTTTGAACCTGATGAGTCAGGAAGAGGCTTTAAGAGTTAAAACACTCTTAGAAAAATACAGTCTCCCGACACAATACGCTATAAAAAATGTAGAAAATTTTTACGAAACTTTTTTCTTAGATAAAAAAAGCTCGGATGAGAGTATAACTTTTATACTTCCAAAAGGTATCGGTGATGTTGTAATAACAGACAAAATAGACAAAGAGAGTGTTATTTCTGTTTTGAATAAGTTTGGAGAATCTCAATGAGCAAGATAGTTCTCTTACTTTTAACCTCCTATCTGCTTTTTGCGCAAAATGCAGTCAAAGATGAAAATGCCACTTCTTCAATAGAAATAAAATTAACAAAGCAAGAAGAAGAGCAGTTGAAGATAAATAAAATTTTAGAGTATAAAGCGGAGCTAAAATCCTTAGAAAAAGAGATAAATAAAGAACAGGTTTGGACAAAAAGTTACTCCTCTTATATTACTTCACTAGAGGTTAGAGAAAATTTAGAAAAGATTAAAAATAGAATTGATTATCTAAAGAAAAAAGGCTCCTCGGTAAGCGAGAAGGATGAGCTTGACGCTCTCATGTCAAAAGAGAAAATTTTAGCATCTCAAATAGAAAAACTAAAAGAGAGAGACAGTGCACCATTCTCAAAGTTACTCACTCCTTCAAATATTGATGTGATTCCAACTATAACAAATCCATTTGATATATTCACGGGTATTTCTTTAATTAAAACACTAAATACTGATTTTGAAGACTATATAAAAAGAAAAAAAGAGTTGACGGATTTAATAGAGTTGATCAGAAAAGAGAACAAAGTATATGAGAATATTGAAGCGCTTGATACTAAAAAAGAGTATGCTAAAGAAATAGAATATAAGAAAAAACAGCTTGAGAGGTTTGAAACAGCACTTGACACTATTGTAGTTACAGCAGATGTTTACCAGCAAAGATTAGAGATTATAAAGTTAAATACAAATAAAGAGGTTGAAGGGCAACTTTATAGACTGGTCAATATCGCTATTGTAATTTTAGTTGTTTTTATTATATTTTTCCTGCTTAAATTAGTGGTTAAAAAGTATATTACCGACAATGAACGCTTCTACATGGCAAATAAAATCATTACCTTTACAAATGTGACGCTCGTTATTCTGATACTCTTTTTTAACTATATAGAAAATGTTAGTTATTTGGTTACGATACTAGGGTTTGCATCTGCCGGTATTGCGATTGCTATGAAAGATTGGTTTATGAGCATTTTGGGTTGGTTAGTCATAGTTATCGGTGGAAGTATCCATGTCGGAGACAGAATTCGTGTAGATATGGATGGAATGAAGTATGTAGGCGATGTTATGGATATATCACTTCTTCGAATTACGCTTCTTGAAGATATTACACTGGCATCGATTAGGGAGAGTAGAAGAGCGGGTAGAATAATGTTTATTCCAAATAATTATGTATTTACAAGAATGATAGCAAACTATACGCATAGTTCACTGAAAACTGTTTGGGATGGTATCGCTATTACTATTACTTTTGATTCAAATCATAAAAAAGCGATGCATCTTTGTAAAGAGATAACCAAAAAGTATTCCAAAGGTTATACAGACATTACGAGAAAACAGTTGAATAAACTCAGAAATCAGTACAGTCTTAAAAATACAAATGTTGAGCCAAGAGTTTTCTCTTTTATAGAGCCAAATGGAATATCAATTGACTCTTGGTATTTAACAAATGCTTATGCAACCCTTACTTTAAGAAGTGTTATTTCTACTGAAATTATTGATGCCTTTAACCGTGAAGATGACATTACGATAGCTTATCCTACTCAAAAAATCAATATTGAGAATTTTGAACCTAGGTCGATGCCTAGCGAACTAGAGATTGTTTAAATGAAAAAAGTCTATTTTAAAACCTTCGGGTGCAGAACAAACCTCTATGACTCTCAGGTGATGATGAGCTCATTAAAAGAGTATGAAATTACCGAGAATGAGGATGAAGCGGATGTCGTCGTTATAAACTCATGTACCGTTACAAACGGCGCCGACTCTCATGTCCGCTCCTATATCTCGCATGTGGAAAAAAGCTCAGCTGCTAAAATATTTTTAACAGGTTGTGGGGCTCATACAAAGGGTGAAAAACTTCTCAAAGAAAATAGAGTGCATGGTGTTTTTGGGCAGAGCGAAAAACAGAAGATTGATTTTATGCTCTCACAAGAGAAACCTTTTTACAATCCGGGGGATTTGAACCACATTGATGACCTCATAGTGGATGATTTTATCGGTAAGAGCAGGGCATTTATAAAGATTCAGGAGGGATGCAACTTCCGCTGCTCCTACTGCATAATCCCCCATGTCAGAGGGGATGCAAGAAGTATGGATGAGGGGAGAATTTTAGAGCAAATCTCAAGACTTGCCCTGAACGGTTTTGGAGAGTTTGTGCTTACAGGCACAAATGTTGGGAGTTATGGGCAAGGTGCAGGCACATCAATCGCTAAACTTATGAAAAAAATATCTCAAATCCGTGGTGTGAGACGCATCCGGCTTGGAAGTGTTGAGCCTATTCAGATAACCGATGAATTTAAAGAGATACTCGGTGAACCTTGGCTAGAGAGACATCTGCACATTGCGCTCCAACACACTTCTCCAACCATGCTCAAACTTATGAATAGAAGAAATGTTTATAAGCAAGACAGAGAACTTTTTGAGTTTTTGAGTGATAAAGGTTTTGCAATCGGTACTGATTTTATCACCGGTCATCCGGGCGAATCTGAAGAACTTTGGAGTGAAGCGATGCAAAATGCAAGAGCGTTGCCGCTCACCCATCTCCATGCTTTTACCTATTCCAAAAGAGATGGAACTCCCTCTGCCACAATGAAGCCTGAAGTAAATGGAAAAGTGGCTTCAAAGAGGCTTCATGAGCTTGAGGAATTAATATTAGAAAAAAATATTCTCTTTAGAAACAGTTACAAAGGCGAACTTGATGTGCTGATTGAGAGTGAGAAAGAGGGTCTGTTTCACGGATTTGACCAACATTTTAACAAAGTAATGGTTGAATCCGAAGAAGATTTATTAGGGAACTGGATAAAAGTAGAGAACTATGAAGTAAGAGGAGATTGCAACTATGTTAAACTCTAAAACAAACAGAGTAGCACTTTATGTCTCCGCTTTTTTTGTTGTAGTGCTTGTTTTGTTTGCACTCCTGCGAGATAACGCAGAAAATATTTCTCTCAAAGATGCAAACAAATTGCTTGACAACAGAACTATAAAAAGTGTAGTTATTACACAAGAGTATGTTTATTTAAAGAGCGGCAGCAATGTCTATAAGATAGCCTCTTCACAGGTAAATCCAAAAATGTTCACCGATTATAAAGTAGAAGTGAGCAGTGGTTCAGAGATAGTTCTTTATATTCTTTTTGCAATTCTGTTTTTAAGTGTGGGCACACTGGGTTTCAGATGGCTGCAAAAAAACAGCCTCATGACTCAAAATTTCGGTGCTCTTGGAGAGGTCAAATCATCCAACTCTTTAGAATCAAATACTCCGGTTGAAGCTATAAAAAGCGATATTACCTTTGATGATATCGGCGGAATCTCCGATGTAAAAATGGAGTTGGAAGAGATTATAGACTTTATGAAAAATCCAAAACGGTATAAAAGTTTTGGGGCGAGAATGCCTCGCGGTGTCCTTTTGGTTGGTCCTCCGGGGGTTGGAAAAACCATGATTGCAAAAGCAGTAGCCCATGAAGCTGGAGTGCCGTTTTTCTATCAGAGCGGAGCCTCTTTTGTTCAGATCTATGTAGGAATGGGTGCAAAAAGGGTGCATGAACTCTTCGTTGCTGCAAAAAATAACGCACCTTCCATAATTTTTATCGACGAGATAGACGCTGTCGGCAAAAAAAGAGACGGGCAGAGAAATGATGAGAGAGAGGCGACACTCAATCAGCTCTTAACGGAGATGGACGGATTTGAGGGCTCTAGCGGTGTTATCGTCATTGCCGCGACAAACAAAATAGAGGTTCTTGATTCGGCACTTTTGCGCGCAGGCAGATTTGATAGACGCATTTTTGTTGAGCTTCCGACAAAAAAAGAGAGAGAATCAATCCTTTCAAAGTATCTCTTAAAAGTTCCGCATAAACTCGATGTAACTGCGGTGGCAAATATGACTATCGGCTTTAACGGTGCATCTTTGGCGGCTCTTGTCAATGAAGCGGCACTTCTTTCACTGAGACAAAATGATTTTCATGTAACGATAGAACATTTCCATCAAGTTAAAGATAAGGTGATGTTTGGGAAGAAAAAACTTCAAATGTTGAGCGATGAACAAAAAGAGTACCGCATAACTTATCAAGCCGGAAAGGTTATTTGTGCTACATTTTTTGACCTTCCTTTTGAAAAACTGATACTCTCAAATGAGAGGCTCACTCCATCCACCGATGCTCCGCTGATTCAGCATGAGATAGAGTCGATGATAAAAATGCACATAGCAGGAATCGTGGCATGTAGAATGAAATATAATGAACACGCAAGCAACGCAAAAGTGGATTTGGATGATGCCAAAGAGCTTCTAAAAAATATGTTGCATGCGTATGGCATGGGCGCTTCACTTCTCGCAACAGAGCATGAAGAAGAGGAAGTGATGCAGAGATTATATGATGAAACAAAAGTGCTGTTAACAACAATGTCATCGATTATGAAAAAGGTAGAGATTGTGCTAAACGAGAAAGAGAGCATAACAAAAAGCGATGTTAAAAAGTATATAGATGAAATTTTATAGCGGTTTTTCACTCAAAAACGAGTCCTATCTCTTTGATGCATTTATAAAAGATACTGAGTTCACGGTATGTGGATTTAGTTATGGTGCAATTAAAGCATTTGAGTATGTCAAAAAAGAGTTGGCATGCGGGCATAGAATTGACACTTTGCAGCTCTTCTCTCCGGCTTTTTTTCAGAGTAAAACAAAAGAGTTTAAACGACTTCAGCTTATGGCATATAGAAGAAATGAGGAGGTCTATTTGAGACAATTTATAAACTCCTGCTTTGCTCCGCATGCCCTAAAAATTGTAGAATCTTCCGTGACGATTTTGGATGAGCTGGATGAGCTTCTCTATTTTCAGTGGATTTTTGATGAACTTCAGGAGATAGTGGAACAGGGTGTAAAGATAGAGGTGTATCTGGGTTCTGAGGATAGAATTATTGATGCGGAGAATGTAAAACACTTTTTTTTACAAGTGGCAACTGTGACCTATATCAAAAATGCAAACCATTTTTTACAAACAAATTAGAAGGAATTAGAGAAATGAGCGAAATTAAAATAGGCGTAATTACGGCAAGCGACAGAGCAAGTAAGGGAATATACGAAGATATTTCAGGTGTTGCGATACAAGATACTATGAAAGAGTATCTCAGGAGTGAATTTGAGATAGTTTACAGATGTATTCCTGATGAACAGGATATATTGGAGCAAACCATGATAGAGCTTTGCGATAATGAGGGGTGTTGTCTGGTTGTTACAACGGGCGGAACAGGACCGGCATTTCGGGATGTAACTCCGGAGGCAACAGAGAATGTGTGCCAAAAGATGATGCCCGGATTTGGTGAGCTTATGCGTCAGGTGAGTTTACAGTATGTTCCAACGGCAATTCTCTCAAGACAAACAGCGGGAATACGAGGCAAATCTCTTATCATTAATTTACCGGGAAAACCAAAATCTATCCGTGAGTGTTTGGACGCAGTTTTCCCTGCTGTTCCCTACTGCATAGATCTACTTGAAGGTCCCTGCATGGAGACAAATGAGGATGTAATAAAGGCTTTTAGACCTAAAAAGTAGAGTTAGATACTTATTCTAATCCCGACAGGGCAGTGGTCGGAGCCTTCGATACGTTCAAGTATAAAAGCGTCTTCAAGGCTCTCTGCCAAATCTTCACTTATAAAAAAGTAGTCGATTCTCCAGCCGACATTGTTGGCTCTGGCGTTTGAGCGGTAACTCCACCAGCTGTAATTGCCCGGTTTATCACCATGCACATAGCGGAATGTGTCGATATAGCCGTATGCCAAAAGTTTGTCTATCCACTCTCTCTCCATCGGCAAAAAACCCGATGTTTTGGAGTTTGCTTTTGGGTTTTTGAGGTCTATCTCTTTGTGTGCCGTGTTTACATCACCGCAGATGATTATAGATTTTCCATCCTCTCTCAGTTTTTCACAGTACGCTAAAAAATCATCATAGAACTTCATTTTGTGGGAGAGTCTCTCTTCATCTTTTTGCCCATTTGGAAAGTAAACATTCAAAAGAACAATATCGCCGTAGTGTGTCTCTACGATTCTTCCTTCGCTTGTTGTGTCGATGTGTTGGCATGTGGAGTTGTAATCACTTTGTAAAATGCTCCAAGTCATGGTTCCGCTGTACCCTTTTTTTGTAGCGGAGTTTACTAAAATATCTTGATACTTTTTGTCAAATAGAGATTCTGGAATTTGGCTCTCAAGCGCTTTTATCTCTTGAAGACATAAGATGTCCGTTTCTCGATCATCAATCCATTTAAGGGCTTCTTTATTCGCGACAGCACGAATTCCATTGACATTCCATGAGATTATTTCTATTGAGTTTGACATTTTTGTCTCGTTTTATTTGAGAGAATTTCCCGCAAAAATGCGGGAAAAAAGAGGTGTAAAAATTATAAAAAATCTACTTTAGTTAAGTGATGTTTTAAGCCTAATTGCTCATGTGTACATCCAAGAGCAAGTCCTAGCATCTGTTGCATGTGAAGAACAGGAAGTTTAACCTCTCTGCCGATTGCTACAGAAGCATGGTGTGTCTGCGTATCAAGTTTGAGGTGGCAAAGCGGACATGGAGTTACCATCCAATCCGCATTTCCATCCATCGCACCGGCAATCGCATTTCCTGTTAAAATAGATGCAGTGCGAGGCGCTTGAAGTTCCACATGGAAGCCACAACACTTATTTTTCTCTTTATAATCAACACTCACACCGCCACACGCTTTGATTAAGTCATCAAGTGAAGTAGGATTGTAAGGGTTTTCTGCTTTTTTATGAGATTCATTTTGAAGCTCAGAAGGGCGGATGTTGTGACAACCATAAAATGGTGCGATGTTAAACTGGCTAAGCGGTGTAACAACCATCTCCTTAATTTTATCAAGACCAATATCATCAATAATTGCATACAAGAAGTGAACTACATTCGAAGTACCTTTGTACTCAAGTCCAACCTCTTTAAGTTTTGCGTTTACTTTTTCTTTGAGTCCATGCTCATTATCTAATCTGTGTTTTGTCATGGCAGTGTTTAGCTGACAAGTGTTACAAATAGTGACCATTGTTAAGCCATGCTTTTCAGCATAAGCAATATTTCTGGCATTCAAAACTAAAGATAAAAAGTCATCATAATCTTGTAAATGTGAAGCACCACAGCACGATGCTTCCACTAGTTCCACTAGTTCAATCCCTAATTTATCTGCAACTGCCAAAGTTGACATCATCTGCTCAGGAGTACTTTGTTTTGCTGTACAGCCTGTAAAAAGTGCGTATTTTAATTTTTTCATCTATTGAACTCCTAGAACTTTGCAGTTGATGATGATTTTACAAGTTTTTTAATTTCATCAAGGTTTTTCGATTTTGTGAGAGCCCAAGGTGGAACAATCTTGCCTTTTACGAACATTCTCAGTGCAACCGGAATATGTTTAACAATTCCTGGACCTTCAGAATAGAGAACAAGTCCACCCTCGTCAAGTATGCCGTTTCTTGCAATAGAGTGTTTGAAACCAACCGCATGACGCGTAGCAACATTGCTTGTAGCGATTCCCTCTTTGAATAACATTTGGTGGAGTTTAGTGATTTTATCAATCGGATTTACATCTTTTGGACAAACCTCTGCACACTCAAAACATTTAACACAGTCCCAAAGACCCTGTTTCTCTTCATGTAAGTTCAGTAACCTTTGATCAAGTGCATCATCACGAACATCTGCTTCAAAACGGTACGCTTTAGCGAACGCTGCAGGACCGAAGAAATCTTCATTTATCTCTACAACCGGACAAGCGTAGTGACATGCACCACACTGGATACATAAGTCGGCTTCAAGCAATCTTTCTGCTTCTTCTGGAGTTACAAGGTGCTCATGTTCCGGATGTTCATCAACATCAGAGATTAAATAGGGATGGATTGCATCGTGCTTCTCCCAGAAATCGCCTTTATCGATAATTAAATCTTTCACAGCTCTTTTAATACTTAACGGCTCAAGTGTGAGTTCATTCCCAAAAAGCTCTATCATGTCATTCATTCTTTCTTTACAAGCAAGAGTTGAACGGCCGTTTACTTTAATGGCGCATGCCCCACAGATACCGTGACGACAGCTTCTTCTGTATGAGAAACTACCATCGTGGTCCCATTTAATTCTGTTTAAAACATCTAAAACAACCTCTTCTGAAGTTACATCCATGTTGTAATCTTCATAGTACGGAAGATAATCTTCGTCTGCATTAAAACGAAATACCTTGAAGTTTACTTTTTGTGTAGTGATTTTATGTGTACTCATAAGTTCTCTCCTTAGTAGTTTCTAGCTTTTAGCTCATGTTTGCCGAGAACGACATCCATGTAATCAAGCGTAATTTCGCCATTTTCATTCATATACGCCATAGTGTGTTTTAGGAAGTTTTCATCATCACGCGTTTCAAAATCTTCTCTAAAGTGAGCTCCACGGCTCTCATTTCTAGCAATCGCACTCTCAACTATAAAGAGAGAGTAATCAAGCATGTGACCAAACTCTATAGCTTCTTGAAGTTCAGTATTAAATACTTTAGATTTATCTTTTATGCGAATGTTTTTGTAGCGTTTGCGAAGTGATTTAACATTTTCTATTTGCGTTGCAAGCGTCTCTTTTGTTCTGAATGCACCTGCATTTGCAGTCATTCCCTGTTGAAGCTCTTCACGAAGAGCTGTTACAGTTTCATCTCCATTGTTACTTAGTATCCAATTGATTTCTTCAAGAGCAGTTTTCGCATCCTCTTGTGTTGCAGGGCGAAGTTCAATGCTGTCAATCTCTGAAACCATCGTTTTACCGACAAAACGACCAAAAAGAAGAGCTTCTAAAACAGAGTTTGCACCAAGGCGGTTTGCACCGTGAACTGATACACAAGAACACTCACCGGCAGCATAAAAACCTTCAACAACTTCATTGTTGTTTTTACGAACATGTCCCGGAACATCCACAGGAATTCCACCCATAGAGTAGTGCGCAGTGGCAGAGATAAGAATCGGCTCTTTAATCATGTCAAGACCTAAGAAAGTGATAGCTAAATCACGAAGTTCAGGAAGTCTTTCCATAATCAAATCTTTTCCAAGGTGCGTAACATCGATAAATACCGCATCTTTTCTAGGACCGACACCGCGACCCTCTCTGATTTCATTGATAATTGCACGGCTTACAACATCACGGCTTGCAAGCTCCATGGCATTCGGAGCATATTTCTCCATAAATCTTTCACCAAGTGAGTTGAAAAGCTTTCCACCCTCACCGCGCGCTGCTTCTGAGATTAAAACACCGTTTCCGGACAATCCTGATGGGTGAAACTGAACAAACTCCATGTCTTCAAGAGGAAGGCCATGTCTTGCTACGATTGATAAACCATCGCCTGTATTGGCATGTGCATTAGAATTAATCTTGAATGCTCTTGCATATCCGCCGGTTGCAAACATTACAGATTTTGCGTTAAAAATTACTGTTTGCATGTCGCGAATGTTGAATGCTACAACGCCTGAAACTTTTCCATCTTTATAAATCAGATCAGCTGCATACCACTCATCCCAAAACTTAACGCCTGAACGGTGTGCTTGTTCATATATAGTTTGAAGCAAAGTTAAACCAGTTCTGTCTTTTGCATAACATGCACGAGGAGACGATTGCCCGCCAAATGGTCTTTGAGCAATTTTTCCATCCGGAGTACGGCTAAAAGCCGCTCCCATTCTCTCTGCCCAGCGAATAGTCTCCGGAGCTTTTTGACACATAAATTCAACAGCATCCTGATCTGCTAAATAATCAGACCCTTTTACTGTGTCAAACTCATGAAGCTCAACACTGTCAGCATCACTAAATGCTGCATTAACACCGCCCTGAGCTGCACCGGAGTGACTTCTAAGAGGGTGTAGCTTTGTAATAACAGCAACTTTTTTTCCTGCATTTTGCAACTCTCTTGCCGCCGCACAGCCCGCTAGACCGGCACCGACAATAATCGCATCGTAAGTATAAATAGGAACACTCATTAACTTTCCTTCGTATTAAGAACTAAAATAAGGCTGATTATATCGTGAGTACTCTTATGGGAGTTTAAAAAGGAGGTTTGTGAATATGAACTTTTAGTTTGTTACTATTTGAGACACTTATATCTGGTTTATTTTATAATTCTAATGAGTTATTTGAAAATAATTTTTCTAAAAAATGATATAATGTAACACATTTTATATGCATTTAAGAAGCTCAATGAATTTAGAAAACTATTTTATATCTCTATTTAACAGTCCACATGTGGGTGATGACGGCGCAATCATCGAAGATACGGTTTACTCCAAAGATGCTTTTTTTGAAAATATCCACTTTAAAAGAGAGTGGATGACCCACTATCAAATAGCATCAAAATCGATGATGGTGAACATTTCAGATGCAATTGCTATGAATGCAAAACCACGATACGCTCTTTTGGTTGTTGCCATGCCAAAGGATATAACAAAAACTCAGATGAGAGAATTGGCTCGTGGGTTTCGTGATGTGGCACATGAATATGGTATTGAAATTATTGGCGGTGATACTATTAGTAACAAAAAGCTTGATATAACCGTAACGATAATTTCGCAGACAAAGAAACCGCTTTTAAGGAGCGGAATAAGAGAGGGCTACATGTTGGCCTATACGGGAAAGCTTGGAGAGAGCAGAAAAGAGCTGCAGAAGCTACTCAATCTGGGAAAAATACATACAAAATCTAAGTTTGTAAATATCAAACTCAGAGGCGATTTTATTACCCGTTCATCAAGGTTTCTAAGTTCCGGCATGGATATCTCAGATGGGCTTTTTAGTGATTTAGATAAACTTTGCAGTGTCAATAAAACAGGTATAAAGTTCAATGAAAAGATAGGCAAAAATATAGGATGCAGCGGAGAAGAGTATGAGATGCTGGTGGCTTTTGATAAAAGAGCCAAAAAAACCATCTTAAAAAGAGCCGCGCAAAGCAGAACGCCGCTTACTATTTTTGGAACGAGCGCTCGAGTTAAATATAAAAATAGATGCAAACCACACCATTTTAACAGATAGGACAAAAAATATGGATAGATTTTATTCGCTGGGACACTCAAGTATTGAGTTTCATTTTAAACAATCACCAAGAGATTTCGTGGTCGAAGAGATACCGCTTTATGAGTTTTCAGGAGAGGGCGAGCATCTTGTTTTGTTTGTGAGAAAAAAAGGTCTCTCAACCCTTGAACTTGTCAGCATGATTGCAAAATATTTGGGTATTCAAAATAAAGAGATAGGGTATGCAGGCTTAAAAGATAAACATGCCATGACGAAGCAGTATATTTCGCTTCACAAAAAACATGAAGAGGCCATGGAGAATTTTGAGCATGAGAATATAAAAATTGTCTCAAAAACTTACCATAATAATAAGATAAAGATCGGGCATCTTCAGGGCAACAGATTTTACATAAAACTCAAAAAAGTAAATCCGACTGCAGGGCAAAAGATAGACGAAGCGCTTAAAAATATCTCTGAATTCGGTATGCCAAACTATTTTGGATACCAACGCTTTGGAAATGACGGCGACAACCACATAGATGGAGAGAAAATCGCAAAAGGTGAGAAAAAAGAGAGAAATCCAAAGATAAAAAAACTTCTCATCAGTGCCTACCAGAGCCATCTTTTTAATCTTTGGCTCAGCAGAAGATTGGAGATAAATAATCTCATAAATAATTTTAAACCCTCTGAGTTGGAGCCGCTTTTAAACATGCCAAATGATGAAGTGAAAAAATTAAAAGCACAAAAACATCCATTTAAAGTGATGCTCGGCGACATTATGGAACATTATCCGCATGGCAGACTTTTTGATTTTGACGGAAGCGAAGAGGATTTGGAGAGATTTTTGAACCGAAACATAAGCGTTACAGGGCTTTTGTGCGGCAAAAAGGTGAGGGTTTCTTCAGGAACAGCCGGAGTAATAGAAAAAGAGTTTAATGACACCATAAATGAAGATGGAGCAAGAAGATATGCGTGGGTTTATCCTACGGAGGTAGAGGGGCGATATAACTCAATGGTCGCTCAATATGAGCTAAACTTTACACTTCCAAAAGGTTCATACGCAACTGTTTTAATCGAAGAGATAGCAAAAAGAAAAATTAATTAAGGTCACAGAAAATGAGCAGACATATAACATCGGCAATTTCACAATGTTTTGGAAAATTTGCTTCAAAAGAGTTTCCGAAATGGTTCCAAAAAGTAGTAAACAGCTCTTATGTAGGGTTGATGGGTTTGGATATGCGTGAGTTTCATTCACCAAGCACTTACAACAGCTTAAATGCACTTTTTACTAGAAAACTCCGCGAAGATAGAAAATACTCTCTTGACGGCGATGATTTTATATCTCCATGTGACTCTTGGATCTCTGAGTGTGGGAATTTAAGTAATGAATATGCACTGCAAATAAAAGGGATGCAGTACAGATGTGATGATTTTTTAGGTGAGCATTTCACACAAGATGAAAAAAATATTGTTCATAACGGGACCTTTATAAACTTCTACCTTTCACCAAAAGATTACCATAGATACCACATGCCGACGAATCTTAAAGTTCTAAAAGCTGTACATGTCCCCGGCAAGTTTTTTCCTGTAAATGTACCATCACTCAAAAATAAAGTAAATCTTTTTATAGAGAATGAGAGAGTTGTTTTGATGTGTGAAACACAGAGTAAAAAGAGATTTTTTATGGTTCTTGTAAGTGCCTTAAATGTGGGTGTTATGCAGGTCTCCTTTGAGCCAAAAATCAAGACAAATGCAAATGCCGAGAGTTCTGCTGCATACTCTTATGAAAATTTACATATGAATAAGGGCGATGATTTTGGATGTTTTGAAATGGGGTCAACTATAGTTATTATGGCAGAAAAAGAGATGTTAGAGCTAAATATAAAAGCCGGCGAACATGTTAAATATGGTCAAACCATAGCAAAACTAAGATGAATTATTAAATTATTTTATGAACAAAACAGCAGAAGCAAAAAAAGAATTTGTATCAAGGCTTTTTAGCAATAGACAACTTTTTGAAAGAGAAATTTTACAAGTTGAGTCAGAAGATGATAGAGCCGAAATTATGAAATATTTGGCTGTATCCATCGTTAGAAACACTTTAAAAGAAGAGTTGAATTTTTTGTATATAAAAGATTTTTCTTATTTTACATTTGCACCGATAAAGAATATTATATTTAAAGAGATGGCGCACGAGTGGTTAACTTATGCTTTGGAAGTACTCCATTATGATAGAGAAGATGCCCTTCAAGAGCTTCAGGAGAAAAAAAGAGTCCGATTAATCTTATTCATTATTAACGATTATTTTCAAAAATATCAAAATTATTTTTTTGAAGAGATAGCGGATACGCTCATAGAATTAATATCAACAATCCAGCTTTCCAAAGGTAATACTGCCCTCATTGGAGAATTAATGAGCAGTGATTTGATTAAAAATGAAAAGCTTATTTCTGTCGATGATTTTCAAGAGCTTTGGAAGAGAATTAGAGTAGCAGATAGTATTAGAGTAGCTGATATACATAGAATTGAGACGAAAATAGATGAGAGTCGTGCAGCACTTGATGAGAAAGGGTTAGATACAGAAAAAAAAGATTCTTTTTCGAAATCACTAAAAGAGTATCAATCAAAAGTTGATAAGATGACGCATGCAAAACTTGATAAATTTGATAGAACTCTAAAAAATATAAAAGATGCCATGGTTGTTTCCATGGCAGATATGGGTGCGCAGATTAATTAGCGAATATTTAAAAGCTGAAGTTTTACTAGCAGAACACCATTTTCTTTATAGATATCAAGTTTTGTCTCAACAGGATACTTTTGTGCCTTTAAAATCCCTTGAACAGAATGAAGAACATGAGTGAATTTTTGAAACATCGGTACAATAATATGATCAATTTTGCCTTTCTTTAGTAATTCTGCTAGAGCATTTACCGCACAGTAATATACAGCTTTATTTATAGAACGCTGAATCATATAATCATGCATAATGTTTATGTTGTTTTCTAATACCTCTTTGTCAACACTACTCAAAACAGAATTCTCATGTGCTCTTTGGAGTTGATGTTCAATCTCCTCTTCAATGTTATGATTCGCTTTTTCCATTAAAGAGTCTATATTTGGGCAATATTTTTTTAATTCAGCAAAAAGTTCATCGGGAGAAAATCTGCTTGTGTCCGATTGATACACATAAGTCTTATTGTCAAAGTACTCATGGTCAAGTGCCTTGAGCAACTGTACAATTATGTTTAAGTAGTTGTATTTATCCTCTTTATTATTATCAAACTCTATTCCGGTGTGTGAGATAATAGGCTTCGGCCCAACATATTTTAATTGCATGATAATTTCCTACCTTTTAATTAGTGTTAAACATTAAATCTAAAGTGCATAATATCGCCGTCTTGCACGATGTACTCTTTGCCCTCTAATCTCATCTTACCGGCCTCTTTTGCTTTTGCTTCGCCACCGAGTGTAATAAAATCATTGTAAGCAATAACTTCAGCACGAATAAAACCTTTCTCAAAATCGTTGTGTATAACTGCTGCCGCTTTTGGAGCTGTCGTGTTTTTGTGTATCGTCCATGCACGAACTTCTTTTACGCCCGCCGTAAAGTAGCTCATAAGACCAAGTTTGTCAAAACCTTTATGGATAATCTGCTCCAGTCCTGATTCTGTTACACCAAGGTCCGTTAAAAACTCTTGTGCCTCGTCATCTTCAAGACCGATTAGCTCCTCTTCGATTTTTGCACAGAGTTTAATTATTTCGCAATTACTTTTGTTTGCATGTTCGCGAAGTCTTATAACATAATCGTTATCTTCAAGCAGTCCATTCTCATCAACATTCGCACCATACATAATCTCTTTGTTGGTTAAAAGTCTCACTTCATGATTGAGTTGCACATACTCTTCGGTGTCGGTTTTTGAAAAGTTTCGAGCCAAATTTCCATCCGCTAAAAATTCCAAAAGCTCTTCGGCAATAGCTAAAACTGCCGCAGCATTTTTATCAAATTTGGACTGTTTTTTGAGTCTCTCAATTCTGTTTTGTAAAACCTCGATGTCCGCTAAAATCAGCTCACCCTCAATAATATCAACATCCCGTAAAGGGTCGATATTTCCCTCATTGTGAACAATGTTCTCATCATCAAAACATCTCACAATCTGAAGAATTACTTCAGTTTCACGGATGGTAGAGAGGAATTTGTTTCCTAACCCTTCGCCCTTGCTTGCACCTCTAACTAAACCTGCAATATCAACGAAATCTACCACTGAGTATTGAATTCTCTCAGGATTAACAATTTTTGCAAGTTCCGCCAATCTTTTATCAGGAACAGGAACGACTGCTTTGTTGGGCTCTATGGTACAAAACGGATAGTTAGCTGCTTCTGCGTTTTGTGCTTTTGTGAGTGCGTTGAATGTTGTTGATTTGCCTACATTTGGAAGTCCTACTAAACCGATACTTAATCCCATTTTTAACCTTTTATAATAATTGTATAATTTTAACGAAATTTTACTTGATAATCCACATGCCCAAGCTTGGCATGTAAAATCTAAAATTAATCTATACTTTTTAAATATTCACACATCATTCGAACACCAGCACCAGTTGCACCGTAAACATTACAGTCCCATGGTGTTTCTGTGTAGGCTGAACCTGCAATGTCGAAGTGCATCCATTTCTCTTTATTTTCATCTTTTATAAACTTATCTAAAAACAGTCCTGCTGTAATTGCTCCGCCGTAAGGCTTAGAGGATGTATTTGAGATGTCTGCTATTTCGCTTTTGAGAAACTTTTTGAGATGTTTGTTAAAAGGAAGCGAACCTGTGAGCTCTCCCGAGTTGCTTCCAGCTTTTGAAAATTCATGTTTTAGCTTATGTGAGTGTCCCATGATGCCTGTTGTGAAGGGTCCAAGTGCAACAACACATGCTCCTGTAAGCGTAGCAAAGTCAAATATTCCATCGGCTTTTACCTTGTCTTGCGCGTACGAAAGAACATCTGCTAAAACCAAACGACCCTCTGCATCCGTATTTCTTACCTCGATAGTCGTTCCGCTTCTTGCAACTAAAACATCGTCAGGTTTGTAGGCATCTCCGCCAATCATGTTCTCTACCGCACCGATAAATGTGTGGATTTCAATATCAAGCTTCAATTCACTCACAGCTTTAATTATTCCTAGAACTCCACAAGCTCCGGCTTTGTCCATCTTCATAGTTACCATCGAAGTTGCGGGTTTGAGGCTTAGTCCGCCGCTGTCATAAGTGAGACCTTTGCCTACTAATGAGATAATCTGCTTAGGATTCTTTGGTTTGTAAGAGAGATGGATTAGGGCACTTCCATGAACTGAAGCACGACCAACGGCCAACATAGCATGCATATTCTCTTTTTTTAAATCATCTTCTTGAAGAATTTTGCATCCAAGTTTATTATCCTCTGCCAGTTTTTGTGCAAGAGCTACAAGTGTTTGAGGATGTAAATCATGTGGGGTGGTATTTACGATATCACGGGTGAAATTTGTTGCTTTTGTAATTATCATCGCTTCGTTAAATACTTTTTCTAACTTTTCAAACTCTAATGAATCAGCTGTTAAAGAGATTTTTTTGAGTGTTATCTTTTTTGACTCAGATTTATAAACATTGTACTCATATCCGCCAAGCATTAGTCCATCAACAAGAGCAGAAACGGTTCTTTTAGAAATAACACTCAGTTTAGCACTCTCATAGTTTGAAGCTTTGAGTGCTTTAATTGCACATGCTGTGGCACTTCTTACATCATCACTTTTTTTGCTGTCAACTCCACATATAAGGAGCCCCTTCTCGTGTAAGAAGCATGTCGAATCCTGCTCCGCTTTAAATCCTGCTTTTTGTAAAATAATGACCTCGACATGTTGTGACAGTTCATCCGGCGTTAAAAACTCTACTAATACATCTGCTTTAACATCTGCGATATTTTTATTTAATAGTTTGATATTCATGTTCTTCCATTAGTTTAAAATTTTGTACTGTGATAATAGCAAAAAATTTATAAAATAGACTAAATTTATAAACTCAAAAAAGATATGTGGCTTGATAGCACAACAAATAATACAGATTTATGAGAAGAATTGATAAAATGCGGGATTATTACTTTTTAGGGGGGTTTTAAATGACAAATATGAGTATCGGGAATAAAGTTCGTGTTCCTTTAGTTCTGGCAATATTATTAGGGTTCGTGGTTATAGGTGTTAACTACATCTATTCAATTAATAAGATGCAAGAGGATGTTTATAGTTTGGAAGAGAGTTCTTTGCGCTCTCTCTATAATGATTTGATGGATTCAAAGAAAAATATAGGTTTGACAAATTCCATAAGCATAGCGGATAATTACTATGCGATAAGAGCGTTAAAAGAAAATAATAGAGAAATAGCAATTGATGGATTAAATAATTTATCTAAAACATTTAAAGAAAACAGTGAATTCAAAAATGTAAAGATTCATATACATGATGCAAATGTAAAAAGTTTTTTAAGAGCTTGGGATCCAAAAAAGTTTGGGGATGATCTTAGCAACTTTAGACCGTCAATTTTAAAAGTAAAAGAGAATAAACTACCACTTGCTGCGATTGAACTTGGTACTGCAGGACTTATTCTTAGGGGAATCTCTCCGATAATCCATAATGGACAGTATCTTGGCTCAGTTGAGTTTATGCAGGGTTTGAACTCTATTGTAAAAACTGCTAAGAAAAATTATGGAGTAGATATTGCGATTGTTCTTGATAATGAGTATATATCTGTAGCTAAAGATTTATTAAATGCTCCAAAAATGGGTAACTACACACTTGCAATTCTTGAAAAAGATACAAATATTGAGTTCTTTAAAGAGCTGTCCAATGTGGATCCAAAAGATACAAAACATACAATTCATACTAAAAACTATTTTGTAGCTTCAGAACCAATTGTCGACTTTTCTAATAAAACAATTGGATATGCCATAGTTGGTAAGCCAATTGCCGCAGTTGAAAAAACTCTTTCTCACTCCAAAGAGTCGCTTATCATACAAGTGGTAATCATGGCTGTGATTGATTTAATTATTCTTCTCTTTTTAATGATAGTTGTTAAAAGAACAGTTGTAAATCCTATTATGAATCTTGACAGAGTGGCACAAGAGCTGGCTCTAGGAGACGCAGATTTATCCAAAAGATTGCCGGTGACTTCAAGTGATGAACTTGGGTCAGCGAGTGCAAGCTTTAACGCATTTTTGAATAAAGTAGAAGCTTTATCTAATGGAGCAAAAGAGGAGACAAAAAAAACCGAAAACGCTTCAAAAGAGATAGCAAAAGCACTTGAAACAAATGAGTTCAGTGTTCAGCTCTCTCATGAGATGATTACCGGCTCAATAGCGAATGCTAATGATTTACACAGAAGTATGAAAGTGAATATCGAAAATATAAATGAAGTAAATGAGTTGAATTCAGTAACCGGAGAAGTTATTACAAGAGTTACAACTTCAACGGATGAAATAATAGAAAATATCTCGCAAATTTCTGTGATGGTGGGTGATTCAAGAGCTTCAGCCGAGCAATTAAATACAAATGTTGCAGAAATTAATAATGTGATAACACTAATAAAAGATATATCAGACCAAACAAATTTACTTGCACTCAATGCTGCAATTGAAGCGGCAAGAGCCGGTGAACATGGAAGAGGGTTTGCAGTTGTAGCAGATGAAGTTCGCAAACTTGCAGAGAGAACACAAAAAGCGACAAGTGAAGTCGAAGCAAATATTAGCGTGTTGAAACAAAATTCTCTTTCTATGGCAGAAAATAGTGAAAAGATTGATGAATCAGCATCTGAGTCTCAAAGAAAATTAGATGAGTTTAAAGATGCTATGAGTGAGATGGTGACAAATGTTGATAAAATTAGAGCAGATAACTCTAAAGTTGGACATGAACTTTTTGTAAACATGTCAAAACTCGATCACATGTTATTTAAAACTAACGCATATTCACATGTATTTGAATCTAAAGCAAACCAAAATTTAAGTGATCATACAAATTGTAATCTTGGAAAGTGGTATACAAGTGAAGGGAAAACAGAGTTTAAAAATAGTAGTTCCTTTTTATCTTTAGAAAAACCACATGCCATAATACATCAAAATATGAAGAAAGTTATGCAACTCATAGGGAATAAAGAGGCTAAAAATGAGGAAATTCTGAGACTTTTCAGAGAGTCTGAAATCGCTTCTCAAGAGCTATTTGGATTTCTTGATAACTTATTAGAAGATAAACATAAAGCTTAGAGCTTTATGTTTATAAAACCTAGTTAGCTCTTTTTAGTAGTTCTCATACTTTCTATTTTGAATCTCTTCTTTTATTTCATCCAGCTTCTCTTGTAGAATAGTAGCTAGAATTTCGGATGAACTCTGGTCATCAGCCTCAGGAACATTCCAGTCAGTAATCTTGAGATTGTTTTTAAATAAATCTTCCAACTCGCCTCTTACCTCATCTTTTCTGTTTTTTAAATCTTTTTGAACAGGGGTTGCAGTTGTAATAACACCTTCTTTAATCACACTCATTCTATACTCCAATTTAATATTACTCTTGCTATATTGTATCAGTAATTATTAAATAAAGTTATTGGATGAGTAACATCTGAAATTATTATGAAGTGCTGGCAGAACTAAATGATTAGTTTAGTTCTGAATTGTGAAGGTGTTCTGCGGCTTTCCTATATGAAAACCTTGGAGATAGTCAACACCCATCTTTCTAAGAGTTATTACTATCTCTTCATCTTCCACATATTCTGCTACTGTTTTAACATTAAGCTCTTTTGCTAAAGTTAAAATACTATAAACAAAAGCACGGTCTTTTTCATCTTTGTTGATGTTTATTATAAATTCTCCATCAATCTTTAGATAATCAATAGGAAATTTTTTGATGTAGTGAAATGACGAAAAACCTGAACCAAAATCATCAATTGCAAATTTATATCCAGCTAGTTTAAGGTTCATAACAAACTTCTCTAAAACAGAAAAGTTTTTCACCGTCTCTCTCTCCGTAATCTCAAATACTATATTATCTCTTGATATATCATACTGTTTCAATAATTGTGTTATGGAATCTGCATAGTTACCAACAATGAGAGATTTTGGAGACAGGTTAATAAATAAGATGCCTTCATAGTTTTCTTCTTTAATCTTAATAAATGCGTTCTCAATGTTAATTAAATCCATACGGTTAATCATGCTCATGCTTTCAGCAACTTCTATAAATTCATAAGCAGGTATCACTTTTCCGTCTATCTCGATGCGCATGAGAAGCTCATGTATTTCATTTTTGCCACTGAGTGCAGTCTGTATAGGCTGAAAATAGGGAACAATTCGGTTATTGGCAACTGCGTCAATAAGCAGAGCAGATTTTGCTTTTTGCTCTTTTACTACAGAGATAATATCATCGCCTGAAGGAACTCTTACCCCATTTTTCCCCTCTTCTTTGACCTTATACATCATTCCATCGGCTATCAAAAAGAGGTCTTTTTCAGTTTTTGCATGTTCTGGATAAATGGATATACCGATAGAGACAGTTACACCAACATAGTTTCCATCCGCTGTTAGCAGTCTGAAATCTTCTATTGCTTTAATGAGTTTGTTTGAAACCGCTAGAGCACACTCTAATCCACACTCTGGTAAAATTATGGTAAATTCATCTCCGCCGTAGCGAGAAAGAATATCTTCAGGTCTCTTTGTTTCGCTCAAAACTCTTGCAAATTCTTGGAGGTAAAGGTCTCCAAAAGCATGACCGTATTTGTCGTTTATAGGTTTAAAATTATCGCAATCTATGACCATAAGGGCAAAATGATCATTATGAGATGCAGCCCGTTTTATCTCATAACCTAAAAAGTCGGTAAATACACGTTGATTAAAGAGTCCTGTTAATGGGTCATGTGCCGCATAATATTCAAGGTCATTTGTATATTTATTGATAGCCTTAACGGAACCTACAAGATTTGCCATGGTTGTTAAGATACTGTCAATAACTATATGCTTAATTGGGTCTGCAACTATATCTGACTGAACACTCAAACCTACTATTCCACCGATTCTAGGAGTATCTAAAAAGAGAGATTTTGTTCTATGTGCAAAATTTTCATAGTCGTTTAGATTTATACATCTGTTGTATTCAGAAGTGTTGTGGCGAATTGTATAATCTGTGTAACCTAAAAAGTGATCACTTTCTTGCACTGATTTTCTTACATATGCTTCAAAGTTCTCTTTTACATCTTTCTCAGGAATGCCAAACCAAAATATGTCCACTTCAAACTGGTCATTACCCACTCTGAAGATGGTCATAAGCGTATATGTCGGCATGACTTTATTTATATCAATGAGAAGTTCATTAATATAGTCATGCCAATCTTTTACAACTTCAGAGGAAAGTATGAATTTATCCAAAAGCTGTACTTCAAACTCTAAAAGGTCTTTGTCAACAGCAATAGCTTTTAATTTTGTTGCTAAACCATTTACATTTGTAATAATTTCATTCATTTCACTAAATTTTAAATCTATTTCTGTTGAGTCAAACTCTTTAAAATCTTCTATCGAGTTGATATTTTGAACTTTTTGGTTAAAAAGTTTTAATGCACCGGAAATTTTTGAAGTTGTATATCTTGAAGCAAGAAATGCTGCTAGTGCAAAGAGAGGAAGAACTATTAAAAAGAAGTATATGTATTCTAAAAATGTTTCTTTAATTATATTTATTAAATTTTGCTCAACATCTATAACACCGAGAGTATCTCCGACCTTTGCATTTGTGTGGCAAACTAGACACTCTGTCTTTGCGTTGAGCGGTAAAAGATTTCTAATAACTTGGGTTTCG
The DNA here is from genome assembly GCA_041662325.1 of Sulfurimonas sp. GTDB lineage: Bacteria > Campylobacterota > Campylobacteria > Campylobacterales > Sulfurimonadaceae > Sulfurimonas. Next base: position 214,221 of record JBAZSU010000003.1, on the reverse strand, counting down.
CTCAATGTCAGTTTCTCTCCATTGCTAAAAACTTTATTTACAATTTCATCTTTTGTTTTTTCATGAACTTCCCCAAAAAGCTCTTTTACTACTTCACTGCGATAGATGTTTATGGTGTAGTTGCTATTTTTAAAATTATCTTCGAGCGCATTCATAAAATCATTTAGCTCATCTTTACTCCAGCCTCGCTTCATCACTTGGTACATGGATGAAAAAACTTGACTGGAGACAGCATTCGCATGTTTGATTGCTTCTTTTTGTGCCAAAGTTGTATGCAGATATGTTGTAAAGATAAATATTAATACAAAGAGGGATGATAAAAGTATGATATTTATGGAAAATATAAAGTTTTTTAATGTTTTTGGCATAGGACATTCCTGTAGCATTTTATTATGTATTGTTAGTATATCTAATAATTGATATTAGTCATCAAAATGGAGTAAATTTTTCGCTTGTATCATATCTTTGTCACCGCGACCTGATAGATTGACTATGATGAGTTTACCTTTTATATCTGTCATTTTTTTTAGATATGCGACGGCATGCGCACTTTCAAATGCTGGAATAATTCCTTCTCTTCGAGAGAGCCAAACAAAGGCATCTAAGGCCTCTTTGTCTGTTACATTGTCGTAGCTTACAGATTTATTATCATGGTGAAAAGCGTGTTCTGGACCTATTCCAGGGTAGTCAAGTCCTGCACTTATGGAGTGCGCTTCCAAAATCTGACCATCATCGTCCTGCAACAGGTAGCTCATCTGACCATGTAAAACACCAGGACGACCTTTTTCAAGAGAGCATCCATGTTTATCCGTTTCTACGCCAAGTCCGCCGGCTTCTATGCCGATACACTGAACCTCTTTATCTTCCAAAAAGTGTTGAAAGGTTCCGATTGCATTGCTTCCCCCGCCGATACATGCAATTACATAATCCGGTAATCGGTTCTCTTTTTCCAAAATCTGTGCTCTTGCTTCGTAGCCGATAATAGCCTGAAAATCTCTCACCATCATAGGGTAGGGATGCGGTCCTGCAACCGTTCCAATAATATAAAAAGTGTCTCTTGCATTTGTAACCCAGTGGCGGATTGCATCATTCATAGCATCTTTTAGAGTTTTTGAACCGCTTGTAACGGAGTTTACTTTTGCACCTAAAAGCTTCATACGAAAAACATTCAGCTCTTGTCTCTCAACATCTTTGGCACCCATAAATATCTCACACTCTAAACCCAGCAATGCACAGATAGTTGCAGTTGCCACGCCATGCTGACCCGCACCTGTTTCGGCAATTATTTTTTTATAGCCAAGTCTTTTTGCCATGATTCCCTGCGCGATAACATTGTTTACTTTATGCGCACCTGTATGGTTTAAATCTTCTCGCTTGAGGTAAACTTTAGCACCGATTTCATCCGAGATATTTTTTGCAAAGTAGAGGGGGGAAGGGCGACCTACATAATCTTTGAGATAGTAGTGAACTTCACTCCAGAACTCTCTGTCAAAGCGGATTTTTTTGTATTCGTCGCTGAGTCTTAAAAGTGCCGGCATAAGTGTTTCAGGAACATATCTGCCCCCGAAAATGCCAAAGTGCCCGTTTTCATCCGGATCATATTTTGATGGTGACGGTATATACATTATGCAACCTCGATAATAGAATAAACAGTAGTTTGATTTTTTAGATTTTCAATTCCGTCTAAAAAGGTAAGTCCTAGAACAAAACATGCCTCAACACACTCTCCGCCGGCTTGTTTTATAAGTTTTGCCGCCGCATTAGCAGTTCCGCCCGTGGCAATGAGGTCATCTATGAGAAGAACCCTCGCATGGGGAATTTTACTAAAAGCATCTATATGAACTTCTACTTCATCTATTCCATACTCGAGAGAATATTTTTCGCTGATAGTCGTATAGGGGAGTTTGCCCTTTTTTCTGATAGGTACAAAACCTATGCTAAGCATTTGAGCAAGAGCAGCACCAAAAATAAAGCCTCTTGCATCAATTCCGGCGATATAATTTAAATTGTACTCTTTATATTTTTGATAAAGATGATTCATTAAAACGCCATACGCTTCTTTGTCATTCAAAAGAGTCGTGATGTCTTTAAAAACTATTCCCGGCTTTGGAAAATCTTTTATATCTCTTATGGAGTTTTCTATAATTTTTCTCTCAATGGAGCTAAGTTTCATAAATATCCTTATAATAGAGCGTCTATACGACTCTCTAGTGCTTTGATTTTACCGTTTAAGCGGTCTGTCTCTTGTCTATGTTTAGAGTTTCTCTGTTTTAAAACTTTGAGTTCATTTCTTAGTTTTGTTAACTCTTCACTTAATATATCAACATTTCCCAAAGCTCGCTGCAGCTGGATTTGATATTTTCTGATAAGTATTTCTGCCTCTTGAAGGGTGAGTTTCATGAGGTCATTGCTTCTCTGCTCTCTGTTTGTAATACTTTTAAAGTAGTACATTTTAACAAATAAATAGATAGAGAGTGTTGATAATATTGTTAAAAGCGACCATTCCCAAAACATGCTTTTTCCTTTAAAGTTCTAAGATTTTATAGCTTCTATCTTCTCAACTCTGCCGACATGTCTTCCGCCTTCAAAACTACCTGCAATCCAAGCATCTAGTATCGATTCGGCAACACCTTTGCCTATGATTCTTTCGCCGAAGCAGAGTATATTTGCGTCGTTGTGAGCACGGGCAACCGTTGCTGTATAGGCGTCATGGCAGAGTGCTGCACGAATTCCTGAGTGCCTATTTGCTGCCATGCTCATACCGATTCCGGAGCCGCAGATAAGTATCCCTTGTGCCTCAGAATCGCCTAAAACGCTTTGTGAAACTTTGACTGCATAATCAGGATAATCAACTCTCTCTTTATTAAAAGGTCCTAGGTCTATTACCTCATGCCCTTTTTCTCTGAGCAGCTCTACGGTAAAGTCTTTTAAATCAATTCCGGCATGGTCGGTAGCTATATAAAATTTCATTTTTTTCCTTTATGGTAAGAGTAAATTTAAAATAAGTTGTACAGGTAAAAGAAGCAGATATTCTTTTAACGGAGTCATAAGTATGATTAAAACTATGATGATGCCGTATCTTTCGTTTTTGTAAAAAAACTCTGCAATAGAGTTGATTTTATATTTGAGTGCTAGGTGCATAATAAAATGAGCCCCGTCAAATTGAGGAACAGGGAGCAGATTGAATATTCCTAAAACTACATTTATAATGAGAAGTTTAAAGACAAAAATATAGAAGAAAATGTAGATTAAGTCATCGGCACCTGTTGGTTTGTCTAAGGCTACAACAGCAACAGAGGCTAACACTGCTAATGTAAGATTATAAACAATTCCCGCTAAATCAACCTGCATGGCAGCGTTGTAGCCACCTCTGTTTATAACGGTTGACATGTTGATAGGAACCGGTTTTGCCCAGCCAAATAAAAATCCGCTCTCTCCGCCAAGAAGTATAGGTAAAAAGTACAAAGTAAGCGGAACGATGATTGTCCCGACTAAATCGATATGAGTGAGCGGGTTGATAGATAAGCGTCCTGCATTTTTGGCAGTTGTATCGCCGTACATGTAGGCAACGAAACCGTGCATAATCTCATGTCCGATAACAGCCACCGCCAAGGCTAAAACAGCTGCTCCTATTTTTAGTAAATCAATAGATTCCATGGTCGGCTTTGTCTTCTTTTATTCTTTGTTGTTGTGCACTCTCTAAGATAGCAGGAGACTCCAAATCAGTCGGTGTTTTACCGACTCTGTCCCATCGAATTTCCCAATTCTCATCAATTGAGAAGTAAACAAACCATGGAGTTCCCTCTATATTATCATAGGGAACTGAACCCCAGAAACGGCTATCGTTGGAGTGGTCACGATTGTCCCCCATCATAAAATAATTATCTTTAGAAACTTTTACAGGAGCGAAATTAAAAAGTTCCTGAGGGTATCTTCCATCGTTTACAATTTTTTCATCATGGTGAATTCCAGGATGCTTTTTCAAATATGGATTTTTAACCCACAGTTTTGAGTCAAATACAACCATCTCATACTCTTTAAAATTCTCTTTTATCCATTCATCGCCCTCTCTATGGTGTACATATAAATCTTTATTGAGCACAAAAAGTTCATCATCCGGAAGTGCGACACATCTTTTTACAAAGTGCTGTTTAATATTATTCGGATATCTGAAAATAACTATGTCGCCTCTTTTTGGCGTATCTCCATCAATGAGGCGAAGTTTGTCACTCCATGGCATGATAGAAAGTTCTAAAAAGGGGATATGCGGCATAGAAATACCATAGGCAAACTTCTTGGCAAAAAGGTGGTCACCTATAAGAAGAGAATCTTTCATTGAACCTGATGGAATTCTGAAAGCCTGAGCTATAAAGAAGATGACAAAGAGAACTATGATGATTGTTCCTGTCCATGAGTTCGAAAACTTATACGATTTTTTTAAAAATTCTTTCATTTATACTCTTTTGTCTGCGTTTATTTGGGCTGCTTTTAGAGTGTTACTCAAAAGCATAGCGATTGTCATGGGACCGACTCCACCCGGAACAGGAGTAATGTAAGAGCATTTTTTGCTTACATTTTCAAAATCAACATCACCGACTAATGTTCCATTCTCTGCACGGTTAATGCCGATATCGATTACAATAACTCCATCTTTGACCATGTCCTCTTTGATAAGATTGATTACGCCTACGCCAACCAAAAGAATATCAGCATTGAGAGTGTGTTTTTTTAAATCACTCGTAAAAATATGGCAAATTTCAACGGTTGCATTTGCATTTAACAGCAGGGCAGCCATCGGTTTTCCGACTATATTTGAAGCACCGACAACCACACAGTTTTTACCTTTTACATCTATCTTGTACTCTTTTAAAAGTTCCATAACGCCAAGTGGGGTACACGGTACAAAACCATCGAGTCCGGTTGTGAGTCTTCCCACATTGAATGGGTGAAAGCCGTCTACATCTTTGCTTGGCTCCACAAGTTCAAGAATTTTTGTTGTATCTATTTGCGGGGGAAGAGGGAGTTGAATCAGAATGCCGTCTATATTTGGATTCATATTCATCATTTTGATTGTGTTTTCTATCGCGTCTTGCGAAATATCTTCGGGCATCTCATGTGTAACGGAGTAAAAACCTACTTTATCGCAAGCCTTTTTTTTCATGTTGACATAGGCTGCGCTCGCAGGGTCATGCCCTACAAGAATAACTGCCAAACCAGGAACCGAACCTGTCTTGCTTTTTAACTCTTTTACTTGACTATATACTCGTTCTTGTATTATCTGCGAAAGTTTTTTACCATCAAGAAGCTGCATTTATACCCCATAAATTATTTTTTTGTTATTATATCATTTAATGATAAAAGGTCGCTTTACAATGAAATATCTACTCTATCTTACTTTGCCATGTTTACTTGTTGCTGATTCGAGTTTTATAACTATTATGGAATACTCTTCTCAACTCTATAAAAACCCAAGAGGTATTGGTTGTCAAAATTGCCATGGTGAAAAAGGCGAGGGCAAATTAGTTGCAAATTATACGCATAACAATGTGAATAAAAAATTTGCCGGATCGGCTATAAATAAACTTGAATGGAGTACATTTTATTATGCACTCAACAGATCAAATAATGGCATGCCTCGATACTATTTAACGGAAAAAGAAATTCAGGCTCTCTACTTGTATATCAATGAGGATGAGCTTAGAAAAGCTGAAAAAGAGGCTCTCAAAACCAAAAATGAAACACAAAGAAAAGAAGCACCTCAAGCCGCGGTAGAAGAGCCAAAGATTCAAAAAATAGAACCAAAAGTTCAAAAAGCAGAGCCAAAAAAAGAAGAACCGAAAGTTCAAAAAGTAGAACCAAAAGCAGAACCAAAAAAAGAGAAACCTAAAATGAAAATGGAAGATCCTAGATATCAAACATTTCAAAAGATAGAACCAAAAAATGAAGCACCGAAGATGTTGAGATATGAAGATTATCCAGATAGATAATTTAAACAGTATTGAGTCGGCTTTTAAAAACAGAGATTTAGAAGCGCTTCGTAAATTAGCCGTTCCAACGCATAGAATTATAAACAAAAGCAGTAGTTTCTCTTCGGTTTTAATGCTCTCATGCAATAATATAAAACACCTCTCAAAGATTGACACGCTTGAGGCCGAGTGCATAATATTGAATCTAGAAGATGGAGTCGCTCAAGAGGATAAGCCATTTGCACTTGTTCTTTGTGCCATTTTCTTATCGCAAAATATTCATAGCAATAAAAAACTTGTTGTGAGGGTAAATGCGCTTGATGAGGGTGGATACGAAGAGATACGTTATTTAAACCGATTTATGCCCGATGCTGTGAGGGTTCCAAAGATTAGAAACAGAGATGAAGTTGCATCTGTTTTGGAGCATTTAAGTGGCGATATTGAGCTTCATCTCTCAATAGAAACGGCTTTGGCATGGCAGAATTTGCAGTCGTTGGCGGTAGATAGAAGAGTTGCCGCTTTTTATCTTGGAATACTAGATTTATTTGCAGATATGAAACTTCCTCAATCTCTTATAAAAAGAGATAATCCAACGATGCTATACATACTTTCCCATTTTTTAGTAACATGCAGATCTATGGGCATCAAAGCTGTCTCTTTTGTCTATCAAGAGTTTCAAAACCTTGAAGAGTTCGGCATGTGGTTATCTTTAGAAAAACGGATGGGTTACGATGCAAAAGGATGTATCTCTCCAAAACAGGTTGTGTTGGTAAATGAGATTTTTTCACAGACAAAAGAGGAGATTATTCGAGCAAAAAAAATAGTCAAACTTTTTGAGCTCAACAGAGAAAAAGGAATTACAGGTTTTGTTGATGAAGAGTATGGTTTTATCGACGAGCCGATTTACAAAGGCGCTTTGCATTTATTAACTGATGTTACGCACTAAAACGAACGCGTCCGTTTTAGTGGCAGGGACAAATTGTCCCTACAACTCCCTAAAGCTACGAAAAACTTTGTTTTTCGAGAATTACAAAAGGCGTAACATCATTTAATAAGAAAAGCAGTAACATCAAAATAAGGGAGTTGCATGAAAATATTTATATCTATACTATTAATCAGTTTAAGTCTTTTTGCAAAAGATATGACGTCGAGCGAGGTGTATGGTCAGGTTATGCTTATAGAAGAAGAGATGGATTTCTTACTTGACCATTATAAGGTAGTGCATCATCACCACAAAGATGGTGAAAAAATAACACATGTAACAGTAGAACTCAGGCCTAGGGATGTCTGGCAAAAAACTTATGAGATAATGATAAAAATAAATATATTAAGAAGTAGATTTGGTTTGGAAAATATAGAACCTGTCAATATTTCACCTGTTACGTTTTTAAATCCTGATATGGTATATGGGCAAACACAAAGGATATTGACGGAACTGAGTATCTTCAAAATGAGAGAGTATATAGTTAGTCCTGTTTTTAAAAAACAGGAGTTCAAGGACAAAGTGCCGTTAGATGTTTTTAACGCTCTTTATCATGTCTCTGTATTGTTAGATGAGCTAAATGGGGCTCAAATTTCTCTCTCTTTTAGTTACGGTGAAACTCTTAGAATAAATGATGATATTACATCTGTTTTACAGTACTTAAATATAGAGGACAACACAATTCCTCAAATTAAGAACCCTAGTGCAACACCCACAGATATACTTAATAATAGCATATTGCTACTTGAAAAAATAAAACAGCTTCAGATACTCGCCGGCATAGCTGTCGTAGATTTTAGTCAATTTAAAAAAGCCGAGGCGAAAGAGAGAGATGTATTTGAAATATCTGAAATGGTATTAGCAGAACTTCAAACTATAAAAGCATATCTAGGGATAAAAACAATCACACCTGCAGCAATACAGTATGAAGGTAAAACGGCTGCGGAGGTAAATCAGCTTGTGAGTTGGAATCTAAGAAAACTTAATCTGATCCAATCCTTGAAAAAAGGAGAAAAATAATGACTTTTTCAGTTAAAAATAAGATTTTTATACTGTTTATCACTGTAATTATTACCTCTCTCGCCATTGTCGGGTGGTACGGTTTTGAGAGTGCAAAGAACTCTTACATAGACTCTGCCTTGCTAATAAATAAAAGTGAAACAGTAGGTTTATCAAATGAGCTAAAAGGAATATTGGAAACCGTGCCTAACGATGTTATTTATAATTCTAATCTTTACGCACTGAAAAATCTTCTTATCTGGAAGGATTTAGATGAAGAAAAGAAGATAAATGATTGGCTCCATATCTACACTCTATCTCTTAAGGATTATCTCTTAAATAAAAAGCTTTACTATAAAATCAGGTTTCTTGATATAAATGGCAACGAAAAAATAGCCCTTAATTATGATAAAAAAGAGAATAAAGTTATTGAAATAAAAGAAAAAGATCTTCAAAATCAATCAAATAAAGAGTACTTTACAGAGTCTATAAAATTAAAAAAAGATGAGATATATATATCAGAGTTAAATCTAAACACAGAATATGGAAAAGTTGTGGAGCCGCATATTGCTGTTTTGAGATACTCGACTCCCTTTATAGATGAGAATGGTGAAATAAAAGGGGTTCTTGTAGTGAGCCTCAATGCCGAATATGTTTTAAATGTAGTAGCGTCCGCAAAAGCTATGGATGTGACCAAAAAGTTCACAAAATATTATCTTTTAAATGAGCTTGGAGATTATCTATTTATAGATGATGAAGCTAAAAGATGGGGTTCTCAATTGGGAACTACTTACAACTTTAAAAATGATTATAAAGATGTAATGGACGAGTTTGCAAACAAAGATGAAGCACTATTTATAAAAAATCATAAAATATTCTCAATGAATAAAATTTACCCAGACAAAAAAAACAATAAAGCTAGGTTTTTTTATCTTGTAACTGAACTTGATGAAGATGTAGCGCTTTCCTCGCTGGATGCCTTTGTTATGATGTTTTTTATAATTTTAGGAATTACTCTTTTTTTGGGTTTGCTTTTTGTCAATCGCTATATCTCAAGGCTTATGAATCCTCTGGCTAAGATAACTTTACAATTAAAAGCCCTCTCAAGTGGAGAGATACAAAAAGAGGCTATTGATTACAGGGCGAATGATGAGATTGGTGCAATTGTAAAAGCAACAACTATACTTATAGATGCCATAGAGACTACAATAAATCAGGCGAATGCAGTTGCAAACGGTGATTTTACTAAGGATATACTGCTTCTTGGTAAAAACGACAAGTTAGGTCTCGCACTTATTGAGATGACAAAAAGGCTCAAGGAAATTTCTATTCTTGCCACAAGCCTCTCAAGAGGCAATTATGATGTTGCTATAGTAGCAAAGGGGGGCGGTGATGAGTTGGGTTTAGCACTCATTGAAATGGTTAAATATCTGGAGCAGATTACAACAATCGCCGAATCCATAGCCCATGGTAATTTAGATGTAAGATACAAATTAAAAGGGTCTGATGATAGGCTTGGTATCGCAGTTTTGGAAATGATAGAATATCTGAAAAGTATATTAAGACAGGCAAATGCTATAACTAAAGAGGATTTTACGCACACAATTCAGGTGAAATCAAAGAGTGATGAGTTGGGATTGGCGATTGTAACTATGACCGATATTTTAAGAGTAAATAGCGTGAAAAATAGAGACGATATCTACTTTAATGAGGGAGTGAGTGCGTTTAATGATGCTATAACCGACATAGCTGACATGTCAAAGCTGTCAAAAGAGGCTATTACGACTATAAGTCGTTATGTGGGTGCTGTGAGCGGGGCTGTTTATGGCTATGAGCAAAGCAAAGCCAGCTTGGAGCTTGGAGCAACTTTTGCCATGAATGAGTTCAACATTCAACCCCATAGCTTTAAAGTGGGTGAGGGTGTTGTCGGTCAAGTTGCTTTAGAAAAAATCCCAATGCATTTAAAAAATATACAAGAGAGTGATTACAAGATTGAGACTGCTACAACACTCATGAATGCAAAAGAGGTATATATCTTCCCTCTTACTTATGAAGAGGCGCTTTTTGGTGTGGTAGAAATTATGAGTTTGAGAGAGTTGACAAAGGTTGATAAAGAGTACTTTGCAAAAGTGGCAACTATCTTTGCAACCGCACTCTATACAACAGCACAAAATGCGCAGATAAAAGTGCTGCTAGAAAAATCACAACAAGCCTTTGAAGAGCTGCAGGTTCAAAGTGAAGAGCTCCAAGAGTCAAATGTTCAGATGGAGGAGCAGCAGCAGCAGCTTACGCTTCAGTCAAGAGAGCTGCAAGAAAAAAACAGTACTTTGGCTCTGGCAAAACAAGAGATAGACAAAAGAGCAAAAGATTTAGAAAAAGCTTCGAAATATAAGAGTGAATTTTTGGCAAATATGTCGCATGAGCTTCGTACTCCGCTCAATTCCATCATTCTTCTCTCAAAACTTTTGAGCATGAACACGGATGAAAAACTAGATGAGGAGAGTGTGAAAAAAGTTTCTGTAATCAATAAGGCAGGGAATGATTTGCTTCTTCTCATAAATGATATTTTAGATTTAACCAAAATAGAATCCGGAAAAATGGAGCTTGTTATCTCAGAGCTCTATTCTGGAGATATGATAGAAGATATGAGAGGGCTCTTTGGCACTTTGGCCGAAGAAAAAGGAGTTAAGTTTATTATAAACGACAACTTTAAGGGTGTATTTATGACCGATAGTATGAAGCTCTCTCAAGTACTTAAAAATCTTTTATCCAATGCATTTAAATTTACAAAAGAGGGTTCGGTTGTCTTGGATATAAGCTTAAGAGATGAAAATATTATGATTAGTGTCAAAGATACAGGCATCGGCATACAAAATGATAAAATAAATACAATTTTTGATGCGTTTAAACAGGTTGACGGTTCTATCAGCAGAGAGTTTGGCGGAACAGGGCTTGGTCTCTCAATCAGTAAAACAATAGTGGAACTTTTACATGGACATATTTTCGTTGAGAGTGCATTCGGTAAAGGTACAACATTTACTGTAGTACTGCCTATGGCACATGAGGCTTCGGAAGTTAAAATTCCATACGCAATAAAAGGGGAGATACATGGGAGTAACCATGAGCTTATCTCTTTGGTATCGGATGATAGTTGCTTGTTCAGTGGAGATGAGTTGTCAAATAAAAATATTTTAATAGTGGATGATGACAGTAGAAATATATTTACTCTTACCTCTGTTTTAGAAAATTTGAATGCGGAGGTTTATAGTGCTTTTAACGGAAAAGAGGCTATTGAAATTCTTGAAAAAGAGAAGAAAATAGATATTATTTTAATGGATATTATGATGCCTGTCATGGATGGTTTAAATGCCATAAGAAACATCAAATCAAATGAGAAATATAAAAATATTCCTGTCATCGCTATTACCGCAAAAACTATGCCCCAAGATAAACAAGATTGTCTTGATGCGGGTGCGAGTGATTATCTGCCAAAACCTTTAGAGCATGGTGCCCTCATCTCCATGGTTAAGGCATGGATAAAGTAGATGCTTAAATATTTTGAGGATTCTAAGGAGTGCAGGGTGATGCTTCATCCTCCTTTGGTTGCAGAGGACATCAACGAGCTTCAAAATTTATTTTATAAAGATTATTCGCGATGGATAGTAGAGTTTGGGCGTATCTATAATATCAGCAGAGAGTTGGTACATTTACTCTATAAAGAGATATTTAAAAACAATAAAAATATTGCAATTATTACCCATAAAAATAAACTTAACAGATACTTGGCCAAACTTGAATTTAAGACAACATTTATCTCTCTTTTAAAAGATTCTGTTGTAAAAACGAGTTTGATAGAGGTGGTTTTAATAGGCGGAAGTGCAGACTCTTCACCAAAAATTGTAAATATCGTTTCAAATATTGACATTACAAACTTGAGTGTTGTAGTTGTTCAGCATGTGCAAATAGACAGGGTGGGTATATTTGATGAAATATTACAAAAATATACTACTCATAAAGTCTGCTATGCAAAAGACGGTGAAAAAATTCAAAAAGGTATTATCTATTTAGCTCCCAACAACAAGCATCTCAAAGTAAAAGCCGGTCTCTTTTTTCTGAGCGATGAAGAGAAATATAACTATGCAAAGCCTTCCATATCTCTGAGTTACGAGTCATTCTCTGCATACTACAAAGAGTCTCTTCTTGTGATACAGGAGTGTGGATATGCGAGTGACGGGGTGGATAAATTAGAGTTTTTAAAAAGAAACAGATCGACGCTTATCATACAAGACCAATGTGAGTGTGAAGCGAAAAGTATGGTTTTAAATGCTCTTGCTTTAAATGTTCAGGACTATATATTCAATCAGGAAGACATTATAGCTTATATAAATTTTGTAAATCAAAAAAACGCAAAAAAAGAGTGGATAGAATATTTGTTAGAGATGATTTTAGAACGCTACGGTTATGATTTTAAGCTCTATCAGAGGGATATGATTCAAAGGCGTGTTAAGCTTTTTATGATTAAGCATGAGATAAAAGATGTTAAAGATGCAGTGGCTCTTATACTCTTTAACAAAACTGCCTTCAAAGTTTTCTTTTTAGAACTCTCCATAAATGTAACAGAATTTTTTAGAAAGCCAAGCTCCTTTAGTCATATAATTAGACTTTTAAAAAAGCGCTATAAAAAAGCCCATAACATAAAAGTGTGGAGTGCGGGGTGCAGTAGCGGAGAAGAGGTTTACTCTCTGGCTATTTTGCTGCAAAGCTTAGAAATGCTTCAAAAAACCATTATATACGCAACTGATTTTAACAGTGTAGTTTTGGAAGAAGCAAAGAACGGAATCTATTCCAATAGCTCTTATGAACTTGCTCTTAGTAACTTTGAGCAGATTGGTTTAGATGACAGATTAGAAAAATACATTACAAAAAATGAAAATTATATAACCATTGATCAGAAAATTAGAGAAAAAACACTATTTTTTCAGCATAATTTGGCGACAGACAGCTCTTTTAATGAATTTGATATTATAATATGTAGCAATGTGATTATATATTTCGACGACAATTTGCAAAAAAGAGTATTTAATCTATTTCATGAATCGCTAAAGTTTGGCGGATATTTAATTTTAGGTCAGAGTGAAACCCTTCACTCTGCATTTAAAGATAAGTTTAAGAAGTGCAGTGATGAAAGTAAAATTTATAAGAAAGTGGCTTAATGAAAAATATTTTATGTATAGATGACATGGCAACAAACCTATTTGTGCTAGAAAGTGTTCTTAAAGAGAGTGAAGAAGCATTATATGATGTTGTTGTTGCCAAATCCGCACATGCCGGTTTAGATGTTCTATTGAAACAAAAAATTGATTTAATCCTTCTTGATGTGATGATGCCGGATGTTGACGGCTTTGCTTGTGCCAAGATAATAAAATCAAATAAAAAAACAAAAGATATACCTATTATATTTATAACTGCAAACAAAGATGACGCAACGATTGAGAAGTGCTACAAAGTGGGTGGTTCAGATTATGTAAATAAGCCATTCAACAGTGTAGAACTTCTGAATCGTGTCGCTTTTCATTTAAAACTTGCTGATAAGAAGAGGTTAATAACAAAAGAGAAAGAGTTTACTCAAAGCGTATTAGATTTACAGGATAACTTTATAATTGTAGCCGATGCAAATCAAATTTTACATGCAAACAAAGCTCTGCTCCATTTTTTCTCTTTTACTACCTTATATGATTTTCAAAAAGATATGGGCTGTATCGCTGACTTATTTATAAAAGAGGAGCCTTATTTTCATCTAAATTTGGTTGAAAAATCTCTTTCTTGGATTTTTGAGGTTCTAGAAAGACTCAAGGAGGGCGATGTTCTTGTTAAAATTATTAGAGATTCTCAGGAGTATATTTTCACTCTCAAAGTTGCAATTTTTCATGATTACTATATAGTAACTATGACGGATGTTACGACTATTTCTATTCGTTCACTTGAGTATGAACATGATGCCAATTTTGACAGCCTCACACAAATTTATAACAGAAATATGTTCAATCGTTTAATTGAGAAGAAAATTTACGAAGCAAGGGTGCAAAAGAAGTCTTTTGTATTTGTGATATTTGACATAGATTTTTTCAAAAAGGTAAATGATACTTATGGACATTTGGCTGGAGACAGTGTACTAAAAGAGATTACAGCTCTTACAAAAGAGCATATACGAGTCAATGATATTTTTGCACGATGGGGTGGAGAAGAGTTTGTTATAGTCCTTGATACGGACATGAAAAAAGGTTTTGAAATAGCTGAGAGTTTAAGAAAAAATATTGAGTGTAAAAAGTTTAGCATTGTTACAAACATCACATGCAGTTTTGGCATTACGGAATTTAGAGAAAAAGATACTTTAAATAGGATAATTAAGAGAGCAGATGAATCTCTCTATGAGGCAAAATCAGGTGGAAGAAACAGAGTATGTCCGAGCAAGTAGCACACACCTACAATATTTTATCCGTAGATGACAATCAAAATAATTTATTTACTCTGAGTGTCCTGCTTCATACTCAAAAGAATATAAAAAGCATAGAAGTTTTAACGGCAAAAGAGGCTTTAAATGTACTTTTAACTGAAAAAATTGATTTGATTCTGCTGGATGTTCAAATGCCTGAGATAAATGGTTTTGAGTTAGCCAAAATGATAAAATCAAACAAAAAGACAAAAGATATACCGATTATTTTCGTAACGGCTGTATTTAAAAGTGAAGAGTTTATCAAAGAGGGTTTTGAAATTGGTGCAGTAGACTATATAACAAAACCAATAGATGATAACCAGCTTATAAATAAAATCACACTCTATCTTAAAATTTTTGATCAAAAAAACAGATTGGTTCAGAGTGAAAAGAGATTTTATGATATAGCCCAAAGCATAGGTGAGGGAATCTACACATTAGGGGTAGATAATAAAACTACATTTATCAATAATGAAGCGCTTAAAATGTTGGGATTTGAATATGAAGAGCTGATAAACAAAAATATCTATGACTATATTCACTATAAAGATATCAATAATAAACCAATCGTATCTAAACAGTGCCGCATACATCAGACAATACTTAATGGTGATAAATATATAAACGAGAATGAATATCTGGTCAAAAAAGATGGTACATTTTTGCCTGTATCTTTGCTCGCAACACCACTTCTTGAGGATTATAAAATAGTCGGTGCTGTAGTTGTATTCAGAAATAAGATGCACCAGCAAAAAATAATTTTACTAGAAGAGGAAAAATTTAAAAATCAAGAGCAGATAATCCATTCTATGATTGACATGATAGAGTCTCGTGACTCTTATACGGCTGGTCACACAAAAAGAGTAGCTCACTATTGTGTTTTAATTGCCAAGGAGATGGGTTATAGCGATACTGATATAGAAGTCCTAAGAAATGCAGCTTGGTTGCATGACATAGGCAAAATCTCAACACCAGACAGCATTTTACTAAAACCAAACAGATTGAATGGAACAGAATATGAGCTGATACAAGAGCATCTACGGTCTGGTTATGAGATGCTTTCAAAAATAGATCAGTATAAAGCAATGGCTGATATCATGAGGGAGCATCATGAGAAGTATGATGGCAGCGGTTATCCAAGAGGGCTAAAAGCGAACGAGATAAAACCGCTCAGTAGAATCATAATGGTTGCCGATGCTTTTGATGCTATGACGACAAATAGGGTATACAAGCCTAAAAAATCAATATCTGTTGCCCTGAAAGAGTTAGAAGAATTGAGTTCTGTGCATTTTCATCCAGAGGTGGTAAAAGCAGCAATTGTTGCTTTAAAAGAGGTAGAAATCAATGCTAATATCTCTCAACTGCCTAGAACAACGATAGAAGAGCAAAGGTTTTCTTACTTCTATAGAGACAGACTTACCAACCTATTTGTTTTAGAATATCTGTCTCTTATTTTGAGATATCATATGACTTCAAAGTCGGCATATATGTATAAAATACAATTACACAACTTTTCAGATTTTAACAAAAAGTTTTCTTGGGCAAAAGGCGATGAGTTTTTAATTAAATTTTCAAAATTTATAGACAGTTTGTATAGTAACACTATTGTGTTTAGAGTGGAGGGTGATGATTTTATGATTCTAAGTGAAAATGCTCTTGATTATATAAATGAGGATATTCAAAAGAGTGAACTTTTGAAAAAATCAATCATAACTTGCACGGTTGAACAGGAGTATATTGATGATATTACTACTCAATTTGATGATATTTTAAATACTTTAGAAGAATAAACAAATTACAGTAAAAATTAGCGGGTAGCTAAATTATAAAAAACATTGTACCTTATTAATATCTTCTCTGTAGGTCTCGGATATTTGCTGTATGAGTACTCTATGGTCTCTTTCGTTGTATCGTCAAGCTCGTAGTAGCCGCTCTTTTTCAAGAATTTAAAGTCGGTCATGTCCCCGTTTGGATGAAGATAAAACTCTATTACATTCGTACTGTTTACATTTAAGTTTCTTGATAAATTGACACCGGCAACACGGGTAAGAGTCTCTTGTGTAATTCGTCTCATAATCTCTTGATTGTCAATAATATAGCTCTGCTGTCCCGGAGTCAGTTTGCCAAACTCATCTCCATAGAGCTCTTTTATATTTTGTGTTAAACTGCTCCCACTGGCTGTTTTTCTTATCTCTTTTTTCGCCTCTTCTGCTGATTTATCCTCTTTCATCCATGCAAGAGGGTCCTCTTTGATAGGCTCTTTTTTCTCTTCTTTGAGAGGGATAAAAGGCAGTTGCGGTGGCAGAGGCTCTATCTTTGGCTGTGGTTTTAGAACCTCTTTAGGAACTTCAGGCTTAGGATTTAACTTTGGCTCTGTTGGCTGTTTTTTTGGCACATATTTCAGAGGCTCTTCATGTACAATCTCTTTGAGTTGAGATCCCTTTGGCATCGGCGGAGCAATGGACGCGGCAACGGGCATGGGTTGTTCTAAGGGCACATCGAGTTTTTTCTCTTTTTTAGGCATCTCTTTGAGGGAAATTTTTATCTTCTCCTCTTTTGGTTCATCTGGTTTTTTTAGCTCAGGCATAAAAGTCAATAGAATCCAAAATAGTAGAAAAAGTACAAAATGCAATAAGAGAGCAACAAAGAAAGCAAAAGAGGATCTGTACACTGTTTTTCCGTTTTATCTAAAATTTTTTCGCAATTATAGCAAATGAATATTAATGCAACTTTGCTATAATAACGCAAAAATCACAAGGTCATAAAATGAGTATAGACGCATCAATAAAAGCTTTTGAAGAAGCACAAAGTTTAATTCCGGGCGGAGTAAACTCTCCGGTGAGAGCATTTAAAAGTGTTGGAGGAACTCCTCTCTTTATAACTGAAGGTGAGGGTGCTTATTTAACAGATATTGATGGCAACAAGTATATTGACTTTGTTCAAAGTTGGGGACCGCTTCTTTTTGGTCACAGAGATGAAACTATAGAGCGTGCAGTAATAGAAGCTGTAAAACATGGCCTAAGTTTTGGTGCTCCGACATTGGCGGAGACGGAACTTGCAAAACTTGTTATCTCCTTCTTTGACTCTATGGATAAAGTGAGATTTGTAAGTAGCGGAACTGAAGCTGTTATGAGTGCAATCAGACTTGCACGCGGCTTCACAGGTCGTGATGATATAGTTAAATTTACGGGTTGTTACCATGGGCATAGTGATTCGCTTTTGGTTCAAGCGGGAAGCGGAGCGGCAACTTTTGGAAACCCGAGCAGTCCGGGAGTTCCGGCTGATTTTACAAAACATACGCTTTTGGCTGAATATAACAATATTGAGAGCGTAAAGAAGTGCTTTAATGATTCCAAGGAAATTGCATGTGTCATCATCGAGCCAATTGCAGGAAACATGGGTCTTGTTCCTGCAGATAAAGAGTTCTTGCATGCGTTAAGAGAGCTTTGTGATGCAAATGGAACTCTGCTTATTTTTGATGAAGTTATGAGCGGCTTTCGAGCGAGCATAAATGGTGCGGAATCAATTACGGGTGTAAAACCGGATATTGTAACACTTGGAAAAGTAATCGGCGGCGGTATGCCCGTTGGTGCTTTTGGAGCGCGTGCAGAGATAATGTCAAAACTCTCTCCTGAGGGTCCGGTTTATCAGGCAGGAACGCTCAGCGGAAATCCTGTTGCTATGGCAGCAGGATTTGCAGCACTTACAAAATTAAAGCAAAATGCGAGAGTTATATCTGTCTTGGAAGAGCGTGCAAAAAGATTGGTTGAGGGAATGCAAGAAGCGGCATCGGCATGTGGAATCACAATGCAGATAGATGTAAGAGGAAGCATGTTCGGTTTTTTCTTTAATGAAAAGCCTGTTAAAAACTTTGCTGACGCATGCAACTCTGATGCTGAACTTTTTGCTAAATTTCACTCCGGCATGTTGCAAGAAGGCTTTTATTTTGCATGCTCACTCTATGAAACAGGTTTTATTTCAACTGCAATTACGGATGAGATGATAGAAAAGACAATCAAGGCGAGTGCAAAAGTATTTAAGGAAATCAGTAATGGCTGAAGATAAACAAGAAGAGCATACTCCAAGAATAAAGCCCATAATTGAGGCAGCAGACAGCCTTTCTTTGGGTATCTCTATGGTTGTTGCAGTTCTTATGGGCGTTGGAATCGGTTATATGCTTCGCAGATGGACGGACATCGGTTGGCTCTTTTGGGTCGGTGTCGGAGTTGGAATTGCAGCAGCTATCTTAAATGTCTATAAAGCCTATTCAAAACAGTATAAAGAGTATGAAGAATTGGCGAAAGAGCCGCGCTATGCAATTAAAAAACAGCTTGAAGAAGATGCGGACGATGAGGACTATGGTGAAAAGAGCTATTAAGTTGATAGCTCTGAGTGAGTTTTTTGTTCTACTCTCCTATTTTATCTCTTTTACTTTTTACATAAACTTGCAAATTGCTTATTTAAGCAGCCTTTTTATTATTTTAGGCGCATCCTTTGCTTATAAAAAAATGGTAAATACACAAGTTGAAGCAGATGTTATAAAAAAAGAGAGAGATTTTCTGGATGAGCTAGAAGACCCGCATGGACTCTATGACGATGAGCCGATAAATGAAGCACCTCCAGAGGAGCTTGACCTAAAAGCTATAGTTCAAGAAGAGAAAAAAAAGATAAAAATAGTGAATCTTAAAGATATGAAAAATGGCTCAAAGGCAGGTTTTTCACTCTTTAGACTTGTTCCATATCTTTTCTTGGTTTTAGGATTTATTGCACTCAAAAACAATGAGCTTTTAAATATATTTGTCTATCTTCCATCGTTATTAGTTGGAATAGTTGTAGGATATTTAAGTTCTAAAGAGATTTTTGCTTAAAGAGAATCTCTTAAGCAAAAATCATTGGAATATTTATTGTTATTTTGCTCTGTATATCTATATAAAAGTTGCTGTTAGAGACCAAAGCTTGTAACTCATTGGCTCTTTTTTCATCTAAAACAGCACCACTTACTTCAATAGAAAATATGCTGTATTTTTTTTCTTCAAATTTTATATGTTCACCTATTCTGTAGTATATTTTAGTATTTATCTCACTGCTTTCTTTAAAGCATAGATAAATTTTACTTAATATTTTTATGAAACTATTGGAGTTTATTACTATTTCTGGAATAGTCGGGTCAAATTCTTTGCCAAACTTTATTTTTGAGCCTATGGAGTTTGTAGATATACATAAATCAACAAGTGTGTAGATATTTGTAAGCTCACCTGAGGGTTTTGGATTTTTAAGCTTGAATGCAGGTGCTTGATAGAGTTTAATGCCTATCTGCTCATCATCCTCATATCCAACTGTGATACCAAAAAATTTATATCTTCCAAATTCAAGTTCTAAGAATGTAGTTTTAAAACCAAAGGTTACGCTTGAATAAGTTGTGGCAAGTTCAAATAGTTCAGAGTTTGAAACACTTCCAAGTAAGAATTGAGCCTCTGTATTGAGCGAGATAATCTTTGCATTTGAGCTAAAGAGTATAAAGGGATTATAATCATACTCTAGCCACTGTTGTTCAAAAGTCATACGGTTTTTCTACTTATTCTTCTATATAGTTCTTAAGTTTTCGTCCAACTTTAGGGTGTTTAAGCTTTTTAATAGCGCTTGATTCGATTTGACGAACTCTTTCCCTTGTTACGTTTAACTCTTTTCCGATTTCTTCCAGTGTTCTGTCAGACTCGTCATCCATAATTCCAAAACGAAGTTTGATAACGGCTCTTTCTCTCTCGTTTAATTGCTCTAAAACATGCTCAATTTGTACTCTTAAATCATCTTTGAGTACGGCATCTGATGGTGAAAGAGATGACTTATCCTCGATAAAGTCACCAAATCTTCCATCCTCTTCGCTCCCGATAGGTGCTTCAAGAGAAATTGGCTCTTTTGTGATTTTGATAACATTTTTAACTTTTTCAACAGATAAGCCAACTTCCTCTGCGATTGTTTCAACATCCGGCTCTTTGCCATGCTCTTGAAGGTGTTTACGCATGATTTTATTAATGCGGTTAATAGTCTCTATCATGTGAATCGGAATACGGATTGTTCTCGCTTGGTCTGCAATAGCACGAGAAATTGCCTGACGAATCCACCATGTAGCATAAGTAGAAAATTTATACCCTTTTTGGTACTCAAACTTATCAACCGCTTTCATGAGACCGATATTTCCCTCTTGAATTAAATCTAAGAAAGGCAATCCGCGGTTTGTATATCTTTTTGCGATTGAAACAACAAGTCTAAGATTCGACTTTGCCATTTTTGTTTTAGAGATTTCAGAGATATTTTTACCTCTTTTAATCTGCTCTAAAATATCTGCAAGTTTTTCAGGTTCCATGTCAAAACTGTTTTTTGAAGCCTCTTTCGTTTGAACAAGCTTTTTAATCTCCATATAGGTACTTACCATTGTAGCCTCAGGCACCATGCTTGCAATATCTTCTTTGTTTAAATCACAAATCTTTTCTACTAAAATTTTATGATTTGCTTTGAGTGTAGTATTAAAAAGTGGAAGTTTATACTCCAATCTTCTTAGCTCTTTATCATAACCCTCATCCGTTCTCAGAGCTGTCTCCATAGCGCGAACAAGCTCATTAATAAGTTTTGATGTAGGTCCTAAATCTAGGAGTTTTTCTTTAAGAATAGATTTTTTAAAAGTAACATTTAAAAAGTAGTTTACAATATCTTCTGTAAGTTCAACTTCTAAATATTCTGGAGCTTTCTCTTCAAGTTTAATCCACTCTTTCTTAGCTTTTTCGAGTGCTTTAAAGCTTGTAGTTACTTTTTCAACTCTGCTTTTATCTTCTACCGGAGGACGCTCTTCCGCCTCTTCATCGCTATCATCATCTTTCTCTTCAGCATCGTCTTTTTCATCTTCAAAGCTTTTAAAAAGTTCTTTAACTCTTCTTTCGCGATTAATTAAAGGCTCTTTATAGTCTAAAATAAACTCTATAAGGTATGGAACAGAACAGATAGCATCGATAATAATACTTTCTCCACCTTCTATCTTTTTAGATATCTCTATCTCTTCATCTTTTGTTAAAAGAGGAATCTGCCCCATTTCACGGAGATACATACGAACAGGTGAATCGGAGCGAGACCATTCAAGCAGTTCATGCTCTTTAAGAATATCAAATTTATCTGTGTCATTATTTTGAAGCATCTTTCTTTGGGCATCTTTTCTTGCATCTGCTTCTTTATCATTGAGTTTTTTTGCATGCTCTGAAGAGGTGTAAAGACAAGTTTTATTTTTTTGAGCAAGTTTAAAAATGTTTTTCGCTTGTGCCGCTGTGGGCTGTTTATCAAAAAGGTCTATTAATGATTCGTAAGTTAAACAATCTTTCGCTTTTACATTTGCAAAGAGTGTTTCTATGGCTTTGTTGAGATCTTTTACTGTTACTTTTGCACTCATTTTTAGGCAAGCTCCGTCGTTTAAGAATTTTAAAAGAGTGGATTATACCCAATTTTTCTTAGAAGTGGCTTTTATTAGAAAAAAAATTGTTTTTTTGTATTCTGAACTTGGAACAACATTTGCTGGTTACATGAAAATATTTGTAAAAAGGGCTTGTATGCAAACAGGTTATTATGCTTCAGCTGCCGGTATGGTCGCTCAGTTTAATCGTTTAGATACTATCTCAAGTAATCTTGCTAATGTAAATACAGCAGGATTTAAAGAAGATAATTTAGTAGTAGGTGATTTTATGCGTCTCTATAAAGAAGCAAGAGATGAGCTGCCTATTGCAAATCAGACAAAAGAGGGAGCGCAATTTCTCAATAGAGCTATGACGAAATCTCCTCAGATAGTTGATTCTTATACCGATTTTTCTGTTGGTTCTATGCAAAAAACGGACAATACTCTTGATTTTGCTCTTTCAAAAGAGGGTGTATTTTTTGCTGTAAAAACCCCGCAAGGCGTGAGACTTACAAGAGATGGTTCATTCTCAATGAACGACGAAGGTAAGCTTGTAACAAAGCAGGGCTATGAAGTTTTACCGTCTGATTATTATCAGGGTGGAAATAGTATTACATTAGATACGCAAAATAGCACCGTTAACGTAGATAAAGATGGTCAGATTAGTACAAATACTTCAAATGCTCTAACCTTTACACCCACTGCTAAACTCATGATTGTGCAGCCGGACAACAAATCACTACTAAAAAAAGAGGGTGATAATCTTTTTGCATATGAAGACAGTGCAGAGTTTGTTGGTTTAGAAAACAGCGGCGCAGTTACACAAGGTTTTATAGAAAAAAGCAATGTGAATGCCGTAAAAATGATGACTCAGATGATAGAAACAAATCGTTTAGTTGGAATGTACCAAAAAGCCATGAGTGCTCAAATGGATGATATGAATACTGAAGCAATTACAAAAATTGCTAGAAAATCTTAATTAAGGACTAAATTATGATGCAATCACTTTATACTGCCTCAACAGGAATGTTAGGGATGCAAACACAAATAGATACAACAGCCAATAATATTGCCAACGTTAACACTATAGGTTTCAAAAAATCTCGTGCCGAATTTGCAGATCTTATGTACCATGTAATGGACTATGCAGGAACATCAACAAGTGATGCAACTAAAAGCCCGACAGGGATAGAAGTCGGTCTTGGTGTTAGACCGACGGCGATAAATAAGATTTTTTCAGAGGGAAGTTTAAAGCAGACTGATAATCAGCTCGACTTAGCTATAACTGGCGGAGGTTTTTTTAAGATGGCACTTCCTGATGGAACTGAAGTTTTCTCAAGAAACGGTGCATTTAAAGTTGACAGTAATGGAACGGTTGTAAATAGTGATGGATATACCCTTACTCCAGAAGTTGTTGTTCCTCCTGATGCTACGAGCATAAGTATCGGTATGGATGGCACAGTTTCTGTTGTACAACCAGGTCAAACCGGGGCAACACAGATAGGACAAATAACTACAACAAGCTTTATTAATCCAGCCGGTCTTCATGCTATGGGGGATAACTTATATTTACCAACAGATAGCTCCGGTCAACCAGTAGAAGGAACACCAGGTCTCAATGGATTAGGGGTGTTAAAACAGGGCTTTGTTGAGCTTAGTAATGTTGAACTGGTTGTAGAGCTAACAGATCTGATTACGGGTCAAAGAGCATATGATTCTAACTCAAAAGTAATCACAACAAGTGATGAAATGTTACAAACTACGAATAGTTTAAAACGATAATAAAATCTTAAAAACAGCGTAATGCAAGCTTGGTATTACGCTCTCTCTCATAGTTTTTTCAAACGCCGATAGCCGTTTTATAAAAATACAATCTCAATTTAGATACAATCGCAAACTTAATTTAGAAAAAGCACTTAGGATTTTTATATGCAAAAAGCAAATATTGATGGAAAAGTTTGGACATTTGGAAAAGATATTGATACAGATTTGATTATAGCAGCACGCTATTTGAACACGTCTGTACCGGAGGAATTGGCTAAACATGTTATGGAAGATGCCGACCCTGACTTTGTAAGTAAAATGAGTAGAGGTGATATTATAGTCGCCGGTGAAAATTTTGGTTGTGGAAGTTCTCGCGAACATGCGCCTATCGCACTTAAAGCTGCTGGTGTCGCAGCAGTTATCGCTCCGACTTTTGCTAGAATTTTTTACAGAAATGCTTTCAATATGGGACTTCCAATCTTTGAACTTAAAGAGAGCAGTGAGATAAAAGAGGGTGATGAAGTGGGTGTAAATATGAATGCTGGAACTATCACAAATAAAAGTACAGGTAAAACTTACAACTTTACTCCGATTCCAGAGTTTATGCAAGAGCTCATAGACGCTGGCGGGCTTATGAACTTCGCACAAAATGAAATAAATAAAAAATAATTACTTTTGGAGACTAAATAATGAAAACATATAAAATTGCACTGATTAAAGGTGATGGAATTGGTCCAGAAATTATAGATGAAGCTGTTAAAGTTTTAGATTCTGTAGCGTCATGTTACGATTTTGATTTCTCTTATGAAGAGGCTTTGATGGGTGGATCTGCATATGATATTACAGGAGATCCGCTTCCTCAAGAAACTATAAATATTTCATTAAACAGTGATGCGGTTCTTTTTGGTGCTATCGGTGGAACACAATGGGACAATCTGCCTCGTGAAAAACGACCAGAAAGTGGACTTTTGAGATTTAGAAAAGAGCTTGGTGTTTATGCAAATCTTCGTCCAGCTGTTGTTTATGATGAGCTTGTAAATGCTTCATCACTTAAACCGGAGATTGTCCGCGGTGTTGATTTGATGGTTGTCCGCGAGCTTATCGGCGGAATCTATTTTGGTGAGCCTAAAGGCCGTGATGAAAATAGAGGCTGGAATACAATGGTTTATACTCGTCCAGAGATTGAAAGAATTGCGCACCAAGCCTTTAAAATAGCGATGACAAGAGGCAAAAGAGTTTGTTCAGTTGACAAAGCGAATGTTTTAGATGTTTCTCAACTTTGGAGAGATGTTGTAACAGAGGTGGCAAAAGAGTACCCAGAGGTTGAACTCTCTCACATGTATGTAGATAACGCTGCAATGCAACTCATCCGCGATCCTAAACAGTTTGATGTCATTCTCACAGGAAATATTTTTGGAGATATCTTGAGTGATGAAGCAAGCATGTTATCAGGCTCAATCGGTCTGCTTCCATCGGCTTCAGTTGGAGCTAAAATAGGTGTTTATGAGCCTATTCACGGTTCAGCTCCAGATATCGCCGGACAAGGCATAGCGAACCCGATTGCTACAATAGCATCGGCTTCCATGATGCTTAGATATGCACTCGGTGAAATCTCTGCTGCAGACAAAATTGATGAAGCTATTAAAAGAGCATTAAGTGAAGGGTATAGAACAAGAGATTTGGCACAGTTTGATGCTAAAGAGGTCTGTTCAACAAGCGAAATGGGTTCTATTATCGCTAATTATGTTGCAAAATGCAAACACTAACCCTAGCAAATATCTATGAACTGCAAGGACTCAAAGAGGAGGCCTTGGACATCTACAAAGAGGTTTTAAAAAAAGACCCCTCAAATAGTGATGCAAAAATTGCAATACGAAGACTCTCCGGCATGAGAAAAAAATTCTTAAATGTAAATACTCAAATGAAAGCCTTCTTCCTAAAAATGGATACCGATGTTGAATTTAACGAGTTTGAAAGGTGGTTATTAAAGTCATGGAATTAAAAGATGTAATACTCTCAACCCTTGCAGAGATGGAAGATAACGAAGTTGCCAGAAAAGCTCTTGAAATTTCTGAATATGATATAAAAGAGATGGTGAGACCTAATCTAAATAATATAAATGCAATCATAAAACAAGAGACAGAAATAGAGATAGAAGTTCAAGCAGAGACTAGAGGCTCAACGCCTGAGAGCGAGCTTATGTATCTCAACTCTATAAGAGAGAGACTTCTTGTGCTATTTGAAGGGTTTCAAGCACCTAACAATACAAATATAGAAGCCAAAGTGGATATGACACTCAACTTCTTAGAATATGTTTTGGCAACAATAGATAATAGAGTAGAGAATTTAAAAAGAGGACAAAGTAATGAGTCAATATAGAGTGCTGATAGATGCCTATGATGAAAAAGGATTAGTGAATAAAGTCTCCGGTGTTTTTTATAGCTATGACTTAAATATCATGTCAAACAGTGAATTTGTTGACCAAGAGAATAATAAATTTTTTATGAGAAGTGTTGTGGATGGAGATGTTAATTTAGAGGAGTTGAAAAAATCTCTGACTGATATTTTACCGAGTAATACAGGCATAGAAGTTATAGAACCTAAAAAGAAAAATATTATTATTATGGCAACAAAAGAGATGCATGCTCTTGGAGATATTTTAATCCGCCATGAAGCCGGTGAATTGGAAGCAAATATATTGGCTGTAGTCTCTAATTACAGTGATTTGGAATCTTTGGTGAAGAAGTTTGATATTCCATTCATCACTATTTCTCATGAGGGCTTAGACCGTTCAACGCATGAAAATAAAATTATTGAGTGCATTAATGGTTTTAAAGATGTAAATTATATAGTTTTGGCTAAATATATGAGAATTCTGACTCCTAGATTTGTAGAGACTTATGAAGATAAAATCATAAATATTCATCACTCGTTTTTACCTGCTTTTATCGGTGCAAATCCTTACAAACAGGCGTATGACAGGGGCGTTAAAATTATAGGTGCCACTGCACACTTTGTAAACAATAATCTTGATGAGGGTCCAATCATTGCTCAAGAGGTTATACATGTTGACCATGCCTATGGATGGAGAGATATGCAGAGAAAGGGCAAAGATGTAGAAAAAATTGTACTTTCTCGAGCACTAAAGCTGGCACTCGAAGATAGAATTTTTGTCTATGCAAATAAAACCGTTATATTTTAGGAGTTTATTTGTTTAACATAGTTTTAGTAAATCCTCAAATTCCAAACAATACAGGTGCAATTGGAAGACTTTGCGTAAATGCGGGAGCCGCTCTTCATCTTATCAAGCCGATAGGTTTTGACATAGATGAAAAAGCCGTAAGACGTGCGGGGCTTGACTATTGGCACAAACTGGATTTAAAAGTTTGGGAGAGCATAGAGGAATTTTTTGAACAAAACGAGATAATAGATAACGCTTACTTTGCTACGACTAAAACAGATAAACCTTACTTTGAAGCAGAGTTTAAAAGCGGTGACTATATATTTTTTGGCAGTGAAACGGCTGGAATTCCAGAAGATATACTGCGCAGATACAAAGAACAAAACATTACTATTCCCATGACAAAAGAGGGCAGAAGCCTTAACTTAGCGATAAGTGCGGGTATTGTTTTGTATGACGCAATTAGACAAAACTATATGACTTTCAAGGAAACCGTATGAACCCAATTATAGACAATATTATGATGTTTTTGTTTGTTCTCTTTCTATTTTGGGTATTTATGGGGTATCATAAAACAAAAACAGAAAATAGAGAAAAAGAAGAACAAGAAAAAAAAGCTAAAGAGAATTTGGACGAATAGACTCTTAAAAAAGTTTTTTTGCCCAAATTTCTATGCTTTTTTCAAATCTCTCCAATAGACTCTCAGCACTTTTAATTATCAATATCATCTCATGTCCTTTATTTAATTTGGAAAAGTTTATACTAATTTGTGATACTTTTTAAAAAATATTGCAATTTGTCAATAAAATATTGACATAAAAAGTAAATATCATTATAATCTTACAAAATGCAATGGAGGTATTGTTGTGAATAATTTTATAGAAATAGTTGAAGAGATAAAAAGCATAGTGTCGAATGAGTATAGTGGCAGAAAGATATTTGACAAAGATGTGGCAGATATTTTGGGTATAACACAGATGAACTTTGCAACAATGAAAAAAAGAAATAAGATACCATTTGGAGAACTTTTAGACTTTTGCGCAACAAGAAATATATCTATAAATTGGATGCTGTATGGGCAATCACCGGAGAGTCTTATTGAGGCTACAAATAAGTTTTATATAGTTAAATATTTTAATGATATTCATGCAAGTGCCGGTGGTGGAAGTGAAAATGAGTATGAAGAGATAAAGGAGCTAGAAATTCCGGAGCAGTTTGTTTTTATGCTGGGCGGAGAAAAAGAGCTAAAAAATATAGAGGCAATTAATGTTTCAGGTGATTCTATGGAGCCTACCTTCAGTTATAATGATATTGTTTTTATAAATAGAGCAAAAACTGACCTACAAAGAGGCGGTATATTTACAATCAAAACAGAAGCCGGACTATTTATAAAACGGGTACAGAAGAGGATAGACGGAAAAATTGATATAATATCTGACAATAAAGTTTACTCTACACAGACCCTCAATCCAAATGAGATAGAAGTTATAGGCAGGGTAGTAAGCAGATTTGGTGATGTTGACTAAAAAGGTTTTAAATTGAGATATTTTTTTGGAGTTTTAGCAATTCTTTTATTTTTTGGTTGTTCTTCAAAAGAGATAACACCTAAAAGTGAGGGAATAGTAGTATCTGATTTAGTGAATCTTCCTCAAAATGCAGAGTCTTACACTAAAAATATTGACGACAATGTATCTTTTTATGATATTCAAAAGAACTATAACGCATCTTACTTCAGAATGTGGAATATAGAAAAACCTAAAGAGAGTATAGAAAATATAAAATGGCCGTTTTATGCCTACACAAATATAAAAACTTTTGGAGAAAATTTACAGCCGCTGCAAAAAGCATTTTTTGACAAAATGTATGAAAACTCAAATTTTGACTCTTATGCTACACTTAATCAAAGAGCCGTAACATTAAAACACTCGGATTTAAGGTCTTTTCCGACAATAGCACCTTTGCTAAAAGACCCATCTTTAGCCGGAGAGGGTTTCCCCTTTGATTATCTGCAGAACAGCACAATTGGTGCAAATGAACCTGTTTTTGCATCCCACTATTCAAAAGACAGAGAGTGGATATATGTTTTTTCTAATTTTGCAAGCGGATGGATAAAGAGTGATAGATTGGCATTTATAGAAAAAAAATATACAGATATTTGGCAAAAATCAAAGCAAATTTTTATAACAAAAGAGGGTATATCTCTGTTTACCACAGAAGGAATATTTCTTTATAAATCAAAGATAGGCATGTCTTTTGCCCTGATTAATGAAGATAAAGATAATTACACTGTGCTAGTAATTGTTGCATGTGGAAATTTTAAACCGCTTTATAAACAGGCAAAAATACTAAAAGAGATTGCAACAAAGAATATTTTGAGCCTGAGTAAAACGAACTTAAATAAAATTATGAGCGAAATTTCAAAGTCGCATTATGGCTGGGGCGGCATCTATGAACAGAGAGATTGTTCTTCATCTCTTCGTGATTTATTTGCGCCTTTTGGTATATGGTTACCTAGAAATTCAGAACAGCAGAGTAGAATTGGAAAAACAATCAGTCTGAAAAATTTAACGGATGATGAAAAAATAGCACTTATAAAAGAAAAAGCTACCCCCTTTCAAACATTGTTCCATAAAAAAGGTCATATAGTTCTTTATGTTGGAACATATAATGATGAAATCGTAATTTTTCATAATACATGGGGGATTAAAACCATGAAAAATGGTGTTGAAGGTAGAATTGTAGTTGGAAAAACAGTTTTTAGCACGTTAAGATTTGGAAAAGATCAAGAAGATTACGACCCAAACGCAGAATTGCTAAAAAATATCATAAGTATGAATATTATAACAAAATGAGGTTAGGCCTTTATATCTAAAAGTGAGCCAAGCATTTCATTTTGTGTTTTAATAGCACTTACATTAACAGCCGTCACTTTTTGTGTTATTATCTGGTCTGGAACCTCTTTAGTTAAATTTGTTTGGCTTTTCAATGAACCATTATCATCAGCCATACGACTATTTACACTCACGGAATTATTATTACTGGACATCCTCGTGCTTAACGGAATAAAACCGTCACTATTTACATTTGCAATATTATCTGCGCCTACATTTATCATTGTTTGATGTGACTGAATCGAAGAAGTGTTGCCTGAAATGTTCATAACGACCCCTTTTATTGTAATTGCTGTCATTGTATTATGAAATTTATAAAAGCATCTTTATGATTTTAGAGTAACAAGTTATATTTAAATTATTGATGGCATGTGGAAATAAACTTCCACACGCCATTATGTTAGAGGGTTAGTGAAGATCAGCGTTTAGTTTAATTTCTCTAGTTGAGCGAGAAGCAGTAATTTGGCCAGTTTGTGAGTTTTGTCTAAAGTGAAGACCGTTAAATCCAGCCAAATCTTTGCCTTTAAACAGTTCACCAGTTAGTTCACAATTTTGGTTTACTTCTTTTATTTTTGAGAGTTCTTTTGCATCTATAAATACTTTTGTACCAGCAAATATTGCTAATCCGCCATCTAAAATACAACCATCACCCATTGGAATTCCACAAGTAGAGTTTGCACCCAAAAGAGTGTTCTGTCCGATGGAAATAGGATTTCCATCTGTTCCGCTCAGTACTCCTAAAATAGAAGCACCGCCGCCAATATCACTTCCTGCTCCAACAATAGCAGAGCTAGAGATTCTTCCCTCAACCATAACTGGTCCTGTTGTTCCTGCATTGAAATTGATATAGGAAGCTCCCGGCATTACCGTAGTTCCAGCTGCTAGTTGTGCGCCAAATCTTACTTTAGAAGTGTCAAGTATTCTTGTATTGTCTGCTGGAATTATATGTTGTAAAAACCTTGGAAACTTATCTACAAAATCGATATGTGGATATTCATTAGAAAGTTTTAATTCGATTTCAAATTCACGAAGATAATCAAGTTCTATCGGTTGTCCATTTGACCAAGCAACATTAGGTAAAGCACCAAAGGCACCGTTTAAATTAATGCCTCTAATTTGTACTTTTGCCTGAGATAGGGCATATAATTTTAAATAAGTTGCCTCTACGCTTTTTAGAGGAGCATCATTGTAAATAAATGTTACTTTGAATTCTCCTTCTAAACTTCCACTGCTAATCATTTGATTATAAAGTGCCGAGACAACTTGAATGTTTTTATGTGCATCGCCATACGCTTCATCTGAGTAGGGAGTAAAAGCAGCCAAAGCACTTCTTAAAAAATCTAAATTAATGTTGTAGACAACTTCATTTTGTGCAAAATCAACAATAACTCCTTGTTCTGCCAAAGCTTTAACAAAAATTGCAGCACTTCCGAAGTTTTCATTCCAGTTAATAACAGGGTAGGTTGCTTGAAGAGATTTATCAACATTTAATTGCCCCAAATCTACTCTACATATTCCAAAAGCTAATGGATCTTTGTATCCTGCCGTTGTTGATTTAATTTCTTCAATTAACGCCTTAAAAGCGTCAGTTGTTTGAATAATTTCCATGAATTCTCGCTTAAATGATTTATTTGTGGCATTATACTTAAAAAATACTAATTACTTTTTATATACACTTAGGGTAATTAATAAAGGGATTTAATGAATAAGTGGTTGGAGATTTTAAAAAATAGTGATTATCTAAATGTAAAAAAATATATTAAAGAAGGTGCAGACTTGAACGAGGCAAATGAAGCTGGAGAGTCAGTTTTAGCATTTGCAATCAGAAGTAAGTGTGAGATGGATTTGTTGATGCTCCTTATTGATAATGGTGCTGACATATTTGATTTTGATAATGAAGGTGTTAGTATTTTTGACATGGCAATTACCTATGACAATATAGAGTTAGTAAAATATTTGATAAAGCATGGGGCTGATGTTAATAAAACAAATCGAAGAAGTCGGTTTACTCCTCTAATGGCGGCATCTTGTTATGGAAGAGTTGAAATTGTAAAAATATTGTTAGAGGAGGGTGCTAACAAGGATGCAGTTGATATTAAAGGTTTCAGCGCTACTGATTTTGCAAGAAAAATGAATAAAAAGAGTATTTTGGAACAGCTTGCTTTTGATAAAAGCAACCACCATAAGAATACTGCATATGCAAGATAAAATAATAAATTTAGAGCCTGTAAAATAAATTGTGTAAACCCGCACCTTCTTGAGATTTACACATTTATTTTTACACTACCTAAATTCTACGATTCTTTTGTTGTCAAAAACTATCAAGAAACATCTAAAAGGTGCACAAAGCTTCTGTAGCTATCAACAATTTTTTGGTTTTTTGTACTTAATGCATAAAACTCAATAGCTTTTTTCCCAAGTCTTGGTATCTCATTTTTAACAGCCCAGCTACTTACCGTTCCTTCAGGGACTTCTAAAATTTCCGCAAGGTGTTTTTGTGTAATATGAAGTTCTTGGCATACACTTTTTACTACATTTGTCTTTGTTTTTTTGACTTTTCTGATAGGATTAGTCAGAACTAAAAGTTCCAGCTGCATTGGCTCTCTGTCTTCTTCATGTATTTCTTCAGTTTTTACTTCTGCTGTCTCTTCAGTTTTTGCTGCCGCCCTCTTGATTAATTTTATCTCTGGTAACTCTTCTGTTTTAAATACTATTGGCTCTTCTAATTTCGGCTCTTCCGCTCTTTTTATTAATTTTATCTCTGGTATCTCTTCTATTTTAAATACCACTTTCTCTTCTGTTTTTTTCTCTATCTTAAATACCGGCTTCTCTTCTACTTTTTCTTCGTTAAGTTCAAGCCAAGCTAAAACATCCTGTGCTGCAACTAACCAATCTCTGGAGTTTAGATGGCTTACTGTTTCCATAGCATATTTAGTAGCATTTCTGCTTGCTATATCAAAATTGCTTAACTGAAACAGCATTGAAAAAGAGAGCTGGATTGCCCCTGAACCGGCAGTTCCCCAGTCAAAACCACTTTTTGATTTAGAAAAAAGCTCATATCTTGAAGGAAGTTCCACTTCACCATATGTTACATATTTACTACCAAGTAATGTTTTATGTCCTTTAAAGACATGATTATTCATATTAATTGCCATTTTAATCTCTCTCTATTTTAAAAGGTATAGCATTATCCGTTTTTAGCTATTTTCTCATTTAACTAAAAAATAACACACTTAATAAACATAAAGCAAAAAGAGTACCAATTATCAAACCAAGATGATTGATTTCTTTGACTTATTATGAATTTATATCGACAAAAACTATTATTGCATTAACATGTAGGGGATGTTTTTACTATTTAACTCTTTGCAAAATAGATTAAAGTGGCGTTCAATCTTTGATTTATCAAATCCGCTCAGCGATAACTCAACAGATGGGTTGCCCTTATTTAGCATGGGAAGAGATGAAAGTTCAATGTCTGCTGGAGTGTTTTGCATTAATGATATAAGAGTATTTTCGCTGGTTTGTGCTAAAAGGGTATATCTAAATTTTTCTACTTTTGTGGAAAAATAAGTTTTTATAGCACTGCTTATCATGGGGTGTGCCATTTCCGGAAACCCTGGCACAAAGAAAAATCTATCTTCTAGAGAATAGCCTGACATATTATTTACCGGATTAAAAAGTAACCCCGCATTTTCTGGCAACTCTGCCATATGAATTCTGTGAGGATAGGCATCATCTCCAAATCTCTCAATAATATCCTGTTCAAACTGCTTATGAAGTGTTAAAGGATTAGAGGTAAAAACTTTTGCAGATATTTCTCTCGTCAAATCATCGGGCGTTGCACCTATGCCGCCAAAAGAGAAAAGAACCGAGTTTTTATCACTTTTTACAAGCTCATAACTCCTCGTAATAAGCTCTTCATTGTCTTTTATAATAAAGGATGCAAAGAGTTCATGTCCATATTTGTGAAGCTCGGTGCGAACAAAATTGAAATGTTTATCTTCTCTTCTCGCGTTTAAAATTTCAGTTCCTATTATGATTGCATAAAAATTCATGTTCAGCACCTTTATATTTGTTATTTATATGTGGAATAAAGCTTATGATACTCTATTTTTGTGTATTATTTCATAAATGAATTAAAGAGGTAGATATGTCTTATGCAGAAAAATTAGAAGAGTTGATTACAAAAAGTGTTATTCCAGATATTGACGAAAGATTGGATGAAATTTTTGCAGAGATTGCAGATAGCAAAGAAGCAAGCAGTGACGCAAAAGAGGAGATAGAAGAGCTTCAAGAATTTAAAGCTGATTTACAAGATGTTTTAGCTGACATTGAGAGTGGAGATATTGAAGAGGATGAGTGTAAAGAGCTTATAGATGATATCTTAGAAGCTCAAAAAGAGAGCGACGACGATGACTTCGGATTTGAAGAAGAAGAGTAGTTTTAAAAGTTAATTTTATTTCCACACGACATGTGGAAATAAAATTATTCAGTAGCGTTATGAAGACCTTTTCTGGTGTTATTCCACGCATTACTAGTATCTTCCTTAACCCCTTCCCACGTTGAAGAACATCCGCTCATAAACAAAATAGCACCTAATACAGCCGACAATATAAAAAACTTTTTCATAACAACTCCAATTTTAGATTTGATGTTATAGTATCAAAAAAGAGCTAATCAAAAAAGAATATAAAACCTGGCGGATGCTTACTTATAGTTAGTTTTAACTTCCTTTATATATAATATCATCAATAAAATCAATAGGATAAATATGAGAATAATATTACTAGGGGCTCCCGGTGCAGGAAAAGGTACTCAAGCTCAATTTTTAACAAAAATATATAACATCCCTCAAATCTCTACAGGTGACATGTTAAGAGCGGCTATCAAAGCCGGTACAGAGATGGGTAAGATGGCTAAAGCAGCAATGGACGCAGGTCAGCTTGTGACGGATGAAATTATTATCGGTCTTGTAAAAGATAGAATTGTTGAAGATGATTGTAAAAACGGTTATCTTTTAGACGGCTTTCCTCGTACTCTTCCTCAAGCTGATGCTGTTACAAATGCAGGTATCGCTATTGATGCTGTGATTGAGATAGATGTTCCCGACTCAGAGATTGTGAAGCGCATGTCAGGTCGTCGTGCTCACTTGGCGAGTGGCAGAACGTACCATTTAGTGTACAACCCGCCAAGAGTTGAAGGTAAAGATGATGCAACTGGTGAAGATTTAGTTCAGCGTGATGATGATAAAGAGTCAGTAGTGCTTGACAGACTAAAAGTTTATCATGAACTTACGCAACCTCTAATAGGTTACTACAAAGAGCAGGCTAGCAAAAATCCAAGTATTAAATATGTTACTGTTGACGGTACGGCGCATATAGCCGATGTTGAAGCGGATATAATTTCTAAACTAAGTTAATCAACCTCTACATGTAGTGTCCAGAGCTTTTCTGGACACTAATTAGATTTTAGAGTTTATAAATGTTCCCATCTCCGAAACTATCTCTTCAATGGTCCCTTCACCACTTATTACATGTAAAAGATTTTTAGCACTGTAAAAAGCTTGTATATCAGCCAAAGGTTCTGTATAAACTTTCATACGGTTGTCAAATACTTCCGTGTTGTCATCAGCACCACGGTTACGACCTAGAACTCTGTCACGGGCAGTTTCTTCGCTTACATGTACTTCTATAACACTGCAAAGCTCTAAAGATGCGTCTGCATGCAGATATTCATCTAAAGCATTTAACTGCTCCATGCTTCTTGGATAGCCGTCAATGATGATTATGTCAGTAGGAGCATTTTTTATAGCGTTTACAATAGTTTCTATCGCTATTTTGATAGGAACGATTAGACCTTTAGAGATGTAGCTGTTTATTTCGGAGCCGAGTTCGCTTTCGCTTGCAACTTCTGCACGAAGCATGTCGCCTGTAGAGTAGTGTGTTATTGCATCATTTTGCTTTGCGATTAACTCTGCGTCCGTAGTCTTACCGGAGCCGGGTGCCCCGATAATTAAAAATAGTTTCTTACGACTCGGCATTTAGTGCCTCGCTGCATTGAATTTTAATTCTTATCACTATTTCACTTGCTCGCGTAAACGAATATGTAAATCTCTAAGTTGTGTCGCATCTACCGCACTTGGTGCTTTTGTGAGAATACAAGAAGCTTTTTGTGTTTTAGGAAATGCAATAACATCACGAATGCTCGATTTTTTAGAGATAAGCATCATAAGTCTGTCAAATCCTATGGCAAAACCGCCATGTGGAGGTGCGCCAAATTTAAGAGCATCAAGTAAGAAACCAAACTTCT
Source organism: Sulfurimonas sp. (assembly GCA_041662325.1). Lineage (GTDB taxonomy): Bacteria > Campylobacterota > Campylobacteria > Campylobacterales > Sulfurimonadaceae > Sulfurimonas. The sequence continues at coordinate 178,198 of JBAZSU010000003.1, read as the reverse complement.
CTTTTGCCTCTTCCTCTTCAATACCTAAAAGTTTGAAAACCTCTTCTTGAACTTCTGATTTATGAATACGGATACTTCCACCGCCAAGTTCTGTACCGTTTAAAACGATGTCATACGCGATAGATTCTATCTCTTCAATATTCTCTTTGTCTGTATCTTTTGGCATTGTAAATGGATGGTGAAGTGCTTTTACTCTTCCATCTTCTACTTCAAACATAGGAAAATCAACAACCCATACAAATTCAAATCTGTCTTTGTCAATGAGGTTCATCTTCTCATGTTCAGCTATAAAAATTCTAAATCTACCCATGTAGTCAAGCACAGTCTTTTTATCCCCTGCACCAAAGAAAACAACATCACCAACTTGTAGTTCAGTTCGCTCAATAATGAGTTGAATGTCTGCTTCACTAAAAAACTTGATAAGCGGACCTTTAAGACCATCCTCTTTAAGTTGAAAGTACCCAAGACCATGTGCACCAAATTTGCGTACAAATTCTTCAAAACTCTGCATCTCTCTTTTTGAAAATACCAAATCAGCCCCAGGAACTTTGAGAGCTTTGATGCGGTTCGTATGAGGGTGTTTTGCGATATTTGTAAAGATTTCATTGCTGCATCTTTCAAATATATCGATAACATCTACCATTTTGAGGTCGTATCTTAAATCCGGTTTGTCACAACCATAAAATTCCATGGCATGATTGTAAGTGATACGGTTAAACGGAGGTTTTATTTCATGTCCACATGCCGCAAACATTGCCACAAGCAAATCTTCTGCAACTTTGATTACATCTTCTTGATTACAAAAACTCATCTCAACATCTATTTGAGTGAATTCAGGTTGTCTATCGGCTCTTAAATCTTCATCTCTGAAACATTTTGCTATTTGAAAGTAACGGTCAAATCCGCCGACCATTAAGAGTTGCTTGAAAAGTTGCGGAGATTGAGGAAGCGCATAGAACTCTCCGCTATGGACACGAGAAGGAACTAAATAATCTCTTGCTCCCTCAGGTGTTGATTTTGTAAGAATTGGAGTTTCAACTTCTAAAAAGCCGTTTGCATCAAGGATATTTCTAGCTGCAATTGCCGCTTTAGAACGAAGACGAAATGTCTCATACATGTCAGGGTCTCGAAGCTCTAAATAACGGTATTTAAGTCTTGTTTCTTCACCTACATTTTTGTCACCAATCACAAATGGCATAGGAGCAGCTCTGTTTTCAATTATAAGTTCATGAACAATTATCTCAATTGCACCTGTTTTTAGGCGTGGATTCACTAAACCCTCACCACGAAAACGAACTTTGCCCTTAGCAATAAGAACAAATTCATCACGAACACTATCTGCCATTTTGTGAGCTTGCTCACTGTCTGCCGGATCACAAACAAGCTGAATTAAACCAGTTTTATCTCTTAAATCAATAAAAACAATACCACCATGGTCTCGACTATTATTAGCCCAACCAGTCAGAACAACGTCTTGACCTACATTTTTTTCACTTAAATCTGTACAATAATGAGTTCTCATATATATAGAGTCCTATAAAAAATTTTCGCGATTGTATCTAAAATCTACTTATAAAAAAGACTCATGCTACAATTGTGCATAAAGTATGACAGATTGAAATATTTTTATCTTTGTTACTTCAAAAGTGTATAATCACCTGAAATATTTAGTACAAATTAGATTAATATAGGATTTATTTTGCAAGCAAATAGCATTAAAAAAGTTGGTGTGGTTTTGAGACCATCAACTCCAGAACTTAAGAGTAGTTTTTTTAAACTCGAAAAGATTTTTAATAAACACAATATAGAGGTCTATATCGACAGTATCAGTGGTGGTATGATCGATGTTATGGGCATGGAGTTCGAATTATTGTGCAAGCAGTGTGATATTCTATTGACCCTTGGCGGGGATGGTACACTCATCTCAGTTGTTAGACGCTCTTTTAACTATGAGATACCTGTTCTTGGTGTTTATGCAGGAAGCTTAGGATTTTTAGCGGATGTAAGCATGGATGAGCTCGATGCGTTTGTATCAAAATTGGCATGTGGAAAATATCGTATTGATGAGAGAGCGGTTCTAGAAGCCAAAGTTATAAAAAATGGAGAAACAGTAAAAATTCACGCCTTTAACGACATAGTTTTAACAAGACCATCTATCTCAAACATGATACATATAGAAACCTTGGTGGATGGAAAAGCATTTAATACCTACTATGGAGATGGTGTCATAGTCTCTACTCCGACAGGTTCAACCGCTTATAATCTCTCAGCCGGTGGACCTGTTCTTTTTCCCCTGACCAATGTTTTTGCACTCACTCCAATCTGCCCGCACTCCCTCACGCAAAGGTCAGTTGTCCTTCCTGGGACATTTTCAATAGAGATGAAAACACCAAAAAACAGAGCTTTGATGATAATTGACGGGCAGGATATGCATGCGTTTGAACAGGGCGAGAGTGTGCATATAAAATTAGCCGAGAAGACGGCAAAACTGATTCATAGAGAAGAGTTTAACTATTTTGATGTTTTAAAAGAGAAACTGAAATGGGGAGAAAAAAGTTGATAGAGAGATTTTATTTAAAAGAGTATCTTAGTTTTAAAGAGGTTGAGTTAAATTTGGCATGTGGGCTTGTTGTTTTTACAGGACCTAGCGGAAGCGGTAAATCTATATTGATGAATTCTATACTCTCATCGCTTGGTGCAAGCGGTTGTGATGCAACCTTCTGTGAGTCTAGCGTCACATGGAATCTTGATGCAGAAGAGATGGGTATAGAAAATGATGAAATAAATATTTTTAAACATATCAAAAAAGAAAAATCCAGATACTTTATAAATAATCAAAGTATCTCTAAAAAAACTATGAGTGAAGTGAGCTCTAACTATTTAAGACACTTGAGCCTAAAAGATTATAGCGACTTTGAGAATTCAAATTTAATATCAATATTAGATTTGAGAATTCAAAGTAAATTTAAAAATATAAATAAGTTGAAAGATGAGTATTTAAGCTCTTTTAACGACTTTGTTGAGTCATCTAAAAAGCTTGAAAAACTTAATAAAGAAGAGAATAAGCTTTTAGAACTCAAAGAATTCCTCTTGTTTGAAATTAAAAAAATTGAAGATGTTAATCCTGTTGTATCAGAGGATGAAGAGCTGCTTAAAATCAAAAAAGAGCTCTCAAAAAAAGAGAAGGTATTGGAAAATATCTCATCTGCAAATTCTATTTTTGATTATGAACATCATGTTTTTAGTGCGCTTGACTCTTTAGACGTAGATAGTACATTTTTTAATGATGCTATGAATGAACTAAGGATTGTACTGGATAATGCGCAAGAGAGATTTAGTGCCTTGGATGATGTAAATGTTGAAGATGTTTTAAATCGTATTGAAGAGATAAGCAGCCTGAAAAAGAGATATGGAAGTATAGAAGAAGCACTGGCTTATCGACAAATGAAGAAAGATGAGCTGGCAGAGTATGAAAATATAGAGTTTATAAAGGAGGACTTAGAAAAAAGATGTGCAATTTTAGAACAAAATGTAAGAGAATTAGCCGATAAAATGAGTGCACTTCGACATGCAGAGCTGAGTCCTTTTATAAAAGATTTAAACAGATATTTAAAAGAGTTATATTTAAGAGAGGCAGAGGTAAAAATAAATGAGACAGAGTATAACAGTTTAGGAAAAGATGAAATCATACTTAAGCTAAACAACACGGAACTTCAAAAAGTGAGTACTGGCGAGTTTAACAGATTGAGACTTGCAGTATTAGCTCTAAAATCGGAGCATATGAGCCAAAATGGCGGTGTTTTAATGCTTGATGAGATAGATGCAAATCTTAGCGGAGAGGAGTCTATGAGCGTTGCGAAGGTTTTAAGAGAACTTTCAAAACATTTTCAAATATTTGTTATTTCACACCAGCCACAGCTTACTTCTATGGGAGATCAGCATTTTTTAATCTACAAAAACGGTGATGAATCATTTGCTAAAGAGCTTGATTTTGAGAGTAAAGTAAACGAAATTGCCAGAATAATAAGTGGTGAAAGTGTCTCAGATGAGGCCAAAAAGTTTGCAAAAGAGCTTTTGGAAGCAAATAGATGTGTTTTGTAATCTCAATAGTTTTTTTAGCTCTTAGCTATAATTTTTTTATTATTAATAATTTAGTAGCTGCAATAAGTTCTCTGTCTATTGCTCTCTTTTTTATATACTTGATGCTGAAAAATATACTATTTGTGGAAAATTTAAAAAGTACAAAGAGAGAAGATTTTGATAGTTGATACACATGCACACTTAGATGACCGCAGATATGATGAAGATTTGGATGAAGTTTTAGATAGGGCAAGAGAAGGTGGAGTTCAAAGGTTTATAATCCCAGGAGCTGATCCAAAAACTCTGGACAAAGCAATTAAAATTGCAGAGAGTAATAATGATGTTTATTTCGCTGTTGGCGTTCACCCTTATGATATGAATGCATTTGAAGAGCTTGATTTTGACAAGTATTTAAAACATGAAAAATGTGTTGCTGTAGGCGAATGCGGACTCGATTACTTCAGGCTTGAAGGGAGTGACGAAGAGAGAGAATCAGAAAAAAAGAGACAAAAAGAAGTTTTTATAGCTCAAATAGAATTGGCAAAAAAATATAAAAAACCCTTAATTATCCATATAAGGGATGCTTCAAGAGATTCAAAAGAATTGCTTTTGACATATAATGCACATGAGGTAGGTGGAGTCCTTCATTGTTATAATGCAGATGAGGAGCTTCTAAGTTTAGCAAACAGTGGTTTTTATTTTGGGATAGGTGGAGTTTTGACATTTAGCAATGCAAAAAAGCTAGTAAATGTGTTACCAAAAATCCCATATGCGAAATTACTTATAGAAACTGATGCGCCATATTTAACTCCGGCTCCTCATCGCGGAGAGAGAAATGAGCCCTTGTATACAACTTTTGTAGTAAATAAGATTTCTGAACTTTTAAATATGCCAGTTGAAGATATAAAAAATATTACTACACAAAATGCCCTTAAACTCTTTGATATTTTTTAGTATCATGATGGTTGAAATATTGGATTTATAGGCTTCTATGAATATTAATGCTTTTAGGATAGAATGAAAACCTCCAAAATCCAAATACAAAAAGTTGTGAATATTGAAATTTTTATTATTTTTACTATTTCCTATTTTGCTTGCTGCAAATTTAACTTATGTTTCAAATCATAATAAAGAGCTTTCAATATTAGACTCTTTTGATATTGAAGCATCATTTTTATACGATCCAATAATGAATAATATGAGAAATAATCAGACTGCAATTAATAAAGATAAAGAATTTTTTAAAGCTATGGAAGATGCATATTTGTTTATACCTGCTGTAAAAAATCTTCTTAGCGATTATAAAATTCCTCCAGAGTTTTTATATCTAGCAATGGCAGAATCTAACTTTCATACCAGAGCCTACTCCAAAAAAAGTGCATCTGGTTTTTGGCAATTTATGCCAGATACTGCCAATCTTTATCATCTAAGAATTGATGATTGTGTTGATGAGAGAAGAGATTTGATTAAATCAACAAAGGCCGCTGCAAAATATCTTTCAACCTTACATAAAAAATTTGGTAAATGGTATTTAGCTGCTATTGCTTATAACTGCGGTGAAGGGAAACTAGAAAGAGCCATACAGAAAGCAGGAAGTGATGAATTATCTGCTTTGCTTGATGAGAATAAAAAATATATTCCAAAAGAGAGCAGAGATTATATAAGAAAAATTATTGCCTTGGCATTTATTGGAAATGATGAACAGTTTATGCTTAAGAGCGAATATGAATATCTTTTAAATAGAGCAAATGCTTATTCCATCTCAACAGTTGGACTGCCAAAGGGAGAGTCATTAAGTAGAGTTGCGACTCTTATTGGAATTCCTCTTGAAGAGTTGCAAAAGCTAAATAAACACTTGAAATATGACTTTATACCTCCGCATGCAGATAGCTATGATATATATATTCCGTATATCAAACTTTCAGAATTTAAGCAAAAGTATCACGAAGAGCCTATGGGAGAGATATATAAGGTACATCTAGTTACAGCAGGTGAAACTTTGTCTCAATTAGGTAAAAAATATGGAATATCTTATAAAATTATTAAAGATTTTAACAGCATAAAAAGTAAAAATTTAACCCTGAATCAAAAGCTAATTATTCCTATAAGAAGAACAGGGTAAAGGTATATGAATGAATAGATTCTTTTTTTTATTTCTTTCCTCTCTGCTTTTACTCTTTAGTGGATGTAGTATAAAGAGGGGAACACATATATATTCTGATAGTAAGGGTGATTATTGTCCAGACATTGATAGCAAAGCATATTCTCATCCTACAATGCGGCCTTATGAGATTAGAGGAATAAAATATTGTCCAACTATTGTGAGTGTTGGCGACGAGTTTCAAGGTAATGCTAGTTGGTACGGTCCTACTTTTGACGGCAAGGCAACCTCAAACGGCGAAATATATAACATGTATGATATGACAGCAGCGCACAAAACTCTGCCTATGAATACTATTTTAAAAGTAACAAACAAGAATAATGGGCGCACTGCTGTTGTTCGAATTAATGACAGAGGTCCATTTGTTGCTACTAGAATTATAGATTTATCTAAATCAGCAGCCGAAAAATTAAGTATAATTGGACCGGGAACAGCACCTGTTTCTATTGAAGTGTTGGGTTTTAATACATCTGGTAAAAAAAATATCCCAACTGATAAAGAGCTTAAAAGTGCTCCGCAGAATGAAGAGGTTAGTGGCTTCGCTTTACAAATAGCTTCTTTTTCAAATATTAGCGGGGCGATGAAAACACAGGTTAAATATGATAAAATGGCCGGTTACCATACAATAATAAAAGATGTTGAAGTAGATAATAAAAGAATGTTTAGAGTCTATTTGCAAGGATTCAAAAGTGAACAGGAAGCAAAAGATTACTTAGCTTCAAACAGTAGCTTTGAGAATGCATTTATAGTAAAAGAGGATTAAAATGATTAGTAAAGCAAGAGTAACAAAAGAGACTGATATAGAGATTTCACTTAATCTACATGGAACGGGTGTCAGTGATATAAATACTGGTGTAGGTTTTTTAGATCACATGTTAGAGAGCTTTTCAAAACACTCATTGATTGACTTAAACATTAATTGCAAAGGTGATACGCATATTGATGATCACCACAGCGTTGAGGATATTGGGATTGTTTTAGGCTCTTTAGTTCATGAAGCAATCTATCCGGTTAAAAATATGGAACGATTTGGAAGTGCAAATATTGTTATGGATGAGGCTTGTGTCAGTTGTGATTTGGATCTTAGCAATAGACCGTATTTAGTTTATGAAGTGAATGTGGACGGCAAAATAGGGCAGTTTGACTCAGAACTTGTTGAAGAATTCTTTAGAGCTTTTGTATTAAATGCAAAAATCAGTGCACACATAATTGCATTAAGAGGAAAAAATAAACATCACATTATAGAAGCGGCTTTTAAATCTCTAGCCGTAGCTCTGCGTCGTGCGATGATGAGAAATGATAGAATAGGAATTCCAAGTACTAAAGATGTTTTGTGATTAAATTAATTGTTTTAGATGTTGACGGTTGTTTAACTGATGGTAAAATCACATATTCAGAAAGTGGTATAGAAAGTAAAAATTTTAACATTAAAGATGGTCTCGGGATAAGTAGCTGGGTGAAGATTGGAAATCAGGTGGCTATCATCACCGGACGAAATTCTAAAATAGTTCAAAAAAGAGCAGAAGAATTGGGCATACAGCATGTTTTTCAAGGAATTAAAGATAAAGATAGAGTTTTAAAAGAGTTAGCAAAGTCACTCGGATTTAGCTTTGAAGAGGTTGGAGCAATTGGTGATGATTTGAACGATTTTCAGATGCTGAGCCTTGTTGGAAGAAGTTTTACTCCACAAAATGGTGTAAAAGAGATAAAAAATATGGTAAATACTACACTTTCTTTGGATGGTGGAGACGGTGCAGTAAGAGAGATGATAGATATTTTAGTGGATGAAAATAATCAAAGAGAAGATTTTATGGCAGTTTGGATAAAAAGGCAACTTTAATAGTAGTTGAATTTTAAGAGTCTGGAAGGTGGGTACCATTAATATAAATATTTTTTTTCTTTTTATTGCGAGTAGTCTGGTGATGATTTTTTTTCTCTTTAAGCCATTAAATATAAAAGAGCAAAATTTTACAGATGTTCCTCTCTTTGAGATGTCCTTATTTACCCTCTTAGAGTTTAATGATAAAAATTTGATAACTCTTATGACTGGGAGTGATGCTGTGCGATATAGCGACCGTTACAAAGTTGCGAATATAGATTATACAGACAATTCAAAAGGGTATAGGGCAAATATGAAAGCCAATGATGGGCTTTATCAAAATGAAATCATTGATTTAAAAGGTGACGTTGTTTATACAAGAGAAGATGGTTTTACATTTAAATCACAAACAGCAGATTACAATAACATAACAAAGGTTGCCCACACCAATAGTGACTATATTTCATATCAAGGTAAGAATAGAGTTGTTGGCTCATCGCTTACATATAATAATGTTTTAAGAAAGGTTGAGTCGAAAAATATTATTGCAAATTACCAATTACAAGAGAGATGATTATGAGATTTTTACTATTTTTTACAATTTTTTTAGCATCAGCATTAATTTCGCAAGAGCTAAAGATAAAAGCGGATTCATTTGACGGTGATGAAAAATCTGGTATTTCAATTTTTGAGGGCAATGTGAATGTCGTTAAAGGAAATGATGAGCTCAATGCTTCAAAGGTTACTGTTTATACAGATTCTCAGCATCAGCCGACAAAATTTATGGCAATAGGAAATACCTCTTTTACTCTTTACACAAAAGAGGGTTCTATCTATAAAGGCAAAGCAGAAAAAGTCATCTATTTTCCAGAAACTAAAGAGTATCACTTCTTTCAAAATGTACATTTAAGACAGATAGATGAAAAAAAAGAGATTATCGGGGAAGAAGTTATTCTTAAAAGTATAGAGGGAAAAGCTTATGCAAAAGGTGCCAAAAATGAGCCTGTTATTATGATATTTGAACTACCAGAGGAGAAAAAGTAATTATGATAGAAATTGTTGATGCAAAATTTATAACTTCTGCCCCAAATGTACTTAACGCACCAGATTCATCACTGCAGGATGAAGTGGTATTTATGGCAAGGTCAAATGTAGGTAAAAGTTCACTTCTAAATGCACTTACAAACCATAAAAATTTAGCAAAAGTCTCTTCAACACCAGGTAAAACGAGACTTATTAACTATTTTGATGTAACTTTTATTGATAGAGATAATGAAAAAAAGAGCAATGCAAAGTTTGTTGATTTACCTGGTTTTGGGTATGCAAAAGTTGCTAAGTCAATGAAATATGATTGGGAGAGAAATCTAACCGATTACATAGGACAAAGAGAACAGATTAAGCTTTTTATACACTTGATTGATTCCAGACATCCTGATTTAGAGATTGATACATCTGTAAGTGAATTTTTACTAAGTAATATAAGAGAAAATCAATACATACTTCAGATATTTACTAAGATAGATAAGCTTAATCAAAAAGAGCAGAGTGCATTAAGAAAAGAGTTTCCACATGCCATTATGGTTTCTAGTTCTAAAAAAAGAGGCTTAGAAAAGGCAATAAAAATTATTTATGATATTTTGCAAGAGAATATAGATGAAAATTGAGTATAAAAAGGCAAAGCTCAGCGATATAGATAACATGCAGGAGCTTATGGAACCTGAGGTCGAAGCCGGTATTATTTTGATGAGAACTGCAGATGAAATAGCTACGAATATTAGATCTTATACTCTTGCCTTTAATGGCAGTGAGTTGGTTGCTTTTTGTGCACTCCATATTCATACTTCTTCTCTCGCTGAAATAAGGTCATTAATAGTAAAAGAAAAATACAGAGGACAAAAAATAGGAGAAAATTTAGTAAACAAATCTCTTGAAGAGGCATATATTTTAGGACTTCAAAAAATATTAAGTCTAACATATAAAAAATCATTTTTTGAAAGATTGGGTTTTGTAGAAATTTCAAAAGAGTCACTGCCAGAGCATAAAATCTGGGCTGATTGTATCAAATGTAAACATTTTCCTGTATGCAACGAAATAGCACTCATCAAAAATCTTTAACACCGCTTTTATATATTATATTTTTTATAGTATATGAGAGTCTTAGCAGTGTATATCTTTTTTTACCGCCGCTTTTTGGCGTTTTATTTGTTCTCTTTGTTTATGCTTTAAACAAAGAGGATGTTCCCTCTTTATTTACAATATTATTATGTTTACTGCTATTTGAGGCTGATAAAGGGTATACTCTTTTTACATCAATTATATATTTTATCATTGCATATAAATTTATTATGCCAAAAATTATACAAAATGTCAGCTGCAATTCATGTGTAAAAATTTCGTACATTCTATTGGCATATTTTGGATTTTTTTTATTTAATGTTATTTTGTCTAAACTTTTTTTATTACCTATGCCAGCAATTAACTACTACATAGTTTATTATATAGTAGTTGAATTTTTGATAGTGAGTCTTTTATGAAAATAAAATTTATATTAGCGCTATTCGCATCAATCTGGTTAGCTTTGATTGTAAGACTCTTTTTTTTAGCCGTTGAATCAAATAATTATTATTCAAAACTTTCACGCAACAATACTGTGAGAGTAGAAAAAATAGCGCCGGTGAGAGGTGAAATAGTTGATGTTAACAATAAGCCGATTGCTATAAATAAACTGGGCTTTAAAATATTGCTTAAGCCTAATTTATTACAAACGAAAAATATGGAAATTTTTAATGAAGAGATAGCAGTATTAACAAAACTGTTGCCTAGTTTAAAGGCTAATGAGTTAATAAAGAATTATAAGAAGAAAGATTCATACTATAATCATAATTACATAGATATTGTTCCATTTATCTCTTATGAAGAGATTGCACCTGTCTATTCTATACTTAATTTAAGAGAGAATATACAAATTGTTTCAGCTCCAAAAAGATACTACCCATATGAAGAAATCGGCGCGCATGTTATAGGGTATGTTTCTCGTGCAAATAAAAAAGATATAGAGAATAACGATTTATTGGAACTTATCGGCTACATAGGAAAAACTGGAATAGAAAAACAGTATAACGAATTTTTACAAGGTGAATCCGGATATAGAGAAATAAAAGTTAATGCCAGTAATCAAGAGATAGAAGAGCTTTCATATAAAAGCCCCTTAGAAGATAAAAAATTAACTTTAAATATAGATATAGAATTAGAAAAATATATTGCAAGCCTTTTCGCGGATCAAGCAGGAGCAGTGGTTGTTATGAATGTGGATGGTTCAATTCTCTCCGCTGGCAGTTTTCCAGAGTATGATTTAAATACATTTGTTTCTGGTATTACTTATGACATGTGGAATAAGTTGTCAACCAGTCTGGATAAGCCATTTACAAATAAATTGATTAACGGTTTATACCCTCCCGGTTCAACAATAAAAACAGGTCTGGGGCTCATATATATCACAACAAAGTTAAGTGAATATTGGAATGTAAACTGTACTGCTGAATTGCCAGTTGGAAATAGAATTTTTAGATGTTGGAAACAGCAGGGCGGACACGGAAGTACAAACATCATAAAAGCAATAAGAGAGAGTTGCGATGATTTCTTTTACAAGGGCAGTCTTATTGTTGGAAATGAAAAAATGAGCGAGGGACTTATTCGATATGGACTCGGAAGGAAGAGCGGTATTGATTTACCGAATGAGTTCATAGGTACAGTTCCTTCAAGAGAATGGAAAAGAGAAAAATACAACCGCCCATGGACGCTTGGAGAAACAGTGAATACCTCTATCGGTCAAGGAGATTTTTTAACTACTCCGATTCAAATGGCACGATTTACAGCACTGATGGCAACGGGAAAACTACCGGTTCCTCATTTTGCTAAAATGATAGGAGACAAGCCATATGCGCCACAGGCGGAAGAGGTTTTAAATAGTACAGAGTTGGCGAAACTTCCATTAATACAAAAAGCGATGTATGGGGTATGTAATGAACCTGGAGGGACAGCGATAAATTATGTTAATTCAAAAGTAATTATAGCTGGGAAAACCGGTACTGCACAAGTTGTAGAAATTAAACAAGATGAAAAAAAGAGAAAGTTGGAGCATGACATGGAATATTATAATCGATCACATGCTTGGTTTACAACATACGGACCCTATGATAACCCACAGTATGTTGTATTAGTTATGGTTGAACATGGCGGACATGGCGGTTCTGCATCTGGCGAGATAGTCTCAAAAATATATAATAAACTTTTGGAATTAAAATACATTACTCAAAAGTGAGTTCTTTTAAAAGAGTTACCCTTGTGTTCTAATTATTAAACTGCTCGGTAAATTAAACTCTTTAATCAAAGCCGCCTCTTTTTTCCTCATCTCTCCACTATCAATTTCATGGTCGTATCCAAGTAAATGGAGTAGCCCGTGAATAAAAAGCAGCGCCAGTTCATCATCCGTGCTATGAAAAAGCTCTTTGGCTTTAGCTTGAACTTGCTCAGATGAAATCACTATGCTACCAAGTGGTGACATAGGCATGTCTACATATGGGAAACTTAAAACATCTGTTTCTTTATCGATGTTTCTATGCTCTTTATTGATACTTCTTATCTCTTCATCTGAAGTGATTATAAGCTCTATTTCTTTATCGGTAAACTTATTAGCTATTGCATTTAAAAATACTTCGTCAATTTTAAGGAAAGTTCTGTTATCTAGCTCAATCATGAAATAATTTGTCCAATGAGGTTTATTTTTTTGTAAATCGTGTACAAAGAAGTACACAATTTCAGGGGTATGTTACGCTGTTAAATTTAAATTGCTTCCCACGCCTGTCTTTTGAGCAGTCACCTGTTTTGACTGCTCATTAGCACTTTCAAGAACTTTTAAAACGGTTTTTTCTTGGACATCCATAGCTTTTTTAAGAACCTCTACTTGAGTTGAACTATTTACATTCGCTGCCGTTGAAGACGATACATCCATAATATTTCCTTTGCCTATAATATACAAACATTGTATTGTTTAATTAATTTAAGGAATATTAAAAAAATATATTATGTATGATAAAATATGTGCATGAAAAATAAAAATAAAAAAGCAGTTTGTGTGATGAGTGGCGGTATGGATTCGACGCTTAGTGCATACATGATGAAAAATGACGGTTGTGAGATAGTTGCAGTTCATTTTAATTATGAGCAGACAACTCAAGCAAAAGAACTGGTCTGTTTTTTAAAAATATGTGATGCATTGAATGTATCCAACAGGTATGTTCTAGATTTAGATTTTTTTAAACAGCTTGGCGCATCCGCTTTGACGGATAAAAGTATAGAAATTCCTACAGGCGGAGTAGAAGAGGGTGTCCCTGTGACTTATGTTCCTTTTAGAAACGGTATATTTTTGAGCATGGCAGCCGCTATTGCAGAAAAAGAGGGTGCGGAATTTATATCTATCGGCGTTGTAGAAGAGGATAGCAGCGGCTATCCCGATTGTAGAGAATCCTACATAAAAAGCATGGAGCAAAGTATAAACCTTGGCACAAAAGATGAGACAAATATAGAGATAAAAATGCCGCTGGTTCATCTGAAAAAATCTCAGATAGTTCAAAAAGCGTTAGAAATCGGTATGCCATTAGAACTCACTTGGAGTTGCTATAAAAATGAAGAAGTGGCATGCGGAGTTTGCGACAGCTGCAGACTTAGATTAAATGGATTTAAGTTAGCCGGAGTTATAGACCCAATTGAGTATGAATAAAATTGTTTTCAAAGATTTAGAGATTGAACATATCTGCAAAATTAGTTTAAAGAATAGCTACATAAGTGTTACGAAAGATGCTAAAGTAGTTTTAAAAACACCAAAAGTTTCTCAAAGTTTCATAATAGATTTGTTAACACAAAGAGAGAACTGGATACGGGAACATCTTTTAAAAATCGCATCCAACAAACCGGAAGCAGTAAACCTAGAAGATGAACTTCTTCTTTTTGGCGATATTTACAGTATCGACATAGAAGAGGCTAGGGAGCTAAGAGAGTTACTGCTTAAACTCAGAGTGGCAAATCAAAAAAATATCCTCGGCTGTTACGATAATTTTTATAAACTTTATGCAGCAAAGTATCTGACTCCAAGAGTCGCGCACTTCTCTAAAATTATGAATCTTGAATATAAAGAGATAAAATTTAGAAAAATGCGAAGCAGATGGGGAAGTTGCAGCTCAAAAAAAGTTATAACACTCAATATTGAGCTACTCAAAGTAAAAAAAGAGCTTATTGATTATGTAATAGTTCATGAACTGGCACATTTAGTTCATATGAATCACTCAAAAAATTTTCATAATTTAGTACAAAAATACATTACAAATTCAAAAATAGTCAGAAAAGAGTTAAGAAGCATTCATTTATAAGTGATAGTACGCATATTTACACTTTTTAAATTTGAAATTATCATTTATCCAAATCAGCCGCTTTAATGACACTATCTTCTCTCGCTTCTATTTTACTTCCAATTATGAACCCAATGAGTGCAATACTTGAGAGAAACAGTAAAATCAGCCATGTAGGTAATCCAATCAATGTACTAAGAGTTTCTCTATTCACCCCTTTTGCTGCCAAATAAAGCCCTTGCAAATCATCAAAACCGGCGGCAAATATCCAAGCACCAATTACCATTCCAATCATAAAAAAGAGGGCATCTAATCGACCGCTGAAAAATCCTACGACGGAAGTACCGGGGCAATATCCCCCAACAGCAAGTCCGGCACCCAATAGTGCACCACCTATAGCCATCGCCCAAAAGAATGTAGTTTGTACTCTCAACGCATCGAATCGTACCCATCCAAGGACATCGAAGAGCCACAAACCAACTGCCGCCACCACAATAGCAACAAACATCACTTTAAAAACGCTCCAATCCCTAAATGTAAACTGGGCATTGAGTTTACGAGGACTTCCAAGCCCCGATACTTCGAGAAAATAGCCGAAGAAAAAACCGCCGATGATAATCATACTACCGCTGGTGTATTCAAGAGGAAAATTCATTGCCATATCCTTCGTGTAATAAATGAGACAACTATCCCTGCAACGAAAAATGAGATAAGAAGGACAAATGCTGCCACCGACAGTGTTGCTCCGCCTGAAAGTCCCAGTCCGCTTGTGCATTCGCGTGCAAGCTGTGCTCCAAAACCAGTCAGGATTCCTCCGCTTATCGCTAGTATTAATCGGGTGATTCTTCTGATACTTTGACCGCGTTCAATCTTGAAACGAAATCGTCTGCTCATCAAACTCCCCGCCAGCGCGCCCAAAGCTACCCCAGCAATCTCCCAGCTAATCCATGCATTCAGCGGGTTACCGTCTCCCCTCATGGTGTAGAAAAAATTGTTACTCTCTGTCCATGCAGGCATAACCGTATCACTCAGCCATGCACTCAGCCGGATAAAAAAACCATTTGCACCGAGCCCATGACCCGTAATAAGAAACATGAACATAAGAGCTAAACCGAGCCCTACGCCTGCAGCTAGAGGGGACAAGAACTCTTTAGGTATTTTATTCTTCATGATCGTACTCCTTTGAATGAATGCAGATTATTATAGAAAAAAACTCTCCACTTATTGAACCTTGATTAACTCTATAATAGCATCAACACTTAGAACTTTCCCAGTGCTAAGAACCTTCCCATCTATAACGAGTGCCGGAGTACTCATGACACCGTACTCCATGATTTTTTGGATATCTTCGACCTTTTCGATTTGAACGAACTTGCCACTTTTAGCTACTGCTTGTTTCGTTGCTTCTTCGAGGGCTTTACATTTAGTACAGCCTGTTCCTAACACTTCTATTTTCATTTTAGCTTCTCCTTCTTATACTCTTCCATAAAGTCTTTTGCATTGCTACCCTTTAAGTAATCTGTAACTGATAAAAGTCCATCACTCAAGTATTTTACATTATAGCCTTTGAGCATTAAAAACATTCTAGCAATATTTGACCTATCATTATGCGGACATGCAGTAATAATGAGTTTGGTTTTATCTAGCTCGTTTAAACGATTTGGAAGTTCATTCAGAGGTATGTTTTTAGAAAAGCTCATATGCCAAACTTCAAATTCATCACGAAATCTTATATCTATAACCTGAGCTGTACCGTCCTCCACCATTTTAAGCATTTCAACGGTTTTAATTTTCATCTCTTTTATCTCTTTGTAGTCAAATTTTTTTAGATAATCATCAAAACTATCTGAATACAATAAACTGCAAAACAACACCACACCTAATAATGACTTTTTCATAATATAACCTTTTAATTTTAATAGCATCTACAATAAGGAGATACTATACTTTTAGTGTTCAGAAATTCTATAAACAATATCATATCACATGCTATATGATTCTTATTGCTTAAAAATTTATTTAAATTTAACATACAATTATTTCTCTCAAAAGTCAGTTTTATCAAATTCTTTTTGCATTTGTCTCTCTTTAAGGGCTTTTTGAAAATGCGGATTCACTCAAAAGAAGAACCAAACAGATGATACAAATCAGTACTTTAATCGGATTTGGAGCAAAGTTTATGACAAGAAGATAAAACATTGGCAATGCTAACACCAAGCCTATTAACCAAGCAAATCTTTTTTGAGCCGCACCGACATATTCCGGTAGCTGATTTTTCACAAAAAATCTTCCAATCAACAAACTAGGAGAGTAGCTTGGATTTATATCGTAATCCTCTACTTTTTCACCATATTTAAAAAGATTCTTCATTTAAAAATTCTTCTCCATTATTTAAAATTTTATACAAATTACTTCATCTTCAAAATATTTTCGATTTGAACAAATTTGCCACTTTTAGCTACTGCTTGTTTCGTTGCCCCTTCGAGGGCTTTACATTTAGAACGGTCTGTTCCTAAAACTTCGATTTTTATTTCTTATAAAATAAAATTTAAAAGATACCCGATTGCAATAATTCCACTGCCTACAATTCCAAAAAATATGGCGATGAGTTTGAGTGAAATGATTTTCTTAAGTATTAAAGCCTCGGGCAAACTAAGTGCCGTAACCGCCATCATAAAACTAAGGGCTGTTCCTAAAAGCATCCCTTTCGCGGTTAGTACTTCCACTAAAGGCATCACTCCGGCAGCATTAGAATACATTGGAATTCCCATTATTACGGCAATGATTACCGCAAATGGATTTCCTGCACCTGTATATTGCGCTATAAAATCTGTAGGAATATAACCATGTATCCAAGCACCCACACCCACACCAAGGAGTACATAAAGATAAATCTTTTTAAAAATATCCCATGTATATTCCCAAGCTTCTTTGACTCTCTGTTGGAACGATAATTTTACAAGGTTGGCTTGAAGCTCAGTCTCAAGAGGTTTTACATCCATCAAAATCTCTTTGTCAAGATTAAGTTTTCCTATAAACATGCCACCTAATATTGCTACTAAAAGTCCAAAACCAATATACAAAGATGTTACTTTCCATCCAAAAAGTCCAAAAAGCATCGCAATGGCAATCTCATTATTCATAGGTGCCGAGATAAGGTAGCTAAAGGTTACTCCTAATGGAATGCGTGCTTGAATAAATCCTAAAAAAAGAGGAATTGCTGAACATGAACAAAAAGGTGTGATGATTCCAAAAGCGGCAGCCGCTATATGTCCATAGAGTGCTGATTTGCCTTGCAGGTGCGCACGAACATACTCGGTATTTACCCAAGTTCTCAAAAAGGAAACGGCGAAAATAATGGTTAAAAGTAAAAACCATATCTTCACAGTGTCATAAACAAAAAAGTGACCCGCTTCGGCTAGTTTGCCTTCTAAGCCAATAAAATCATAGATAAACGCTTTTAATAACTCATTCCACATTCTTTACCCCCGCCCATTTAGAGAAATTGTAGCATAATTAAATTACAATATCAAGATATGTTGATTTATGGATTTTATTTGGATATAGTTTCAACATATAAAATGAAAAGGTAAATAATGATTTTAGCATTGGGCGTTTTTTTAGTAACACTTCTGTTTATAATATGGCAGCCTAAAGGTTTGCAAATTGGAACGACAGCTGTTGTCGGTGCAGTTGTGGCACTTTTAGCAGGCGTTGTAAGTTTTGCAGATGTACTCATTGTTACAGGGATTGTTTGGGATGCGACTTTGGCATTTATCGGGATTATTCTTCTTTCAATGATTCTTGATGAGATAGGATTTTTTGAATACGCTGCAATAAAAATGGCAAAACTTAGTGGTGGAAACGGACATAAGATGTTTGTTTACATTTTACTTTTAGGTGCGGTAGTTTCTGCTTTTTTTGCAAATGACGGAGCGGCACTTATCTTAACACCGATTGTACTGGCAAAGATGAAATACTTAAAAATGAAACCATTAGCGATTTTCGCTTTCTTGATGGCGGGTGGTTTTATAGGCGATAGTGCTTCCAATCCGCTTGTTATCTCAAACCTTACAAACATCGTAACCGTAGGCTATTTTGACATAGGTTTTGTGGCGTATGCAAAAAATATGTTTTTACCGAACTTGTTGAGTATAGTTGCTTCTGTCGCTGTATTGTGGATTTATTTTCGTAAAGATATTCCTTTTGTCATCGATGTTTCACAACTCCCGGAAGCTTCCTCTGTCATCAAAAATCAAATAATGTTTCAGTTTTCTTGGTTCTTTTTGGCATTTTTGATGGTGGGTTATTTTATCGGCGATTATTTCCACATGCCGGTTTCTCTCTTCGCACTCGGCGGTGCTTTGGTGTTTTTAGCCATAGCAAATCACTATAAAGCAGTTAAACCAATGATGACGATAAAGGCAGCTCCTTGGCAGGTTGTCTGGTTTAGTATCGGGCTTTATGTTGTTGTCTATGGTCTTAAAAATGCAGGGTTAACAGATGTTATCGCCTCTTGGATTGTGGAGTTAAATAGACATGGAGCGACTATAGCTATCATAGGAACCGGGTTTTTATCGGCATTTATAAGTTCTGTGATGAATAACATGCCGACTATTATGATTATGGATATAGCGATTGATAAAGTGGGCTTCGTTGGACATGAAGCACTGGTTTATGCAAATATCTTAGGCTCAAACCTAGGACCAAAAATGACACCTATCGGTTCACTTGCAACGCTTTTATGGCTCCATGTACTCGCACAAAAAGGTGTGAAAATAGGGTGGGGTGAGTACATGAAAGTAGGGCTTGTGATAACACCGCCTGTTTTACTTACGGCACTTCTTGGGTTGATTTAGGTACTATTTTTATTGAAAAACATAAAATAAAGTGAGCTCACAATGTCCGAACACCATCACCATCATGTAAGCGGTAAAAATTTATTTATTACGATTATTTTAAATAGTATTATTACTATTGCTCAGATTATTGGAGGTATTGTCTCCGGTTCACTAGCGCTTCTTAGCGATGCCATGCACAATTTCAGTGATGTATTTTCTTTGGTTATTGCTTATAGTGCAAATAGAATCTCAAGCAAACCGAGTAATGCTGAGAAAACTTTTGGTTACCATAGAGCAGAGATATTGGCGGCACTTTTTAACTCCTCCGTTTTAATTGGTATCTCTCTTTATTTGATTATTGAAGCATGTAGCAAACTCTATCATCCGGAGCCTATAGATTCGACATGGGTTATTGCACTTGGAGCTTTAGGGATTGTCGTAAATGCACTCAGTGTTTGGATGGTTAAAGAAGATGCCCAAGAAAATATGAATCTGCAAGCCGCTTATTTGCATCTTTTAGCGGATGTTATGACATCTATTGCCGTTGTTATAGGCGGTGTGCTCATGTATTATTTTCATATTTTTTGGATTGACCCTATTATCTCTATTTTAATAGCTTTATACCTTCTTTGGGCTTCCTTTGGATTAGTGAAAGATGCAACTTTTGTGTTGATGCAGTTTGTGCCAAAAGGTATAGAACTAAGTGAAGTTGTGAAAATAATAACTGCCCTACCTCAAATTGAGAATGCTCATCATATACATTTGTGGCAGTTAGATGACCATCGCATCCATCTTGAGGCACACCTTGATTTTAATGAAAATATTACAATTGAAGCTTCCAATCAAATCATTGATATACTTGAGAAACAGCTAAAAGAGCTCTTTAAAATATCACATGTTACATTTCAATGTGAATATAATCGATGTGACAATAAAGAGGTTATCAAACTTTAGTTAAAACTCAATCCCGTATTTTTGTATTTTATACCCTATTTGACGGGCAGTCATGCCGAGTTGTGTGGCTGCTTTGGTCTGAATTCCGCGGTGTTCAATCAATGCTTGAATGATAGACTTTTTTTCCATGTCTAAAAGGCTTGCCTTTGTTAACCTTGGAGTAGGCTGAGTACTACTTTCATTGTTTGGTGCCACTAGAGCTGCTTGTGAAATATAAACAGGTGCAGGCTCCGGTGGCATGTACAGTTTTTGGTAATTAAAAGGCAAGACATGGTTGAGCATATCAGGTTCTATAATCCCGTTTGGGCAGATGAGAACAATTCGCTCCATCGTATTTTGCAATTCACGAATATTTCCGGGCCATGGATAATCAAGAAGAATCTCAAGTGCCGTTTTTGAAAAACTCATCTCTTTGCGATGCTCCTGCATGAATTTTTGCAGATAGTGCTCAACAAGCAGTTTCACATCTTCATATCTCTCTCTGAGCGGCGGAAGATTTACGGGAATAACATTTAAACGGTAGAACAAATCCTCTCTAAATGTACCGTTTTTAACCATCTCTTCGAGGTTTCTGTTGGTTGCGGCTACAAGACGGACATTTGTTTTTATGGTTTTGTTTCCGCCGACTCTCTCAAACTCCTGCTCTTGCAAAATTCTAAGAAGTTTGACTTGAAGAGAGGGCGTAATATCGCCTATTTCGTCCAAAAAAAGTGTTCCGCCGTCTGCTAGTTCAAAACGACCTTTTCTAGCCTCTTTGGCGTCCGTAAAAGCGCCTTTTTCATGCCCGAAGAGTTCGCTCTCCAGCAGAGTTTCGCTGATAGCTGCACAATTTAGTTTTATAAAAGGAGCACTGTTTCGTTTGCTTAGATTATGCACCGCTGTAGCAATAAGTTCTTTACCCGTTCCCGTTTCGCCACGAATTAAAATTGTCGCATCCGACGGAGCTACGGTTTCGAGCATGCTAAAAACCACTCTCATTTTAGAACTTTTGCCGATGATGCTCTCAAATTTATATTCGCTGAGTGCTTGATCTTTATAGTAAGTTTTTAGCTCTGTAAGCTCTTCTTTTTCTTTGGCAAATTTTCTTTGTGTCGCCAATGTTCCGCCAAAAAGTGAGCCGACAATCGTCAGCATGCGTACAACATCATCAAAATCCATAGCCGATGATTTGCATGTATTTGCAGAAATAACTGCTATAACACCGTCATCTTGAATGATTGGCACGGCGACATAAGAGATAGAGTTGATATTGATTGTTCCCATTTTGTTGATGTAGTTGATATTATTATGTATGTTTTCTATGACGACCGGCTCGGCACTTTTTGCAGCGAGTCCGGTTGCTCCTTCACCTAATCTATAAACAGCCATTTTTCTCTGCTGAGCGGTTAAATCTATTGAAGCATAAAGTTCTAATTGAGTTTTGTCGTCATTCAGCATAAAAAGTGTACAGCGGTCAAGATAGGAGTTTCGCTTGAGCATACGCATGCCTTTTTCTATGCTCTCATGAACATCAGTAGTACTTGAGAGCATTACGGCAATGTCATACATGAGGCTAATCTCATTGTACGCAAATGTAAGTGAGCAACTTTTACAATCTTGTTTATCCGGTATATTTATATTGTTAGCCATTTTGTCATCTTTTTTGTTTGAATTATACTACATGCCTATGCAGATATATGTATAAAATATAGGCAATCGTATGATTACTTTATAGAATATTATATGCATTTCTCAATTTAAACAGTATCTTATAAAAATGGAAGAAAAATGCAAATAACTGTACATGGAACTCCTGTAACACTCGAAGCAAAAGAGTTAAAAGTAGGCAAAGAAGCACCTGCAGCCCGCATAACAAAGCTTGATAGCACACAAAATGTCATAGGGATGATAGCTCCAAATATTCAGCTTCTTATCACTATTCCATCCCTTAAAACTGAAGTTTGTTCTTTGGGAGCAAAAAAGTTCAACGCATTAGTGCAACAATTTAAAAACTTAACGACCGTCATGATAACAACGGATGACAAAGAAGTTGTAAAAGAGTTTGCACAAAAAGAGTCCATAGAGAGTGCAGAAATAGTTTTGGATACAGAACTTCAATTTGCAAAAAAATTCGGTGTACTCATTAGTGAGGGTAAACTGAAAAATCGTTTAGCTAGAGCAGTATTTGTTATCGATAGAGAAGGTGTAATCGCTTATAAAGAGATTGTGGCTGAAATTGTCGATGAGGTAGATTATGGCGCATGTATGGCGGCAATTGAAAAGATTTTAAGTGAGAAAAAAAGCGGACATACGCATGAAAACTGGATGAGTGTTTAAAAGTTTTGGCACAGTATGTAATTCGATTCTTTCGAAAGTCTGTATTATATGGGTTTCTATTGGATTGGTTGCGGAAACATGAAATTCTTATATAATAAAAACTACAAAAGACCTAACACAAGGATTTTATGACACTATCAAAACCTTTCAACTTCTTCATAGTTAATCATCTCTGGACATAGTTTTAAATACTCATTTAAATAGTATATTTTTTTAGCTATTTTTTTAAAAATACTGTAATATATATAATTATTTTTTATTATAAAAAGGCCGTTAAATGACTCTTATAATCCCAATTAAATTTAAAAAAATATTAGAAAAAAGTTTTATACATATGGCAGAGGTGTTAAGTTACACTAGATTTATAAACAAGGACTTTAAATGCAGCACTATAGAAATTTAAAAGAACATTACCAATTTACTGATGAAGAAGCTCAAGTTTTAAAAGAGCTTCGACCTCGCATGGAAAAGATTGCTGATGATTTTATAGATGGATTTTATGATTATATATGGGGTTTTGGTAAAACTGCGCAATTTTTAAAGAATAAAGATATTATCGCATACCATAGGAAGAAAATTAAAGAGTGGTTTATTAACCTTTTTTGTGGGCAATATGATATGCCCTATTTTATGTATCTTTACAAAATAGGTGAAGTCCATGTCAAAATCGGTTTACCTACGCACTACGTCAACTCTGCCTTTACTTATGTCCGAATTTTTATACTCACTAGTATAGAAGAAAATTTCAAAGATAGACAGCATCATGTACAAGAGATAAGAGCCGTTGAAAAAATAATTGATATGAATCTCGATGTGCTAACAAGTTCTTATAGAGAAGAAGAGTTGGGTAAGTTTTTATCCTTCTCTAAAATAGAAAAAAACATTTTATCAGGTTTAAAGAACTTCAATTCATATATTAACTACTTCTTAGCAGGAGCGTTAGCGATTGTAGCATTTTTTGCTATTGGACTTTTTGTATATGATATTTATCTCTTGTTTTTTACTGATATAAAAATAGAAAAAGGAATATTAACAGTTCTTGGTAGCTTGCTTGTATTATGGGCTTCTATAGAATTAATTCATGAAGAAATCAATCATTTACAAGGAAAAGGATTTGCCATTGGTGCGTTTATTATGCTTGCCATGGCAGCACTTATTCGAAAAATATTGATATATTCTCTCTCCACTGAAAAAGGAGAAGAACTATTGATTATTGCTGTTGTTATTGTCGGTCTGGCTATTTCATATTGGCTTGTGGGAGCAAAGAGAAGAACAACTATAGATTAAAATATACAATAAAATTTTAGATAGGTTAGAAAGATGATTTTGTAAACTTAAAGTGAGTGTGATTTATAAAAAAAAGTGATGATTTTGGTTGCGGAAACAGGATATTCTTCAATAACATCTAAAAAACTACAAAAGACCTAAATCAAGCACTTTGTAACTCTATCAAATCCTTTCAACTTCTTTATAATTAGTTCTTTTTGGGCACAGTTTGGGCACACTATTGTTTAAAACAATAGTCTATGACACAAAATTATAAGTAACAATCGTGCTGTTTCAATTAATAATAGTCTGCAATTTGCAGTTGTTTAGTTATAATATTTGAAAATAATATTAAAGGTTTAAAAATATGGAATTTCATAATGCAATTTTAAAGCTAGTTGAACGAATTGAAACGTTGAAAGATAAAGTTATTACTGAAGAAGCGACGAAAACATCATTCATATTACCTATGTTAAGTGCTTTAGGTTATGATATATTTGACCCTACTGTAGTTATACCAGAGTTTACAGCAGATATTGGCAAAAAGAAAGGTGAAAAAGTAGACTATGCAATTATGAAAGACGACAAGCCTATGATTCTCATAGAAGCTAAACCTCACACCGAAAAACTTGACCGTCATAAAACACAACTTGAAAGATACTTTACTGTTACGGATAGTAAGTTCGGTATATTAACAAACGGAATTGAATATAGATTTTTTTCAGACATGGAAAAGCCAAATGTTATGGATGAAGCCCCATTTTTAATTATTGACATATTAAATTTAAAAGATAGAGATATTAAGCAGCTTGAAAAATTTTCAAGTGAGTCATTAGATATTGAAAATATATTAAGTATGGCTGGTAGTAAAAAGTATGTTAACGGTATAAAAGACATATTTAAAAAAGAGGCTAGTGACCCCA
The DNA here is from genome assembly GCA_041662325.1 of Sulfurimonas sp. GTDB lineage: Bacteria > Campylobacterota > Campylobacteria > Campylobacterales > Sulfurimonadaceae > Sulfurimonas. The sequence continues at coordinate 153,434 of JBAZSU010000003.1, read as the reverse complement.
GCGATGACATGGCAAAGTTTTACGCGTCACGCTTGACGGACAAAAGACTTATGCAAAATACAATAGATGAATTTAAAACATATACCAAACAAGCATTTTCAGAGATAGTTAATGACATGGTAAACGATAGAATAAACTCTATTAAAACTAAGATTGCCGAGGAAAATAATCCATCTTTACTTGCCAAAGAAGATGAATCAAATAAGGATGAAAATAACGGCATTGTTACTACGGAGGAAGAGCTGGAAGGCTTCTTTATGGTTAAGTCGATATTAGCCGAGATAGTGCCTTTAAGTAGTGTATCTGCCAGAGATACTAAAAGCTATTTTGGGATACTTTTAAATGACAATAATCGTAAGTGGATATGTAGACTACATTTTAATTCAAAAACTAATATGTACATAGGCATCCATACGGTAGAAAAAGAAGAAGAAAGATTTGAAATTAAGATAGTTGAAGATATTTATAAATACAAAACACAGCTTATAGCGACGGTAGAGAGACTTCTTACTTAATATTTAGAAGATTTTTTAATGTATGAACTATTAGATGTTAATCCAAAACTAACAACCGATTTTTTTCAAATAATCGCTCTAACTCTTCCAAAGAAAAACTGGGACAGCTTACTCTTAGTTGCTCTAAAACAAGCTGTTCATAGCCTTTATCCTGCAATGCCATTTTATATTTTACAAAGCTATATTCAGAAAACATTTCAATTGATTCATCAACAAAGAGAACATAATATACATACTCGTGATTTTATTGATAAAGAAGAAGCGATAGAAGTTTGGCATAACACATATAATACTTTTATTGAAGAGCTCATAAAAAGTAGTGATATAGATGATAAATTAAATTTAGATTTAATCGATTATATATACGAGATGTTGGAATATGACCAAGTCACCTTAATTGATGGCGAAAAATATCTTTCTTCTACTATCAATTTATCTCATTTTGGATGGAAACACTATGAACTACTTGAAACTCGTGATGCTATAGAAAAAGCGAAAAGTGGAGATAAAAATATTGATATAGCTACTAATCGCGGAAAAACTGTAAAAGATAGGGTTAAATTCTTAAAACCTAAATTTGAAGTTGACATAATGCACCCTACCATTGATAGCAAAGAACCAGAGCTTCAGATGGAAGTTGTAAAACAATATTGTGAAAACACTAGAATGATGGCTAGAAGTATTCATTATTGTGCAGAACTTTCAAAAAATAAAGAGAAACATTTTGACGTAAATGTAATCGGAAAAATGAAACCATATATTAACAGTGATATGTATATCTCAAAAGATGATATTTATACAAGTTGGTATGCCTATGCAGTTGGCATATATGTGCGTTCCTCAGATAAAAAGGTACCGATAGAGAAAGCTTTAGAAGTAGCTAGATTATCTTCATATTACTTATTTCTAAGTTTGAGACATATAAAAGAACCTATAGTTCCATTGGAAAAAGCTAAACAACCAATAAGAGAACGGTCAATTTTTGATGGATTCAGACTTCATGAGTTTACAGATAAAAGATTGAAAATAAACCGCTCCGAAGAAGAAATAGAATTTACAGAACACTTTTTAAAGTCATTTATAAGTGCTTTAAAATCTTTAAGCAAAAGTTAAACTTCACAGACTTCCCTTTCTCCCCCTTTAAAAACTGACAAAAAAACAGTCTTCATATAAACTACCGTCTGTAATTACGAATAACAAAAATGACTAAGCTTAGTCTCCAAAAATAAATGTCATAGGAGACAAAAAAAATGTTAAAACTAAGTGCTGTGTTGCTGAACACATTCAAAACAGACGAATACACAAACAAGGAAACGAGAATAGTAACTCCTTCACGCTCAAAGCTACAGCTTTTAATAAAAAAGCCAACGAAAAACGGCTCCATAAAGCAAGAACTCATCGACATAACCGTAAAAGATGAAGTTTACAACAAGCACAAAGACTCAATAGGAAAAACTATTGAAATCGATGTAGGCTAATTCGGTCAAGGGATAACCTTCTTCGGTATCTAACAAATAAAGCTCAGATGTTTTCAGAACATCTGAGATGTAACGAGCTGAAATAGATATCGGCTAGCGGAGCCTCATCCGCTAGAGATATCTATGTAAGTCGTTACCTATCACACACAATCAAAAAAATCTTAGTTGTATTGACTCTAAATCACAAAGCTACTCCTATGTCTAAAATTTAGGAACTTTATTGATTGAGCTTCAATTTAATTATCTCAGGGGGTTCTAGTAACACCCCCTGACATAAGTCATAAAGAACATATACAAATGCTCTTCAAATCATTAGCTCTTGGGAGCTAGAAAGGAAATTATAAATGAAAGATATAAACAGTAAGAATACACCCTTTGTAAGTGGTATAGACGCACTCTATTACTTTGCACAAAGCGGTGGAGGTTATCCTCGATATTATATGAACATCACAGACCAGATAGAAAATAAAAAAGAAGGATTTAATGCTCTTAACTATGCGTACGCGGATAACGACATAATCATCACAATCAATGATATAGATTTAAAATACAGCGGTATGGGAAGAGACGGTTTCTTATGGTTTAATCATGAATTCTTTAGAATAGGATTTAAAGACCTTGAGAAAGCTCAGAATATTCATAACATCAGAGTACAATTAAATTCTATCGGCATATATACTCTTGGAATAGAATCTTTAGTAAAGTACATAAATACAAAACTACTCAAAGGCTCACTCCTGAGCACAAACTATTTTCCAGTAACTAGGATAGATGTAAATATGTTCATTCAACATAATTTCAACTATCTTAAAAAAGAGATGATACTCTCTAAAAAGAAAAACCACTCTGCCAATATATCAGAGCGTTCCACTGGCTATGAGCTAGAAACTTACTATGTGGGCAAAAAACCGTTTCTTCTGAGAATTTACAATAAACTCAAAGAACTAGAAACTGCATCAGAGATAAAAAGAGAGTTGATGCACAACTACTTTTTAGTAAATAATCTCGATACAAGAAAACCTATCTTTAACGTAGAGTTTGAGTATCACAGAGAGTTTTTAAAACTTTACGACATAGATACAGTCGAAGACGCATTAAGTCGCTCTAAGAGCTTATTTGAGCTTGGATGCAAGTTTATAAAAGTCATAGATACATCATCACTCACAGAGGAACAGATAAACTCTACAAACAGAAAAAGAGCTGACATACTTCCGATATGGGAATATATATCAACTCACTACGATAACAAATATTTTATGCAGATTGAAACTCCACTTGAAAAGATAGAAAAAATCTCTTACAGATACTCACTTGAAGATGCTCGTAAACCAATCAAGCGACAAATTATGAGATTGTTGTTACATGACAACTCCCCGACAGTTTTTTACTTTTATGAACTACTGCAAAACGCTAAAAAAGAGTTTGCACTAAGAGATAGTTATAAAAAACTCCAAAGAGAAAACACACAAGAGCAAAACAGTGAACCGTCCATTACAGATGAACTGAAAAACTACTCAGATGAAGGTCTGCAAAACTATGAAGCAAGACTCTATAGTGATTTGGAAACTCTGCCTATAGGTTCTCAGCTTTATAAAGATATTAGTGAAGTTTATGAAGCTGTAAATGCAGAGCTAACTCTTCGCGGTCTTTTAGATGATGTTTTTTAGGGGTAGGGGATGAACGTAGATTTTGAGAGTTTAAAACTCCTTCCTCAGATGTTCGCTTTGATAGAGAAGTTAAATAATCAAATGGAAGAAGGACACACTAAAAGATGGTTAAGTGTAAAAGAGTTGGCTAATTATCTTAGCTATTCATCAGATAGAATCTATAAAATAAAAGAAGAGCAACTTATCGAAGGGATACACTTTTTTAAAAAGAGTGGTAAAATACTCTTTGATAGAGTTGCAATAGATTCTTGGGTGGTCGAAAAGGACACACATGAAACTACTAGAACGCAACGGCAAATTGTGGATAACGTTCTATCATCAATCAAACAGATATAGACGTTCGTTAGATTTAGATGACACAAAAGCCAATCGCAAACTTGCAACAAACCAAATAATACCTGAGATAACTTATAAGTTAAACTCAGGTAAGTTCTTTGAAAATGAAATAAAAAACAAAGTTCCAACAGTTGATGAGTATGCAAAAATTAGTTTTGAATTACACTCCAAAAGTAGAAAAATATCTACTAAGTACGATTATGAAGCATCGCTAAGATTGCATATATCACCGACATTTGGCAAAAAAAGTCTTGATAAAATAAAACCATCTGATATACAGCTTTGGCAAAATAAGCTATTAGATAAGTTCAAACCTAGACGAGTAAGAAACATCAGAGCTACATTTAGCACTATTTTTGATGATGCTCTTAGAGATGAAATTATAGTGAGTAATCCTATCTCGAAGATAAAAACACCAAAAATAGAAAAAATTGAGTCTAAGTCTTTTTTACTTGAGGAAGTCAAACTTATTATAGAAACTGCAAAAAATGATTTAAAAGCTTTTGTTGCATTGGGTTTTTTTACTGGTTTGAGAAGTGGTGAGATGATTGGTCTTAAATGGGAAGATGTGGATTTTAAGAAAAAAGAGATTCACATTAATCGTGCAATAAGAATGGGTGTTATCTCTACACCTAAAACAAAAAGCTCTGTACGAACCATTGATATACTGAATAATTTGATGCCATATCTAAAAGAACAATATGAGCTTACGGGTGAAAATAATAGTTATGTGTTTTTGAATGGAAACAAAGGCTATTAGAGACAGTAAATGGAAGCACTTGTTAAAAGAGTGTGACATTGAGTATAGGACAATATATCAAATGAGACATACTTTTGCAACGATGATGATAGAAAATGGTGAAGACATATTATGGGTAAGTAATATGCTTGGGCACAAAGATTCATCAATGACATTACAAATGTATGCTAAGTACCGTAAAAGAGAAAATGTTAGAAGAGCATCATTTCTAGATAATATTTAATGGGCAACTTTGGGCACAGTATGTAATTTGATTCTTTGAAAAGTCTGTATTATAGGGGTTTTTATTGGATTGGTTGCGGAAACAGGATTTGAACCTATGACCTTCGGGTTATGAGCCCGACGAGCTACCGAACTGCTCTATTCCGCGTTATGTCCTATAAAAATAGGGGTTTAAAATGTGTTGTGGATGGGGTAGAGGGATTCGAACCCCCGAATACTGGTACCAAAAACCAGTGCCTTACCGCTTGGCGACACCCCAAAATGTAGAAAATTAAAACTTGGTTGCGGAAACAGGATTTGAACCTATGACCTTCGGGTTATGAGCCCGACGAGCTACCGAACTGCTCTATTCCGCGACACGAATTAAATGCTTCTAGTGCGTTTAATGGAGCGGAATTATAGGTAAAATACTATTTATTGTCAAGCCTTTTAATGCCGAATTTGCAAATACAGTTTGAACTCTTTTTAATTAATATTTTTATATAATAAAATAAAATTATCAAAAAGAGAATATATGACGCCTACACAAAGAGTATTAGAAGCAATTGCAGAGATAAAAAAAGGAAATATGGTCATCATGATGGATGATGAAGATAGAGAGAATGAGGGAGATTTAGTTTATGCTTCTGCATTTTCCACTCCTGCACATGTTAATTTTATGGCTACACATGCCAGAGGTTTAATTTGTGTTGCAATTGGAAAATCAACTGCGACTAGACTTGAATTAAACCCTATGGTAAGCTCAAATACTTCTTCATACGAAACAGCTTTTACTGTCTCGGTTGATGCTAAAAATGCATTGACAGGAATATCAGCAGCAGAGAGAGATGAGACTATTAGGATTTTAGCAAATCCTATCAGTCATGCAACAGAGCTTGTGAGACCGGGACATATTTTTCCTCTTATCGCAAAAGATGGTGGAACGCTTGTGAGAACTGGGCACACTGAAGGTTCTGTTGATTTGTGCCGTTTAGCAGGACTTAGTGAATCTGCTGTTATTTGTGAAATCATTAAAGAAGATGGAACTATGGCAAGAAGAGATGATCTTGATATTTTTTCCGATACACATAATCTAAAAACAATTTTTATTTCAGATTTAGTAGAATACCGTTTAGCCAATGAGAGACTAGTAAAAGAAACACAAGTTCAGGAGATAGACTTTTTTGGTGTAAAAGTGCAGCAACATACATTTTTAGACCATGACAATGTAGAGCACACAGCAATAGTTTTTTATAAAGCCGGTGAAGTGGCCAATGTAAGAGTTCACAATGTTATATCGGATAAAGAGCTTCTTCTGAATCAGCCAAAATACAATAACTTAATTCATTCAATAGAATATTTAAAGCAAAACAGTGGGGTTTTAGTTTTTATAAATAAGCCAAATCACCAAGATAATGCAGCTATGAAAGAGTTCGGAATCGGTGCGCAGGTGCTAAAGTCTCTTGGTATCTCTAAAATGAATCTAATTACTTCTATGAAACAGACAGATTTTGTAGGTTTGAGCGGCTTTGGTTTGGAAGTAAACGAAGTAATCAATATATAACGATTTCACTTTGCTTAGATTTTCAGTTTTTCTTTTTATCTGCGTAACTTTTTTAGATGCGCAGATGCTAAGCAGAACAAAAGTAGGAATGGGAACTTTTATAACCCTATCTCTCGAAGAAAAAAATAAAAACTCTATTGAAGAGGGCTTTAGCATTATGAAGGATGTTGAACTCTCTTTATCTTCCTACGATATAACCGCTCAGATATACAAACTAAATCACAATAAAAAGACAGACATAAACCGATATACCTATGAAGCCCTCTCTTTAAGTAAAAAATATTATGAGCAGACGGATGGATATTTTGACATAACTGTCGGCTCCATTACAGAAGATTTGTACAGGTTCGGTGCCAACCAGAGAGTTCCGCATGCCAAGGAACTTGAAGATGCACATGTGGATTTTAAAGGTTTGTCTTTTAACAAAAAAGAGGCTTCTTTGAGAGAGAAGATAAAAGTAGATTTGGGTGGTATGGGCAAAGGTTTTGGAGTGGATAAGGTAGTAGAGTATTTTAAAAGCAAAAATATTACCAAAGCCGTAATAGCAGCAAGCGGGGATATACGATGTCTTGATGCATGTCACATAGATGTTCAAAATCCATATGCCGAGAACTATTTAGCGAGTTTTGACACTTTGAATAAAGAAACAGGGGTGAGTACGAGCGGAAATTACAACAGATATGTAAAATCCACTGAAAACAACCATCTTATCAATCCAAAACTCAAAAAACCTGCACAGAATTTTAGTTCAATTACACTCATTTCCCATCTGCCAAGCAGTGATTTGGACGCTTATGCAACGGCTGTGAGCGTCATGCCAAAAGAGAAAACTTATATTTTTTTAGAGTCAATGCCGATAGCGTATATCATTTTAGAGAGTGACGGAAAACTGATTGTTAGCAAAAATATGAACGAATTCGTTGAAAATTTTATAATATATTAATGTAATAGAGTATGTTCCGCCAAAATTTTGAGACCAATCCCAATGAGGACTATACCGCCCAACTTTTCAGCTTTATCTTCGAGATATTCACCGCCCCTTGAGCCGATAAAGACACCTAAATAGCTGAATATAAAAGTTACTACACCGATAATTATCATAGATAGATAAGGATTAAATTGAAGTAGATTCAGAGTAAAACCTGCTGCCATGGCATCTATGCTTGTAGCTATCGCCAGGATGAGAAGTACTTTGTTTGTTATGAGAGCGATTTCGTCTTCGGTATTTTCACCAAAACTCTCATAAAGCATTTTTCCGCCTATGATACTGAGTAAAACAAAAGCAACCCAATGGTCAATCGATTCTATATAAACACCAATTCCAAGGCTGGCAAGATAACCAAAGAGCGGCATCAGAGCTTGAAAAAAACCAAAAAACAAAGCGGCTTTAAGGGCTAGTGTTTTATCAAAATACTTATTTTTTACGCCAAGACCGATGGATACGGCAAAGGCATCCATACTAAGAGCGAAAGAGAGCAGAAAAACTTCCAACATGATTCACCTATCTAAATTTTATTTGTGCAATACTATCAAAAAGAAGATATAAAACAATCGGAATAAGACCCATAAAAATAAAAAATGAGATGATTTTGAGGTAAATAAATATTCCAGAGATATTGATGACAAAAAACGGAGTGAAGATTTCAAAAAATTGAGAAATGAAAATGGTGTAGAGCAGTACCTTTACAAATACTCTGTTTCTAAATTTTGTGAAGATTAAGAAGTGTAAAATTATCATGGATAAGAGTGCAAAACCAAAGATGTGTGGCAGAATCAACTTTAAAATGCCGCCATTCGTCTTGGCGGCAATAAACAGCTCTTTATTGCCCATATAGTAAGCCAAAGCTCTCTGTACACCAAAGCCTATTTTGGACTCAAAAATCATATATCCGCTTACTAATAAGAGAAGTGTAAAGAGGGAAAAATAGAGAATAGAGATTTTATATGCTCTATGCATAATGCAGCCTTTTGAGAGAGTAGAGGGCACTTGAGAGTGCTAAAATATGCCAGATAAAAAAAGTTACAACATAAATATTTATAAAACCAGAGCTGAAAAAAAAGGCAAGAGGTAGGCTGATGAGTGAAGTAATCGCACTTATCATCATTATGTTGACTGCAACTATAGCACTTTTTGAAGCTTTACTTAGCCGAATATAAACGGTGCTTAGAGTAAACAGAATCATCATGATAAAAAAGATTTCCACATGCCAAAACTCTAAAAAAGATGCTTTGTTGATTGGGTCTAAAAACTCCTCCTCACTGCCAAAGAGTGTTGCATGTAGGGCATGTGGGAATAATCCGAAACCGCTATGTTTTACAAAAAAATCTGAGAGAAGATAGAGCAGGGTGAAAAAAAGCAAACCCGATAAAATCGGCTTCATCATGCTGTCTTGATTCAAATCTTTAATAATAGCGAACTTCATTCTTTCTCTTTTAGAACTTCATTGTAAAAAGCAAAAGCAACTCGCGAACCGTCTGTGACATTTCTAGCCGAGAGCGTCGCACCCGTTATGGTAGGAATCTCTTTTGAGAGTCTCAACATCTTTGTTGTAGAAATATTTTGAAATTGTGAACTCCACTCTTTGGATGGCAAATATTCAACAGGCTCATTAAAGGCTATGATTTCTATACCTTTTAATACGGACTCTCTCGTAATCATATAAAGAATCACAGCGTTTTTTGAACGAACTTTTTTGTTAATCAATATACCATAGCCAAGAGTTTTGTTTTCGGTCACAGCTTTAAAGACTTTAAATATTTTGGTATCGACTACTGTTTGCGCTTCTTGACTTATTTTACTCTCCTGCTCTGAGGAAAGTAAAATATTATCTTGGCTTACTTCACTGTTTTGCCCATATGCGTATTTCATGGCATCCACGGGGGAGATCAAAACTTCTGCACTCAAAGGAGGTGCAAAAATAAGAAGTAAGTAGATGAATAAATTTTTAATAGTCGGCATTTAGTGCCTCCCTGTGCTCAATTTTAACTCTTGTCATAGTTCCTCTCTTCTAAAAAATAAAGCCCATAGAGATACTCGCTGTGTCACCGTCAACACTCCCTTTGCTTTTCACCGCATAGTCTAGCTTCAAGACAACTTGTTCATGAGGAAAGTAGTTTATACCTATCGTTGTTATATCTGTTTTATCTCCTGCAGTGCCGTCAACTCTTTTTTCTTCAGGATTATAGCTCTCAAATTGAACAAAAATAGGCAATGAATCAGCCGAAGATGTTAGAGAGAGTAAGTCATAACTCATATTTATATAGCCACCTTGGGCGCTTTCAACAGCATTAGCCGCTATTTCGTCGGCATTTGAACGAGATGTCTGGGCATAGGTTCCATATACCCTTGCTCCGCCTATCTTATAATCTAAGTGCGCATCAACTATGGTTGTTGCAGAATTATATCCATTTACGGATGGAGCATAATACGCTGAACCACCTACTAATAATCCATTTATTCCTGTATAGTCCAATCTCGCTACACCCCCAAGATTTGGGTCTGTTTGCTCAAACGATTCACCGCGCCCATTACGAATCCATTTAGAACCATTTATACCCGTTTGTAAAGCGCTGACACCGGCAACTTTATAGGATATGTTATCAATAATATCACCGTAAACCATTACCCCGCTCTCATGCCAAGTCGTCGGTAAAATATACTTTGAAGTTTCAGGTCGTTGAACAGTTGTAAAAAGTGTCGGTTCATGCTTCTCATTTATAAGACCCATAGGTATTAAAAAGTGACCGACTCTTAAGTTAGCATGTGGATTTATTAAAAAGTCGAGGTACATAAACTCTAAAATTACTTCCCCGCCTTCTGCGACTCCATCATTGTTCGCAACTCCGCCATGCTCAAACTCTAGTTCTGTATTTAAAATTATATTGTCAGAAAATTTGTAACCTATATAGGGAACAAATCTATAAACATCCAATTTTGAAGTCCTCTTTCCTTCACTGTTTTCATTTGCATAATACATCTCTCCATAACCGCCAATTGAAAGCGGTGAAGAGGAGTAATAAACTTTTGATGCCGCACTACCCAAGCCATTATATGATTTTTCCGTATCTACTGTAGTGTAATTAAAACCTGATTTTAAATCGCTTGTTTCATCAATAAGTGATTTAGTCACCTCGCGAAGTTCTTGCATCTCTTTTTTTAACTGAGTTATCTCAGATGCATCATCTGCATAAACAGAACCTGACAGTGCTAATGTCGTAATTAAAGCTAACGATAGTCTTGATGTTTTCATTCAGTAAATCCTTTTTTATCTATGATAATGATAGAAATTATCAGAATCATTTATTTTGAAGAATTCTACAATATTAATTTTTATATGTCAATAGTTTTGATAATCATTTTCATATAATTGTAGCTATCGGTTTTTTAACTGCCTTCTTTACCCTTTAACTGTTATGTACAATATTTTTAATAATCCAAAAAATAACAAAAGAATGACAATTTTGTATTAAAAACAAAAATATACTGCTAGAACACCTTATGCATTTACCTAAGTAATAAATGATTGTAGCTGCATGAAGCAAGGTCATTTGAATTCCTAAACAAATTATATATAAGGAGCTAAAATGAGCTGTAGTTCAAGCAATTCTAGCGAGTCTTTTCTGCCTCAGGATATTCAAGATAAAATCCACAATCATCCATGTTATTCTGAGGGTGCGCACCACCATTATGCGAGAATCCATGTCGCGGTTGCTCCTGCGTGTAACATCCAATGCAACTACTGTAACCGTAAGTATGACTGCTCAAACGAGAGCCGCCCAGGGGTTACGAGTGAGAGATTAAGTCCAGAAGAAGCGGCAAAAAAAGTTATGTTTGTCGGCGGAGAGGTCAAAAGACTGAGTGTTTTAGGCATCGCAGGACCAGGCGATGCTCTGGCAAATCCTAAAAAAACATTTGAGACATTTCGACTTGTGCGTGAGAAAGCGTCTGATTTAAAACTTTGTCTCTCTACAAACGGTTTGGAACTTCCGAAATTTGTCGATGAGATGACAAAATACAATATTGACCATGTCACGGTTACAATCAACACCGTTGACGAAACAGGCGAGATTGGCTCAAAAATTTATCCATGGATTTTTTACAACAACAAACGCATCTATGGAAAAGAGGCTTCCAAAATTCTCCTCCAAAGACAACTTGAAGGGATGAAAATGTGTGTTGAAAAAGGGATTCTCATCAAAGCAAACTCCGTTTTAATCCCTGGAATCAATGACAAACACCTTGTGGAAGTCTCTAAAAAACTCAAAGAAATTGGTGTATTTTTGCATAATATCATGCCGATTATCTCAGAGCCAGAACATGGAACCGCATTCGGACTGGGCGGTGTTCCGAGTGCTACCGATCAGCAACAAATAGAGGCACAAGAGGCATGCGGAATGGATATGAAACTGATGCAACACTGCCGTCAATGCCGCGCGGATGCGGTTGGGCTTATCGGGGAAGACAGAGGGCAAGAGTTTGGTAAAAATGTTTTCAGCTCTATGAGTTTTGACGAACTTGAGGATCACTATAACATCAAAGCGCGTCAAGAGTCTCAGGCAAAAATCGAAGAGTTCCGATTTTTTTTAGATAAGGCAAACGAGAGAGTAAAAAAAGAAAAAGCGGAGCTAAGTAGCACCTCAGAGACAATTTTGGTGGCTGTGACGAGCGCAGGTCAGGGGATGATAAACCAACATTTCGGAACGGTTAAGGAGTTTTTGATTTATGAAGCAGGAGATTTAGGAATAAGATTTATTCATCATCGCAAGTTAGATGTAGAGTATTGTGCAGGGCCCGACGGCGCAAATCCGATAGAGCCGATTTTGGCAAAACTCAAAGATTGTAAGCTCATTTTAACAGCGAGAATCGGTGAATGTCCGCAAAATGATTTGGCCGGAGCTGGACTCATCTCTGATCAAAGTTACGCAAATATGCCGATAGAAGCTTCAGTTTTAAGTGCAACAAGAAAATATTTTAATATCTCTGAAGTTTGCGAAATGAATAGTTTGCCTACGGCAGAAATGTCTCGGTTGCTGCAATTTTTATAACATCACTTTTTCAAAGAGAGGAAGATAAAAGGAGGGAGTAGAAAATGGCGCTCATAAACGACACAACACTCCGTGATGGGGAACAAGCTCCTTTTGTGGCTTTTAACACAAAAGAGAAACTCTCTATCGCCGTTTCACTCGTGGCATGTGGGGCGAACGAGCTTGAAATCGGAATTCCTGCAATGGGGAAAAAAGAGCAAGAGGATATAAAAGAGTTACTTGCACTTGATTTGGGTGTTCGCATGATGAGTTGGAACCGTGCAAAGATGAGTGACCTTGAAGCCTCTCTTGATTGCGGAATAAAAGCGGTGGATTTGTCTATTCCTATTTCAGATATTCTTATAGATGTGAAGTTTGGCGGCAATAAAACAGGTATGCTCAGAGGGCTTGAGAGTGTTATAAAAGAAGCAAAGAGAGAGGGGCTTTTTGTTTGCATCGGCGGAGAGGATAGTTCGCGAGGTTCTTTGGAATTTATGAAAGAGGTGATGACACTAGGAGCAGCATGTGGAGCCGATAGGTTTCGCTACTGCGACACGGTTGGCATACTCACACCTACGAAAACCTACAAAACTGTAAGTGAATTGGTGTCACTTAATTTACTCCCTATCGAGATGCACACGCACAACGATTTTGGTCTTGCAACTGCAAATGCTCTGAGCGGACTAGATGCCGGAGCAGTGAGCGTAAACACTACGGTTATCGGGCTTGGCGAGAGAGCAGGGAATGCTTCGTTTGAGCAAATCTCTATGGCACTCAAACATATTTACGGGCAAAATCGTTTTATTGACACGTACGAGATGAAAAATCTCGCACGGTTGGTTGCCGAAGCCGCGGGTGTGAGCCTCTCTTTGTCTGCTCCTATTGTAGGGGAACATATTTTCTCACATGAGAGCGGTATTCATGCAGACGGAATGATGAAAAACGGTTCTGCTTATGAGCCTTTTGGTGCGGAAGAGGTCGGAACGATGAGAGAATACCCTATCGGAAAGCACTCAGGCACGGGGACAATTTTGTACCATCTCAAAAAACTGGGTATTCATGCAGAAAAGAGCGCACTCCAAGGTCTGCTCCCTCTCATTCGAGAGATTGTCACTTCGCGTAAACGAGTGCTGAGTAATATTGAACTTGTAAAAATGTATAGAGAATTTGTATATTAAAATTGAAAAAGGAAAAAAAATGAGTGAAGATATGAAAGAGTTAAAAAAAGAGTTAGCAAAAAGAAAACGCATTGCCATGGAGATTGCTTCAGAGATTCATGACATAGTTGAAGATACGATTTGGACGAACCATGTTAAGCTTCCCCAGCTGAGTCAAAAACTGCTAGCTGCAGTGGAAGAGGTTCATGCATTTGCTGCTGAGCATGGTTTATAACACTTCACTCAAATGAAAACTAAAGAACAAATCCTTGCAATGGAGATTTGCGAGTGCGGAGCAAAAAGCGTCGCACAGGCAATAGAGATATTTGGAGATACGGCACTGCCCTATAAAAAAGCAAAAAAGCTTGTAACAGAGTGCAATAGAAGCTGTTGCAGAGTTGCTTTGATGAAGGTGTACGATATGAATTTGTATGGGCAATTTGATTATGAAGAGATTGCGTATTTGATAGAACAGAGGTTAGAGAGATTGAAGCATTTGATTGAGGAAATGGAATAATGTACGATTACGAATGGGACAGATTAAGAACTTGGCTGAGCCAATATGGTGCAATGCAAGAAAACATTACGACACCTGAGGAGATTACGCGCCTAGATTTGAGCGGAAACTCTCTCAAAATACTCCCAAATAACTTCTCTCTCCTGAAAAATCTTGCTATTTTAGATATTCGCAGAAACAGTTTTGAAGTGTTGCCGGAAGTACTCGGAAATTTGCCATTGCGTTTTTTAAATGCAAGCGGCAATAAAATCAGTGACGCTTCTATTTTGGGCAGATGTGAGCAACTCAGAGTCTTAGATTTGAGTGCGAATTCCCTCAAAGAGCTTCATTTTTCTCTTTTACCGGAACTTAGAAGTGTCAATCTCTCAAGTAATTTTTTAAAAGATATTGAAGCTTTGCTTCCCTCATTTGCACATGCTATGAGAGTCAATCTTAACAATAATCTTATAGAAACCATTCCGGCTTCTATCAGTTCTTTGCGTGATTTAGATGAGATTGAGATGATAGATAATCGCCTAAAAACCATTGATGAAGCTTTTTTTACCTTGAATATGAGCAATATAAATTTTAGCTCAAACAGACTTGTCTCTTTGCATCTACAAGGTTTGGAGCGTCTGGAAGTGCTCACTCTTGATGAAAATCCTCTCAAATCAGTCACTTTTTCAGATGATTTTGCACCAGCATTGCAAAAGTTTTCATGTGATAGTTGTAGTTTAGAGGAGTTTTTGCTTCCGCCATCAACCTCGCTTGAAGTGCTTTGTTACGCGTCAAACTCCATTAAAGAGGTACCAAACGAAATAGGGCGTTATCTGAATCTTCAAGAGTTAGATATTGAGGCAAATAAAATTGTCGATTTGCCAGATACACTTGCAAACATAACAACACTCCAAACACTTTATGCCAAAGGTAATCCGATGAACGAACATGCAAAAAAAGTTATAGCTATTTTAGATCCGGAGATTTGTGATCTCAACATGAAGTCAGGAATCACGATAGAGAGGGCGAAAGAGGAAAATTTAAAGGAGATGGCGGAGTTACTCGGTGTTTTATTCGCCATAGAATCTGACTTTACCATAGATTACGAGAAGCAGTACGCCGGACTCAAACAACTCCTCTCTTATGAGGGAAGTAACCTTCTAGTAGCACTGCATGAAAACCATGTTGTTGGAATGCTTACGATGCAAAGATTAATCTCAAGTGCCGAAGGAAGTTTTGTCGGTCAGCTTGAAGATTTGGTTGTAAAAGATGAGTACAGAAAAATGGGAGTTGCAAGCCGTCTCATCAACAAAATGAGAGCTTTGGCTGTGGAGTACGGATACAAACGGATTCAATTAGCGGCAGATGTAAATAACGAAAATGCACTCCAATTTTATACTCGAAGAGGCTTAAAACGAACACATCTGAGTATTTATCACTATCTGATTTCCTAAAGCTATTTGACAACTTATTGCCAAAAGAGATACAATAGATTTCATAGACAAGAGCCTCAATCGTGTGATTGTTTATTGTTATAAAATCTGATACAAGTAGTTGCCAGTATGAATAGAAGTATAAGCCATAACAGGTTAGTTAATTTTGAGAGCTATGACGAGTTTCATGGCAAAAGAATACTGAAAACTTTTTTAATCTTCAGTTATTTGGGTCTTGCATTGGCAATTCTGTATTTGTTCTTTGACTATAAGGTTTATGGAGATACGCCATACTGGGGTGGTGTTTTCACAGCGAGGCTCGTAGCGATATTTTTTGCGGTTATGGTTGTAGTTGCTGTTTCACACTCCTTTTTTAAAAATCATCGCGTTGAGTCGATTACATTTTTTGGGACACTTGGCTATACGGCTATCACTTACGGGTATATTGCATTCAATAATGATGTACATTTTGTGGGATACAACTGGGTCTATTATCTTGTCGCAACTATCATGATTGGACCTTTGATAACAAAAAAAATCTACATTATTATGGAAAGTTATCAGATTCTAATCGTTCTTGTTTTGTTTGCACTCTTTGATAAAAGCTCTGAGGAGATTTTTATTTACACTATTTTTTCTATTCCTTTGGCTATTTATGTCTTTGCCGTCGTTGCACTCAACAGAAAAAATGGCGAAGAAGCGTATGAAAATGCCTATCAAATGCACATAACAGCTTCTATAGATGTTTTGTCAAATCTCTTAAATCGAAGAAGTTGGTATGATACATCTCGAAAAATTTTCGCTCATAATAAAGGATTGAGTTTTGTTATGCTTGATATCGACCACTTTAAAAAAGTAAATGACACTTACGGACATGACGCCGGAGATATTGTCATCAAAATGGTAGCCGATACTTTGATGGAACAAACAAGAGAAAAAGATATAGTAGGAAGATTGGGCGGTGAAGAGTTTGGTATCATACTGCCACAAACAAACTTAGATGAAGCGGTAGAAATCGCAGAACGCATACGACAAGCAGTTGAATCAAAAAGTGTACGCTATGGAGAGTTAGATCTTAAAGTCACCATCAGCCTCGGTGCAACGCATAGCCAAAGTAACGATGACCTAGAATCCATCGTAAAAATCGGCGATACCAACCTCTACAAATCAAAACAAAACGGAAGAAATAGAATCTCGTTTTAATACGCACTTCCCAAGCCAAGCTATTGGTTCCATAAAAAAAGTAATTCCACATTCCGAGTATATTTTTTCTCTCTCCCTCGGAAGCGATTCCACATGTACTGTGAGCCAAGCAAGGACGAGGTACCCCTTTATGGTAAATGTTTGGGTACCAATCTTTCAAATTTTCGTCTTTTGCATAATCCATTCTTACAAATTTGTACTCATTTTGTTCTCATGTCGTCATAAAGCTGCTTTTGTCACTTTTTATTGCGTCAAAAACCTAGAATAGGTGTTGCATATACCAGGAAGTAAGACAAAGACGAAAGCTGGAGATTGGCTCCGGTGGTTCTTTGCGTTATGTATAAATTTAAGGAGAAAAAAATGGCTGCACTTCGTCAAATTGCATTTTATGGAAAAGGTGGGATTGGTAAATCTACTACATCTCAAAATACATTAGCTTCAATGGCTTTTTACTTTGATAAAAACATCATGATTGTTGGATGTGATCCTAAGGCGGATTCTACGCGTCTAATTCTACATGAAAAAGCTCAAAACACTATTTTACAGCTTGCTGCAGAAATGGGAACAGTTGAGGATTTAGAGTTAGAAGATGCACTCAAACCGGGTGCCGGAATATTTGCTCCTGAAAATCCACATGGTTGGATTCAGTGTACTGAGTCTGGTGGTCCAGAGCCTGGAGTCGGTTGTGCCGGTCGTGGTGTAATTACAGCGATTAACTTTCTTGAAGAAGAGGGTGCTTATGAGGCTGAAGGTCTTGACTTTGTATCTTATGACGTTCTTGGCGACGTTGTTTGCGGTGGATTTGCTATGCCGATTCGTGAAGGTAAAGCACAAGAAATTTATATCGTAATGTCTGGTGAGATGATGGCGATGTATGCTGCAAATAACATCTCTAAAGGTATTTTGAAATACGCAAATACCGGTGGAGTTAGACTTGCAGGACTTATCTGTAACGCTCGTATGACTGACTTTGAGTACGACCTTGCATGGGCTTTAGCTCGTGATTTAGGTACACATATGATTCACTTCGTACCTCGTAACAACATCGTTCAACGCGCGGAAATTCGCCGTATGACAGTTGTTGAATATAGCCCTAAAGCTGACCAAGCTTTAGAGTACAAAGAACTTGCTCGTAAGATAATTGCGAATGATTTTAAAGTAATTCCAACTCCGTTAGAGATGGATGACCTTGAAGAACTTATTATGAAATACGGTCTTGAAGAAGAAGCGGATATTGATAATATCGGTAAATCAGAAGAAGCTGCGTAGTCATTGACACGCCACTTCTCTGTGAGACTTAAGTCATTAGTTTTCTCCCTTTAAAATGGGAGATTAAATTTCTCGTAATGAAAAGAAAATAATAGATAAAGTAGGAGAAAAACATGTTTATATTAGGTTTCCACTTCCCAGCAAGTATGGGTAATACAGTTCCGGACGAAGCAGTAGTTGCTAAATTAGATGAAGCAAAAATTGATGTAAGCGGTATTAATGAAATTAAAATGCTTACAGAATACCATGGGCAAAAAGAAGAGCTTTCTTACTCTAAGAAAGATACATTTATGTTCAAAGCTCTTGCGCATTACATACAAACAGCTGAGACTGATTATATGATTTATACAAATCGTTACCAAATTTCTGAGCTTTCAAAAAGATTAGATTCTGATGAAGAAACTATGGCTCTTTGTAAAAAATTTGATTCAATGGCTCACTTTAAAATTTCAGCTGCGTAATCAGAGTAGTTTTTAAAAAGTAGTGTGTTGAAAAAATAATTTTATGAAGGAGAATCCTATGAGTTCACTAGAAGCTAGACAAAAAGCGGCGGTTGAGGAAGTTTTAAAAGCGTATCCTGAAAAAGCTGCAAAAAACCGTGCAAAACACTTGGGTGTCGGCTCACCGGATGATGAGAGCCAAAAGACATGTGGAAATGTTCGTTCAAACAAAAAAACTGTTGCCGGTGTTATGAGCCAGAGAGGTTGTGCGTATGCCGGTAGTAAAGGCGTTGTTTGGGGTCCCGTAAAAGATATGGTTCATATTTCACATGGTCCAATCGGTTGTGGTCAATACAGCCGTGCAGGTCGTCGTAACTACTATATCGGTACAACTGGAGTAGATTCATTTGTAACTATGAACTTCTCTTCAGATTTTCAAGAAAAAGACATCGTTTTCGGTGGAGATAAAAAACTTACAAAATGTTTGGAAGAGATAGATGAACTTTTCCCACTCAACAACGGTATTACTGTTCAATCTGAGTGTCCAATCGGTCTTATCGGGGATGACATTAATGCAGCGTCAAAAATGTATGCTCAAAAAACAGGTCATACGATTGTTCCTGTAAACTGTGAGGGCTTTCGAGGTGTTTCTCAATCTCTTGGTCACCACATCGCAAATGATACTGTTCGTGATTATATCTTTGATGCAAAACCAACTACACTTGGTGAGCCGGTCGCAGTTACGGATTACGATGTAGCGATTATCGGGGATTACAACATCGGTGGAGATGCATGGTCGAGCCGTATTTTACTTGAAGAGATGGGTTTACGCGTTGTAGCTCAGTGGTCAGGCGATGCGACGATTAAAGAGATGGTTCAAACGACAAAAGTGAAACTTAACTTGCTTCACTGCTACCGTTCTATGAACTATATTTCTCGTCACATGGAGAAAGAGTATGGGATTCCTTGGATAGAGTATAACTTTTTTGGTCCGAGCCAAACAATTAAATCTTTACGCAAAATCGCAGCATTCTTTGATGCAAGTATTCAAGAGAAGTGTGAAGCAGTTATCGCAAAATATCAACCGCTAGTTGATGCAATAACGAATAAATATCGCCCACTCCTAGAAGGCAAGACGGTTATGTTGTTTGTAGGTGGATTACGCCCACGACATGTTATCGGTGCTTATGAAGATTTAGGAATGGAAGTTATAGGAACAGGGTATGAATTTGCCCACGATGATGATTACAAAAGAACTAAAGATGAGATTTTCCGCTCAACCGTAATCTATGATGATGTAAATGAGTACGAGCTTGAAGCGTTTGTTAAAGCACTTCAACCGGATTTAGTTGCTTCAGGAATTAAAGAGAAGTATGTATTTCAAAAAATGGGTCTTCCATACAGACAGATGCACTCTTGGGATTATAGCGGACCGTATCATGGATATGATGGTTTTGCGATATTTGCGTCAGACATGGATTTAGCGATTAACTCTCCGGTTTGGGGACATAGCAAAGCACCATGGGATAAAGAAGGAGAAGCGTAATGCAAGAGCTTGATAATATATTAAATGGTCAAAGACTGTTTCAGCGTCCTGAGTATAAAGAAGTATTAGAGAACAAAAAAGAGTTCGAAGGCGGCATGGGTGCTATAAATCCTGCCAAAGTTGAAGAGATTGCAGAGTGGACAAAAAGCTGGGATTACAGAGAAAAAAACTTGGCGCGTGAAGCTATAACTGTAAATCCTGCTAAAGCATGTCAACCTCTTGGTGCCGTTATGGTAGCTTTAGGTTTTGAAAATACTATGCCTTATGTTCATGGTTCACATGGATGTGTTGCGTATTTCCGTTCTTACTTTACAAAGCACTTCAAAGAGCCGACACCTTGTGTTTCTGATTCTATGACGGAAGATGCGGCGGTTTTCGGCGGTCTTGCAAATATGAAAGACGGTCTTAAAAACTGTGCGGCACTTTACAAACCTGAGATGATTGCAGTTTCTACTACATGTATGGCTGAGGTTATCGGTGATGATTTGTATGCATTTGCACTTGCAGCAAAAGAAGAGGACGGCGGTGAGTTTTTACCGGCAGATTTTCCAATAACTTATGCGCATACACCATCGTTTACAGGGAGTCATATTACCGGTTATGACAACATGATGCACGGTATTTTGTCTCAGCTTACTGAAGAGCAAAAAAAAGAGCAGACAAACGGTAAAATTAACATTATCCCGGGATTTGAAACTTACATAGGTTCAATCCGTTCTGTTAAAGCTATCGTTGAAGCTTTCGGTGCAAGCTACACAATGTTGGGTGACCACTCCGATCAGTGGGATATGCCAGCGGGTGATTACAGTATGTTTGCAGGCGGAACTCCTATTGCTGATGCAAAAGATTCTATCAATGCTAAAGCGACTATCTCTTTACAGAAATATGCAACCGTAAAAACTATGAAAATGGTTAAAAAATGGAAACATGCAGGCGGTGTTTCTAATCCTATAGGTCTTAAAGGAACGGATGAGTTCGTTATGAAGCTTTCAGAACTAACAGGTGTTGAAGTTCCGCAAAAACTTAAAGTTGAGCGTGGTCGTTTAGTGGATGCAATGCAGGATTCTTATCCGTATATGCACGCTAAAAAGTTCGCAATCTGGGGAGACCCTGACTTTTTAATAGGTGTTGTTTCTTTTTTACTTGAAATGGGTGCATACCCAACGCATGTTCTTTGTCACAACGCACCGAAAGGTTGGGACGCTGAGATGAGAGCGATGCTTGATACATCTCCTGCGGCAGCTAATTGTCATGTATGGGCTGGTAAAGATTTATGGCACATGAGAAGTTTACTCTTCACTGAACCGGTTGATTTTATGATTGGTAACAGTTACGGTAAAGAACTTATGCGTGATACAAAAATACCGTTAATCTATATCGGTTTCCCTATATTTGACCGTCACCACCTACACCGCTACTCAATCAGCGGATATGACGGTGCAATTAACTTGTTAACTTGGATTACAAACAAAGTGCTAGACCAGTTAGACGAAGAGACAAAAGATATCGCTTCAACTGACTACTTTTTCGACTTGGTTCGTTAACTACCGATGTTATGCACTAAAACGAACGCGTCCGTTTTAGTGGCAGGGACTAAAGTCCCTACAACCCCCTAAAGCTACAAAACAAGAGAATCGTTTTTCGCATAGCGAAAATGTTTCTTTAGAAAAAACTTTGTTTTTTGAGAATTAGAAGGTGAGTAATATCAATTAATTAGTAATTTTCTTCTTCATTCTTTTTCTCGTTTCTCGTTCCCAAGCTTCAGCTTGGGAATGCATACGGCAACACAAAAAGTCGTATCACAACATCCTCTCAATTGCAACATCCTCTCAATTGCAACAAGCCCGTCAATGTCAAACGAACTTTTAAATTTTTGAATACTTTTAGATATGTCATCGCTACTCGCTACAAGATGGAGATGATTTTCAAGTATGACATAGGCATAAATTTTGAAGTTGTCACTTTTTTGCAGATGTTTGAGGCTATCGAGTAAAATCTGAACACTCTCTTGTCGTGTGAAAAGCGGTATCTAGTGAAGCACCGTGCATGTTATAAAGTGCGGATATGTCGGTTCATATATCTTATATCTGCTTCTGCCCATTTCGATATTGTAATTTGATTTGGCTTAAATACGCATTCCCAAGCTGGAGCTTGGGAACGAGTAAAAGAAGTGGAATATCATTTGCTTATATTCAGCATAATCATACTAAGGAGAAACAATGCAAGCGCTAAGCAATTCTTATAATAGTCTGAATACTACTGCTATTACTGATCCGTATCGGCAGGATAAAGAACAATTAAATTCATACATAGATCAAATGAAAAAATCAATTGAAAAAGGTGATTTTGACAATGCCAAATCATTATTAGAAGAATCAAATAAATTGATGGAATCAAATGATTCTAAAAGAAGAAGTAGCAAAATAAGTCAACAACAAGATGAACTCAAAAAACAATTGAATACTTTGTCTGACTCCATAAACAAAAAAGACGAAGGCTCTGCATTAGAAATAATTTCTAGTATCAAAGATGAGCTGAAAACCAATAAGAATCTTATTCTAAAATCGCATAATTCTTCAGAAACGGTTTCTGAACTTAGATCAAAATATTTATTGTCAATATACGCATAAAAGATAGGTCTCACACACACTTTTATGCATATTCTTAGTTATTACTTAAGATGAAAACAATATTAGCATGTTGTGATATTTGATCGTCACCATTATAATTAAATCATCACAAAAAAAGTATATTGTTTTTGTTCATGGTTTTCACCAAACCCGACTACACTTATGAGCGGATGGTTAACTGATACTTTTACTACTATTTCGTACATCATCATTTGCATTTCCAAAGAATTTACGCAGTCTAATAAGGTTCTTGTCGTAACATTCCCATCTAAAAATCCTAACTGTAACTGTTTTGAGTCATTATCAATGTAAAAAGATGTAACTATTTTCTCACCCGCATTTTGAAAATTATCAGGACTCTCTTCTTTTAAAAGCATCGCCAAAAGTGTGTAGTCCCCGGCATTTTGTATATTTTCACGCATATCATCTATCATGTCTATAATATATTTCATTTTTGACCTTTTTTAGGCATTTTACCAGCGGAATAAATATGTCGGCAAACCTTTTTTAAACAGAGATGTTTTTAAAACTTGGAATTTCATCATAGGGCACCGGCTTACCAATATGGTAGCCCTGAAAATAGTCAACGCCAATCTCTTCTGCAATCTCCATAATCTCTTTATGCGATACAAATTCGGCAATAGTCTTCATATTTGCTGTTTTTGCAAATGCGATAATTGTATTTGCAACCAAACGCATGTTCTCATTTTTGTCGAGTTCTTTTACAAGTGAGCCGTCAATCTTTATGTAATCAATATCTAGTTTTAACAGATATTCAAAGTTTGAGTAGCCTGTTCCAAAGTCATCTATGGCTAATTTACATCCAAGTTGTTTCACTTTTTTTATAAAGGAGTAAAATTCATCAAAATTTTCTATTCCCTCTGATTCAACAAGTTCAATAACTATTTTTTCACCGATACCGCTCTCTTGTACTCTCTGTATAAAGTAGTTGTTAACCTCTTGATTGAGTATATCTTCCATTGTGAGATTTACTGAAAATTCATATTCATGAGATTTTGCGGCTTCAATTGTTTTATCAATCATAAGCATTGTGATTCTTGGATAGAGTTTTGCTTTTTTAGAAATTTCCAAAAAGAAAAATGGCGAGATAATCTCCCCGTTAACTTCTATCATTCGAACTAAGGCTTCAAATTTTTCTATTTTTTTACTATGCTGATTATATATTGGCTGAAAAAATGCAACAATTCTCTCTTCTTCAAGTGCTTTTTTTATTTTTTTTGACCATATCAGATTGTTTTCATACTCTTTTTCTATGTTGAAATCTTTGGTATAAGTAACATAATTCTTTTTTGATTGCTTAGCCATTTTTAGCGCTATATCTGCATCTATAAAAAGATCTTTTTTCTCAATAGCGATAGCAATGCCGACGGTAATTCCAAGAAGTATCTCTTGCTGCTCAAAAAATATAGGTTTATTTGTTAGCTCTTCTATCAGCTTTTGCATAGTATTTTCAAATTTTTCTTTATAAGCACATTCTCTGCTCAGAAATGCAAATTGATCTGCTTGAAGTCTATATACTTCAGCGAGCGGATCCTTTATGAATTCAGATAGTCTTTTGGAGAGTTCTACGATAACATAGTCGCCTATCTGATGTCCGTAGAAATCGTTAATCTCCTTAAAAGAGTCAATGTCTATAATCGCAAGAGCAGGTTTATCGCTGTTTTCAATGTCATTTAAAAGCTTGAAACGATTACCGAGTTTTGTCAGCGTGTCTGTTTTGTAGTGTTTTTCTAAAGTTTTTTTCTTTTCTATAAGTTCTGTTATATCGTAGCGTGAAGCAATATATTCTACAATCTCTCCATCGGTATCTAATATCGGGATGATTGTAGAGTAAACATAAAAAGTACTGCCGTCTTTTTTGACATTTTCAATGCTTCCTTTCCATATTTTTTTATTTTTTATTGTTGCCCACATGGTTTTAAATACATCTACCGGAGTTTCTTTATATCTGAAAATGTTGTGTGATTTTCCAATAAGTTCTTCTTTAGTATATCCGGAGATTGCGCATAAGGCATCATTTACATAGGTGATTTTTCCTTCAAGATCACTTTTAGAAATATATGCACTGGCATCAAAAGCTTTTTTATACTCTATTAAAGATTGCTCGGCTATTTTTCTCGCTTTTAGCTCAGAAGAAACATTTAAAAAAGATTTGTATATCTGGTCTTGCATTATGTTGATGGCTTCAGTGAGATTATCAAGCTCGTCACGCGTGGAATCTGAACTGATTTTATCAAGGATTAAGTGTTCAGGTTTTGTATCAATTCTCAAACTTTTTGTATATTTTGCTATTTGTTCCAGATGGCGTGTTACCAATCTTTGAAAGACAAAAAGTATGAAAAAAGAGGTTAAAAAAGTTTTAATTGCTTGTGAGAATAAGATAACGATTGTTTTATTGATAAGCTGTTGATAAAGTTCGTTTAAATCAGCAACAAGAACAAGCTCTCCAAGAGGAATTTTTTCTAGATCATGCATATATGAGAGCGGTATTTTTTTGGTTACAGAGTTCTCTTTTATATTTTTACCCAGCTCATAGTGTCCACCGTCAAGCAGATTGATTGCAGTATATTTGATAGCCGGCAAATTTAAAATACCGTCTAACTGCAGAAATATTTGTTCTTTGTCATAAACCCATACACTTTGATTTATGCTTGCAATATAGCCATCTTCTACAAGAGAAAATTGTGTATTTATTGCCTTTATACCGTTTTTATAATCTAAGTAAAGTTGAATGAGAGTAATTACTAATGTAATAAGTGCACTAAAAAGCAGTGTGAGCAACATTAATTTGAAAGATATCTTTCTACTGATAAAATAGTTATAAAAAAAGTTTTTAATCATCTGTTATATTTACTGTTGCACTTATTTTTTTTTCAAGATTATACAAAAAAGCGTTGTGAACTTTTTCGATTGTACCATCGTCCACCATCGATTTGTATGCTTTTTCCAACTGCGGTATAAGTGCTTGATGTTTTTTGTTTAAGTATGAATATAAGGGAAGAGAAATAAGCGGTTTTGCAGTCATGTATAAACCTTGCTCTTTGGTTTCGCCAAGCATTGTAAGCAGAGCAATTTTACTTGTAATAATAACATCAATACGATGGTTCGTGAGCATTTTTAAAAGCGTGAGATAATCCGTTGCTTCTACAATCGAGAGCGGTTCTGCTTTTTGAGCAATGGATTCCGCAATTTTTACTCCTCTTATAAGCCCTACATTGTATGGTTTAAGATCGGATGGGTTTTTTATATGGAGATTCTTTCTACTTAATATCACTATGTCAATACTGTGAATGCTAACCGGAATACGAACTAAATTTGGATAAAGTTTGTCAATATCCCAAATTCTTCCGGCCTCTGCATCATCAATTCCAATATTTGCGTTGATTAAAGAGCGTTCGCTTGGAAGAGTTTGATATTTCATAGGAATATTCGCTCTTTTAAATCCCTCTGTAACTATGGACTTTACAAGTTCCGTCTCAGGAAAAGGGAATCCTGAATTTATGCTTAGTTCTTTATCGGCAGCTTGCAGGCAAGAGATGGTTAGTAAAAAAATAATTATAAATTGAGTCATGCGTCTAAAACTTATATGTAACAAGCAAGTCGAAATCCAAAAAGTCGACCTCTTTTGAAGCATAGTAATATTCACTTGTTTTGTAAATAGCACCTGTTAGTATATTGAGGGGCTCTATCGGGTTGTACGAAAAAAGTAAAGCAGATTCTTTAGCATCTGTTTTCGGTTTTGCAGGTGCTTCAACCGGCTGTGCTGCTACAAATGTTCCCGTGGTTGTAGATTGTCCGTAGTCGGCATGACTCACAATAATTTTGAAATTTTTTGCAAGCGCGATATTAACTCCTGCTTTATATGCATCAACGTTTGCTCTGTATGCATTTCTGGAAAAATAGGAAGATGTATATGCCGGATCACCTCCAAACGGATTGAACAATTTTGCATCTCCCGAGTGGTTGTATGCCAAGTAAGTTGAGATGTTTTTATAATCAAACCCAACTTTAAGACCGCTAAGAGTTGCACTGTCTGCATCTAGCCATGCAGAAGCTAAATTCCTGCCGACACTGTGTACATTTAAATATTGTGCCGAGAGAGAGTACGGTAAATCATTGTAACTGTTTTTATAGTCGGCATCAAAATAGAGCATATTTATAATATCGTAAGCGTAAAAGTCCCATGCACGAAATGTAGTGTTTTTCAAAGAAGTGTTTGTAATGGCTAGACCTGTAATTCCGTTTGTATGGGACGATGTATCTGCCAATATCTGTTGCTCTACCGGCAAAAATTCTCCCCTGATATTTAGAGCGCTTTGCGAAGCACCGGCTGTTTTTGTTGTCTCTCCAATGATTCCAAATTCTACAGGTGCTCTTGTTCCATATGCCATTTTATCAATTTGCAGAATTGTAAATTGATAACCGTCCAACCCTGAGTTTGAGTAGTAAAGTGCTTCAAACATGTTTGGCATGTAGGTAGAGATAGAGTTTGTTAAAGGTGAATCTATTTTTTGGCGTCCGACAACAGCGTGTTGATATTCATCTTTATAAAAGAGATTTAACTCTCCAAGAACTGCTTTAGCCGAATAATCTTTTGTAAAAAAGCGTCCGGCTGCAACCATCGTATTTGGGTCTTGCGTATCATTGAGTCCACTGTTTTGTGCATAATAAAGTGCAGTAGAAGCACCAAAATTGGAAAAAGTAGGTGAAGTGTAGCGGACATGCCCACCCAATGCACTTCCATCGACTTTATAGTCGTTTGTTCGACCGCTTTTTACATAGGACGGGTCAAAAATATAGTAAAAACGAAGCTGACCGGATATCTCGCCCCATTGAATTTGTTTTGTTGTAGCATCATCTGCATTTACAGAATTAGACAAGATTAAAAACAAGGCAAAAATTGAAAACTGAAAAACATTCATCACAAAACTTTATATATTATTTTAGATGATTGTATCAATATATGTAAAAAATTTGTCTTAAATGCGTAGAATAAAATTTGTTTATAACAAAAGTACTTGAAAAGTGACATGTTGTGATTTATATAAAGAATGAATTGATAGTTAAACCATAACTATTTTGTTGGCATGTGTAAATGCAACAAAAGCATATTTTAGAATTGAACACAAAATGTTACAATGGCGTTTATGATAAAAACACTTATAGAAATCGTTAAAGATTGTCGTGAGCTCTTTTTGGAAGGGTATTCTTCGGACAAAAATATCAGGTATAAAGGTACGGTAGACCTTGTCACCGAATATGACGTGGCTGTTGAAAAACGTCTCACAGAGAGTCTGCAAAAAGCGTTTCCCGACTTCACGGTTGTTGGCGAAGAGAGCACAACAAAGATACTCCATCCCAAAAAAGCAATCTACGTCGACCCGATAGACGGTACGACGAACTTTGTTCATGGTCTGCCGTTTTGTGCAATCTCTGTTGGCATGTGGGAAGACGGTAAACCGCTTGCGGGTGTGGTTTACAATCCGGTGCTCGATGAGTGTTTCAGTGCCGAGAGAGGCAAAGGGGCGTTTTTAAACGGACAACAGATTCATGTTTCAAAACAAACTGACTTTCAGCAATCATTAATTGCTACCGGATTTCCTTATACAAAAGTAGAAAAAGGCAAAGATTACGAGTGGGTACTTCGCACTATGGCAAATATTTTGCCAATCACAAGGGATATTCGCCGCGGCGGTTCCGCTGCGATTGATCTCTGCTATGTGGCATGTGGAAAGTTCGAGGCGTATTACGAATGCAACCTCAAACCATGGGATGTAGCTGCGGGCATACTTATCGTCGAAGAAGCAGGTGGAAAAATCACGAATGAAAAAGGAGAAATTCGCACGCTTGAAGACCACATTATTGCAAGCAGCAATACTCAAGTGCATAAAGAACTACTACAACATATACGCTAAAAAAAGAAAAAAGTCTTTTTTTTAGTTTAAAGCTACCCTTTTTGCTTAAAATCTTACAAAATGGAAGAGATACTCTGGAACTAAATAGCTTATATTCTTTTTGAATATAAGCTGATTTCGGCAAATTGTTTTAATCGACATACTACACTTGGGTTGTAGGTCACTCCGTTATAGTGCTCGCGGGAATATTTTTTATAGGAAAGATATTCTTCTCTTTTAAAAACATTGCAAATTGAGAATCTATGTTGATGATATGGCGTTTAAATTTGTCATAGGCGTATTCGTCAATATAGGATTTGCCAAAAGCAGGGATTTTTTTGGCTTTGTCATAAAAATATTCCATTTCACCGAGCAAATTTGCATGTTCATCCAAATGCTCTTGTTTGCCGTAATAATTATGCTGACTCATTATATTTTCTTCAAAAGCAAAATGCTCTTTAGTGTGTATTATCATCTCTTGAAAAAGAGGCATAAAATCATTAGGCGGACAAGATTGAATCTTGTTTAAAATAGTCAAAAACTCATCATGTGTTTTATCCATGCTCTCTATATTGAGGTGTAAATTATCGCTCATCTTTTCTCTCTTGTCCGTAGTTTATATTTTTATTCCAAAGTGAAATGTGTTTTAACAACAATCAAACTCTGCACATTTTAGCAAGTCCATTCCTTTTGTAAAATCATATTTTTCAAAAAGCTCTTCTATATAAAAAACATTGGAACATACTTCATAGAGTATATCTCTGCCTAAATCATCAACATTGTTGTTGGCGTAATCATGTGGCAATTTACTCTCAAAGCGTTCCCAAAATTTATTCTGAGCCTCAGGATTTTGTACAAAAAGTTCATATATTGCATCTACAACAGACTTTGCATTGTCATAGCAGTCTATATTCTCAAAAGTTATGTATCTATCTTTCGTGAGCATAAAGATTCCTTTTTTAAATGAATATGCAATTTTCAAACCAGAAATATAAAAAGTCTTGTTTTTCGGAAATAACATACAATTCCAAGTTCAATTTGACTTGCATAGAATGTCGGAGCGACACGGCAGTCATGTTTCAACTTTATCTGTACCTTATCTATATCTGACTATAATCATATACATAGAAATAAAAAAAAAGGCTTGATTATGGAGTGTGAATTCCCTTTGATTAATTCAAATAAGCAAGAGATAAGAGAGATTTTTGGAAGCGTTAAAACTATTGCTGTATTGGGTTTGTCTCCTGATTCAAGCAAAGATAGTCATAGAGTAGCAGAATATTTGCAATCACAAGGATTTAAAATTGTGCCTGTTTATCCAAAAGAGGAGACTATTTTGGGTGAGAAAGTTTACCGTTCACTTATGGAAATTCCCTTTGACGTCGATATGGTAAATATATTTAGAAAGCCTGATGCACTTGTCTCTATTGCTGATGCTTGCATAGCCAAAGGCAGTATAAAGGTGTTTTGGGCTCAAAAAGGCATAGTGAACAATCAAGCTGCCCAAAAAGCAAGAGATGCCGGCATGAAAGTTGTTCAAAATATGTGCAGCATGGTAGAACATAGAAGTTTATAAATTAGGTTGAATATTTGTTAGATATAAATAAAATAAATGAAGCTGCAATAAGAATAAAAGATGTTGTAGTCGATACTCCGTTCTCTTATGCACCTTACTTGAGTGAAATATCAGGTTGTGAGGTTTTCTTAAAAAAAGAGAATTTACAGATTACGGGTGCTTTTAAGATAAGAGGTGCATACAATAAAATCTCACTACTGAGCGATGAACAAAAGGCATGTGGAGTTGTGGCTGCCAGTGCCGGAAACCATGCGCAGGGAGTTGCTCTTTCGGCTTCAAAATTTGGTATCAAAGCTGTGATAGTTATGCCGGAATCAACACCGCTCACCAAAATAAATGGGGTGAAGCATTATGGCGCTGAGGTTATCCTTGCGGGTTCCAACTATGATGAGGCGTATGCCTATGCTCGTACGTATGGTGAAAAAAATTCATTAACTTTTGTACACCCCTTCGAAGATGATGATGTTATGGCAGGTCAAGGTACAGTTGCCCTTGATATTTTAGATAAGTGTGCAGATATTGATGCTGTGATTATTCCCGTAGGCGGTGGCGGACTTATCTCCGGCATGGCATGTGCAATTAAAAGTATAAATCCAAAAATAGAAGTTATCGGAGTAAGTGCCCTCGGTGCTCCCGCGCTTAAAAACTCTTTTGATCTTAAAAAAGCGGTAGATAGTTTAAGTGTGCGAACAATTGCGGACGGAATTGCTGTTCGTGATACTTCAGAAATTACACTCGGTTACATGCTAGGCAGTGTAGATAGATTTATAAGCGTCGATGATGAAGAGATTGCCAGTGCTATTTTATTTCTTCTTGAGAAACAGAAACTCGTTGTTGAAGGAGCAGGTGCTGTTGGCGTTGCTGCACTTTTACATAATAAATTAGAAGATTTAAAGGGCAAAAAAGTCGCAGTGGTTTTAAGCGGCGGAAATGTGGATGTCACACTTTTATCTGTAATTATAGAAAAAGGGCTTCTTAAATCCGGAAGAAAGATGAAAGTTACAGTGACTTTGATTGATAAGCCAGGCTCTTTGATGAGACTTACCGAAATTTTAAAAGATTTAAATGCAAATATTGTTCATATCTCTTATGATAGAACTTCCATTTCTCTCGATTATGGTGATGCAAACGTTACAATCCACATGGAAACAAAGGGTGAAGAACATCAGCAAGAGATAGAGAATACGCTTAGAAAAGAGGGTTACTTAAGGTGATAACCCTATGAAGACCACTAAAGAGAAAAAATTCAATAAGCCTATCATTTTAACAAAAATTTTAGATGATGACACTCTCTTAGTCGTTGATGCAACAACAACAATCAGATTTTTAAATAAGGAAACATTGGAAGTTGTTGGCGGCTTCAAGGCTAATATTAACCAGTTAAGATACAAAAACAGTGTTGTTGCATTTAGCAGTGATGGTGTGTATTTTTCATCACTCAGCGAAGATCGCCGCCAAACAAAATTATATAATGCAAAAACAAAAAAAACTGTTGCGGTGATGGACCGACATATAGGTTTAACTTCTTGTACAGGTATTGATGCTCTTAATAAATATATGTACTCATGCGGCGAAGATGGCAAAACATTTGCGACCGATATTAAAAGCGGCAGATTGGCGTTCACTATGCCCATTCATTCAGATGCCGTAAATGATATTGCGTTTAGCTCAAATGGAAACTGGATAGCAACGGCCGGCTATGATAAGAATATTTCACTTTTTAACTTAGCAACAATGACACCAAAACATAGATTAAAAGCTCACGCAGCGCCGATCATGAAAGTGAAATTTTTGAGTAAAAACAGACTTGTCAGTATAGATAAGAGAAATGTAGCAATCATATGGAATATATACAGCGGGAAAATTATTACAAGACTCAGCGGCGTGCATGATGATGTTACGCAAATTGTAGTAGGAGGGGATGATAAATTTCTTTTTTTAGGAACTTCTCTTGGATACATTTTAATTTATGAATTAGAAAATTATCAACAGCTCTCAAAAAAATATGTCAAAATTGATTCAGCTATTACAGCTCTTGAATTTGATGAAACACTACAACATCTTATAGTAGCTTCAGATAATGGCGATATATTCTTTTATGATATATTTGAAGGTGAAAACTATATAAAAACACTGCTTCAAAACAAGGAGTACAGTGCTATACAAAAGTATGTTGATGCAAACCCGCTTTTGGCATACACTAAAGTATATTATTTAGTATCAAATCTATGGGAGAAAACTTTAGAAAAGGCTACTTTATGCCTTCAAAACGGAGATAAAAAAACAGCGATTGCACTGTTTTCACACTTTAAAAATGTTCCTGTAAAAAATAAAATCATGCAAAATATTATGTTAGAGTACAAAGAGTTTGATAAATTTGCTTTGTTGGCGAGCCAAGACAAAATAGTTTTGGCATATAGCTTGGCAAATGCTCATCCTATGTATAAGGCATCAAAGATATATAAAGCTATGGAAGATAGGTGGAAGAAGGCTTTTGTATTAGCAGAAAAATATTCACTTGATCCAAAAGGAACAGAGAAGGCTCGTGAAATTCTAGCTCCATATAGGGGAATTAGCGATAAAACAAGAGTCATGCAGGACCTTTTTACTCAAGGTGAAGTGTATAAAAGATTTCGTATTGCTATCGGTCAAAAGAATTTTAAAGTAACCTTTGAGTTGATTAAACAAAATTCATTTTTAAAAGAGTTTCCGGAGTATGAGATGCTCTTGAATTATGGGGACAGTCTGTATATGAAAGCACAAACCCTGATTCATAATGGCGATACACATTCCGCCATAAAAATATTAAGAATTTTGGCTGATTTTAGTGATTTTACAGAAGAAGCAAAAGAGTTAATGCTTGATATTGCGACTAGACAAAAGTTTTTTAAAGCTGTAAAAGAGAAAGATATATCATTGGCATATAATCTGTTGGCAAGTTCGGAAGATTTACAGAACACCGAAGATGGAAAAATACTCCAAAAGCAGTGGAATAATGATTTATCTAAAGCAGAATCATGCTCAGTAGAGGGAGATGTACAAGGTGTTCGTAAGGCATTAGAAAAATATATGACAATGAGTTCAAAATACATGTCTTTAGGAACTGTCTTTGGCTGGTGCTATATGGTTCAACTCGAACAAGCGGTTAAACAAAAAAAAGATAAATTTACGATTGAAAGCGGAATAAGAAACTATGTATTAAACTTTGGCTTACAGGACCAGATTTTAAGTTTTTTTGAGATATTTATAAAGCAATATAAAGATTCAAAACTAAATCTTGAGTTATTAACAAAAGGTTCTCTGAGCATGTGGAGACCATCCATGGTAGTGGATTCTATCTTAGAGTAGTTTTTAAGTTATAAATTACATCCAGTTTTAACCTCAAATATAGCTCTCTTTACCTATAATAAGCGAATTTTTAAAATTATAAATAATTAGAGGAGACTTTTCATGCAAATTAGTGGTGCACAGATGGTCATAGAAGCTTTAATTGCCGAGGGTGTTGATACAATATTCGGTTACCCTGGCGGGGCAATTATGAATGTATATGATGAAATATACAAACAAAATAAATTTCACCATATCTTAAATCGCCACGAGCAGGCTTCTGTTCATGCTGCCGAGGGTTATGCCAAAGCAAGCGGAAAAGTAGGTGTTGCTCTCATTACAAGTGGACCGGGTTTTACAAATGCAGTAACAGGTTTAGCAGATGCTTACATGGACTCTATTCCTTTGGTTGTCATTAGCGGACAGGTTCCTATGAGCCTTATTGGTACGGATGCATTTCAAGAGATTGATGCAGTCGGAATCAGCCGTTCATGTACAAAACATAACTACCTTGTAACGGATGCAAAAGATTTGCCAAGAGTTTTAAAAGAGGCTTTTTATATCGCAGCTTCAGGTCGTCCAGGTCCTGTTCATGTGGATATTCCAAAAGATGTTACAGCGCAGATAGAAGAATTTAATTACGATATTGAAATAAATTTAGAAACATACAAGCCAAATGTAAAAGGCAATACTAGACAGATAAAAAAAGCGATGGAAGCCATAGCCAAAGCAAGAAGACCTCTTTTTTATCTTGGTGGCGGTATTATAAATTCCAATGCTGCGTATGAAGTAAGAGAGTTGGTTCACAGAACCGGAATTCCTGCGGTTGAGACATTTATGGCGAGAGGCACTCTTTCATACGATGATGATCTTCTTATCTCTATGCTAGGTATGCATGGTTCTTATGCCGCAAATATGGCTATGAGCGAGACAGATTTAGTTATCGGGCTTGGGGCGAGATTTGATGACAGGGTAACAGGAAAACTATCTGAATTTGCAAAAAATGCCGGTGTTATCCATGTTGATATAGACCCTGCAAGCATCTCTAAGCTTGTAAATGCAGATTTCCCGATTGTTGGCGATATTAAAAATGTTGTGTTAGAGATGTTGGGATTATCTGAGATGATTGATTCAGACAAGTATAAAACTTGGAGAAGTAACATAAAAAACTTCGACGAGTTGCACCCGTTAACATTTCATGAAGATAGCGATAGATTGAAGCCTCAATGGGTTATACAAAGAGTAGGGGAGTTGCTTGGAGATAGTGCAAATATCTCTACGGATGTCGGTCAGCACCAAATGTGGGCTGCACAGTTTTATCCATTTACAAGACCGCGTCAGTGGATAAGCTCCGGCGGGCTTGGAACAATGGGCTTCGGTTTTCCGGCAGCTATCGGTGTAAAAGCGGCGACACCCGAAAAGATAAGTATAAACTTTACGGGCGACGGTTCCATTCTTATGAATTGTCAGGAGCTCATGACGGCGGTTGAGCAGAAGCTTCCCGTAATTAACATTATTCTCAACAACAACTTTTTGGGAATGGTGCGTCAGTGGCAGACACTTTTTTACGATAAGCGACACAGTGAAACAGATTTGAGCGTTCAGCCCGACTTTGTAAAACTTGCAGAAGCCTTTGGCGGAGTTGGTTATAGAGTTCACACAAAAGAGGAGTTCGATGCAGCTCTTAAAGATGCGGTTGAAAAAAATGTTGTTGCATTTATTGAGGTGCTTGTTGAGAGATTTGAGAATGTTATGCCTATGGTTCCATCAGGCGGTTCACTCTTTAATATGATGTTACTAGAGAAAAAGGAGAAAAAATGATAACTGAAAATAGCGAAAGAAGAGTAATTTCAGTTATTGTTGTCAATGAGGCGAGTGTTTTATCTCGTATTACCGACCTTTTTTCCGGTCGTGGGTACAACATCACATCTTTAACTGTTGCTCCAATTCCTGAGAGCAGATATTCAAGACTTACAATCGTAACTTCAGGTTCTGTGAGAGTAATAGAGCAGATTACAAAACAGCTTCATAAGCTTATACCCGTTCTTAGAGTGTATGAACATGCGGATTTGGTTGAGAAGGAGATGGCTCTGATAAAGTTTCCACTCTCTGAAAACCTGAGCGATATAAGCACACTTTGTGCAGCTTATAACGGCAAAATTGTAAATGTAGGCGAAAATGTAATAATTGCAATGGTTGCGGATGAGCCGGTGAGAATAGAAAACTTTTTAAGGGTTATCAAAAAATACAACCCTAAAGAGATAGTTCGAAGCGGTGCTGTTGCACTTGAGCGATAATTTATGCTTTTTAGCATAGTAGCTCATCACTTAGGCTATGATTTAACAGGTGATGATTTAGAGCTCAACTCTATGAATGAGTTGGCTCTTGCATCCTACGGTGAACTCACTTTTGCAGTCGGCAAAAAATACTCTTCAGATTTATCCTCTTCAGGTTCTAATGCTTTTCTAATTTCTAGTGATTTAGTAGAATACTTACCAAAAAATGCATCTTACATTATCTGTGAAAATGTTTCACTCTCAATGGCATATGCCACCAAACTTTTTGCACCTAAGCCCATAGATTTCAAATCTTCCCATGCAGAGGTTGGAGATGAGAGCTACATTGATACTATGGCGAAAGTAGAGAATGGTGTGAAAATAGGCTCGCATGTAACCATTATGTCCGGTGCTTATGTAGGTTCAAATGTGACTATAAAAGACAACACTACCATCTATCCAAATGTTACAATCTATCGTGATTGTAGCATTGGAGCGAACTGCATAATTCATTCAGGAACTGTTATCGGTGCAGATGGGTTTGGATTTTCTCATACAGCTACGGGTGAGCATGTGAAGATATATCAAAACGGAAATGTTGTAATCGAAGATGATGTAGAGATTGGTGCAAACTGTGCAATAGATAGAGCAGTTTTTAACTCTACTATTATCAAAAGAGGGACAAAACTTGACAATTTTATCCACATTGCACATAATTGTGAAATTGGAGAGAACTCTATTTTTGTTGCTCAAACAGGTATTGGCGGTTCAACAAAGCTGGGTAGAAACTGTGTGGTGAGCGGGCAGAGTGCATTTTCTGACCATCTCGATATTGCTCCATTTTCTACCTTTACTGCCCGAAGCGGAGTAACAAAAAGCATCAAAGAGAGTGGCGGAACCTACAGCGGTTATCCGCTTATGGAACATCGTGAGTGGAGACGCTTACAGAGTAAAATTGCAAAATTAAATACTAATGTTATTCATCCAAACGAACAAGTCCGTTTGGATGGCAGGGACTAAAGTCCCTATAACCCCCTAAAGCTACGAAAAACTCTGTTTTTCGAGAATTATAAGGATTTTATTATGGATTTAAAAGAGATAGCTTTAATAATTGGAGCAGAACTGATTGGTGAAAATTTTGAAGTGAGTGGCATGAATACCCTCAAAGACGCTTCGAAATCTGAACTCTCTTTTGTATCAAACTCCAAATATATAAAAGAGATTCAAGATACAAATGCCGGTGCCATTATAGTTGACAAAAATACAAAAGAGTTTGTTCCTCATGGATGTACGGCTCTGGTTGTTGACGCAGTTTATTGGCAGATGGCAGTACTTACAAAATACTTCGCGCCAAGTATAGAGGATGAAACACTTGCCCCTGCCAAGATAGGCGAGGGGAGTAAAATATCACCCAAAGCTGAGATAGCAAATGGTGCAATCATTGGTAAAAACTGCACAATTCTGGCACATGTGTACATTGGTACAAATTCTGTAATCGGAGATAATACTATTATTTATCCAAGTGTTACCGTTTATAGAGATTGTAAAATCGGAGCAAATTGTATTATCCATGCAAATGCAACCATCGGAGGCGATGGTTTTGGATTTGCAACAAACAAGATGGGTGAACACAAAAAGATTTATCAAAACGGAAATGTAGTGATTGAAGATGATGTGGAAATTGGAAGTTCTACTGCAATAGACAGAGCTGCATTTGCTACAACACTTATTAAAAAAGGTGTTCATATTGATAATCTTGTGCAAATTGGGCACAACTGCATTATAGGCGAATATAGCGTTATTGTTGCTCAAGCCGGAATATCAGGTTCGACGACCATGGGCAGAAATGTTGTAATGGGTGGGCAGAGCGCAACTGCAGGGCATCTCTCAATCGCTCCATTTACAACCATGGCGGCTAGAAGCGGTGTTACAAAAAGCATTAAGCAGAGCGGCTTGACATTTTCTGGCTTTCCTTTGATGGAACACAAAATATGGCTCAAACTTCAGGCTAAAATAGCTAGACTAATGCAATAAAATAAAAAGGAAATTAGATGTCAAAGGTTATAGAGTTAAGCGGAACAAAAAAGGGTGTTATTTCTATTATGAGAATGGATAAACCTTACGGTGAAAAGAGTAGTCCAGTGGCGAGTATCGGTATATCTTTAGCTGGGAATGCTGATGAGCCGGAGTGGAAGGTTCATATTCCTATGGAGAATTTGGATGAAGTGATTGAAGCTTTACAAGCTCTTAAATAATTACGAAGTTTGGCACCCCAAGAGTACTTCCTCGCGGTGCTCACAGCGCATGTGGAATTTCCACATGCTTAGATTAGTACATTAGGTGTCCCGCTTTGCAATCCCCACAGTGCATATGGAATTTTTTTACCCTTTTAACTCTTTCACAAAGTTCTCAATTCTTTTAATACCTGCGCGGATGCTTTCAATATCAGTCGCAAAACTAAATCTAAAGTAACCTTCACTTCCAAAACCAACACCCGGGATTACGGCCACGCCAGTTTTTTCTAATAAATCTTTACAAAATTCCATAGAATCATTGCTAACTTCTTTGATATTTACAAAGAGATAAAATGCACCGTCAGGTTTTACAACACTCAAACCATCTACTGCATTAAATAGTTTAACAGCTTCATCCCGACGCTCTTTAAATGCTTTCCTCATCATCTCTATATCCGCATCCGCATCACCGTTCAGGCCTACAATTGCAGCTTTTTGGGTAATAGAGTTAATGTTTGAAGTGCTTTGAGATTGTAGTTTTTTAGTAGCTTGGATAAGTTCTGTGTTATGAGCCGCCATATAACCAAATCTCCATCCAGTCATAGCAACTGATTTGCTCAGTCCATTGATAGTTACAGTTCTTTTGTACATATCTTCACTTACAGCTGCACTTGATGTAAATTCGCCATCATAGATGAGTTTTTCATACATTTCATCACTTGCAACGATTACATCCGTACCCTCCAAAACTTTACCGATAGCAGTCAGTTCTTCTCTAGTATAAACAGAACCTGTCGGGTTGGATGGAGAAGTAAGAACCAGCATTTTAGTTTTTGGAGTTAATGCATTTTTTAGTTGTTCCGGTGTTATTTTAAATGACGTTTCATCATTTGTCTGTATTTCTATAACAGTTCCGCCATAGTATAAAACCAACTCAGGATATGTAACCCAATATGGGGCAGGAATGATAACTTCATCTCCTTTTTGAATAATTGCAGCAAATAGGTTGAAAAGTGAGTGCTTCGCACCATTATTTGTGATGATTTGGTTTGGAGCATACGTTAAACCGTTGTCTCTTTTAAGCTTATTTGCAATTGCGGCTTTAAGTGCAGGAATTCCATCCACGGCTGTGTATTTTGTAAAACCTTCGTTAATCGCTTTGATTGCAGCATCTTTGATAACTTGAGGAGTATCAAAATCTGGCTCACCGGCAGAAAAGCTTAAAATGTCTTTTCCTTGTGCTTTTAGCTCTTGCGCGAGCGTACTAATTGCGATTGTTATTGATTCAGATAGTGTGTTAATGCGGTCTGTTAGCATGTTAACCCTTTAGGTGAAAATATTTTCGGCATTATACTCAAATAATATAATTTATAAGTCTGGATTATTAATTTTTCATCGCTTTTATGAAAGATTCGTAGATGTTTTCTAACTGTAAATCCTGCTCGAGTAAGTTTTTGTTGTCTTCCATCAAAATATGCTCCAAAACAGCAACTCTCTTGAGTAGATATTCAAACATCTCTTTATTTATATCCGGAAGCATATTATGCATAAACGGGTCTTTACATCTTCCTTTTTCTATTACATGTGCAGGGATTCCAATAGCAGTTGAACAGTCAGGAACTTCTTTTACTACAACAGAGTTTGCACCGATTTTTGCATATTCGCCGATAATAATATTGCCAAGAACTTTCGCTCCGGCACCGATAACCGCACCTCTTTTGATTGTAGGGTGTCGTTTTCCCTGTTTGAGAGAGACTCCGCCAAGTGTTACACCTTGATAGATGAGTACATCTTCTTCAATTATTGTAGTTTCACCTATTACAACACCTGTTCCATGGTCTATAAAAACTCTTTTTCCAATCACGGCTGCCGGATGTATATCTATATTTGTAATAATTTGATTAAGCCCCATAATCATTCTTGCTGCTCTTTTAAAATTAGCATTATAAAGTTTATGAGAAACTCTGTACCATGCAATAGCCCAAACCCCAGGGTAGTTAAATATAAAATCAACCCTTGAATTTAAAGCAGGATCATTTTTGTAAGCATTAGAAAAATCTTCTCTTATATCACTAAAAAGTCCCAAAATATCACCCCTAATATGTAGTTCTTAGATACCCGTTTTGCTGTAGGAATATCTGAAGTTTTGCAAGTGTATCATCTTTTTCTTTTTCTGTTATAAATTCACTGTTGCTCAAATCTGTTTTAAGTTTATTTGAAATTTCATTTTTTTCATACCCGAGAGACTCTAGGATATCTAAAATATTTTTTGATTCTACTTCATTTGTAATCTCATAGCCTGTATCATTCAGATGAATTGTATATTCGCTAGGATGGGTAAAAAGGTTATGATTCATGCCTAACGTCTCTTGGTACGCCCCAACATTGAAAAATCCTAAATAATACTCCTCTTCATCTAAATTCACATCATGAAGATAGAGAGGTTTTTCAGGGTTAAATCCTATCTCTCCGTCGCTGTCACATGTTATATCCCAAAGTGAAGCAGCGCGAAGCGGAACAGAGTTTAAATTATGAAGCGGCATAATCGGAAAATGTTGATTTAAGCCCCAATAATCCGGTAAGCTTTGAAATATAGAAGCATTTATAAGATATCGCTCTTGAAGTCTTACTTGCAGCTCTTCAAGCTCATCTGTAGGGTTTGAAGAGGTGAGGTAGAGTGCTTTTTTGATAATATTATGCACTAAAATTTCAGCATTTGAACGGTCTTGCAGGTCAATATAACCCAAATCAAAAAGAGTTAAAATTGATTCCATATGGTCAAGCGCATCATGGAGGTACTCAATACAATTTTTGTTATTGAGGAGTTTATTAAGGTCAACAAGCTCATTTATAAGAGGCGGATTTACCTTTTTAAAATTAATTAACTTTTCTTGATAATCTTGCGTAAACAGCTCCAAAACAGGAGTGATTAAGACGGCATGTGAAGCAACTATAAACCTTCCTGACTCTGTGAAGATATTAGGGTGTTGTACTTTTTTGGCATCCATAATCTCTTTAAGCAAGAAAACAACACTGCTTGAAAACTCCTCAACAGAGTAGTTGCGAGATTTTGAGTGGGTGTGCTGATTATATTCAACGGCCAAACCACCGCCGATATTGATGCTGTCAAGTGACTCGGCTCCCATTTTTTTGAGTTCAGCATATATATTTCCGGCTTCACGCAAAGCGCGTTTAAGTGGTGCTATGTCTGACATTTGAGAACCGATATGAAAGTGAATCATACTTAGATGTTGGAGTAAATTATCTTCCCGGAGCAGTTTAATTGCTTCTATTATCTCTGTAGATGTGAGACCGAATTTTGCGTCCATGCCTCCACTCTTTGCCCAGATACCGCTTCCTGCGCTATGAAGCCTTACTCTGATTCCTATGTGAGGAACTTTGAGATTACACTCTTTAGCTACCTCTATAATAGTTTCAAGTTCACCAAGACCTTCAATTGTAATGGTGATATTATGTCCGCTTTGCGCTGCGATGAACCCAAGAGTAATCATCTCCTTATCTTTAAAACCGTTGACGGTAATATTTGCACCTGAGGGTGTTTTACTCATGGCCAGAATAAGTTCCGCTTTAGAACCGGCTTCAAGACCATAATTAAACTGCGCACCTTGCGATGTTATCGCTTCTACGGCATTTGGAAACTGATTTACTTTGAGAGGAAAAACAGCACTAAATTTTCCTTCATAGTTGTTTTCTGTCATCGCCTTATCAAAGTATGAGT
This sequence comes from Sulfurimonas sp., assembly GCA_041662325.1. Taxonomy (GTDB): domain Bacteria; phylum Campylobacterota; class Campylobacteria; order Campylobacterales; family Sulfurimonadaceae; genus Sulfurimonas. Next base: position 111,651 of record JBAZSU010000003.1, on the reverse strand, counting down.
ACAAACTTTTAATCTGTTTTTTGATGAGATGTGGAAACCTCAGTAAAATAGGACCTCTTACATCATTTGAGCGAATCTCTTCTATGATTTGTAAAAGAGAGGGCATACTTTTATAGTTTAACTTTAACTGCCCATCCTCGACTATAAAGTTATTATTAGACCAAATATCAAGACCAAAATTATTCATTTATATTTTCCTGCTTTATGAAGTTTTGATGAAATATATTTCATCACTAATCTATCTTGTTTCAAATCAAAACTCTTCTATGGATAGTGTTTGTTCTGTTTTGTTTTCCAAATCTTTTACCCAAATCGTTTGATTTTCCATTTCATTTGTCCCAATAACACAACAAAATTTTGCATTCACTTTATCTGCACCTTTGAGGTGGTTTTTGAGGTTTTTGGCTTTGTAGTCTATAGTCGTTTTATCTGTTTTTCTTTTTTTGTGAGCCAAATTCATCACCAAATCAACAGCCTCTTCATCCATAGCTCCCATATAGTAACCTTCTCTCTCAGACTCCGGCATCTTGATTAATTCCATAAGTCTCTCAATTCCCATTGCAAAACCAACTGCGGGAGTAGGGCGACCGTCTAAAAATTCTATGAGTCTGTCATACCTTCCACCGCCGGCGATGGCACTTTGAGACCCTATGTCATCACTTACAAATTCAAAAGCAGTTTTTGAGTAGTAATCAAGCCCGCGAACGAGATTTGTATTTATTTCATAGGAGATGCCATTTTTATCAAGAACTTTTTTGAGTGTATCAAAATCATCTTTACATCCTGAACATAAATTGTTGATGAGTTTTGGAGCATTTTCATATAATTCTTGACATGTTGTATTTTTACAGTCAAGCACACGAATAGGGTTTGTCGCAACTCTTCTTACACAATCTTCGCAAATTTTATCTTCTATATTTTTAACAAAATTAATTAAATTTTCTCTGTATGGAGGCATGCAGTTTAAGTCGCCAAGAGAGTTTAACTGCAGTCTGTAACCGATTCCACATGCCGATAGAATATCAGCTACCATCATAATCATGGTCGCATCTTCATAAACGCTGTCCACACCGAAGCTTTCAACACCAAACTGATGAAACTGTCTTAGTCGTCCCTTTTGTGGTCTCTCATAACGAAACATCGCCCCATGGTAAAAAAATCTGTGAATACCGCCAGCTTTGTCTAACTTTTTCTGAATAAAAGCACGGACAACTCCGGCAGTTCCCTCAGGGCGAAGGCAGACATCGTTCTCACCCTTGTCGATGAACTGATACATCTCTTTTGAGACAATATCGCTAGACTCACCGACAGAGCGTTTAAAAAGGGCGGTTTCTTCTAAAAGAGGCGTCTGTATAAAATGAAAACCATAGTTTTGAGCTATTTTTGTAGCCGTGTTTATAAAGTATGTAAACCTCTCATAATCCTCTTCTAAAATATCGTTCATTCCTCGTAGCGAATTAATCATCAATTTCCTTACTATTTCTATTTTTATATATGATTTTTTTGAAGCGAAAGGATACCATTTTTATCTTTTATTTAATTGACACAGGATTACGGTTTCATTACAAAAAATCATGTTATGAATTGATACTCTTTAATATCTCATCTGTAATTTCATCTATTGTTTTGGTTGCATCTATCTCCACAAGCTCTATTTCAAGGAGCTTTGAAGCTTTAACTATGGCATCTTGAATTTTTAGAAGATACTCGGAACCTCTTAGCTCGATTCCGTCGAGTTCTTTTTGTGAGAGTCTGAACTCAAGCTCCTCTTTTGTCAGTTTTAATAAAAATACTTTCTCCGGATAGATACCGTTTGTGGCAAATCTATTGAGATGGAGTATGGCTGTTTGGCTTATTTCACCCTGAATCAAAGCATATGCCACACCGCTCACAACACTTCTGTCTGAGATAATCATTTTGTCTAAATTTGGCTCGATAACCTCTTTTATGTGCTCGGCGCGGTCTGCTAAAAAGAGTAGAAATTCTGCTTTTTTGCTCTGAGTTTTTGCACTTAAAACCATTTCTCTTATCTCTTTTCCGATTAGAGTGGCACCCGGTTCTTTCGTAATTATTGCATGTGGAAACTCTTGCGAGAGTTTTGCAATTTGTGTGCTTTTGCCGGCGGTATCAATCCCTTCTATTGTAATGTACATGCAGTCATACCCCCGATAATTTTTTGCACCTCTTTTGGAAGAAGGTGCTCTGTTTTTCCGTTTAACTTGAGCAGGTTTCTCACTATGGAAGAGCTTATAAAAGCATGTTGGAGTTTTGGCATCAAATAAACTGTTTCTATAGTGTCATCAAGCGAGTTATTGAGGTATCCCAATTGCAGTTCGTACTCAAAGTCGCTGAGTGCCCGAAGCCCTCTGATTAAAATAGTCGCATTATTTGCACGAGCCAAATCCACCGTAAGATTATTAAATCCGACAACTCTTACATTTTGCAAGTTTTTTACAGCCTCTTTTGTCATCTCTATTCGCTCATCAAGCGTAAACATAGGCTTTTTGTCTGTCGAGATTGCTACTGCGATTATTACTTCGTCAAAAAGCCTTAAAGCTCTCTCTATTATGTCGAAATGTCCGTTTGTGACAGGGTCAAAAGTCCCAGGGTAGAGTGCTATCTTTTTCATTTTATTCCCATCTTTTGTAAAGGTTGTTTTCTATGCCAAGCAAATCAAACCATTTGCCGATAATAAAGTTTTCCATCTCTTCAAGTGTGAGTTGTTCCGAGTAGTATGCCATAACGGGAGGTGCTATGATGATTCCTAAAGAAGCCAGTTTATGCATGTTCTCCAAAGCAATAGCAGAAAACGGCATCTCCCTTGGAGCTAAAATAAGTTTTTTATGCTCTTTTATAATAACTGCAGCGCATCGTGTCACAAGATTATCGGAGATTCCACATGCTATTTTTGCAAGGGTATTCATACTGCACGGTGCGATTATCATGGCATCTACTCCAAAGGAGCCGGAGGCGATGCTTGCAGATATGTCTTCGTTTTCATGCAGAGTTACATTTGCTATCTTTTTCATCTCTTTATCTAAAACTATTTGAGAGTTTTTAGACATTATGAAGTGTTTCTCGATGGATGCCGGAAGCAGTTCAAGAGTTTTTAATCCTAAATTCACCCCGCTGGCACCGCTTGTTGCTACAACTATTTTACGATTTTTCATCTTATCTCCACTCTATTTTGACCTATAACTTTTACTTTTAAATTTTTTCCATCGCTTTTTTTAACGGTAATGATATCACCAAGTCTGCCATCTTTGAGAGCCTCTGCACTCAGTGAAACGGATACCTCTTCATCATCTATTTTTACACTCACTCCCTCTCCTCTCTTTACCAAAACGACACTCTCAATATCTTTGAGTGTAATAATTTGATTCTCTCGTAGCTGATTTTTACTCTGCGAACCATCTAAATCACTCTCCCGTACAGGCATAAATCTAAATTTATCAAGAGGAATACTCTTCTTTATAATATTAAGAGTCGATAACTCGGCTCCTTTTTCTATAGTTTTTCTTGTGAAATAGACGCTCACCTCTGCATCTATCTCATAATCAAAAAATATTTTTTTATTTTCCTGCGTTCTTATGTAAAGAATCCCTTTTTTTGAGAGAATGCTGCTCTCTTTTATAGTAACTTCATAATCGTTATCAAAAGATTTGATACTTCCTCGCGAATATATAGAGATTTTATTTATTGTAATATCCTGATACGATTTTTGGTACATCTCTTTTAATGCTGATTCTATCTTAGAACCCTCTTTTAAAGAGGCAGCGAACAGCTGTAAGGATATGAATAGAGAGAGGAGAATTTTTATAAACATTTAAACCACTTAGAAAATTTTCTGTATTTTAACAAAGTATACTAAAAGTAAGTAACTCATTTATAATGATATTATGATAATATAATCTAATATTTTTAATCAGGAGAGAGATAGATGAGAAAAAGAACCAAGATTTTAGCAACCATTGGACCTGCATCTGATTCACTTGAAGTAATTCAAAAGCTTGTTCTGGCCGGTGTGAACGTGTTCCGTTTAAACTTTTCACATGGAACGCATGAATATCATTATGATGTTTTACAAAGAATTCGCCAGGTAGAAAATAACACAGGACTGCTTATTGGGGTAATGCAAGATATAAGCGGCCCTAAAATTCGTGTCGGCAGGATTGATGAACCTTTTAAGCTAGAAGAAAATGACACTGTTGAGTTTGTTGCAGAGGAGATTGTCGGTGTTCAACTGAGTGAGAATAGTTACCGTACATGTATAAATCAGCCTTTGATATTAAAGCAACTTAATATTGGTGATTTTGTGTATCTATACGATGGAATGATTCGCACAAAGGTTATTGAAGCATCAGAGAATTGTGTAAAAGTAATTGTAGAAAATAGCGGAATGCTCTCTTCAAAAAAGGGTGTTAACTTTCCAAATACACACTTGGGCATAGAAATAATTACAGAAAAAGATAAAAAAGATATGCTCTGGGGTATTAAAAATGATGTTGACTTTATGGCAATATCTTTTGTTCAAAATGCAGCAGATATGATTCAAGCCAGAGAAATTATTACAAAACATAATGGACATGTTCAACTTTTTGCGAAGATTGAAAAATTTGATGCCATAGAAAATATTGACGAAATATTAGAAGCAAGCGACGGAATTATGGTTGCTCGCGGTGATTTAGGCATTGAGGTGCCGTTTTATGAGGTTCCTACTCTTCAAAAGATGCTTATAAAAAAAGCGAATGATGCTGCAAAACCGGTTATCACTGCGACTCAGATGTTACTCTCTATGACCGAAAAAGAGAGAGCAACGCGTGCAGAAATTAGCGATATTGCAAATGCAGTTTTAGACGGTACAGATGCTGTCATGCTTTCAGAAGAGAGTGCAGTGGGGCATAATCCTGTTTTAGCAGTGGATACAATGCTTAAAACTATTCAGGGTGCAGAAAAGATTTATCCATTTAATAAATATTCAAAATTTCATGTTTGCGATGCAACTGACAGTATAAATCAGGCAGCTGCAAGGCTTTGTGAAGATGTGGATGCTTGGGGGATAATTGCACTCACTACTACGGGCGCATCAGCCAGAAGACTTGCCCGCTATCGTCCTCGCCGTGATATTTATGCTGTTGCACATGATCTGAGAACTTCCAGATTCTTAACTATTTGCTGGGGCGTTGTTCCTGCATTTTTAGTAAAAGGAAACTCTTTAGGGCAGATGATGAAAGAGGTTATGAATAAAGGATTTGACAAAAAAGTGCTGCATCTTGATAAATGTTATATTTTGACAGCCGGCGATCCTGTGGGTGTTGAAGGTTCTACAAATACAATCAGAATATTGAGAGAGCATGAAATGGAATTTTTTCGTCTGCTGGATGATGCCTAAGGTTTGTGAGTGTGGAATGGGTTTAATCCAACCACACTCTGCATGTATAAATATTTTTAGGAAAAATCTATCATGAGTAAAAGTTTTACTATCTACATAGACGGGGATGCACTTCCAAACCTCCTAAAACCCGTGCTTTTTCGTACTATAGAAAAACTGAAGATTCAGACTTTTGTAGTTTCAAACAAGATTGTCAATATAGGCAAATCAAAAAACATACAATATCTTATAGTTGAAGCCGGTGCGGATGAAGCCGATAATAAAATAGTAGAATTGATACAAGAGAGTGACTTAGCCATCACCGCTGATATACCGCTGGCAGATAGAGTGATAAGCAAAAATGCACATGCCATAGACCACAGGGGAGAGCTTTATAGCGTAGATAATGTAAAGCAGTATTTAGCGATGAGAAATCTGATGCAAGGATTGCGAGAGAGCGGTGAAATTACAAAAGGTCCACCACCATTTACGCAAAAAGATGTAGAAAAGTTTGCTAATCAGTTAAATATGTTTATGCAAAAGTATAAAAAAGTCTGATTAATTGAGCTCTCTACTTTTATTTTATCTTATTCGCCAAATTTAAAAACAGTTCTATATCGTTTGCATCGAAAGATTTAAATAGGCTATCGGCTGCCAGTTGTACACTATTTGTGGCATCGTTTAAAAGTTCAAGTCCGATATCAGACAATTTGACAAAACTTACTCTTGCATCACGTGGATTTTGCTCTTTTTCGACAAGTTTTAATTTTTCCATTGGATTTAAAAGCCGAGTAATCCCAGAAGCACTCATACCTACACTCTCTGCTAAATCAATTCTGCGAACAGTTCTGTTTGATGCTAAAGAGAGTTGATGTATTACTAAAAATTCTGAAAAAGAAATTCCGTGAACACTAAGATTTCTATCTATTGTTTTAAAAACATTAGTATACGTTGATGAAAGAGTTAAGAGTAATTCTACATTTTTTGACATGTTTATTCCTTGCTATATATTTGAGTGCGCAAGTATATCGCAACTGTTTTATTTTGTCAACAGAGACTATACAAATTTTGATTTCTATGGCAAAGAGAGATGAAATTTGACTTTAAGTCAGCAACTTTTGGATTGTATCCACCCTCTCTTTGGGTTATAATTCCCCATTAAATTTAAGGCGGCAAGATTTCAGATGGATGAGACAAAAAATACAACCAAATACTTTATATGGATGATTGTTGCAATGCTCTTTTGGGGTTTTGCATGGACTGCCGGCAAAGTTGCGGCTGAGCATTCCAATGCGGAAGTTGCCGCTTTTTGGCGTTATGCTATCTCTTTCATAACCATCATTCCAGTTGTTTGGTACATGAAAACACCACTCAAATCTGACAAAATAGGTTTTTTGTATATGCTCGGTGCCGGAGCGTTGACATCGCTCTTTAACTATCTCTTTTTTGCAGGACTTTCACATGGTCAAGCCGGATATGGCGGAACCATGGTTACAGCTCTTGCACCCATTATCACCTACATGCTCTCGATTACAATCTTTGGTACAAAGGTGTCAACCATGCAAATAGTGGCACTTTCTCTCGGAATTCTCGGCGCGCTTATTTTGCTTCGTGTGCCGTTTGAGGGATTCGGTTTTTTGAATTTAGAGAGTTCTTATTTTCTTGGATGCGCATTTGTGTGGTCGCTAGTGACCATTCTTTCCCAAAAAGCTGCTAAAAGAACAAATCTGATGTTTTATACTTTTGTAGTTTTTGGTATCACGGCTTTTATAAATATGCTTTTTGCTCTGCCTCATCACCCGTTTGATTTTGCCGCTTATGACAATACATTTTGGTTCACAATTATATTTATAGGGATTCTTCCAGGTACTTTCAGTACAGCGCTCTATTTTGTTTCGGCAGGCAAGATTGGAGCACATAGAACCGGAGTTTTCATGTTCATCGTTCCGGTCGGTGCAATTGCCTCAAGCTGGTTGGTATATGGCGAAGAGTTGGCGCTTTCAACGATAATAGGATGTGTCTTGGCATTTGTAGCCGTGATGCTTTTTAATATGAAAAAAATTTCAAAAGTTTCAGTATAAGGAAAAAAATATGAATCAAACTATCAATTTTAAAGACGATTTTGCAGCGATTTGGCGACCTAAAAAAGAGGTTTTAAAGCCTGTAAAACATATAGAGAATACTTCATTTGATGATTTAGTCGGAATCGAGCGACAAAAACAGGCTCTTATAGAAAATACAGAGCGCTTTTTAGACAACCTTCCATCCAATAATGTTCTGCTTTGGGGTGCAAGAGGTACGGGAAAATCATCGCTTATCAAAGCGCTTTTAAACACTTATGCGGCTAAAGGTTTGCGAGTTATTGAGATAGACAGAGACGATTTGGACGACCTCATAGAAATATCTGACATGATAAGGGCTTTGCCTTATAAGTTCATCATCTTTTGCGATGATTTGTCGTTTGAAGAGGGAGAGAAAGGGTATAAGGGTCTCAAAAGAATCCTAGAAGGTTCGATAGAATCACCGCCACAGAATGTAAAAATTTACGCCACATCAAACCGCAGACACTTAATCCCTGAATATCGCAGTGACAACGAAGGTACAAAACTAGGAGAAAACGGAGAAATCCATTACTCAGACAGTGTCGAGGAGAAAATCTCTCTCAGTGACAGATTTGGTTTATGGCTCTCATTTTATCATGGCAATCAAGCTGAATATCTCGCCGTTGTGGACAGCTATTTTAAATACTACAAAGGTGATAGAGAATTTTTACATGCAGAGGCTCTGCGTTTCGCTCAGACAAGAGCAAGTAAAAGCGGCAGAGCTGCAAAACAGTTTTATAATAGCTACTTTCAAGCGTAATAGGATTTTTGATGGCGGAATTACTCAAAAACAAGTATACAAAAGCTTACATGTATAGCTTGGCTCACAAGATGAAACAGAGCTATAAAGAGTTTGATGATGAGAATTTTATCAATGCTATTTTTAATGACATGTGGAATGAAATGGAACTCAAAGAGCGGATGCGGCACATTGCTTTGATGCTGAGTGATTTTATTCCTTTGTCGTATGCAGAGCAATTAGCCGTGCTCAAGCCTGTTTCCAAAGATTTTTATTCTCTTGAGGCGATGTTTTTTCAGGATTTTGTGGAAGTTTTTGGACTGGATGATTTTGAAAACTCCATGCAGGCTTTGGAACTTTTTACAGTGGAGTCAAGCAGTGAGTTTGCGATACGACAATTTATAATTAAATATGAAGCACAAACAATGGCGCAGATGAAAATCTGGGCAAAAAGTGAGAATGAACATGTACGAAGACTCGCATCTGAAGGGTGCCGTCCGAGACTTCCTTGGGCTGTTGCACTGCAGGACTTTAAAAAAGACCCTTCACATGTATTTGAGATAATCGAGCTTTTAAAAAATGATGCGTGCGAATATGTGAGAAAATCGGTCGCCAATAATCTTAATGATATTTCTAAAGACAACACAGATTTAGTGTTAGATTTTGTCAAAAACAATCTTGGAGTATCCAAAGAACTCGATTGGATTTGCAAACATGGCTCTAGAACTTTACTAAAGCAAGGCAATAAAACTATATTAAAACTCTTTGGATTTCACAAGTCAGACCATGTACATGTAAGAAACTTTACTCATGATAAAGTTCTTTGTTTGAATGAGACTCTTACTTTTTCATTTGAACTCAGTTCAAAAGAATCTATCGGCGATGTAAGAGTGGAATATGCGATTGATTATTTAAAATCCAATAATTCTCATAACAGAAAAATCTTTATGATTAGTCAAAATGAGATTAAATCATCTTCAAAAAGTTTCTCTAAAAAACAGAGTTTTAAAAATATGACGACACGAAAACACTACGCAGGAAAGCATTATATTTCTGTTTTAATAAATGGTGAGGAAAAAGTAAAAAGTGAGTTTTTACTACAAAAGGAGATATAACAGATGCAACCTAGAATCAGCATGATAACACTTGGTGTGAAAGATATGAAAAAGTCGGTGACTTTTTATGAAAAGCTCGGATTTGTCAGACAAAATGATGATGAGAATGTAGCATTCTTTGCACTCAACGGCACATGGCTTGGTCTGTACGGATACGAAGCCCTCGCCGAAGATGCACACATTTCTTCACGTGGAGAAGGCTTTCGCGGTTTTACTCTGGCTCATAATGTCAAAAGTGAAGCGGAGGTTAATGCAGTGTTTGCTGAGGCAATAAACGCAGGAGCAACGCCGACAAAACAGCCTCAAAAAGTTTTCTGGGGTGGATACAGCAGTTACTTTCAAGACCCAGATGGCTACATGTGGGAAGTTGCGTACAATCCATTTTTTTGGATAGGTCCTGAAGATGGAGAATAAAATGCCCCATACTTTTCAATCTACTATTGAATTAATGAGTCTATTTTGGTAATCTAAATTTTTAAATTGTATTTTTAAAAGGGTATGTCATCATCAAATATATCAATCAAAGAAATATCTGAATGATTATCAAATTCTAGATTATATGATTTTAGTAAAATTCTAAATTTGTCAAGAAAATTTTCTGACTTAGAAAGAATGGGATTATTATTAAGCTCTTTTATCATTTGTTTTAAAATTTCTTGTGATATATTAGAAATTTTAGAAAATTTATTTAGTTGTTGTAATGAATTCTCTAAATGATTAGAATTTGAAATTAAACTTGAAAATTTTTCCAGCATTAAATTTCTTGTTTTCTCATGATTTACTATGACTTTAAATATTTCTTCCGCTACTTGATTTACACTTTTATTTTTTGGTTGTATCGCTTGATATTTTCCAATAAACCCATAAGGATCTATCTCTTTTTTTATTGGAATAATTAATACATCTTTTCCTAATGCAAATCCAATCTCTTGGTCACACCAATTACTCTCTCTAAATCCATTCATTAAAATAGCTGTTAATCCATCCATAGAATGTAAAGCTTTCTCAATTTCAACTTGCCATTCACGACTTGGTTCAATATCTTCATGTGCTACAAAAGATGAAATTCCATAGATTTTCAATGCTTGTTGTAACTGTGAAGCCTTTAATTTATTTTTAGCTAAATGAGTTATAAAAAGTCTAAAATGACCTTTTTCCCAGAATGTAAGAATTTCATTTTTAATTGAACTTAAGTTATGTTGTAAATTTAATTCACTAGCTATTTTTAGTATTGTTTCTTCTTTTTCGTTAGCTAAAATTTCTTGAACATATACTCTTTTACTATTTTGACTTGGCTGAGTGTTTTTACAATCAATGCCAAAATGTGGCAGGAACATGTCTATTTCAGAAAATGTCATTTGTTGTTGTAAAGCAAGTGCTATTTCTTTTATTAAATTTATTTTTTGTAATGCCGTCATCTTATATACTCAAAACTTCATAGATAAGATTTGTTTTTACATTTTTTTTATTCAACACCATATATTGTTCATCCTTTTAATATTAGGCATATTCTAACAAAATAATTATGATAAAAGATATACATCTTCACACGCTATATGTACAATCATTTTATATTTAAAATAAATAACCAAAGATAATAAGCAAAATTGTGTTGTTTTTTCTCGTTTGTATAATCTTTGTTAAGTTGGGAATTTTTAGATTGTGCATGGAGCCTCTTTGACTACACGAAAGTAAGCATGCAGGAAGATATTTTCTAGATTGTAAATAAATCTTTTTTTGACTACTATATGCGCAAAAAATTTTACATGTGAGAATTATTTATGAAAACAAAACTGCTGATTGTGATTAGTACCGATAATGCGGATAGCATTATGAAATTTCCACTGCTTTACGGTGGAGTGTCGTTGCCAAGAGGCTATTGGGAACGGGTACATGTGATGTTTTGGGGTGCGTCTATTATGCAGGCGCGAGACAATCAAAGCGTTCGAGATAAAGTTCAAGCGATACAAAAAGAGGGGGTAGAATTTAGCTCTTGTATCGTTTGTGCGCAGGAGTATGAAGCCGTTGAATCGCTTGAATCCATCGGCATACCATGTAATCACACAGGCGAGCTTTTGACCGAAGCACTTAAAAGTGATGAATGGTCTGTGTTAACCGTATAATACTTGCGAAGTTAGCAATATTCAGATTGTACCTGTCTTATCTTTGAGTTATACTTTTACAAAATTAAGTGAAGGTTTGTGCATGAGCTCTTTCTTGGATTTATCAGATAATTATCGTCAAATTGAAAAAGCTATCCGCTATATCGACGACAACTTTAAAGAACAGCCCTCCATTGATGAGATAGCCAAAAATATTGGCATGAGCAAATTTCATTTTATTCGCGTTTTTAAAGAGTATGTGGGTGTAACCCCGAAACAGTTTTTACACTCCGTCACACTCAACTATGCAAAAGAGCACATCAAAGAATCAAAATCTATCTTAGAGAGTAGTTTAGACATCGGGCTTTCAAGCTCAAGCAGACTTCACGAACTCTTTGTAAATCTCATAGGGGTTACTCCAAAAGAGTGGAGAGAAAAGGGAAGAGATGTTCTTATTACCTATGGTTACGGAGAGACTCCTTTTGGTGAAGCTTTAATCGCATATACGGATAAAGGTATCTGTTATTTAGGATTTATCGACAACAACAAAGAGCTGATATTTGAGAGATTCAAAGAACTTTGGGAAAATGCAAATCTGCTTCATGATGATGCTAAAGCGCATGAATACCTAGAAAATATCTTTATTAAAAATAAAAAATACAACATTTTAGTAAAAGGGACAAACTTTCAGGTCAATGTCTGGAAGGCACTTTTAAATCTTCCAAACGGAGTGGTAGCAACCTACCAAGATATGGCAAATTTTCTTGATAAACCAAAAGCTGTCCGAGCAGTTGCAAGTGCCATCGGCAAAAATCATGTAGGCTATCTCATTCCATGCCACAGAGTCATCGCAAAAAGCGGAGCGATGAGCGGATACAGATGGGGCATTGAGCGGAAGAGGATTTTGATAGCGTACGAATCAATCAAGAAGGAACTATAATGAAACTAAAAGTAGCAGAGATAAGTGACATAGATAAAGTTTTAGAACTTCATTTCAGGTATCAGATAGATTCCATAAAAGAGGAAGATAAAAAGAACGGTTTTGTCACGACTGCTTTTACGAAAGAGCAGCTCACGGAGCTGATAGAAAAAGAGCAGGGCTTGTTTATCGCCATAAAAGATGATGAAGTCATAGCTTATGTCATGTCGGCTTCATGGCAGTTTTGGTCACGCTGGCCAATGTTTGCTTTTATGATAGAAGACTTACCTAATCTGGAATATTTGGGGCAAAAACTAAGTGTTGATAATTCTTACCAATATGGTCCGATTTGCATAGATAAAAAGGTGAGAGGAAGCGGTATTTTAGAGGAAATTTTTGATTTTGCAAGAAAACACATGTCAAAAAGATTTCCGATTTTAGTGACTTTTATCAACAAGATAAATCCGCGCTCCTTTGAGGCTCACATGAGAAAACTGGGACTTCATGTAATAAAAGAGTTCAGCTACAACAATAACAACTATTATGAACTTGTTTACGATACATCAAAAAAATTATAACAGTGGAAATGCAGCAAGTGCAGACAAAAGCCAAATAAACTGAAATAAACACCGTGAATCTAGCTTCAATGCTGTGATTCACCTTCCCCTTCATTAATTATATAAAATAGGCACATTTCTTTCTTCTCGAACAAAACTTGCATTAGTACCGTTAATACAGCTCCAAAGGGGTAGATTCATGGTAAGTCGTGCAAAGATCAAAGAGTTAATGAATGAGAGTGCCTGCTCTCATAACAAAGATAAGAAAAAGGGTGAAGGGTGTGATATGCCAAAACCCGGAATGGCAGCGGGTGGTTGTGCTTTTGACGGGGCCCAGATTTCACTTTTTCCCTATGCCGATGCCGTGCATCTTGTGCATGGTCCGCAGACCTGTCTCGGTGCATCTTGGGAAACCCGTGAGACACTCAGCTCTTATGCCGGACGCAACTATACCGTTATGGGTTTTACCACCGGAATCACCACAAACGATGTCATCTTCGGCGGAGATAAACGCCTTGCAGACTCCATAAATTACATAGTTGAACATTATAATCCAGAGGCGATTTTTGTCTATTCAACATGCGTAACTGCAATGGTTGGCGATGACATTGACATGACTTGTAAACTTGCATCTCAAAAACATACTATTCCCGTTGTTCCCGTGCATGCTCCCGGATTTGTCGGTGGGAAAAACCTCGGTTCTCGTCTGGCTGGAGAAGCGGTTTTTGAACATCTTATCGGTACAAAAGAGCCGGAGTTTACGACGCCTTACGACATTAATCTCATTGGTGATTACAATGTAACGGGCGACATGTGGGAGTATCTTCCTCTCTTTGAGAAAATAGGCATTCGTGTACTTAGCTCACTCAGCGGAGATGGTCGTGTGGGCGACATTCGCACCGCACACCGAGCAAAACTCAATGTCATCGTTTGTGCCAAATCACTTATAACTTTATGTCGTAAAATGCAGGAAAACTATGACATACCTTGGGTCTCTGTCTCTTTTTATGGAAAACGCGATACTTCCTTTGCAATTATGGAAATAGTAAATGCACTCGGCGACGAAGCACTCATCAAAAAGGCAAAAGAGGTTATAGCCGAAGAAGAAGCGAAGTTAGAAGAGAAATTACTCCCTTACAAAAAACTCTTTGTCGGTAAAAAAGCTGTTCTTAACACGGGCGGAAACAAGGCTTGGTCGATTGCTTCAGGGCTTCAGGATTTGGGCATTGAGGTTGTGGCAACTTCTGTTCGCAAATCTACCGCAGAAGATAAAGAAAAAGCCAGAGAATATCTCGGAGAAAATGGTATTTTGATGATGGCTCCGGCTTCAGAACAATCAAAAATAATAGATGAAAAAAATGCAGATATTTTACTCGCAGGCGGGCGAAGTCTCTACACCGCCATCAAGAAAAAAATCTCTTTTATAGATGTCAATCAGGAGAAAAAAGTGAGTTACGGCGGATACAACGGACTGCTCAATCTTGCAGAAGATTTGAAATACGCTTTTTCTAATCCTGTCTTTGCAAATGTTTCCAAAAAAGCACCATGGGAGGCAGAGTAATGGAAAAGATACCAAAAATAGAACTGAGCAAACATGAGCATAAACCGCTTCAAGTCAACCCCATAAAACTCTCTCAGCCGATGGGTGCGGCTTTGGCTTTCATGGGAATTAAAAACTGCATGCCGCTTATGCACGGTTCACAAGGATGTGCCTCGTATGCAAAAGTTTTTTTCACCCGTCACTACAACGAGCCGATTCCTCTTTATAACACTTCTGTCGGCGATATTACCGCGATTTTAGATGGCGGAGATTACTCGATTTTGATGGCGATTGAGAACATTACAAAAAAAAATACAACTCTCAAACCGGAACTCATAGGGCTTTGCACAACGGGACTCACAGAGACAAAAGGTGATGATGTACGCAATGTGGCAACGCATATTGAGATTCCCTATTGCTATGTCAACACGCCTGATTACGAGGGCGGAATGGAGAGTGGTTGGGCACTCGCGGCAAAAGCACTCATCAAACAGCATACAAAAGAGACAACCACGACAGAAGTAAACAAACTTTTATTACTTGTGCATGCCAGCATGCAACCCATCGAAGTGGAAAAAATCAAGGAGTTTTGCGAGAGTTTCGGGTTTGAGACTTACGCTTTGCCCGATTTATCGACCTCTTTGGATGGCTATTTGAGCCAGAACCAAGGCAAACTGGGAACGGGTGCTATAGGGATTGAAGAGATTAGAGAGCTTGGAACTTGTGCAACTGTTGTGAGCATTGGGCAATCTATGCAAATCGCAGCAAAAGCACTTTTGGAGAAAAATTCAAATATTTTGCATTTGCATTTTGACCACCTCATGGGTCAGCAAATGAGCGACAATTTTGTCACATTATTGATGAAAATCCGACAAAATGAGCCAAAAGCATCCATAAAAAGATGGCGAGGAAGACTTCAAGATGCGATGCTCGATAGCCATTTTCTTATCGGTTCATCGCATTTTGTTATTACCGGTGAGCCTGACATGTGTGTTGGCATGTGCGAATTGCTTTGTAGCGTCGGAGGCACTGTTGATGTGGTAATTTCGACAGTTTACAGCCCTGTGCTAGAAAAAATGACAGCAAAAAACATCTTCGTCGGCGACCTCGAAGATGCAGTTCCTTACTTTGAAAATGCAGATTTGGTCATCAGCAACTATCATTCAGAACGATTATTGCACATGCAAGAGAGACATACAGGATTAATTCTTAGAGGATTTCCAAACTACGAAGAGTTAGGAAATCAGCTTAAAAACGATCAACTTTATGAGGGAAGTACCTACTTTCTTTTTGAAGTGGCAAATAGGCTTCGTGAGGTGAAACATCACGAATAATTAACTCGAAAGAGTTAATCTTTAGTGCCTTAGCGGCTAGCGAAAGTAAGCTGGGCTTTGCCCAGATTACGATAAATCAATAAGAGGTAAAACATCATGGAAAACACAATTAAAGTAGCCTTTGCAACAAAAGATATGAAAACCGTTAACGCACACTTTGGCGGAGCAAAAGAGTTCGCGGTGTATAGAGTTTCAAAAGAGGGTTTTGATTTGGAGAGTGTAATAAAAACAGATACGGAGAATTTAGAGGGTGATGATAAATCAGACTTCAAAGTAAAAGCACTCAAAGGTGTAGGTATTATGTATTGCGAATCTATCGGCGGAACTGCCGCTGCAAAGGTCATTCGTGGCGGTATCAACCCGATGAAGGTGCAAGAAGATAGCAAAATTGAAGATGTTTTACAAGACCTTGTAACTATGATAAACGGCAACCCTCCTCCTTGGGTAAAAAAAATAATGAATATAGAAACAACCGAAGATGTGCGTTTAGCACGCTGGGCATAGGGAAAAACCATGAGCGAGAAACTTGAAGTAAACGCGTTTACCCAAGAGCTGATTCGTCAGTTACGAGCGGCCGACCAATTTGGCAACTGGTCAAAGATGAGTGATGAAGAGTTACTGATTAAAAAGTTTGTAAAAACCAAAGAGGATTTGAGAAGTATCCCTATTATCGCCGACATAGATGAGATGCTCATCGGTGAAATCAAGATGATGTTTAAAGCCATCGCATTGCAGTTTGAGAGAAAAACGGGTGTGATGTGCAATGTTGTTATGGAGATGAGCCATGAGGGTTTTGGGCGCTGCATCGTATTTGCAGGTCGCATTATTTTGGTGGACAAATACTTCAAAGATGCACACCGTTTTGGGTTTCGCACCTTAGAGAAACTCTATGAAGAGGGGCAAAACTACCTCGATAAATCGCATGAGGTTTATACACAGTACCAACCTTGTATAAAAGAAAATAATTAGGAGAAAAGAATGGCAAATGTAGGAATTTTTGTAGGAAGCAGTGGCGGGGTTACGCTAGGAGCAGCAGAGAAGTTACAAGAGTTATTTGAGGGTTCAGAATTAATTAATATGGAAGAGGATTATGACGGATTAGAGCAGTTTGATGATTTTGATATTTTGCTCATCGGAAGCTCCACTTGGGGACAGGGCGACCCGCAAAGAGATTGGGTGGATGTTTTGTATGAGATGGGCAACGAAGAGCCAGACCTTAGCGGTAAAAAAGTTGCATTTTTTGGAGCCGGAGATCAAAAGACTCATGGAGAGCATTTTGTAAGTGCCTTGGCAAAAATGGAAGAGGTGTTTAAAAAGTGCGGTGCAAAAACAGGTTTTGGCTACACATCGACTGTTGGATATGAGTATAAACTTTCTTTAGCAGAGAAAGATGGAAAGTTCTGCGGACTTGCAATAGACGACATAAATCAGGAAGATTTTACTGAAAATAGAGTGATTTCTTGGGCAGAGCAACTCAAAAAAGAGATGGAGGTTTAAGACGATGACTAGATTACAAGAGTTTGAAACACTCACAGACACAGAAGAGTTTTTTGAGTTTTTTGATGTGGCGTATGATGAGAAATTGGTCTATGTCAAACGCTTTCATATCATGAAAAAGTATGGAGAGATGCTTCTTAAAGCAAAAGAACAGGAGTTTGTAAGTGATGAGATAAAACTCAATTTTTACAAATTTGCACTTATCAGTGTCTATAAAAATTTTGAAAACGGCTACGCTCCATCTGCCGCAGATATTTGGTCGATGTTTGATAACCCTTCTGCATGTGGCAGTTGTTCTACGGCTACGAGTTGCAATTCGGTTGAGGAGGTTTCAAGTGGAGTTCACGCATGCACAAGCCAACCAAATTTCAGCTTCCACTAAAGACGAAATTCTTCCTGTTTTTCGTTTAGGGCAACGTGTCCGTATAACAAAACCTATCAAAAATGACGGCTCAAATCCGTTTTTTGAGCCAAATGCGGTTTTAGTTCCTACGGGTGCTGAGGGGTATGTAAAATTTATAGGCGATTGGCTTCAGGTGATTCGCATCTATGAGGTTCATTTTATAGAAGAGGGCGATACTTACGGGTGTCGCGAGGCGGAGCTTGAAGCGATTGATGATATTGACGGATATGATGAAATAGAAGAAGAGCTCAGGTGGATTCGTGAGCATAGGGCAAAAAGAGAATCTCAAGAAGGAGGAAAATTATCACTGTAAAACATCCGTTCGTCTTTAATGCTAGGGTAATAATAAAACAAAATATTGACCTTACGCACTTTTATAAAAGCGCGTAAAACACCTTTTAATTCTCGAAAAACAAAGTTTTTTGTAGCTTTAGGGGGTTGTAGGGACATTTGTCCCTGCCACTAAAACGGACGAGTTCGTTTTAGTGCGTAACATCAAAAAAAACAAAGGAAAAACAATGACAACACGCGTAGAGATTATAAATGACTTTTTAGCAATCAATGTAATACCGGGAAAAACAATTCAAGAAATCGTTGAAGCTTCCGGAAGTGCGTTACCTTTTGGCTGCCGTGACGGTGAATGCGGTACATGTGTGGTAAGTATCGAATCTGGAATGGAGTTTTTAAGCGATGTAACAGACAAAGAGGTAACTGTTATGAAAATGTTAAATGAAACAAGCCCAAAAGCGCGTCTTTCATGCCAAATGAAAATTGTAAAACCAAACGGTGTTATCCGTCTTAAATACTAAAAAAATCGGCATGTAGAATTTCTATATGCCGAAGCAATTTCGCCTTTCAGTTAATCAACACCCGCAAATTCAAAATACTGTTTATTGTTTAATAAATATACAATTAAATAGTATATTTATTAAACAATAAGATTATAATTTCTGTAAAAAAAAGTTGATGCCATGAAACAAAATTTTAACTTCAAACAAAAACAACTCCCTAGGCTCTCCATGCAGACTTGGTTGCCGCTTTTACAGTGTTCACTGAGTGATTTGGAAAAACATATACAGGTGATTACAAACGAGAACCCATGTTTAGAGGTAAAATCCGGTTTTGAAGTTTCAGAGGGTTCGTCTGAGAAATCACATTTTGCCTATTTAGAGTCGCAAAATCAAGTTTCAAACTCTTCAACCGACGATATAGAGTGGATGAGCGTATCAAAAGAGTCGCTTTATGAAAAGCTTGATTTTCAAATCTCTGCGCCTCTTTTTCCGACCCCTATTTCACAAAAAATTGCCCGTCAGATTATTCTTTATATCAATGAAGAGGGCTATTTTGACGGCGACATCAACGAGATTGCCGAGCAGACGGGTACGGATGCTCATAAAGTCGAGCAGATTCGCCAACGGTTTGCATACCTTGAGCCTTCGGGCGTGGGTGCGGTGGATTATAAGGAGTCATTTTTGTTTCAGTTGAATGATTATACGCTTGATGATGAGCTAAGCATTTTGATGAGTGCTTTGATTATTCAGTTTGAAAAAATAGAAAAGTTTATGAATCATCCTAGAATCCATGATGCAAAAGAGGTTCTTAAACACTTCAGAAATCCGCCTGCTGTAGCCTATATGGAAGAGGAGAGACAGATTTTGCCAGACATGTTTATAGAGTTTACAAAGGGTGATTTTATTATCAAAATCAATCATGAATTTTATCCCGACTTGATGGTGCATCAGATTGACAAATATGACAACTTCGCAAAACAGAAGTTCAAAGAGGCGAGGGAGCTTGTCAAACTTCTGGATTTACGAAAAGCGACACTCTATAATATAGGGATAGTTCTTATCGAAAAACAGTACACATTTTTTATGGGAGGCGAACTCAAACCGCTGAGACTTCAAGATGTAGCAGATGAGCTTGGATTTAACGAGTCAACTATTTCTCGTGCAATCAGCGATAAATACTTAGAATGCGAGCATGGAGTTTTTGCATTTAAAGATTTTTTCTCTAACTCTATCGGCGATGTTGCAACCTCGGAGATTAAGCATTTTATAGAGAGATTGGTTCAAAGCGAAGATAAAAATAAACCCTTTAGTGATAAATATCTGCATGAAAAAATCGAAGAGAGATTTGGAGTCAAAATGGTTCGCCGTTCTATTGCTAAATATAGACAGGAACTTGATATCCCGCCTTTTAAAGAGAGATGTTTTTTGTATCAACTGGCAACTATTTAAAAAAAAAGTCTGAAAATTAATATGTATGATATTATTGTAATACAATTTGGTGTGTCAAGATTTTGCTGACGTAGTACTTAGTGCAAGAGAAAATCTTGAGGAGAGGACATGGAATATTTAAAAGTAGTTGCAGATGAAATATAAATTACTGTTGCTTTTATTTGTGCAAACTCTGCATGCCGATCAGTTTTCATTTTTGTGGTACAACGATGTCTTCGCCGGAAGGGACCGCCATTTTACAAACGGTGTCGGTGCTAGTTGGCTGGACGACACATTTGAGAACAAAGAAAATAATATCTCAAATAGCTACAGTGCTCTTATGTTTGATATTGCCAATGCCTTCCCTTTTGCTAGAATGGATGAATCTCGACAACATAATGCCGGTATTAGTTTGTCTCAGATAACGATTACTCCTACTGATACACGGACATCACTACCTCAATATAATGATATGGCATATGCCGGATATTTAGCGTTAGCATCTTATCTGTTTGAATGGGACAGTACAAGTTTTGACGAACGCCGTATAGAACTGGGTGTTGTTGGAGAAGAGTCCGGTGCAGAGTGGCTGCAAATTACAACACATAAAATAATCGGCAATACACAACCTAAAGGCTGGGGCACACAAATAGGGACAGAATTGACAATGAATGTACTTTTGCGCCGAGGTCAAAAAAGCTGGCAATATCATTATCAAAATGGATTGAATGCAGATTTATTTACACATTTCGGTATTCAGGCCGGTAATTTTATAACAGATGCTTTTGCCGGAACAATCTTTCGTTTTGGTAAAAATTACATAGAGAATTTTAATGTTAATTACCCCTATTTTAAAGAGGAAGCTTCTCTGTTGCAATCGTACAAAAAACATGAGGGCATTGGATGGTCTTGTGATGTCGGGATAAATGGCGAATTGTTGGGATATTCTTATATCTTAGAGAAAAGTAGAGAAGAGGGCTATCAGGTCAATAAAAGTGGATTTAGCGCTGCTCTTTATACTGGAGCCAGCTTATACTATGAGGGTCAGAAATTAACATTTTTTTATCAATCCCAGCCCTCTTATATTCAGGGAAAAAATGAAATTGATACGATTGGAGGCTTTAAATTTACATATCAGTTTTAGGCAAATAAATATTTTTTAAACTACTTTCTACCGAAGGCAAGCACTCAGAGAGGAATACAAACCATCGATTTTAAAAGAGTAGTTAACTCGCCGGAGTGTCCATTGAAGTGAAGTGACTTTCTTGCGGACCTGTTTGTCTGCTTATGTGTGACTGTGTAAGTGCCGCCTCGTTTTTTTCACCTGTTCGGATTCTCTCAACTTCCAGCACATTTATTACCCACATCTTACCTGCTCCATGTCCTAAATCTTGTGTGTTGGCTCTGATTGCTTCCTTAGCACTTTCTTTGAACGCATCGTTTGAGAGAATGATTTCAATTTTTACTTTTGGGTCAAGGTCTGGAGTTCCTCCCTCTTCTGTGAAACCGATTCCGCCTTTTCCGACAACATCTATAACTGTTATACCCTCAATTTTTCTCTCACAGAGGTCATGTAAGACATCATTGAGACAAACTTTGTTAAATATTGCAGTGAGTTGATACATGGTAATCCTTTTAGAACTTAATTTAAAAAGTTCTATGCAAGTTTTATTCTAGCAGAGGCATTTGCATGACAATTTTGTCATTACACTTTATTAAATGATTATAGTTATAACAACTATAGCTTTTGTGTCTAGGGCATTTTAAGGGTTCTAATTTAGGTTTTCTAGAGCGTCATTATTATTTAATATCAAATCACTTCGTTTTTAAATAATCTCTTAAAATATCTGCATGATCAAATACAAGTGCGTCTAAGTCTAAATTCTCAAGTTTAACTACCACAGCTTCTTTGGCATCATCAGCCCCTATGGGTTTGCCATAAGCTTTGCAAACATATACAACCGAAGCCGTATGAAATCTTTTATCACGCGTTGGATTTGAGTAAACTCCAAATAACTTTGTAATTTTTACATCGAGTGAAATTTCTTCTTTCATCTCTCTAATTACAGCATCTTCAACACTCTCGCCAATATCTACAAATCCACCTGGAAGAGCTAAACCAAGGGGAATATTTTTTCTTTGAATTAGAACTATACCTTTAAAGTTTTCCGCATCATCATATCTTTCGACAATTCCATCAGTTGTAAGGTAGGGTGTTTTTGGTGTAAAATGCATTTGTGAGCTCTTTTCATTTTGATGCCCGCCACCACGACGAGGAACCAACTCATTCATGTTTGCACCGCCGATGAGATAAGCGTCTCCAAAACCAAAAGTGGCTTCACCTGCTTTTACCTCTAACTCAAATAAATTAAAGTCCATCATCTTTTTGAGCATTGCAACCATAGAACTCTCAAATTTTACACCAAACAAAGCAAGCACCTCGTCAAACCGCTCACTCTCTCTGGCTATTTTTACAGAGGTACATTGCAGAGATATCCGCTTTCTGGCAAAAAGATTTTCACTCTTACTCTCATCCTCTATGAAAAACAAAGAGGCATGTGGATTTAGTTCTATATTTTTTGTGTGCGTTGCAATACATGAGATGTAGATATAAAAACGGTTGTTATCATAAATATACGGAGCATACGAAGAAAAAGGAAGATTATTCTTGTCAAGTGTCCCGATAACCGCCGTTTGAATATTAGAAATAAAGTTTTTCATGCAATCTCTTTTTTGCTGATTTTAGCGTAATGGTTCTTAGGTTTGTTAAATGTTAGCATGTGGAAATCTTTTCTAACTCCAGCCTTTTAGCTCCCAAGCTTCAGCTTGGGAGTTTGTATCTCTGATTTTGGCTCTTGTATGCATTCCCATCGAGGACGATGGGAACGAGAAAAAAGCTGAAATTTTGACTCGTTTTCTAGCTCCCTAAGTTCCAGCTTTGGAATTTGTATCTCTGATTTTGGCTCTTGTATGCATTCCCATTGACGACGATAGGAATGAGAAAAAATATAAGAACTAAAAATACTTTAGAGTTTAAAATATTCTTTTGGAGCCCATCCAATACATCCACTAACTCTCCCTCTTACTTTGTAATACGAAAATGAGCTATCCATATTAACTACTTCTTCGCCCTTGTCAAGTAAACAAGCTTGACCATTCATAACCATAGAAACTGCTTCTTTACCACTCGTAGGATATCCATAATCAACATCTTTTATAAGTGGCATATTCATAGATGCAGACATTGCAAATAACTGTAAACTTAAAACCATTGGAAGAACAAAAGTTTTTAGCATAAAAACACCTTTGAAATAAATTTAGGTGAATTCGAATTACTAGCGAATACCCATTGTCAACATTCTATCATTCAAACCTGTTAATTCATTAAAAACTTCATAAGGTGTTTTAAATCCTAGACACTTTCTTGGTTTTAAATTGGGCTTATCAACAGCCATTAAAACCTCTTTTTCCTCGTTCCATCATTAATCACATTCCAATAACACCCTTTAAAATTTTCCAACAAGAACAAAAATTGCAATAGCTTCACTAAAGATTACAAGATTACAAAAGTGAGGGTTCTATGGCAAGAGCTGATTTGATAGGTGGCGCACTCTGGGAAGAGTACTCACAAGAAGTACAAAGAAGAATGGATAAACCGACAAATATGGGCGAAATAACTGAAGCACAAAAGGGTGATAATGAGCTGATTATTGCGGATTTTGGTGCGGAGAGTTGTGGCGATGCAGTTCGTCTTTACTGGCTCATCGACCCAAAAACAGATACTATCAAAAGCAGCAAGTTTAAAAGTTTCGGCTGCGGAACTGCCATAGCCTCTTCGGACATGATGGCTGAACTTTGTATGGATAAAACAGTAGATGAAGCACTTAAAATCACAAACATTGATGTAGAAAAAGCACTCAGAGATGAGCCGGATATTCCGGCAGTTCCAGGGCAAAAGATGCACTGTTCCGTTATGGCGTACGATGTAATTAAAAAAGCGGCTTCCATGTATAAAGGCGTTGACATGGAGAGTTTGGAGAGTGAATTTATCATCTGTGAGTGTGCACGTGTCTCTCAAGATACGCTCATGGAAGTGATAAAACTCAACAAACTCACAACGCTTGAGGAGATTACCGACTATACCAAGGCGGGCGGTTTTTGTAAATCGTGCATCAAACCGGGCGGACATGAGAGAAAAGATATCTATTTGATAGACTTGCTTTTGGAAGTAAAAGAAGCCAAAGAGGCAGAGGATAAAAGCCGTAAAATCATCGAAGCAAAAGGGGACGGCACATTTTTATCCATGAGCTTAGTGCAAAAAATCAAAGCGGTAGAATCTATTTTGGAAGAGTATATTCGCCCGACGCTCAAAGCCGATGGCGGGAATGTCGAGTTGATTGATATTAAAGATAACGGCGATGTTTTTGAAGTGCTTATTAAATATCAGGGCGAGTGCATGAGCTGCTCTATGAACACGACAACAACGCTTGCAGGAATCGAAGATATGCTCAAGTTCAAACTCAAAGCTCCATTAAAAGTGATAGTGACATAATGAAAACTTACGCAACCAAAGAGGGAACTTTTGGTTATTTAAAACAGTTTCCTAAATATAGCAAGGATTTTTACCGTTTTGACGGCGATGTTTTTGTCTCCTCGCTAGGGCTTGGTACATTCCGCAAAGAGCCATACCGTGAAGAGAACTATGTCGTGAACTATAAAGAGTCTGTGAAAATAGCTCTCTTAAATGGAATGAATCTCATTGATACGGCTATAAATTACCGTTACCAAATAAGCGAGCGAGAAATCGGCGAAGCACTTCAAGAGTTGTTTGAAGAGGGCAAAGTTTCAAGAGAGCAGGTTGTTATTACTTCAAAAGCAGGTTTTTTGCCTCTTGACTTCCCGTTTCCAGAAAACCCGTACAAATGGATTGAAGAGAATGTTTTAAATAACGGACTTGCTACAAAAGAGGAGATTGTTGTTGATCAGCACTGTTTAGCGCCTGCGTATTTGCGTTGGAGCATGGAACAGTCACTTATAAATTTACAACTTGAAACTCTTGATATTCTCTTTTTGCACAATCCTGAGATGCAACTCGGATACATCGATTATAAAATGCTCAAAAAACGAATAAAAAAAGCATTTGAACTCTTTGAAAAACTGGTCAAAGAGGGCAAAATACGCCATTACGGCATAGCATGTTGGAACGGATTTTTGTATGATGAGACGCATACGGAGTATATTTCACTCAAAGATATGGTCGAGATTGCCGTGGAAGTCGGCGGTAAAGAGCATCATTTTAAGTATATTCAGTCGCCTTATAACATCGTAAAAACAGATGCTTACAGCTTCTCAAACCAAAAAGCTCCCGATGGAAAATATTACACTTTAATGCAGGCAGTGCAAGGATTTGGGCTCAAAATGATGGCTTCATCCGCGCTCCTTCAGGCAAATATTTTTCAGAAGAAGTTTGATGCAAAAGTGGGTGAACTACTAGGCACGGAGAAGCTCAATGATGTTGCATCCGCTTTGCAGTTTGCAAGAATGGGAAATGTCGTGAGTGCTCTTTTTGGTGCGGTGAACCCTCAACATGTGGAGGATAACTTGATGTTGGCGTATATACCAAATAGCAAAAAAGAGAATCTGACACAATTGTTCGGTGCAAAAAATGTTGTATGACATTATTGTAGTAGGGAGTGGGATTTCAGGGCTTTATGCGGCACTTTATGCAAAAAAATCGGGACAAAATGTAGCAGTGCTTACAAAAGGAAATCCATTCCGCTCCAACTCTGCAGTGGCTTCGGGCGGAATCAATGCGGTTTTAAACTTGACACAAAATGATTCTTTTTCTCGGCACATGAAAGACACCGTGGACGGTGCAGACGGATTGTCACACTTGAGAAATATTGAGGGCATGTGCAAAGAGGCGCCTAATATTATCGCCGAACTTAGAGAGATGGGTGTAGCGTTTGATGCAGATGAAAGTGGAAATCTGCACCAAAGACCTTTTGGCGGCTCCTATGCAAACCGTACATGTTACATAGCCGACAAAACGGGTGCGTCTATCATCCAAACACTCTTTTTACAATGCCGTGATGCGGGTGTACATATACTCTCGAATCATCAGTTTTTAAACATTACGAAATACAAAGGGAAACTCTCCGGCGTTACGGTTCTTAGACGACACAATTCACAGGTTATAGCTTTGGCATGTAAATCTTTGGTGCTTGCAGGTGGCGGATACGCCGGAATTTTCAGAGGGCACAGTACAAATTCTCAAGAGAGTTCAGGCGATGTAATTGCAGCGGCACTCAGAGCTAACATGCGTCTGAGCAACATGGAGTTTGTTCAGTTTCATCCGACAACTTTGGCACAAAGCGGAGCACTGATAAGTGAAGCGGCGCGAGGTGAAGGCGGCTATTTAGTAGATGAAAACGGCGACAGATTTACAGATGAACTTCAAACCAGAGATAAACTCTCGCGTGAAATTGTAAGCCACATGTTAAAAGGGCATAAAGTTTATCTGGATGTACGCCATTTGGGCGAAGAGACGATAGAAGCAAAACTGCCATCCGCCAGAAAATTGGCTCTGGGCTCGGCTGGAATAGACCTTGTAACCGAACTTTTAGAAATCACTCCCTCGGCGCACTACACCATTGGCGGGATATGGGTCAGAGAGGATACATCGACCGATATGCCTTTTGTTTTTGCATGTGGAGAGTGCGCGGTTACAGGGGTGCATGGAGCAAACAGATTAGGAGGTAATTCGCTTCTTGAGGGAGCATATTTTGGACGCATGGCGGGGATAGAAGCGGCAAAAAAAGCCAAAAAAAGAGATTTTCAGCCTATTGATTATGCCTATGTCAATAGAGAGATGCGTCGTGTTGATAGGATTCTTAACGGCGAGAGCCTCTTCAACATGAACTCTATGCGTAGAAATCTAGGTGAATCACTTTTTAAAAATGCAGGTGTTTTTAGAGACGAAAATTCGCTCTCTAGCGCGCTAGAGTACACACACTATCTGATGAAAAAAGAGTACGGCATGCACTGTGTGAGCAAAGAGCTTCACAATAATGTCGAACTTTCATCGATACTGGAGTTCAAAAATGCGATGCTGATTGCAGAGGCGATGATACTGAGTGCTCTTGCAAGAAAAGAGAGCAGGGGCGTTCATTTCCGAAGTGATTATCCAAATAAAGACGATACTGAATTTGACGATGCTTCTTACTTGGAACAGCTGAGTCCTAGCTACTTCACAGTTTCGTTTGACAGTGCCATGCATAATAATATATGGCACAAACTCAAAAAAATGTTTTATTTTAATTGAAATCTGCCTCAAAGGGGCAAGCTTTAGTGCCATAGCGGCTAGCGTAGTAAAATGGACTTGTTCATTTTGCGTTTTATATAAATAGAAAGTAAAAGGATTACAAATGGCGACAATAATGTTACGAGAAAATGACAAAGGGCAGGTGCTTTTTTACCTTGCAAAAAGAGATATGGAGGAGATAATCGTATCTCTTGAGTTCGACACGGATGAAAAATGGGGCGGCAATGTTGAGCTAACAAACGGTGATGTCTGGAACATTAAACCGGGCGTAAAAAAACTCCCCGATGAGATAGTTGCAACAATTGTCTCAAGAGGCGAACACTAAAATTTTTACATGTCTTACTCGCTAAAGGGCATGGGTGGAAGAAATGTCAGATGTGTGATGAGAGTGTGTGAAATCTACTTTTTCACACTCTTCAAAGCGCGAGTTAGACAGTATTTATAACAAACACTCTCTCATTAACGGTTCTAACTCTTTGGCATCTACATCGCCTGTAACCGTGATGCTTGTTCCGTCGTTTTCACTTGAAACTTCTATATTTTCAATCTTCTGCATAATTTGAGGGTCACAATCGCAACTGCAAGAACCATTTTTACACTCCTCAATCTTTGCAGACAACTCCTCAGTTTTAAACCCTGTTATAAAGGCTTTCACACCTTTTTCTGTATTTGTAACTTTAAACATAATTTAGCAAAGCTCCTTTTTTATTATAGGTAACAACTCAGTTTCTATGAGCTGTAATGTTATTTCATACTCTTCTACTTCTTTGCCGCTAGGGTCGTCAAAGCCTAAATGGATGGTTTTTACTGCCTTTGGAAACATCGGACATGTCTCTTTGGCATGGTCACATACAGTCACGATTAAATCAAATGCTGTATCTAAAACACTCTCTATCACTTTAGAATGGTAACTTTCTCTCCAGTACCCTTTATTTTTTAAAAGAGCCTCGGCATGTGTATTTACTGCTCCACTCGCTTTAACACCTGAGCTTTGAGCTGCAATGCAATCACCTAATTTGGCATTTATCAGAGCTTCTGCCATGATAGAACGGCAACTGTTTCCTGTACATAAAATAAGTACATGTTTTTTTTGACTCATATTTTACATTCTCCTGTTTGGGATAATTTTTTTAAAGGCGGGAGTTCGATTGGCAAGTATCGAATCTCCTCCAAAGCTTCACTGCGAAAACGGTCAAGCGGCGTTCTGATTGAGTAATATGCCCAAGTTCCCTTACGTTCAACGCGTAAAAAACCGGCATCTTTTAAAATTTTAAGGTGTCGTGAAAGGCGCGATTGAATCATCTCTAAAGATGCTTGTAAATCACATACACAACATTCGCCATTCACATCAATAAATCGCAAGATTAATACTCTTGTTTCATCATTGAGTGCTGAAATACTTTTTAAAAAAACTTCCATTTTTACCTCCGTTTGGAGAATTGTAGCATAACTAAATTACAATATCAATATATGTTGATATTGTAATTTAGTTAACCATGTAAAAATCGCTCTTGTTTGCTGCTTCTGCTGATTTATAACTTTTTAAAGTAAGATAAGTGGTAGCTGCTCGATGGCGACCACATCATCCAGCCGTTTGTTTTTATCTCTTCGGCAGCTCTTACCTGCTCATTTACTTCAAAATTTCCATAAATTCTTTTTTTGTGTGCATAATCTTTGAAATATTGCAGCCATGGTCTCACTCTTTTTGGATCAACTAGATTGTCTATATGTTTTATGCTTCTATAGATGACGGCGTAGGGATATTCCGAGGGATATTGAAAATTAAATGAGCCGCTTGCAAATCCGGATGGATAGAGCATCGGGGCAAGGTAGTCCGCATGTTGCGCCAAAGATGAAACTGTTTGCCCTATATTATTGTCATCATCCGTCCAACAGATATTTCCATAAGTGTCTGCCGATATAAAAACACCATATTTTCTGAGTTCTTTTTGAGCTTCATCCAGAAATTCACCTATTGCTTTGATTCTATTCTCTTGATTACACTCCTTCGAATATTGAAGACCTTCTTTTGTCGGAAAGCGGATATAATCAAAGTTTATCTCATCGAAGCCTACTCTTGCGGCATCTTCTGCAATAGACAGTGCATATTTATGGGCTCTTTTGTCAAAAGGGTCAACCCAGGCCATGCCATCTCCATCCCTCCAGATTTTGCCATCCTTATCTGCTACTGCATAGCTCGGGTTATTAATGGCTTGGAGTTCATCTTTAAATGTCACGATTCTGGCAATTGTGTAGATATTTTTCTGCTTCATAAGAGCCATAAAATCGTCAATATTTTTTATAGTTCTGTTATTCCATGCGCCGTAACTGTTTGCCTGTTCAAAACCGGTTTTATAGGAGGTTGAACCATACTCATTTTTTACATCAACTACAATTGCATTTACCTCTTTTTCATCTATGATTTGGAGAACTCTTTTTAATGTTTTTGAGTTTATGTTTGCGCCCCAAAATGTTAGGTAGAGCGCTTTAACATTTATCGGCTCAATTTTAAATTGTGTGCTCTTTAAATCCCTTTCAATTTTATACGGTCTATACCCATATGCTTTAATATGAAAGATTTTTTCGTCACTTTGTATTGTAAATGAGCCATTTTCATCACTTTTTACGCTTTGTTTAGAATCGCTTATTATTGCTTTATTCATGGGCTTTAAACTGTTTTTATCAACTATAACGCCGCCAAATGAAGCAAAAAGAAGTGTTTGAAAAAGTATGAAGAGTGTTGTAGCTGTTATGAAAAAATCTTTTTGATTCATCAAATTAGTCCATAAAATCCAGAGTCAATTGTATATGTTTTATAGGTGGTTTCATTAATATACTTTTATCAACACCTGCAATAAGAGCAAAATGAAAACTGTTGTTGCTAAGTATTTCAAGAATTTCTTTCTTATTGTTATAAACAAATAGGGTATCCATTCCCTCACTATCTATTGCTTGTGGAATAATAAATATTACCTTTGCCCAATTTGCCTGCTTTTGCAAAAAAATTATCTCCTCTTTTATAAGAGAAAAATTTGGTTCAAAAATCAGAACCTTGTCGCTTGTTCCAAACTCTTTTATCTCAAATTTTTTGTTTGTAAAGACCGCTTCAAAGTGTTCTATCGGTGTAAATTTTTTGAGTCTAAAGTTTATTTTTGAATTTTTAAAGAGATAGAGCAGCTCCTCTAAATAGGGCATAAAAAAGGGAGAGATGAGTTGTCTTTCATAAAAAATATTGTCGTAGATAAAAGATGTCTCAAAGAGAGTTTGTTCCATAACTGTTATAGCTTCTATTTCCATTTTTGGGAGTGTTTGGATGTTAGTAAATATATCTTCAGACAAAAGAGCAGGGCAAAAGAGTAAAACAGATTTTTGCTCCACCTGCCAGAGAGTTTTTGAAATTGATTTTATATCGCCGCCCAGAGCCATAAAATTTGGTTCAGTAATCACTTGAAGAGCCAACTTGAGTATAATCTCGTTGCATGCATACACAACGACCTCTTTTTCTATAAGCCTAAAACGAAGCAGTTTTTTGAGTGCATCCTCAACATCTTCAACTTTTATCCAAGCAATCTCGTTATCACTTATCTGTGTCGGTTTATCAAAAATAATTCCGTATGCACCGTTTAAAATAGCTGTTTGAATCATGTTCTCTTCATAGGCAATAAAAAGGTCACCTCTTTTTATCTTGTTTGCCTCAATAACAATATTTTCAAAACTATTTACAAATGGCTCATTTATCAGTTTACCATAAGTAAGTGCAAGGATATTTTCAAGTCTCATCCAATCGGTGTGCCCGCTTTTTTATGTTTTTCCGGTCTTATTAAACATAAACCGTCTTCATCTTTGGCAGCAAGAAGCATCCCCTCGGATACCATTCCCATAAGTTTTGCAGGTTTTAGGTTTGCGACTACACAAACTTGGGTGTTTAGAAGGGATTCGGCACTGTAAAACTCCCTTATTCCGGCTAAAACTTGTTTGATTACGCCATCGCCCAAATCAACCTGAAGCTTTAGAAGTTTTTTACTCTTTGGAACTTCCTCAGCTTCGATAACTACACCAACTTTAAGGGATGTTTCAAAAAATTGACCTATCTCGATTAGGTTGTCTTCCTCTTTTGCAGCTATGGTAATCTCTTTTTTGTCCTCTTCTTGTTTGTTTGGTTCTGCTGCTGGAGCTTCCGGCATGAGAGGCTCCTCTACACGAGGAAAAAGTGGCGGAACTACTTTGATATTGAATAATTTTAGCAGTTTTTTATCTAAAATGAGCTCTTTATAGCTTGAATTGTCTATTGTGAAGTTGAGCGTATCCGCTACAATATTTGTAGTTTTTGGCATAACAGGGCTAAGCATAATGGAGGCTTTTGCCAAAATATTTGCAACGAGTGCAACAGTTGCAAGCGCCTCATCTTTTTTATCCTCTTTCATTTTGACCCAAGGGGCATGCTCTTCTATGGCTTTGTTTCCTATAGAGAAAAGCTTCCAAAGCTCTTCTAAATATCTATGCGTTTGTAGGTTTTCCATGTAGGTATCGAGAGAATCTAAAACTATGTTCATAGAATCAATCTCTTTTTTGTGAAACTTTTCTACATCAACACTATCAATTTCATATTCAGAGTATTTTCCGCTCATTCCGATGATGCGGTTTAAAAGATTTCCCAAATCGTTGCTGAGTTCAGAGTTTATTCTGTCGATAAATGCGCGTTGAGAAAAGTCGCCGTCTTGACCAAATGGAACTTCTCTGAGCATAAAATATCTTAAGTTTTCAGCTCCATAAACATCAGCAACCTCTTTAGGCGCGATTACATTGCCCTTTGATTTGGACATTTTTTCACCGTCTCTTGTCCACCAGCCATGTGCGCCAATGCGTTTTGGAAGCGGTAAATCAAGACTCATTAAAAATGCAGGCCAGTAGATAGCATGAAAGCGAAGAATATCTTTTCCTACAAACTGGGTGGATGCGGGCCAGTAACGCATGTTAGCATCATCCTTTCCATATCCTAGCGCCGTTATATAGTTCAAGAGTGCATCAAGCCAAACATACATAACATGTTTGTCATCATGCATAGATTCAGGCATTTTAACGCCCCATGTAAAAGATGTTCTTGTTACAGAGAGGTCGCGAAGACCGCCTTTTACAAAGTTTATAACTTCATTTGCGCGGGAACGAGGTAAGATAAAATCCGGATTATCACTATAATGTTTTAAAAGTGCATCCTCATATTTCGAGAGTCTAAAAAAGTAACTTTCCTCTTTAACCACACTCGTACTTCTCCCACAATCTGGGCAATACTCTCCATCTATGAGTTGGGTTTCCGGAAAAAATGTCTCACAACTGACACAGTAGTGACCCTCATAAAAATCTTTATAAATATCACCCTTGGCGTGCATAACTTCAAAAGCCTTCTGCACCCCTTTTTTGTGATCTTCATCGGTTGTTCTGATAAATTTATCGTAGCTTATCTCAAACTCATCCCATAGGTTTTTAAAAGAGGCGCTTATCTCATCTGCAAACTCTTGCGTCGGCTTGCCATTTTTTTGCGCTGACTCTTCAATTTTTTGACCATGCTCGTCGGTTCCTGTTAAAAAGTAGGTATCTTCACCTTTTAACTTCTCGTATCTCGTCATTGTATCTGCTATAAAAGTCGTGTACGCATGCCCGATATGAGCCTCCCCGTTTACATAATAGATAGGGGTTGTTATATATTTACTCAAAGTTTTTCCTTTTTATTGATGTTATACACTAAAACGAACATGTTCGTTTTAGTGGCAGGGACAAATTGTCCCTACAACCCCTAAAGCTACGAAAACAAGCGAAGCGCTTTTCGCAAAGCGAAAATGTTTCTTTAGTAAAACTTTGTTTTTCGAGAATTATGAGCCTAATAATTTTAAAATTCAAATCCGCCTGTCTCGCCTTTGGACATGCTGTTATATACAGATTTTACATAGTTGTTTCTTAGTTCACAAACAAAATATTGCTCGCATCTACTGCAACTTTTTACACTTTTCTGCCCCAGGGCACCCTCTCTGGCTTCGCCATTCACCTTGTCTTCTTGACATTTTTGTATTTTGATTATCATTTCATCGAGATGAAGTTCAAATTTATCTAACTCTTGATTAACTGTGTTTTGCATAAACTTCTTTTACTCTTGCAATCTCATATTTTGAACCGAAAAAACATGGAGATGTTCCGTGAATATGGTCATGCGAGAGTTTCATAATGTCATCATGAATAGCATCAATTGCGTCACCGCCAGCCATTTTAAATATAAATGCAAATGGAAATACTTCAAAAAGTTTACGAAGTTTTCCATCGGGCTTGTCTGATGTACCTGGATAGCTAAAAAGCCCGCCGCCTTTAAGAAGTATTTGATGCAAGTCTGGAACCATACCGCCTGAATATCTTAAGCGATAGCCCTCTGCAAAGAAACTATCTACAAGCTCTTTATGATAGGGCTTCCAATTTTGTTGTGTTCCACCTGGAGCATTAAGATTCCCTTTTTCTTTGAGATGAATCTCTTTTACAAATTCGAACTCACCTGCTTGAAGAAGATAGAGTTTTGTCCTAGTTTCCGCAAAAACCATCTCAACTCTCGGACCATACACAATATAGCATGATGCTACCATATTAACTGCACCCCAAGTTTTCTCATAAATACCAAAAATAGAGCCAACGCTGAGATTTACATCCACAAGTGATGAACCGTCAAGCGGATCGTAAGCTATAAAATATTTTCCATTTTCACGAATAAGCACCTCATGCTCTTTCTCTTCGCTTGCAATTGTATGAACAGAAGGCACCTTTGAGAGCTCTTCTTCAATGATTAAATCACATTGAATATCGAGCTGAAGCTGTGTTTCGCCAGAACTATTCTCTTTTTGTGAATAGCCTATATCTTTTGTATCAATAGCATCTTTAATTCTTATGGCACTTTTTTGAATTGCATCAAATATATCTTTCATTTACACTTCCTTTGCATTTTTTAATATCCAAGATATAACATCATCTGGATTATTTAAATCTAAAACATCCACTCCATAGGGTATATGGTAGTTTTTAATATCAATACTCCCATCTACTGCCAAAGCATTCATATATGGAAAATAGTCACTATCTATCGAGTTTCTAAATACGCTTATTCTTGGTAACGGCAAATTCTTCAGTCCTTCAACAAGTAAAATATCAAATTTATCAAAAAGCCTAATCATCTCATCCAAATCTTTATTTTTTTGTGAAAAATAGGTTGTTCTGTTAGGAGAGGTAACAATAACCTCTGCGCCTGTATCTGAAAATTTGTAACTATCTTTCCCTACTACATCAAATCTGGCTTTATCTTTTGGGTCATGTTTAATGATGGCAACTTTTTTAGAATACTCATTTATGAGTTTCCTCGCAACTTTTAGAATAAGTGTTGTTTTACCACTATTGGACGGACCTGTAAACGCGACGGCTAATCTTTTATTCAATGTAATATCTCTGATTCAAAATTTAGTTGATTATACAAAATACTCATTAAAAAGTTGTTTAATAAGCTATAATTCTTTGCATAATTACCAAGGATATAGATGAAAATTTTCTTTACATCACTCGTTTTTATACTTCTTTTTAGTGCATGTGCAGACAAAACAGCTTTTAGCAGATTTGAAATGAAAGGAGAGCAAGAGTTGGCTGTATCAAGCTTGCAAAGCTCCAAAGTAGTGTCAGGAGAGATAGTTGAGGGAGTTTTTTCTGCGATATATTTGAATTCAATATATCCTGATATAGCTAGTAAGTATGAGACTTTTTATATATTTTTATATTTAAAAAAAGGGAAAGAAGATTTTATTGTTAAGCTAAATGGAAAAATGCCCCTTAAGATCGAAAAACTCTCACATGTCAACAAGTTTTCACATTTGGCTTCAACAGAAAATGAGTGGAATAGTTACTATCTTGTAACATTTGAAAAAGATTCTCAAAACAGTAATCAACTCAACCTTGTGCTCGAAAGCGGTCTGTCTTCTTCGGCTGCGTTAATGTATCAAAAAGATTAACAATAGAAACCTCTTCGCCAAGAATTTTTTTGTACATTACATAATTTGCCAAAACTTTTTTGCCATACTCTCTGCTTTCACTATTTGACATCATCTCCATACTCAAAAATGGTTCATATTTACCCTTGCTAAAAGCACCTGTTTGAAGGTGCTTTTGCAAAAATCCCATGCCGCCATTGTAAGCATAAGCGGTAAAAAGAGGGTGGTACAGAGACTTTCTCATCCAATCTAAGTGTTTTAAAGCATATCTAATATTGTATTGTGGAATAAACATGTCATTATAAGAAGTAATTGGATTTTTTATTGTTTTACTTAAATCGTCCGTCACAAAAGGCATTATCTGCATTAATCCAAGAGCAAAAGAGTTGGACAAAGCAGCTGGAATCAAGGCACTCTCCTGTCTCATAATAGCGTAAACTAAAGCTTTTTCATCCGTAGAAATTTCAGTTAAATACTCATCGTATGGCATTAAAAAGTTATGCTTTTTAGATTCATAAGCTTTTTCAAGTATATACGATTGAACTGTAATCATGTTTTTTTGGTTGTATTTCAAAGCAAGGTCAAAAAGTTTATCTTTTGGTACTGCTTTCATTTCACTTATAATATCAGACCAATCAAATGGATTTTCTATATTCTTTTTATTTTCACTCTCAACAAACTTAACGGAAGTAAAATAGTTGGTGAAATTTTTCTTTAATATGTCAGCTGCATAAAGAGAGTACATATTTATACTTGTGCTGGAGACCAACTGTGTGAGGTATTTTTTATCTTTTGTAATCTGATAGAGCCAAAAAGTCGCTTTATCTTTGTCTGCTTGGTCATTTGATTTTAGCTTTGATAACTCAAAATGTTCTATAGCCTCTCTTGTTCTGGAGAGTTTGAGATGATGTAATCCAAGTGTAAAATTATTCACACCATCCATATGTTCCCCATTTAGCCTCAATAGTGACTTTTGAAGCTTGTCAAGTTTATCGTCATTTATAATAATTTTTATAAATGAAGCAAGCTTCTGCTGCGATGTTTCAGGAGTAGATAAGAAGCTTAGAAATTTTGAATCTAAATCTAAATTGAGATGCATTCTTCGATGGTTTTGGGTTGTACTAACAAACATAGTCAGGATTGTATTTGAGTCATACGATTTATATGCCTCAATGGAATAGGGCTCACTCTGTATTTTCAATAACTTTTTAAAAGAATCTGAATCTAATCTTTTTGATAATTCTTCTCTCTGCTTATTTGTCATAGCAAGTGTTTTATAAGGGCTTAGAGCAAGTTCCAAACAATTTTTCTCTTTAATGGAAAGTAGATCTTTGGTATTTTGACACTCTATAGTTCGTTTTATTTCCGGCGTAATCGATTTTTTAAGATAAGTATTTAAAAGGTAATTACTTTTTCCAGTTACTTGAGCATAGGCTTTATCAGCCTCTTTTGGCGTAATCTCTTGTTTTAGAAACTGCCATATCATAAAGTTTTTCATTCTGCCGGAGGGTTTGGAATTTATATCTTGCAGTGTTATTTCAGCATGTGCACATGCCAAAACAAGTGATAAAATAACAGTAATTCTGAACATATTTACTAATTTAAAGAGCGCAGAAGTGCAGTGAATAGAACTATTAAAACTTCAAGAGATATAACGATAACGAGCGGCGCCAAATCTATGCCATTAATGTTTGTTCTTACATATCTTCTCACTAGAGAGTAGGCTGGTTGAGTCACTCTATGCAAAAATTGTACAATAGGATTGTATGGATCCGGATTTACAAAGCTCAGCAGCGAGCTGATGATAATAACCCAAATATAAACACTTACTAAAGTTAGAAAAATACTACCTAAGCCTTGAACAATATCTATCATTACACTCATTTTACAATCTCACCTATGTAATTTTTTAAATATTTATATACTTCAGCAACATCCGGACCATGCTCAGCCCCTGTCAACAAAAGACGAAGCGGTTTAAAAAAGTATTTGCCCCTGAGATTCGATTCTTTCATAATATAATTTTTAAAATCTTCATATTCATCAAAGTAGGGTGCATTTTTAATGGTTTCACTCATGATTTTTGCTTCTTCTCTAAACTCATCAGGGATGACTTTTGGTGCAAAAATAGTGCCAATTTTTGCTTTCAACTCTTTTGTTGTTCCTGCCTCTTCCAGATAAACTCTTGCAAGTTCGCCAATCTCTTCATCTGCAAAACCAACATATCTTGAGAGCTCTTTAGCATCTAAATTTTTTAGATGTTCACGATTTATAAATTTCAGTTTATCCATGTCAAAGCGAGCAGGGGATTTCGAAATATTATCAAGTGAGAACCATTCAATAGCTTCTTTCATGTCAAAAATTTCTTTAGGGGGCTTATTTCCAATTAATATTAAATAATTGGCTATAGCTGAGGGCAAAAAACCCTCTTCTAGCAACCATTTAACGCTTGAAGCATCATCTCTTTTGCTCATTTTTTTGCCATTATCATTCAAAATAATAGGCAAGTGCGCATATTCTATTTTTTTGTTGTAGCCTAGAGATGTTCTAATGAAGTCTTGTTTTGGAGTATTACTCATGTGGTCTTCACCGCGAATAACCAAAGAGACATCACCAATCATATCATCTACCGCACAAGCAAAATTATACATAGGCGTTTTGTCTTGTCTCATAATAATAAAACTGTCAACCTCATTGGGCTCAAAAGTAACAGTACCCTTAATATGGTCTGTTATAACTATTGCTTCTTCAGGTTTTTTGATTCTAATTGTAAAAGGATTCATGTTATCAATAACAAGTTCATCCGGCAAAGAAGCACAAGCGTCATCATATCTATACGCTATTTTATTCTCTTTTGCTTCTTCTCTTTTTTTCTCAAGCCACTCGGAAGAACAAAAACAGCTAAAAGCTTTTTTATCGTGCAATAATTGCAGTGCCATAGCTGAGTGGAATCGTAAATTTTGGCTTTGATAAATAACTTGAGAGTACTCTATGCCAAAAAGGTTTAAAATATCGAGTATCTCTTGATCTTTACCTTCTATATTTCTCTCTTTGTCCGTATCTTCAATTCTAACAAGCAAATCTTCATTTCTTTGTTTTGAAACGATATAGTTGAATAGGGCAACGCGGAGGTTTCCTATGTGCATATCACCAGTTGGGCTAGGTGCAAATCTTAACATTAAAAATCCTAAATATTATTTTGTGGAATTTTAACAAGTTTTAGCTAACAAAGTTCTTTTTTGATTTTATTTTTTGAAGAGTAAGTGGTGACCCCAAGGAGAATTGAACTCCTGTAACATGGATGAAAACCATGGATCCTGACCGCTAGACGATGGGGCCACTTTCAGTACTAAATTTGAAGAAAGATTCTTCATCTTGTTTTCCTGAGCCGAAATTATATAGATTTATTTCTTAATAATTTATTAAACTCAGGAAAATTCATTCTTTTTTTAGTCGAAAAAATTACGAAGAGCTCTAATGATGATTGCATTTTTTGAAATACTCTCAGCCTTAGCGCTATCATTCACTATTTCATACACATCTAGTGGAAGAGATATAGAAAAAGTTTTTGTTTCAATTTTTTTCTTTTTAGTTACCATAGCAATAACGCTGATAAGTAATTCAATGATTTTTTTAGTATCTATCGGTTTTTGAATAAAGCTGTTTACTCCCACTTCAATAGATTCAGAAATTTTTTCAATATCATTACTAGCAGAGATAACTATAATAATTTGAGTAGGATTAATCTCGCGAATTTTGCGGGATAAATCAATACCATCCATTCCAGCCATAATAACATCAACAAAAACAACATCAGGTTGAATTTTATTGTAAGTTGCTAGGGCTTCTTCTCCATTAAAACAAGAATAAACTTTTGAAAAAAAGTTTTTAAAAGTTGAACTCAACAACTCATTTGTAACTTTTTCATCTTCAACTATCATTGCCGTCAACTTTTTAGTTTGACTTGTTAACTGTACTAAATCTACATTTTGCATTCTTTTATCCTTGAATTTAATTGCTTCCGACATTGTACATATTTTTCGGTAACAATGGTAACATTAATAAACATAACATTAGAAAACATCTGATTTTGTATTTTTATTGAGTTAAATTTACACATTTAGTTTTCTTGTTTTTTAAACTTTTCTAGCCACTGCATATCAGATTCTTTCGCTTCTTCTTTTTGAACTAAGAGAGAGTCAATGATGTTTATTAATGTCTCATCATCTATAAATTCCAATAAATCTGGATTTATGAAGGTTGTGTTCACACCGCTGTATGTATTAAGAAGGTTCTGTATATCTTCTATCAACTTCTTTTTTCTGCTAAGCATTATTTTTTCCTTGCTTCTTTAGTTAATATGAAATAGAGTGGTTATAATTTTGATGACCTAGATTGTAATATTGATTAACATAATGTAAATTCTATTGAAAATACAATGATGCTTCTCTTCCATCTTTTCACTATTGTAAAAGTTTCAAAACTGCGCAAGATGCTTAAGTATCTCTTCGTTGGAGCCTCTGAATTGTACCTGCTCAGAACGCTTTTGAATCTGATAGTCATACATAGGATCATAATACTCTACTAAAAGATACTCAACCCACTCTTTATACCCCTCAAGTGAGCCACTTTTCAGTTGTTCACTCAATGCATTTTCAAAAATATCACTGACATGCTGATGTCGCTGGCTGCCAAGCCTTCTCTTTATCCTATCCATTGCATTTTGTATGCTGTCTTTCCACTCTGTTAGATTATCCTCGTGCCCTGCATCTTTATACATTTTTTGTGCTTCAATTACATACTCATTAAATGTTGTCTCTACTCTCTCTCTCATCGGCGTCTCCAGCACTACAAGAGGAGCTTCCCCAAGATAGCCTGCAAAACCCTTTGGAATATAAACACCTCCAATTCGTTTGCCTTCATCCTCAAAAACAAGGTGTTTAAATCCTTTATCAAGTTTTTGGATGAGCTCATAAGCCAAACTACTTTCAAAATCTATTTGAGTAGGCTGTGGCGTTACTTTTCTGCCAAATGAAGAACCTCTGTGATTTGCCAGTCCCTCAAGATCAATTGAGTTACCCAAGTCTTTTAGCAAAATAGTTTTTCCGGATCCGGTACGCCCGCCAAGGATAATTGGTTTGAAATGTTTACATGACTTCTCTATTTCATTCAAAAGGTAGTTTCTAAAAGCTTTATAACCGCCCTTTAGTCGTGTAATCTCTTTGCCGGATTCATTTATCCACTCTTGCGATATCTTTGAGCGTTGTCCTCCCCTGAAACAGTAGAGCATAGCATTCGGATTAGCCTCTATAAAATCGGACCATGCTTTTACACGCTCCTCTTTTATTTTGCCGCTTACAAGGTTATGCCCGAGTTTTACAGCTTCATCATTACCGTACTGTTTGTAGCAGACACCGACCTGATGCCTCTCTTTGTCATTCATGATTGGCAGGTTTACAGCATGTGGAAATGAGCCTTTTTCAAACTCCACGGGTGCACGAACATCCACGAGCGGAGTTGAGTTTAAGACAATTGATCTGAAATCACTGTTTAATGCGAGGCTTGGCATCTAAATAACCTCTATTAGGTTCTGACCCTTTGCAGATGTTTCACCTATAGCCTCAAGCTTTAGTCCTGCTTTTTGTGCAACTTCAAAAAACATATCTAATCCACTCTTTTTTACGATTACAAGGAGTCCTCCGGAAGTTTGGGCATCGCACAAGATTTCACGCTGCTGCTGTGTCATTTCGCTTATCTTACTGCCGTAGCTCATAAAGTTCTTACGTGCTCCGCCCGGAATACATCCGAGTTGTCTATACTTTTCTACATTTGGAAGCAAAGGAACCTTGTCAAACCAGACTGTTGCACCTATATTGCTTCCCTCGCATATCTCACTCAGATGTCCAAGAAGCCCGAATCCTGTCACATCGGTCATAGAAACAACACTCTCTAACAGTGCAAACTCAGCACCTATCTTATTGAGTGTAGTCATCGCTTCTATGGCATGTTCGATGTGCCCGGATTCTATCTTCTTCTGTTTTTGCGCAGTGGATAATATGCCTATACCCAAAGGTTTGGTAAGAAAAATAGAACACCCTTCTTGCGCGGTTGTATTTCGCATAAGGTTTTTGTTTTCGACAATTCCGGTTACCGCAAGCCCGAATATAGGCTCAGGAGAGTCTATTGAATGTCCTCCCGCCAAAGGAATGCCGGCTTCTTCACAAACAGCTCTTCCACCATCTATAACTGCACGTCCGACATCTGCTGAGAGTTTATCTATCGGCCAGCCAAAAATAGAAATAGCCATCAGAGGACGTCCTCCCATGGCATAGATATCACTTAATGCGTTGGTCGCTGCAATACGCCCGAAGGTAAACGGATCATCCACTATAGGCATAAAAAAATCTGTTGTGGATAGAACCGATGTGCCGTTGCCCAAATCATAAGCGGCCGCATCATCTCTGCTTTCATTGCCGACAAGAAGTTGAGGATAACTTATATTTGGTCTTGTGCTTTGAAGTATCTCATCAAGCAGCATAGGCGAGATTTTACATCCACACCCTGCTCCATGACTATATTCTGTAAGTTTTACTTGTTCCATATATTTCCTTGGATTAACTCTTAAATAATTATTTTTTTGATATTTAGTGAGAGTTTTATTATCGTCTAATTATAACCAAAAGATAAGATATGGCTAAGTTAATCAGATGCTTAAAAATATATTTACATTTTTGAGGTCATTCCAGATTGAATAACTGTGGTTTCTCTTTGTGGTTGCATTTCTGGCTTATACTCAAAAAGGTTCAAATCGTATCTGTTTCTTGGATTCCAAAAAAGATAACCCATTTTTCCAAAATCTTCAGTTGCTTTAATTTGCTTGTAAACTTCTTTTCCTTTATACTCCCGTCGGTCAAAACTGTAATCTTTAAAGGCCTGAAGCCACGGACGAATTTTTATTGGATTGATGATTGGAACTTTTTTTTGTGCCTCTTTAAGTGAAAGATATATTATTTCATATGAATTTTGTGTCGGAATTTTGTATCCTGGTATTCCAAATGTGAATCCGGATGGATAGAGCATTGGAGAGAGATAATCTACATGATTCAAGATGGATTCAAGTTTTTGTCCAATCCCCATGTCCCCTTTATTCCACAATACGTAGCCAAAAATATCGGCGGACATAAATGCACCTTGTTTATTTATTGCCTCTCTCGCTTCGTCCAAAAATGAATTGATTACTTCAATTCTTGAGTTTTCATTTGAAGGTTGGGAAGTGACGTAATCAACCGCATCTGGAAACCGCACATAGTCAAATTGAACCTCGTCAAAACCTACTTTTGCAGCTTCAACGCCAATTGCAATATTGTAGTCTCTCACCTCTTTTTGGAACGGATCGCTCCATGGAACATTTTGTTTGTCCAGATATTGTTTGCCAGATTTTGTTTTGATGCCAAAATTTGGTTTTTTTTGACTCAAAAGAGCATCTTTAAAAATTGCAATTCTGGCAACTGAATAGATATTGTTCTCTTTTAGAACACTAAGAAGTTTTTTAATATCTTTTATGGTATTGATTTTGTTTGCTCCTAATTCATTAACGGTTAGATTGTCCATTTCATAGCTCATCATTCCATTTTCATTTTTGATGTCTATTACAAAAGTATTGATTTGTCCGCTTTTGGCAATTTTTAGAGCATTGTCTATAAACGGTTTGTATGAGATCCCATAGTTGGAAAGATAGAGTCCTTTAACAACAAAAGGTTTTAAGTAAAGCTCCATATCTCCGATTGGTAAAAGACTTTTCTTTTCGTAGCCAATAGCTAAAATATCAACCTTATGATTTTTGTCAATTACAACTTTTTGATTAAAGTTTTGAACAGATGTATTGTCAATTACAACTCGAAAGTTTTCAAGAGGCTTTTTAGTTTCTGAATCAAACAGCGAAATCGTAAAATTATCATTTGCATAAGATGAAATAACAGCTAAAAAAAATAACGAAAATTTGCCCATGAACCATTCCTTTTTAATATGTTGAACTAGAGCAAAAACTATTCCTTATAACCTTATTTTTGAGACTAATTTTTCTTTGAAACATTGAATAGAGTGTATTATTGAATGCTTCAATTTAAAGATGATACTTCACTTCTTAGAAGTCAATGGAGAGATGTTTGTCAAGATGCTGAAGTGCGCCAAGATACAAATTTTGCTCGACACGACACACATTCGCTACTTTGATGATGAGAGAAAATATCGTGAGTATCAATGAGTTAGCAGGTCTTCTAGGTCATTCTAGCCCTAAAGTCACTCTAGAACATTATACAAGTGTTATTGAGTCTAAAAACATTGATTTTGGAGTTAATTTTTCACTCTTCGGTCACCGCAGAACAATTGAAGAGTATCTAAGCTCTATAAATAGGGGTTAAAACGAAGTTAGGCACAACATAAGCCGAGTTTTGTTTTGATAGCATTAATCTACTATACTATTTACATAGTATCTCTAGCGAAACAATAGCAATGTAAGACGCTAACCTTTTGTTTCTTGCTGCCATGTTGGGTTTTCAAGCTCTCCATATTGCTATAGAGACTGGTAGTCTCTTACACCACCTTTTCACCTTTACCACTTTGCAGCGGAAGTCTAATCTCTGTTGCACTTTCCCTCGTATTACTACGGCCATTCGTTAAATGGAACACTGTCTTACAGCAGATCGGACTTTCCTCTTGGTAAACCAAGTAACTATCTGTTGTACCTGCGAAATAGTACTCAATTATTCCTTTAAAATAGTTTCCAGAATCAAAAGAACAGTTGTTCATATTTAGTCTTTAAGATATGAACAACTGTTCTTTTTAAATAAGGTTGTATTAACAACTGTTCATATATAATCTCGTTTACATTAACGATTGTTCACAAGACTAAAAAGGTTGATTTATGCCGGATATTACGACATCTAATAAAAGAATGGGAACGAAAGAGAAGATACTCAAAGTTTCACGCACCCTCTTCTGCGAACATGGGTATAAGGGTACAAGC
The DNA here is from genome assembly GCA_041662325.1 of Sulfurimonas sp. GTDB lineage: Bacteria > Campylobacterota > Campylobacteria > Campylobacterales > Sulfurimonadaceae > Sulfurimonas. Next base: position 67,398 of record JBAZSU010000003.1, on the reverse strand, counting down.
GTAAGAAAAATAGCTTCAGAAGTGGGTATAAGAGAGAGTGCAATTTATAATCATTACAAAAATAAGGAGGAGATATTTTTGGAGATTTCTAAAGAGATATTTTCATCGCCCTTCTCTTTTGAAGATGAAAATATTAGAGAATTAGCACTCAAAGGAAAACCATTTTTACATAAATATGCAATGCAATATAAGCTAATTACATTTGATAAAAATAACGAAAATATGTTTAAGCTTCTCCTCATTGAATTACTGCAAAATAAAGAGCTTAGAAGTCAGTTTATGAGTGATTTTCACGATAAGAGTATTAAACTATTATCTGAAGGATTCTTTGTAATGATGCAGAACAACGTAATTCGTTCATCAGATCCCATGATTATCTCATATGAATTCTTATCCACCCTATTCTACATCAGGCTTCAAATTACACTTATGAGGTATGACTCGATATCTACAACAACACTTTCAACGCAATTTGAAAAGCATGTGGATTTCTTTTGGGAGAGTATAAAAATGTAATACTTATTAATATTATTTGAAATAAGTAAATTTATTATGAAATTTTCTAGAAAAAAGTAGCAGATTTGGATATTTAATAATATTAAAAATGAAGATAAAAAAAAGACAGTTTTTTTTATAAAACTGTCTTTAATATTTTTTTACTTTGCTAAAGCTTCTTTAGCATATTTTTCGCCAAGATCATACGCTTTTATATTTGCTGCATGAACTTTTGCAGGTACTTTTGAAAGCATTGTATCGATAAGTGATTGTCTAGGAAGTACTCCTGTCATTGTATTGGTTATGCCAAGTGCTACAACAGATTGAGTAATAACATTACCAACCTCCTCTTTTGCAATCGTAATAATAGGAATCTCATGTATCACCCATTTCTTACGATCTTCGTCAGTCGGCTGGACAAGGTTAGGGTCAACTACGATTGTACCGCCCGGCTTTACGCCATTTTTAAATTGGTGAAAAGAAACATTTGCAACTGAGAGCATGAAATCTATTTCACCCTCATTCGCATACGGATAGCGAATAGTGCCATCATCGAGTGTAATATCAACAACTGTAGCACCACCGCGAACTTGTGATGTATAAGTTGCAGTTTTTAAACCTTCACCACCCTCTTTTATCTTACAAGCAGCCATGATTTCACCAGCAAGCAAAACACCCTGACCACCTACTCCTGTAAAACGAATTGTATTTCTCATATCAGTTCCTTAGATTTTTTTCGCAAAATCATCTTGAGTGATTTTACCACGCTTACCTTGAGCAGCTGCAATTACCATATCATAAAGGTCACAATACTCCGCCTGTTCTACTTCACGTAGGACACCTGTCGGGAGCTTATTAAGTTGCTCTTCCGGAGAAAGGGCTTCCCATTTCTTAACTGGCATAGTAATACTGTCAATCCATGCAAGATTTTCCATAGCACTATTCATTTTGTTTTTACGACCAAGATTAATATGACAATTTGAATTCACTTCTATGAAACTAAAGCCTTTATGACTAAAACCTTTCACTAAAATCTTTTCAAGTTTTTTAGGGTCTATCATACTCTCACGGGCAACAAATGAAGCTCCAGCACCAATAGCTAAATTACAAGCATTAAATGTTGGGTCAATATTACCGTTTTGAGCAGATACACACCACATACCCTGAGGAGTTGTTGGAGAAATTTGTGAATTTGTAAGACCATAAATAAAGTTATTAATTAAAATAAAGTTAAGGTCAATATTTCTACGGCAGCCATGAATTGTATGATTTCCACCAATAGCAAGACTATCTCCGTCACCGGCTACAACGATTACATTAACGCCTGGATTAGCCAATTTAACACCTGTTGCATAAGCTATAGTTCTACCATGCGTTGTATGAATTGTATTACAGTTTATGTATGAAGAAAAACGTCCCGAACAACCGATACCGGAAATAACACATACATTGTCCATATCCCAGCCCATTTTTTCAATAGCACGAATAGTTGCTTTTAAAATAACGCCATCACCACAACCCCAACACCAAAGTGTCGGCATTTTATTTACACGTAAATATTTATCATAATTGAATGCCATTACATCATCTCCTTAACTTTTGCTACCATTTCTGCTGGAGCGATTGGACGACCATTTGCTTTAAACAGCGTAGTAAAATCATCTCTTTTAATAATTCTCTCAATCTCTTTCGTATATTGACCCATGTTAAGCTCTGTTATAAATATTTTATCTTTAAACTTAGCACCGATTTCAGCAATTCTCTTTGCTGGACTTGGCCACAACATAATTGGTCTAAACATACCGGCTTTGATACCCTCAGCACGAAGTTTTTGCACTGCTTCATACGCTCCAAGCCCAATTGAACCATAAGCAATTAAACAAACTTCTGCATCTTCAAGCATATACTCTTCATAATCAGGTAAATCATCAAGTCCGTCATTTTCTTTTGCAACTGTGTTTATTTTACCGACTAATCGTTCAATGTTAAATTCACATTGAACTGCATCTTCCGTTGGAAAACCTTCATCTCCATGGTGCAAACCGGTAACATGGTGTCTATACCCTTGAAACATCTTATTGATGACAGCAGGTTTATTCATAGGAACTTTATATGGTTTATATTCATCAATCGGACCATCAAAAGTAGCACGATTTACTATGCTTGCTTTAACCTCTTCTAAATCCGGAAGAATAGCTTTTCCATGCATGTGACCAATAGTTTCATCTAAAAGGACAAATACCGGAGTCATATATTTTTCAGCCAAGTTAAATCCGCGAACAGTTTCAGTATAACACTCGCTTAAAGAACCTGCACATAAAGTTATAGAAGCATAATCTCCATGTGTAGGATATTGTGCTTGCCCGATATCTGCTTGAGAAACACGAGTTGGAAGACCTGTTGATGGGCCACCACGCATAACATTTATAATAACCAAAGGAACTTCAGCAATAAAACCAAGACCAATTTGCTCAGCTTTGAGTGAGATACCGGGACCTGAAGTTGCTGTAAAAGATTTCACACCAGTCATAGAAGCGCCTAATGCTGCAGCTATACCACCTATTTCATCTTCCATTTGAATAAACTTTCCACCAATTTCAGGCAGCAAATCAGATGCAACATGCATTACCTCTGAAGACGGAGTGATTGGATACCCACTAAAAAACATGGCCCCTGCATCTATAGCTGCTTCTGCGGCTAATTCATTTCCATTTCCAATTACTTCTCTTGCCATTATTTAACTCCTTGTTCACTAAGTGACATATAATTATTTGCAATAATTGCCGCTTGTCTCTCTTTAGATTCATCCGTTAATTTTGCAAACTTATAATCTTTTTTATCTGCTACATAAATAGCAAAATCTGGACACGAAAGCTCACATTCACTGCAACCTATACAAGCTTCCGGATGTTCTACTGAAATCATGGCACCAAGCGTAGAAGTTACCTCATATCTCATTCCTAAAACACCTGAAGGACATACCGACACACAAATATCACATGCCTTACAGTTACTTGTGTTTACCCAAACAGGTTGGTTACCTGGATTTTCTGTTTTGAAAGTTCCCATCTATTCTCCTATTTATTTAAAATACAAACTAATTTGTATCATCTTTAATGTTAAATTTTCCGACTGCACAAGAGACAAAACTCTTCGCTTTAAAAGTAGCTGCATTACCAAAACTAATCTCTTCTTTATAGAGAGGATAACCTAATTTTCTTAAAATATCTATGGCATGTGCTTCAGACGCCTCATCTTCAACATCTATTGTTACTTTACGAGGCTCGCACGAGAGGTCAACTTCTGTGTTTTCAAAACCCTCTTTTTTGAGAGCTTTTTTGATTGTATTTACACAACCTTCACAGCGTATATTATTAACCTCGACTGTTTTTAACATAATTATTTACTCAAAACTTCTTTTACAGCTTTGCCGATTTCAGCAGGTGAAACAACAACTCTCACTCCAGCGGCCTCTAGCGCATCCATCTTCTCTTTTGCAGTCCCTGCACTTCCACTAATAATAGCACCGGCATGACCCATTCTTTTTCCAGCAGGAGCAGTTTGTCCAGCTATAAATGCAACAACAGGTTTTGTGATATGTTCTTTGATGTAGTGCGCTGCTTGAATCTCAAGGTCACCACCAATTTCTCCAATCATAACGATGGCATGTGTATCATCATCTTCTTGAAACATTTTAAGAAGTTGCTTGTATGAAAGCCCGATAATCGGATCTCCACCGATACCAACCGCCGTAGTAATTCCAAATCCCTCTTTACAAACCTGATTAGCACCCTCATAAGTGAGTGTACCAGATTTACTAATCAATCCAACATGCCCTTTTTTGAAAATTGCACCTGGCATAATACCAATCTTACACTCTTCAGCTGTAATAACACCAGGACAGTTTGGCCCGATTGTCATCATTCCATGTTTAACTGCGAATGCTTTTGCAGCTTGCATATCACGAACCGGAGCACCCTCAGTGATTACAACCGCTAAAGTAATTCCAGCAGCAGCAGCTTCCATTACTGCATCAGCAACAAATGCAGGCGGAACAAAAATCATCGATACTGTAGCACCTGTAGTTGCAACTGCATCTTTTACCGTGTTAAATACAGGAAGACCTAAATGCTCTTGACCGCCTTTATTCGGCGTAACACCACCAACAATTTTAGTTCCGTACGCTAAACACTGCTCAGCATGGAAAGAACCCTCTTTACCTGTAAAACCCTGAACGATTACTTTTGTATCTTTGTTTACTAATATACTCATATAAATTATTCTCCCTTTGCTGCGGCTACTGCTTTTGCTGCACCATCTGCTAAATCTGTTGCTGCAATTACATTTGGAATGTTTGCATTTCTAAGAATTTCTGCTGCCTCTGGAGCGTTTGTACCATCAAGACGAACGATTACAGGAACATGAACATCCACAAGTTTTGTAGCTTCTAAGATACCATTCGCAATACGGTCACATCTCACAATACCACCAAAGATATTTACAAAAATCGCTTTTACTTTAGGATTTTTAAGAATAATCTCAAAACCTTTTGCAACAGTTTGAGCGTTTGCACTACCGCCAACATCTAGGAAGTTTGCAGGAGTTCCGCCCATGTAGTTAATCGTATCCATAGTACCCATCGCAAGACCGGCACCATTTACCATACAACCAATTTCACCATCTAAGCTAATGTATGAGAGTCCGTATTGACTTGCTTCTCTCTCGTCTGCATCTTCTTCAGAAATATCACGCATCGCCGCAATTTCAGGATGTCGTCCCAGTGCTGAATCATCAAATCCCATCTTCCCATCCAGTGCCATGAAGTCACCAGAACCTGTTTTAATCAGAGGATTAATCTCAATCATCTCTGCATCATTTTCCATGTAAACTGTATAAAGAGCTTTTGCAAACTTAATAAGTTTATTCTGCTCTTGCGGGTCTGTAATGCCAAGACCAAAAACTAACTCTCTCCCATGAAAACCTTGAAAACCAATAGATGGGTCAACAGCAATTTTTATAATTTTTTCGGGTGTATTATGAGCAACAGTTTCAATGTCCATTCCACCCTCGGTAGAAGCCATAATTACCGGCATCTCTTTAGCACGGTCAAGAACTACACCTAAGTAAAGTTCATCAACAATATCAGCACCCTCTTCTATATAAACTTTTTGTACAAGTTTACCTTCTGGTCCTGTTTGGTGCGTAACCAAAGTCATACCTAAAATTTCAGAAGCAAGTTGTTTCACTTCATCCATTGAACGAGCCAGTTTAACACCACCACCAAGACCTCTTCCGCCTGCATGAATCTGTGCTTTAACAACCCAAATTTTTCCGCCTAACTCTTGTGCATTCGCAACAGCCTCTTCGGGTGTATTAGCAATAATACCTCTTGGTGTCGGAACACCATATTTTGCAAAGATTTGTTTTGCCTGATACTCATGTATATTCATTAATTCTCCTTATTTTAAAATGGATATTACGCTTTTTACGACGTAAAATTTAGTTTTACGCTTGCACTGGCCTTTAGGCCTTGGGCGCAATCATATCTTCTGGGATAACATATTTATCGAACTCTTCAGCAGTCAATAAACCAAGCTCAATTGCAGTTGCCTTGAGTGTAGATTTGTTTGCATGCGCAGTTTTAGCTATTTTAGCCGCATTATCATAACCGATATATGGGTTTAATGCAGTAACCAGCATTAATGAGTTATGTAAATAGTAATCTATTTTATCAACTACAGGCTCAATTCCAACAGCACAATGGTCATTAAAAGAAACAATTGAATCTGCCAAAAGTCTGCATGACTGTAAAAAGTTATATGCAATTACGGGCTTGAAAACATTGAGTTGGAAGTTTCCTTGTGAGGCACCCATAGAAATAGCTACATCATTCCCAAACACTTGACATGTAACCATGGTTACTGCTTCTGCTTGCGTAGGATTTACTTTTCCAGGCATAATTGATGAACCAGGCTCATTTTCTGGAATCTCTATTTCGCCTATTCCACATCTAGGTCCACTTGCCAACCATCTTACATCGTTTGCTATTTTCATCATATCCGCTGCAAGAGCTTTCAATGCCCCATGCGAATAAACTAAAGCATCATGACTTGTAAGTGCATGAAATTTATTTGGAGCAGTTATAAAGTTGTGACCCGTTAATTCTGATAATTTCTTAGCTACTCTCTCTCCAAGTTCAGGGTGAGCATTCAAACCCGTTCCAACAGCGGTACCGCCAAGTGCCAACTCTCGAACTGGCTCTAAAGAATCTTTTGCCATTTTTTCGCATTTATTAAGCATTTCTACCCAACCGCTAATCTCTTGACCCAAAGTAATCGGAGTAGCATCTTGCAGGTGCGTTCGACCTATTTTAACAATTGACTCAAATTTTGCTGATTTATCAATTAAAGTAGCTTTAAGTTTTGCAATTGCAGGAAGTACACGCGTCTCAACAGCGATTACTGCCGCTACATGGAGAGCTGTCGGATAGGTATCATTTGATGATTGTGATTTATTAACATCATCATTAGGGTGAACTAGTTTTTCAATTCTAAAGTCTCCGCCCAATATTTCCGTTGCACGGTTTGCAAGCACTTCATTATTGTTCATATTTGACTGTGTACCTGAACCCGTCTGCCAAACAACTAACGGATAATTTCCATCAAGTTTACCGGAGAGCATATCATCGGCAGCCTGTGCGATTGCTTCTGCCTTTTTCGCATCTAATTTGCCAAGATCCATATTTACAAGCGCTACTGCTTTTTTAAGAAAAGAGAATGCTCTTGTAATTTCATACGGCATAGTCTCTTCACCGATAGCAAAATTTTCTATTGAACGCTGAGTTTGAGCAGCCCAATATGCATCATTTGGGACATTAATCGGACCCATTGTATCTTTTTCAATTCTTGTCTTCATCTTATTTTCCTTCAAAAAAATTATTTTTATTTAGTGTTTTTATTAATGTTTCTACAGAAGCACATGAACTCTTAAACATCTCTTGCTCTGCAGCATTAAGAGTGATTTCAATTATTTTTTCTGCTCCGTTTGCTCCAAGCATTACCGGAACACCGGATACCACATCACTAAAACCATATTCGCCCTCTAAATAAACAGCGCAAGGGTGAATCTGTTTTGTATCTTTTAAAATAGCTTCTACCATGATTGCCGTTGATTTTGCAGGAGCGTAATAGGCCGAACCTGTTTTGAGATGACCGACAATTTCCGCTCCGCCATGACGCGTTCTATCAACTATTTCTGCAATCTCTCTCTCACTAAGAACATCTGTAAGAGGAACCCCCGCAACTGTAGAGTATCTTGGAAGAGGAACCATGTCATCTCCATGTCCACCCATAACCGAGGCACGGATTTGACCGCCGCCGTATCCTAGCTTTTCTTGAATAAATGCAGCCATCCTTGAGCTATCTAAGATACCGGCCATGCCAATAACACGACTTCTATCAAAGCCGCTCTCTCTGAGCGCCACATAAGTCATAGCATCTAATGGATTTGAGACCATAATAATAATTGCATCAGGAGAATATTTGGCGATGCCGACTATTACCTCTTTTGTTATGTTTGCATTTATCATAAGTAAATCATCACGGCTCATACCAGGAAGTCTAGGACTGCCGGCTGTAACAACCACAACATCACAGTTTACTAAATCTTCCATAGACTCTGCAACTTTAACTACAGTGTGACTTCTAACGGCTGAGGCAGCTTGAGACATGTCAAGTGCTTTTCCGCGAGCAACATCTATTTTATTGTCACGAAGAATAATTTCATGGCAAGAACCAAGCATCGCTAACGAGTAAGCTATTGTCGCCCCAACATTTCCAGCGCCTACAATACCTACTCTTTTTCCTTGCTTCATATACACCCCTTGATATAAACTATCACCCTAAAGACTTTCGCCTTTTATATAAAACCAGAATTTAGTTTCATATAGAAGAAGAAAAGAGAGGACAAAAGCCCTCTCCTAACGTAGATTATATTGAATCTATAATACTATTTAAAGTAGCAGATGGTCTCATCGCTGCTTCAGCTTTTGCATCATTTGGATGGTAATATCCACCGATATCTTGAGCCTTACCTTCTATAGAAAGTAACTCTTCAATAATTTTAGCTTCATTCTCTTTTAAAGCTTTTGCCACCGGTGCAAACTTCGCAGCCAATGCCGGAGAGTCAGTTTGAGTAGCAAGTGCATCTGCCCAAAATTGTGCCAAAAAGAAGTGAGAAGCTTTGTTGTCCGGCTCGCCAGCTTTTCTTGATGGCTCTTTGTTGTTGTCAAGGTATGCGTTGTTTGCAACATCTAGTGCAGCAGTTACAACTTCAAGATCTTTGGATTTATTTTTCTGTGCAATAAATCTTAAAGATTCTGCAAGTGCTAAAAATTCTCCTAAAGAGTCCCATCTTAGGTGACCTTCAGTTAAGAATTGGTCAACATGCTTAGGAGCTGAACCGCCGGCACCTGTTTCAAACAGACCGCCACCAGCTAATAATGGAACTATTGAAAGCATTTTTGCAGATGTTCCAAGCTCTAAAATTGGGAAAAGATCAGTTAAGTAATCTCGTAAAACATTTCCTGTAACTGAAATAGTGTTCTCACCTTTTCTTACTCTTTTTAAGCTATAAGCCATAGCTTTTTCTGGAGCTAAAATTTCAATAATCAACCCTGAAGTATCGAAATCTTTCAGATACTCATTAACTTTTTTAATCATATTTGCATCATGGGCACGGTTTTCATCTAGCCAGAACACTGCCGGCTCACCTGTTAATCTTGCTCGCTCAACCGCCAATCTAACCCAGTCTTTAATAGGAATATCTTTACATCGAGACATTCTCCAGATATCACCCGCTTCAACATTAAATTCCATTAAAGTTGAACCATCAGTGTCAAGAACTTTAACAACACCATCTTCTGCTATTTCAAAAGTTGTAGGATGAGAACCGTACTCTTCAGCTTTTTGTGCCATTAGTCCAACATTTGATACAGAACCCATTGTTGATACATCAAATTGTCCATTTTTTACACAGTCATCAACACACTCTTTATACATAGTTGCATAACATCTGTCAGGAATTACAGAAACACACTCTTGAACTTCACCTTTAGCATTCCACATTTTACCGCCGTCACGCACTACAACCGGCATAGAAGCATCAATAATTACATCATTAGAAGCATGTAAATTTGTAATACCTTTATCTGAATCAACCATTGCTATGTTTGGTTGCGTAGCATAAGTGTCCATAATAGCCTTTTCGATTTCAGCTTTTTTATCAGCAGGAAGTTTTTCTAACTTCTTATATAAATCACCAAGACCTAAATTAGAGTTAAATCCAATCTCTTTGAAATCTGCCGCATATTTTGTGAACACATCTTTAAAGAATACTTCAACAGCATGACCAAACATAATTGGGTCAGAGACTTTCATCATAGTTGCTTTAAGGTGAATAGACCATAAAACATTTTTCTCTTTTGCTTCATTAATTGTTTGAGCCAAGAAAGTTCTTAATGCTTTTTTAGATAGAAATGTACCGTCTAAAACTTCTTTATCAACTGCATTAATCTCTTTAAGAAGTTTACCGTTAAGCTCAATTCTTACTTTGCCGTCACCTTTTTTAATAACAGATTTCTCATTTGCATAGAAGTCACCGCTATCCATGTGAGAAACATAAGTTTTAGAATTTTCAGAAAATGCTCTTAATTTATGTGGGTTTTTCTTAGCGAAGTTTTTAACGGCAAGAGCTGCTCTTCTGTCTGAATTACCTTCACGAAGTACTGGGTTTACAGCAGAACCTAAACATGTAGAGTATTTCTCTTTAATTGCTTCTTCTTCACTGTTTTTAGGAGCTTCAGGAAAATCAGGAAGTTTATAACCTTGAGCTTGAAGCTCTGCAATACACTCCTTAAGTTGTGGAACAGAAGCAGAAATATTTGGTAACTTTATAATATTACCATCTGGTTGTTGCACAACTTCACCTAAGTAAGCCAATTCGTCTGCGATTTTTTGATCGTCTGTTAAAAATTCTGGGAAAGTTGCAATAACTCTACCCGCTAAAGAAATATCTCTAGTTTCAACTTCTACACCTGCTGCTTGAGTGAAAGCATTCACAATAGGTAGAAGCGAATATGTTGCTAAAGCCGGTGCTTCATCAATTTTAGACCAAATAATTTTTGACATCTTGTATCCTCTTTAAGGTTGATATTTTATTTTCAAGCCTATTTCAACTGCATGAAAATTTACTCGGTCATAATAACACTAAGATGGATAAATATTTAGTAAGCCGATATAAACATCAAGTTATATTTGCAATATGTTTCATTTAGTAGCACACTTTATATTGCTTAAATGTGTAGAATAGTTACATGTGAAATCATGGGTTCCGCTCTTTGATTTCATAAAATAGAGATAGTCACTCTTGGCAGGAAATACAGCTGCTTTTATGGCATCAAAACTAACATTGCAGACTGGGGTAGAAGGAATACCTTCATACTTGTATGTGTTAAAAAGTGACGTATCCTCTCTTATCCGTTCTGGTGTAACTTTAACATGCGAAAACGCTCCGTAATTAAGTGTCCCATCCATCTGCAACTTCATTCCCTTGTTTATTCTATTATAAATTACAGAACTTACAAGTGGCATCTCTTCTATATTGGCTGCTTCTTTTTGGATTATTGAAGCAATTGCTACATAATGAAACCATTTTGTTTCATTGTAATTTCCAAAAAGTTTTGTAGAGAACTCTTTCATTTGACTTAATGAAACATCTAGCAGTACTTTAATAAGCTCTTTCTCCGTAATTCCAATTGGCATCTTATATGTATTTGGAACAAAAGCACCCTCTTTCTGGGTTACATGTAAGTCATATTCATTTTGTAATTTTTCTCTGTCGAGTTGCAGATTAGCTGCGAGTTGATTCAAGAATATATAAGTTGTTTCACCCGGAATGAGGGTTATTTCTTGAAGTGCTGCTTTGGCGGTTACTAATTTATATAAAAAATCACCCTTTGAAATGTTTGTTTGAGAAATATTTATCCAACCGCTCTGGGGAGAGCCTATTATTCTTAAAAGAAGAGAGTCGAGTTTACATACATTATAGTTTTCACTACGCAATTGTGTTATAATTTCGTTAATTGAACCTTTAGGTATATATATAACTTTGGAGGTATTTATAGGCTTATTTAGGTAATACATGAACGACAAAACAATTATCAATGCAATTTCAAATATATACTTCATTATTGTCAGCTTTTTATCTTTCATATTTTTACTGTTTTCCATACTTTTTTTTGTTTTGCAAAATGGAATCCATGTAGAAAACATTTCTCTTCCAAATATTAAAATCAAGCAATTATACATCAAGTGGAATGAAAAATTAAATGTTTCTATTGAAGAGACTACCATAGTTCATAAAACAAAGAACGATAAGAGTGAAATAGACATTGAAAAAATAAATAAATTATTTAAAGAACTATCCATTTTTAACTACTGGTTCGAGAGCGTGGTTATAAATAAGATAGCATTCAATGATATCTCTGGTGCATTTAATTACAAACATGGAGAGAATGGATTTTTAATTGCCTCCTCACCCGACTTTCTACTCAAAAGTTCACTCTATTTTGAGTCAGGTTTATTCAATATACAAATAGATGAATTCAGAGATTTTAAAAGAAAAATAGAGATTTCTGGAAATATCATATTAGATAGCAGTAACCTAGAATTAGTCACATCATTAAATATAAATATTAATAACGATATCTCTTTAAACCTGTTCTCTTTCGCAAATAAAGAGAGACTTTTATATAAATTAGACTCTCTTAAAAATATTAAAGATATCAACTACACAATGAAATTACTAAATCTACATAAAGATATTAAATATTGGGCATATGAGGCTATAAAAATGTCTCATTTAACCATCGACTCTGCACATGGATGGCTTGATTTTAACAACATGGGTGAGGCATATAAAAATATTTATGTATCCGCCGTCGGGCATAATTTATCCTATACTTATAACCCAAATCTTGATGCAATTCATAGCAAAACAACAGAGTTAGAATTTAAAGACGGAGTATTGAATATCCACCCTAAACAAGCCTACTCATATGGTTACTTTTTAGATAAAAGCTGGTTAAACATAGACTTTACACAAAAAGAGGAACTCTTAACGCTCTATCTTCTCTTTGACGCAAAGCTTGACAAAGAGATACTAAATATTCTTAACACCTATAAGATAAAAGTTCCTTTTTTGCAAAATAGCGGGATAACAAAAACCGATTTGAAACTGACGGTTGGTCTGCGTAATATTGAAGTGCAGGCAAAGGGTGATTTTTTTACAAAGAAAGCAAATTTTGATTATTTAGGACTTAAAATAGATATTTTTGATGCTCATATTTTATTAGATAATTACGATGTTTCAATAAAAAACATGCTTGCCCAATACAAAGATATAGCAAGTACAAATGTCAATGTAAAGTATGATGCACAAAAAGGTGAAGGCAAAATATATTTTGATGTAAAAGATATAAATTTTAAAGATTTTAATATTTCATTGAATAATAAAATACCCCTAAATGTTACATACTCTATAGCGCCGCAGCAGGACAATATAGAAATTACAAATTCTTCATGGCTTTATCAAGAGAAGCTAATTCAAATAGATACATTAAATATTCCATTTAGTTTAGAAAAACTCGTACTCAATATACCATCCACGAAGGTTATTGCTCAGGATATTGGCTCTGCTTATATATCCGGCACCTCGGAATTAAAGACCAATAAAGTAAATTTGGAGATTGATTTGGTTAGCTTTTTATACAAAAAGATTAAATTATTACAGTCAAATACTCCAATTCATCTTAACTATGAAAATAGAAATTTTAGAGTTATGCTAGATGATAAAATTCAACTTGCAATAAATGGCTTGTCATGCGAACTTGAGAATGCTTTAATTGATATAAAGGGAGAAAAACTGCATGCAAGTTCCTCTCTTGTAGATATTGATAATATTGCACATTCAAAACTGATTGGTGATTATGATTTTAAAGAAAACATGGGCTCCGTTCAGTTAGAGGATTTAAAAGTTGAAAATAAAAAAATGGGTGAACTATTTTCAAGTAAGGAAACAATAGACATCAATATATCAAAATCCGATCAAAATTTAAAAGTAACTTCCCCAAAATTTGATATAAACTTTCTGCAAAATAGTGAAAAATGGAGTGTATCCATAAACTCACTAGAACAACTGTCCAAAAACTCAAAAATTCTGCAAGACTACAATATTACAACCGGTGATTTCAATTTGTATCACAATCTTGGTGATATTTATATGAAATTTATGGCAAACATAAAACATCCATACAAATTGCTGGTAGATGGAAATGAGCCAATAGAAGAATATGTAGTAACCGGAAGGATTAATAATGAAACAAAAAAAACATCACTCAATATAAATGACGGTGCCGTTAAAATAAACATTGACAAAGAGATAAGGGTAAAGATTAAAGATATTGGTATAAATGTAAACTCTTTAATTGATTTTTTAAGCGATACAAATAGTTCGGATGAAAATAACTCCGACAATAAAAGCTCTGATATAAATGATTCCCAGGGTAAAAATATCATTTTAAATGCAACAAATTCATACCTTTTTATCAGTAAAGACAGACATGTTATATCGGACAAAATATATCTACAGTATCATAATAAATCACTTATGTCCCAATTAAAACATGATAAAGGAAATGCGATAATTAACTACCAAAATTATGAGTTACATATTTATGGGGAAGGTTTTAACGAGATTTTTATGAATAATTTATTTGCTTTATCAAAGTTTAAAGGCGGTTCATTTGATTTTTCAATAGACGGCACACTTAAAGAGTATGACGGTTTATTTTATATAAAAGAGACAACTGTTATGGATTACAAGATTTTAAGCAATATATTGGCCTTCGTAAACACTGTTCCATCACTAGTTACTTTTTCACTTCCGGGATATAGTTCAAAGGGTCTGAATGTGAGCCGTGCTTACATGAATTTTCACGCAAAAGATAACAGTTTTGATATTAGTGATATTTTTCTTGATTCCCAAGAGATTGATATATTAGGGAGAGGAACAGCTAATATAAATAGTAATAGCATAGATTTACTACTAAATTTAAAGACAAATCTGGGAAGCAGTGTTTCGCAAGTTCCTCTTGTTGGCTACATTCTCCTCGATGGAAACACAATATCTACAACTCTTAGCGTGACAGGTAATTTAGATGATCCAGATGTTCACTATCTGGTTGCAAAAGATATAGTTGTGGCACCCCTGAATATTATAAAAAGGGTTCTATTACTTCCGTATAATTTGATAAATAGTGAAGAGAATAACGGTTCTAAAGGGGAGAAGAAAGAGGATTAACTCCTCTTCTATTCATTTCTGAGTACAGTTAAAATATCGACTTCACTCGCTTTTTTCGCAGGATAGTAGGACGACATTATGACAATTGCAAAAGCACCCGTCACTATAAGTATAAAGTCTTTGAGACTTAAATCTAATGGAAGTGTTGATGTTGGATAGACATCTTTTGGCAGAGATACTATGTCAAATGTACTGAGCACCCACATGCCACTCATGCCCAAGACAATCCCTGCTAAAATACCGCTTACTCCGATAACGATACCTAAATATAAAAACACCTTCTTGATTTCAAGCGGTGTTGTTCCAAGAGATAAAAGCAGTGCAATTTCCCCTCTTCTATTCATAACGGTCATCAAAAGAGAAGATATTATATTTATAGCAGCTATTAATATAATAAGCATTAGAACTATAAAAAGTGAAGCCTTTTCCAACTCAAGGGCTGCAAAAAAGTTCAAATTATCTTCCCACCACCCTTTTACGGTAACACTTACGGGCAATTCTGCTTTAATTTTTACTATATCGGCATGTGGATCATTGGAAAATATATGTATTCCATCATATTGGTTCGAAGGAATCAGCATAATCGCTTGAAGTGATGCAAGAGTTGTATAGTTGTACGCTTTATCATATGCTGATAGCCCAGAATCAAATATACCTTTAACATTAAACCGTTTTATCTTCGGCGTTACAGAGAGTCCGCCTGGTTCAACATGTGTAAAAATATACATTAATTTATCATCAATCTCTAAAGCAAACTCCTCTTTGAGTGATTTTCCGACAAATACATCGAATTTATCGATTTCGCTAGGATTTTTTATAGCCGCTTTCATAACACTATTTACTTTAGCTTCATCTTCAAAATTTACACCAAATAGATATCCACCTTCTAGCTTGCTACCGCTTCTTGCCATAACAGCTGATTGAACATAGGGGCTAAAAGAGAGCTCCGGAAATTTTAGTTTCAAATCTAAAAGTAACTCCTCGTTAACAGATCCATAAAATTTAGGGATAATAGAAAGAGGATAATTCATAATAGTGAGTTTCTTTTTAAACTCTTTATCAAAGCCATTCATAAGTGCCATAGCTATTAAAAGCACAGTTACACCTAGTGATATTCCTAAAAATGCAAGAAGTGCAGATAAAAATATAAACGGCTGCTCATTATCAAATCTTAAAAACCGCTTTACTAAATAGGGAACAATTGAGTTTTTCAAGAGGCAAATACACCTTTTTTAGGACCGCTTTTTCCACAGCAGAGCTTGTATTTTATACCGCTTCCACATGGACAAAGATCATTTCTAGCTACTTTTTTATCACCTGCCTCTTCTTGAATATCCGAGTGATTAAATATGAACTGAGCCTCTTTTAATCTCTGCTCTGTTGCTAATTTTTCTGCAATTCTTGCAGCTTCATCTTCTGGTGATTCTACTCTAAACTGAATAATCTGAAGTGTTTTAATAGTATTAAATTTAATATCATTAATCAACTCTCCAAAAAGGTTAAAGCTCTCTTTTTTATACTCGACTAAAGGATCTTTTTGATTATATGCACGGAGTCTGATACCTGTTTTCATATTATCCATAGTATAAAGGTGCTCTCTCCAAGCCTTATCAAGCTCTTTTAGATAAAACTCTTTTTCTATTTCCTGTCGTATCTCATCTTCTAATACACCCATTTTTTTATCATAAGAATCTTTAACAATATGAAGAAGAGTCGTCTGTAATCCCTCATACTCTAGCGAAGTCAAATCAACACCGTTAATATCTAGATTTATATCCTCTTTTAAAAGTTCAAAAACTTTTTTGAGATTAAAATCCTCTTTCACGCCGCCGTAAAAAATATTTGATTCATTAAGTATATGCGTTATATATTCCTCTCTAATGTCATCAATTTTTGACGCAATATCATACTCTTTACTTAAAAGTTGGTTTCTAAATTTATAAACAATTTTTCTCTGCTCATTTGCAACATCATCATATTCAACAATCTGCTTTCTGCCTTCATAGTGCATGTTTTCAACTTTTTTCTGAGCTTTTTCTACTGCACGGGTAACCATTTTAGATTCGATATATTCGCCATCTTCAACGCCGAGTCTCTCCATAATGGATTTAATCTTATCTGAACCGAAAATACGAAGCAGATTATCCTCTAACGAGAGATAAAATTGTGTCGTACCGGCATCGCCTTGTCTGCCTGAACGACCACGAAGCTGATTATCGATACGACGGTTTTCATGTCGCTCGGTTCCAACAATATACAATCCGCCAAGAGCTTTTACTTCATCATTTACTTTAATATCAACACCACGACCAGCCATATTTGTAGCAATTGTAACTGCACCTTTAGCTCCGGCATTTTTGATTATCTCACCCTCTTGAGCATGATTCTTAGCATTTAAAACAGTGTGTGCAATCTTCTCTTTTTGAAGCACTGCATGGAGTGCTTCAGACTTTTCTATTGAGGCTGTACCAATTAAAACCGGCTGACCCGTTTTTGAAAGTTTTTTGATAGTGTCAATTACGGCGCTGAATTTCTCTTTTTCAGTTTTGTAGATTAAATCATTTAAATCTTTTCTGGTGATAGGGATATTTGTCGGTATTGAGACAACATCGAGCGAGTAGATTTGTGAAAATTCTGTTGCTTCCGTCTCTGCGGTGCCCGTCATACCCGAGAGTTTATTGTACATTCTAAAATAGTTTTGGAATGTAATATCGGCGAGAGTCTGCGTCTCTTCTTTTACTTCAACTTTTTCTTTTGCCTCAAGCGCTTGATGAAGTCCCTCAGAAAAACGACGACCTTCGCTTAACCTGCCGGTAAATTCATCAACAATGACAACTTCTCCGTCGTTTACAACATAGTCAACATCAATCTCAAAAAGATAGTTCGCTTTGAGTGCTTGGTCTAGAGCATGAGGAAGGGACGCATTTTCTGCACTGTAGAGGTTTTCCACACCAAAAAGCTCTTCTGCTCTAGTGATGCCCTCTTCGGTAATTAAGACAACTTTATCTTTTTCATCTACTGTAAAATGTTCATCTCTGACGAGTTGTAGAGCTATACGATTCGCATCGCTGTAATCTTGCATGCTTCTGTTTGTTGGTCCAGATATGATTAAAGGAGTTCTGGCTTCATCAATTAATATAGAGTCAACTTCATCAACAATAACAAAATTGTGATTTCTTTGAGTCATATTTTCTATAGAATAGCTCATATTATCTCTTAAGTAATCAAATCCAAACTCATTATTTGTGCCATAGGTTATATCCGCATTATAAGCCTCTTTTTTAGCCTTAGAGTCGTACATGCCCTCAAGCACGGTTCCTACACTAAAACCTAAAAAGTTGTATAAAGCTCCCATCTCCTTTGCATCTCTTGAAGCAAGATAATCATTGACGGTCACAAGGTGAACACCTTTGCCTGTCATGGCATTTAGGGCTATTGCCAAAGTTGCAACAAGCGTTTTACCTTCACCCGTTTTCATCTCAGCAATTCTGCCCTCATGAAGAACCATGCCGCCTATGAGCTGCACATCAAAATGTCTCATGTTTAGAACTCTTTTACTTGCTTCTCTTGTAATAGCAAACGACTCTTCTAAAACATCATCTAAAGTTTTTTCTTCACTCAAAATAGTGTTTTTCAACTCTAAAAACTTCGCCTTTAACGCATCATCGCTTAAGGGTTCATACTGACTCTCAAGTGCATTTATATTTTTTACTCTTTTGAAATATTTTTTCAGTTCACGATCATTTGATGTACCAAAAATATTACCCATTAATGCTTGTAGCATTTTCAACCTTATTTATAACAATTATAATAATTGTCAAAGAAATTCCCGTGATTCTAGCACACTATAAATTATAATTTGCATAAAAAATAAAACGATTCTTTATGCCTTGCTAATACTAGATAATATGTAAACAAGCCATCTGATATAATTTCGCAATTAAGGAGCTACATGAAACATATACTAACACTGCTAATATCATTCACTTTAGGTTTTGCCTCACTCGATGAGATTAATTCTTTCGAGGCTGATTTTACACAGAGTGTAACGGATGAAAATAACAAAGTCTTGAGCTATAGCGGTTCAATAATGGCTGCCAAACCACAAAATGTCATGTGGGATTATGAAAAGCCAATAAAAAAGAATGTGTATATAAATACAGAGAATGTGACAATTGTTGAGCCTGAGATAGAACAAGTTATCATTAAAGAGATAGAGTCAAATTTTAATTTTTTCAATATGATAAAAAATGCAAAGAAAACAAAAGAGAATACTTTTGTGGCTACTTATAAAGAATCGGTATTTACAATAACTACAAAAAACAGTCTCATAAAATCCATATCTTATATTGATGAATTTGAGAATAAAGTAGTAATAGTTTTTGATAAACAAAAACAAAATGAAAGTATAGATTCAAAAGTTTTCATTCCAAAAATTCCAAGTGACTTTGATATTATAAAAGACTAATTCAATTAAAAAGATTTAAAAAAAAGAGGGATTAACGACGCAGAACTGCGCCGTTAATTGAGTTTTAAACTATACGGCTTTAATTGTAACGCCATACTTCTCTTCAGCCACAGTACGCGCTTCCAAGTGATAGTTTTTAATCTCATTAAAGTTAAGATATTTGTAAACATCTTCTGTTTTTCCTGCAAGTTTTTGAGGAACGATACTCATATACTCTTCTACAGTAGGGATACGCCCAAGCTTAGCACATACTGCCGCAAGCTCAGCAGAACCGAGATAAACTTGAGTTCCTTTACCTAAACGGTTATCAAAGTTACGAGTAGAAGTTGAAAAAACAGTTGAGTCTGGACGAGAACTTGCTTGATTTCCCATGCACAGTGAACATCCAGGTACTTCTGTTTGTGCAGCAATAGCTTTATAAACATCATAGTAACCTTCGTTAATCAGTTGCTGCTCATCCATACGAGTCGGCGGAACGATCCAGAACTTTTCAACTGCAACTTTACTCTCACCACGCATTACTTCACCAGCCGCACGATAGTGACCGATGTTCGTCATACAAGAACCTAGAAATACTTCATCAATTTTTTCACCGGCAACTTCACTTAAAAGCTTAACATTGTCGGGATCATTAGGGCATGCTAAGATAGGCTCTTTAATGTCATTAAGGTCGATATTGATTACTGCTGCGTACTCAGCATCAGCGTCCGGTTGCATCAATGACGGATTTGCCACCCACTCTTTCATTCTATCAGCACGGCGCTGAAGCGTTCGCGCATCTTGGTAACCATCAGCAATCATCGATTCAATTAATACGATATTTGATTTTAGGTATTCAACAACCGGAGCATCATTTAAAAGAACAGTACATGCAGCAGCGGAACGCTCGGCAGATGCATCAGACAATTCAAAAGCCTGCTCAGCTTTAAGATTAGGAAGACCTTCAATTTCTAATATTCGTCCGTTGAAAATGTTTTTCTTACCCTTTTTCTCAACAGTCAAAAGACCCTCTTTGATTGCATAGTAAGGAATTGCATTTACAAGGTCACGTAAAGTAATACCCGGTTGTAATTCACCGCTAAATCTCACAAGTACAGATTCCGGCATAGTTAAAGGCATAGAACCGGTAACAGCAGCAAATGCAACGATACCTGAACCGCCAGGAAAAGAGATGCCGATTGGGAAACGAGTATGGCTATCTGCACCCGTACCTACTGTATCTGGAAGTGTCAAACGATTTAGCCATGAATGGATAACACCATCACCCGGACGAAGAGCTACACCTGAACGGTTAGAAATAAATTCAGGAAGTGTGTGATGCATAATAACATCAGACGGTTTCGGATATGCCGCTGTATGACAGAATGATTGCATGACTAAATCTGCAGAAAAACCAAGCGCTGCAAGCTCTTTAATCTCATCTCTCGTCATCGGACCTGTTGTATCTTGAGAACCAACCGTTGTAGTCACAGGCTCAACATACATGCCTGGACGAACACCGCTCATTCCACAAGCCTTACCTACCATTTTTTGTGCAAGGGTATAACCTTTGCCACTGTCAGTCGGTTGTTCCGCTGTTAAGAATACATCGGATGCACCCAACCCAAGGACATTGCGAGCTTTGGCTGTTAAACCACGACCAATAATCAGTGGAATACGACCACCTGCACGCACTTCATCCGTGATAGTGTTAGGATTAAGCTTGAAGGTAGCGATACATGCACCGTTTTTGTGTGCTTCGCCTTTGTATGGATAAATTGTTACAATATCACCTGTCTCCATGGCCGTCACATCCATCTCTAATGGTAATGCACCTGAATCTTCACAAGTAGCAAAGAAGATTGGAGCAATAATACCACCGATAACCACACCGCCAGTGCGCTTGTTTGGAACACCTGGAATATCTTCACCCATGTGCCACTGAACAGAGTTAACCCCTGATTTACGGCTTGAACCTGTACCGACAACATCACCGACATAAGCGATTGGGTGACCTGATTCTTTGAGTTTTGCAATAGTAGCAATTGGATTATCCATTTTAGAAACAAGCATAGAATTAGCATGTAAAGGAATATCTGAACGAGTAAATGCTTCGCTAGCCGGAGAAAGATCATCTGTATTTGTTTCGCCTGGAACTTTATATACCGTTACAGTAATTTCTCGTGCCAGTTCCGGAGTAGAAGTAAACCACTCAGCATTTGCCCAAGAAGTCATAACTTCAGTTGCGTGCGCATTGCCAGCCTTGTGTAACTCTTCTACATCATTAAATGCATCATAAACAAGTAAAGTTTTCTTTAAAGCTTCTTTTGCAGCTTCGACAACTTCGCTTTTAGCAGAAGTTAAAGCATTGATTATAGGTTTTACATTGTAACCGCCAAGCATCATACCCATGATTTTAACAGCATGCTCAGGAGCGATTGCACTAATTGTTATTTTTTCAGATGCAACATCATTCAAAAAAGCAGCTTTTACATATGCCGCATCATCAACACCTGGAGACACGCGGTTTGTGATTAAGTCGATATTTTGAACCATATCACCTCCGCCAGCTTTAATCATCTCAACTAATGCAGCGGTCTGTTCAGCTGTAAGCGGTAATGGTGGTACACCAAGTGCCTCTCTCTCAGTAATATGAGCTTTATACTCTTCAATAAATGCCATTATCATTCCTGTTTATAAATTTCACAGGATTATAACTAAATATAAATAATTAATTTTAAGTATGTTACCAAAGTAAACACTTTAATTTATTTTTATCTACAATATGTTTAAATTCGTAACATTTAAAGATTTCTTTGTTTTAACTCTGCATCAATAATTTCTCTCTCTGCACCTCTGTAACTACTTTTGAGCCATACAAGATAGGAGTCTGGAAGCTCGGAGTACAGCATTCCCTTGTATTGTCCAAAGTTTATTTTTTTCTGGCTTATTACTTTTAGAACCTCTTCCTCACAAACAGCGTCAATCTCTACATGTTTTAAAAGCAAAATAAACTCATCAAAATTTATCTTTTTTGGAATAAAAAAGCTGTAAGTGTTAAAATAAAAAATACCTTTTCTAGCGGTTACAAAATGTTCAATTTTTTGTATCTCCTCTACGCTGAGTTGTTCTAAATTTTGAACAACAACATTAAAAGAATCTTGATTTTTTGTAAATATGAGTTGTGCTTTATTCATTAGAGAATTTCACGAATTCCTTTAGAATTTGGAGAAGATAATATGCCTTCATTTTCTAACTGCTCAATTAATCTAGCAGATTTGTTGTAACCTATTTGAAGTTTTCTTTGTAAATAGGAGATAGAGGTTTTTCTATCTGTTAAGATAACATTTTTTGCTTCATCAAAAAGTGGGTCAAGCTCTTCATAGGTATCATTTGATGAAAACGAACTAAGTTCACTCTCCTCAAGTAAAAAACTTTTATCGTAATTAGGTGCTCTTTGAGATTTGATAAAATTAACTATATTTTCAATTTCTGTTTCTGTACTCCAAGGAGCGTGCAGTCGAACCAAACCAGTGGAACCCGGAGGGGTAAACAGCATGTCCCCTTTACCTAAAAGTGATTCTGCACCCTGTTGGTCTAAAATTATTTTACTATCTACCTTTTGCCCTACTCTGTAGGATATTCGTGATGGCAGGTTTGCTTTAATCAGACCGGTTACAACATCAACGGAAGGTCTTTGAGTAGCTACAACTAAGTGTATTCCAGAAGCTCTTGCCATTTGCGCTAATCTTGCAATAGAGTGTTCTACATCTTTACCGCTGGTCATCATCAAATCTGCTAACTCATCAATAATTACTACAATGTAAGGAAAGTGTTCTCCACCCTCTATTTTTACTTTTTCATTATAATTTTCTATATTTTTTGTTCTATTTTCACTCATAAGCTGATAGCGGCGTTCCATCTCATGAACCATATTATTTAATGCCACAATTGCCTGTTTTGGCTTTGTAATAACAGGAGTAAGAAGATGCGGAATATCATTATATATTGAAAATTCCAACATTTTTGGGTCAATCATCAGGAGTCTTAGTTGGTCGGGTGAATTTTTGTACAAAAGACTTAAAATCATAGCATTTATGCCAACACTTTTACCGCTTCCTGTTGTTCCAGCTATCAGTAAGTGAGGAAGTTTTTTTAGATCGGTTATAAATGGTTTACCAACTATATCTTTACCTAAAACTATAGTTAGAGGAGATGAAGACTCTTTGAAAAGTTTGCTATCTAATAAATCTCTTAAATAAATAGTGTCAACAGTAGCGTTTGGAATTTCAATGCCTACAACATCTTTTCCTGGAATTGGAGCCTGAATACGGATACTCTCGGCTGAGAGAGCCATAGCCAAATCATCTTGAAGATTTAAAATTCTTGAAACTTTTACATTAGCAGCAGGTTTAAACTCAAACGTAGAGACAACCGGACCGGCATAAGTTCGAACAACATCGCCCTCAATTTTAAAATGAGCCAGTTTTTCTATAAGATAGCGTATTTTATCATCTACCTCGCTCTCATCAACGCTATGGGCTGCTGCACTTGGTTTTTGTAAAAAATCTACAGACGGCAGAGTGAAGTTTTTTGGTTTTTCTACTTCACCTTTTTCTATAGTCTCTAAAAGCTTCGTATTCTCCTCTAGCTCATCAATTATTAATGCACTTTTCTGTTCTTTGACTTTTGCAACTAACTCTAAGATATTATTTGTTTTATCAAATTTTTCAACTTCTTTAACAATACTTTTAACATGCGGAGTCTCAATTTTCTCTTCAACAATTTTTTCTTTTACTATAAAGCTACTTAAGTTATTTATTTCAGCTTTAAAAGGTTGTTCATCATTTTGTTCTCTTGCAGATAACGGTTTTTCAACCTCTTTTTGAACATTGCTATAGATTTCTGTACTTGTATTATCTTCTGCTTTTAGAAGTTTTTTTTTAATCTGATTGATTGGCACTTCCGGCATAGCTTGCATAGTAGTATTTTCTATTTTTGGAAATTGAGTTTGAATAAAGCTATTTATCATCGAAACGATTTCATGTGCATTTTTATCAAGGATGATTACGACAGACAAGAGAGTAATAATAAGCCAGAATATCCACATGCCAAAAAGTCCGACAAATGGAGATAGAAAATCTACAAAATCACCCGCTATTTTTCCTCTGAAATTATTTTGCACTAGCAATGACTGAGCAAGAAGAAATGAAAAAAGCAATAAAAATGACGCCATGACAAGCTCGGCTTTTCTAAAATCCAACACACTGTTTTTATAAAAGTAGTACAAAGGAACAAGTAGGGCAAGAAGATATATAAATGAAATATATCCAAAATATTGATGATTGTATGAAGCAAAAATAGCGCCATAGCTTCCCATCAAAGCATTGTCACCAAAAATAGTTGCAAAACCTAAATAAATGAACAAACCAAAAACTACAATAAAAAGAGCATCTTTCAAGTTATTTTACCTTTAGAAATTTAAATAATTGTTTTAAAAATGAAGTATAGCCAAAAATATTCCATAACGAATTTTTTTGGCATTTTGCAATAAAAAAGAGTTTTATTTTAGATAATTCACTAAGTTCAATTGAGAAATTTTACCAACGGTTGAGAGCATTGCTTGATAGTTTGTTGTGAGTTGAGTTAATGTTAGCGAAGCTTCAGCCAAATCTGTATCTATCACTGAAGAGCGAAGAGATTTACTACTCAGCTCTAGTAAATTCACTCTTTCCAATGAAGCTGTCAATGTATTTGAATTTGCTCCAACTTTAGAGTGCTTTGTAAAAATATGCGTTTGTAAATCATCGAGCATAGCGATTGCATTTCCAATTCCAACATTTCTGATATTACCTATTGTGCTATCGGGATGTTGCTTTTGGTCTTCTACGGCTGTAATAATCTCATTTATAGTTTTAAAGAAATCTGTTTTTGGATCCCTGACAGTAAGTGCGTTATTCGAATTAAACGATAGCGCCGGAGCGTCCGCAAAAAGAGTACTTGTGCTATCATATAGGCCTATTGTAGCTTTCGTGCTAAGAACATTTAAATCTCCAAATCTAATCTTACCATCATAAGAGAGAGAGGTCGTTCCACTAAATTTTGAGGAACTAAGTGCTTTATCGTAGTCGGCAGCTGTATTTGTTGTTGCTGGAAGCTGGTTTGTAACAACCATGTTTACAACATCCATAAGCTGCTGATATGTCATACTGTCAGCATCAGCGGCTGTTCTTGGAGTATTTACATTAAAAATACTATAGTTTGTAGCACCGCCGTTAGTAGAAAAAGTTGAACCGCCATTTGCTGCATTTTTAAAATCTATTTGAACATTATAAGGAGCGCCGTTTACATCCGTACCAGATAATTTAAACTGAGTACCATCCAAAGTTCCTGCTGTTCCATGCGACAAATCCGCAACTTCAGAAATTTTTGTAGATGGAATAGCAAAACTATTTGTTCCTCTAACTATTTGAGGAACATTTGATGACACAGTATTGCCTTGCACGGTAAACTTTGTTTGATCATAAAGAAGTCCACTAATGTTTGTATAATTTGTATCAGCGGAAGCAAAAGAAGATTTTACAAACTCTTTGACATATAAGTTTGGATTAGTGGCCGTACTAGTGCCGAGCATAATCTTATCAAAATTTGATTCACCTTTATCTAAATCACTTAAGGTCGTAACATCAGCTGCCGCTCCTCCGCCCATATCAACTGCCCCAACCATATGAAAATCTAATTTGCTGGAACCTTTGATTCTATCTGCAACAACTATCTCTCCTGCAGGGTTAAGAGAAACATTGACTACTTTGTTTCCAAGTGTATTACCGTACGCGTTTCCGATACGAGTTAACAAGTCATCAACTTTTTCGTCATCTCTCATAGGTATTTTTTCACTAAAAGAGGTTCCATCACTCTTGGTGCCTCTTAAATAAAAATAATGCTTTGCATTTACAGTGTCAACAACATTATCGCTATCACCCATTAAGTCACGGATTGTATTACTTGGCAGTACAAAAGAAGAACTACCTGGAATTGCAGAATTTGTAAAATCTGGATATTTAGCGGTTAAATTTTCTTGCGTTACATTACTGGTAACTTCTCTTCTTACAAGAACTTCTTCGCCAAGAAATAGCTCTGAACCGCTTATGTTAAACTGTTGTTGAGTTCTTGAACCCAAAAATGCACTCATAGCAACATCATTTCCGTTATAAGTCCCATCAGCGGATATTGGCTTAGTATCTACAGCAGTCCCTGAGAATAAATACTGTCCGTTTATAGATGTATTTGACAAACTTTTTAAGTTGCTCTCTATGCCTCTAAGTTCGGCAGCAATTGAGTTACGAGACACTTCATCATTTGTATCATTCACAGCAGAAAGAAGTAATGTTCTCATACGGTTTATATTTTTTTCAAATTCATTTAAAACTTCATCTGTTTGATTTGAAACTTTATATCCACTCTCGGTACTTTTTTTAATTTGCCCCAATCCCACTATCTCATTATCAAGCCTCATAGTTTCAGTAAATACAGATATATCATCTTTTGCATACTGTATTTTAACTCCGGAAGCTATCTGTTTATTAACATCAAAAAGTTGATTATTAAGTTGATTATTTTGTTCTCCATATAAGCTTTTATAGTACATACTAGGTGTGACTCGCATAATAACCTACCCCCTACTCTTTATTTATTTTATTATTATAGCAATAATAATTCCATGAGTTACAAAATCGACTTAATGTTATTTACTTTTAAGTAATATATCACTATTATTGCACTCAAATATATTTATTTAGTATATTTGCCTGCGTGGTGAAATGGTAGACACGGCGGATTCAAAATCCGCTAACGCGAGTTGTGGCGGTTCGAGTCCGCCCGCAGGTACCACCCCTATTTTACGAGCCTATAGAGCTTTTCTCATCCCATTTAAGAAACTAATCAAAAATAATTTTCACTACATTTTGACTACAAGCTTATTCTATTTTCTTTTTTAAAGGATGAAAATGTTTCAAGAATTTCGTGAATTTATTGCTCCAGCTGTCAATTTTGTTATATCACATGGCGATAAATATTTTAAAGAAAGCCCTTATATAGTTATTTTTACTATATTTTTTATCATCCTTGTCATGCTTTACAAGTATAAAGCCAATCTTATACACAAAGATTCAAGTAAAAGGTACTGTAAAAGTTGCCAAAGCATTACATGGCATAGTGAAACTGGTCTAGGCTTTGAGGAAAAAAGAAATAATGGAGGATATCCTTTTCAATGTAATAAGTGTGATGCTGAATCACAATAACACACAAATCAATTTAAGAGCATTTCAAGAGCAATGGGACACTCTAAAATAACGACCACGCAAAGATATAGTAATCAAGGAATTAATGGCTAAAGAGGCGGTGGATGTATTTTTAGGGATTGTTAAAAAGTAAATTTCAATATTTATTATTTTGCTACAATGTCATGATAGCAACCGATGACGGCTACTCTATTATCATGTGCATGCCCTATACTTTTATATTCTAATGCTCTTACTTGCAAGAACTGCTGTTCTTTTTCTGGAAGTAGCTTGTTACTAAATTTTAGGTTTTTAATAATTGCTTTGTAAAAATCTAACGCCGACCTATGTAAATGCCCTTGTGCTCTCTCTAAATTACCAATTATTACCACATCCTCTGTTGAAACTAAAGCAGTATAAACATGAGAAAGAAAATTATTAAATTCCATAAGCGCTTGTTTTAAAGTGCTAACATCTCTAGGCACAAATTTTGTTCCCATCATGGTTAAAATACTTGTTTCTGAAGGAATAGGTTTAAGAAAATTCTTATAATAATAATCTTGTACATTTTTAATATATAGCCTGGTTATATCACTCTTTTCTAATTTGCTTGTATATGCAGCATATTGCTCTGCTGAATCATAAAAAATTTTCAAACTATCAGAAAGATTATATTTTTCATAATTGTCAACATGAATATCCTTCACTCCAATATCTATAGTATCAAATTTATTTTCAATATATTTAGCAAATGTTAGAAGCAAATCATCCATCGCTTTTTGAATATCACCTTCATCTAAAGTAGGATTAATAATTTTTGATAAACATTTATAAAAATGAAGAATCACATCTCTATTTCTACCCTCAAAAGATAAAGAGTAATACGCATCATATGTTATAAAGTCTCCATAAATAGCAAAAAAATCTTTTAAATAATCACTTATATTATTTTTCAAACAGTTAAAACTCCAGCTACTATATATATGAAACTGTTTTCAAATTGAGTCTTTTTGCAATGGCATATAACTTTTCATTACTTACTGTTAACTGATCATAATCCTCATTGTCATCAAAAGAAACATCTCCCGTCATAGGGCTACAATCATCTGAGATACCACCAGCAACCATTACATCAACAAAATCAAGATTTTTACCTTGAACATTAAAATATTGATGTTGTATTAAATTCGCCATCTTTTCTCCTTAATTATTAAGTTATAAACAACAACAAATAATATTGCCCATAACTTAACAATCAACATACCAAATATTTATATATCTGCCAAGTAAGTTAGTCTTTATTACCTAAAAAATACATTAAATAGCCACTGTGATAACAAATTATCTAAATCTTGTTGCGGAATTAAACCAAAATATCCCCTAGTACTACATTAAATTCAAGCAAAATATACAAAATACATCTTTATTTTTTAAAATACTTTTAATTTTTTAAAAAAATCATCACCAACTAATTGTGGCTTGTATCTTAAATAATGATTGTTATCAGTATGCATCTTTAAAACAGAACCATCTGGAATTTCTGGAAATTTGTATTGTAATGTAGTTGGCAATGTTAAATCAACAATCTCCATGCTTGGCAAAGTCAACCATACGTGAATTTTCACACCATCATTATTATAATCGGGGCGTGAATTTTGTATCATTTTAAATAAATCTTTCTCTGTAGATTTAAAACGTGGTTCGCCATCTAATTCAATATATCCTATTGTATACATAAAATTATAATCAAGTTGTTCATCTAATATCTTTTTTATCTTATAGTTTAAAATATAGCACTGTAGAAATACATCTTTATGTTGAAGTATCTCTTTCATCATGACTTTATTAAATTTATCTTCAAATTCTTCATTTAATAAAATGTCATCATTCATATCAACATGTGGTAACTTTAACTTAAACCTTTTAGTCCTGTTTATAGCTTCATTGAACTCATCCTTATATGTAATGATTGTTTGTTTCTTTTTAAATATAATATTTATTAACTTCTTAAATAGTACCATTTTAATAAACTCCTATCTTTAGAATAAAGGTATTAATAGAGCTAGCCCTTGAAATACTGCTGCAATACAAGCAGAAGCAGAACCCTTCATATTTAATCGACTCTGATATCTTAAGCCCGCAGCCAAATCATTAAAATCCTCACTATAAGCTATACCACTAGATTTTACATCGATTCCCCCCAATGGTTGCTGCTTTGGAATCACTACTGTAATGTTATACTTATCAGGAAGATTTACCCTTGTACTCATAAACCAATAATAGGCAGCAATTAGAGCAGCCATAATAGAGCAGATATTTAATGCAACAATTAACATTTTGATACCTCGCTCATAAGTTCCCCCAGCCTGTTATAAATTGACATTAACTTCCTTTATTAATTTTTAGATATATAAGAAAAAAGTATATCGTAAAAAGTAAGAAGCATAAACATTTTCGCAAATGAATATTTTTTGAACAAGTTCAAAACCACCTCGTCCGAACTCGGTTAAAATTCACATGCTCTGACCATTTAGGAGATTGTGGACGCAGTTTGTTTTTTTGGTTTAAATTTCTAAGTAGGGGATTTTTTAAGAGAGAAGAGAGGCAGGGGAAAAGGAGACGGAAGTTTTATTTTAAGCTTAAATTATATATACTACGGTATAACAAATTAAGGATAAAAGAAGATGAGATTGACATTAACTGACAATGAATATACAGAAGTTAAAGAGGCGCTAGAACAAGACAATCATCTTGAACTCGTCAAAATGCTTGAGAGAAAAAAAGAAGAGTTTGAGGGGAGCATAACGGACAAAAAACGCGGTGCAACAGTTGTCGCAAATCAAAGCAGGATTAAGGCAAGTAAAGAAAAAGTACAAAACGCTATAAATATTTTACGAATGGAAGGCAAAAAAATAAACGCTTCCACTGTTGCAAAAATGGCAGAAATAAACTATAACACAGCTACAAAATACCTCAAAGAGATGAACCTATAATTTTTAAGTAAAAATCAAGCTCCTACAAGCCCCACAAGGGCTTATCTCTCTTTGGCATATTTGTCTTCAGCATTTTTTATAATGTTATTCTTAGCCCCTATTTGAGCCTTTGTTTTGTCTTCTCTTGCAATTTTCCAGCGAAAAAATTCCGTCGTGTTAATTTCAGAAAAATCTATATAACTTCGCTTTTTGAAATTCACATATTTATTACTACCCATATACAGAACATCTGATTTTGGCATGTATGTAATATGCGCGTAATCATGGAGTTGCAAAGTCTTAATCATATGATCATCTAGCACCTGCTTTTTTACCGTTTTTGTAGAGCGGTTTTCCGTAGCTTTTGCCGAACCGGTTTTTGATTTTGAAACATCTTCAAATCTGTATTCAATCTCGCCCGCCATAGTTTGCAATATCTTCAGCGTGTCGGTGTCAGTCGTTGAAAAAATCATAATATATGTAACACTGGCAATGAGCTCTTGAGTTTTCTTTTTCTCATGAGCTTGGATAAACTGAATCCCCTTAAAAGTACAGATACCTTTAGAGCGCCCGACTCGTGACATTTCACTCAACACTTCCGCGTCTATAATTTTGTCGAGGCTTAGGTACTCATCTAAAAAATAAGCGACAAGGTAATCAGGATCATAACTATTTATATCTGGCATAGCTAATTGATATTTTACTAACACCGCTAAAGTAGCACTTAAAAGTGATTCTAAGCTCGTATCCGTACCCGTTAAAAACAATCTCTGATTCGGCACATCTGATTTAAAAAACTGCTCCACCGTGAAAGTTGTCGCTCCGTTTTCTACCCTATACGCCATCAAATAAAGCAAATCTAAAACACTCTTTGCCGTCTCCATAACATCTTTTAAACTCTTTTGGTCGCCCGTTGCCGCTTCCTGGATAGACTCCTCAATGAATTTGATAAACATAATCCATTTTTCCGTAACGGTCGAGGCATTATCAAGTGAGTTAATTTTAACTCTTTGAGCCATCGTTTGTAGGCGGTTCATAGCCGTACCAGAGAAGAAATCTTTTTTGTCTCCAATCGCCGCGTTCATGAGCGTTTGCACATATAATTGAATATATTGCACATCTTCACTTAGTATGTCGTGCACGCTTCCCGCTTCAACTTTGGGGCTTAACATGATGTCAATTCCTGGGCGAAAAAAGAATACTTCATTATCCGCCTTTTTTGAGAAAATAACCGCTTTTTTATACCATTTTTGCGCGATCAGGTTTCGCAACCAAACCGTTTTCCCAGAACCCGCACCACCAATAAAAAGCACGCTCTCCGTGGTACTTAAAGCCGGATAACTCATCTCTAATGCATGAGCAGAGTTTGATTTAAAATTTGGCATTTTTGTTTTTTTGATGTAGTCAGGATGAAATTTAAAATTATCAAACTTTATGCAATTTTTGGAATTTTTTTTGTTCTTAAAATTTATCCCGCGCAGCTTATCGACGGTGGTCCACATCTGCCCGGCTGAATATCCTCTCTTGGTTGGGTTAGCTTTAGACCCGCCACCCCACCAATAATAAAGCCCATCCTCTAATATCTCACTTTTTTTAAAGCGATATATCCCGTAAATAACTATTGCCGGAACCACCACCCACCCCATCTTTTGCATAAATCCTATGCTAAAAATAGTCGAAAACATATTTGAAATAATGATTAAAAATGTTTCCATTTTCAACCACCTTTTAAAATATTAAAAACAATCTCAAAATCTTCATCACTCACACCGTCGCAAATCTTTTTTAATCCATTTTTCTTAGAAAATTCAAATCCATAGAAATGCCCATTAATTTTTTGTCTCTCACGGAAAATACTAATTAGATCATTTTCGACTTGCTCGTGACAAACTACTAAATAACCCAATTCTTTAATTCTTTTTAAAATTAAGATTGAATCAAACAGAAGCATTTTGGCTTTAAAATCTCGTTCAAGCTCATTAATTTTAGCCACCACCATGAAAATATCATTTTCTAAAATCCACGCGATTTTATCTTGAATTATCAACAGCTCTTTAATATCCATTGTTACTAAATTTTTCATCTTTCACCACCTGTTGCAACATATTTTTCAAGCTCTTTAAGATGTGGAAAAACAAGTTTTTCGTATTCTTCAAAAGTTTTATAATTATTAAAATTAATCATAAACTGGATAATTGCCTCAAAATCGTCTCTATCTGCCTTGTTCGACCATCTCGCAATATTTACCTTATGCCCTCTATTTAAAAGACTTAACAACATTTCAGCATAAATTAAACTCCCGCCCGTGTCACCTCTAACTATTCTTAGCATTTTATTAACTGTTGTTTCCATTTTTTATATCCTTTATTTGTTATATCGTAGTATATACTTTTTAATCTTTGTATATACTTAATACGATGTAACATATTAAGTATATTATTGAAGATAAAAAAACTAACGCTCTTGCCCTTCACTTTGCCCTTGAATCTTCTCTTTCTCTTTTTTCGCTAAATGTGAAACAACCTCATTTAGTAACTTATTAAAATCTAGCTCTTGAGTTTGTGCCATTTGAAAAGTGTCTTTAATGATGTTTGTCATTTTTTGAATCCCATCTATAGTGATTCCCATGCCATGATCTGACATAATATTTGCAGTAGTAATATCTGCTAAGTTCTCATTTTTTATCAGCTCAGACACGATCTCCTCTCCAATATTTCCCTCTTTTTCATTTTGAAAAAGCTCCACAATATCGCCCAAATCTTCAATCTGCGCCGGCTCAATTTTTGCTCTTATCTCTTCCAAGTCTTTAGCCAATTCGACTTTATCCTGCAAGCTCTCAAATCTATCATAGGCGCCTCTAGCTCTTGAAATAATCGCGCCAAGTGTTAGCTTTGGCTCATCTTCTTTTTTCTCTTGTTGCTCTTGTATCTGCTCTTGAGCCTTATCTTCTCTTTTATGTTTTTGAACCAACTCTTGCGCTGCTTGATATGTCTTCACACTTTCAAGCTCTTGCTTGAGTTCTCTCAATTCCGCTGCCATAATTAGATTTGAAGCTGCCAACTCTGGTTTGCTGGTGATGTATGTTTTTATAGCTTCCTTGAGTTCGTGTAATTTCACTTTTACATTGTCACGAAATTCCTTCGCAGTGATGAAATCGCGTGCTAAGATAAAGAAATTTTTATCTAATTTTTTATCGAATTTAGTGATACCCATCTCAATAGGTTTCAAGTCATTGTTAAGATTAAACCTACTGTTTGCGTAAACTGTGCCTGTTCTAGTGAGAGATACATTTTCGCTGATTGTGTCGGTTCTCAGAACTGAATTGAATCGCTCAATTCGTTTCACTGTGAAAAGTTCATTTTGCTTCGACTCAATAGTTTTAAATAAATCAAAATTTGATTTTCGAAACTCTTCTATGCTCACCACTTTGTCATTCACGACATAAGCCCGCGCCGTATCGTGCTCACTTGCTTTATCGTGAATTATCCCGCTAAAACGCCCCGCTACATCTTGAGAGCCTATTTGATAATAATCAACCTTATCACCAATTGACGCAATATTGACATTGACGGCTACCGGATTAAATGCTTCCTTTGCTTTAATATTAATAGGTGCGACTGCTGCTACTTTTATATCATTTCTCTCTGTTTGTGCTTGACTATTTTGTTGCTGATTATCTACAATTTTAGAGGTGTTTTCATAATTAGAAAAAACCTGTTCTTTTGCAGCTTCACTCGTAAAAATAAAATTACCGGGTGTGAGCTCTTGTAATAAATGAGCATCTTTCAATCGCTCCGCGTTCTTAATAGCTTTTTGGATGAATTTATCGTAAATTTCAACATCTACATTTTTATTCTTTTCAATTTGGCTTTCTTTCCAAACTTCAAGACTTCCCAAACTGACGCCGTTATATTTCACCATAGCGATATTTAAAAAGGCTTCTGATGTCTTATCACTTCCGCGATTAGCTATCTGCTCTTGAGCAAATATCCTGTCTATTTCAATTTTGTCTATTTTCATAATTAAAGTTCCTTTTTCTAGTTTTTTAACCCCAAATTCTAATGCGTTTATGTCTGCTTCGTGGAAGTGCATGTGGTCTTTCAGAAAAGGTTTTAATTCGATTTGACTGTTTCCAGCGACTATTTGATTATTAATGACTTGATATTTTGATGCTAAAACTCCTTGTTGTGATTTTAAAACTCTAAAAACCTTTGACATATCCATTGACATATCCATTACAAATTGCTTAGATTTATAAAATTTTTCATTTTCTATATCTGCTAATTTTTGAAATACAACGCTTTCAAACCCACCGCTAATGGGAATAAATTCAGGTTTAAAATTAAAATCTTGCTTTTGATTTTCAAACTCCGAAAAATCCATCTCATTTTTTTGATAGAAAACAGTTTGGAGTTTTTCTAAATGATCCATTCTTTGCTCTTTGGTGTAGTGTTTGTACTCATTTTTATAAAACTTAGTCGATTGGTTAATGTACTTAACCTCAAGCGCGCGAACATCAAACCAATATTTCAAATCCTTGTTATATTTGTTTTCTGGAGGCAACAGTTGAACTGGTCCCTTTTCAATTAACTTTCCAACTTCTTTAGGTGCTAAAAATTCAATTTTCTCTTCTTTTGAATAATTTTCAATAAATTGACGAGAAAACACAAACTCTTTTAAACGCGCGTGTTTAGTATGGTGAGACTCTTTAACAGATAAATATTCACCAACTTTTTTCCCTTCGTTGGATATTTTTACAGAACCAAAACCATTTAACTCTTTTTGAAAATCAGCAAACGAGTTAATATCTTTATCAAGAATTAAATCGAGGATGTCTTGCTTTAAATCATTGTTTTTTTTGAATCGATTTTGTCGGTTATCTTTTGGAGAAGCGAAGCCGTTTTCGATATTGAATTTTTCTTGAAACGCGTCGGTGAAATCTATATTTTGTTTCACATAACCTAGAGGGCGGAGCAACTTACCCGTTAAAAGATTTGTTTTTGAGATTACTAAGTGAATGTGAGGTTTGCGGATTACAAGCTCACCGTCTTTGGTGTAGCTTTTTAGTTTTGGATAGTGGATTTCAGCGTATGCCGAGTATTCTTCTTTTCGATACCCGTGCATTAAAAATTTCATATATTCATCAACAAGCTTTTGACAATCTTCACGGCTTACAAAATCCTCTTTAAAACTTAAAGTGATGTGCTTGTATCCAAACTTTGTATTTTTGAGAATTCTATCGCTTATATTTAGATCACCAAGAAGTGTTACGCGTGTATCCATCTCCGAACGCGTAAACTCACGCCCTTGTTTTCGACCAAACTGAAGATATTCAAAAATCCCTTTTTTTCCATCTGTATATTCAATCAACATTTTTTTAAGCCTTAATTGAATTGGTGAATTCTAAAATTGAGGATAAATTTTTGAGAATTTTTTCATCCAAAGACTTTTCAATGTTAGCGTAATACGCAATCTGATTGACATTATTTGAAATGTTGTAGAGAAGAAATAATATTTTTTTTTGATAGACTTTATCTAACTCTTTCACTGTTGATGAAAAAATCATTTTTCGCGTGAATTCTGCTCTTGTCATTTTTGCGATTTCACATTTTTTTAAAAATTCTTGATACTCCGACTCTGAACAGCGAGCCGAAATCCTTTTTGTTAAGTAGTCCATTTTATGCCTTTTCTAAAAAGTAAAATGGCGGATTAATGGCGGGTAGTTGGCGTATATGCGCCTAATCGTGTTTAAAGTTTTAAACACAGCAAGGAAGCAGTACGGTACCCGACTGACCCTCCTTGCAAATGGCTACGCCCCTTGAACCCCAAAAAAAAAGAAAAAATCTCATTTTCCGCCACTCTCGTGATGAAATCCGCCACTCTCGTGACATTTTCCGCCAAATTTTTACAACTTCCGCCACTTCCGTGACGAAATCCGCCAAACTTCCGCCACTCTTATGACAAAATCCGCCAAAGACTAAACCAATTCCGCCAAATTGTCTTTTATCTCTTTTAAAAGCTTTTGAGCTCTCAAAGATGTTTTATATCGCTTATACAGTCCTCTATAAATCAATTTATCCCCGCCAGATTCTGCCAAAAATATTTTTGCTGCTTCTGCCGGATCTAAATCTTTTGACAGGTTGGCAAGGTCATAAATAGTCATGTTGTAGCTAAGTTGTGCCACCTTATAAAGATTGGAAAATGGAATTTTTATAAATTTAATTTTCTCTTTTATTTTGCCAACAACACCTTTGACCTCTAAATCATCGTCCCCGAAAAAATACATAAACTCATCTTTAATATTCTCTTTTTCGTGATAGCCATTCAAAACGAAAAGTACATTTTTCTTATTTGAAATTCGCTCATAAGTGCTTAAAACATTAATATCATCACTTCCCACTACAGTTGGGATAATGTATTTAATATTTTCTTGTGGTTGTTCTGCCAACATCTCCAAGAGTCGATTTGTATCATCACCACCACCACCATCCACGATTACATTTTTTTGATTAGCCATTGCTTCAAAAAATACATCATCTAGTACATCATCCGCATCTTTAACCCTCACAGTTCGAGTTTTATCTCTTAACAGTTCACTATTAAAAAATGTTTTTGATGTGTCATTATTATTGTCAATTTCGATTAGTTCAAAATTATCACCTACTAGCAAACTGAATATATTATGTGAGAGAAGGCTTTTACCAACTCCGCCTTTGTTACTTACTACTACATAAATCATTTTACACTTCCTTAGTTTTATTTGTGAAAAATGCCGCTGCTCTTGATTTTGCAACATCTTCTATTATTGGCTCTTCGCGAGCGATATCTTCTTCAACTGTAATAGTTTTCTTAGTTGCCAAAATTCTTGACAAACTTCTCTTACTTGTCTTAAATTGATAAGTGAGATTAAGGTATTGCATAATTTGAGAAATTGAATATCCCGAATTTTGCAGTTCAAAAATCTCATCTCTAAAAAGATAAATCAAATTTTTAGGTTTATGCTCCGACTTAAACTCTTCTAACGCTTTCAACTGCTCCGCCGTCATCTCCTCATCCTTGATTAAAATTCAAATAAATACTATTTGCAGGAATTTTAAACTCCGTATCTTTATGCTTAAAGTAGTAAAACCCGTTTTTCAAAACTGCATTTTTTACAGCGATTTGCGATTTCGCTGTTATCTCTTTGCCATCCGATCTCACAACCGAACCGCCATTTTCAATAATAAAAGAAACCGTATTTTGAACCTCACCACCCCCGCTTTTTTGAGTACTAAACCAAGCAAACCCACCCACACCGAGCACAAGCACCAAACCAACAATCACAAATAGGGATTTGAAATTAAAACTCTTTTTCTCTGGCGGTAAAATTCGCCCCTCAAGCTCAAAAATGAGGTTTTTTAATTGAACCGATGAATCGTGGTACTCCTTTGTTAAAGGCATTAAAGCCGCTTGAACAGCCTCTTTTGCGTGTTGATTGAGGTCTAGATTTACGACCATATCCTCAAACTTATTTTTAAATTCCTTCAAGTCCATGTCCGCTATTGACTGTAATTTTTGAACCACTGCGGTGGACTTCTCTATGCTTTTTAGTGATTCGTGAGTTTGAATCAAAATCTCACTCAAACGGCTAACATCGGCAAGAAATTCATCTAAGTTTTTTGTGGTTATTTCTACCTTACTGCTTCGAGTGGCGGTTGGAGTTGGAGCCGGTGACTCTCTAATCATAGGCTTCGGCTCTTCTTTTTTTAGTTCTGGCGGTGTCACATCATTATCAGGTGTCACATCATTTGGAT
Organism: Sulfurimonas sp.; assembly: GCA_041662325.1. Classification (GTDB taxonomy): domain Bacteria; phylum Campylobacterota; class Campylobacteria; order Campylobacterales; family Sulfurimonadaceae; genus Sulfurimonas. The sequence continues at coordinate 28,994 of JBAZSU010000003.1, read as the reverse complement.
TCCCCATCTCAAACTGATTTTCCATTTCTCAACTCCTTAAATTTTATGTAGCGTAGGACACTAATCTCACTCACTTTAAACTTATTAATTCGCATAAATCGCTTTAAGCCTGCTGTGCTAATAGGCTTTTGCTGCTCTCCATGACAAAACAACTCAACCACGCGAGAGAACTCAAGCTCTTTTTTTTTAATTTGAAATCGTGATATTTTTTTCATTTTCAAGCTCCCAATTTTCAAGTGGATTTAGTTCTAATTTTAAAATTCTTGCTTCCAACTTTGCAAACCTTGTCTCTAATTTTTCATTTTCGGCAAATGGATCTTGAGTTTGTGCCTTTAGCGATGTTTCCTCAAAATATGTCACAAAAACACCCGCAACCAAGGCTAAGAACAACCAAACTCCAGCAACAACCCAAACCCCATTATTCGTTAATTCTTTTTTATTTTCCATCTTATTTTTCCTTAATTAAAAATTGATTCAACCCATAAAAAATGATAATTTCTACCATTTTCGCCGCTATCAAACAGCTCAAAACTGCCATCTTTCGCCACACTAAAACTCCAGACCCCCACCGATTGAAACAGAAAACCAAACAAATGGAGAGGAATTTGTTTCTGTACTTTTTTAGCGATATCCACGCGTAAATCGTGAAAATCACCCCGACTTATATCCCCAACTTTGACGATAATCAAATCTCCTTTTTTTTCAGTTTTGATATTCATTTTTTAGTTTTTTGTAAAAAATCCAAAAATTATAGAGAGAACTAAAACCCACGCCCCTATATCAATCCACATAGATTTTCTTACTTTTTTTCTAAACATCTTAACTCCTTATCTTGTTATATCGTAGTATATACTTTTAAATCTTTATAAATACTTAATATGTTATATCATATTAAGTATTTAATTTACATCTTTTTTTCTAATTTTGATTCAATCATTTCTGCAATTTGTGTGGTTCCATCTTTAATGTTAAACTGTAGCCACTCTGTCCATTCTTGTGGTTGTTTGATTATTAATTGATAAATAATTACAAACTGCAAAACATAAAAAATGATTTGCATGAAACCCATGAAAAAGCCACTGTATAGATACGAAAAGAAGCCAGGTTGTGAGCTTATAATTTCAGCCGTATCGTTCGTAAAAAATCCAAAGATCGAGTCAAAAACACTAAGAGAAATTAAGGCTAAAACTATTGAAAATATCAAAAGAATAGGTTTGATGGTGACATAGATCACATTGCCAAGTATTGCGCCAATTCGTTCATGGTGATTATTTGAAAAAGCGATAAGAATTGAAAAAGGAGCTATCAAGTAGGTTGTGAGCTTCTGAATCCATGCAAACATAAGGATAGTAATTGCAAGGACGATAAAAACACCTATCTTCAAGGATTGTGCTAGCTCCGCCAGAATATCAACCAAAATTAAAGTTGCCGCCAGTTCTGTTGCGCTCTGGAGAGTAGAACCCACAAACGGTATCCAGCTAGTAGGCACCAACGCCGCTATTTTACTAATGATTGATTGGATACTGCTCAAATCAAAAAACGCGAGTAGAAAAGCATTTTTTGCGGCGAATTTGGATAAATCTTCGAGCTGATTATTTGAATCAAAAATCAATTCTCTATATTCATTTTCTTTTTTCTCAAATGTGTCAAAAACCCTATTGATTGACTCAAGTATGGGTAAAAATGCAATACTAAAGTAGCCGTACTCATCGTACATGTGCCACATTGTAGTGTTGAGTAGGTCGATTTTGGCGGTTTTTAATTCTAAATTAGAAACCGAATTAAAATCACTTACCCGCTTTTCATACTTTGCAATGTTTGATTTCACAAATTGAGTTTTTTCAAGATTATTTGAACACGCGCTCAGGCTCAAAACACCGTTGTTAATCTTAACTATAGGATCACCAGTTATGGTTGTTTTTTTAGTTACATATTCCTCTTTCAATAATGTCTGATAAGGATTTACAAATAGTTTTTTAGCTTCCTCTTCGGTCGGAAGATACTGTTTTGCGGCTAAATTATTTGTTTTCTGTTGGTTGCTTATCTCCGTAAGATTGTATTGTTTTGAACAGACATCCTCTTCGATTTGGTTGAGCATGATCAACTCTTCTTTAAGCCTCACGATTTCATCCTCAGTTTTGTGAACCGTAGCTGTATCTGAAACATTGTGCTGCTGATGAAACTTTTTTAAGTAGGTTGTAATGGTCGATTTTACGAGGGCATCAGCAATCGCATTAGTTTCCGTATATAATCTCGCAATGCCTTGTTGCACTCTTGTTTTTGAAATTGATATTTCTTTTCCCTTTTCGTCAACTATCTTAATGTCTGTAGCTGCCCCAAAAAAAGCCCATAAAAAGAGAACAAAAAGTCCGCTTAAAAGGACTTCTCTATTTTTTGTTTTTTTCTCGTCATTAATAAGTTTGAACCCCAAATATACGACATTCCAACCAATAATTGTAATAGCTAACCACCGGAGCAAAAAAGACATTGTCGGACCAATGTCAAAGAACCAATTAATCATAAAAAGAGTATCGGCATTCGCCAAAGCTTCTGCTTTTTTAGGATCGTTTTTTAAATAGTTAATCGTGTCTGGGGAGTCGAAAGGGTTGAGTTTACCAAGCCCTTTGTCGTTTAGTAATTCCTTACTTGCTTCTCTGATTGTTTGCAATAATTCAGACTTTAGAACCCCTGCTGGTGAGTCATTAACGCTGTAGTAATAACCATTTAGTAGGGTTAGATTTTGCAACTCGATTGTTTTCTGAATGTCAATAATGGAATCATTTAAACCGGCGATGGCATCTAACAGATCCACATAATTTAACTTTTTATCGTCGTTTAGAGTTGCATTTTCTATGGATTTGTAAATCAAATTTTTATTGAACGACTCATTTGCAGCTAAAGCATTATCCTCAATATGAGAGGTATATCCATCAGATGTGATACTTAATTTTTCAAATTTCTTGACAAAAGCTTCGTTGGTAAAAGTTTGTTTTGCGATGGGTGCGGCGTTTGCGTTTTCACCATGAACTACAGAACATAGTATTTGTCCTTGTTTTGGATCAATATAATCTACGCGGGATACATACCCTTTATCTTTCCACTGGCTCGTCAATGGCGGGCAAACAAGGTCTTTAACGGTTGTCATGGACACAAACTTTACTTCTTCAAAGTAAGTCGGAGTTATGTTTTGCTTTGATTGAACAGTTTTTTTAATGTTTTCTTGAATTTTTGCGTCGCTGGTTTTTTGCCAATTTTGAATATCTTGGACACTTGTGTCCAGTGCTGGTGACTCTTGAAGAGATGCTGTTGTCTCGCTGGAACCCGGCACAATATCAGCATTTAAAATAAAAGCAAATAATAAAAATAAAAATATCTTTTTCATTTTGCGACTCCCTCATCATTGATTATCTTATAGTAGGAGCCCACGCTGTCCACATAGTTGAGAAAGTAGTAATTACCATCATCATGTAAAAACCCATTTTTCATGATTCCTGCAGCTGGAATACCTTCAATTTTTGTAATTTTTTTTGTCCTTACATCTTGAAAACTCATCCCGTTTTGCAACATGAGCTTGTGATAACTCACAGCGCCTTTTACGATAGGTATTCCAAGCTCTTGAGCCGAGTTTTTTAAATTATCGCTCTTCCATTTTTGTATATTTTGCTCATGTTCTGCACTTGTATTTTGTGATTTAATTTTGTATGTAGTGGAGCCACCACCCACAAAGAAATAAATCAAAGCCGCCCCAACTAAAGTTATATAGAGGGTTTTAGTTCGATTTTCGAGAGCTTTGGATTTCATTTTTTGAATAAATTCAAACATTTTTTTTATCCTTATTTTTATTTTCAAAACGGACTTAACAACTTCAACTTATCCGCCGCTTCTTTTGCCATTGCATCAGTAGCAACTTTTTTAGCAATGGCAGCCATAACTTCTTCCTCTGTTCCTTCAGGATAAGGGTCTAACCCAGCCCCAATCCGTGCGGCGTTCATGTCAAATTGTGTAGAAGCAATAATTGTCTTTTTTAAGTCAATCCTAAATTCCCTCTTTTTAATCTCGCCCTGTCGAATTATCTTAGATAGCTCCAAAGCTTCATGATTGATTTGCTCTTTAATCTGAGTAACCAATGCCATCCGGTCAATCAACTCATTGTTAGAGCCTCTTACGGCGTTATTAATATAATCTTTTGTAGGAGAAGGGATACCCTTAATATTGAATGCTTCGTTAAATGCCACCGTATCATCAACCCAAGCTTTAACCCTATCAGCATAATTTTTTTCTGCACCTTTTAAAATAGTCTCAACGTCAGGTTTCCCTGCTTTATTTTTCATTGATGATTCAACTTTGTCTAAAATATCAGAGTAATTATCAACGAGTGCGTTTGATTTTGCGATTTCTGAAACAATGACTTTTTTTGCCATTTCATATTGCAAATCGTTTTCGAATGTAGTATTAATCCGCGTAGGATTTTTTGCAACTAGAATTAAAATCTTCTCCACATCTGCTTTCGTGCCGCCTTCAAGGGCTGTTATTGTTGCAATATCATTTATATATTTCTTTGCGGCGACTGCATTAGGTTTCTCACTTCCCGCAATAGCTCCGAATGGCGCGGTTTCAACTGTTGAGCCATCTGGTAACGGTTTGATGATTTTAATATTATTGATACTACTTGCAGAAGTGATGTCACTATTTTTTACAACATCTTTAACATGTGCATTCTCGCTCTCATTTCTTTTATTTGTAATACCACCCACAGGGTCGGCATTCATAACTTTATCTGTTACACTTGTTTTTTCTTTTGGATTTTCTTTTTTAGCGTTGAATTTTTTATTGCAGTATTCAGCTAAACTAGCCACCCCAGTGTATTTATTTGCGTTGAATATGTCTCCTAATTCCCCAGCAGATACTTTTTCAAAACCAGCTATCTCAGGAAGTTTTTTACAAATTTCAAGAGAATTAAGATCAGGGATTAAAGCACAAGGGTCAGCAAAGTCGCCACCAACGTTTTGTTTCTTTTTTGTGTAGCAAATTGAGGTAGCAGAAGTAAAGCCTGCCGGCAAATAATCAGATATTTCGCCATATATTTGTCCGAGCAAATCATTGTTCATATAAAGTTTATAGGCCGATGTTGCAATTCCTATCTTCTCGATGGCAGCGGGACTTCCGCCGAATTGCCCACCATATTTATTAATGGCATCTAGCCCAGCACTTGCATTTTGAGCGGTGACGCTTTTTCCTTTAGAAGCAGAAGTAGAGTCACTGTTTATTTTACTCTTAGCGGCTTTTTCTTTGTCAACAGACCATCCTTGTGCCTGTTTCTTCCAATCATTAACAATATCGTTGCTGTTTTGTGCGTAAGCAGACGAGACAAAAAATATCGAACTTAAAGCAATAAAGAGTTTATTTATTGATATTTTTTGCATAACCCTCTCCTTCTTTTATTTCTAGCTCCCATGGTATATCTGACTCTAATTGAGTATTTTTCGGTTCTTTTGAACTTGCCAAATTTTGCATTGCACCACTTTTAAGAACATTTAATTCTTGTTTAATTGTTGTCTCTAAATTCACAACGTATATAGTTAGCAACAACACAGCGATAGAGATAAATATTGACTCTTTTTTCATAATTTCACTCCTTTTTTTATATAAATTCTGTTTTGCACTTTTTTTATGCAAAAATGCAAAATCAAACCTATATATGGCTTGAATATACGGCTTATTTGGTGACCACCCCTTTGCTTCTACTCCACCACACCTGCCGTAGCTGTGTGAGGCACATTCAGACCAACACGGTCTAGGCTCTCGCCTAAGGTTTCACCCTCATATAAATCCTGCGAACAGAACTTAAATGAAGATTACAAGGGCGATTAAGCCCCTATTCTGTTTATATGAATTTGGCTCATAACATCACGGCCATCTTTTTTTGCACGATTCGACTCATTTATTTCATGAAGTTGGGACCATATTTCATTTATGGTGGATGAAACTATCTGTTTGATTGTGCGTCTATTAGTGTATAGTCGCCCTTGCTCGTCGATATAAGCTTGCTCTTCCCTCTGTTCTACCATTACAGGGGCAAGGTGTCCCACATATCCGCTTGTTAGTAGTTTTTGGCGAAATGCCGCCGCCTCATCACTTAGATTAAGTTTTATTTTTGAACCCTGCTCAGGGTTATTATTAATATCTTTGTTTTTATTAGAATCAGTGTTATTAATTGGGGTGCATTTTGCCTTTAAGGCGTTTTGCCTTAGAGGCATTATGGGATTTTGGGTTTGAGCCAAAGTACCATTTTGGGCTTTTGGCTCAAAAGTGCTATATATAGTGTATGTGCCCGTACCGTCACTATGTTTTTGATAACTTGTCAATTCCACTTCTTTAAGCTCTCTCAATATTCTCTGAATTGTTTTAGCATCTTCTTTTAATTGAGAAGCCATTGATCGAGTTGTGAAATTCCAATTATCTGGTTTTGCGTACATAAACGCGTAAAGTCCTTTTGCTTTGAGGCTAAGGTCGCGAGAAAAAAGTATTTCATTGGCAATTTGAGTGTATGGAACACCGTCACCTTTTTTTAATCGGTTGTTTTGAGATAAACTCATTGTTTTGTACCTTCTATTTTTTAGGCACTAAATAAGGTATGTGAGGTATAATTGCAGCTCTCATTACTCTTGTTTAGGGTCTTGGGTTAGTTAGGGTCTCTTTGTTTAATCTGCCCCTCAGAAAAGCGATTTATTTAAGAGATTTCTAACGCTAAATTGTAATTTTTTTATTTTCTGTGTTTTCCATCCAATCAAGTATTGCTGAAATATTCCACAGCCTTCTTTCGCCAACTTTTATATATTTAGGCAATAAATTATTGTCTTCAATTTCTTTTTCTGATTTTTTATGAAAAATTTTAGTTATAGTGCTGTAACTTACTTTTATTTCTTCAGCCATTTCTTTTATGTCGAGCATAAATCGATCATATTTTTGATAAAGTATTTTTACTTTCATCTCTCTTTCATTCACTTTTTTTTCCTTTCATTTCGTTTTAATAGAGGCAGTTTAACATCTAAATTTTTCAATGTCAATGGGCTAAAAGCCCTTAGAATAGGGATTTATTGACAGTTATATTATTAAATGCTATTTATAAATGAGGGCATATTAAGATAAGCTTAATGATTTTTAAAATGAGGTTTTTTTTGAAAAACAGAGTACCTATTTTAGGCACTCTTTATAATTTTTTATATTTGTTTTTTGTGATTTTTAAAAAAAGTACGATTATAATTTTTTTTTGCAAATTCTTTTAAATTTTGAGGTTTTTAGTAGCTTCATATCTTCGATTTGGAATTAAATGAGCATATCGCATCGTCATTTCTATCGTTTTATGTCCTAATTGTTCTTTTATTTGCAAAATATCAAGACCGCTTTCAGCCAACCAACTTGCGTGAGTGTGTCTGAGGCTGTGAGCAGTTATTTTGTATTTTATGTCTTTCTGTGCATTACCCTCTATAATTGCCTCTGCTGCTGTTCCAAAGTGTCGTGGCATCTCATTATGTAATGTCCCATCTTCTCTGGTAATTACATATTCACTTTTCTTTTCAATCGCTATAATTTTCAAATGTTCAAAAGCTTCTAGCAACTGAGGGCTCATTATTATGTGCCGCTCATTACCTCTTTTTGTTTTTTTGAAAAAAATCGTTCCATTATTGAAATTGACATGAGCCCAAGTTAATGTTGTAACTTCACTCAACCGTGCCCCAGTCATTAAAAGTGTCAATACTAAATAATATGTATTTTTATTTGTAGTATAAAGTATATCTATCAACTGTTTTGATTGTTTTTTTGTTAAAAAGGCAAGACGGGTGTTATCGAGCTGAGGCATTTTTACACGCCCCGCTCCAACTGGATTAGTTATATTTTTTATAAAGTCATGTTTAATAGCATAGTTGAAAACTTGTCTCACTATGGCTAAACAATGTTTTATAGTTGAAGCAGATAGATTTTTTTTATATAAATCTTGCTTTAAATTCTCAAAGTCCAAAGAGCTTAATGACTTAACCGCCTTATCACCAAAACTTGGTTTTATATGTTTAGTATATCTGCTTAGATCATCATCCCATGTTTTCTTATTATTCTTAGCCCATAAGAGATATTTATCCCAAATATCATCCAATTTGATTTTATTAACTCTAGCACCTTTAATAATTGGTTCTTGGTCATGCTGTAACTTATATTTGACTTCTATGAGCTTTGAATAAGCATCTCTTGCTGTGAAATCACTTGAAGCCGTTTTTTTGCCAACTAGAACTTTTTTTGGTGCACCTGTTTCATCTCTGTAGTTGATGTAAAAAGAAATATCACCATTTTTAAGCTCATTAATCCATACACCCTCATATTTTCCGCCTGCTGGTCTTAATGCCATTTTCTATGCCTTTTTTTCTTTTGTTTGGTTTTGAATATTCTACCAAAGATACTATTTTTTTACTACAGTTTTTACTACAAAAAAAGAAAAAGAATGAAAAGCAATGCAATTTATTGACAATTTGAAGAGTTTATACACCTCTTAAAAAGCCATATAATAGGGAGTTTTAAAAGGTTTTGAAACAATTTAAGAATTAATGAAAATGATAGTAATTCGGATTCAAAATCCGCTAACGCAAGTTGTGGCGGTTCGAGTCCGCCCGCAGGTACCACATAAATATGGTCTTCAAGACAACTCGAATCATAATAAAAATCACCCTATTTATTTTAAGCAAATCTTTTAAAATTCATCTCAAATATTGCTCAATGTATGGATTATAAACTTTACTGTACAGTTTTCAGGTCGATAAAAAATTATTTTCACATAAAAAGATATCTAACTTGTGTATAGATATCTCTTTATCTTTTTCGTAGGAGTTTTTACGAAAGGTTCTATCTGCTCTACAAACTTCACTATTTTAGAATAAGATGCGAGCTGCGAATTTACTTCATTTCTCATCTGCTCTAAAAAGGCATTTATCTCCTCTTTTACCTTCGCATCAGGATTTGTATTTGCTCTGAACTTTTTGTCTAAGAGCTCATAATCGAGATGGATTCTGGCGATGAGTTTATCCTCTTGCTGTAATACAAGTGAGTCTAAGACTGCCTCTTGTTGATTGATTATGGCTTCTATCTGCTCCGGAAAGATATTTTCGCCGCCTGCACCGATGATAACATTCTTGCTTCTTCCGCTTATGTAGAGAAAACCATCTTCATCCATGTAACCTAAATCTCCGGTTAAAAACCATCCATCCTCCATAACTTCGGCTGTTTTTGCTTCGTCTTTGTAATAGCCGAGCATGACACTCGGGGATTGTACCACTATCTCCCCCTCGCCCGTTTGGGGGTCTTTGTCTTTTATCTTTATACTTACGCCGCCAAAGGGAGTTCCTGTGGATTTGAATCTTGGCTTTTCACCCAGTTTTGAACCTGCTATCAGCGGAGAGGTCTCGGTCAAGCCATAACCAATGACATAAGGAAACCCTGCCTCAATCAAAAACTGCTCAACAAATGGCGATAATCCAGCCCCGCCTATGCCAAAAAATCTGAGTCTTCCTCCAAAGGATTTGAGAAGTTTTTTACCTGCTATACTATTTAATATCTTTCTGATAATCGATATTTTATAGAGAAGTCTCATAATAAAAGAGCCTGTAAATTTAGGCAAAATTTTGTTTTTATAAATCTTCTCCATAATCAAGGGAACGCTAAACATCATCGTAGGTTTTACAACTTCAAATGCCTTTAAGAGCACGCTAGGCGTAGGTACTTTGTCAATATAATAGATGCTGCTCCCATGGAGGATAGGCACAATAAATCCGGCAGTGCACTCAAAAGTATGTGCCAAAGGAAGAATAGATAAAAAAACATCCTCTTTTGTTATCGTAACTTTATTGTATGCAGAGAGTGCATTTGTGACAAGGTTTTTGTGTGAGAGCATAACACCTTTTGAGTGTCCTGTTGTTCCGGATGTGTAGATAATAGCCGCCAAATCATCTTCTTGAGGTTTCTCGACACTGTTAGAGATTCTTTGCGTCATCTCCCTTGTTCTCTGTTTAAGGGCAGAGAGGTAATCTTTGCTGCTAAGTTCAGACACAATCTCTAATGTATCAAGCTTTATAACAAGTTTTAGACTGTTTTGGGCAGACTCTTCGATGGTAGCGAGATATTTTTCAGAAACAAATGCGGCTTTTGCTTCTGAATGTCTTAGAATATGATGCACATCCGAGGGGTGAAAATCGACAAGTATCGGGACAACGATCGCTCCAAAGTAGGTAATACTCAAATATGCGACTCCCCAGTTGGGCATATTTTCACTGAGCAGAACTACTTTATCGCCCTTAGAGATACCGTTTTCTTTAAGTAACTGCACCATCGCTTGAACTTTTTCGTTTAATTTACCGTAACACATAGCCTCTTCACCGACTTTTGCCAAAGCAGGCTGCTTTTCATACATGGCAACGGAACGATTGAGCAAACTAGGAAGCGTAAAGTTTTCTAAATTTTCATAAGGGTAATTCATCTGTAATCTCTTATTTTAATTTTGATTAAGTATTATTATACACATAAAAAGGCTCGATTTTAAACAAATAAAATTTTTACATGCCAAGAAGGTTTACAAAAGTGAGTAGAAGAAACAAAAATAAGCAACCGGCACAAAAAGAGACACACACGTTTAGCCAAAAAGATTTTTTACCCACAACAAGAGAGGAAATGGATGCTCTTGGTTGGGATTATTGTGATGTGATTTTAGTGAGTGGAGATGCGTATATAGATTCGCCATTTATCGGTGTGGCGATGGTTGGACGAATGCTTGAGAGAATGGGTTACAAAGTAGGCATGATAGGGCAACCTGATATAAACAGCGATATGGACATTTCTCGTTTAGGCGAACCAAAACTTTACTGGGGCGTAAGCGGTGGAAGTGTCGATAGCATGGTAAGTAACTACACGGCGACAAAAAAGTTTAGAAACAGTGACGACTACACTCCAGGAGGGAAAAACGACAAGAGACCCGACCGTGCCCTGAGCGTTTACTGTAACCTAATCAGACGCTACCATAAAGAGACCGCACCGATAGTTTTAGGCGGAATAGAGGCAAGTTTAAGAAGAGTTACGCACTATGATTATTGGTCGAATAAACTCAAAAAACCTATACTTTTTGATTCTAAAGCAGATATTCTTATCTATGGAATGGGCGAAATAGCTCTAGAAGAACTGACACAAGCCTTGGCATGTGGAGATGATTATAGGGATATACGAGGTGTTTGTTACATTTCAAAAGAGCCAAAAGAGAAATATCATCAACTGCCCTCCCATCAAGAGTGTTTAGATGATAAAGAGAAATACATCGACCTTTTTGATCTCTTTTATGACAACAATGACCCAATTACAGCAAAAGGGCTTTGCCAGCCGGTCGACAACCGATTTCTTATCCAAAATCCGCCATGCGACTACCTGAACGAAGAGGAAATGGACGCAAACTCAAATCTTCCTTTTACGAGAGAGTTGCATCCCTACTACGCCAAAGATGGAAAAGTGAAATGTTTAGAGACTATTAAGTTTTCTATAATGACGCATCATGGCTGTTGGGGTGAGTGTAACTTTTGTGCCATTGGTGTGCATCAAGGCAGAAAAATTCGAACGCGTTCGGAGGATAACATTCTCAAAGAAGCAAAAGAGTTTAACAAATATAAAGATTATAAAGGCGTTATATCTGATGTTGGAGGGCCTACAGCAAATATGTATGGCTACGAGTGTGATAAGAAGCTTAAAAAAGGAACTTGTGACCATATGCGATGCGTGGACGCAGAGAGATTGTGTCCTGTTATGAAAGTGGACCATAGTAGAAACATAAACCTGCTTCGTAAAGTGAGAGAAGTTGAGGGTGTGAGACATGCCTTTGTAGCTTCAGGTGTGCGATATGATTTGATAACTGAAGATAAAAAGCATGGTTACGAATACCTCAAAGAGATGGTAAAACATCATATATCCGGACAGATGAAAGTAGCGCCTGAGCATACAGAACAACATGTCCTTGAACTTATGGGAAAACCTGGTAAACAGACTCTTGTTGACTTTAAAAAGTTGTATGACAGATTAAACAAGGAAGAAGGCAAAAACCAGTTTCTAACTTACTATCTAATCGCCGCGCATCCAGGGTGTGAGGAGAAGGATATGCATGAGCTTAAAAGGTTCACTCAAGACGAATTGCACATGAATCCGGAACAAGCTCAAGTATTTACTCCTACTCCGGGAACTTACTCTGCAGTAATGTACTATACAGAGATGGACCCTAAGACCCGTAAAAAAATATTTGTGGAGAAAGATACGATGAGAAAAGAGAAACAGAAACAGATAGTTGTTAAAAAAGATAAATTTTGTAACGGATTTGCTTCTTAATCTTTGCGTATAGAAGTAGCTGTTAAAAAAATATACTCTTTTCCCGTAAGCGTCACCCTAAATTTCTTCTGCTGAAGATACTTTTTACAAAAAACGGCATCTTTATAGAGATTTGACATCTCAGAAAATGGATAATGTTTTGCCTTTGCTCCATAGACCATCTCGCCGTCTATCCAACGACAGTTTGGAAATCCTAAAATCATTGCTCCATCTTTTTTGAGATAGTTTTGAACAATATTCATAAAAAGCGGATTAAACTCTAAATTTGAACTTTGAAGTGTTCCTATGCTGATAATCAAATCAAAAGTGCCTAAATTTAAACTCTCTAAATCATTAATATTATGAACTATGAATGAAATGTTTTTACATGTCAAGAACTTATTTTTTGCTTCTTCTATGGCGGAGGAGCAGTAATCTATGCCGATAAGCTCCATATAATCAAAATTCGTGGCGTAATTTTGTATCACTTCAAACTCATCGCCACTATTTACTCCAAGATTTAAAATTTTTAATCGCTTGTTGATAGTAACATTTTTCAGAGCCCTTAAATAGTGGGCTAAAAAAGCCGGTTCTTCATTTTTGTGTATTTGTGAGAACTCTGAGGAAGAGCCGTACTTCTCTATATTTGCATCTAAACTTTTATGAAAAGAGTCTTCGGTATTTAGTTTAAAAAATTTAATAGTGACAAGATTTTGATTTTTTATTAAGGGGGTTAGCATTTTGCACTGCAATATCTCGGCCAACTCAACCCAAGCTTTGTACCCTCTGTAAATATAAGAATGATTATCGAATGTAACTGTTGTGCCAGCATAAACAGAAGTGACAATATCTGGATTTAAAACATCAAATTCAACTATCTCATTTATATTCATTGAGTCTATTTTGTTTTGCAAGATGCGGATAATCTCAAACATGCTTTGAGTTGTGAATTTATACATAAGAAGTTCTTTTGATAAAACATGCAAAAAATGTTCCAACTCTTACATTTCTTTCAGTTTTATTACTCTACAATACACCAAACATTATAAAAAACTTTAGTGCCATAGCGGCTAGCGTAGCAAAAATGGGCTCTGCTCATTTTTGCGTTTAAAATAATAAAAGTCAAAGAATGAGAATAGATAAGTTTTTAAATTCAGTAAATATTACAAAAAGACGTTCGGTCGCACAAGACATGATAAGCAACGGTGTTGTCCTTATTAACGGCGTTGTGGCGAAGGCAAGTAAAAATGTCGAAGTTGGCGGTGTTATAACAATCAACTTTTTAGAGAGTGTAAAAAAATATGAAGTGTTGCAGATTCCCACTGCAAAATCAACGCCAAAATCTCTTCAATCAGAGTACATCAAGGAGCTTGCATGAGTTATGAAGAGGCAAAAGTTCTATTTACTTCACTCTTTAAACATGAGATGAGTGATGCGCAGATGAGAGAGTTTCTGATTCATATGACTCTGGGCGAAGAGACTACCGTCGGCTCGATTGCAGCCGCTGCGGAGGTAATGCGTTCATATGCGATTACTTTGCCTATCTCGGATGAGCTTCGATTAAAATGCATCGACATCGTAGGAACAGGCGGTGACAAGATAGGGAGTTTTAACATCTCTTCAACAGTATCAATTTTAGCCGCGTCATGCGGAAGCTCTGTTGCAAAACATGGAAGCCGCTCTGTTACTTCAAAATCCGGAAGTGCCGATATGTTTGAAGAGCTTGGAGTGAGACTAGATTTGAGTATAGAAAAGAGTGCGAGGCTCTTGGAAGAGTGCGGATTTACCTTTATGTTTGCACAGAATCACCATCCTGCTATGAAATTTATCATGCCGGTAAGAAAAACGATACCCGACAAAACTATTTTTAATATTTTAGGACCCCTCTCCAATCCGGCAGGCGTTACAAAATCACTGCTTGGTGTTTTTAGCAAATCCTTTGTTCCTAAAATGGCAGAGGCACTGAAGATAAACGGTGCGACTTCTACAATGGTGGTAAGCTCCCGTGAAAACATGGACGAAATAAGCATCAGCGATATTACCTATGCTTCACAACTCCATAATGGCAAAGTGGATGAGTTCGAGATTGACCCGCAGATATACGGTATTAAGAAAGCTCCTATAGAGGCAATAATCGGCGGTAATGCAAAAGAGAATGCAAAAATTCTTTACTCTATTTTTGATGAAACGGCAACCGATGCACAAAGAGATATAGTTCTTATAAACACGGCTGCTGCTTTAATGGTCGATGGCAAAGCTCGTGATATTCAGGATGGTTTAGAGATGGCGAACGAAGCTATAAAAAAAGCAAAAGCCAAAGAAAAACTCAAACAAATCATAGAGATATCAAATAAATTATGAAGATTTATAACCTAACACTTAACGAGCTTCATGTACTGACGGATGAGATAAGCAAAAATTTCATGAACGGAGTGGTGATACTGCAAGGCGATTTAGCAGCAGGAAAAACTACCTTTGTACGGGAGATGGCAAAAAGACTCGGTGTGACAGATGATGTAACCTCTCCAACTTTTTCACTCCAACACTGCTATGGCGATAGAGTTTTTCACTACGACATTTACAACCATGGCTTAGAACATTTTATCTCTTTGGGCATGCTAGAAGAGCTAGAAAAAGAGGGTCTTCACTTCATAGAATGGGGCGATGATAAACTTTTGGAGTTACTCAATTTTGCAGGGATAGAGACACTGAAAATTGAGATAAGAAAAATCTCAGATGACGCAAGAGAGTACAGGATAGAGCATGCATAAATTAAAAGCGGTTGATTTAGTAAAAAAAATCAAAGATTTAGAGATAGTGAAAGGAATTAGCTTAGAAGTTTCAAGCGGCGAAGTTGTAGGACTTTTGGGACCAAACGGAGCTGGAAAGACCACTACATTTTATATGATATGCGGTTTGGTTGAGGCAAGCAGCGGCGAGGTGTTTTTTGATGGAGAAAATCTCTCTCATATGCCGTTGCATGAGAGAGCATTAAAGGGCATTGGCTATCTTCCGCAAGAAGCCTCTATTTTTAAAGATTTAAGCGTTGAAGACAATCTCATGGTAGCTGCACAGGTCGGCATCAAGGGCAAAGAGGCGCAAGAGGCAAGAATATTAGAACTGCTGGATATGTTCAACATCGAGCCGATTCGCTATCGCAAAGGGATTAGTCTGAGTGGCGGAGAACGTCGTCGTGTTGAGATTGCAAGAGCACTAGTTAATAAACCTAAGTTTTTGCTGCTTGATGAACCTTTTGCCGGAGTTGACCCAATCGCAGTTATGGATATACAAAAGGTAATAAAGCAGTTAGTTTCTTATGATATAGGTGTTTTAATAACCGACCACAATGTGCGGGAAACCTTAGCAGTCTGTGATAGAGCATATGTCATTAAATCTGGCTTGCTTCTGGCATGTGGAACGAGCGATGAAATAGGACAAAATGCAGATGTGCGCACACATTACTTGGGCGAAGAGTTTAAGCTCTAAAGACTGAATATGGCAGGATTAAAACAGACCGCAAGCGTAGAGAGTAAACATAAACTATCAAACACGCTACGAAACTGGCTGCCAATTTTACACTCAAGCCTAAGCGATTTAAGTGAAGCGATGGCTCCTTTTGTGGAATCCAATCCGCTTATAGAGATTGAATCTGGATATGAAGAGGATTTTGAGAAAAGAATTCCAAAAAAGATAATCTCAGGAGAAGTGAGCAACTCAAGTACAGATAAAATAGAAGCGCTTACTATTCAAAAAAGGTCTCTCTATGATGTTTTAGAAGAACAAATCTCCAAGCCGCTCTTTCCTACTCCTATCTCACAGAGTGTTGCACTCTTTGTCATCTCAAACCTTGATGAAAATGGCTACTACGAGGGGAACAGTGAAACATTTTGCAAAAAAAACAGTATTGATATTTTAGAGTTTGACAAAATTCGTAAAAGATTTGCTTTTGTTGAACCGGTAGGTATCGGTGCAAAGGATTTGGCAGAATCCTTTATATTTCAACTTGAAAACTCACAAATAAGCGATGAAGCTTACCCTTTAGCAGTAGTAGTTATTAACGATATGCAGGGCATTCACAGTTACTCTGACGATAAATATTTTAGTGAAGTTATGAGAATTATAGGCACATTCAGAAATCCTCCTTCCATAGATTTCCAAGAAGAATCTGCTCAGGTTATCCCAGATTTGATGATTTTTTTTAATGACGATGAGCAAATCGAAGTAAAACTTAACGATGAATACTATCCGACCATATATATCGATACAAATTACGGGGTCGAACATGAGTTTGTAACCCAAAAATTTAAAGAGGCAAAAGGTCTCGTAGATGCCCTTGACATGAGAAAAGCTACACTTTATAAAGTCGGACTTATGATAGTTGAATACCAATATGAGTTTTTTACAGGGGGAGCGATTATGCCTCTGACTCTTAAAACCTTGGCAGATGAATTCGGACACAACCCGTCCACCATCTCAAGAGCCATCGCAAACAAATATATAGCCTGCAACAGAGGCGTTTTTGCCATGAAAGAATTTTTTACAACCGCCATAGATGACGATGTATCAAACGCAGCTATAAAAGAGTTTGTAGTAAATTTAATTAAGAAAGAAAACCACTCTAAACCGCTGAGTGACATGAAACTTTTAGACATGATTCAAAACAAATTCAAAGTAATAATGGTAAGAAGAACCATAGCAAAATACAGAAAACAGCTCAATATTGCAGGTTCAAGCGAGAGGAAGAAGCTCTATAATTTGCATTAAGGCCGTTAAGTGGAAAATATAGAGATAAAAAAACTCTTGGATTTAGAAGTAAAAAAACGGAATCAAATCGGTGAAATATCCGTTGATAAGCTTGACCCGATTTTGGTGGCACATCGTTACAAAGACCCTGCAATCTCACTTATTTGTGCCTTTTTTGCTTATGGAAATGTAAAACAAATTGTGAAGTTTTTGGATTCATTAGATTTCAGTTTGCTTCAAAAGAGTGATGAAGAGATAAAAGAAGCTTTGAAAAGCCACTACTACAGATTTCAAAAAAGTGAAGACGTTGTAGCTCTTTTTATAGCACTCAAACGGCTAAATGAAATAACAACTCTTGAAGAAGTTTTTAAGAGCGGATACCTGAAAAACAGAAGCAGCATTGAAGGGATAAATGAGCTTATAAAAACAATCTTGTCTTTATATCCCCATGCCACGCAAGGGTACAACTTTTTAATCTCAAAAATCACCATAAAAACAAAAGGTACCGGGGCACTAAAGAGATGGATGATGTTTCTTCGATGGATGGTGCGAGAAGACAATATTGACATGGGACTATGGAGTGGAATTGACAAGGCAGATTTAATTATGCCACTTGATACACACACTTTTAAAGTGTCTCAAAAATTGGGGCTTCTTCAGAGAAAAACTTACGACCTGCAAGCTGCGATGGAACTTACGCAAACATTAAAAAAATTTGATGAAAAAGACCCGCTGAAGTATGATTTCGCTCTGTATAGAATTGGACAAGAGAAATTATTATAACCTTTTTTAACGACGCACACAAAGCCCATAAAACACGAATCATAAAAATTTTATGTATTCTATTTTTTATCAAACTAAAATAGTCTGTTACCACAAAAATCACAATAAGTTTCAATTTTATCAAAAATAAAAATATAACTACTCACAAACATAGGAATCATCTCAATACCGCCTTCATACAATATACTTAAAGCAAATTCTATTCCCTTAAATGTTGCTTGTGTCGGAGCTTAGTAGTGTTGTAAATAATACTATACTCATACCTATTAAATTCCGACAATTCATCTATCTTTATAATGCATTTCTATCTTTTATTTTAGAATTTAAAATTGGAAAATGTTCATTTTGAAAACACTTTTTCTATTTTATTTAACTCAACCACTGGAGGATTCGGAAGCTGCGGATATGCCCGTTTTACGGCATCCGTTACCCACTGAGGATAGACTCTAAAGTTAAGTTTTATAGTCGCGGTTAATGGGTACTGTAATTTCTCAGCCTCTTTTATATCATAGCTCTCTACCCTTCTCTCTCCTGCCGGTATTCTAGTATCACTTAAAAGCTTTTTATATTTCCAAAAAAGCAATCCTACCGGTATGCCATTTTCATCACCAAAAATTTTCATAAAAGGTCTTGCATCCTCCTCTAGATTATTATCATCTTTAAGTTTTCCGCTCTCAAAGACAACTTTATTATCTTTGTCTTTAAGTGTTATATCGAGCCACAACTCTCTAAAATCGGCAACTCCGGTTGGTAAATGATGTCCAGCCCCTATATTTTTCACACCCACTTTTATTTTACCGTCTTCAATATCAACATCTAGTTTTGCTGATGTTTTAAGCAATTGAATTGTCTGATCTTCATTCACTTTATTTTTAAGCCCTGATAAAAAGTGGTTTGAACCTGAAAAATAGTGAACTTTCACATCCTCTTTTATTTTTCCACCATCTGTTGAAGAATCTTTTAAAGGCGAGAATTTGTTATCTTTTAAATTTGTCATATGGCAATCTACACAATTTTTGTGCTTACTCAAATCATTAGGATTATTAAACGGTGATTTTTCCCACTCTTTAAAAGTTGCTACCACACTCAAATTACTATCGGGTAAAAACTCATCATGACAAGAGGCACAATAGGCACTTTTTTTATAAATAGGACTCGAATAACTCTCTTTATGAACTTTTGGATTTGAATTTATAAACTTTTCATTAAGCCACCTGTTCACTTCAGAGTTGCTATCTTCAAAAACATGCTTTTTTCTGTTTGTTAAATCTAAACTATAAGAGCTATTTCCTTTTGACTCGGTTTTTGTGATTCTATGACAAGTTAAACAAGAAATTCCCTGTTCTAATCTTGCATTGCCATGTATTTTCAAATCATCTATTAAAGCTGCAGAACCGCTCTCAAAAAGAACATCTGGCATAGTGTTGTCATTCATAGTGTGCGTTGTTTTATCCTGCCCGGTCGTAACAGCACTAGGGTTGTGACACCCCATACACCATTTTCTGAACCCTTGTCCTTTGTCTTGTGCGGCTAAGTTTTCCATAACCATGTAGTATGGATTTGTCTCCGCCATGTGTCTATGATTTGAATCTGCCCATTGGTTAAATATTTCGGTATGGCACGATTTACATTTAGCAGAATTTGTCCAATCCTCAATATGGTATCTCTCTACGCCTTTCTCAAGTTGCATATTTGTAAGTTTGTTATCAGTGTCACTCAAAGAGAGAGTTGGATAAAAAAGAGCGCTCATCAATAGGATTGTAATACTTGTTGCAATTGTTGGGTTTACTCTCTTTTTCGTATGCATGAACAAGGCGACTAATAGAAAAAATGAACCATACAAGTGGATATTAAAAGAATAAGTTCCAAGCATGTCTCCGCCGCGATTTCCTACCAAAAAGAGATAGAACCCGCTGACAGTAATTAAAAAAAGTACAATCCCCAACAATAAGCCGTTTATAGAATTTTCTTTTTGAACAATCATGTGTTTATATACATGCATGTTGACCAGCGGCACTAATAAAAATAGAGTTACGATAACGGAACCTAATATATGCAGCGCTTGTATATATTTAAAATAGCCCCAATCAATATTTAAAATATCTAATTGTAATACTCCTGTTACAAATAGCAAGAGTATATATATTTTTATATGCTTCGTTTTCATAACTTTCCTTCATCTTCAATAGAATAATTTACAATATCCCCTTCCAAGGTTTTCAGGAATGCCACTATTTCATCTGTTTGTGTATCTGTTAGATTCATGCCTAGTTGATGTTTTGCCATGATATGTACGGCATCTCTCAGTTTTGCAACTGAGCCATTGTGAAAATAGGGTGATGTTTTAGTAACATTTCTTAATATCGGAACCCTGAATAAACGTTGACCATTTTTACCCATAAACCCACCAACATTTTCAAATGGGTAGGGATGACTCATACTGAAATTAAAACTAACTTGGCTAACAGCTCTTCCCTTCGTATTTTCACTGAAAGTGTTTGTCAAATCAAGAAAGCTATTGTAATCTCTCAATGGAAATTTCTGTATGCTCTGCCCGCCGACACTTTTACCTGTATGGCACCCTTTACAGCCAAAATTCATAAAATTTGCCAAACCTTTTTTTGCCTCTTGGCTTATTGCATTATCATCACCATCTAAAAATTTGTCATAATCACTGCGAGTTAAAAGTGTTCTGACATAAGCACCGATAGCTTTTTGCAAATTTTCAAAAGTGAGGGTCGGAATTGCTGGATTTTTTTCATCTTTAAAGACCTTCTCAAACATTCGAACATATGAGTTATCCAAAGATAATCTCTGCTGCGCATCTTGCGCACTCAAATTCATCTTATATGGATCTTGTATTGAGTTGCCGGCTTGTTGTTCCACGCTTTTTACCTCTCCGCTCCAAGTTTGATGTTTTGCTAATGCAGAGTTTAAGATGCTAAGTGTGTTTAGGTGTAAAGGGTTTGTTTGTTGATTATGTCCAATAGCAGTCCCTAACCTGTCTGTACCGCTTTGGTCGGATAAATGACATACGACACAATCTTTTGCGGAATCATTATTTTTTGAGAGGAGCATATTTGAGAATGTTTTGTTTTCTTTGTTATCTTGTTGTATCATGTGACAAGTATCACAGCTTATGTCCCTGTCTTTAGATAAAGTTTTATCAAAAAACAAATTCTTACCCAACTCTATTTTATCTTTACTTAATCTATTTTCCGGGCTATCTACAACCTTTAGAAGTTCTTTGTATGTAGTTGGAACAGTTGACATATTCCTAGAAAGTGCAGTTTGTCTTAGCTCATCATCACTATAATGCTTATCTACTTTTTTTGTTAGAAGATACGATAAAACTTCAAAAACTAATATCACGACGACAACTATTTTAAGAAATGTTTTTATATATATGTTCATGCCAGCACCTTTTGCGAATAACCAACTCCAAGTATTTTTAGGAAATCAAAAATAGTTCCATCACTCATTGTTTGTAATTCATCTATAATCACGAAATCTACCTTCCTATTGAATAATAATAGATAGTACATTTTATTACCCATGATTTTATTGATATAGATTAATTGTATAACATTTTAAAATGAATTGCAAAGGAATTTTCCACATGCCTAAGTAAGAAATTTGCATGTGGAGATGATAAGAAATGGAAATATTTAAAGTTTAAAACTGTGGTTGAAGAAAAGGAATAACTTGCTTTTTACGGCTTAAAACGCCTTCAAGCCATGCTTGGTTGTTTTCTATTTTTATATTAAATGCTGATTCTACTTTGCTCATATCATCACTTAAAACCAAAAGTTGTGAACCCTCTTTCATTATGTCTGTTAAAAGAATTACGATTGTGTGAAGTTTGCCCTCTTCCTTCATGTGCTTCATATCTTCAAAAAGTTCATCTACTCTGCTATTTAATACGGAAATATCTATCATCTCAAGTTGACCGATACCGACTTTTGTACCGTTCATGTCAAACTCTTTGTAATCTCTTGTATTTAGATCCCTTGCAGTAGCGCCTTCAATTTGAGATTTTGCTATAAACATCTCCATTCCGAGAGCTTTATAATCTTCAATACCGCAGATTTCAGCCAGCTCTTTTACGGCTTTCGTATCCACTTTTGTACATGTCGGAGATTTAAAAATCACCGTGTCACTCAAAATTGCACACAGCATCATTCCGGCTATATCTTTTGGAATTTCGATTTTATGATAATCATACATCTCTTTGATGATAGTATTTGTACATCCGATTGGACGAATCCAGCACTCTAAAGGCGTATCTGTTGTTAAATCACCTAATTTGTGGTGGTCAACTATACCCAAAATTGTTGCTTCTTTTATATCTTTTGGAGCTTGTGCAATATCTGAGAAGTCAACCAAATAAACGCTCTCTCCAGCATAAGAAGTTTTAAGTTCAGGAAGTGTTCCGCCAAATTTATCAAGAATAAACTCTGTTTCAGGTGATATTTCGCCTTGACGCGTAGCAATACACTCCTCACCTAACTGATTTTTGAGATAAGCGAGTGAAATCGCCCCGACAATAGAGTCAGAGTCTGGATTTGTGTGACCAAAAATATATGTTAACATGTCAATAACCTCTGTTTTTTTAGTAATAATATTTAAAATTTGATAAAATTAATTTATCTTATAAACTTGTGCAACTTTTGAGCCGTCTTTCACAATTCTCACACGGTCTCCTGCAAATATATTCACACCTTTTGCAACTACCACCACATGTTCGCCATTGTCTAAGTCAACCGTAAGTTCCATAGCATTTGCTTTTGCAACTTGGCTTCCTGCATATCCACCAGCCAAGCCTCCGCCAAGTGTTGCCAATGTATTTCCTGCACCACGGCCCATCGTAGAACCAACAACTCCACCGATTATAGCACCCAAGAAAGTACCCGTTCCATCATCCGTTATTACTACAGGTTTTGCATCAACTACTACACCTGTATCAAATTTTTTTATCTGATTATAATCTTTACCGCTATACTCCGGAACTCCGCTCGTAGCACATCCATTTAGTAACAGTAAAGTTGCAACCGATATAAATAGTAACTTTTTCATTTTCTTTCCTTCTTTAGGGGGTTGTAGGGACTGATGTCCCTGCCACTAAAACGGACGCATTCGTTTTAGTGCGTAACATCAAATATTAACTATTTAAGTAAAGATTTTGCTATGCTTCTTGCAGCTTCACGACCGTCAAACGCTGCTGTCACAACCAAATCTGCACCTCTGTAACAATCTCCGCCGGCGTAAATTCCCGCAGTTGTTGTCTCATGTGTTGCTTCATTTATGATGATTCCGCCCCAGCTGTTTGTTTCAATCCCGTTTTCTGCCAAAAATGAGGGAACAGCAGGGTCAAATCCTAATGACATTATAATTACATCTGCATTTACTCTGTATTCACTTCCTTTAACCTCTTCCATCTTTTGGCGACCGCTCTCATCTTTTGCACCAAGATTTGTTTTAACAACTTCAACGCCTACAGCTTTGCCATTTTCATTTTGTACTATCTCTTTTGGCGACACAAAAAAGGTAAAATCAACACCCTCTTCCATCGCGTTTTTGTACTCTTTTTGGCTTCCCGGCATGTTGTGTGCATCACGGCGATAAAGACAGGTTACACTTCTTGCACCCTCTCTTTTTGCAGTTCTGAGACAATCCATAGCAGTATCACCGCCGCCGATTACGACTACATTTAAATCTTTAAAATCAAACTTTTTCTCGTACGATAATTTAAAGTTTTTTCTCTGAATTTGAGTTAAATAATCCATGGCCGCATAAACGTTAGGAGCATTTTCACCTGATAAACCGGCTTTTTTAGCCTTTGTAGCACCGACACCTATAAACATTGCATCATGCATATCTGCTATTTCTTCAAAGGTAATATCTTTGCCCACTTCACAATTGAGAACCAGTTTGAGACCAGCCTCTTCGAGAAGTTTTACGCGTCTCTCAACTATCTTTTTATCAAGTTTGAAGTTAGGAATTCCATAAGTAAGCAGTCCGCCTGCACGGTCGCATCTTTCATACATGGTTACGGCAATGCCTGAGCGGAGAAGATAAGTGGCTGCCGATAACCCGGCCGGTCCGCTTCCTATAACTGCCACTTTTTTACCTGTAGTAATTCCAGGAAATTCCGGTTTAAAACCTTGTTTGAATCCCTCTTCCGTAATGTGTGTCTCTATCGAGCCAATGGTAATGGCACCATGTCCGTCATTGAGACTGCAATCACCCTCACAAAGTCTGTCATGCGGGCAAACTCTCCCCATTACCTCAGGAAAAGGAGAGGGTTCATTCGAGAGTTTAAATGCAAACTCCAAATCTTTTTCAGCAATAGATTTCAGCCATTGCGGAATATAGTTGTGAAGCGGACATTTGTTTAAACAATAAGGATCACCGCACTGGATACATCTTTCACTCTGAGCGCTCGCATCATGTGGAGTAAACAGTTCATAAATTTCACCAAAATCTCTCGTTCTCTCAACCACCAATCTTTTAGTTGCATCTACTCTTTCAATTGTTAAAAATTCTTTCATATTAGTCTCCATTCTCAAGATTAAGAGGTAGTTTTGTTAAGTTTTTAGGACGGATAAGCCAGAAGTTTCTCACCTCTACTCTGAAGTTAGCAAGTAACTCTTTTGCTTTAACGCTATTTGTCTCTACAACATAATCTTTTAACAATTTTTTCAGAAGATGTCTCGCATCTGCTCCTTCGTCCGTATCGATGCGGATAGCTTCAACCAACTCACGATTCACATTCTCTACAAAGCTGTGGTCGGCATCATAAACAAAACTTACTCCGCCTGTCATACCGGCACCAAAGTTGAGACCTGTTTTGCCAAGAATTGCAACGATTCCGCCTGTCATATACTCACATGCATTATCTCCAGAACCCTCAACTATTGCTAAAGCACCAGAGTTACGAACAGCAAATCTCTCTCCTACACTTCCAGAGATGTAGAGTTTACCGCCTGTTGCACCATAAAGACATGTATTTCCGCCGGCACTAAACTCTTCACCCTCATTTTTAGAGGTAATGATGATTTTTCCGCCATGCATCCCTTTACCGATGTAATCGTTCGCCACACCGTTGAGATAGATAGAAACGCCCGGGATTAAAAATGCGCCCAAAGCCTGACCTGCAATACCACTCAGATTAATTTTAATCGTGTCTGCTTTTAGACCTTTATCGCCGTAATAGTGCGCTATTTCTCCACTCACTAAAGCACCGAAACTTCTATGAATGTTTGTAATCTCTCTACTGATTCTTATAGGATGTTCAGGGTGCTTAATAGCGTTCATAGCCTCTTTTAAAACATCTTTTTCAAATTCATTATTATCAAAAGGAGGATTTGATTTTTGCTGATGTGTATTTACGCCGCTCTCTTGGTGTAAAATTGCAGAAAAATCAAATTTTTGCGCAAACTTGTCATCAACAACTTTAAGCAAATCTACACGACCTACCATCTCTTCCATCGTTGCAAACCCTAGTTCAGCCATAATAGAACGAACATCTTCTGCTAAGAGCGTAAAGTAATTAATAACCTGCTCCACATGTCCTTTGAAAAACTCTTTACGAAGTTTCTCATTTTGTGTTGCGATACCTACGGAACACTTATTTACATGGCAAATTCTAAGCATTTTACAACCGACAATTGTTAAAACACCCGTACCAAAAGCATAACTCTCAGCACCCAAAAGTGCAGCTTTTACGACATCTAAACCAGATTTGAGTCCGCCGTCTGTTTGAAGCTCAACCAAACCTCTAAGGTTATTTGCTTTGAGTGCGTTATGTGCTTCACTTAAACCAATTTCCCAAGGATTTCCGGCAAATTTTATTGAAGTAAGCGGAGCAGCACCCGTTCCGCCATCACCGCCTGAGATGATAATTTTGTCCGCATATGCTTTTGCAACACCCGCGGCAATTGTTCCGACACCAATAGTTGAAACCAGCTTCACAGCTACTCTAGCATTTGGATTGACCTGTTTCATATCAAAAATAAGTTGTGCTAAATCCTCAATTGAATAGATGTCATGGTGCGGCGGAGGTGAAATAAGCGTAACTCCCGGAACCGTATGACGAAGTTTGGCGATAAGAGGTGAAACTTTATGACCCGAGAGTTGTCCCCCCTCTCCCGGTTTTGCACCTTGAGCAACTTTTATCTGAATCTCTTCTGCACTTCTTAAATATGCCGGAGTTACGCCGAATCTTCCAGATGCAACCTGTTTGATTTTTGAGTTTCTATTTGTTCCAAATCTTTCAGAATCTTCTCCGCCCTCCCCTGAGTTTGACTGTGCACCTATGCTGTTCATCGCCATTGCAATTGTCTCATGTGCCTCAGGAGAGATTGAACCAAGACTCATAGCCGCCGCTGCAAATCTCTTAAATATCTTCTCTTTTGGCTCCACTTCAGATATATCGATAGGTTTTCTGTCAGATTTCAGTTCAAAGAAGTCACGAATAAATTTCAGACCTCTTTTATTTATTAAATTTTTTAATCTGTCAAAATCTTTTTTCTCTCCGCTCGCTGCAACCGTGTGGATAGCATGGATAACATCAGGACCGAAATCATGGTGTTCTTGTCCATTATAAAATTTATAATATCCGCCAATGTTAAGTGGGAAAATTTTATTAAATCCATCTTCGTTAAACGCTTCTTTATGGTATTTTGTAATTCTTTCATCTATATCTTCATAATCAAGTCCGCCAAGAGCGCTGTTTGAACTCTCAAAGCACTCCCCTACGACTCTTTTATTGAGACCCAGAACATCAAAAAGTCCTGCGTTACGGTAGGATGCAATTGTTGCAATACCCATTTTAGAGATGATTTTGAGAAGTCCGCCATTGAGAGCGCTATGGACAGATTTTAGAGCTTCATGGCAATCAATTTTTATAACTTTTGATTTATCAAGAATATCAATAGCAGTTGCAAAAAGCAGATTTGGGTAGATAGCACTTGCTCCATACCCTATTAAAACAGCTGCACTATGCGAATCTGTCACTTCTCCGGTTATTGCAACCATAGAGACCAGATGACGAATTTTAGCTTTTAAAAGAGCAAAATTTAGACGGCCGACAACCATAGCCATAGGAATAATTTTGTTTGTCGCACTAAACTCATAATCGTCTAAAATCACAACCCTTGTACCATCATTTTTAACAGAATCTATCACTCGAGCTACTAAACTATCAAGTGCCTCTTTAAGGGTACCGCTATATGCTGTTGAGAATGTTGTATTGTGATAAAAAGCTTGATAACGAGGTGATTTTTTATCTCCAAAAGATTTTAAAACCTCAAGTTTCTCGCTTGTAATAATAGGTGAAATTGATTTCAGGCGTTGTGCATGGGATGGATGTTCATTTAAAATGTTATGAACTTCACCAAAACCTGTATTCAAGCTCATTACAATTTTTTCACGAATCGGGTCAATCGGTGGATTTGTTACTTGAGCAAATTTTTGTTTAAAGTAATCGGAAAAAGCTCTTTGACTGTTTGAAAATGCGGCCAAAGGAGTATCATCACCCATTGAACCGACAGCTTCTTTACCTTCAACGAGCATCGGTTCAATCACCTGCTCAACAACTTCTTGAGTAATGTTGAAGAATCTCTGTCTTTTTATAAAGTTTTCTCTATTGAAATCACATTTAGTAACATATTGTTCTTCCACATGCTCTTGAAGATAAATCATATGCTCATTTAACCATTTCATATAGGGATTTGAGCTTTTAAGATAATCATTTATCTGTTCATTTTTAAGAATTTTTCCAAATTTCAAATCAAGCCCTAGCATCTCGCCCGATTGAAGACGACCTCTCTCTTTGATGTTTTCTTCTGCAATATCAACAACACCATATTCGCTTGCAATCAGAAGATTATCATCTTTAGTAATTATATATTTTGAAGGACGGAGACCATTTCGGTCAAGCACGCAGCCTACATAACGACCATCAGTTACAGAGAATGCAGCAGGTCCGTCCCACGCTTCAAAAACAGTTGAGTGATACTCATAAAAGGCTCTGAGTTCTGGATCCATGTGAGGAGCATTTTGCCATGCTGAAGGGATAACAGCACGAACAGCTTTGAAAAAATCCATTCCATTTACAATTAAAAACTCAAAAAAGTTGTCTGCAGAAGCACTGTCAGATGAGTTAAGTTGAAGAATCGGTAAAATTCTCTCTATCTCTTCGCTTGTAAAAACTTCACTTTTTATAGACTCAGATTTTATCTCAACATTAATACGATTCCCCTCTACCGAGTTAATCTCACCGTTATGGGCAACTGCACGAAATGGTTGAGCAAGTCTCCATTCAGGAAGTGTATTTGTTGAAAATCTTTGGTGAAAAAGTGAAAATGAGATTTTAAAGTTCTCATTTTGAAGGTCTTTGTAGAACTCTTTAATATGTGTAGGCATAACAAGCCCTTTATATGAAAGAACTTTTGAGCTCATAGAAGCTATATAAAAATTTCTATCTTTAACAAGAGAATGTTCGCACTCTTTACGAGAGAGATACAAAAGCGCATCAAATCTGTTTGTTGCCATAATTGAGTTTGGAGTAATAATGAGTTGCACAATATTTGGCAGTGAAGCTAAAGCTTGATCACCAAGCGCGTTCGTGTCCACTGGAACATCACGAGTAAAAACAATTTTTAAATCATTGTTTATACAAATCTTCTCTATGGTTTGCAGATGTGCTCTATCTTTTGTAAAAACAGATGCCACCGCAAACTGATTAGGCAATTCAACTCCGTTCTTTGAAGCTTCCATTCGGATAAACTCTTCCGGCATAGAAAGCAACAATCCGCTTCCATCGCCTGTTTTTCCATCCGCTGCAACTGCACCGCGGTGCATCATTCTCTCTAATGCAGTAACTGCATCATCTAAAACTTTATGAGATGCTCTGTTTTTAATGTTTGCAATGAGACCAAAGCCACAGTTATCTTTAAACGATCTCAATAAATCATGATGTTCAACCATTTTAACTCCTACATTATTAGTAAATTATGCAAATTAATGATAATTCTTTTTAAATTTAATCTCTTTTTAAAGAAACTTAGTCTATTTAGAGAAAAAGT